>JANQKG010000018.1 GCA_028281235.1 Afifellaceae bacterium | reverse complement strand
CGTCGCCCGACCAGGCGAGCTTCTTGCCGGCCACGGGCCCGCAATGCTCCTCGAAGGTGAGGATATCGGCCATCGCCTGGCACGGATGCGAACGGTAGGTGAGCCCGTTGATGACGGGCACGGTGGCGTGCTCGGCAAGCTCGCTCAGCATGTCGTGATCGAGGATGCGAATGACGATCGCATCGACGTAGCGGGAGAGGACGCGGGCCGTATCGGCCACGGTCTCGCCGCGCCCGAGCTGCATCTCGCCGCCGTTCAGCATGATCGTGTCGCCGCCGAGCTGCCGCATGGCGACATCAAACGAGACGCGCGTGCGCGTGGAGGGCTGGTCGAACACCATGGCCAGCACGCGGCCGGCGAGCGGCCCGCCACCGGCGGCAGGCTCCGCCTTCATGCTGCGGCTTCTGTCCAAGATGCCGCGCAGCGTTTCTGAAGGAAGCTCGGACAGATCGAGGAAGTGCTTGGGATCGGACATGGCGTCGTCCTATGAGGCCGCAGCTTTTGACTGGGAGACGGCGGTGAGCGCCTTGTCGAGCCGCTCAACGGCCTCGTCGATTTCCGCCTCGCCGATGGTGAGCGGCGGCAAGAGGCGGACGACATTGTCGCCGGCGGCGACGAGCAGAAGCCCCTCCTCGCGCGCCGCGTTGGCGATATCGCCGTTGGGCGCGCGGCATTTGATGCCGAGCATCAACCCTTCGCCGCGCACGACCTCCACCAGATCGGGATGCGCATCGACGATTGCGGCAAGTTTTTGCTTCAGCAGCAGGCCCGTCCGTTGGACGTGGTCGAGAAAGCCGTCGCCCAGGATGACGTCGAGTACGGCGCCGGCTACGGCCATGGCGAGCGGATTACCGCCGAACGTGCTGCCATGCGTGCCGGCAATCATGCCGGAAGCAGCTTCGCGCGTCGCCAGGCAGACGCCGACGGGAAAGCCGGCGCCGAGCCCTTTGGCAACGGCGGCGATGTCCGGTTCGATGCCGGCCCATTCGTGTGCCAGGAAACGTCCGGTGCGCCCCATGCCGGACTGGATCTCGTCAAGCACCAGGAGCAGGCCGTGCTGGTCGCAGAGCGCGCGCAGCTCGCGCAGTTCAGCTGTCGGCACCGGCACGATGCCGCCCTCGCCCTGCAGCGGCTCAATCATGATGGCGGCCGTCTCCGGCCCGATCGCCGCTTTCAGCGCCTTCTCGTCGCCAAGCTTCACCTGGTCGAAACCGCCGGCGGGGGGCCCGAAGCCTTCCAGATATTTCGGCTGCCCACCGGCGGCGATCGTCGCCAGCGTGCGGCCGTGGAAGGCGCCCTCAAAGGTGATGATGCGGACGCGCTCCGGCGCGCCCTTGGAATAGTGATAGCGCCGCGCCGTCTTGATGGCGCATTCCACCGCCTCAGCGCCGGAATTTCCAAAGAATACGCAATCGGCAAAGGTTGCCGCGGCAAGGCACTCGCCCAGCGCTCTTTGGCCCGGAATCTCGTAAATGTTGGAGACATGCCAGAGCTTCTCCGCCTGTGTCTTCAAGGCGGCCACGATGTGCGGGTGGGCGTGGCCCAGCACGTTGACGGCAATCCCGCCCATGAAGTCGAGATAGCGGCGTCCGTCCGTCGCGATGAGCCAGGGCCCCTCGCCGCGCTCAAAGGCGAGGTTCACCCGGGCATAGGTGGAGAACAGAGGGGAATCGCTTGAGGTTTCGCTCGCCATGATTTCAGCCGATCTCAGAAATCAAAAGGCCGCCGGTGGCGGCGGCCAAGACCGGCAACGCATATCACGCCGGCCGCAGGCCGCGCAAACGTTCTAGGCGCCTCAAACAGCGTCAAAAGCAGCCGCCAGGGCGGTGGGTTCCGTCGGACGGAGACGTCGAAGGATCGGCGCGTAGCCCTCCTTCCCTGACAAACGGCCAACGCAGAACCGAGGCGCAGGCCGGCCGGCGTGTGGCATTCGCGACTCACTTTGACGTAAGCGGCAATAAAGCCGTTGGATAATCGCTCAAGGACTCTTGTCGGCGATTCTTGAGAGCGATACGTTCCGCTCGAAACGCACGACATATGGTGCGGCGGGCCAGTTTTTCCCCCAGTTCTTGCGTTTGACGCGTGTGCAGGCCGCTCACGCGAACGCTCCGGGATTCTGCGTGAAGGACGCGGGGAAAGCGCTCAAGGAGATGATATGTCCTGGACCGACGAACGCGTCGAACTCTTGAAGAAGCTCTGGCAGGACGGACTGTCGGCAAGCCAGATCGCCGCCGAGCTTGGCGGCGTCACACGAAATGCGGTGATTGGAAAGGTGCATCGGCTTGGCCTATCAGGCCGCGGGCAGCCGACATCGTCGATCAAACGCCAGCGCCGCACCCATTCCACCACCGTCCGGCGCACGCGCACTGTCACGGTAGGCAATCTCGCGCTGAAGCAGACTGTCGACGTGCTGCCGGAGACGGAAGTTCAGCCGCGCCGCAATGTCGTCGTCCCTATCCCCAAGAAACTGTCGCTCCTCCAACTGACCGAACAGACCTGCAAATGGCCAATCGGCGACCCGGGCCATGATGATTTCCACTTCTGCGGGCACAATTCGCTGGATAATCTCCCCTACTGCGAGTATCACTCAGGAGTCGCGTATCAGGCTCCTGAGCCACGCCGCCGCCGATAGCCGCGCGCGGCAAGGCTTATTGCCTGCTTCCTCCCGAAGAAAGGGCGTACCAAAATGGCGGGGCTTCGGCCCCGTCCTTTCTTTCTGCGCCTCGGTTTGTGGGGTCAGGCGCTTTCGAACTGCTCGTTGAAGGCATAGCCGGCGCCGCGCACCGTGCGGATCGGGTCACGGCTGCGCCCGCGATTAAGCGCCCGGCGCAGGCGCCCGATATGCACATCCACAGTACGCTCATCGACGTAGACGTCGTGGCCCCATACGCCGTTGAGAAGCTGCTCGCGTGAGAAGACGCGGCCCGGCGTCTTCATGAGGAACTCCAAGAGGCGAAACTCGGTTGGCCCGAGATGCACCTCGCGGCCGCCGCGGCGCACGCGGAAGGTCTCGCGGTCCAACTCCAGATCGCCGGCGCGGAGCACGGGCGACACCGCCTCCGGCTTGGCGCGGCGGAGGAGCGCCTTCACGCGCGCCATCAATTCCGGCACGGAGAACGGCTTCACGACGTAGTCGTCGGCGCCGGTGGCGAGCCCGCGAATGCGCTCGTCCTCCTCGCCGCGCGCTGTCAGCATGAGGATCGGCAGCGTCGCCGTCTCCGCGCGCGTCCTCAGCCGCCGGCAAAGCTCGATGCCGGAGAGCCCCGGGAGCATCCAGTCAAGCACAAGCAGATCCGGGAGGCGCTCACGCAGCCGAAGCTCCGCTTCGTCGCCGCGCGCGACTGATTCCACATCGTACCCCTCCGCCTCGAAATTGTAGCGGAGCATGACCGTGAGCGGCTCTTCGTCTTCGACAATCAGAATGTGCGGCTGTCCCATCGCCGTCTTAGAGCCTTGTCCATTCTGATTGCATCAGAATGGAGGCTCCCTCTCTTTGCTGGAGCATGATCTTGTCCCAAAACCGATGCCCAATTTTCGGGATCATGAGTCTTTGCCGGAGCATGATCTTATCCGAAAACCGGAAGCCACTTTTCGGGATCATCCTCTAATCCTCGATACCTTCGACCTGCGTGCTGGACTGACGCGGCTCGTCCCATTGCTCGCCGGTGATGAGGTAGAAGACCGTCTCGGCGATGTTGGTGGCGTGGTCGCCGATGCGTTCAATGTTCTTGGCGCAGAACAGGAGATGCGTGCACATGGAGATGTTGCGCGGATCCTCCATCATATAGGTGAGGAGTTCGCGGAAGAGCGACGTGTAGACCGCGTCGATCTCCTCGTCGCGCAGGGACACTTGGCGGGCCTTATCAAGATCGCGCGCGGCATAGGCGTCGAGCACGTTCTTGACCTGCCGGAGCCCAAGCTCGGCCAAGTGCTCAACCCCGACGCGGAGCTTCTGCGAAAAGCTATCGCGCTGGATCGCGACGGCGCGCTTGGCGATGTTCTTGCCGAGGTCGCCGATCCGCTCAAGATCGTTGGCGATGCGGATGGCGGCGACGGCTTCGCGCAGATCCTGCGCCATCGGCTGGCGGCGAGCAATCAAGATGACCGCGTCATCCTCAATCTGCCGATGCAGCGCGTCGACCTTCTTGTCGGCCTCGATCACCTCATGCGCCACGACGATGTCGCCGCGCAGGAGTGCGGTGATGGAGCGATCGACGATCTCCTCGGCACGGCCGCCCATCTCGGCGATCTGACTGGCAAGGCCCTGCAGATCATCCTCGAACGAGGTGACGATATGTTCTTGCTGTGCCATTTGGCCCTTCCTTCAGAGCGTTTTCGCGTTTTGTTGAATCGCTCTAACGCTCCATCTCTTGTTTGAGCATGATCTTATCCGAGAAGTGGTATCCACTTTTCGGGATCATGCTTTAGCCGAACCGGCCGGTGATGTAGTCCTGCGTCCGCTTCTCACGCGGATTGGTGAACATCTGGTCGGTCGGACCTTCTTCCACCAGATAGCCAAGGTGGAACATTGCGGTGCGCTGCGACACACGCGCGGCCTGCTGCATGGAATGTGTGACGATAACGATCGTATAGTTCTCGCGTAGCTCGTCGATCAGCTCTTCGATCTTGGCGGTAGCGATCGGATCCAGCGCCGAGCACGGCTCGTCCATGAGGATCACTTCCGGGTTGACTGCGATGGCGCGGGCGATGCACAGGCGCTGCTGCTGGCCGCCGGAGAGCCCGGTGCCCGGTTCAGCGAGCCGGTCCTTCACCTCTGCGGCAAGGCCGGCGCGCTCCAGGCTTGAGATGACGATGTCGTCCAGTTCAGACTTGTTTGACGCAATGCCGTGGATGCGCGGACCATAGGCGACGTTCTCAAAGATCGACTTGGGGAACGGGTTCGGCTTCTGAAAGACCATGCCGACGCGCGCCCTGAGCTCGACCACGTCGATGTCGGATTCGTTGATATCACGTCCGTCGATCTCGATGCGGCCGGTCACGCGGGCGATGTCGATGGTGTCGTTCATGCGGTTAAAGCAGCGCAGGAACGTCGACTTGCCGCAGCCGGACGGTCCGATAAAGGCGGTCACCGCGCGCTCGGGAATATCTATGGAGACATCGAAGAGCGCCTGCTTGTCGCCGTAGAAGACCGCCACGTCGTTGGCGCCGATCTTGAAGTTGGTCGGGTGCTCGTCCGGCGTGCGCACCGTTTGCGGGTTGGTCGCCTCAGTGGCCAGGGCGGACATGGCGGTGTCGTTCATTGGACCGAATACCTCGCGTTAGTGGTCACCACGTCCGCTCCAGACGCTGCCGAAGGAAGATCGCGATCGCGTTCATCAGGATGAGGAAGCCGAGCAGGACGAGGATGCCTGCCGATGTGCGGGCCACAAAGCCGCGTTCGGGACTGTCGGCCCAGATGAAGACCTGCGTGGGGAGCGCGGTGGACGCTTCCATCAAGCCGCCCGGCGGCGAGGTGATGAAGGCATTCATCCCGATCAGGAGAAGCGGTGCTGTTTCGCCCAGCGCCTGCGCAAGACCGATGATCGTGCCGGTGAGAATACCCGGCAGCGCCAGCGGCAGCACGTGATGCATGATCGTCTGGTGCTTGGAGGCGCCCATCCCCAGCGCCGCTTCGCGGATGGAGGGCGGAACCGATTTCAGCGCCGCGCGCGTGACAATGATGATGGTGGGCAGCGTCATCAGCGCCAGCACCATGCCGCCGACCAGCGGCGCGGAGCGTGGCAAGCCGAAAAAGTTCAGGAACACCGCCAAGCCGAGCAGGCCGAAGACCACCGACGGCACGGCCGCCAGATTGTTGATGTTGACCTCAATCAGGTCGGTCAGCCGGTTCTTCGGTGCGAATTCCTCCAGATAGACGGCCGCAGCAATGCCCACGGGGAAGGAGATCAGGAAGCAGACCAGAAGCGCGTAGAACGAGCCCACTATGGCGCCGGCAAGGCCGGCAAGCTCGGGGAAACGACTGTCGGCGTTGAGGAACAGGCCCCAGTTGAACGGCGTGGTGATGCGTCCCTCCGCGTCGAGCTTGTCGAACCAGGTTATCTGCTGATCGTTCACGCGCCGCTGATCTTCGGGAAGGTCGCGCGAGATTTCGCCCTTGTTGAGCTGGTCGAACGGATCGGAGGCCGGCACCCGCAACGTTATGGTGCCGCCGATGACGCTCGGATCGGCGATCACCGCGTCGCGCACCATGAACTGGGTATTGTTGGTCAGGATTCGCTTGAGCTCGCGCTCCTCGGCACGACCTTCCACCTCGGGGAAGAGCGTGCCCATGGCGTTTGCCACGACGGCGCGGAAGTTCCCGGCCGGGATGTTGTCGGCTTTCACCAGATCGGCGGAAATGGTGAAATCCACCCGCACCATCGTCTGCACGAAGGCTTTGTAGCCGGTCGCCGCCAACGTGACGATGAGGATCGCCAGCAATCCGATGGCAAGCGAAATGGCGCCGATCCCATAGGCCCGCAAACGACGGTCAGCGGCATGGCGGCGGCGGCGACGCGCGGCGCCCTCCTCGCTGGTCCAGTCGACGGATACCGTCATGGTGGAGTCGGTCATGGCTTACGATCCATCCTCTGCGGCGTCACTCATATTGCTCGCGGTATTTGCGCACGATGTGCAGCGCCAGCACGTTCAGCGACAGCGTAACGATGAAAAGCACCAATCCGAGCGCGAACGCGGCAAGCGTCTTGGGGCTGTCGAACTCCGTATCGCCGATCAGCAGCGTCACGATCTGTACGGTCACCGTCGTGACGGAATCGATCGGATTGATCGTCATTGTCGCGATCAGGCCGGCCGCCATGACCACGATCATCGTCTCGCCAATAGCACGGCTCAGAGCCAGGAGAATGCCGCCCATGATGCCGGGAAGCGCGGCCGGCAGGAGCACTTTGGTCATGGTCTCGCTGCGTGTGGCGCCGAGCGCCAGCGAGCCGTCGCGCATGGCGCGCGGCACCGCTTTCAGCGCGTCGTCCGACAGCGACGAGATGAAAGGAATGATCATGATGCCCATCACGCCGCCGGCGGCGAGCGCGCTGTTGGGCGACACAGCGATCCCCAGGAGCGAGCCGAACTCGCGGATCGCCGGAGCGACGGTCAAAACGGCGAAGAAGCCGTAGACGACGGTGGGAATCCCCGCGAGGATCTCCATGATCGGCTTGATGATGTTGCGGACGCGGTCGTTGGCGTATTCCACCAGAAAGATCGCGGTGAACAGCCCAATCGGGGTCGCCACAAGCATGGCGATCGTAGCGATCAAAATCGTGCCGACGAAGACGGGCACCGCGCCGAATGCGCCGGCGCCGGCGATCTGGTCCTCGCGCAGCCGAATCTGCGGTTCCCAGTTGAGGCCGAACAGGAACTCGGTGACCGGCACCTGCTCAAAGAACCGGTAAGCCTCAAACAGCAGCGAGGCGATGATGCCGATCGTGGTGAGGATGGCGACCGTGGAGCAGAAGACCATCAGCCCCGACATCACCCGCTCGACATTGTTGCGGGCACGAAAGCGTGTGGTGAGGCGCCCGCGCGCAATGACCAGCGCAATGACCATCAAGGCGGTGGCCGCCACCAGCATCGCCCAGCGGGCAATGCCCTGCCAGCGGATATAGGTCTCAGCCGCGGCTTGGATTTCCGGTGTCGGCTCGGAGAAGATACGGCCGGCGGCGACGTTCTTGATCTCCGACAAAAACAATCTGAGCTGCGATACCGACGCGCCTTCCGTCATGGACGCCGGCAGCGAGCCAAGCAGCGCTTGGTCAATGACCGTGCCTTGCAAGGCAACCCAGATCAGCACCAAGACGATGGCCGGAATGCCGACCCACACCGCCACGAACGCGCCGTGATAGGACGGCAACGAATGCGACTTCACATCGCCGCCGACAAACGCGGCACCCTGGGCGCGGCCAACATAGAAGGCGACGAGCGACAGGGCGATGATCAGGAGAACAGTGTATCCGAACACGGCTCGGTATCCTGGACCTGCATGGCAGGCCGAAAGAAGGGTGCACTGAAAAGAAAGCCGCGCCGCCCGAGGGCGACGCGGCTACCGATCAATCCGTTAGCTGCCGTAGCGGCTCATGTGGATCTTGTTGCCGACTTCATCACGCACCTTGTCGCGCAGCTCCATGGAGAGCGGGATCAGGCCACGCTCCGTCAGGTAGCCGCCGTCGCCCATGGAGGCCTCGGAGACATATTCCGTCACGAACTCGTCGAGGCCCTGAATGACGCCGCGGTGGGCGTTCTTGATGTAGAAGAACAGCGGACGCGACACCGGATAGGAACCATCGGCGATGGTGTCGATGGTCGGCTCGATGCCTTCAACGCCGACACCCTTCAGCGTGTCGAGGTTCTCGTAAAGGAACGAGAAGCCGAAAATGCCATAGGCGTTCTCGTCAGCACCCAGACGCTGAACGATCAAATTGTCGTTCTCACCGGCTTCGATGAACGGGCCGTCCTGACGCATACGCTGGCAGACCTCGTCCTTGCGGTCGTCCTCAAGCGCCTCAATGGCGGCGAACGCCTCGCAACCTTCCTCCATGACGAGCTCAACCCACGCATCGCGGGTGCCCGACGTCGGGGGCGGACCGAACACGGTGATCTCGGCATCCGGCAGGGACGAATCGATCTCAGACCATTTCGTGTAGGGGTTGGCGACGATCTCGCCGTCGACCTCGACCTCGGAGGCCAGCGCCTGGAAGAGCTGCTCCTTGGTGACGCTCAGCGAGGGGCCGCCCTTGGCGTTGGCGAAGGCGATACCGTCAAAGCCGATCTGCACCTCGGTGACGCTGTCCACGCCGTTTTCCTTGCACGACTTGTACTCCGACTCTTTCATCGCGCGCGAGGCGCCGGTGATGTCGGCGTGCTCTTCGCCGACGCCGCCGCAGAAAATCTTCATGCCGCCGCCGGTGCCGGTCGACTCAACCACCGGGGCGTTCATGCCCGTGGCGTTGGCGAACTCTTCAGCCACGGCCTGAGTGAAGGGGAACACAGTTGAAGAACCGACGATCCGAATCTGATCGCGTGCGACGGCTACGCCCGTCGTGCCGCCGACGACCACGGCGATCGCCGCGGCGCCCAAAAGAAATTTGCTGATCACGGAGAAGTCTCCCTGTTCTGGGGTATCAGAGTGCGGGATAGTTCGCCCGCCGCTTGTCTCACTAAAGATCACGGCTGATGTTTATATGACACGCTGATGACATATAGATGACAGCGTAATTCGCTGTTTTAAATTACTTTTTTGCTCTAAGTTTACTTCTCTGCCGGAAGCGGCAAGGTCACTGTGAAGCGGGCGCCCTGGCCCGTCTCGCTCTCCACTTCAAGCTCTCCGCCGTGGCGCGTGAGGATGTGCTTGACGATGGCCAATCCGAGGCCTGTGCCCTTCATTTCGCGGCTCGCGCCGACATCCACGCGGTAGAAACGCTCGGTCAATCGCGGGATGTGCTCGGTTGGAATCCCGGGCCCATAATCCTGCACATACAATGCCGCCGACGCGCGGCCGTTGGGCCGCAACTCCAGGCCGAGCTCCACTTTCTCGCCTGACGCGCCGTAGCGCACGGCGTTCTCCACGAGATTCTGGACCACCTGCACCAGTTCGTCATGGTCGCCGGTGACCTCAACGTTCTCCTCCGGCAGCGCATCGGCTGTCAGCACCACGCCATGCTCCTTGGCCAGCGGCCGCGCCGCGTCGACGACATTCTTCAGCACGGCAGCAAGATCGACGGTGCCGGTCGGCCGATTGTGCGCGCGCATCTCGGCGCGACTGAGCGACAGGAGATCGTCGATGAGCCTGCGCATGCGCCAGGCCTGTTCCAGCATGACATTCAGAAACTTGTCCGTCGCCTTGGGATCGTCCTTGGCCGGGCCAAGCAGCGTCTCGATGAAGCCGGTGAGCGAGGCGAGCGGCGTGCGCAGCTCGTGGCTGGCATTGGCCACGAAGTCGGCGCGCATGCGGGCAATGGCCAGGCGATCGGAGACATCGTCGAAGCTGACCAGGACGAAGCCCACGCCGCCTCCGGGCGAGCGCACGGGGCTCAGATGCGCAAGATAGCTGGCATTGGCGCCCGGCTCACGAAACTCAACCGACGTTGACTGGCCGGCCGCGGCGTCTTCCAAGGCGTCGCCGATCTCCGGCCGGCGGAACGTGTGGGTCAGGGGGTCGCCGGGGCGCGTCGCCGGGAACTCGTCCATTGCGAGCTGGTTGGCGTAGCGCACAATGCCGCCGACATCGAGAATGAAGCAGGGCTGCTGGACGGCCTCGGCGACCGCCTTCATGGAGGTATCCGGCCAGACGGGGACGGCAGCGCGGTCCGCCTCTTTGCGCTTCTGGAAGGCGCGTGAGCGCTGCGGCAGCGCCGCAAGCACAACCAGCACCAGCATGGCGGCGATCGCATAGATGAGCGGCAGGTCGAAAGCGAAAACGCCGATCAGGAACAGGCCGGCAGCGACGATCAGCAGGTTGCGAGCGCCATAAAGGCGCTCCGACGGCCTCTGCGCGGCGGCCGTTTCGCTCGACTGGTCGGGCTCGGGGTTCACCATGAGCAATACCGATCTGCCGTCCGCGGCGGGGAACGTGCGATCAAGCGCGCATGCCGCTTTCGATGCCTCAGCTGGAGGCCCTCCTGGCTGCGCTTGTCAAGCTGTTACTCAGCCGCCAGCCGACCCAGCGATTCCAGATGGGCAATCACCCGCTCCGCCAACGCGTCCGGTTCCTCCGCCGCACTATCCAGACGAAGGTCCGGCGCTTCCGGCGGCTCATAGGGGGAGTCCACGCCGGTGAAGTTCTTGATTTCCCCGGCATCGGCGCGCGCATATAGCCCCTTGGGGTCGCGCGTGCGACACACGTCAATCGGTGCGTCGACAAACACTTCCAGAAACTCGCCTTCCGGCATCAGCTCGCGGGCCAATTGACGCTCGGAGCGGAACGGCGAAATAAACGACACAAGCACGATCAGCCCGGCATCGGTCATCAGCTTGGCGGTCTCCGCGACGCGGCGGATGTTCTCAACCCGGTCGACATCGGTGAAGCCGAGATCGCGATTGAGGCCGTGACGCACATTGTCGCCATCAAGGACAATCGTATGGCGGCCACGCGAATAGAGCCGCTTCTCAACCAGATTGGCGACGGTCGACTTGCCGGAGCCGGACAGGCCGGTGAACCACAGCACGGTGGGGAGCTGATGCTTCAGCCGGGCACGCGCGGCGCGGTCCACGTCGAGCGCCTGCCAATGAATGTTGGACGCGCGGCGCAACGCAAAGCGAATCGCGCCGGCCGCGACCGTGTGGTTGGTGAAGCGGTCAATGAGGATGAAGCCGCCGGTGTCGCGGTTTTCCTCGTAGGGGTCGAACGCGATCGGCTCAGCGGTGGCGAGATTCACCACGCCGATCTCGTTGAGCTCCAAAACCTTGGCGGCGTTGTGCTCCATCGTGTCGACGTCCGTGCGGTATTTGAGCTCCGTCACCTGTACCGGAACGGTCCGCGCCATGCTCTTGAGCAGATAAGGGCGACCCGGAAGCAAATGCTCCGCGTCCATCCACACGATATCAGCAGCGAACTGGTCGGAGAGCTGTGGGCGCGATTCCTTTGCGGCGATGACGTCGCCGCGGCTGAGGTCGATCTCATCGGTGAGCGTCACCATGACCGACTCGCCGTTGGCGGCACTCTTGCGCTCGGTTTCGCCTACCAGAATGCGCGCGATGTGGCTGGTGCGTCCGGAGGCGGCGGCCACGATCTCGTCGCCGACGGCGACGCGGCCGGAAACGACCGGGCCAGCAAAGCCGCGAAAACTCTGATTGGGCCGGCACACCCATTGCACCGGCATGCGCAGCGGCGTGTCGGCCGCCCTGTTCTGTGGCGCTACGCGCTCCAAATGCTCCAGGAGGGTGGGGCCGGCATAGTTCGGTGTGCGATCGCTGCCCTTTGAGATGTTGTCGCCATGACGTGCGGAGATCGGGATGGCGGTGATCTTGTCGATCGCAATCTGGGCCGCGAACGCCTCGAAATCGGCAACGATCTGGTCGAACACCTGTGGATCGAAATCGACCAGGTCCATCTTGTTGACCGCCAGCACGATTTCGCGAACGCCGAGTAACGAGACGATAAGAGCGTGGCGCCGCGTCTGAGTGAGGACGCCCTTAGTGGCGTCAACCAGCAGGATGGCGAGGTCGGCGGTCGAGGCGCCTGTCGCCATGTTGCGTGTATATTGGATGTGGCCGGGCGTATCGGCGACGATGAAGCGGCGGCGCGGCGTGGCAAAGAAGCGGTAGGCGACGTCGATGGTGATGCCCTGCTCACGCTCCGCCTCCAGCCCGTCGACGAGCAGCGCAAAGTCGATGTCGTCGCCGGCGGTGCCGTGCTTCTTGGAGTCGCTCTCCAGCTCGGCGACCTGATCTTCCATGAGGAGCTGCGAATCATAGAGCAGCCGGCCGATCAGCGTCGACTTGCCGTCGTCGACGCTGCCGCAGGTCAAAAGGCGCAGCGTGTCCGCGCTGGCGGCGGCGGAAATGGCTTCGGCCGAGAAGGCTTCGCTGCGCATCTAGAAATAGCCCTCGCGCTTCTTGCGCTCCATTGAGGCGCTGGCCTCCTTGTCGATCAGCCGGCCGCCGCGCTCCGATGTGCGCGCCGCCATCATCTCCGCGACGATGGCCTCCAGCGTATCGGCGGAGGATTCAATTGCGCCGGTCAACGGATAGCAGCCGAGCGTGCGGAAGCGGATGCTGCGCATCTCGGGCGTCTCGCCGGGCGCCAGGCGCATGCGCTCGTCGTCAACCATGATCCACTGGCCGTCGCGCATCACCACAGGCCGCTCGCCCGCGAAGTAGAGCGGCACGATGGGGATGGCCTCCTTGAGGATGTAGGCCCAGATGTCGAGCTCGGTCCAGTTCGACAGCGGGAAGATGCGCATCGACTCACCGTCATTGACGCGCATGTTGTAGAGCCGCCAAAGCTCGGGGCGCTGGTTCTTCGGGTCCCAGGCATGACTGGCGGAGCGGAAGGAGAAGATGCGCTCCTTGGCGCGCGACTTCTCCTCGTCGCGACGCGCACCGCCGAAGGCAGCGTCGAAGCCGTGCTTGTCGAGCGCCTGCTTCAGCGCCTCGGTCTTCATGATCCGCGTATAATTGGAGCCGTGATCGAACGGGTTGAAGCCGGCGTCGAGCCCGTCCTGATTGGTGTAGGAGATAAGCTCCATGCCCGCCTCCGCGGCGGTCTTGTCGCGGAAGGCGATCATCTCGCGGAACTTCCACGTCGTATTGATGTGCATCAGCGGAAAGGGCGGCGGCGCGGGATGAAAGGCCTTGATCGCCAGCCGCAGCATGACCGACGAATCCTTGCCGATCGAATAGAGCATCACGGGATGGCGGGCCTCGGCCGCCACCTCGCGCATGATGTGCATGCTTTCGGCTTCAAGCCGCTCAAGATGGGACAGACGATCGGACATGAGGTCGGTATACAGGATTTAGCGCTGTCGACGTGCAGGCCCGGCCGGTCGGCAGTGGGATACGCGGCGTGTCAGCGCGGCAGATCAACCTCGGCCACCGGGCCCGTGCGGACCACGCTATAGCGCGCTTCGAGCGCTTCCCGGTAGATCGCCTCAATGCGTCCCGCAGCCGCAGCAAGAGAAAAACTTTGCTTAATACGGTCCCGCCGCAGCATGGCCTCCGCTTGGAGCCGTTTTGGCTCGTCCAGAGCCGCACGCATGGCTTCGGCGAGAGCGTTTGCATCGCCGGAGGGTACAAGCCGATCCGTCTCCCCAGCGAAGACCTCTGGGATGCCGCCGACATGAGACGCAACAAGAGGCACACCGGCGGCGGCAGCCTCCAGCACGATATAGGGCAGCGATTCTGCACGCGAGGGCATGATGACGGCATGGGCTTTTGCGAAAGCCTCGCGCGCCGGCATGGGCGGATGAAAGGCCACACGGTTCGCGTGCACACTCTTGTTGGCTAGTTCGCGAAAGCGGTGCTGCTCTTCAGGTGACCCCGGCCCCACGATCAGCGCGCGCGGCTTGCGCCCGTCCGCTTCCAGAAGGCTCAGCGCCTCGATGAAGAGATCGACGCCTTTGATGGCGCGCAGCTCGCCGATGAAAAGAAAGTCGGCAGCGTCGGCATTCGGTCCGATCGGCTCGAACTCCTCCGGCCGCAACCCGTTGCGGACGATATGCGCCGGGCAGCGCGGCACGCCGACCTTGGCGCGGTAGGTCTCCGCCTCAAAGGCGCAGACATGAACAAGGCCGTCGGTAATGCGCTCCAGCGCCCGCTCAACGGTGAAGTAGATCCGCCCCTGCCATGATCCCGCTTCGTAATGCAGGCTGCCGCCATGCGGCGCGTAGAAGGCGGCGACCCGTGCACCGCGCCGCCGCTGAAGCGCTGCGCCAAGGCGCCCGTAAAGGCCGCCTTTGGCGCCATGGGTGTGGACGATGTCGGGCTTCAGCCCGCCGATGCAGCGCGCGACACGCAACGCTGCGGGACCGTCGCCAGGGCTGATTGCACGCGCCATAGGAAGGCGCGTGACGCCGAGCGGCAAGGCGGCCGCCAAAGCGGCGATCCGCCCCTCCTGCAGCGGATCGTTGGCGGCGGCGTCGCAGACGAGTCCCACCGCATGGCCGGCCTTGACCTGCACACGCGACAAATCCGCGACATGGCGAAAGACGCCGCCCACCGGCGCGCGGATGACATGGAGGATGGAAAGCTCTTTGCGCAATTTTTCCGCCTTTCGCCGTTATTCTAAGGGAGTGCGGCTAAGGCGGCGTAAACGGCCGGCGCGCCGCCGATCGCAGGCGACTTAGGGTTCGCGGGAGCGGCATCCGTCGCGAGCCGGTGATGACAAACGCCCTCCAATTGCGCCAAATGCGGCCAGCCCATCGGCAATCGGGGAGCCAGATCATGAATGTGCGTGCAGCCTTTCCGGGCCAGTCCCGGCCAGCGGAAACCGAAGACGAGAGGCGCGTCCCCTATCGCCATCCGCAGCCGGCGGAGTCGCCGCCGGAACTGGTCATTCCCGACGCGGTGCCGCAAGATGAGCGGCTTTGGGTGCCGCAGACGGAGGATGTGTGGTTCCGGCCGCTCTGTCTCTCAGCAACGCGCGGCTATTGGCAGAACCTCTTGCGCGTGCGGCGCTCCGGCGTGCTGTCGCGCCATCGCCATCCGCAGCCCGTGCACGGCTTCGTGCTGAAGGGAAGCTGGCGCTACCTGGAGCATGATTGGGTGGCGAGCGAGGGCGCCTATGTCTACGAGGCACCGGGTGAGACGCACACGCTGGTCGTCGATGAAGGCGTGGAGGAGATGATCACGATGTTCCAAGTGAACGGCGCGATGATCTATGTCGACCCCGACGGGCAGGTGCTGGCCTATGAGGACGTCTTCACGAAGATCGACATGTGCCGAGCGCATTTTGAAGCGGTCGGGCTCGGCGCCGATTATGTGGATACGTTCATCCGATAGAACGCTGTCGTGCTTCAGAGCAATCGGAAGCGACAGGACCGACCCTCCCTGCTGTCATCCCGGTTCGGCCGCCAGGCCGAGACCGGGACCCATAAGCTCAGAACGCAAATGGCTGGGATGAACGACAAGGGCGCGTCGCAGCCACCGCTCCGATGGTGGCTATGGGTCCCGGACAAGCGCGTTCCGCGCTTTCCGGGATGACAAACGATAGGCCTGCTCACAGAGGGGGTGAGCGGGATGGCGCTCACGCCTCCCAGGTATCCAACGCCGACACGGCGGCTTCACCGCCCCGGTCGAGGCCACGATAGCGACCGCCATGATAGATAAGCGGCAGGCGGTCATCGGCGTCGAGATACAGGATGCGGCCGATGAAGATCGTATGGTCGCCGCAATCGTGCTCTGCGACATTCTTGGCGGCCATGCGCGCGCAGGCATCGTCAAGCAGCGGTACGCCGGCGTGCTCGGCAAAGGCGATCGGCAGCGCCGGGTTGGATTGTCCGGCGAAGTGCTCGCTGATATCGCGCTGCGACTCTGCCAGAATGTTCACGCCGAAGCGCTCTGCTTCCAGCATAGTGGCGTGCATGCGCGCTCGCTTCGCCACCGAGATCACCAGCAGCGGCGGCTCCAACGACCCCGACATGAAGGCATTGGCGGTCATGCCGCGAACGGTGCCGCCATCGCGCACGGTAATCACGGTGACGCCGGTCACAAAGCGGCCCATCGCGTGCCGGAACAGGTGCGAATCGATCTCAAGCGCGGTGTCGGTCATGCAAGGCTTCTATTCGGGTCGCCGAAGATGCGTCGGGCGGGCACCGAATCTTAGCACAAAGCCGTTTCAGGGCAGCTTCAGATCAAGCAGGACGATCTCGTTGTAGAGATGGTCGATGGCGGTCGGCGCGAGGCGCGGCGCGCTGCAGAGGCGGGGCTGGCGGATCGGCTCGCTCACCCAGGGCATGGTCTCAGGCAGGAAGTGTGGGTCGATGGCGAAGATCGCCCTGCCCGGCTCCAGGATCGCATCGGCGATCGCCTGGCCATGTGCTGCGACAACATCCGGATCGCTGGCGTAGAGCACCTGGTGATAGTTCACGTCCGCTCCCTGCTTGCGCGCCTGGACGATCAGATAGCAGGTGCGCCCGCCGGCGCTGATGAGGAGATGGCGCAGGTTGAACGCGCGGTGATGCTCAAGGATCGCCCTGTCCTGAGGATTGAGCGACTCTGCGATCGCGTCGGGTCCTTCGCGCCACTCTATTTGTCTTGGCGCGCCGGCGCGTCGGCGCAGCAGGTAACGCCGATCGTCGAGCACATCAAAGCCGGCGCCGCGAAACGCGCGGTCGGTGCCGGCGGTTGCCGTGACCAGCGTGTAGGTCTGATCCTTGTTGGCGATACTGACGTTCTGGATCTCCCGGCCGATGCCGCGTCCGCGATAGTCCTTCAAGAGATACCAGGCGCAGATGTTGCAGAAGCGCTCGGTGCGTCCGGCAAACTGCCGGTCGACATAGACCAGGCCGAGAAAGCCGACCACATGATCGCCGTCCACAGCAACACAACCGCGATCGGCATCAGGCGGCCGCCAGGGATAATCGAGCAACGTCCGCCAGCGTTCGCGGCTGATCTTGGCGCTCATATGCCCGTGGAGCAGATCGACGGCGCCGTCGATATCCGCTTCATTGGCCGGACGAACGATGACACTCATCGGGCTTCTCAAGCGCTCGCGGCGCGCGGCGGCGCTGCGCTGAGGCCGAAGGCGTCGTGCACATCTATCCATTGTGCCGCCGGATGCGCGCCCGTCACTTCAACGAGCCGCTCCAGAAAGACCCAAAGCGCGTCATCATGGTCGAGATGATGCGTGAGGAGCCCGAGCGGCTCGTGCGGATCGCTGACGCCAGTGCGGCGGTCGCGAAGCTCGCTGATCAGCCCGGCGAGTGCCTTGTCCCGTCCGGCGAAGCGCCTTTTCTTCCAGTTGATCGGATCGAGATGCGCATTCACGACCGTCAGATCGCCGGAACTGGACATGGCGGCGCGCGGTCCCATGGCTGAGGCGCCGCGGAAGCCCGCCTCCCTAAGACGCGGGAGAACCGGCGGCGCGATGCGGTTCCACGGTGCGGCGAGCACCGGCGCGAAGCGCTCGCCGAAGAGCGATTGCAGCTGCCGGAACCCGGCGCGCATGTCCGTCAGGACTTCGTCGACGGGCCGCGGACCGCCAACCTCAACGGCCGGCTCGCCGATGGGCGCGTGATTGTGGTGCCGGTAGCCGTGTTGAAGTACGACGACGCCGGCATGATCGGAAAGCCGCGCGGCGAGGTCTTCGATGGCGCCGGCCGGGATCACCGCGAGGCCAAGATCGATGCCGCGAGCGCTCGTGAGATCGAGCAGGCGGGCGAGCGCCAGGCTCGGCTCGATCGCGTCGTCGTCGCGCCACCATAAAGCGGCGACGCGGTCGGCGGCCGCCCACGCATCAAGCTCCCGCTTCAAATCATCCCAGTCCGTGTGCTGCATGGCGGCGGATTTAGTGCAATTGTCGAGGCGCGGCCAGAGGCGAGACCCGGGCTGCGATCAGCGACCGGCGGCGGCGAACTCGGCCACAAGCACCAGGACGAAGCGAAGAGCGCGGAAGAGTGTTCTTGCAATCATCCCGCAGCTTGCGGCGGGCGGGCGATCACAGTCGAGCAACGCTTGCGTGAGAGCGCCGCGACGGGATAGCGCCATAGTATGCAAGCTTTGACGCAGAAGCGGCGGCTGCCGATCATCATCGTCGTCCTCGCAGCCTCCGCATGGGGCCTGTTCTGGCTGCCGCTCAGGGCCTTTGAGGCGGCCGGCCTTGCCGCAGGCTGGGCGACGCTGGCGCAATTCGCCACACCGGTTCTGGTGCTCGCGCCGGCGGCCTTATGGTTCGCCGCGCGGGGCCGGCCCACGGGCGTCAAGGCGGCCGTCACCGGGCTTCTGGTCGGCGGCGCCGTAGCGCTTTATGCAGAAAGCGTGCTCCTGACCGATGTCGCGCGGGCGCTGATCCTTTTCTACGTCACGCCGGTCTGGAGCACACTCCTGGAAGTCTGGCTGATGGGGCGGCGGCTGACGCGGGCGCGCGGCATCGCGCTTGTCCTGGGGCTCGGCGGCCTCGTCACGATCCTCGGCGGCAAGACCGGGATTCCGCTGCCGCAAAATCTCGGCGACGCCATGGCTCTCTTGTCCGGCATGGTGTGGGCCGCCGGCTCCATGCGTGTGCGCACGGCGCCTGGCATCGGCATCTTCGAAAACGTCTTTGCGTTCTTTCTTTATGGCAGTGCTGTCGCGCTTGTCATTGCGCTCCTGCCGATCGAAGCGGTCGGCGCGCCACCGAGCCTGGCGGAGCTGAGGCCGCTCATTCCTTGGCTGCTTGTGGCGGCGGTGGGCTTCTTAATCCCGGTGATGTGGGGATTGTTGTGGGGCTCCAAGCACATCGATCCGGGGCGGCTCGGTGTCCTGTTGCAGCTTGAGGCGGTCGTCGGCATCGGCAGCGCGGCGTTGTTGACCGACGAGCCGTTCGGGCTGGTGGAGCTGCTGGGGACGGTTCTCGTCGTCGCCGCCGGGCTTGTCGACGTCTTGGGCGACCGCGACGGGAAGAGCCGAGCCGCCGTCCGGACATAAAGCGCGTGCTCGAAGAGTGCTGTCTTTCAGGCGACCAAAAAGTCCAACCGCTCGTCGACTCGTGCAGGTGCAATGTCCAGAATTTCGG
The DNA here is from genome assembly GCA_028281235.1 of Afifellaceae bacterium. Classification (GTDB taxonomy): domain Bacteria; phylum Pseudomonadota; class Alphaproteobacteria; order Rhizobiales; family Afifellaceae; genus DASWJZ01. Next base: position 5,387 of record JANQKG010000018.1, on the reverse strand, counting down.
CACTCACCACGTCTTCCGCCACGAAGGGATCGTCGTGCACCCGGCGTTCAAGCTCCGCCAGCGAAGTGTTATGCGCCAGAATTCCCCCACCGGCACCGGGCTGAAGACTGCCGGCCAAGAGAAAGACCCCGTCATCGAAACCACGCTTAATCCACACGTTGTGGCCTTCCATGAACTGGCTGGCCTGGCTCTTGTTGCCTGAAAATCTGAGTAGCACGACGAACATTGGACTTGCTCTCCTTTCGAATGAATGCGGGGCCGTCGGCGCCGAGCTATCCCTTCAAACGCTCAATCACCTCTTGCGGGATCGGCTCTGAGCGGATTCGCGTCGGGTCGTCGGGATCGCGCCCGGTCCACACGCGCGTCTCAAAGCCCTCAATGGCCAGCTCGCCGCCCTTGAGGACATTATGGACGACGTCGAAGCTGGAGCGGCGAAAGGCGGTGGCCTGCGTCTCGATGGTCAAGATGTCGCCGTAGCGCGACGGGATCTTGAACGTGGCGCGCGTGTCGACCATCGGATAGCCGAGGATGCCGTATTGCGCCGTCCAGGCGATCTTCTTCATGCCGAGCGCCAGCTCAAACAAGCGCCCGGTCGCAGCATCGAAATACGCAAAGTAGCGCGGATAGAAGACAATGCCGGCGGGGTCGCAATCGCCCCACTCAATCTCGACCTCATACGTGCTGACAAGCATGTGTTACCCCCGGCGCAGCCGGTCCCTGATGCTGCCGGCGGCGTATATGACACGTTTGTGATTGAAGCTAGACAGTCCGCAGCGCCAAAACCACATGGAACGCCAACGTCGCGATTTGACCGCACCGACGCACATCCTGCAAAGCCCAATCTGGAAAGCAGAGGGCACGATGTCCATTCGACCCGTCAGACAGATCACACAGGCCAAACCGACCGTCGAAGGCGCAGGCGTCAAGCTTCGCCGCGCTTTCGGCTTCGGCGACACCAGCGAGACCGATCCGTTCCTGCTCCTCGACGATTTCCGCAACGAAAGACCGGAGGATTATCGCGCCGGCTTTCCCTGGCATCCGCATCGCGGCATCGAAACCATCACCTATGTGCTGTCAGGCTCGGTGGAGCATGGCGACAGCCTCGGCAATACGGGCCAACTGGGCGCCGGCGACGTGCAATGGATGACGGCCGGCAGCGGCATCCTGCATCAGGAGATGCCGCAGGGCGACGCGCATGGCCGCATGCACGGCTTCCAGCTTTGGGCCAACCTTCCCTCCTCCTTGAAGATGACCTCGCCGCGCTACCAGGACATTCCCGCCGCCGAGATTCCGGAAGTCGTGGACGATGACGGGACGGTCGCACGCATCATCTGCGGCACGTTCTGGGGAAAGCGCGGGCCGGTGGACGGCGTCGCCGCCGACCCGCGCTATCTCGACATCTCCGTGCCGCCGGGCCGGCGCAAGACCTTGAAGGTGGAGACGGAGCGTCACGCCTTCGCTTACGTGTTCGACGGCTCAGGCGTATTCCGCGATGCCTCTGAGCCATTCGGTGTGCTGACGGAGCGCGATGGTCCCGACGGGGAGATTCTGGTGCGCGAGCAGACCGGCAACCGATCGCTGGTCCTCTTCGACAGCGGCGATGAGATCGTCGTGCAAGCGGGCGAGGACGGCATCCGCTTCCTGCTCGTCTCCGGCAAGCCGATCGAGGAGCCGGTCGCCTGGCACGGCCCGATCGTGATGAACACACGCGATGAGCTGATGCAGGCGATGCGCGAATTGCGCGACGGTTCCTTCATCAAGGAAGGGTCTTCGCGCCCGCTTGCCTGACCCCGAGGGCACGCCCAGTTGACGCATATCAACGGCTGGGCGCACCATCCGCCGCAGGATGGCTATGGTTATGGGCGTTTTTTCGACGCAAACGCGAACACGCATCGTCGCGGCGGCAGCGCTGGCGCTGGCCATATCGCTTAGCGCAGCGATGCCGCCCTTGCGCAGCGCGCACGCGCAGGACACGGAGCTCGGGCCGGTGTTTCTCTTGTCGCTTGGCGGCAAGCTCTACGACAATGCGTGGACGATCCTCGACCTCAGCCCGCCCGACCGTCGCAATCCGGCGCTTGAGGACGCGGTGTCCGTCGCGTCGCGGGATACCTGGCGCTGCGTCACCTGCCATAACTGGGACTATTCCGGCACGACCCTTGGCGGCACGCAATTTCCGGGGCTCGCCGCACTGATGGACGCCGACCCGGAGGAGATCAAACAAGCGCTGCTTGATCCGAGCCATCCGTTTCCGGCCGATCAACTGCCGGAACTGGCGATTGAGCTCGTCTCGCTGTTCGTCACCACGGGCCAGTATGAGCGCAGCGTGTTCCTGACCGACGCGGGCGAAGCGCTCGGCAATCCGGAGTTCGGACGCGACATTTTTGAGGGCGCCTGCATCAGCTGCCACCAGTTGGACGGCCGCACGTTTCTCTACGGCGAGCCCGGCGACCGCCCGTCGCTCGGATGGATCACCCGCAACCGTCCGGCGCAGGCGCTGCACAAGATCATCAACGGCGTGCCGGCAGCGGAGATGCTGTCGCTCAGGTTCATGGCGGAAGAGCAGATCGCGGACCTGATGGCCTATCTCCAGACGCTCGACCCGGCCGAGCAATAGGCGTCGCCCGCGGCTCTGGCGACGACGTGTTTACGAAGCCGGTTCGGACCAGACCTGCCGCAGCTTCCCGCTTCTCGAAATCGGCGTCGGCGCATCGCACGATCGCTCCACAACCACATTTTCCAGGTTGTTAGTCCGAAGAACGTCGCGGATGACGCGCTCCACGCTTGTCCATACCGTATCCGCAACCCATCCAGGCTCAGGCTCGAACCGCACGACAAGGCGATCAGGGGCCGTCCTGATCAGCTGGTACCGATGAAGACCCGGCGTCTCTGTGACGGTCGCGGCGAGCGCTGTCGGCAGCACATTCACCGGATCGCCGTCCTTATTGCGAAAGGTCAGAATCTCATCGGTGCGCCCGTCGACTCGGATGGCCGGCAAGGGACTGCCGCATTCGCAGGCATCGGGCAGCAATGTGATCCGGTCGCCGAGGTCATAGCGAATGATCGGCTGCACGCGATTGGCGAGGCTCGTCGCCAGGACGGTATGGGAGGGCTTTCCCGGCGGGACGGGACGATTGTCTTCGTCCACGGGCTCAAGGATGACCCAATCGGCATTCACATGGAGGCGACCGTGCCGGCACTCGAAAGCGGCAATCTGGATTTCGGACGCCCCGTATGTCTCCCGTATGCTCCGCTTGAACATGGCCTCGATCCGTCGCCGCCTTTCAGGCGGCAACGACTCGCCGGTCGATAGCAGCAGGACAGGATCGATCATCAGCCGTCCGGCCGCCTGCTCCTCGGCAAGAAGCATGTGGCCGCTGGCGTAGCTTGCGACGATGGTCGGATCGAGGTCGTTCAGCTCAGCAACAATCTCTGGGACAGGCGTTGTGACCGACACGATTTTCGCGATGTTCTTGAGCCAGCTGCCTTGGTGCATGGCGCGCTGCGCCATGCTCAGCGCCATGAAATGGCCTCCGGTGGCGAACACAAGCGCGCCCCTGACCCCCCGGCTCAAGAATGCTCGCACCTCCGAGGCACCGATCCAGGCCGGCGCGGCCCGCGCGATCCCGAGCGCCGTCATCGCCGCAATCGCCCGCTCATCCTGCAGGAGAATCGCCGGCGTGCCCGTAGAGCCGGACGTCATCCAAACGGTGTATCGGTCGAGATATTGCTGGCCAGCGTGGCTGGGGTCCGCAACAAAATCCTCCACCGCGGCTTTGGTGATGTCGGGATCCGTCACCCAGTCGTCAAACCGTGCCATCAGCTCTGACTTCGTGACGATCGGAATGCGGCTGAGATCAACCGGCCCATCCGGCAGAGCCTGGTAGTGCTTGCGATAGAAACGCGAACGGGCGCGCGCAAAAGCGACAAGCTTCTCAAGCCGATCGTGTTGCCGCGCTCGGATGGCTTCCTCTCCGCCGCGCGTCGCTCGCCATGCGTCACGGATCAAAACGAGCGTGCGGAAACCCACAAGGTCGGTGCTTTGCATCAAGTTGCTCACACGTCCTCCCGTGCCGTCTCGGTGACAGGCGGCAGTTTGTCGGCCAAAGGCACCTTGGCGCTCAACGACACGATCTTTCTCAAAACCATCGCCTTCATTGCACTGTCCGAACTGAGCCGCTCGCGGGGGCGTTGCGCCGCGCGGGCGCGGACCGTTCTACGCCTTTTTGACAGTCGAACGAACAGTGTCGATCTCGTCCATGACAGGGGCCGGCAGCGGACCTTTATCGAGCGCTCCCGCATTCATCTCCACCTGTTCGACGGTACGAAAGCCAGGGATGGGGATCACCTGCGGCGCGCGTGCCCAGATCCATGCGAGCGCGCCCTGCGCCACTGAGCGGCCGTCGCTTGAGAGCAGATCGCGTACAGCAGCAAGCTTGGCCAAAAGCGTTTGGTCGGGGGCGCCCTGCTTGAAATAAGTAAGCCATTCCGGGCCATCGGCGCGAATGTCATTGGGCGCGAACCGGCGCTCCCCCGACAGGAACTTTGCCGACAGCAATCCCATGGCGAGCGGCTGGCGCGCCACCCCGACGAGCCCTTTCGCGGCGGTGAAGTCGTTCATGTCATCGGCCGGCCGAAACAAGTTCATGTCGTGCTGAACGGCGACAAAACCGTCCATGTCGGCAAAAGCGGCGGCGCCGGCGACGTCGTCGGTGCTCCACCCGAACGCGCCGATCTTGCCGGCCTGCCGAAGGTCTTCAAGCGTGGCGAAAACCGGTTCGGACTCAGAAATCGGATAGCCGTTCAGATGAAAGAAGACCAAATCGATCCGATCGCGGCGGAGCCTTTGCAGCGACGCCTCGATTGCGGATGTGACATAGGTCGGCGCGGCCGACGTGCCGGTCAGCGTTCGTGTTTCTGCATCGAATGTGTTCCCGAACTTGGTCGACACGATCACGTCATCGCCGACGCCGCTGAGCGCCCGTGCGAGCACGGTTTCAGAATGGCCGCCGCCGTAAGCGTCGGCCGTATCGAAATATCGGACGCCCAGCTCAACAGCGCGGCGAATTGCGGCGATCGATTCATTGTCGTCGACGTCGCCCCATCCGATCTGCTGATCGCCCGACCGTAGGGGCCCGCCGATTGCCCAGCAGCCCATGCCAATGCGGGGGATCGCGCGCGTGTTCCAAAGTTCTATAGATGTCATGTGAGAGCGTTCTCCGAAGGAACCTGAGACAATGGCAAAACCGTTCGGCGCGTTTGCAGCCATGCAGCAGCGCCCGAATGGACCGGTGCCCTTCCTGAGAGATGGGTAACAGAGTTTACCGGAGACATGGGTGACACTTTTGGGCCTTTGCGGGGAGAGCAAAGGTGCCTTGGAAGGAGTGTCA
>JANQKG010000043.1 GCA_028281235.1 Afifellaceae bacterium | reverse complement strand
GGCCCGATGGTCGGAGCGGCGGGATTCGAACCCACGACCCCTTGACCCCCAGTCAAGTGCGCTACCAGACTGCGCCACGCTCCGACGGGGGCGGACTATAGAGCAATTCCGCCAAATGTGGAGACCGGATTTCCGCCCGGTTCGCGCCCGGCAAGGAGGAAATTGAACGGCATGCGCGTTGCGTCTCGGCGCAAGAGCAGGCCGCCCCGAAGGGCGACCTCTCAAGCTCCGGGCAATCGCTTCATTCAGGCAGGACCTCGCCCGACGGGCGGGGCGTCGCCGCGGTCTCCGGGGGAAGCACCGGATAGGTGATTTCCGGCAATTCGCCTGTCAGGCCTTTCAAGAAGGCGACCAATTGGTCAGCTTCCGGTCCGGTCAGTTCTGCCCCCAGCTGGGATTCCGCCATGATCTCCACCGCGACCTTGAGGTCCCATACCTTGCCGGAATGGAAGTAGGGAGCCGTGAGTGCGATGTTGCGCAGCGGCGACGCGCGAAAGACGTACTCGTCACTAACCGTCTCAGTGACGGCAAACCTGCCCTTGTCGCCTTCCGGCAGAATCTCAGCGCCCGGCTTCTCAATCAGGCCAAACGGATAATATCCATGGCCTCCCAGATTGACGCCGGAATGACAGGCCACACAGCCTTTGTCCATGAATAGCGACAGACCCGCGACCTGGTCCTCACTCAACGCGTTATCGTCGCCGTTGAGCCATGCATCGAATGGTGAAGGTGTGATGAGAGTTGCCTCGAACGCTTCGATGGCCTTGGCGAAGTTGTCAAAGGTCACCGGATCGTTCTCTTCGGGGAAGGACTGCGTGAACCAATCGACATAGTCGGGCATCGAGTTGAGCGTTGCGATAACGTTCTCCGGCGTGTTGGCCATCTCGACGCCGGCCTGCACCGGGCCTTTCGCCTGGGCCTTCAAGTCCTCCGCACGGCCATCCCAGAACTGCGCCTCATTGAACACTGCGTTCAGGGCAGTCGGCGCGTTGCGTGGTCCTTTCTGCCACCCATGGCCGATGGAGGTTTCGAGGTTGTCGTCGCCGCCGGTCGCCAGGTTGTGGCATGAATTGCAGGAGAACACACCCGACGCCGACATGCGCGGATCGAAGAACAATGCCTTGCCGAGCTCAATCTTCTCCGGAGTGATCGGATTGTCGACGACTGCCGGCACGGTCGAAGGTAGCGGCTTGAACATCTCCAGCGCCGTGTCGCGTAGCTCGCTGGCATTCGCGAAATGGGCAACGCATACGCCACACGCTGCCACGAGAATGATCCTTGTTCTTCGTTGCATAGCATCCCTCCGTCTCATCGGTTTCCAACAAGCAGGAACACACGCGGTCAATGGAATGCTTGTGCGGTTTCGTTGCTATGACGTGCGTCAACGATCGATGCGTCATAACGCATCGGGGGCGACGATCGGCCTGACAGAGCTTGGAAGCCGGCGCGTGTGGACAGCACCGCAACGCTCGCCTTGACCGCGAAGCGGTTGAAGCGCCGCAGCTGTTGAGTGCGTCTGATCCTAGGCGGCGTGCCTGCGGAAAAAGGCGGCGAGCCGCGCCTGCGTCGCTTTATGATCGGCGGCGATGCCGCCCCACAGCATGCCGATCAGCACGAACACGTGCCGCCAATGATCGATGTCGATCACGGTCGCAATGACGATATGGCCGAGGAAGACGATATAGGCGATCTGCATCATCGGCCGCAGACGACTGGTGCGGAAGACAAGCGGAAACGCGGCGACGAGCGTCCACACGATAAGCGCCAGGAAGGCGGCGAAGCCGAGCCACCCATAGGTTGTCAGGCTCTTCAGCCAGATATTGTGCTCGTCCTCGCCAAACATGCGCCCGAACTCAATGGCGCCCAGGCCAAGCGGATGTTCAAGCGCCAGATTGAAGCCAATCACATAGCGCTGGAAGCGGCCGAGATGGCCGGTGTCGTAGTCGTGTACGATCTGCGCCCGGTCCTGAAAGAGATCGGCGACCGCCGGGATTGTCAGCGCCACAGCGATGAGCGCAGCCGCCGACGCCGCACCCAGGATGGAGAAGAAGATGACGCGAATGCGCGTTGCATCGTTGCGCTCCGTCACGAAGATGAGCGGGATGAGCAGCGCCAGCGCTATGACGACGAGGCCCCATGCGGAGCGCGAGAACGACAAGAAAAGCCCCAGAAAGAGCACCAGCGCCAGAAGGCCGTTCATCAGCGCCGGACCGAACGGTCGGGTCAGCGCGCGATGCGCCAAAACGACGAAGGGCAGCGCCAAGAACGGGCCAAACACGTTGGGATCCTGGAACCCGCCGCTCGCCCTGTCGAACTTGACGAAGAACTCGCCGGTGAGACCGAAATAGCCGGCGACGCCGAGCACGGTGGTGACCAGCGCCGACGCGATCCAGGCGTTGACCATGGTGTCAAGCCGCCGACCATCCTCAGCGATCAGGCAGGCGAAGAAGCACGAACTGAACGCCAGAAATGCCGTGACCGCGTAGTAGATCGGCTGCGTGCCGAAGTCCTCCGCCTGCGTCGCGGCAATCACGCCGCCGGCGTTGAACACAAGCATCAACATAATCAGCGGGGAGAGCGCCCTCGGTATCGCAAGTCCGATCAAGAGCCAGGCCGGAATGATTGCGGCCAGCAGAAGCTCATAGGGTGCCGGCTCGAAAAAGACGAAGCCGCCGCAGAACACAATGATCCAGATGATCGCGTTGCCGACGGCCCGTGTCGGCAGGCCTGTCGGTCGCGCCGCGACAAGAGTGGCGGTCAATATGCGTTCTCCGTGCTGAGCAGCCTGAAGGGGGTCAGCGCCAGAATGTAGAGGTCGAAGATGACCGACCAGTTCTCGATATAGTGGAGGTCGTGCTCCACGCGCTTCTCCAGCTTCTCCTGCGTATCGGTCTCGCCGCGCCAGCCGTTCACCTGCGCCCAGCCGGTGATGCCGGGCTTGACGCGGTGGCGCGCGAAATAGCCGTCCACGACTTGCTCATAGAGGCGGTCGGCGGCTTTGGCCTGCACGGCGTGCGGGCGCGGCCCAACCAGCGAGAGGTTGCCCTTGATCGCCACATTGATGAGCTGCGGCAGCTCGTCGAGACTGGTCTTGCGGATGAAGCGGCCGACGCGCGTGACGCGCGGATCGTTGCGCGTGGCGAGCTTCGCAGCGTTGGCGTCGGTCTGATCGACATACATGGAGCGGAACTTGAAGACTTCGATCAGCTCGTTGTTGAAGCCGTAACGCTTCTGGCGGAACAGCGCCGGGCCGCGACTGTCGAGCTTCACCGCGAGCGCGACCGCCAGCATGACCGGCGTGAACATCAAAAGCAGAATCGATCCGACGACGCGGTCGAAGCAGGCCTTGGCGACGTTGTCCCAATCGGCAATCGGCTTGTCGAAGAGGTCAAGGAACGGCACCGCGCCGACATAGGAATAGGAGCGCGGGCGGAACTTGAGCCGGCTAGCGCGTGCGGAGAGGCGGATGTCGACCGGCAGCACCCAAAGCGTCTTCAGAAGCTGCACCAGCCGCCGCTCTGCCGCCATCGGCAGCGCTACGATCAGCATGTCGATCTCAGCCTGCCGGCCGAACTCCAACAATTCGTCGATCCGGCCAAGCTTCGGCAGGCCTTCCTTCATGGCCGGCACACGGGAATCGTCGCGGTCATCAAAGATGCCGCAGATGCGCACGTCGTTGGTCGGCTCTTCGCGCAAGGCGCGGATCAGCTCAACAGCCTCCGGCCCGCCGCCGACCAGCACCGCGCGGCGTTCCAGGACGCCCGCTGCCGTCCACCGTGCGACGATCCGCCCGACCACCAGCCTGAGCCCGATCAGTACGAATAGCCCGGTGAGGAACCAGCTTCCCAGCCACACCCGCGAGAACGACTCGCCCATCTTGAGGAAGAAGAGGATGATGGCGAAGCAGCCGAACACGCCGGTCCAGACGACAGCGCTGCGGCTCAGCTTGACCGCCATGCCGGTGCGGTAATCGCCGACGGAATAGCCGTTCACCGAGCCGATCAAGATGATTGTCGCCGCCGGCAGAAGAACGGCCGCCAGAAGATAGCCGAGACCGACAATGTCGTTGGGCGCCACGTAGAGGTAAGCGATGATGGCGCCTGCCGCCGCAAGCGCAGAGAAATCCGCAATGCGCGCCAGCCCGGCGAGGATCCCCGGCGTCACCAGACGATGCTTGAGGGTCGCCGCGACTTGGCTCGCCGCCACGTTGAGCGGCGTGCGCCCGGCATGCAGGCCGAGCGCCGCCGGCTTAAGCGCCGCGCGGCCGGTGCTGATAGGTTCGGTCGTGTCAGTAACCGCCATGGGATCGGACCCGCCTCAAGTCCCCCGTTATTGAGGTGACCTGATGGGCCCGAAGAATCAAATTTCTCTGTTTTTTAGGGTTACTGTCGGCGCTTTTTTCTAAAATAGGCTTTCGCGCACGTAAACGGTGTCGCCCGGGCGGATCGGTTCGATCACCGCAACGCGCGCCTCAAGAAGCTTGCCGTTGACCGTACGGCTGACGCGAACTGTCCTGCGATTTGCCCGTTCGGAGAAGCCACCGGCCATGGCAATCGCCGTTTCAGCTGATATTCCCGGGACATAGGCGTATTGCCCCGGACTGTTGACCTCACCCAGCACGAAGAAGGGGCGATAGGCGTTGACCTCCACGGTGACGTCAGGCTCGCGCAAATAGGCTGCGGCGAGCTTGGCCTCAACCCGCTGCGCCAGCGCGTCGGTCGTGGCGTCGCGCGCTGAAACGTCGCCGATGAGCGGCATGGTGATCCGCCCTGACTGGTCGACTTCGTAGATGTTGGTCAGGCTCGGCTGATCGTAGACGACGATGCGCAGCCGGTCGCCGGTGTCCAACCGGTAGGGGCCGGCAAGCGCCGGCACCGGCTCGTCGAGCAGCGCGCGATCGCATCCACCCAAAAAAGCCGCGCAGCCGGCGGCGACAACCAGAGCGTAATAACGCAGGCGAATCATGGACTTCATCCGGCCGGCCAAGAGTTCGATCACGCCACAAGCTGCCGATTCATGGTTAACGTTCTGCTAATCCTGATTAACGATTGTTCTTGCCCGTTAACGTCCTCCTAACCATGACTCGGCGAGGTTCGGCGGAAGACGATAAGGTGCGGTCCTCTCCGATCGTTGGGTGAGGGGACGGTCTGGGGCCCTTGGAGCGGCGATGGCTGAGATTGGCGAAACGGAGCTCGATATCCGCGCCCTGATCGGGGCTTTGTGGCGCCGGGCATGGCTGCTGGTGCTGTTGTCCGTTCTGGCCGCGGTGGGCACTTATGTCGGGCTCAGCTATGTGGAGCCGCTTTACACCGCCGATACGAGCATCCTCATTGAGGAGCGCGAGTCGCCGCTGACGCGCCGGCAGGAGACATCCGGCGGCAGTAGCAGCTTCGATGAATCGGCTATCCAGAGCCAGGTCGAGGTGCTGCGCTCGCGCGAGATCGCCGACGTCGTCATCGACAAGCTTGACCTGACGCGTCGTCCCGAATTCGATCCGGCGCGGCGGCCCTCGCTGACCCGCTCGCTCAAGGTCATGCTCGGCTTCGAGCAAAATCCCGCCGATTCAAGTATCCGCCAGCGCGTGATGGAAGCCTATTTCGATCGGCTTTCAGTCTATGCGCTGAGACAATCGCGCGTGATCGGGGTGGAGTTCTCTGCGCCCGATCCACAACTTGCCGCCGACGTCACCAACGCGGTCGCCGACGCCTTCGTGCTTCTGCAACAGGACGCCAAGCGTCAATCCGCCGTTGCTGCGACGCTCTGGCTTGAGCAGGAGATTGATCGCCTCAGGGCGCGCGTCGCCGAATCGGAACAGGCGGTCGCCGATTACCGCGCCAACAACGATCTGTTCGACGTCGATCAGCGCGGCAACGAAATAGGCAGCTTGTCGACGCAGCAGCTCAGCGACCTCAATGCGGAGCTGGCGCGCGCGCGGGCGGCACGAGCCGAAGCGGAAGCCCGCGCTGATTTGGTGCAGAATCTCCTCAACGAAGGCGAGCCGCTCGATGCGTCAGAGGAGGTGCTGAACTCGCAGCTCATTCAGCGCCTGCGCGAGCGGCAGGTCGCACTCCAGGCGCAGACGGCGGAGCTTTCCACCACTTTGCTGCCGAGCCATCCGCGCATCCGCGCGCTGCAGGGCCAGGTCGCCAACCTGGAAACGCAGATCCGTGGCGAGGCGGCGAAGGTGCTGGCCGCTTTGCAGACCGCAGCGCGTGTGGCGGCGGCGCGCGAGCAGTCGCTCGTCGCAAGCCTCAACGAGGCGAAGGTCGACGTGTCGCGGACCAACGATCAGGGGATCGAGCTCAGGGCCCTGGAGCGTGAAGCCGCCGCGCAGCGCGAGCTGCTGGAATCGTTCTTGACGCGCTACCGCGAAGCCGCGGCGCGCACTGAGGCGAACTATCTGCCGGCCGATGCACGGATTATTTCGCGCGCCGTGCCGCCGACCGATCCGTCCTTCCCCAGGAAGACAATGATGTCGGCCGCCGCTGCCATCGCCATCTTCCTGCTCAGCTCCGCCATGGTCCTGCTCGGCGCTTTCATGTCCGGCCGGGCATTCCGTGTGGTAGGCTACGGGCTCGCGCAGCAGGCGACGCCGAGCGCGGCGGAGCGCGTCGCCGGTTCGCCGGTACTGGACGCCGCCGAGCCGCCCCCGCAGCTTGAATCGCAGCATGACGATGAGCCTCGTGTGCAGCCGGCCGCCAGCGCATCCGAAGAGGCGCGGGCCGAAATCGAGCCGGAGGTCGAATCCGCCGAAGAGCCGTCCGACGTGATTGAGGAGCAGCCCGTCGGTGAGCCGCTCCTTGAAGAGCCTCTCGCCGACGAGGTCTCCGAAGAGCCCATTGTCGAAGAGGCAGACGAGATCACGGTCGTAGCTGCCACTGAGGACGCCACTGAAGAGGCTGCGCCCGAGGAGCCGACAGCCGCCGAGCCTGTTCCGGCGGAGGCCGTCGCGGAGGAGCCGGCCGAAGAACCATCAGTCGACACGGAGCCTGAGGCGGAGCCGGCGGAAGCCGAGCCGGAGGGCGAGGAAGCCGCCGTCCTTGCCGCCGAAGACGAAACGGACGCGGAGGATGAGCATGGCGCGGCGGGCTTGGCGGAGATTCTCGCCAACACATCCGTCCGCATCGCGCTCTTCACCGGCGCGGAAGGCGGCGAGGGGGCGGGCGATATCGCCTTTTCCGCAGCACGCGGGGCTGGTCAGCAAAAACTCCGCTGCATCCTGGTCGATGTCGGACGCTTGGCGTCTCCAGCACTCGGACAGGAGCGGCCCGGGCTCGGCGACCTGCTGGCCGGCGAGGCCGCCTTCGGCGAAGTGATTCAACGCGACGACGACGCCGGCGTCCACGTCATTCCGCTTGGCGGTTTGGAGGAGAACGCGCCACTGCAACGCATGCAGCTTGTGGTCGGCGCGCTGACCCACACCTACGACAAGGTCGTCGTGGTCGCCGACAGTCTCGACGACTGGCCGCACGAGCATGTGCGTCCCGACATCGCCGCAGTTGTCTGTTCAGCCGACACCACGGAATTGCTCCGCAAGGAGATGTACGACACTGCTTTGCAGCGCGGCGCCAAGAGCGCCATCATCGTGCGCCTCTCCGGTGATGGCACCAACGAGAACGAGGCGGCCTGAGGCCGCCCGTTTCGTCATCCGGCGACCATGTCTCGCCACCGCCTCATTCGCACCGCTCTGGAAGCGCTGTCTCTGACGGAAGCGCCGCGCTGGCTGCCGACACCATCTGACGTGCGCGGCTTCGTCGTGACGCTGCACCACGTCGCGCCTGAAGCGCCGCCGGAGTTTGCACCCAACGCCTTGTTGAGCATCACCCCGGATTTCCTCGACCGGTTTCTCGCGCATTTCATTGCTCGCGGCTGGCGGTTCGTCTCCGTCGGCGAGCTCATCGCATCAAACGGGGCGGGCGGTGCGAACGCCAAGCGGATCGCCGTCACTCTTGATGACGGCTATCGCGACAATGCCGAGCACGCCTGGCCGGTCTTCCGCCGCCACGAGGTGCCGTTCACGATCTATGTCTGCCCAGGCTTCTCTGAGCGAACGTCGGAGCTGTGGTGGGAGGCCCTGGAGCGCATCATCGCACGGACCGATTCCGTATCGCTGCCGGGGGAGGGGCCGGCGGAGATGCTTCCTGCAGGGACTCCGGCTGAGAAATCCGAAGCCTTCCGGGCGTGGACGGCTTGGCTGACGAGCGAGGCCGACGAAGCGCGGCAACGCCGCGTTATCCGGGCGTTGGCCGACAAGTATGGCCTCGGCCTCGCGGAGCTGGCACGCGCATTGGTCATGGACTGGGATGAGGTGCGCACAATCGCCGCCGACCCGCTCTGCTCTATCGGCGCCCATACGATGACACATCCCGCACTGGCGCGGCTTGATCCACAATCCGCACTGGCTGAGATGCGCGACAGCGCCGACCGGATCGAAGCGGAGGTCGGCGTGCGCCCGGCCTCGATCGCCTTTCCTTACGGCTACCTCGCAGCGGCCGGCGAGCGCGAAGCGGCGTTGGCGGCACAGGTCGGCTTTGCCGCCTCCTTCACCACCCAGCCCGGATACATCCCCGCCGGCTCGACCCATGGCCTGCCGCGCGTCTCAATCAATGGGCTTTTTCAGGAACTGCGCTACCTTGAAACGCTGCTGACGCCCGGCCTCTGGTCGCTAAGAGCCCGTTTGAGGATGCTGGCCGCTCGTCCTGCCGATAGCTGATCAGACGGCCCCTTGCCAGGAGAAGGCCGGTTCCGGGCTCTTGCTCTTTTGATTCTAGAGCCGGGACCGATCCTGTCGGCGCGGGCGAACGTCTGATCATCCGGCCTCCCGCCGTGAGGTCGATCTTTCGACAGGCTCTAAGATATCGGCTGAGAAGTGCCGGCTAAGTCTTTCCGGAACCTGGCTTTGCCATCCAGGCGATCAGAGCCGCCGCTGGGATGACCCAGATCAGCCCGGCCACGGCATAGTAGATGAACTGCACCGGCCCCGACGCGTCTGGGAGCGTCGCGGCCGCCACCACCATGGCAACAAGCGCGTAGACGCTAATGAAGACGACCAGCATGATCGTTCCGATCAGTTTTCTGAGACGCGGCGCCATGCCTCCTCCTTGCGCCGAGCAACGGTCACTGTGCAAGCGACCCGGTGTCGCGCGCCCGCGGCATGCCGGGATAAGGGCGCGTTTCTAGAGCCTTGAAGGAAGCTATGGCATCAGGCTCCTGATTCATTGCCTGATGCTCACTGTCTTTGCCGGAGCATGATCTTGTCCGAAAACCGGTTCCCACTTTTCGGGATCATGCTCTAAGAGGCGGAATGGTCACAGCACCAGCGCAAACGGAGACGGCCTCTCCCATACCAGCATCGCCTCGCGCCGAAACCGATGCGCGCATGGTGCGGCTGTGGCTGCTTGCGTTGATCGGTCTGGTGTTTGCGATCGTACTGGTGGGCGGCGCGACGCGGCTGACGGAATCCGGGCTCTCCATCACCGAATGGAATCTGGTCACCGGCACGCTGCCCCCGCTGAGCGAGGCCGCCTGGCAGGCGGAGTTCGAGCGCTACCGGCAGACGCCGCAATATGAGCTCCTCAATCGGGGCATGAGCCTCGCCGACTTCCGCACCATCTACTGGTGGGAATGGGGGCATCGCCAGCTCGGGCGCTTCATCGGGCTTGTCTATATCGGTGGGTTCGTGTGGTTCGCGGCGCGGCGGACATTGTCCGGCACGACGATTGCGATGCTCGCAGCGCTCGGAGGTCTGCTCGCCACGCAGGGCCTTGTCGGTTGGATCATGGTTGCCTCGGGTCTGAAGCCCGGCATGATCACCGTTGCGCCGGTGAAGTTGACGCTGCATCTGACGCTCGCATGCCTGTTCTTTGCCGCGCTCGTGGCGATGTTCGTGCGGCTTGGCGGCGCGGCGCGCGAGGCGGCGTCCGTCCGCGGCCGTCTGGCGGCCTGGCTTCTCGTGTTTCTGACGCTGATCCAGATCGCGCTCGGCGCATTGGTCGCCGGCCACGATGCCGGGCTCACCTACAACACCTGGCCGCTGATGGACGGCCGCTTGATCCCCGCCGGCCTCGCCTTGCTGGAACCGGCCTGGCTGAACCCTGTCGACAACATCACGACGATCCAGTTCAACCACCGCGTCGGCGCCTATGTGCTATCGGCGGCAGTCCTGGCTTATGCATGGGTGCAGTGGCGCAAGGCGCAGGCAGCCCGCATCCGCGCCGTCTGGATGGCGCTGCTTGTTCTCGCGCAGACCGTGCTCGGCATCGCCACGCTCGTTTATGTCGTGCCGTTTTCCCTGGCGCTCGCGCATCAGGGGCTGGCGATGGTGTTGCTCTTCGCGCTGGTGTGGAACGCCGCTGTGCTGCGGAAAGCGCTGTGACTTGGGTGCAGGTCTCGTAGCCCGGATGAAGCGCAGCGCAACAAACCTCTCGTCTGTCACCCCGGTTCGGCCGCCAGGTCGAGACCGGGGCCCATGAACACGTACGGATAGGGTCACGCCGCGTTTCGTCCGCCTGGTCCGGTGGTTATAGGTCCCGGACGAGCGCTGACGCGCTTTCCGGGATGACAAACGAGAGGGGGGTGCGAGCGAGGCCCCGCATTTCGCTCCGCTTCATGCGGGCTAAGGTGCAATGGCGCTCCCGAGCGCCTCAATCCGGCGGCGAAAGGAGTGCCGCGTCGGGCGCCATCGTCGTGCTGTCGATGATCACGCGTTCGCCTTGCACTTTCGCGCGACCGCTCGCCACAAGATCCAACGCCAGCGGATAAATGCGGTGCTCTATGCCGAGCACGCGGTCCGCCAGATGCTCCGGCGTGTCACCGTCGAGAACGGGCACGGCGCCCTGCGCGACGATTGGCCCTGCATCCATCTCCGCGCGCACGAAATGCACCGTCGCGCCGTGAATGCGCACGCCGGCCTCAAGTGCACGCTCATGCGTCTTCAAGCCGGGGAAGAGCGGCAGCAGCGAAGGGTGGATGTTGAGAATCCGGTCGCGCCAGGATTCCACGAAATGCGCGGAAAGAATCCGCATGAAGCCCGCCAGGCAGATGAGCTCAATCCCCGCGTCGCGCAGTGCTGTGTCGAACTGCATCTCGATCTCAGCCTTGGTGCCGCATCTTGCCTTGTCGATCGCGGCGATCGGAATGCCGTGCTCGCGGGCGAGGTCGAGGCCCTTTGCATCGGCTCTGTCGGAGAGGACGAGCGCGATCTCGGCGGGGAAATCCGCATTGTCGGCAGCGGCGATGAGGGCGGCCAAATTGCTGCCGCGCCCGGAGATGAGCACGGCCGTGCGTGTCTTCGCCTTAGCCATCAGACCTCAAGCCGCCCGGTGAACGCCACCGCGTCGCCCCGGCGCGGCACGATCGTGCCGAGCTCCACCACCGTTTCGCCTTGGCTGGTGAGCGCCGCTTGAACGCCAGACACAGCCTCAGGCGCGGCGATGACAACCATGCCGATCCCGCAATTAAACGTGCAGAGCATCTCAGCCTCCGCCACTGGCTCCGCAAGCCATTTGAAGACGGGCGGCAGGTCAATCGCTGCAAGGTCGATCTCCGCCGCGACCGTTTCGGGAAGCACCCGGGGTATGTTCTCGCGAAGTCCGCCGCCTGTGATATGGGCGAGCGCTTTGACTGCGCCGCTTGCCCGAATCGCCTCAAGGCTGGCGCGGACATAGATGCGCGTCGGGCGGAGCAGCACGTCGCCGAGACTTGCACTCGGCTCAAACGGCGCGTCGCCCGATAATTGCAGCCCCTGCATCTCGACGACGCGCCGCACCAGCGAAAAGCCGTTGGAATGCAGCCCGTCCGAGGCGAGGCCGAGCACGACGTCACCCACCGCGATGTCGCCACGCGGCAGAAGGCCGTCGCGCTCCACCGCACCCACGGCAAAGCCGGCAAGGTCGAAATCGCCGGGCCGGTAAAGACCCGGCATCTCTGCGGTCTCGCCGCCGACAAGCGCTGCCCCGGCCAGCCGGCAGCCCTCCGCCACGCCGGTGATCACCTCGCTCGCTTTATCCACATCGAGCGCCGCCGTGGCGTAATAATCGAGGAAGAAGAGCGGCTCCGCCCCTTGCACGACAAGGTCGTTGACGCACATGGCCACCAGGTCGACGCCGATACCGCGAAGATCGCCCGCCTCGATGGCGATCTTCAGTTTCGTGCCCACGCCGTCGGTAGCCGCGACCAGGACGGGATCACGGAAGCCAGTCGCCTTCAGATCAAAAAGTGCGCCAAAACCGCCAACCCCGCCCATCACGCCGGGGCGCGCGGTGGAGGTCACCGCGGGCTTGATTCGCTCCACCAGGCTGTTCCCGGCGGCGACATCGACACCAGCGTCGCGGTAGGTCAGGGTATTGCGCTGAACGGACATTGCAGCTAGCGCCTAGTGGTCCGGCGGCGGGATTGCAAGAACGTCGGAGAGCCCGCGTCCGGGCTAGTCCTTCAGGCAGCGCTTGGCCGCTGCGGCACGGCAGGTCGTCTTAGCGTGACCATACCCAATTTCATCACCATTGCCCGGCTGGTCATCGTGCCGCTTGTCGTGTGGCTGATGATCGCCGACCGTTTTGTGGAGGCGACGATTCTGTTTGTGCTCGCCGGCCTGTCGGACGCTGCCGACGGGTTCATCGCCAAGCGCTTCGGCGCAGCCTCCGAGCTTGGCGCCTATCTCGATCCGATCGCCGACAAGGCGCTGCTTGTCTCCGTGTTCGTGACGCTGGGCTTCAAGGGCGCACTGCCGGCCTGGCTGATCGTTATGGTCGTCAGCCGCGACGTCTTCATCATCGGCGGCATGCTCCTGGCCTACGTTCTGTCCAATCCGATGCCGGTGAAGCCGCTCTGGGTATCCAAGGCCAACACCGCGGCGCAAATCCTTCTTATCGCTTTTGTTCTTGTTGACCGCTCCGGCTGGATAGCGCTCAACGAGGCGATCCGCGTTACTGTGTTGGCGGTGGCTGCCTTGACGGTCATTTCCGCCGGCGCCTATCTCAAGGAGTGGGTGCTGCACATGGCCGGGGGGCTGGGCGGCGCAACGGAGGAAGACCATTGAACCTTCGGGTTCAGCTTACTTTTTGGCTCGGTGCGCTGGTCGTGCTGCTCCTGTTCCTATGGGTGTTCAGTGGCATATTGCTGCCGTTCATCATGGGCATGGCGCTGGCCTATCTGCTCGACCCGCTCGCCGATAGGCTCGAAAGCGCCGGGATGAACCGGTTCTGGGCGACGATTACCATCGTCATCCTGTCCATCATGGTCTTCACGCTCGTCGCCCTAGTCGTGATCCCGCTTCTGGTGTCGCAGCTCACCGGCTTCCTTGAGGATCTGCCCTCCTACGCCGCGCAGCTTCAGGATTTGTGGAACCGGTTCCTGAGCACCGAGCTTGGCCGCTATTTCGGCCAGCAGCAGGAGAGCTTCAGCGTCGACCGATGGGTGTCGCAGGGTGCAGCCTGGGTCGCCGGCCTCTTGGGCTCCGTTTGGGCCGGCGGCCGTGCGCTGATCAACGCCGTCGGGCTTGTCGTGGTGACGCCCGTCGTTGCGTTCTATCTCCTCTATGACTGGGATCGCATGCTGGATCGGCTCGACGCGCTGCTGCCGCGCGACCATGCCGACACGATCCGCCAGCTTGGCCGCGACATGGATGCAGCGATCGCCGGCTTCATCCGCGGGCAGGGGGCTCTCTGCCTGATCCTGGGCCTGTTCTATGCGATATCGCTGACCGTCGTCGGGCTGAATTTCGGCTTTCTGATCGGCTCGGTTGCCGGGCTGATCAGCTTCATCCCCTATGTCGGCTCCATCGTCGGCTTCGTTCTGTCCGTCGGCGTCGCGCTGGTGCAGTTTTGGCCCGACTGGATCTGGGTTTTGGCCGTGGCCGGTATCTTTGCTGTCGGCCAGTTCATCGAAGGCAACCTCCTGCAGCCGCGTCTGGTCGGATCGAGCATCGGCGTGCACCCGGTGTGGCTGATGTTTGCGCTCTTCGCATTCGGCTCGCTGTTCGGCTTCGTCGGCGTCCTTATTGCGGTGCCGGTGACCGCCGCAATCGGCGTCTTGGTACGCTTCGCCGTGGCGCGTTACCGACAGAGCGGTCTTTACTTGGAGCGCACGGGAACGCCGCCCGACCGCATGCAATCTTGAACGCGGCCGCCGCTCCTCAGCAGCTTCCCCTGGCGTTGGCGCATGCGCCGCAATATGGCCGTGACGCTTTCGTGTCCGGTGCCTCCAACATCGCCGCCTTGCGTCTGATTGAATCCTGGCCGGATTGGCCCGCCCCCATCGTTCTTCTGAGCGGCCCGGCGGGCTCCGGAAAAACCCATCTGGCGCATATCTGGGCGCGACGCACCGGCGCAATGATCGTCGAAGGCGCCGGTCTCAGCCTCGCGACCGTGCCTGAGATGGGGTCGCGCGGCGCTATGGTGGTCGAGGATGTCGATGCGGTCGCCATTCCCGAGGCGGCGCTGTTTCACCTGATCAATCGCGCCAAGGAGCTGAGCGGCGCTCTGCTTCTGACGGCGCAGCGGCCGGCAGAGCAATGGCCGGTGACGTTGCCGGATTTGCGCTCGCGGCTGCGGCTCGCCGCGCCGGTCACGCTCGGCGCGCCCGACGACGACCTCCTGCGCAAGGTCATCGTCAAGCTTTTTGCCGATCGGCAATTGATCGTAGAGCGCCAGGTGCTCGATTTTCTGATCCTGCGGATGGAGCGTTCGCTGAGCTTCGCCGCTTTGCTGGTTAAGGCGCTGGACAGCGCTGCGCTGGCGGCCGGGCGGCGGATCACGAGGCCCCTGGCGGCCGCCGTTTTGGCCGAACCTGGCGCCGAAAACGGCGAATTTGCAGAACGGCAATAGATTGCCATGATAATGTGGGACGAAAGTCGAACACACATTCCGCGAGTGGAAACGAGAAGATGAGCGAAGCGACTGCCCGGGCCCTGCCGCTGTCCGCCGAGATGCCTGGCACCCTGGAGCTGGACGAGAATCTGGCCTCCAGCCCGGCGCGCTTCATCAATCGCGAGATTTCCTGGCTGGAGTTCAATCGGCGCGTCCTGGAGGAATCGGAGAACGCCAACCACCCCTTGCTGGAGCGGCTGCGCTTCCTGTCGATATCGGGGAAGAACCTGGACGAGTTCTTCATGGTGCGTGTCGCAGGTCTCGCGGGACAGGCGCGTGAGCATATCGCGACGCTGAGCGACGATGGCCTGACCCCGGCGGAGCAGCTCCGCGCCATTGAGGTCAAGGTCAACGAGCTCGTGCATGAGCAGCACGACAACTGGAACACGCTTCGCGAGGAGCTTGCCGATACCGGAATTGTCATCGTCCCAGCCGATGATCTGACCGGCGCGGAGAAGGCGTGGCTTGAAGGCTACTTCCTCGATTCCATCTTCCCCATCCTGACGCCGCTCGCCATCGATCCGGCGCATCCCTTCCCCTTCATTCCCAATCTCGGCTTCACTTTGGCGCTGCAGCTGACCGGCAGGAACAGCCCGGCCATGCAGGCGCTGATCCGTTTTCCGGGGAGCTTGGAGCGCTTCATTCGCATTCCCCCGCAGGGCGACCTCGCGCAAGGCGACCCCCCGCAAGGCGACGAAGACGGCACGCTGCGCTTCGTGCTCTTGGAGGATGCAGTGGGGCTGTTTGTCCCGCGGCTCTTCCCCGGCTATGAGGTGACGGGCAAGGGCGCATTCCGCGTCATCCGCGACTCCGACATTGAGGTGGAGGAGGAGGCGGAAGACCTTGTGCGCCTGTTTGAACGCGCTTTAAAGCAACGCCGCCGCGGCGTCGTGATCCGCCTGGAGGTTGAGGCCGACATGCCGGAATCGCTGCGCGACGTCGTGCAGCGCTCGCTCGCCGTATCAAACCAGGAAGTGCACATCATCCCCGGCATGCTGGGCATCGACAGCCTGTCTCAGCTTGTCGATGTCGATCGGCCCGAGTTGAAGTTTGAGCCTTATACCCCGCGCTTTCCCGAGCGCATCCGCGAGCATGGCGGCGATTGCTTCTCCGCCATCCGCGAGAAGGACATCATCGTCCACCACCCCTATGAATCGTTCGACGTGGTGCTGCAGTTCCTGCGCCAGGCCGCGTCCGACCCCGATGTCGTGGCGATCAAGCAGACGCTCTACCGCACCTCCAACGATTCCCCCATCGTCAAGGCGCTGATTGAGGCGGCGGAGGCCGGCAAGTCGGTGACTGCGCTGGTGGAGCTGAAGGCACGTTTTGACGAGGAGGCGAACATCCGCTGGGCGCGGGACCTGGAGCGTGCCGGCGCGCAGGTCGTCTATGGCTTCTTGGAGCTCAAGACCCACGCCAAGCTCTCGCAGGTCGTGCGCCGCGAGCCGGGCGGGCTCGCCAGCTATGTGCATGTCGGCACGGGGAACTACCATCCCATCACCGCGCGCATCTACACCGATCTCAGCTATTTCACCGCCGATCCGGTGATCGCGCGCGACGTGGCGCGCGTTTTTAACTTCATCACCGGATATGCGCCGCCGCAGGACGTGCAGCGCATGGCGGTGTCGCCCTACACGATGCGCCCGCGCATCCTTGAGCATATCGAGGCGGAGATTGCGCACGCCGCGGCCGGCCGTCCCGCGGCGATCTGGATGAAGCTGAACTCGCTGGTCGATTCTGAGATCGTCGACGCGCTCTACCGCGCGAGCCAGTCAGGCGTGGTGATCGATCTGGTGATCCGCGGCATCTGCTGCCTCAGGCCGCAAGTGCCGGGCCTGTCGGAGAACATCCGGGTGAAATCGATCGTCGGGCGCTTCCTGGAGCACTCGCGAATCCTGTGTTTTGGCAACGGTCATGGGCTCCCCTCGGAGGAGGCGATCGTCTATATCGGGTCCGCCGACATGATGCCGCGCAATCTTGATCGGCGCGTTGAGAGCATGGTGACGCTGGCCAACCCGACCGTCCACACGCAGGTCCTCGATCAGATCATGGTCGCCAATTTCAAGGACAATGAGCAGTCTTGGGACGTCCTGCCGGACGGCACCTCACGGCGTGTCGAGCTGCAGGACGGCGAGGCGCCGTTCAACGTTCACCGCTACTTCATGACCAATCCCAGCCTTTCCGGACGCGGCCGGTCGCTGAAGTCGTCGTCGCCCCGTGCAATATCGCCTCTCCAGCGCAGCTGAGCCCGTTTCCGCGCAAGGCCGCATCAGCGGCGACGGTCCGGTCGGCGTCATCGACATTGGATCGAACTCCGTCCGCCTCGTCGTTTACGAGCGGCTCGCCCGCTCGCCGACGCCGCTCTTCAACGAGAAGGTGCTCGCAGGCCTCGGCGCCGGCGTCGCCGGCTCCGGGGCGCTGGCGCCGCAGGCGATGGAGAAGACCCGCATAGCGCTTCATCGCTTCACCGCTTTGACCCAGCAGATGGGGGTCAAGACGCTTGAGGTCGTAGCGACGGCCGCTATGCGCGAGGCGGCCGATGGCCCCGCCTTCATCAGCGAGGTCGAGGCGATTTGCGGCGCGCCGGTCACCATCTTATCGGGCGCCGAAGAGGCGCGGATCGCAGCACTTGGCATCGTTGCGGGGTTTCAAAATCCCGATGGCGTCGCCGGCGACCTTGGCGGCGGCAGTTTGGAGCTTGTCGATATAGCAGGCAGCAAGGTCGGGAAGGGCGACAGCCTGCCGCTCGGCGGATTGCGGCTGCACGAAAACGCCCGCGGCTCGCTGAAGGCGGCGCGTGAGATTGCACGCAAAGCGCTGACGAAGTCGCCGGTGACCGCGCGCATGAAGGGCCGCACGTTCTACGCAATCGGTGGGACGTGGCGCTCGCTCGCCCGTCTGCACATGTACGACAGCGGCTACCCGCTGCACGTGATGCACGAATACGACATGGACACTGATGAGCTTGCCGATTTTCTCAAAGTGCTCATCCGTGGCCCGCTCGATCAGATCCCCGGCATCAATGTTGTCTCCAAGCAGCGCCAGGCATTGCTGCCGTTCGGCGCCGTCGTGCTCGCGGAGGTTCTGCGCGCCGGGCGGCCGGCGTCCGTGGCGATCTCCGCGCTCGGTCTGCGCGAGGGCTTACTCTTCTCAAAGCTGTCGGGGGAGGCGCGCGAGGAAGACCCGCTGCTGTCGGCGGCGCGCGAGCTGTGTCTCCTCAGGTCACGTTCGCCGGCGCATGCGGAGGAGTTGATCCCCTGGACCGAGCAGGCTCTGGCGGCGCTCGGTCTGAAGGAGACGGAGGAGGAGAAGCGGCTGCGCGCCGCCGCCTGTCTGTTGGCCGACATCGGCTGGCGGGCCCATCCCGATTACCGCGGCGAACAAAGCTTCAGCATCATATCCAACGCCGCCTTCGTCGGCGTTGACCATCCCGGCCGCGCCTATCTGGCGCTCGCCATCTACTACCGCCACGCCGGGCTCTCCGACGAGGAGCTCGGCCCGGGATTGCGGGAAATCGCGCCGCTCAGGCTCCGCGAAGCAGCGCGGGCGCTCGCCGCATCCTTCCGCATCGGATATCTCGTGTCGGCGGCCGTGGAGGGCGTATTGCCGCGGACAGCGATCCGCCGCGTCGACGATAGGCTGGAGCTGATCCTGCCGCCGGATATGGCGGAGCTCCGCGGCGCACGCCTGGAAAGCCGGCTGCGCCAGTTCGCAGCGCTGGGCGGGCTGTCCTACGCTATTGTGATCGGCGACGAAGGCTGAGTTTGACGAAGCGCGCCTAGCCCTCCCGCATTTCGCTCTCGCTCCATGCGGGCTACGGGTTTGACCGCATCGCTCGCGGCGATCAACCTCTCGTTTGTCATCCCGGTTCGGCCGCCAGGCCGAGACCGGCAACTGTGTTTGTTTTTCATGGTTGGAAGAGTGTTTTGTCGCGGACGATTGCGTTGAGGATCA
>JANQKG010000014.1 GCA_028281235.1 Afifellaceae bacterium | reverse complement strand
TCGGGATCATGCTCTTAGCGCCTTACGAAGCCCGCCTATTGTGCGCCGCAGATAGAGCCAGGGCAGCCAGGTCGCTTGGGTCGCAGCGTATTTGTGGCGCATATAGGGCTCCGGCGGGAACATCAGCTCGCGGACGAATTGCAACTGACGGGCCGGCGTGCCGATCGCCCGAAAGTCCATCCACTGGCGCAACATCCGGCTGCCGTCCATGTAGCGTGCCGGCGGCGCCTCGGCGCCGGCTGATCGCAGGGCATTAAGCACGAAAGCCGGAACCTTTGTGTCAAAGCAGTCCGTTGCACGCGCAATCCCCTCCAGGCAGGTGGCGGCCAGGCCCTTGTCCTTTGTGCCTTGAAGGAATGCGCCCCATTCCTCCGGCGCAAGCGACTCGCTCAAGAGGTGGATGTCGTAGAGCCAGATCAGGCGGTCGCCGCCGCAGCGCGTCACGCCTTCGACCCGGTACGGAATCTGCTTATGCGCGCCGCGATGCATGCATGCCAAAAGCAGCGCGTGCACCGGGCTGACGGTTCGGGCATGCGGCCCAAGCGTTGGCAGCGGGACCGAATGACGTCCAAGCTCCTCATGGCTGAACAGGCCGGACAGCAGCTCCGAATTGTTGATGCGCCAGTGCAGATCGAGGCTGTGGATTCCCGCCTGGGCTGTTTGGCGCCTGTAGCTTGCCTGGTAGGCAATGACGTCGCCGCTGACGCCCATGGCCCGGCTGAAGCCGGCGGCCGCGAGCACTGCTTCGGCATCTTTCCGCGCGTGCGGTGGCACGATCAGGTCGGTGTCGGCCCGAACGCGCAACTCCGGCTTCGGATAGAGGCCATGGGCGAGCGCCGTGCCCTTGATAAGGATCGGTTCGGCGCCAATCTCGGCCAGCGCCGCCAGCGCGTCTTGAACCACCTGCCGGTGGCTTAGCTCCCAGATCGCGAAGCTACGCGCGGCCTTCCGCAGCGGGCCGCGGACCTCGCTTGGCCAGGGCGTGCTGCCGAGCCGGCCATGCAGGAGCGGCTGCACGCCGTGATAGGCGCTTTCTTCAAGAAACGCCGCGGCCAGGCCTTCGACCGACGCCGGCCAAGCCGGTCGCCTGTCTTCGATGATAGCGGCCATCAGACGCTCCGATTGGGAGAGTGTGACGCCGCCGGTCATCAGCGATGTGCGGTCATGATGGGTCAAGCCACCGTCCCGAGGCATGTGCTCATTGCGTAGCGCTTGCAGAAGCGGCTGAGAACCGGCAGAGAGGGGTTCGCTCGCTGGCCGGCGTGCCGGCGAAGGTCCCCCCGATCTCGGCCGTGTGGTGATCATGGATCAGTCCAGAGGCGACAAGACCGTCCTCGACGCCGGCGTGGCCGGACAGGATTGTGCCTATCTGGCCGAGTTGCTGCTGGAGAACAGTTATGCCGTCCCGTGGCATCGGGCGATGGTCCTCGTCTTTCAACGCCGGCCGCGTTGACCATTTCTACCAGCATCCGCACGAGCCCGCCCAGCACTTTGTCTTACATTACGGCGACATGACCGACGCCCGTCAGCGCGCCGTATCGTCTCCGCTGACCGTTGCTGATCGAGCAGATTTCTCTTTGAGGAGCCCGGGCGATCTCGGCTTCAATCGCCTGCTTGTGCGCATGCAGGTCTTCCAGCTCGGGGACCTCGATGCCAGCTTCAGGACACGAGAGCGAAGCCATGTCGCGTGGTGCGCGCATGCAACGCACGGCGCTCGGGTCTGCCGTAGCGGGTGAGGTCGATTGTTCTAGCTGATGTTTCGGCCGATTTCGGCTTGCACGGTCACCTTCACGACATCTGTGCGAACCCATGTCGTGTAATAGTCAAATGGCCGGCCGTCTTTGTCCCAAGACACAGACGAGACCAGGAGGACGGGTGACCCGACCAGGACTTCGAGCAGGGCGGCGATCTCTTCCGATGCGGGGACGGCCTCAACGGTTCGCTTTGCGCCATAGATGCGATATCCCGCGTCGCTCAGAGCCCTGTTCAGGGAACCATTGGAACGAAATACGGGGCTCTTGCGAACAATATCCTCAAGTTCGGGCAGGAGATAATTTGCAGAAAACAAAGCAACGCGGCCGTCAAGCCTCCGCAATCGTCGCAACAGAAAACCCGGAGCGCCTTGCGGAAGATTCAGTGCATCGGCAGCGACACCGTTGAACGGCGTCCGTATGGCATCAAGGATGGTCGTCTCCACGGAGCGATTGTCATTGTTGACTTCGCCCTCGAAAAAGCCGGCCGCGACCTGCAGGACCCAGCCGGATTTCTCCGGATCCGTCACAAATGCACCCCGGCGCGGTACAACCCGGATGCGGTTTCGATCTTCCAGTGTTCGAAGCGTCGCGCGGACTGTGGACCGTGCTAGGTCAAACGTTCTGCAAAGCTCGCTTTCGGCGGGGATACGGTCTCCCGGGGCGAGCTTGCCGCAGTCGATCGCATCTTCGATAACTCTGGACAGTTGAAGATAAAAAGGCTCGGGCGACGTTCGGTCAATGTCGCGGTCTAAGAGCACTTTCTGGCTCACTCCGGCTCTCCCCTAAAGCTTTGCGGAACACCCATCAACGCGACCCGTGTTCAGCGAAGAGCGCGTCGTAGTGTGGTACCCAGTCAGAGATTGGATTCACACATTTGATATCATCGGTGCTGATGCTGCAAGCTGAGCTCCCGGTCGCCGCTCTCGCCCCGAAATGAGCTGCTCCGAGCGCGGACGTCTCCATGTCGTCAATCACATAGATTGGTTGTCCGAATATGCTGGCGCGGAGTTCCATAAGGCCGCGTGAGCGAGACCAGCCCCCTGTGGCGTAGATCGCTCCAGATGGAACGCCGAGCGAGGTCATTGCTTCAATCGTTGCGCGTGCGTGTAAACTCTCTCGCTCCAGAACGCGACGGATGCGCATATCGGGCGACGTCTGCGGCTCGCTCATTTCAGCAATACATTGGGGCGGTTGGCCCGGGAGCGTCTCGTTGGAGAGATATGATCTGATTTCGCGAGAACCCCCTTCAACCGCGTCGAGGGCAGCACCCAATTCCAGCACGCTCAAAAAGGCCAGCCCCTCACCGCCGTCAGGCGGCAGCGACAGCGCCAGGGAAGGGCTGGCTGCGCCTTCGCGGACCCGGTGCGACTCCCCATAGATCAGGTTCGCCGTACCAAGGGAATCCACGATTGCTGTTGGATCAAACACTCTGATAGCGGTCGCGCCGATTGGATGGTCGTGGCCGCCAACCGCAACAATCGTCTGATCGGAGGCGGCGCCGCTTGTTAGAAGGTGTCCCTTGGCGAGCTTGCCCACCACAGTTCCACCGCCGAGAACATCGGGAAGTGCCGGTGCGTGAGTGGCCTCAATCAGCTCATCGATCCACTGCCGGCTGTAAACGTCAAAGCAAGCAGTCCTGGGGGCCAAGCTTGCGCTCATAAACGCGCGCCCGGTCCAATAGGCAGCCGGAAAATCCGTCAGCGCAATCCAAGTTTCGGCACGACGGAATTCACGAGGGCGGTGGCGGTGTGTCCACAGCCATTTTGCCGCTGTTCGATCTGGCCCGAACGCTATTCCTGTTCTGCTGGAATACGCAGAATATTGCCCAAGGAACTCAGCCTCCTCGGTCGCGCGATTATCGAACCATGGAAGGGCGCAGCCGGTCGGGGTCAGGTCGGACCCGACCGCGACACCATCCTCGCCGACGCCTGATGCCGCAATACTTCTGAGCGGCTGGCCCTGCGCGACGCCGCTCCATCCCTCGATGATCATGTCTTCCAGAAGGGCGACAAGGGCAAGCGCATCCGTCACCGGCCCGAAATCGTCGTCGACCCTTGGCGTCGGGACCGAGCGTGCGTGAAGAAGCTGCCCGCCCGCGCTCACCAAGACGACCTTCACGTTGGTGCTGCCGATATCGATGCCACAGTCAATGTGAGGGCGCTTCGGCAAACGAATCACCAGCGGCGCGTAAAATGCCTGCGAGTGATTTCGGCGATTTCCTTGATCATGTCGGACGCCTCTTCCCGTGGGCGTTGCCAGATCTTGCGGCCGACGACGACCCCTTGAGCGCCGGCTTCGATGGCATCCCTGATTGCCGTCACGGTTGATCCCGCATCTCCGCTAAGAGGACCACCTGCAACGACGATCGGAATGTCGAGCTCGTCGCAAAGCTTGGCGGTCGCATCGGGACCGGGGAAGGTTATTTTGATGATATCTCCGCCCAGGTCGTAGCAGATGCGTGCAACTTCCATCTCGGCTTCGATGATCTCGGGGCTGCGCGGCGTGTTGATGAATATCGGCTCCAGCATGACCGGGATGTCCCACTTGGAAGCCTCCGATACGACCGTACCGATCCGTTGGCAGTACAAGATCTTTTCGTCGTCGTTTACGTTCCAAGGCAGCAGGAGCTTCACGCAGTCGACGCCCAGGCGTGCGGCGTCTTCGACACTTGCGGACAGACAGCCGGTCCCGGTTTCAGGCGCACTGGTCGGCCAGAAGGCGTCGATCGCAAGCACGCGCGCAAGATGGGACGCCTTGGCGAGATCTACTTCGGACTGCTTGACAATACCTGTGGAGACCATGAAGCCGGTAATGTCTTCGAGAATATAGCGACGCATCACCTGAACAGGAGCTTCAAGGGCTTCAACGCGCCCCCAAACCAATCCATGGTCGATCGGAATGACGAGTGCTGCCCGATCGTCGCGTAGCACGCGGTTCATGCGATAGTTCGTCGAATAGCGATTGGCCATTCCAGACTTCTCCTGACTCTCGTTAGTTCTTGAAATGAAGTTGCGTCTTGATTGTCTGGCCTTTGGCCATATCGCTAACGGCCGCGTCGAAGTCCCACACTAGATGAGAATCGTCGATCAATGGCCGGGCTTGCTCGGCAATGTCCGACATCACGTCTACTGCCTCGGGGAACTTGTCGGCACACGAATTGGAGCCGACGATACGGAGCTCGCGCTCGTAGATGCGGAATGGACTGAATGGCACGCTCTGGTGCTCGTCGTGCACCCCGACCTGCACCAGCACGCCGGTTTTCTGCACCAGATCGATTGCCTGAGTCAGGGCCGCCGTCACGCCTGCAGCCTCGAACACCACATCGAAGCGATCGCTGCCCAGATCAGACGGCGACACCGCCTCCGGCACGCCGACCGAACCGGCGATGGTGCGCTTGCCGGGCGCGGGGTCCGCCAGCACGATCCGGTTCGCACCCCTCAACTGGCTGACGATGGCCGTGAGCAGTCCCATCGAGCCGCCGCCGAGCACCAAGACATCCTTGCCCGTGACGCCTGACGAGGACTCAATGGCGTGAAGCACGCAAGCAAGCGGCTCGATCATCGCCGCCAGGCCGCCGCCTAGGCTCTCTTTGACAACGAAGGCATTGCGTGCTGGCGCGGCCACGTAATCTGCCGCCGCGCCGGGGCGGCCGACTCCGATCGGCGTAAGCGTCTCACAGAGGTTGGGCCGGCCCACCTTGCACCAGCGACAGAAGCCGCAGGTGACGTTAGGATCGACCGCGACGAAATCACCTTCACGGAGACCGGAAACGTCACGGCCTAATTCGACGATGTGCCCGGAAAACTCGTGGCCTGGAATCACCGGGTAGTTGGTGCCGGGGAAGCCGTGGCGCAGGATGTGCAAGTCGGTGCCACAGATCCCGCAGGAACAGGGTTTGACAAGGACTTCGTCTGCCATGATCGAAGGCAGATCGGTTTCGATCACTTCGATCGAGTGATCCTGTGCAATCTGCACAGCCCTCATGGTTTTGGTTGTCTGGCTGGTCATGGAGTCTCTCTGGAATCTAGCCGGCAGTTGAAACGTCCCGTGGGTTCAGATCGCTACCTTTGATTGCGCGTGCAAACTATGTCTGGCCAGGCGTACGCTTCGCTGTGATCCTCTCGACTCTATAAGTTGGTGCTGGTTGATCGCGAGCCGGCAGCATCGTGAGCACCGCCGATCTCATCGCGCTTCGCTCAATCGACGCTCATATCTTCCATCATCTATCTGTACACTCGGTACGTACATAAAGGGCGGTGGCAGCGCGATCAACAGGTTTGGTCGAACGTTCCGCGTGACAGCCCATTTCGATTGGCGCATCCCTTGCCGCCGCGTCGCTTTGGCCGACTCCGGCATCTGATCTGGTATAACCCTTAACTACCTGCAGATTAATAATAAATTGTTCCGACCTTCTACGGCTTGTGCGGTAGTCTGCCATTTCCTTGCCAGGCGTTTCTGAGCGTATGGCGGCCCAAATCAGCGTGAAAGGAGCTCAGCCTCGCTTGACTGACGTTTGTACGTCAAGTACCTACAACAGGTACCAAATTGAGATCAGCGGCGAGCCACGTCGGTGCGACCGGAGCGCTGGTGGCTGCATCGCTGCAGTCCAAAGAAGAAAGCCGGGCCGATTGGGCTGGCTTCCACCAACATGAGCTTTCAGGAGGAGAGAGTATGACGCTTTGCAGTACACAGTTGGTGCGCGCGGCGGCAATCGTTGCTGCGGTGGCGCTGACGCCGGCTCCACTTTTCGCGCAAGACATCACCATCGCTGTCGCCGAACAGCCCGATGCGCTGGACAGTACGCATGCCTATCAGGCCAGCCATTCCACGATTTTGAGGAACATCTATGAAGCGCTGACGGCGCGCGATCCGGTGACCAGCGAACTCGTTCCGTCATTGGCCACCGACTGGAAGCAGATCGACGATACCACCTGGCACTTCACGATCCGGGAAGGGGTGAAATTTCACGACGGATCGGATCTGACGGCTGAGGTCGCTGCGTTCGGCCTCGATTGGACCTGGAACGCCGAGCGGAAAGGCTCCATTTCGATTCGCGGCTTCATGGGGCCGACGATGGAGTTTGAAGCCATTGGAGACTACCTCCTGGAGATTCGCCTTTCCGATCCCGATCCGCTCCTGCCGACGCGCCTTTACGCATCGACCATTCCGTCAATGCAACAGGTGCAGAACGATCCTGAGGGCTGGCTGACGTCGCCGGTCGGGACGGGGCCTTACAAGTTCGTCGAATGGGAGCGCGGGAGTCACGTCGATGTCGAGCGCTACGACGGTTGGTGGGGATTGACCGCCGACGACGCGCAAGGGAATTCCGCATTCGAGCGGGCCCGTTTCCTCGTCAGGACTGAGAACGCTGCGCGAATCGCAGCCCTTCGAGCCGGCGAGGTTCTGATGGCCGAGCGGCTGTCTCCTGATGTCTGCCTGACCGAACTTGGGGACGATTGCGTCAATGCGCCGGCATCCAGCAACGTCTTCATAAAGATGGACAACAATCACCCGGTCCTGGGCGATGCGCGGGTGCGCATGGCAATCTCACACGCCATCGACAGGGAAGGCATCGGCGAGGCGATCATGGGAGGTGCAAGCCCGATCAGTCAGCTGGTGGCCCCCAGTGTGCTGGGGCACGATCCAGACCTGCCGCCGCATCAGTACAACCCGGAGCGCGCACGCGAATTGATCGCTGAGGCTGTCAGTGATGGCGTGCCCGTCAACGAGATGCCACTTCGCCTGATCGCCCGCCAGGATTCGTTTCCGGGGAACGATCAGGTTCTTGAAGCTATTCTGGAAATGATGAGCCAGGTTGGCCTCACCAATGTCAGCGCTTCCATTCTGGAGCCGAGCTCGTTCAACCCCATCTGGCTGACCAATTACTCCGAGATCGAAGAAGACCGCGGCGTGATGGCGCTCCACAGGCAGCCGAACGAATGGTTTGACCTGGCTCCCGTGGCCAGCATCTACTACGTTTGCTGGGGGCAGGGCGCGTCCTATTGCAGCGAGCCTGCCACTGAGACGTTCGCGCTCGGCAGTGCCGCTAGTGGCGCCGAAAGGGAGGCGCATCTCAAGGCGCTTTCAAAAATCATCTATGAGGACAACCCATACATAATGATCGTCGATCAGCCGCTCTATCATGGCGTCGACAAAGGGCTGCTGTCGTGGACACCGCGTGTCGACATGTCGATCCTGTTAAAGGACATGGCACCTGCCAATTGAACGAAAGCGAAGGTGCATGGCATAGGGGCCGGCCAGTTGATCATGGCCGGTCTCTCGTCGTCGGAGAGGTACTTGCACCGACGAGGAAGCGATTGTGACCTGGTATCTACTGTCGCGCGCTCAGCAGTCGGTGCTGGTCATACTCGCGGCGTTCGTTCTGGTCTTCGTTATCGGCTCGGTGATCGGCGATCCGGTCGATCTGATGCTCCCGCCTGAGGCATCGGACGCCGTCCGGGATCAGCTTCGACGCAGTCTGGGATTTGATCAGCCGCTTCACATTCAGTTCTTGAATTTCATCATCCGTGTCGCAAACGGCTTTGGAGAATCGATCTGGCAAAGTACGCCGGCCTTGCCGCTGGTGTTAAGCCGGCTTCCCGCCACGCTTTATCTTGCAGGCTGCGCACTTCTCATCGCTGTCCCGGCTTCATTGGCGCTGGGCGGCTGGGCGGCCCTTCGGCCAAGTTCCATGGCCGATCGCGTGATCAACATCTTCAGCCTCGGCGGCGTATCGATCGTCGACTTCTGGCTCGGCCTGATGCTGGTCCTGATTTTCAGCGTGCAGCTTGGGTGGCTGCCGACCGGCGGATATGGTGGCGGCTCCGTCGCTTACATCATCCTGCCGGCGGTGACCATGGCCTATCGGTCCATCGGTCGCTTGGCGCAGTTCACGCGCAGTGCGCTGCTTGATGAATACGCCAAGCCCTATGTCATGACGCTGAGGGCTAAGGGGATGTCCGAAAGGCGGATCTTCCTGCACACAATTAAGAACGCTGCGATTCCGATCGTCACGCTGTCCGGCGACGAAATGGCGTCGCTGATCAATGGCGCGATCGTTGTGGAGTCGGTCTTCTCATGGCCAGGCATCGGGTCGCTACTTCTGCAGGCCATTGGTCAGCGTGATCTCTTTCTCATCGAAGCCGCCGTTTTTGTGATGACCGTGATCATCATATTGGTGAACCTGTTGATCGATATCACCTACGCATATCTCGATCCCAAGGTGCGGCTGTGAGCAATCGCCTTGCTGATCCTGGTCAGGATGGTGGGTCGTGGTCCGCTGAGATGGCGGCGACTGAAGGCGCCCTTCCAAAGGCGCTGACCTTCGGCGCGTCCCTCCGTATCTACGGTAAGGCCCTATGGCAGGACAAAATCGCGCTCCTGGCTCTCATTTGGTTGCTGCTCATCATGATCGCGACGATCGGGGTCGACTACCTGGCTCCCTTCAGTCCCACCGATCAGAGCCTGCGCATGCGGCTCAGCGCCCCGATGACACCGTCGCCAACAAGTGCGTTGCCACACATCCTTGGCACCGATGCGCTCGGCCGGGACCTTCTGTCACGCATCATTCTTGCCGGCCAGTTGTCGCTGGCCGTCGGCTTCAGCGGCGTCATCGTCTCCGGTTTGGTCGGTGTCTGCCTGGGTTTGCTCGCCGGATATTACGGCGACCGAACCGATGTGATCATCATGCGCGCGGTTGATCTTCAGATCGGGTTTCCTTTCCTGATGCTCGCGATCTTCATTCTCTATGCGCTCGGGCCGGGCTTCTGGAACGTGGTGTTGGTGCTGGCCATTGTTCGCTGGCCGGTTTACGCGCGCGTTACGCGCGGCATGACGATGTCGCTGCGGGAGCAGCAATTCATTGAATCGGCAAAGGTGATCGGGTGCGGCGGCGGGCGGATCATGTTCCGGCACATCCTGCCGAATCTTGCCTCGCCGATATTGGTGCTCGCAACGCTTGAGATTGCCCGTCTTATCCTTGCGGAGTCTGCGCTCAGCTTTCTGGGTCTGGGCGTGCAGCCGCCAGGGACGTCGTGGGGTCGGATGATCGCCGATGGCCGCCAATATATCGGGACCGCGTGGTGGCTGGTCGTGGCGCCTGGCTTCTTCATCTTTCTTACTGCGTTGAGCGCGAACCTTTTGGCGACATGGGCGCGCGCAGTCACAGATCCGGTCCACCGTTGGCGCGTTCTCGCCGGCGCGCGCGCAGGCACGAAGCGTCAAACCAGAACAACACGTCATGAGCGCTGAAGAAGAGATATTGAGCGTGTCCAATCTGAGCGTCGAATTTGACACGCAAGAGGGCATCGTAAAGGCGGTGGATGACGTCTCGGTCTCGCTTAATCGTGGGGAAGTGCTCGCGATCGTCGGTGAATCCGGATCCGGCAAATCGGTCACATCACAGGCGATTATCGGGACTTTGCCGATACCCCCAGGGCAGATCACCGGCGGCCAGATCTATTTTGACGGTCAGAACCTGCTCGAACTGGCTCCGGCGAAACGGCGGGCTATTGCCGGCGCGCGAATAGCGATGATTTCCCAGGACGCTCAGTCGGCGCTCGATTCACGGTTCACCGTGGGATACCAGATCGGCGAAATGTTCCGCCATCATCGCGGATGGAGCTGGAAGAAGTCGCGCGCCGCGGCGGTAGACTTGTTGGACAAGGTCCGCATTCCCAATGCCGCCTCAAGGGTAAACGACTATCCGCACCAGTTTTCGGGCGGCATGCAGCAGCGGGCCGTTATCGCGGCTGCGATATCGCTTGAGCCTGACTTGTTGATTGCCGACGAGCCCACAACGGCGCTCGACGTGACGGTCCAGGCCGAAGTCATGAGGCTTCTACAGGACCTTAAAACAGAACTCGGCCTGAGCATGATCCTTGTGACGCATGATCTGGCGCAGGCCTACGAAACGGCCGACCGCGTGTCGGTCATGTATGCGGGGCGGATCGTTGAGCATGGCGATCGTGATCAGATCTTTGGCTCGCCCGCACACCCCTATACCCGCGGACTGTTCGCAGCGACGCCGCGCATGGATCAAGGCGATGCTGAGCTGATGGTCATCCCGGGCACGACCCCCAATCTGGCCGCGCTGCCACAAGGCTGCGCTTTTGCGCCGCGCTGCTCCAACAGACAGGATTCCTGCGTGAGAGAGCGGCCTCAGGCCGTGACGATTGCGGAGGGCCATACCAGTGCTTGCCTCTTCGCGTCTGATGTTCACGCGTTTGGGTCGCCCTTTCCCAAAGGAGCATTAGATTCAGAACGGGTAGGGGAGCGCCATGATCACGGAACGTGACGCTCCACTCTCGCTTGAGCTGCGCTCCGTGCACAAGAGGTTTGAGAGCAAGAAGCCGAGCCTGTTTTCCCGCTCACCGAAGTACATTAACGCCGTCAACGGCGTCACCTTGTCAGTGCCTGCCGGCAAGACACTTGGCTTGGTTGGCGAGTCGGGGTCCGGCAAGTCGACATTGGCTCGCCTGATACTGAGGCTTGAGGATGTGACCAGCGGCGACATCCTGTTGTCGGGGAAGTCCATTCTTGAAGCGACCGGCCCGGAATTGAGACGCTTCCGTCAACAGGTCCAAATGGTCTTTCAAGATCCGTTCGGATCTCTCAATCCTCGCATGAGCGTCGGCGAACTGATTTCCGAAGCTTGGACGGTGCATCCCGAAAAACGGCCGGAAGATCCGAGCAGCCGGCTGGCACAATTGATGGAGCAAGTTGGGCTGCGCCCCGAATGGAGTTCCCGCTATCCCGGCCAGTTCTCAGGTGGCCAAAGGCAGCGCATCGGCATCTCGCGTGCGCTCGCCGTCGGCCCTGATCTGCTCGTCTGCGACGAACCTGTCTCAGCGCTGGACGTTTCCGTTCAGGCGCAGATCCTGAAGCTCTTGAAGGATATTCAGCGAGAGACCGGGATCACCTACATCTTCATCTCGCACGATCTTTCCGTCGTCCGGTACATATCGGACCATGTTGCGGTGATGTATCTCGGAAGCGTCGTAGAATCCGGCCCGGCGCAGAGCGTCTATGACAACCCGATGCACCCCTATACACGGGCGCTTCTGGCGGCTGTCCCCTCGTTTCAGGACAGCGACGGCTTGGACGGGAAGCTCAGGCTGCAAGGTGAACCGCCGGACCCGGCCGACCCACCGTCCGGTTGCCCGTTTCGCACGAGATGCTGGCGCGCCGAGATGCGGTGCGCCGATGAAGAACCGCCGCTCGTGCCTCAGGGTGAAGATCGCGTGGTGGCTTGCCACTTTCCGGGGCGATAGCAACCGACGGCCAGAGAACTTGCCGACCCTCCCGCGATCCGTCTCGGAGCTGCCCCCGGCTATCGGCCGCTTGCGACGACAGCAACGGCCTCGACCTCGACAAGCAGCTCCGGCTTCACAAGGGTCGTTGTGCCATAGACAGCGCTGGCTGGAACGCCATCGGGAAAAGCCTCGGTACGGGCACGCCCGAATGCGCCATAGGCGGCCATGTCGGTGACGAATACGGTGATCTTGACTACATCTGCCATGCTTGCCCCAGCGCAAGCCAACACTTCCTTGATATTGCCGAAGACCTGTTTCGACTGCACATACATGTCGCCTTCGCCTACGACATTGCCGTCGCCGTCAAAAGCGACGGTTCCGGATACATAGACCGTGTCGCCGACCTTTACCCCCGCCGAAATGTCGAACTTTCTGGTCCATGACCAGCCCGGATCCAGCCGTTCCTGCTTCAAACCGTCCTCCCCAATCTGCCGATCGCTCATGCCGAACGTGAACAACCCGCAAGCCTGGACTGAAGGCTGCGTCGCTGATTGATCGATCGATCTGTCGACCTAATCACAATTCTCCTGAGATGGCCATGGCGATGCTCGACTGCTCGCTCGGCTTGCGCTTGATCGCTTGGCACATCGCATTGGCGGATGCGGCGACGATGCGGGCGACGGCCATCCACCAAATCCTGCAACTTAAAAAAGCATCGCGCTCCGCCACGAATATTAGCCGTAGTCTGATCCGACCTGCCTGAGCGATCCGAGACCGATACCAAGTGGGAGGCCAGTTTATTGCCGGCCAGAACAGCACAGCTGAGCCTCAGGGGTCTGGCGGCGGTGGGCAATTCCCCACAGGCCAACCGCAAAAAAGACAGTTGCCGCAGAGAACGCCGTGTCGCTATACACTGATTTATCAGTCAGTCAGGAATCTCCCCTTGATCCAATTTGCGATGCAAGCGCAGGCTGCCGGTTGCCGGCACGTTCCGACGGCGCAGGGGCGCCGAGATCCCTGCGCTGCGCTGACCGCGGAACTGCGCCTTAGAGGAAGTTCAATTGATGAAGACCAACGCTACACAGGCTCTGGAACCGGAGACGATCAGGAAAGACCAGATCCTGGACGCGGCCGCCGCGCTATTCGCCGAGGTCGAATTCCACGGAACGTCCATGCGCATGATCGCCGATCGCGCCGGCGTCAGCCAGTCGCTCATCCACTATCATTACGCATCCAAGGAACAATTGCACGAAGCGGTCTTCGAACGACATTTCACCAGGGTCAACCAGAAGCGGACGGCATTGCTGCGCAAGTTTCTGGCCGAGGGACCAAGCGATCCGGACAACGGGGTCGAGGAACTGGTCAAGATCATCATCGAGCCCTGGATCGAGATCATCCAGGATGCGCACCGGCCAACCCGCGAGTTTGCGAAGTTCATGATCCGCAGCGCCTATCATGAGGATCCGTGGAATTTGAGACTGGGCAAGGAACACTATACCGAGATGCGACGCCTGGGCGTGGCGGCATTCAGGAAGGTGGCCCCTGAGTTCACTGAGGATGACGCCTTCCGCGCCTACTTCTTCACACTGAGCATGTTCTTCATGCCGTTGAGCGCACCCGGGCGTATCAAGGTGCTGGCTGGCCGCCGGAACGTCGACATCATCAAGCCGAACGTGCTCCTGGACAGGGGCGTTCGCTTCGCCGTAGCTGGCATCGACGCGATGAGAAAAGATGCGGCGCGGTGATCCGATGAATGCGGTGATGAACGCAATCTGATCAACCCAAGTTGTGCGGCCTGAGGCTGCACGCAAGATGCTGTAGTGCCCGGCTAGATCCTTCCCGAGCCGAGGCCCGTGGTCCTGGATGATTGGCGCACGGGCATTGTGCCGAGCCCGACAAGCGTGACGCAAGGGCCGGGCAGGGTGCCCGTTTCAGTCCCCACAAAGCCTTCGAGACCATCACCGGGGGATCGATCAACGAACTCTGCTCCGCAGCGTCTGCCTTGCCACGATCTGGTGAAGGCCGCGGAGAGCATCGGTCATCACTGAACTGCATTGACACTGACTGATCGATCTGTCAGCGTTGTTATACGCTGACTGATCGGTTCGTCAGTCAATGCGCTGTGCTCAGCAGAGAATCCGGATGGCAGATAGGCTTCGCCCAAGACAGCAAATGCCCGACCTTTCGGTTGCGGCCGTCGGCGGTGGCCGGTGGGTCTTGCAGGACTGCCGACCTGAACACTTCACGATGCTGGTGTTCTATCGCGGCTATCATTGTCCGATCTGCAGGGCTTATCTCGGCGAACTCAATCGCCTGGTCCGGGACTTTGCTGATGCCGGTGTCGCCGCCGTGGCCATTAGCTCAGACGTGGCCGAGCGGGCGGAAGCAACAAGCGAAGAGTGGGGACTGGAAGGTCTGACGATCGGCTACGGACTTGCCTTCGACGTGGCAGAAGACCTGGGCCTCTACGTTTCCTCATCCATCGGAAAAACAAGCGTCGGAATCGAAGAGCCGTCGAAGTTTACGGAGCCCGGCATCTTCCTGGTTCGGCCGGATGGTTCTTTGTACTGGTCTCAAGTTCAAACCATGCCATTTGCAAGACCACGTTTCGACGAAATTCTTGGCGCTATCAATAAAGTCCTGAAGCTGAACTATCCGGCGAGAGGTGAGCTCGCCTGATTTCATCGTCCTTCAGGCAAGGGAGCGAGGCAATGCTTGATGACGTTTTCGTAATGGATGCGATCTGTCACGCATACAGCTTTTCTGCACAGAACCGGATTGGCCAACCCTATGCGGACGGCATAGCGACGGGTGTCTACCAGATGCACAAGCTGTTTGCGCCGCCAAATCGGCCGGAGCTGGTTCTTGATGAAGACACTTTCAACAACATCATCTGCGAGGCGCAGCTAACCGGGGATGTCATCTTCGGCGAGAGCCATACCGACGCGACCATCTATCACGAGCTGCCGCTCTACGGTTACTTCAAGGACGGGGGATCGCCGCTGTCGGTGGGCGAGGAAATGCGGGAGCGGTGGCCGGGCCGCGTCTATTTGTACGGAGGAATATCACCTCATCAGCCGGGCGCGCTGGACCGCGTCGATGAGCTGGTGGAGAAGCATCGTGTTTCGGGCATCAAGCTTTATCCCCACGACATGATCGATGGCGAGCTGCGCAGCTACGGCGTCGACGATGAGAAACTGCTCTTCCCGATCTTCGAAAAGGTCCTCAAGCACGGCCTCAAGACGGTCGCGATCCACAAGGCGATCGTCATGGGTCCGGTCCCGATCGAGCCGTATTTCCCCTTTGAGGTCGGCGCGGCTGCGCGGGCGTTTCCCGATCTGAACTTTGAGATCGTGCATGGCGGATGGGCTTTTATGGAAGAGACCATCGCGCTCCTGCAATGGCATCCGAACATCACCGTCAGCACGGAGGGCACGACCGCTCTCCTGGCGAAATCTCCCCGGCGTTTCCTGGAGATCGTTGGAACGCTGCTTCTGAACGGCGCCGAGGACCGCCTGCTGTGGGCCATAGGCGGTCTGGTCTGTCATTCGCGCTGGTACGAGGAAGCCTTCTGGGAGATCGAGATGCCCGAAGACATGATCGAGGGTTATGGCTTCCCGCCGCTGACTGAAGAGATCAAGCGCAAAATCCTGGGATTGAATGCCGCGCGACTGTTGGGGGTCGAGCCCAAGAAGAAAGTCGGGGACGGCTATGACAAGCCGCGCGATCTGGCCAGGCCGTTTTCGTCGCTGCATCAGCAGGCCGCTGAGTGACGGGAGTACATGTCATGTCACTGAAGCAGGACGTACTGGACACGCTGGAAGCGATTACCGACCCCTGCAGCATTGCCGCCGGCGCTCCCGCCGGCCTCGTTTCCATGGGCCTGGTCGGCGAAGTGACGATTAACGAAAGCCGGGGTGGCGCACGTGTCGATGTCACGCTCTTCGTAACCGAGCCGGGCTGCATGATGTCGGCCATTTTCCAGGTCGCGGCCAAGAACAAGATCGAAGAGCTGCCGGGCGTGGAGACCGCCAATGTTGACATAGACTACGACTATTTGTGGTCACCGTCTCAAATGACGCCCGAATACAGGAAAAAACTCGAAGAATATAGAAAGTGCCAGCAAGTGCACATGAAAAGCATCGCTTGAGAATCAAAGGGAGGAGATCGTGCCTTTTGTCGGAAGCAACATGAAATATCTTTGTGCGACGTCGTTGATCCTTGCGGGAGGGGTCGTATCGGGCGACCGCGCGGTCGCCTCGGAGGAGGCGATCCAGTACGCAGAATCGGTGGTCGAGGCGGGTCGTCAGAGCATCATGTCACGCAATCCGCTCGATCAGGGCGGGGTCGTGTGGATGGGCGCGGAGACGTCGCCCAAGCCCGTGGAGGACATAATTGTCGCGGTGATGCCGTGCCCCCTGTCCTTGTCGGTGTGCAAGTACCTTTTCGACTCGGCGAAGGAAGCTGCTGAGGCGATCGGCTGGGAGGCCTTTCCCATCGACAACAAGGGCGACCCGGCCGTTGCGCAAAAAGGCGTCGACGCCGCAATCACGCGCGGTGTGAAATGCGTGCTCACGCTCGCTTCGCCGGCCCGTGACATTCGTTCGCAGATCACCCGTGGGAAGGAAGAAGGTGTCGCATTCGTGACGGGCTTCTCCGACGACCCGGTCGAATTTGGCGGTGACGTCGGATACGGGCTCGACTATGCCGCCGCCGGCGAATTGCTCGCAGCCTATGTCATTGCCAATGGCGGTGGCGGGGTGGTGATGTTCGATTCGCCGCAGCTGCCGCAGCTTTCGGTGCGGTTGCAGGGTTTCAAGGACTATCTGACGGAGCACGGTCAGGGCCAGGCAACGATTGTCCACGAGGAGGATTATTCCATCTCGGCCGGCGCTCCGGGGCTGATCACCAAGATGCAGGCTATCCTGACCCGCTTTCCGAAAGACAGCTTCAATTGGGTAATAGCACCCTACGACGAAGCCCTAGTGCCGCTGCTGCAGACGGCTCAACAGCGCGAGCGTGATGAGATCAGCGGCGTGAGCTTTGATGGAGAAGCCGTCGCCTATGACTCGATCCGAAACGACGGTCCGCAGAAGGCGACCATCAGCTGGGGCCTTGAATGGGTCTCATGGGCCGGCATCGACGAATGCAACCGCGCACTGAACGGTGTCGAGGTTGGCGTCAACAAGGACTTCCCCATCCAACTCACCGACAGCACAAACGTACCGCCTGAAGGCGGGACATACGAGGTCAATTTCGATTTTCGGGAGCAGTATAAGAGCATGTGGGACGCGGCCCGGTAGCCCTGTCAAGCCCGACCTAGCGCATCGAGTGGCGCCCCATGACGACGATTGCGAATGATCGGCCGGTTGGAAGCAGCGGCGAAATCGTCCTCTCCTTCCGCAATGTCAGCAAACGGTTCGGCGCCACTCTTGCCGTCGACAATGTCAGTGTCGACGTCGTCAAAGGCGAGATCCATGCGCTCGTGGGCGAGAACGGCGCAGGCAAGTCCACTCTCGTGCGAATCCTGGCCGGCGACCACGTCCCCGATCAAGGCGTGATCGAAGTGAATGGGCGTCAGGTTCGCTTTCGGCACCCGGATGAGGCGATGACGCACGGGGTTGGATTTGTGCACCAGATCCCCGCCTTTGTCCCGAGCCTTTCGGTAACCGAGAACCTCATGCTCGGCCTGCCTTTCAAGTTCAGGCGGGCGGGTCTGATCGTTTGGTCGTCCGAGCACGAATCCGCGCGTCGCACGCTCGCAAGCGTTGGCCTCTCGATCGATCCCCGCAAACCTCTGGAGCTCCTGCGTCCGCACGAACGTCAGCTTGTCGCCGTTGCACGGGCCATGAAGCATGGCTCCAGGATCATCGTTCTGGACGAGGTTTCAGCCTCGCTCTCCGAACCCGAAGTGCGAATGCTGTTCGAAAAGATCAAAGATCTCAGAGAGCAGGACGTTGCCGTCATCTATGTCAGTCATCGCCTGGGTGAAATTTTTGAGATTGCCGATCGTGTCACGATCATGCGCGACGGCAAACGAATCGCGACCCACGAGATGTCCTCAATCTCGCGGCGGCAGGTGGTCAATGAGATCGTCGGACGAAACGCTGAGGATTTGTTCCGACCCAAACAGCGATTGAGCAAACGGCGAGGCGAAGCGCGGCTGGTCGTACGAAATCTGGGTGATGAAAAGCTGAACGATATCAGCTTCGAACTCTATCCCGGAGAGATTGTGGGCGTATCCGGGCTCGGCGCGTCCGGGCGATCGCGTCTGCTGCGCATTTTGTTTGGTGCTCAGCGAGCGAGTCGGGGCGACATCCGGATCGATGGGGAACCTTGCCGGTTCCGTCATGCCAGCGACGCGTTGGCAGCTGGCGTCGCGCTCGTCACGGAAGACCGCATAGCAGACGGTTTCGTGCCGACGCTTCCGATCTGGCAGAACGTGACCCTTCCATGGTCGGCGAGCTACCGCCACCGCGGTTTTATGCAGATTAAGAAGGAGATGCGGGATGCCGAACGGCATTGCCGGACGGTGGGTGTCCGCATGCCGTCCATCATGGCGCAGATGACGCAACTCTCCGGCGGCAACCAGCAGAAGGCGATATTCGCGCGCTGGATCTCCGCCTCAGTGCGGGTGCTGCTTCTTGATGAACCGACCCATGGCGTGGACATCCACTCCAAGGCGCAGATCTACGACATCATTCGCGGCTTGGCCCGGGACGGCTGCGCAATCCTGATGGCCTCCTCCGAATTGGAGGAGTTCGAGGCGCTGTGCGACCGCGTCCTGATTCTTCGCGATGCTTGGATAGCCGATGAAATAGCGGGCTCCGAGATCAACAAGGACAAGATCCTTCACGCGCTCCTCGCGTGAGAGCTTGTGGTGTCGGGATGTCTGTGAACAGAGAAAGCCGCGAAGACGCCTCATCCCCGCAAGGCGCATGGGGGGCGACCTGGTCGACGAACAATTATGACTGGGGCGTATTGGCGCCGATCATCTTCTTTGCGTCTTTGATCATCATATTCGGCGCACTCGAACCGGAGATCTTCCTCAGCCGAGAGAACGTCACGTCGATCCTGAACAATGGTGCTGTCCTGGCAATCATGGCCTGCGGTCTCACCTTTGTCCTGGCAGTCGGCGAGTTCGACCTGTCGGTTGCCGCCGCCGCCTCCTTTGGCGGCGCGCTGGCCGCAGTTCTGGTCACGCAGACCGGCGCCCCGTTTGCGGTGACCGCGCTTGCCGTTGCTGCAGCGGGCATCGCCATAGGCCTTCTCAACGGCCTCCTGGTGACACGTTTCGAGATCCCGGCACTCATCGTGACCATCGGCGTATCCAGCCTTCTTGATGGCATGACGCTTTGGGTGACCGGCAATTCGGTCATCTTCACTGGTTTCACCGAGCTCTTTCTCTGGCTTGGCGGGTGGCGCATTGCCTCCATTCAGGCGCCGGTCTTCTACCTGGTGTTCATTGCGGTCATCCTGGCGATCGTTCTCAGATACACCGCGACCGGCCGGCACATCTATGCAGCGGGCGGCAACCGTGCGGCGAGCCGCATGGCCGGAATTCGAGTCGAAAGGCAGGTTGTTCTGGCTTTCGTGGTCGCAGGTTTCCTGGGCGCGATCGCCGGCCTCATCTACACGGCGCGGCAGGGGTCGCTGACACCGTTGTTCGGCACGGCATTGCTGCTGCCAACCTTCGCGGCTGCGTTCCTCGGATCGGTGACGCTGGCACGGCGACGGTTTCACATCCTTGGTACAGTCATTGGCGTCTACCTGATCGAGACGGGCACAGTTGGCCTGCTGATTCTGGGAGCGCCCGCTTACACGCAGCAACTGTTTGCCGGAGCTGTGCTCATCCTTGCCACCATCGGAGCAAGGTACCGGCGCCTGGCCTCCTGACGCATCGCCAGCAGCCACGAGCAGCCAAACATTGTCCTGAGACGACGGAGCCCTGCCATGTTCATCCCCATCACACCTGAA
The DNA here is from genome assembly GCA_028281235.1 of Afifellaceae bacterium. GTDB lineage: Bacteria > Pseudomonadota > Alphaproteobacteria > Rhizobiales > Afifellaceae > DASWJZ01. The sequence goes on along the minus strand of JANQKG010000014.1, from coordinate 242,954 downwards.
GGTGCCAGCCGCCCCATTGCCCCTTATGTTCATGGTGCCAGGGCGGGCAACACGATCTATGTCGCAGGCACGCTTGCGATCGGCGAGGACGGAACGGCTCTTCATGTCGGCGACGTGAGGGGCCAGACTCGCAGCGTGATCCAACAGATCATCGCGACCGTCGAAGCCGGCGGCGGAACGATCGACGACATTGTCTATAACATGATTTTTATTTCGGACGTCGATCACTATGCTGAAATGAACGAAGTTTATAGAGAGTTTTTTGGTAATAATCTTCCCGTGCGCTATTGCATAGTTGCACAATTGGTGAAGCCAGAGCTCCTGGTTGAGATTGCGTCCATCGCGCATCTAGAAGAATAGAACAATATAATACTGAGAGGGGAGAGCGTTATGCCCGTCGCCAAGCTGAACGATTGCGATATCTACTATGAGGAATATGGCGAAGGCTTTCCCGTCATGCTCGTTGCCGGACTAGGCGGTGTCGGGGCTTATTGGCAGCCGCAGGTCGAAGCATTGGCCCCCCATTTCCGCGTGATCATTCATGATCATCGCGGCACCGGCCGCAGCACGAAATCGCACATCAAGTATTCGGTCGAGCAGATGGCCGACGACACGCTGGGCTTATTGGATTGGCTGGGCATCGAGAAGGCCCATCTCATCGGACACTCGACCGGAGGCGCTATTGCCCAGACGATTCTGACGGGCAGCAGCCGCAGCCGTCTCGACAAAGTCGTCATGTACGCAACCTGGACCAAGGCCGATGCGTTTTTCAGACGATGCTTTGACATTCGCAGCGAGCTGTTGAGCAAGTCGGGCGCAGAAGCCTATCTGACATCATCGCAGATATTCCTCTATCCGAGCTGGTGGGTGCGGGACTTCGCAGAGACCCCGGAAGCGAAAGCCATCTACGACAACGATATCGATAAAAAGATTGTAATGAGCCGTATCGATGCTTTGCTCGAATTCGATGTTGAAGACAAGCTCAAGAATATATTCAACGAAGTTCTTGTTGTCGGCATTGAAAACGATCATCTGACGCCGGCATACTTCTCACGACGACTTGCCGAGCTGATTCCAGGCAGTCAACTCGTCATCATGAAGGACGGCGCCCATGTCGCCTCGATGATCTGCCCCGAAGAGTTCAATCGGATCGTTCTGTCGTTTCTCAAGGAAGGCGATGCAGCCGGCGCCCGAGGCGCCATCCAAAGCCGCCGGATTGACGCTGATCGATCGATCAGTTAGACTGATCGGCAATAATCTGCGGAGGTTTGAATCCGAAACGGGAGGAAAATCCGATGAAGGACCGCCATCGGCTTCTTGATCTGTACTTCAGTGGCAAGATCGACAGACGCGCGTTTTTGAAGGCTGCAGCTGCCTATGGAGCAGCAGGCGCCACTCTTGGCATGAGTGCCGGGGCCGCTCATGCTGAGGACGACATTCTGGTTGGCTTTAGCTTTCCCAGCTTTGAACATTTCCGCTGGTCCCATGACCGGCGCTACTTTCAGACCCGCGCCGATGAGCTGGGGATGCAATATGTCATTCAGGGAGCAGAGGAGGACGCTGCCAAGCAAGACGCACAAGTTGACGCGATGCTGACACGCGGCATTCAGGCGCTGGTCATCATTCCCGTCAACATCGAAGCCGGCCTCAATCTGATCCGGCGCGTCAAAGAAGAAACCAACATTCCCATCATCTCCTACAACTATGTCATCCCGTCGCCGCATATCGACTATTGGGCGGCCCGCGACAACTATCTGGTGGGCGAGGTCCAGGCAAGGCAGGCCATCGAGCAGGAAGTGTTTGGCAAATGGGCCGTGGTCAGCGGCCCGGCCGGTGTCGATGTCGCGCGGCAGAAAACGGAAGGGGCGATGCGCGTTTTCCAGCCCCATATCGATTCCGGCCAGATCGAGATCGTCTCCCATGAATGGCACGAGGCCTGGCGCTCCGAGGGCGCCTTGAACCAGATCGAAAACGCGCTGACCTTAACCGGCAACGATTTGCAGGGCGTGCTGTGCAACGAGGACGGACTGGCTCTGGGCTCGTTGCGCGCGCTCACGGAGCAAGGCCTGGCTGGAGACGTCTGGTTGTGCGGCGAAGACGTGTTCCCGGAAGTGGCGCGCGAGATCGTCAACGGCAATATCGCTATGAGCGCCTGGACCGACCTTATCGAAATGGGTCGCTCGGCTGCCGATGCGGCGCACGCGCTAGTGCGCGGCGAAGCCCCACCGAGCAACGAGACGTTGACGGTCGAAGGCGTGGACGTGCCCGGCATGCGAATTGCCTCGCGCGGCGTGACGAAAGAGACGCTGCCGGAATTCCTTGAGGTGACCGATTGGCTTAAGCCCTCGGACGTCGGACTGGAATGATCTGAGGCTGCGTTTAAGCGCGGGCGGCCATGGCGGTGTTCAGCAACAGTCGCGAATCCTCGATTGTCAGCGCGAATACAAACCGTGATCCGTTGATCGAGTGCTCCGACATCATTGTCGATTTTGGCCTTACCCGCGCGTTGGATCGTGTTTCCGTCACCGTCTATCCGGGCGAAATCGTTGGTCTGGTCGGCGCCAACGGCGCCGGCAAAAGCACGCTAGCACGCGTCCTGGTCGGCGAGGTCCCCCACGGCCGCTACAGGGGGTCTTACCGCATCTCGGGCGAAGAGATGCGTTTTCGCGATACCAGCGCAGCCCACGACCGGGGCGTGGCGCTGGTTCATCAGGAAGGCGCGATGATCCAGCAACTGAGCATCGGCGAAAACGTCATGCTGACGTTCGAGCCGTCGCGCTATGGAATCATCGACTGGGACCGATTGCATGCGTCTGCCGCCCAGGCCCTCAGCAAGATTGGCCTTGAGGCAGATACCCGATCGCTCGTGCAAGACCACGGCGGCATTGCCCTGATGGAAATGGCTGAAGTGGGTCGCGCCATCGCACGCGGAAGCCGGTTGTTTGTGTTCGATGAATCGACGTCGGCGCTCGGCGCGGAAGAAGTCCGCAGTCTGCTCAAGCAGATGGCGGCGCTGCGCGATAGCGGCGCCGCGATTATCTTCGTCTCCCATCGACTCGATGAAGTTCTCAGCATCAGCAGCCGGATCGTGGTGCTGCGAGACGGCAAAGTGGTCATGGATGCCCCGCGCGATGGCCAAACCCACGATAGCCTTGTTGAAGCCATGCTGGGTTTACAGAAATCAAGGCAGCCCACCAGCAGTACCAGGCAGAAGAACTCAGCGGTCGGAAGACAAGATGCGGCGTTGTCCTTGCAGGGCTTTTTCGTGCGGCGCTCGAACTGGAGCTCGGTTTCGGTGCGCTCAATCAATCTGGACGTCTATCCCGGAGAGATCCTGGGATTGTATGGATCGCTCGGTGCCGGCAAGACCGAACTCTTGCAGGGAATTTATGGCCTGTTGCCGGAGGTCACGGGCGGCGAGCTCAGGAAGAACGGCGAGACGATCCCGATACCGGACAATCCGCGGCAGGCCATTGGGCACGGGATTGCGTTTGTCTCGTCGGATCGACAGGAGAACGGCGTTGTTCCGCAACAGAGCGTTCTGGACAATTTGCTGCTTGGCCGGCACCGCTCCGGTCTGACGCGTTGGAAGGCGCTGATTGATGCGGAGGCCGAAGCCTCCATCACACGCGGTCTGATCGACAGCCTGGGGATCAAGACCGCTGGAGCCGACCAGCCTATCAGCGACCTTAGCGGCGGAAATCAACAGAAGGTCATCATCGGTCGCGCGCTTCTGAACCAGCCGGACGTCCTACTTCTCGACGAGCCGACTCGGGGCATCGATGTCAGCGCCAAGCAGGACGTCTATCGGTTGATCCGGCAGACCGCGAAGGACGGCACGGCCATCATCTTCAGCTCGATGGAAGAAGATGAAATCATCGAGATATCGGATCGGGTTGTCATCCTGCGCGATGGCCGTCAGGTCGGTGTCGTTGCCGGCTGCGAGCCGCACGAGCTGCTCGTGCGTGCCGGCGGAGCGATCGACCCGTGAACGAAGACGTCGGAACCACGCCCATCCAGAGCCGGCTGAAGTCAGCTCAGCACGGCGCCAATGGCACCCGAAGAATGAGTCTTTCGGAACGCCTGCTGACCCGGTCGCGCTCGATCGTGGGGCTCGTCATTGCGGTGCTGCTTGTGTGGCTGGTCTTCTTCATCACCACTGACGGCATCTTCTTGAGCGACCGCAACATCATCAACCTGATGCGGCAGACCTCCGTCACGGCCATGGTGGCGCTCGGCATGCTGGTCGTGATTGTGCAGGGCGAGATCGACCTGTCGGTGGGCTCGTTTCTCGCACTGTGCGTCACCGTTATCGCCATGGTCGAATCCAGTGCGCTCATGCCGCCCTTCATGACCATCGTCGTCGCGCTGGCCTTGGGGGCGGCGGTCGGCCTGTGGAACGGGGTGTGGGTCGCCAAGCTGGGCATTCCAGCCTTCGTGGCGACGCTTGGCGGCCTGATGGCGTTTCGGGGCCTGGCGCTGGCACTGTCCGGCGGTCGGACGCTCTCCGGAATCAGGGACGAAATCCGTTCCATCGGCGATGCGTTCATCAGCGGGTTCTCGTTGTGGATCTTTCTCGCCCTGGTCTTGGCAGTGGCTCTGGCGCCCCTGGGGCGCATCTCCAGATCCGATAAGAAGCGTCAGGTTTTGACCACGGTCGCGTTCGCAATTGCCGGCGTGGTTCTGCTCACTTGGGCAACGGTTTCCTACCGGGGCCTGCCCGTTCCGGTCGCGCTGGCCATCGTTGTCGCCTTCGCGCTGAACTGGGCGCTCAACAACACCAAATGGGGAAGACACGCCTACGCTGTCGGCGGCAATAGGAGCGCGGCGCGGTTTGCGGGAATACCCATAGGGTTCCATGTCATCATAGGCTTCATGCTCGTGGGCATGCTGACTGCGGTCGCCTCACTCATTTTCGTCGGAAGACTGGGCGCCGCCCCACCTGAAGCGGGGCTGTTCCTTGAATTGAATGCAATTGCGGCCGTCGTGATCGGTGGCGCCAGCCTTTATGGCGGCACCGGCACTGTCATGGGCGTGCTGCTCGGCGCGCTCCTGATGCAGAGCCTGTCCAACGGACTGTCTTTGATGAATGTTCCGTCGGCCTATCAGAACATTGCCAGTGGCATGGTTCTCATCCTGGCGGTCTACCTGGACGTAGTGTCGAAACGGGGAGGACGACCATTCGTGAGGCTGTGAGAGGACTTCAACGGGGAGCGCTCATCCTGCTTGCGGAAGCCGCGATCAGGAAAGGCCACGCCGCTGCGCGTCTAAAGCATCGGCTGAACGCAATCGGCAAAGGGTTGCGGGGAAGCCGCGACTGGACGGCACGCAGGATCGGACCCATCGAGATCGCGGCGCCGCCGGATTGGGGGGATGTCGAGTCGGCTGGCGATGATTGCTATGTCATTCACAATCGACCGCGCTGGGCCCGGGTCGACGGTGACGCGGTGTGGTACGGAGATGCCGTCGAAATTCGTTTCGAGCCCGAAGACGGCCGGTCCGATGGGCATTCCGCCGCCAATCAGGCGATGACGGAAGAGCGTCGGCTGCTCGCGTTGGATGGACGGACGGTGGTCGCAAAGCTGCGGATCGCCAGGGGCGTCGGCCAACGCCAACGCCGGATAGCCAACAAGGTCTTTCGATCCTTAAAGACGTCACCTCGGGCGGACCAGGTCTTTTCGTTTGAGTGCGGCGAAGAAGCGGACCGCGTCGGCAACGCCCCATTGTTGTCGAATGGCGAAGCGCGCGTCGCCCTCGACTTCTTACGACATCACACGAACAGCAAACGGCTTGAAGGGAGTGGGACCCCATGATCGAAGGCGCCTTTATCATCAACCCGGTCGCGCATGCGTACAACCTTTCCGACGCGAACCTGCAGCCCAATCCTTACGGACGCGGGCTTCGCGACCTTCTCACGAAGCTTCATCTTGCTTGGAATCCGCCTGAACTACAGGTTCCGGCGGAGGTGTATATGAGCGACTGGCCAATGGAGGCGCTCGCACGAACGCTTTTCCTTGAAACCGATATCGACATGGCTGGGAACATGTACCTGCGCCTTGATTCGTGGTTCAAGGACGGCCTTTGCTCACGCGCGAAGAATGTGGAATCGGCCGCCCGCTGGCCCGATCGCTTTGTCAACTATCTGGGTGTGAGCCCCACACGCGGCCTGAACGTCTGCCTCTCCGACCTGGTAGATCAGAAGGAGGAACTGCCGAGCGCCATCGGGCTGAAACTCTATCCCGACGAGGTCGAACCGTTCCGGAGCTGGCGCATGGACGATCCCGACCTGGCCTACCCCTTGTTTGAGCGTGCACAGGAACTCGGCATCAAGACGATCGCCATTCACAAGGCCGTCCCGAACGGACCGGTGCCCATCAATCCGTATCGGGTCGACGATATTGACGGGGCAGCCATTCACTTTCCCGATCTGAACTTCGAGATCATCCATGCCGGGCTGGCATTTGCCGAAGAGACGGCACATGCCATTGCCCGCTTTCCCAATGTGTATGCGAATCTGGAGATCACGAGTCTGCTGATGCATCACGGCCCCGGGTTCTTCCAGGAGATCATGGGGTTGTTTCTGTTTTGGGGCGGTCCGGAGAAGATCATCTATTCCGACGGAACGATGTTCTGTCATTCCCAGCCGCTTCTAGAGAAGTTCTGGAATCTCGAGTTTTCCGATCAGGTTCTGGAAAAATACGGGCTGGATCAGATCACAAAGACCGACAAGGCACTGATACTCGGCGGAAACTACGCCCGGATCATCGGTCTGGATGTTGAGCAAGCAAAAGCAAAGATCGCCGACGACAAATTCGCCCAGGCGACCAAGAAGAACGGCTTGGAGAAACCGTATTCGAATTGGATCAAGATGGCACAGGGGGCGGAGGAGCTGACGGCGATATGACACTCGACGAGCAGATAAGAGCGGCGCTCGACAAGGTGTGTGATCCTTGCAGCATCGCGGCAAACGCGCCAGTGAGCATCATCGATATGGGCCTGGTGCGCGACTGGTCAGTTGACGATGAAGGCAATGTCGTCGTGCGCATGTGTGTGACCTCGCCGAGCTGCGACATGGGTGGCCACATGGCGAGGGGTGCGGAGACTCAGCTGGCGCAGATTCCCGGCGTCAGATCGGCCCAGGTCGAACTGGATGCGAGTGTGTTCTGGACGCCCGACGAGATGACACAAAAGGGCAAGCAGATTCTCATGGAGCGGCGCCAGGCCTCGCTGGAACGTTCTCCCGTCAAGCCGCAGCAATGGCGCGACCATGTCCAGGCTCAGGAGCCGGCTGATTTGAGCTGAGGTATCGGGCTTCCCTCGCCGTTTTTCGATCCGCTTTCTGCGCTGCGATCTTGCGCACCCTGCCGGTCGGCACGACCCGGTCAGCAGTGAGGTGGATTAGCGCGAGCGGCTGAACTGGATCGTTGGGGAACGGATATGATGAGGCGCTTGGGCTGGAACGTCTCCACCGGCGTGACCGAGGGGTACGCAGAGCGAACCCGGCCTTCGCGCTGACCGTGCAATGGCGATCAAGCTAGTGAGCGGCGAAAAATCGTGGCAGCGTTCCTGGAAGCTGTAAGGCCTCAAATCCCGTCTCCGCAGCGCTCTCCAATACGATTGCAGCAGCGGCCAGGTCCTCAAAGGCTCGCCCGTCGGACAGAAAGACGCGCAGCCCCGACATCTGCGGCGACACCGATCCGGTTACGATCGCCGCCAGGTCCGTTGCACGCGCGGCGAAGTGCAGTCGGGTCGTCCGCCACGCCGCGCGAAGGCGCTCAGCGTCATCGGCAACAATCATTCCGGCCGCTTCGACGAGTGCCGGATCGATCTCCGTCTCGTCCGGGCGGAACGATCCGACCGAGAGCAGAAGTGTGTCGGATTTGACGTCATCGGATGCGGCCACCGGCTCGCTTGCTGTCGTGGCTGTCACCACAACATCGCCGCGGCCAATGGCTTCTCTAGCGTCCGCTGCCGACACGGGAAGGCGGGTACGCGAGCGGATTGATTGCGCGACATTGGCGGCGCGCGTTCGCTCGCCCGTCGCCGACGCGATCAGAATCTCCGTAAACGATCGCACCAAAGGCAGCGTCTCTGCGTGTGCAATCCCCTGGGCGCCGGTTCCGACGATAGCGAGTGTGCCGCCGTCGCCGGGCGCCAGGTACTTCACCGCGACGGCGGAAGCTGCCGCCGTCCTCCGCGCTGTGATGCCACGGCCACCCATGATCGCTCGGACAGTCCCGGTCGCAGCATCCATGACGACGACGATGGCATCGATCATCGGACGTCCGTGCGCCGGGTTCGTCAGGACGCCGGACAGGACCTTGACGGAGGCCAATCCAAGTCGCGGCCAGTAGGCCGGGAAGGTCGTGACGTTCGCGGCGTGCTCGTCGACGTCGATGCGTCTCGGCGGTGGATCAATAAGGCTGCCGGCGGAAAGGTCCGCGAAGCCTTCTTCGATGCGCGCGATCAGCTTCGCCGGGTGCAGAAGGGCGGCAATGTCGTCTTCCGCATACCACTTCGCCATGTGTCACCTCTTCGCTTTGTGAGGCGCTGACTGCCGGGTTTTCCGGGTCTTTTCTTTGCCAACACTGCAATCTCTGTGAAATATTATGAGATACATTTCTGCTTGGCGAGTGTCGTCTGGCGGTGTTATGGTCATTGTCGGATCGCCCGCGCGGCTTACGTGTGAAAGGACGGTTGGAAGGCATCCGCGGCCGATAACCACACAATCGAGCGGTCGACCTTGTCAGCGGTTCACGCTGCTTGGCGGGCTGCCGCTGAAAAGAACTCATGGGCGCTGACGGCGGACGGTCCCGCGGTTTGGCAGGTGGCTGCGCGGGGCGGGGGGCGGTCTGTGCTCGCCGCCAGGCACGCCCGTCGATGCACCGATGCCGAAGAAGGAAGAGAGGGAGACACAATGTTGCTGGATAAGACAATTGTGGCCGCTGCGCTTGTCGCTGCGCTTGCCGTGCCGGTGGCCCACGCTCAGGACAAAGCCGCAGACGGGCTGGCTGCTTTCGCCGAGGCGCTCGGTGATCCGCAGCCGTTCGAATCGTACCCGAAGCCGTGGCCGCTCAACAATCTCGTTACGCCGGGGAAGTTGACGGTCGGGACCACGGGCCAGGCGCCGCCGCGCACGTTCGTTGATCCGGCGAGCGGCGAATTGACGGGCAGCTATGTCGATCTCTTCAGAAAGATCGCCGAGGATCTGGGACTTGAGATCGAGTTCGTGAAGCTCGACTGGCCGGGCATCCTGCCGGGCCTGACGGCCAATCGCTTCGACCTCGCCTGTGACGGCGCGTCGTGGTCGGCGCAGCGTCTCGGCTCGACCGATTTCTTGATGACCTCGCCGACGGCGGTCAACGCGACGGTCGCGCTCGCCAGAAAGGATGCGGGCGTATCGAGTTGGGAGGCCATGTCGGGCGAGAAGATCGGCGGCGTTCGCGGAGAGATCTACTTTGAAACCGCGAAGGAACGGCTGGCCGGTATCGACCCTGTTGAATATCCCGGCATGAGCGAGTCGCTGCTCGGCTTGCAGAACGGCCAGGTGGCGGCTGTTGCGCTGAACCTCGCCAACGCTCTTGACATTCTGGACAAGTCGCCGATGGCCGATCAGCTTGAGCTTGTCGGACCGCCGCTGCAGGTGTTCGCTCAGGGGCTATGCGTCAATCCACGCCAGCCCGACCTGCTGGTGGCCGTGAACGTGCTGCTTGGCAATTATCGCGCCGACGATTCACTGAAAGCGCTGATCGGCGAGTATTCGACCTCAACGGCGGAAGTGGAGCTGTTGAACAGCATCGGATACTGACCACCAACACGCGGCGCCGGCCATGAATCTCGACTTCGGGATCATCGCAGTCGTCTGGCCGGCGCTGCTCAAAGGAAGTCTGGTCACCGTTCAGCTCACGCTCGCGGTGCTTATCTGCGCAACGCCGCTGGCGGTCCTGGTGGCTCTCGGCCGGGACTCCAAGATCCCGGCCCTGCGCCTTCCGCTTGCGGTCTTCAGCGCGGTGTTGCGCGGCATTCCTCCGCTCCTGGTTCTGTTCATTGTGTTCTTCGGCTTGCCGCCTGCCGGCATCACGCTTGATCCGTTCCCGTCCGCGGTCCTGGCCATGACATGCTACATGGCCTTCTATTTCGGCGAGGTGTTTCGCGGCGGGCTGCAGAGCGTTCCCCCGGACCAATGGCGTGCGGCCGAGGCGCTGGGGCTGAAGCCCTCGCGAACGGTGGTTCGGATCATCCTTCCGCAGACGCTGCCTGCCGTCCTGCCGCCTTACATCTCACATGCGACGGAGGTGCTTAAGGGGACGGCGCTGGCGACAGCGGTGGCCGTGCCGGAGCTGACATCCGCGGCCAGGCAGGTCTTTGTCGTTACCTTTCGTCCGTTTGAGGTCCTGATCGTGGCGGCACTCATCTACGCCGTGCTGGATGGCATATTGCTCACCCTTCAGTACTGGGGCGAGCGCTGGGCCGCTCGGACGGGAACCTCAATTCGCTTTTGAGCAGCACCATGCGAACCGACCTCTTGGCAGAATACTGGCCTACGATCTGGAACGGCTTCCTTATCACGGTGCTGTTGTCTTTTGTTGTCCTGGCGGTCTCAACGCCAATCGCTTTTTTCCTCGCGCTAGCGCGGCAGTCGCAGCTCGCCGTCTTGCGATGGCCGGCCGGCATCTACGTGAACGTCTTTCGCGCGCTGCCGGTGCTGATCATCCTCTATTTCGCTTTCTACGCGCTGCCGCAATTCGGTATGTCGCTCACTGCGTTTCAGGCCGCCACGGCCGGCCTCGTGATCGCCAGTTCCGCCTATCTCGCCGAAGACATTCGCGCCGGACTCGCCGCGGTCGATCCGGGACAGCGGCACGCAGCGACCGCGCTGGGAATTCCCTATTGGCGCTCGCTCCGCCGTATCTACCTGCCGCAAGCTATACCAATTGCACTACCGCCCTACATCACGCGCGCCATCATCATCGTGAAGGGGACGGCACTTGCGTCCTTGGTCGCGGTCAACGACCTCACTGCAGAGGCCGTGCGGGCGATATCGATCACCTATCGCCCGTATGAGTTCCTTGCCGTGGCCGCCATTCTCTATCTGGTGATCAATGCGCTGCTCGCGGCTCTGCAATCCTTCACCGAACGCCACATCGCGTTGAGATATGGTCGCGTGGCTGCCGGGCCTGCGGCGGTGGCGCAATGACAAGCGCTACGGACCCCAACAAGAAGCCAGTGGCGGCATCGGATGACGCATCCGGCGCCGGTCCGATGGTCGCGGTGCGCAACCTCAGAAAAGAGTTTGGCAGCCTCGTTGCGGTCGAAGACGTCTCGCTGGATGTCAACGCCGGCGAGGTCTTTGCGATCATCGGGGCCTCCGGCTCCGGGAAGTCGACCATTCTGAAATGCATCAATTTTCTGGAGCCGCCGACGGCCGGCGAGATTTGGGTCGATGGGCGACGGGTCGGCGTCGTCGAAACGGGCGGTCGCTTGCGGCCGGCGCGCGCATCGGAGCTGCGCCGTAGCCGCGCCGACATCGGCATGGTGTTCCAAAGTTTCAACCTCTTTCCGCATTTCACGGCTCTGCAGAACGTGATCGAGGCGCCGATGGCGGTGCGTGGTCTCAGTCGCAGCGATGCGATCGGCCTTGCCAAGGAGCTCCTTGATCGCGTCGGGCTCGGCGACAAGTTCGATGAGCATCCTCGGCGGCTGTCGGGTGGCCAGCAGCAGCGAGTGGCGATCGCGCGCGCCTTGGCCATGCGCCCCAAAGTCATGCTGATGGACGAGGTGACCTCAGCCCTCGATCCTGAGCTGGTCGAAGAAGTGCTTGGCGTGATGAAGAATCTGGCGCGCGACGGCATGACCATGCTGGTCGTCACGCATGAGATGGCCTTCGCCCGAGATGTCGCCGATTCAGTCGTGTTTGTCGATGGTGGTCGCGTTGTCGAGCAGGGGCCGCCGTCGGAAATCTTGCGAGCGCCACAGGAGGTGCGCACGAAGGCCTTCCTGCAGCGCATCTTGCGGACTGACGGGTAACCAACTTCAGAGGATGGCTTTCGCTTGAGTGCGTTTGCGAACCTGTTTCGACCTATCCGGCTCGGCGCGCTGGAGATTCCCAACCGTATTGTGTTGACCGGTCACGGCACCGGGATGGGCCGGGACTTCAAGCCGGACGAGCGCATGATCGGCTATTACGAGCGGCGGGCCGCCGGTGGCGTCGGGCTTATCATGCTTGGCTCGCAGCAGGTGCATCCCTCGTCTCCAGGGATCACCAATCTGCTGTGCAACTACGATAGAGGCATTGAGCCGGGCCTGGCAGCGGTCGCGAAGGCCGTTCACCGGCATGGCGGGCGGATTTTCGGATATCTCTCGCATATGGGCGTCGCCACTGATGCGGCGCCGGGCGTCTCCTGGTCAGCCTCGCCAATTCACAATCAGCGATACGGCGCCGTCGCGCATCCCATGGGTGAGGGCGAGATCGCCGAAATCGTTGATGCCTTTGCGGCCGCGGCGGCACGTTGCATATCGGCCGGGCTTGACGGCATTGAGGTGCATTGCGGCCACGGTCTGCTCTTAAACCAGTTTCTGTCGCCTCTGACCAACCGGCGCACGGATCGCTATGGGGGCTCTTTGGAAAACCGCGTCCGCTTCCCGGCCGAAGTCGTGACCGCCGTGCGCGCGTCGGTCGGCGCGGACATTCCTGTCGGCATCCGCTGTTCCGGCGATGAGCTCATGGAAGGCGGCCTGAGCGTCGACGACATGGCTGAGATAGTGAAGCATCTCGTGGCGGCGGGACACCTCGATTATGTCGACGTAAGCGCCGGCAATGATGGCCACGTTGTCTCCAACATGTTGCACGAGCCGCCGATGGGGGGTGCTCCCGCGCCTTTCGCCGCCGTCAGTCGCCGTCTGCGTGAGGCGGTTGATGTGCCGATCATTCACGGAACCGGCATCGCCACGGCGGAGGTCGCGGAGGAGGTGATCGCACGGGGCGACGCCGACCTTGTCGGGATGTGTCGCGCGTTGATTGCCGATCCCCATCTGCCAGTGAAGGCGCGCGAGGACCGTATCGCGGAGATCACCCCGTGCGTTGGATGTCAGCAGGCGTGCTTCGGCCGCCTGTTCAGCGGCCGACATATCTCCTGCGTCGGCAATCCGCTTACTGGCCGAGAAATCGAGCTTGGCGCTCCTGCGACCGCGAAGAAAGCGTGCTCCGTGCTTGTGATCGGAGGCGGGCCCGCTGGCTTGGAGGCGGCGCGCGTGGCGGCTTTGCACGGCCATCAGGTGACGCTGTTGGAGCGGTCCGACGCGCTCGGCGGACGGATGCAACTGGCGGCGATCCCGCCCGGCCGCCAGCGATGGAAGCGGCTGATCGATCATAAGGTGGGCGAGCTGAAGCGCCTGAACGTGCGGATCGAACTTGGCTGCGAGGCCGATGCGGATACGGTTGTCCAACGGCGGCCCGATTACGTGCTCGTCGCCACCGGTACCATACCGGCCATGCCTGAGATCGAGGGAATCGACCAGCCTCACGTCCACTGGCTTGATGCGGCTCTATTGGCGCCCGACAGCCTCGGCGGGCGGATACTGATCCTCGACTATCTCGACCGGCAGCCCGCTATCGTGGCAGCGATGCATTTCGCCGATCAGGGAGCGTCAGTCACGATCGCTACGTCGTCTTTTCAGGTCGGCCACCGCATGGTGATTCAGAACCAGACTCACTTCTATCGCGAGGCCCTGGACCGCGGCATCGTGTTGGCGCCGCTGTCGGAAGCCGTTGAGATCACAGGGACGGATATCGTTCTTCGCGACCCGCTTGTTGGGCGAACGCGGCGGCTGGAGGGTATCGACTCAGTCGTTGTCGTTGCGCCCGGCCGCCCGGATGAGCGGATGGCATCCGCCATCGCGGCCACGGGCATTCCGGTCCGTGCGATCGGCGACGCGCATGCGCCACGCGACATCGAAGCAGCCATCCTTGAGGGGCACCTCGCCGCGCGGGCCCTGCCGGCGTGAGGGCGACCGATGCAGATTCGCCGATTTGCCGCTTATCCGGCCTTGCCGCTACATGTTCATGCGGAAGGCCGGTGTATGAACGGGTGCGTCCCACAGGCCGAGCGTCTCCTCATCCATCAGCGAGACGGTTATTGAGCAGCCGGCCATCTCCAGCGACGTCACGTAGTTCCCGACCAACGAGCGCTGCACTTTGAAGCCGCGTTTTTCCAGATCCGCTCGCGCGCTGTTGTACATCAGATAGAGTTCCATCAGCGGCGTCCCGCCAAAGCCGTTCACAAGCAGCAGGGCGTCACCCTTGTCTGCCAGATCGTCGGTGATTGCCGCCACCATCTCGTTGGCAATGGCGTCGGCGGAGGCCAGCTTCACACGCCTGCGACCGGGCTCGCCATGGATGCCGACGCCCATCTCCATCTCGTCGTCGCTGATCTGGAACGTCGGCGCGCCGGCTTCCGGCACGGTGCAGCTGGTGAGCGCGACACCCATGGAGCGGGTGCGGCTGTTCACTCGATCGCCGAGTGCCTTGAGGCCGGCGAGGTCGACATTGTTCTCGGCTGCTGCGCCGACGATCTTCTCCACGATCAGCGTGCCGGCGACGCCGCGCCGCCCGGTCGTGTAGGTGGAGCTTTCCACCGCAACATCGTCGTTCGTCAGGACGGTCATGACTTCGCCGCCGGCCATCTCCGCCGCCATGTCGAAGTTCATGGTGTCACCTTCATAGTTCTTGACGATGAAGAGGATGCCGGCGCCACCGTCGACCGCTTGTGCGGCGGCAAGCATCTGGTCGGGCGTCGGCGATGTGAACACTTGGCCGGGGCAGGCGGCGTCGAGCATGCCGTAGCCGACAAAGCCGGCGTGCAGCGGCTCGTGACCGGAACCGCCGCCCGATACCAAGGCGACCTTCCCGGGCGTTAGCTTGGCACGGCGCACGAATTTCCGATCTTCGGCGAGTGTCACGATGTCCGCGTGCGCGGCGGCAAAGCCATCAAGGCTCTCCGCAAGCACCGTCTCGGGTGTGTTGATCAGTTTTTTCATCGCGTGTTCACAGTCCCTGGGCTGTCGAGAGGTTGTTTCTGCATCGTTTGCTAGGCGCCGAGCACGTCATGACGACGTCACGGCGATCCCGGCTATGGCGTCCTTCACACGCCCGACCTGTGTCGGTGCGACAGAGATCGACCGCAGACCCGATGCGAGCAGCGATGGAAGATGGGTGAGGTCGCCGCCCATGTCGCCGCACAGGCTTACGTCGCGGCCGAGGCGATTGCCTTCTGCGACGACATGGCCGATCAGGCTGGCAACAGCCGGGTGAGCGGCACTGCACAGCGCGGCGACGTCGGGATGATCTCGGGCTGCGGCGGTCGTGTACTGCGTCAGGTCGTTGCTGCCGATGGAGAAGAATGCGGCCTTGTCGTAGAGCTCCGGCACGATTGCGACGGCGGGAACCTCGACCATGATTCCCAGCGGCGGGCGGGCATGCGCGACGCCGTCTCGCTCCAGTTCGGCCACGACGGAATTCAAGTGTGCCGCGGCGCTGTCGATCTCCTCGGGAACCGTCACCATGGGCAGCATGATCCGGACGTTGCCGCAGGCGCTAGCGCGCGCCATCGCCCGCAACTGAACACGGAAGATTTCTGGCCGGGCGAGCGACAGCCGAATGCCCCGCAATCCGAGAAACGGATTGGCCTCGCCGGCAACAGTTACGCCGGTGATCGGCTTGTCGCCGCCGGCGTCGAGCGTACGAAGCACGACAGGCTTGGGAGCCGCCCATTCGGCGATCCGTTTGTAAGCCTGGAACTGCGTTTCCTCATCCGGCAGTCCGCGCGGCCCATAGAACAGGAACTCCGTTCGCACGAGCCCGACGCCGTCACAGATCGCCGGGTCGAGATCATCCAACTCCTGAGGATCGACAAGGTTGGTCATCACCGACACCGCGATGCCGTCCTTTGTGACGGCGGGGCGCGTCGCAGCCATTCGGCGGTGCTGGTTATCGTCGGCCTCAGTGCGCTTTGCCGTTTCAAAAACAGCCCGATCCTCTTCGCTTGGACTCAACACGAGGCGTCCGCTCGTCCCGTCGATGATCGCGTTGCGGTGGCCCGCAAGGTCAATTGCACCGAGGCCGACGACCATCGGCACCGCGCGTGCGCGCGCGAGCATCGCCACGTGACTGGACGCGCTGCCGCCAAAAAGCGCAATGCCGCCGCCTTGCGACCAGTCGACGGACAGAAAGCGCGACGGTGTCAGGTCCTCGCCCGCAAGCACCGCCGCGGCGGGCAGGGGAGGCGGAGCCGTTCCGGACAGATGGTGATGGACGCGGTCGTGAAGATCGCGAAGATCGGAGACGCGCGCCTGGAAGTAGGGATCATCGGCCTGCTGATAGTCTTCGACAAGTACGTCGATGGCGTGCGACCAAGCCGTTGCTGCGTCGT
Source organism: Afifellaceae bacterium (assembly GCA_028281235.1). Classification (GTDB taxonomy): domain Bacteria; phylum Pseudomonadota; class Alphaproteobacteria; order Rhizobiales; family Afifellaceae; genus DASWJZ01. Next base: position 226,527 of record JANQKG010000014.1, on the reverse strand, counting down.
CGCCGGCCGCGATGCGCGTCATGGCCGGAGCGGCAAGTGCCTCATCCTCAAGCATCGCAATCTGGAAATCGAGAATTTCGGCGTCCGCGCTGCTCAAGTCACTGGCGGCGGAGCGGATTGAGCCGATCGCTGCTTCGATGGCGTCGTTCAGTTCGCGACGCTCGCAGGCGGGATCGTCGGCCGGAGCCCGCGCCGCGACGTGGTCTTGGATCGGGTGAAGCGGACCTGCGGCGTGACCCGGCGCGGCGGGCGTGCCGTCGAATTCAGCTCTTTGTCGCATCGGCCGACGCTTCTTCGAAGTCGCTTTCCACAAGTGCGACGAGGGCAGCGATTGCGTCATCGGCATCTTCGCCGGTTGCCCGGAAGTGCAACAGGCTGCCACGGGGGGCTTTGGCACCCATGACCCTCACAATGCTCTTGGCGTCGATCCACTCGCCCCCGGAATCGGCACTCACCTTAATTACCGATTGATAGGTCTTGGCCAGCTTCGTGAGTTTCACCGACGGCCGCGCATGCAGCCCAGCCGGGTGGGATAGAAGAACCTCCGCTGTTGCGGAGGCACCCGGCGCACTATCCGTCACGCCGGCCTCGACCTGCGGCAGGCAGCGCTCGGCGGCCCGCTTGACATCGGCGAGGGCGCCGCCGCCGTGAGCTTCGGTCGCGGCGAGCACAGCACCCTCCACAATCGGCGCATCGCAGATGACGATGCGAGACTGGCGCCCGGCCGGCTGCATCTCCACCGCCATCTCGCTGTTCAACTCAGCGCCGCCCAGATCGACAAGAATGGCGACGCCAAGGTCCGACCATGCATCGTCGATCGCCGCCATGATGGCCGGAACATCGGTGCCGAGACCGCCCTCGCTATTGCCGCCGCAAAACGCCAGCGGCACCTCTTCCCCAACCATTTGCCGCACCATGTCGGCCGTCCCGCGAGCGACATCTGGGGAATGCGAGACGACGACGATGCCGACCGGCCGATCTTGCGTCATCAGGAACGCCCCAGTGTATCAGTTGCCGCGGCGATGAGCAGAGCGCTGGACCTTGCGCCCGGATCCATGTGGCCAATCGACCGCTCGCCGAGAAAGGAGGCCCGGCCACGCATCGCCTTCATAGGCACCGTGGCCTCGGCCGCCTGGTTGGCTGCCTGCACGACATCCTCGCTGGCGGCAAACGCGTCGAGCGCCGGCCGCAGGACGTCGAGCATCGTCTTCTGCCCAACCTCCGACTTGCCGCGCGCTTTAATCGCGGCAATCGCCGCCTCTCCAGCGCGCACGACATCATCGCGCGACGGCGCGGGCGGCAGCTCTTTGCCGAGCGTCATGAACAATGTGCCAAATAGAGGACCGGAGGCGCCCCCGACACTCATGACCAGCGTCATGCCGATCGACTTCAGCGTGTCAGGCAGCGGCGCCGCGGCGGGATCGACGTCCCGGAGGATGGCCTCAAAGCCACGCTTCATGTTGAGGCCGTGGTCACCGTCGCCGATCGCCTGATCGAGAGCGGTGAGTTCGTCGGCGTGAGCAAAGATGCTCTGAGCCATGGCTTCGATCAGCTTGCGCAATCTGTCAGCGTCGACGGTCACCGCATCGTCTCCATCCCGAGTTCCTTGCCCTTGGCGGCCGGCCCTCAAGCGGGAGCCCATCGCCCACTTTGGATTAGCAAACCGCCTGCGGTCCGTCTTGCAAACCCGGCTCAAGCAAGTAATATATCACAAATATGGCAGACTGCACTGCCGGTCGCGCCCCGTTTGCCCGGATTCGTAGGCATGAAGCTCGCTTTCTAATGGCGAGGGCGGGCTGCTTGAGTCCGGACCTCAGTGCGGGGTGTCGAATCACACAATCGCACCTGGAGCAGCTGGATGGGTACGACAAAGACGCTGGCGGACTACCTGTCTGGTATCGAATTCGACGATCTGCCGGAGAAAGTGCGGCGGCGAGCTTTGCTTGGCGTCCTCGACATCCTTGGCGTGACGGTCGGCGGCCTGGGTATTCCCAGCTATAGCGACAAGTTCATCGCTCTATCTGAAGCCGCTGGCGGCGGCCTGCCGGAAGCGACGCTGATCGGCGACGGCAAGGTGAGCCTTTCCATGGCGGCCTTCGGCAATGCCTACCTTGCGCACGCACTGGACTATCCAGACCATGCGACGAACAAGAGCCTTTTGGTGCACTCCCTCATGGGCGGTATCGTCGTGCCGTCGGCACTTGCCGCAATCGAGTTTCGCGGCGGAAGCGGCAAGGATCTGCTTGCCGCTGTGGTTGCCGGCTACGAATGCTCCGGGCGGGTCCTGCGGGCCATTGATATCTCGATGGAGATGGAGCCGCACATCATCGGGTTTTCAACCAGCGTCATGGGTGCGGCCGCGGCGGCGGCACGCGGCCTCAATCTGAACGGAGATCAGACGCTGTCGACGCTCGGCATGGCGGGCGTCCATGCGCCGGTCCCGGCCGGCTACAAGTTCCTGTTCGATGTCGACCTTACGCCACGCAAGGACATCAAACAGGGTTGGGGTTGGATGGCGCATGCCGGCGTCTTTGCCGCGCAATCTGCGTTGATGGGCCTGGAAATGCTGCAGGAGAACAACATCCTTGATGGCGAGCGCAGCTTCGGCCGGATGATGGGCTACGACATCTATCATGAAGAGGCGGTGACACGCGGCCTCGGCGAGGATTTCACGCTGCTGGGCGAGGATCGCGACACATCAGGCTACCATGCGGAGCTTCAGACCAAGCGGTTCCCGGGATGCTCCATCACGCACAGCGCCATCACCGGTGCACGCCAGCTCATCAACGAGAACAGCCTTGGCCTCGGCGATATCGCGCGTATCGACGTGACGACCAATCGGCGGTCGGGAATCGGTGAGGATGATCAGAACCCTGAATCCATGCAGGACATGCAGTTTAGCATCCCCTACCAGGTTGGCGCCGGCGTCTCGGGTTATCCGCGCGGGCCTGTTTGGTACACCGAGGCGCGGGAGACGGCTTTGGACGTCGCCAAAAGGGTCTTCGTGAACTTCGATGACGACTGCAACGATTACTTCTACAAAACGAGACTTCAGTTCAACAAGGTGGCGATCACCACGCAGAAGGGCGACGTGCTGCGCACTGAAATTCACGGCGAGAAGATGCTGTTCGACGAGAACGACATCCTGGAGAAGTATCACGAGTGCACCTCCCAGGTGCTCGGTGACGAAGGTGCTCAGCGTTTGCACGACGCTGTGTTCGGGCTGGAGACAGCGCGCGACATGTCGGAGCTGATCGCTGCGCTGGCGCCGTCGGCGCAGAAATCGGCGGCGTAATGCAGCTTTGTGGCGGCATATTTCTGCGGCCCATCAATTCGATGTGCGGAGCGCGCGCCTCGCTTTAAGGCATAAGATCCGCCATGCCGATGCGTATCGAGAGCCGCCCTGATCCGATGCCTCGGACCGCCGACGCCGTGATCATCGGCGCCGGCATTGTCGGTCTGGCGGCCGCGTTCTTTCTCGCCAAAGCGGGTATCCGCGTCGTGATCGTGGAGAAGCGCCGGCGGCCGGCTGATTTGACGTCGGCGCGCTCCGGCGAAGGCGTGCGCGCGCAATGGGAGACACCGGGCGCCATTGCGCTCATGCTCCGTTCAATTGAGCTTTATCGGCGTTTCGCTGACCTGACGGAATGCAAGGAGAGCACGGCGGGGCTCAATCAATGCGGCTACCTCTATGCTGCGACAAGCGAGCGGGGAGCGGCCGGACTCGCGGAGCGGGTCGCCCGGCAGAAGGCTCGCGGTCTGTCCGACGTGTCTTACCTGACCGGCAGCGAGGCCAGGCAGCGCTTCCCGACATTGTCAGGGGCGGTAAGCGGCGCAGCTTTTCGGGCCGGCGATGGGACCGTCATCGTCGATCGCATCGTGGAGGGCTATCTGGCGGCCGGCTACGCGCGCATCTTGACGCAGACGCAGGCGCGTCAGATCTGTGTCCGTGGCGGCGCCGTTGAAGGCGTGGAAACCGATCGCGGGCGAATAGCGACCGGCTTATGCATCATTGCCGCCGGTCCGTACGCCGCGACGCTGCTGCAGCCGTTCGATGGGGCGCCGCCTATCAGCCTGATCCGAGGTCAGATCGCGTGCTTCGACGCAGACAATGTTCCGGCGGACCATCCCGCAACTGTTGACGTCGACAACGGGGCCTTCTGGAGACCGGACAGCTCGGGCGCGCGGATCACGGCTCCAGCCGACGATTCAGAAACGATTGCGATCCCTATCGACGATCCGAGGCCTGATCTCGGCTACGCGACGCGGGCGCTGACCAGCGTCAGCCGCCTCTGTCCGTTCTGGACGGGCGTTGCGAAGACCGCCGTCGCGCGCACCGTCTATTGTGGTCTTTATGCCGTGACCCCCGATGGCCTGCCGGTGATCGGACCGATGCCGGCCGTTCGCGGTCTCTTTCTGAATGTCGGCTTCGGCGGGCTGGGGATCATGGCGAGCATTGCCGCCGGTGAGCGCCTTGCCGCTGTGATCTCCGGCGCGCATGGCCATGATCCGCGAAGCGCCTTCGCGCCTGAGCGGTTTCACGACGGCCGTGCCCTTTCGGTCGAACCTATGACCCTCAACCTTTACCGCGAAGGCGGCAGCGCCCACGCGCCACCCCCAAACGCCGACTCCAAGGAGCAAGCATGATGAACCGAACACCGCGCCGCATCGGCGTGGTCACTACTGGGCACGGCCCGCGCGACGAATATGTGCGCTATCATCAAGCTGCACTTGAGTCGCTCGGCGCTGAAATCGAGATCGTCACGCGCCACGCCCTGGACGGCCTGACGAGCGAACAACTGGAGCCGCACCGGGTCGGCGCGGAGACCCCCAATATTGGGGCCCATGTCCATGTTTCCGGAGCAACGGGAAACCGCATGGGTCCGGGCTGGGAGCATCGTTTCTACGATCTGGAATTCTGCCTGGGACGCATGCAATCGGCCATCGACCAACTGACGGGAGCTGACGCTGCGGACCTGGTCATTCTCGCCTGCGCCGCCGAATTGCCTGACGCCGCACTTGCGTGCGACAAGCTGCTCATCCACCCACGCGAGATTCTGTTCTCCTATGCGGAAGTTCTGGCCTGGGGAGTACGGCGGCCGGTGCGTGTCGGCGTCCTAGTCGACCGCGAGCACGCCGAACAGGATCAGGCGGATTGGCAACGGCGGCCGTGGTTCTCGCGCGTCGAACTCCATCTGGCTCCTATAGAGGGCTCAGCTGAACGTGCGGCGGCCCAGCTCGGCGAACGCGAACTCGACCTTGCGATGGTCTTCGGATATGGCGTCGGCTTGGTGCCGGGCGATCCGCGCCGGGAGATCGCCGATCTTGAGCAGGTCATTGGCGCGCCGCTCCTTACGCCGCATCGCGCCACGAGCCTCTTCCTGCGCAATCTGATCATGCCGTCGATCGACGACCGGGCCTTGGCTTAAGATGGCCAACGACATCCTGGTGATTGGCGCCGGCGCGGTCGGCGCCTATGTCGTGGAGTTCCTTGCCAGGCGCAGGGATGTGCGTGGTGTTGTCGTCATCGACAGCCGGCCGGGCCTGGCAGAGGGCGTCGCGTGGCGCGCGCGTCTTGGCGCGCTTCAGGAGGGAACCGATGCGCGCATGCAGGGACTGACGGTTGACGCCGCCGACGTCGACGCGGTTGAGGAAGCCGTTCGCGCCCATGCGCCGCGTGTCGTGCTGCACACTGCGACGATCCTGACGGTGCGCGAGTTGGCAGAGCGGCTGCGGCCTGAAACGTTTGCGCGAATCCGGGCGACAGGTATGGCCGGTTTTCTACCGGCGCATCTGTTTCTGGGGCTCAGGGTGCAAAAGGCGCTGGAGCGGATATCACCGCGGCCTTGGCTGGTGACGGCTCCGTTTCCCGATTTCACCAATCAGATCCTAGCGCGCTGTGGCGCCGCTCCTGTCACGGGCATCGGCAATGTGGATAATATGGCCAGTGAGCTGCAGGCCATGGCGGCTACTGCGCTCGGCGTCCCGCCCGCGGAGACGAACGTCATGGTTGTCGCTTCGCACACGACGGCGGAGTCCTTTCAGCGCGACGGCGTAGCGGGCGCCGGGCTTTGGCACGCCCGCGTTTCTTGCGCGGGCGCCGACGTGACCGACCAGCTCGATATCGCCGCGCTCATGAAGGAGAGCGCGGGGCGGATGAAGGGCGTTCTGATCGAAGCACGCGTCGCGTCTTCGGCCATCAAGATCGCGCTTGGCCTGATCGCTGGTGATGGCCGGCTCGTCCACGGAGCGGGGCCGCTCGGACTGCCCGGCGGCTGGCCGCTGCGGCTCTTTGCCGGCGGGGCGGAGATCGTATTGCCGCCGACCATCGACCATGCCGAGGCGCTCGCCATCAATATTGAGGGACAGCGCCTTGGCGGACTGAGCGAGGTCACGTCCGACGGCACGATGGTCCTGGAGCCGCGCGTCACCGCTATGATGCGTGAGGAATTTGGGCTTCAGCTCGACGTCATTCCGCTTGCGGACATTGAGGATATTGCGCTTGCGCTACGCGCTGCTCTCGACAGGCGCGTTGCGGCTGACGGCTGACCTAAGTATCAGCCGAAGCGGAAGCGCCGCTCCAGATAATGCTGGAAGCTGATCAGCGCGCTGTTGATCGCCAGATAGATCGCCGCAACCGTGATCAGGATTTCAAACGGCTTGTAGGTAAACGATATCAGCGCCATGGCCTCGCCGGTCAGCTCCGAAACGGCGACCAGGCTGGCGAGCGCGCTTCCTTTGATGACCAATGTCAGGTTTGACGCCAGTGGCGGCACGATGACCCGCATTGCCTGCGGGATGATAATGCGCCGAAGTGCTGCTCTGTAGGGAATGCCGAGAGCGCGCGCCGCGTCGTATTGCGTGCGCGGGACAGCCTGCAGACCGGCTCGGATGAACTCCATGTTGTAGCCGGCGGCCGACAGCGACAGGCCGAGAATGGCGGCGGGCACCGGAGCCAGATAGATGCCGATCCCCGGCAGGCCGTAGTAAGCGAAGAAGAGGAGGGCAAGCGCCGGCGTTGCTCTGCTCACCCAGCTGAAGGCCGCCGCCGGCCAGCTTAGGAACGGCGAGCGCATGTCACGCATGACCGCCAGCGGAAGGGCGGCCGCGACGGACAAGACCGACGTCACGAAGGCGATCGTGAACGTCGACACGGCGCCCCGCCAGAACAGATCGAGATTGTCGAAGACCACATCGAAGTTCATGGCAGCTCCGTTGAAAGGCCGAAGCGCTGCTTGAACCGTCGTGCGGCGATGATCTCAGCGATCATCAGGATGCTGGCCATCGTGGCATAAAGGGCCGACGCAAAAAGGATGAGCGTGAAGGGCTGATGCGAGAAAGCGATCGCCTGCTTGGTCACCTGCATGATCTCTGTGACCGCAACGGCCGATGCAATGGAGATGCGCTTGATCGATCCGGTGGCGTAGGTGATCCATGGGGTCGCCACGATGCGGACGACCTGCGGCAGGACGATGCGGCGAAGCGCCGACGGCAGGGGTATTCCAAGTGCGCGGGCTGCCTCGAATTGACCTCGGTGGACGCCCGCGAGGCCGGCTTTGAATATCTCGATCTCATAGGCGGTACTGATCAGCGTGAAGCCGAGAACCGCCGCGCCGACCGGACCGAGATCGAGGCCGAGTTGCGGCAGCGCGAGATAGCAGAACAGGAGAATGACCAACTCCGGAACGCCGCGGAACACCCAGCCATAGGCAGCGAGCACCATGGAGAGCCAGCGCCCGGCACCTATGGTCGCAAGGGCCGCCAGCAATCCAATCGTCGTCGACATCACGGACACGATCACAAAGATTGCGAGCGTCAGGAGTGTCGCGTCGAGAAACCGCGGCCACAGCGAGATGATCATGTCCATGGTGGGGCTTAGAGCCTCGTCCATTCTGATTGGATCAGAATGGAGGCTCTACCTCCTTCTTGGAGCATGATCTTGTCCGAAAACCGGTGTCCACTTTTCGGGATCATGCATCTAGTCCATGATGCGCGCCACGAACGCGCTGAGCTCCGGCGATTGCGGCCGATCCAGAATCGAATCCGGCGCGCCGCGTTCAATGATCCGTCCTCCCGACATGAACAGAACCTCCGACGCCACCTGGCGGACGAAGGACATTTCATGACTGACCACGATCATCGTCATGCCGTCGGCGGCGAGATCCCGCATCGTCGCGAGGACCTCGCCTTTCAGCTCCGGATCGAGCGCCGAGGTGACCTCGTCGAACAGCATCACGCGCGGACGCATGGCCAGCGCACGGGCGATGGCGACGCGCTGCTGTTCGCCGCCGGACAGTTGGTGGGGATAGGCCTCGGCGCGATGTCTGAGCCGGACTTTGTCGAGAAGCCCCATGGCGCGTTCAACCGCTTCTGCACGAGATACGCGATGAACGATCATCGGCGCCTCGATGATGTTCTGAAGGGCGCTCATGTGCGGAAAGAGATTGTAGCTCTGGAAGACCATGCCGATCTCGCAGCGATAGCGGAGGAGGTCACGCTCGCGGCGGTCGGTGTCGATACGCTGACCGTCCAGGAAGAGCTCGCCGGCGTCCGGCCGGATGAGCAGGTTGACGCAGCGTAGGAAGGTGCTTTTGCCGGAGCCGGATGCGCCGATGATCGCGGTGACCGATCCAGATGTGGCGGCGAGAGAGACCCCGTCGAGGATAGTATTACTGCCGAACCGTTTTACGATGGCGCGGGCCTCCACCATAACACGAGTGGGCATCGCGCCGGCGGAAGGCGAATCCTCATGCGCCGGGGATCGAGGGTCCGCCCCCTGGGACATTAAGGCGTCGGCTGCGCGTGGATGCGTTCCGGCCAGGCCGGACGAAGCAGCAGCCGCGCACGCTGGATATTCAAGATGTTGGGCGTCACCACGGGGCAGCCAAGTGTGTCGGAGATCCTATTCAGCATATCGTCCGGATCGTTGGGTGCCAATCCGTCGCCGTAGCCCCAGATCAGAGCCAGGTCGAAGGGGGCGGTCGCGGCCAGCGCCGCCGCACCCTTGCCGTTGGGAATACCGACGCCGATCGAAACATTGACGTCCGACATCCAGTCCTCGCGCTCCCATGTCGCCCGGTCTTGATCGATGTGCCAGTCGGTTGGAATGAGAAGGGCGAGGCGCACGTGGCCGAGCGTTCCGGCCAGGCTGCGCACCAGATCGAACATCATTCGGTAGGGAAGCAGCAGCGGAATACGGGTCGAAAAAGCGTCGGCCGGGTACCACTCCGCGCAGCACATCAGAACGATGTCGGCGCCATCGGCTTCGTGTGCCGCGACCGCCGCCTGCGCCCGTTCGATGAACCAGTCGCGACGGACGAAGATTTCTTCCCAGCCTTGGCCCATACGGACATCGGCCGGAGCGCCACTGTGCACGTAGCAGCCAATTCCAGGCCCATCCGCCGGGTCGATTTCAAAGGCGCGTATCTGTTCCCGATCGAGGCTGTCCAGGCAGGCGCGTTCCGTTACCTCGACCTCCAAGCCGAGAGCCCGCAGGGCGTTGCGATGAAACGCAAGATATTCGCTCCGTGGGCTCTGCCCGGTCGTCACGATGCCGACGTGCTGCGCCATTCTTCGGCTGCTCCATATTGTTGTTCAAACGCTGGGCTCTTCCGCTTGCCCCGCGGCACGGCGCAAGGCGCCGGCCGCGGTGGGAGGAGGCAAGCGTGGCGCTCAGCTCGCTGGCGCCTTGGACCAGTCGACGGAGGTACCGAAGTGCTTCTCAAGCAATGCGTCGAGCGTGCCATCTTCGCGGTATTGGGTCAGAAGCGCGTCGATGGCTTCCGCCAGGTTGGGCTTGCCGGCCGCTACTGCAAGGCTCTGCGAGTTCGGCCGAATGACCCCGGACACGACCTCGACCTCCGTATCGGCCTTGGTCAGGTAGGACGGTCCGAGGAAGTCGCCGACGATGAAATCGACGCGTTTGTTCTTGAGGTCGAGAAGCATCTCGGTCCAGCCGGGATACTCCATCACGTCTGATACGCAATCAGAGCCCAGCTCCTCCAGAGCCATCTTGGGCTGGATCGCACCGCGCACGGCGCCCATGCGCATGCCGCAGACCGCGTCCCAGCCGGACACCCTTTCGTCGCCTTTGCGACGCACGATCGCCACGCCATTGACCGTATAGGGCGACAGGATACGGAAGTCCTCCGATGCGAGCCGCTCCGCCGTGCGCGTCACACCTGAGGCGACAACATCGAAGCGCTTGCCGGCAAGACCGGGCAGCAGGCCGGCCCATTCCAGCTGCACGAATTCCGGTGTCAGGCCGAGCGCCTCACCGACCTTCTTCATCACGTCAATATCGTAGCCTACCAGTTCGCCTGAGGCGTTGGTCATTGTGAAGGGGGGCGCCGTTCCGGTCGTGCCGATGACAATGGTGTCCGACTTCAAGAGCTCGTCTTTGAAGTCTGCGGCATGGGCGACCGTCAGGCCGGCCGATGCCAGCATCAAAGACGCGGCAATTCCGATAAGTCTTGAGAACATAATCCATATCCTCCCTTTGATGTATCAGTAGAATATCAGACTTTTCGCCTTTGCAAACCCCAACTTGGCCGCTGTCGTCTTAGTCGTCAGACAAATCCAAGCGTCGTCGCGCACTTTTTCGACGTGTTTTCGTCAATCGCGCCGGGTCACCAGGGGTGCTGAGGCAAACCAATGGAGAAACTCGGCGAGGGCATCCGCGGTCACCTGTAAGAGGGCGTGCCCAAGCTCAACCGTGGCAGCGGCCGGATCGCCGTAATAGCCGCAATCATCGGAGAGGAAGATCGGCGGCGCCACGGCGCCGGAGGGAGCAAAGTTGTCCTTGGCTCCCTTTGCAACATAGGGCTGGACCAGTCGCGGCGGCAGATCGCGTGCCCGCTCGGCGATCTTCGCGGCCAGCGCCTCGTCACGTGTTGCGAGCTGAAGCGCGGTTTCAAACTCACAGGCGTGGCCGACGGCCTTCAGCCCGCCCGTCAGCAGCTTCTCCCAGACTTCGCGCGACGGATCCCAATAGCTGATTGTCGTGACCGGGCAGCCCTCGGTGACCATCTCGCTGATGACGCTGCGAAGCGGCGCAGCATTGCCACCATGACTGTTGATCACCGCAACCCGCGAAAAGCCGCTGCGCACGAGGCAGTCGACGGCCGCGCGGATCTGCTTGAGGAAGATGTCGAGCGGCATGGAGATTGTGCCGGGCCGGCTGAGATGATGCGGCGAGAAGCCGTAGGCGAAGGAGGGAAACACGATGCATGGGTGATCATGCATAAGCCGGGCGGCGGCCAGCGCCACGGCGCGCCCGCATGTCATGTCCGTGTCGATGGGGAGGTGCGGGCCATGCTGCTCGATCGCGCCGGCGGGCAGCAACGCCAATGCACCAGCGTCTCGCAACTTGGCGATGTCGCGGTCGTTCATCGCCGCCGCGTCGACATCTGAGAGCGGCTTCATGCTTGGTTGCGCCAACGCTTCTTCCTTTCGCGAGATTGAGCAGATTACGTGCCGGGAGGCGTGGCCGCCTGCCTGGCGTCACGCCGGTCGAGGACCTCCGCAAGCGCCGTGCGCCACCGCGCGCCGAAGCCGGAAAAATATCGCCGTAGCTGCGGCCGCGGTTCCGTCACTGGCAGGGGTAGGGTGCTTAGATCGATCTGCCCAGTACCCCGCTTCACGCCGTCAGCGATCGTCTCGCCAAGTGCAGTGCCAAGTGCGGTTCCAAGCGCGATCCCCCGCCCGTTACAGGCGACAAGCGCGGTCACCGCGGGCGATGGCGCATAGAGCAACGGCAATCCGGTGCCGGTCATTGCAATCTGTCCGTGCCAAATGTGCTGCGATTTGAGGAGCTTGGGCGCCAGCCCGGCACGCTCCGCCGCCGGACCGGCGATCGTCCCAAGCCGCCGGGTGTAGAACGCGGCTGCCTCAGCGTTTGCCGGCTTCAGGGACGGCAACACCAATCCGCCCGTCAGCAGGCGGCCGTCGGGCGTCCAGCGCAGCGCCATTGCGTTGCGGCGGGTGTCGGTGATCACATGGCCGCCGCCGAGGATCAAAGTTTGCAGCTCTTTCGGCAGCGTCGCCGTGACGACCTGGTGCACACGCACCGGCATCAATGCGGCGGCAAGGCGCGGCAGAAGGCGGCTCGCCCCGTTCGTCGCCACAACCACATGGGCGGCGCGGATGCGCGCTCCGCGGGAGAGCAGTTCGGCATGTCCGTCCGCTGCGACATGCAGCGCTTCGATCGGCGTATTCTCAAAGATGTATGCGCCGGCCGCTGCGGCGACGCGGGCGATTTCATTCACGTAGGCTTTCGGATCGATGGCGCCGCTGTTTGCGCGCATCACGCCGCCGTGGAAGCCTTCCAGGCCCGCGGCCTCGCGCAGCTCGTCGGCTGAAAGCACGTGATCGCTGTCACCCGCATCGCGACGCAAGCGGTTGAGGGCCTCCGGCGTATGGGCTGCTTCAATCCATCCGGCGCGCGCTGTCGGCACATTGAGCTTGTGGCCGTCGATCAGATTGAAGACCGCGCAGCCGGATTGCGCTGCGAAAGCACGGAAGCGGCGCGCACGGTCTGGCCCGAGTGCCGTGTCCAGCGACTTGCCGCCGGGGAGGGGCCGCAGCGAAGGTGCGACAAAGCCCGACGTTCGCCCGCTGGCGCCCGACGCAAGGGTCGTCTTCTCAGCAATTGCGACACGCAGTCCGGCCTCTGTTGCCGCCAACGCGGTAGTGAGGCCGACAAGACCTCCGCCGATGACCGCAAGATCGACGTCGATATCCTTCGTCAGCCGCGGAAAACCGGAACGGTCGCGCTGAAGCAGGTCCCAGATCGACGCGCCGCCCGATCTTGGTTGCGCAAGGCCATTCGCTGTGCCGGAAGCGCTCTTGTGAAGCGGCACTTCAGGGCCGTGGGTGCTGTGGGCCGAGCCGGTGGTCATCTTCCTTCAGCGTCGATAAGTCTGGAGCGGCGGTTGCTTCGTCGCGCGCCGCGGACACGCGATTCCACAGAACACATCTCCGAGTAGCAGGGTGAGTCGGCCGTTCTGCCGTGCCCAATATCCTTCTTAAGACTGGGCATTACAGAGAGAGCGTGATACTGATATATTACGTAAAAGATCATGGTCTGCAATAGATAACGGGAGATCGACCTATGAATCGGGCTGCAGCACTTTTTGTGGTCATTGCGACCGCCATGTCGATCAACAGTGCTTCGGCGCAAGGCGTCATGAGCGAGGGTACCGTCAGCTTCGCTGCAGACTTCGCCGCCGCGCCCAACCAGTTTATCAAGCCCGACGGCACAAAGGACGGGCTCAATGTCGACATGTGCGGCGAGGTCGCCAAGCGCATGGAGCTTGAGATCGATTGGACCAATCTGGCGTTTCCGGGCTTGGTTCCCGGCCTGCAGGCAAAGCGCTTTGACGGCATCTGCACGGCGATCTTCATCAATCCCGAACGGCTGCAGATCATGAACATGATCGCTTATGTGCAGTGGGGAGAGGGGTTGATGGTGCCGGAAGGCAACCCCGCCGGCATCGCCTGTGACGGCGAAATCGGTAACGACGCCTCTTACGACGCTTGCTTTGACGGCCTTGCTGGCCGTACGGTTTCCGTCGCTGCGGGTGGCACAACCAACAAGCATCTGCAGGCAAACAGCGACCGGATGGCAGCCGCGGGACTTGATCCGATCAATATACTGGCCTTCGATTCCAACGCAGAGGCAATCCAGGCCGTCGCCGCGGGGCAGGCCGAGGCCGGCTATCTCAACGATCCGCAGGCGGCCTTCTACATCAATACGAGCGGTGGCCCGTTTGAGATGGCGTTCACCGGCAACAAGGCGAACCGCTTGGCGATCGCGACGCTGAAGGAGAACACCGAGTTGGCGGAAGCGATTCTTGCGGCACTTGAAGAGATGCGCGCCGACGGTTCTTACGAGAAGATCGTTGAAAAGTGGGGCGTCGCTGGAGTGCCGGAATTCGTTCTCAATCCGGGGTAAAAAGGCCTAAGCTCCACAAGTTGAGTCGGGACGCGCCGGCAGCGGGTACTTAAAGTGTATCCTTGTTCGGTGAGGGCCGATGAACTTCTCCGTTGATGTTTTTGTCGAGTACCTTTTTCAGAGCCGTTTTGCGATAGCGGCGATCGTCACCCTTCTGATCGCGATCGCCGCCCAGGGTATCGGCGTCATCATCGGATTGGTGCTGGCCTTGTTCAGCCTGTCGCGGTTCTCCGCTCTCCGGTGGATCGCCGCGACCTATATCTGGATCTGGCGCGGCACGCCGCCGCTCGTTCAGCTCTTCCTGCTTTTCTTTGGTCTGCCTCAACTCGGGATCAGACTGTCGGTGCTGCAGGCGGGGCTCATCGGGCTCGGCCTTTATGCTGCTTCCTATATGGCGGAGATCATTCGCGCCGGCATTCAGTCGATCAATCCGGACCAGATGCAGGCGGCGCGGGCGATGGGCTTCAGCCGGCTGCAAGCGATGCGTTACGTAATCCTGCCGCAGGCGCTCAGAGTTATTTTGCCGCCGTTCGGCAACGAGTTCGCGTCGATGATGCGAACGACGGCGCTGCTGTCGGTCATTTCGTTTGAAGAGCTCTTGCGGGTCACACGCATCGCCATCAACGAAACGTATCGCGTCATCGAGCTCTATTCGGTCGCCGCGGTCTACTACCTCATCATGTACACGGCATGGCTCTTCGTTCAGGCGTGGCTTGAGCGGGTCGCAGCACGTGGCGCGGCGCCGCGCGCCGACGCGCGCGCAAACGCGGGGCGCTGAGGATTGCGCGCGGCTAACACAGGCAGGACAAAGCAAAACCGATGACCGATCTCGTGATCTTTGGCTTGGGCGCGCTTGGCGGGCGTCTTCTTCGTGTCCTGGAGGGCGACTACCCGACGCTGAACGTGACCGGTGTGGTCGACCACGATCCGGAGAAGGCCGGCCGACGCGTCGGCGATCTCGTGCCGTACCGGCGTTTTGGCGATCGCGTTGTCGCACCCGATCTTGCTGCATGTCTCGCTGGGCTGGAACGGTCGGCCGACGTGCTGATACACATGACGGAGTCGCGGCCTGAACGGATCGAGGAGCAACTCGCCGAGCCGTTGCGCGCGGGCTTGAACGTGCTCTCAGCCTCTGAGGCGATGTTCTACCCGGCGTTCCGGTTCCCGGCGTTTGCCCAGCGCCTCGATGCGGTCGCCAAGACGCACGGTGTCACGATATCCGGCGCCGGCATCAATCCGGGCTTCACCTATGATGCAGTGCCGCTGGTGCTGGCGCGCGCCACAAGCGCGGTGACATCCATCGCTATTCGGCGCACGATCGATGTGACCGGCACGGGGCCTGGCGATATTGAGCATGTCGGCTACGGCTTGCTTCCGGATGTGTTCCGTGAGCAGGCCGCGGCCGGCACGATCGTTGGCCACATGGGGGCGCCGGAATCGGTGGCGCTGCTGGCGGAGTATCTGGGGCTGACGATCGATCTGATCGGTGAAAGCTGGGATGTCGAGACGGCCGACTTCCCAGTCGACAGCGGCGACCCGACGCTTGGTGTGCTGCCGCCGGGGCACGTGATCGGGATCACCCAGAAGGCCTACGGATCGCGCGGCGGTGAGCCGGTGATCACGACCGAGTTGTGCATGTATTACCAACCGGAACGGTTCGGCCTGGAAGAGGCCGATCACATCGAGATTGAGGGCGCGATGCCGATTCGCATGATTGTGCGTCCGGCCTTTGAGTCCTTGTTCGGAGCGGCCAACATCGTTGCCGCGCTGGCGGCCGATGTTGTCGCTGCGCCGCCCGGCCTGGTGAACCTCCTTGACCTGCCCGTCGGCAGCGCCCGGCGAACACCAAGGCGGGTGCAGGTGGACCCTTCCCGACCATCGGCGCCCGGCACGATCCCCGTGCGATCGGTCAATAACGCTGCATCCGTATGACCGGCTTCGACCTATCACTGTGGTGGGGGTTCGTCACATCGCCGCTTCTCATTGGGGCGATGTGGGTGACGATCTGGGTGGCGACCGCATCGCAGGCCATCGGTACAGGAATCGGCCTGGCAGTCGGCCCGATGCTGATGTCGACGAACCGTCTCCTGTCGTGGCCGGCATGGTTCTATCTGTGGGTCTTTAAGGGCACGCCGCTGCTGGCGCAGATTCTGTTCTTCTTCGCAGCACTCCCGCAGATGGGAGTGCGGCTTGATCTCGTGACGACGGGCCTTTTGGCGCTGGGGATCAACGAAGGCGCCCGCATGGCCGACATCGTTCGTTCTGGCCTGATGTCCGTGCCGCAGCAGCAGCGCGAGGCTGCCGCATCGCTCGGACTGCGATCCTGGCAAGGGTTTCTTACTGTCGTGCTGCCCCAGGCGATGCGCATGATCCTGCCGCCGCTCGGCAACAATTTCAGCTACATGATCAAGGCGACGTCGCTGCTTGCGACGATCTCCTTTGCCGAGTTGCTGCGTGTGTCCCAGCAGCTCTCGCAGTCGACGACACGGCCGCTGGAAGTCTATCTTGCCGCATCGGTCTGGTACCTGGTGCTGATCAGCGCCTGGACGCTGATACAGAGCCGGATCGAAGCGCGGATTGCCTTGAAGGATCGCGACGATTCAGAGCCGGTGCGTCGCTCTGCTGCACCGTTGCAAGCTGCGGCTTCGGCAGATGCGGCTTCAGTCTTGCCGGCTGCGCCGCGTCACCACGCCAAGGCGGATCGCAAACCGGTCATCGAAGCGCGCGGCTTGTCACGTCGCTTCGGCGCGATCGTGGCATTGGAAAACGCCGACCTGACTGTCCGCCAAGGTGAAATCGTGGTGATCCTCGGCCCCTCCGGATCCGGCAAGAGCACGCTGCTGCGCGCACTGAATTGGATCGAGCCGCCCGATCATGGCGATGTCCGCATCGCCGGGGAGAGCATTCCGTTTGGGGTGCGAGGCGAACGGCGCGGCGAGCGAGAGATCGATGGCATACGCGGACGCATGGGTATGGTGTTCCAGAACTTTGCGTTGTTCCCGACTTATGAGGCACGGGAGAATGTCGCGCTCGGGCTGATCAAACTGAAGAAGCGGCCCCGCGCCGAGGCCCTGAAGACGGCGGAGAAGTTGCTGGCCGATGTCGGGCTTGCTGACAAGGCGCGGGCGTTTCCGGTTGAGCTGTCGGGCGGCCAGCGCCAGCGTGTGGCGATTGCCCGGGCGATGTCCATGGACCCCGTCGCGCTGCTCTTCGACGAACCGACATCGGCGCTTGATCCGGAGACCGTCAATGACGTGCTGAACGTCATGGTTGATCTGACGAAAAGCGGCGTCACCATGGTGGTCGTGACGCACGAAGTGGGATTCGCGCGCCAAGCGGCGGATCGGATCGTCTTCATGGAGGACGGCCGTGTCGTCATGGACCAGCCGGTCGACATCGCGCTGAGCGATCCGCCTCCGCGCTTCGCGGCGTTTCTCGCCAACGTCACTTGACGCGTCGGCTCAGGAGCGGTCGCGGTCAGACCTCTCCGGGTTGCCGCGACGGCGTGCAGCAGACCGCCACGACGAGACCGCCATCGCCGATGACGTGGCGGTAGCGATAGTTCACGGGCAGGTACATCGCATCGCCCGGCTTGAACGTGCGGCTGCGTCCGTCCGAGAGGTCGGTCTGTTCAGACCAGCCGTGCAAGCAATAGAGCACCACTTCGTGTACGCCGTCACCTTCCACGATCGTATCGAAATGCGGCTCGTAGGTGGTGATGTGAAAGGAGAACGAGCAGCCCTGATCGTACGAATTGATGAGGCGGTGGCTGTATTCCAGGTCCTGGTGCACCCAGACCTTCGGTACGTCCTCCTGCCGTGCCCATGCGATTTTATCACCCATGCTTCGTCCTTGCTCCTCCGCAGCGATCGCCCGGCCCCGCCGTCACAATTGCAGGCTCGACTGGCGGTCCGACACCAGCGAAGCCAGAAGACCGCGTCTGGTGTTTTCGTTGTGATGAAGCATGGCGCGGCGTGCTTCTTCGCCGTCTCGACTCTTCATAAGCGCGACGATCTGGCGGTGGTCCTCGTTGGTCTCCGGATTCACGTCGCGGACGTTCACGCCCATGTAGAAGAGACGCGTCGCCTCCTCCAGATGAGCAATCACCATGTTAGCCAGACGGGTCACGCCCGAGCCTTTGGCGATCGCTGAGTGGAACTGAAGGTTGGCCGTCACGAAGGCATCGACGCTCGTGGATTCGCCGGGCGTGTAATTGGCTTCCGCAAGAGCTTCCAGAGCCGCGATTTCATCATCGGGCATGCGCTCCGTCGCCAGTTCGGTTGCTACGCCCTCCAGGGCGCCGCGGACGGCAAAGAGGTCGTTGATGTCCCGCACAGCAACTGGCGTGATCCGGTAGCCGCGGCGCGGATATGTTTCCACCAGCCCTTCCAGAGCCAAGCGGGCCAGGGCCTCGCGGACAGGCGTCTTGCTGATCCCCAACCGTTGAGCGAATTCCTGCTCGGAGATCTCAAGGCCAGGCGGCAATTTGCATGTGATGATCTCGTGTCTGATCACCTTATGCGCCTGATCCGTCATGGACGGCGCCTTGGACGAGGCTTTCTTCGGTGCCGATCGCGCCTTGGAAGGCGATGCCTTCCGGCCTTTTTTGTCCGCAACGATCACCGCTCGCTCCTCGCAATATGGCCTTTGTACCGGGGCGTAGCCCGCCACGGCGCTTCACCAATTCGACCGCCGCCTGATTTGACGGCATGTCGGAATTGGAATACTACCTAATATACCAAACGGCCGGCGGCGCAAATCGCGGAGATACACGTCTTTGTCCGACATCCTCGTGATCAATCCCAACAGCTCCGAAGCTGTCACGCGATCAATGGATGCATGTCTCGATCTGGTGCGCGCCGGCACAACCCACACGATACGCTGCGTGACCATCGCCGAGGCGCCGAGCGCCATCGAGCGGCAGGCTGACATTGACAGTGCGGAGCCCTTGGTCGTCAAGAGGGTCGCCGCTGAGACGGCGGGAGCCTATGTGATCGCCTGCTTTTCCGACCCCGGTGTTGCGGAGGCGCGGCAGGTTTCGGCGTGTCCGGTCATCGGCATCGGAGAGGCCGGGTATTTGGCAGCTTTAGGTTTTGGAGGTCGATTCGGTGTCGTTTCGATCTTGGAAAGCTCCATCCCCCGGCACGCACGCCACATCGAGAAACTTGGCTTGTCGTCGCGCCTTGCCGGTGACCGAGCGTTGGGGCTTGGGGTTGCGGAGTTGTCAGGTGAAAGAGTTGTCGAAGCGGTAGCGGCTGTCGGTCGTTTGCTCCGCGACGAGGACGGCGCCGATGCGCTTGTGCTCGGCTGTGCGGGAATGGGGCAGCATCGCCCAGAGGTTGAGGCGGCGCTCGGTATTCCTGTTGTGGATCCCGTTCAGGCGGGAGCAGTGTCGGCGGCGTCAATGCTGACGCTTGATTATAATCGGTGCGCGGCTTGACCGCGGACCTCGTTGTCACAGGCCGGCTTGCGCTTCCTGAGGGCATCCTTCGCGGGGGCTGGCTGAGCGTTGAGGGCGGGCGCATCGCGGCCTTGGGCCGGGGCAATCCCCCTGACGCGCGCGAACGCTTCGACGCCGGGGACGATCTGGTCCTGCCGGGTGTCATCGACGGGCAGACGCACGCCGCAAGCTATGGCGGTCTTGCCGGCATTGAATCGACGACGCGATCGGCTGTCGCGGGCGGTGTGACGACCATTGTCGACATGCCCTATGACAATCCCGAGCCGCTCTTCGACGAGATACGCCTTCACGCCAAGCTAAAGGTGATCTCGGACCTCGCGCATTGCGATGTGGCCCTTTACGGCACTGTGATGCCCGACCAATCGCTCGATGAGGTCGACCGCCTGATCGCGGCGGGCATTGTGGCGTTCAAGATCTCGTATTTTGAAAGCCATCCGGTCCGTTTCCCGCGCATTCCGGCGAATCAAGCCTTTGCGCTCATGCAGGCGCTTGCGCCAACGGACATTCCGCTTGGCGTTCACAATGAGGATCAGGAAGTCGTGCTTGCGGCCATTGCCGCCTGTCGGGCTGCCGGCCGTGACGGCATTGAAGCGCATTCGGAAAGCCGCCCGGAAGCGGCCGAGCTTTCGGCGACGGCGCATTTTCTGGAGTTGGGAGCGGCCGCCCAGGCGCATGCTCACATCGTGCACCTGACAACGGCGTCCGGCTTCGACCTTGTGGAACAGAGCAGGGCGCGCGGGCATCGCGCCACAGGCGAGCTTTGCGTGCACTATCTCTGGTTCGACCCGGAGGATGACGGCGCTGAGCTCGGGGCCCTGATGAAGGTCAATCCGCCCATTCGGCCCGGTCGGCGCGACGAGCTGTGGGATGTCGTTCGCGAGGGCAGGGCGGCCTTCGTGAGTTCCGACCATTCCAGCTGGCCCGTCGACAACAAGCGGACCGCTTCGATCTTTGACGCCGGCGCCGGCGTGCCCGGCCTTGAGACGTTGCTGCCGGCTTTCCACACCGGCGCGGCGGCGCGTGGGCTGGACGCGGATCGAATGACCGTTCGGATGTTGTGCGAGGCGCCCGCCCGATTCTTCGGTCTGTGGCCACGCAAGGGCTGCATCGCGGTCGGGGCGGATGCCGACCTGACCGTCTATGCTGAGGGTGACAACGTATGGGATGCGAGCAAGGCTAATGACGAGCTCAGATGGAGCCCGTACGATGGCCGTCGTTTCAGCGGTCGCGTTGTGCGCACCTATCTTCGCGGCCGCCTCGCCTGGACGGGGGATGCGGTCGTCAACAAGCCCGGGGACGGCATTTATCTGCCGCGAGGCACAGACGACGGCGCAACCTGAACGAAGCTGGATGCCGCAAGCGACGAGCTGACGCGATTGGCGATGCAAGCTGACATATCAAAGATATATTTGTTTGAGCACGGCGCGGTCGCGAGCCCGAACAAATGTAGCAGGAGCACAACATGCCGCTGATCGACAACGAAACCCGCGGCGTTTTCGTTATTGCAGTGACACCATTCACCGACGACGGCGCGATCGATTTCGACAGCCTCGACCGAGCCGTCGATTTCTACTTCGAGGCCGGGGCCGACGGATTGACCATCCTGGGCATGATGGGCGAGGCGCCCAAGGTCACCCAGGCGGAGAGCATCGAACTGGCGCGCCGGGTGATTGATCGCGCCGGCGAGCGGCCGGTCGTCGTGGGCGTCTCGTCGCCGGGTCTGGCGGCGATCGATGAGCTGACACGTGCCGTCATGGACCTCGGAGCCGGCGGCGTCATGGTTGCGCCGCCCTCCACGCTGAAGACCGATGATCAGATCGTCGGCTATTTCAGTCTCGTGGCGGAGACTTTAGGGAGCGACGTGCCGCTGGTGCTTCAGGACTTCCCGCTTGCGACCAATGTGACGATCAGTGCGGCGGCGCTCAACCGGATCGTCACGAGCGTGCCAAGCGTTGCCATCCTGAAACATGAGGATTGGCCGGGCCTGGCGAAGATCAGTGCGCTACGTAAGGCGGAGGCTGAGGGGCAGCGGCGCCTGTCGATCCTGTGCGGCAATGGTGGCCTGTTCCTGCCGGAGGAGGTTGCGCGCGGCGCCGACGGCGCCATGACGGGCTTCGGCTTTCCTGAGATGATGGTCGACGTCGTCCGGCATGCGTCCGCCGGTGAGATGGCGCGGGCGCGGGACATCTTTGACGCCTACCTGCCGCTTCTGCGCTACGAGCAGCAGCCCGGCGTGGGTCTTGCGGTTCGCAAATACGTGCTCTGCCGCCGAGGAATCATCGCAAGCGATACGTTGCGGCGGCCCGGCAACAAGCTGCCGCCGGAGGCGATCGCTGAGATCGATGCGCTCCTCTCCCGGCAGGACGCGCGATTGAAGGAGTTGGGCTGATGGATCTTGGTATCTCCGGCAAGCAGGCCGTCGTTCTGGGGGCAAGCCGCGGGCTCGGCGCCGCCATTGCCGGCGCGCTCGCCGACGAAGGTGTCGCCGTATTGGCGGTATCACGATCAGGTGCTGCACCGGCAGCGTCAGGCGCAGCCGCCGGTGGCGGGACGATCACGGCACGCGCTCTCGATCTTTCCGACCTCGACGCCGTCGATGCCTTCGCAGCAGAACTGAGAGAGCGTGGCGACATTGACATTCTGGTCAACAATAGCGGCGGTCCAAAGCCCGGGCCGGCGCGCGATCAGCAAAGGTCCGCATGGACGGGCAGCTTCACGGACATGGCCTGTCCGTTCTTCACCATCACCGATGCGGCACTGGAAGGGATGACGGCCCGCGGCTGGGGGCGGATCATCACGGTCGGCTCGTCAGGCATTGTCCAGCCGATACCGAACCTGGCGTTGTCGAACGCGATCCGGAGCGCGATCGCTGGGTGGTCAAAAACACTCGCCGCTGAGGTCGCTGCCCGAGGCGTGACTGTGAACATGCTGCTCCCCGGACGGATCGACACCGACCGGCTGCGGGAACTCGATGAGGCGGCGGCGGAACGCACGGGAACGTCGGTCGATGAGGTGGCACGCACGTCACGGGCCCGCATTCCGGTCGGCCGATACGGCACACCGGAAGAGTTCGGCGCAGCTGCCGCCTTCCTGTCCAGCCGCCAGGCCGCCTACATCACCGGCTCCAAAATCTGTGTGGACGGCGGTCTGATCGCCGGCCAGTAGCGACGGACCCCATCGCCTTTGCCGCAGTCCGGCTGCCTGACGATGTGTTGTGAAGGCTTCTTGGACTGTATGGAAGCGAGTTCAGCTTCGGGCCGCGCCGTTTGGCCTATGAATGCGAACCGCGGTTTAGACTCTAAGTGGCTTTTTTGATCCGCTTGAGACACTCGGTGTGCCGCATCCAACGATCTGTACGGGCGGAGAACGGACATTCGCTGCACGCGCGAGATTGCGCTGTGTCTTTTGAGGACGCAGGCATTCAGGTGGCTCTTGGCAGGCTTCGGCTCTGAACCTGCAGGTTGGGCAGATTACGACCGCTCGCCGCAAGTGCGAAAAGCCTGAATTTGTTTCCGCATAGCGGCCTAGAAGTTGAGTTGCCCAATCATCAACTACAGCAGGCAAGTTGCTCATAGGCTCTCCCTCAGCTAGTAGTCGACGTAAGCGAAATTCTGCTTAGTCGCTCGGACCGCTGGCCGATGTTACCGACGCATAGTCCACGTCAGTGCTCTCAATACTGGCGCTTTCGATGAGAAAGGGGCAAGATTCAGGCGCATGGGAGGCGTGACTAAGCAGAACCAAGAGGCTCTGGAAATTGATCACGATCTCATCGTTGATCGCATCTACCAAGTCGCGCTAGAGCCGTCTGCGCTCGATGACTTCATCGAATTCTGGCATACGAGTGGACTGGCAGAGCATTTTGAAGACTCCCAAAATGCCGGCATCGCAGAACAAGTTGCATCTTACCAAACACATCTTGAGCGTGCCCAATCAATCCTGCAGCGTGGCGAGAGCACAGAGATTGATCTCGCGCAGTATTTGCAGCCCTATGACAGGATCGCCGCTTTCATTGTCGGCAGATCGCTCGTGGTCGAGGCCTGTAATCCAGGTGCTTTTGCGACCTTCCGCGTTAAGGCAGGCGATCGTTTGGATCGGCTTGCGGTGCCTGCGGAGATGCGGGTGGCGCTCGTCCGAACCGTTGAAGATGTCTTCGGTCACCCCGGGCATTCGGAGAAATTGCTGAAGGCTGATCTGGCCGACAAAGCCGGCAGTGTGCTGTTTCGCGTGACTTGCATGACTCACACACTGGAAAGTGGCCTGGCAGCGCTGATCGTTTCGAACCATTTTCATTGGCGCGAGACCATCGATGCTCTCCTGAACGGTGTATTCAAACTCACGGTCGCAGAGCAAAGTGTCGTACGCTTGCTGGTCGAAGGACATGACACCAAGTCCATCGCTGCAATGCGTAAGACCAGCGAGGGAACGGTTAGGGGGCAGATCAAGTCAATCCTCAGCAAGATGAATCTGCGCTCCCAGACAGACATTGTCCGCGTGGTGATGACACTCGGCGAGTTCCCAGCAAGCAGTGAAGGGCGGACGGAGACTGTACAGCTCGCCGCGCCTACGATTTAAAACGACTGGATCGAAGCGGAAGTCTGGAAGCCGTTCAGCTCCATAAAAGTGCAGGATGGCCGGACGCTGACTTATCATGACATGGGGCCAAAAAGTGGAAACCCGGCCCTGTTCTCTCACATGGGCTCCTGCATGGCGCGGTGGTCACATTCGATGATCCGGTCGGCGTTTGAGCACAATCTTCGCGTTATCTGCCCGATCCGGGGCGGCTATGGCCACAGCGACGACCTCAAGCCAAGCGCTGATCCTTTAGGGACCGCGAGCGGCGATACACTGTTCCTCCTGAAGCGTTTGGGGATGGCACGCCTGCCCTATGTCGTTCAGGGTACCGACTTTCCCTTTGCCTCTGATCTGATTGCAAGGCACCCAGATGTCGTGTCCGACTTGATCGGTGTCGGAGCGCGACCCTGCCTGCCCGGTGGACAGAGCGTGGTGGGGGTCGGACGATGGCAGAGGTTTTTTGTGTCGACGGCACGTCATGCCCCGCATTTGGTCCAGTTTGCTTCAAACGCTGTGATGGCGATGTGCAAACAGATCGGTCCTGAGGCCATGCTCCGCCAATTGTGCAGGGACTCGCCATCGGATCTCGCTCTTCTCGAAGTGGACGAGATGAAGCAAGTCCTCGTGGCAAATATCAGCTTGATGGCTGGTAAGTCGACCAATGCCGCCCGAGCCTTCACCATGGAATACGTCGCCTTCCAGAAGGATTGGAGCGATCAGGTCATGGCGACTCGCCACGTTCCGGTGCGGATTTTTCTAGGTAAAGAAGATCCCACCATGGATTTTAGCGCGCTTTCAAGACTCGCGACTGCCTATCCCTGGATGGAGTTTGACGTGATGGGTCAGGCCGGGTTGGCCTTGATGTTCCAGAAACACAAAGAGCTCGTGCCGGTGATTGCCGAGGCCGCCGCACGGGCAGGCGCGGTCGCTTCGAGGAACTGAGAAGCGAGGCCTCGAAGGAGGCGTTTAGAGCTGTTTCCATTCTGATTGAATCAATGTCACGCGCACATGAGGCGAGCACGGACCCTAACCTCCCTCTTGCGGGGAGGTCGAAAACCAAGGAGCGGCTTGTCGCCGAGCCCGAAGGGCGAAGGCGGACGCGACGCCGGTTTTCGGGTGGGGGTGAGCGATTATCTCCGGTGGCTGTACCCCCACCCGAAGTTTCCGGCGCCTTCGGCTTCGCAAACTTCGACCTCCCCGCAAGGGGGAGGTGGGGCGCTGCGGCGAACCGCTTGCCGATGCTCTAGCCCCGATACTGCCTCTTGATCTTGATTGAGTGCTGCCATCCTTTTGTTTCGACCAGGTACATCCCCATAAGCACCAATGCGATGGCGGCCCAAGCAAAGACGTTCAGGCGTTCGCCTAAGAGCAGCATACCCCAGACGATCCCGGCGAGGGCGGTGACATAGGCGGCCTGGCTTGAGAAGACGGCCCCTGAGAGGTCCAACAGGTAAACAAAGGCGACATTTGCGGCAATTGAGGCCAAAGCCAGCAGGAGAATGACCAAACCCAGGGGGGCAATCAGTTGGCTCGGCAATACCCATTGTCCACTGAGCCAAGCAAGCGGCACAGCAAAGACGATGGAGAAGGAGAACATCAACCCGACAGCCGCTATTGGATCAAGACAAGCGCAACAGTCTCGACAGCGAAGACGAGGGGCAACAAGAGAGCACCAATCAGCCACAAATCGTCAGTGCTGCCTTCCCCTTGAAGTCGCGAAAAAAGACCGGTCCCAATTCCAAAGAAGCCAACCAGCAGGCCAAGGATTCGCCGGAGCGAAGTACGCTCCATTCGAGTCATGGCGGCGAAACAGAAGACCAAGAGGCTTTCCAGCGCCATGATCATCGTCAGATATGTGGCCTCGACATGTGCAGCAAAAGTGAAAACGGTGACATGCTGCACGATGCCGACTAGAAACGCCCAGGCGGCAAAAAACAGACAATCCGCACGGGTGAGCTTGGGAATGCCCCCGCGGGTGAGGACGACCGCCAGGCAAATTGCAGCGGCAAAGAAGTCGACCCAGACTGCCATGCCAAATGGCTTGGACCCTAGCCCGGCCGCCATGCGCGACAATGAGGGCGTGAGCCCCGATGATGCCGCGACGAGCGCGAGCAAGAGACTGCCTTGCAGCAACAATATGCGCTCCAGGAGCCGCAATTCGCGCGCGTGAATCTCCTTGGCCATACCCTGGAACACCATGGCGAGACGGCCGATCGGGTCTTTCGTCTGAGCCTCGGCATCCAGTGCAGCAAGGTTGCTTTCATCAAACTGCCCAGCCTCAATTTCAGCCGCTGCGTCGGTCAGCGTGTTGATCCGGCGGAAATATTGAAGCTCCTGGTCTCTGAATTGCTTTTTTCGCAGGCTCGCCACCAGGCGGGCGTTCAGGATGACCGGGTCGAATCCCTTGGGCAGGAAATCCTCCGCCCCGAGTTCGATTGCGCGCGAGACACTTTCCGGCTCGCCTTCAAGGTCTGAGATCACAATTATTGGGGTGTCTCGGAGATCCGGATCGGCCTTAGCGCGCCCAAGCACTTCAAACCCATCCATCTTTGGCATCAAAAGATCCAAGAGAACGACGTCGACTTGCCCTTGGAACAGCCTCTTGAGCGCCTCAGCGCCGTCTTCAGCCGTTTCAGCCGTATAGCCTAGCTTTTCGACCGCTAGTTTGAGCTTCTTTCTGTTCAAGCGGTTGTCGTCAACGACCAGAACTTCGGTGGCGGGACTTTTAGACATTCTCCAGGTCCAAGTCCTTCAACGCATCGATAGCGGCCAGACCCGCTTTCTCAATCTCGAAGATTTGACGCGTAGGCTCGACAGGCGTTCCGCTCTTGCACTGCAATTCCAGCTCCGCACAGAGCGCCGAAAGCGAGGCCGCCCCCATGTCGCGCGCATTTGATTTGCTACTATGTGACGTGATCCTCAATGAGCCCCATTCCTGATCGGTTGCCTGCTTGTGCATCAACTCAATCTGCTGCGGAAACCCGGCCACGAAGTCGTCGACCAACTCGGCGAGATCTTTGGTGTCTCCGCCGATCATGTCCTTGAGTTTGGCAAGTGCGGCAATGTCAATGAGATCGGGGTCAATGAGATCGGGGTCAATGAGATCGGAGGTCATGGAGGCGCTCCTGCTGACGCCCGAGCGCGGTGGAATTCGGATGCGCGGTCGAGGCACTGGGTCAGGGCATCGATGTCGATGGGTTTGCTTAGGTAGTCGTCCATGCCCGAGCGGAGATAGCTCTCGCGGTCCTGGGTCATTGCATTGGCGGTGAGTGCGACAATGTAAGGCTGGCGAACGGGTTCAAGGCGTTCGCGCAGCACGGCGGTTGCGGTAACGCCGTCCATCTCAGGCATCTCAATATCCATGAAGACCACGCCGAATGAACGAGCCTCGCAGGCGGCGATGGCGGCGGCGGCGTTATCGACGATCATAGGATCGATGTTCAGCCTGCGAAGGATCTTCAACGCGACCTTGCGGTTGATGGCGTTGTCATCGACGAGCAGCACATCAAGCACAGTGCCGGCCGGCGCCCAGGAGGAGGCAAGGCCCATAGCACTTTGGTCAGCCGGCAATGCGTCGGGGTCAATCGCCTTAACCAGGGCCGCGAGCATCTGGGTCGTGCGCGCCGGTTTCATAAGGTGTGCGGTCAAGCCTGCGGCTTCGAACTTCGCGCGCGTGTCGTGATCAAGCAGCGAAACGGAGCTGTAGAGAATCACCGGCGGCCCTTGATCCCCACTCTGCTCTTTAAGCTTGAGCGCCATGTCGAGGCCCGTCATCTCGGGCATCTTGAAGTCGGAGATCACCACATCGACCGAAATGGTTCTCAGGATCTCCAGAGCGGTCTGAGGGTGATCACACAATTCGGGGTGGATATCCCAGCCGCGCAGGCGCTCGCCAAGGATCTTCAAGTTGGTCTGATTGTCGTCGACAACCAGAACTTTGCGTCCCCTGACCGCCGCCAGCATCTCATCCATTCCAGGCGTGCTGGGGCGTTCTGCCGGTGTGAAGGGCAGATCGATTGTGAAGGTTGTGCCCTTGCCGACTCTGCTGGAGACGGAGATTTCACCGCCCATGAGTTCAACCAGCCGCTTGGTGATCACAAGTCCCAGCCCGGTGCCGCCGAACCTTCGTGTGGTGGAGGTGTCGACCTGGCTGAACGATTTGAACAGCCGATCCATTCGGTTTTCGGGGATGCCGATGCCGGTGTCGCGCACCTCCAATCGGATCCGGGCAGCGTCGCCATCGGAGACCTGGTCTGCATTGAGAACGACCTCGCCCGCATCGGTAAACTTGATCGCATTGTTCAAGAGATTCAGCAGGATCTGCTTGAGGCGAATACTGTCGCCATAGATTGCGGGTGGCAGGTCAGGGCCGATACGAAAGACAAACTCGATGCCTTTGTCGCTTGCCTTGGTCGCCAGCATGTCTGTCGTGCTTTCGATGGTTACGATCAGATCGACCGGCACATTTTCAAGCGCCAGTGCCCCGGCTTCCACCTTCGAGAAATCGAGGATGTCGTTGATGATCGTCAGGAGCGTCTCGGCAGCTTCATTGATCGTTGTTGCGAAATCGCGCTGCTCGTGGGTTAGCTTTGTGCCGCCAAGCAGCGTCGACATCCCGACGATCCCGTTCAATGGTGTGCGGATCTCGTGGCTCATCGACGCGAGAAATGTACTCTTGGCCTCGCTCGCGGCCTCAGCCTGCTCTTTCGCTTCTATGAGCTCGGTAACGTCGCTTAAAACGCCGACGGTGCCGCCAGCCTGGGTCTTGGTTTCAGTGAATTTTATCCACTTCCCTCGGGGCCACTTTTCAAGCAATTCGCGGCCGGGTGTTCTGCGATTGAGCAGAATCTGAGCAATGCGGGCCTCGCCGTCGCCGCCCGTACCAATGTCATCATCAATGGCACGGTCCTTGGCGGCAACTTCGCGCATGAAGTCCTCAAACTGCACGCCCGGAACCGCGTGAGCCGCCAGGCCAGGACCCAACAGATCACGGTAGGTTTGATTGCAGAGGATCATGCGATCTTCTGAGTCATACAACACGATACCGTCGGAGATGCTTTCCAGTGCGGCTGACAATCTTTCCCGCGCCTCAGAGATTTCGCGCAGGTTGCTTTCCTCCACTTCAATGGCGGTATCCCGGAAGACCCGCAGCGCCGCGGCCATCTTCGCAATCTCGTCACGGCCGGTGGCCTCCGGCAAAGCGGCGTGGAGATTGCCGCCGGAGATGGAGATCATGCTGTCGCTGAGCGCGGTGATCCGCGCCAGGAGATTGCCGTTCACGTAAAGCCATATGATCATCCCGGCGCTCACGAGGCTGAGGGCAGTAATCGACAGAATCACGGCGGATCCGATGGATCGTGCTTCGCGCGCTTCAGCGCTGCTGGCCGTGATGTCGGTCTCAGCCTGCGTAACCAGGTCGTTGACGATCGCAGTCAGCTCCTCCGACAAAACTGTGTTGCGCGCCAAGAGAGCACGTCCGTCGGCGAGCCGTTCCAGTTCTGAAACGCGGGTGATCGGCAAACTATCCGGGCCCGCCATGAGGGCCGAAAAGATTTCGGCCTTGGGCGCGAGGCGATCTCGAAAGCGTGGCTGAAGCTGTTCCACCAGGCCGACGAGGTTTTGATGTGAGCGCCTGAGCGGAAAGGCGAGTGCTTCGATCTCATCGATCTCGTTCGACAGGGCAGAGAACACCAGCATGTCATTGATCCGCCCGGCTTCGAACTGCGCGGTTTGGAGCGGAAGAGCGCTCGACACGAGCTCGGTCAGTGCGCTCAAGATCGCGTCATGGTCTTCCGATGTGACGTCGGCATCCTCCAGCTGCCTGCTCAGGCGGGCGAACTTTGCGTTGAGGACCATCGTGCCTGGTGAAAGCACGGCCTGCACCGCTTGATCCGTCTCGCTAAGCTGAGCAAGCAGTTGCTGTCCTCGGGCGGAGGCTCTCAGTCGGAAAGAAACCGTCTCATCGAGTTCCACCAAGTTTGAACCAAGTTCCTGGACGACAGGCTGAAGGCGCACTGCCGCCTCGAATCCGTCATCCTGCTCGCTGAGCGAGACGAGGATGCCATTCAAGACTTGCATCTCGGCTGCGATTCGATCGGTAACCAGCGACCGTTCTTCTGTGGTGTCAGCGGCCAGCAGAGCAGGAGCGGCCGCCACGATCCTTTCGGCCTGTCGCGAGATCTCGATCGTTTTCAGAACAGCAGGTACGCGGGTTTGTGTGACGCGGTCCAACACCTGCCCTACAAACCCGAAGGAATAGAGCGCTGCCCCCGCGATTACGACACTGAGCCCACTAATGCCAAAGAAGGCGATCAGTAATCTGCTTCTGACCCCCATCTGGCGAAACACTTTTTTAGAAATATATGGAGAACGGGAAGTATTTAGCGTTTACTTCTTGATAGGCGCCGTTCTCGATGATCTCGATCAGAGCATCATTGAGATTATTGATGAGGTCTCCCTCAGTTTTTCGCGCAGCGATCGCGATACGGTCATTGATGTCGATAAACTCGCCGATGAATTCATACCCGCTGCCTGCTTCGCTCTGCAGCCAAGCGTAAGTAGGCAAGTTGTCACTCAGTACAAGGTCAAGTGTACCGTTCATCAAGTCTGAGAGTGCTTGATCCTGGGAATCGTAAAGCTGGATCGTGACGATGTCGGCATAGGTCGTCTCAAGATATTCCGAGCTGACGGTGCTGCGTTGAGCACCTATGGTCTTCCCATTGAGCGCTGCCTCGGAGATTTCCAGGCCGCTGTCGCGCCTGCCGACAAAGCTCAGCATATTTGAGTAGTATGGCAAGCTGAACGCCACCTGTTCTTGGCGTTCGGGAGTGATCGACATTGAGGCGACGATCACGTCGTAGTCGTTGGCAATCAACCCGGGGATCAGGGCGTCCCAGTCATTCTGGACGAATGTGCAGGTGACCTCCATGACTGTGCAAAGCGCGTTGGCGATGTCGATATCGAACCCGGCAAGAGCACCGGAATCGTCGACATAGTTGAAGGGCGCGTAGTACCCCTCGGTTGCGATGCGCAGTTCTTGTGCATGAGTTGCGGTTGCCAGGGAGAAGCAGACGACTGGAACGCTCAGGATGACAATGGCCTGTCGACAAGGCTTCGCAATCGTCCCTAACATCCGCGAGACCCTTCCCCGTCCAGTCGGTTGTACTTTGGGCGACAGAAACCACCCCGCGTGACCGCCCCACGCTTTTGCGGGACGGACCGTAGAGCGTTTGCGCGTCAATCGTCATATCCCAAATGGGATATGAGCCGTCCATTTGTCCTGGTGCATTTGCATCGCCGCTTGATGCGCGCATCGCGGCAAATGGGGGGATCTTGTAAGGTGGCGCGAATGTCATGCCCTACGCGCGCCTGTCCAGCTCGACGCCGCGTTGTCTTGAAAAAATGGACCGTGTTTGTTCAACCAATAACCCTGGAGCTGTTCACGCGAGATGTCGGCACGTCGATGCAGGCACATGACCAGCTTTATCATCGGCAACTCTCCGGGGTTGAAGCGAGCGGTCCTGCCACTAGCAGAACGGTCGTGTCGATCGAATTGCATTAGCCGGGACTGCCATCTTACTCGGCGCTGCGCGCATAGAATGACGCAAACGTTGGCTATCGAGTGCCGCATTTGCTGCTGTTCAACGGCGATTGCGATGCGGCGAGGCCCAAGCTCTATCTCATCGCGGATATTGTCGGGCTCACCGCCAGCCTGCTGGTCCGCGTGGTTCGGGGCATCTTGGCCAAGTCATGTGTCTTGGTAAGCTGACATTAAAGTTTGCGCGCGGAAAATAGTTTCGGCTATCTTGAGTGAAACGGCCGGCAAACGCGCACTTTGAATCTGCATTTGCGCCCATGCCCATCCAGCGAGGCAATCCGTGTCCGCCACAAAAATAAGAAACATGGAAGAGTTCGCCGCCATCAGCGGCATCTCACGTCCGACCGTATCCAAATATTTCAACGACCCGAACAGCGTGCGCAAATCCACGCGTGAACGCATCGAGGCGGCGCTGGAGCAGCACGACTACCGCCCCAACATCTACGCGATCAACCAGAACCGGCGTCTGACCAAGAATATCGGCATTGTCGTGCCCTATTTGGCGGACCCGTTCTTCACCGAGATCGCGCGCAGAATCGAACGCTTGTGCATTGAGGCCAGTTTTCGGCCGATTTTGTTCAGCTCCCATGGCGAGCAGGCCTTAGAGATCGAGAACCTGGAAAGCCTCCGCTCCATCAAGCCCGCCGGCGTCCTTCTGGCACCGCTCGGTCGTGCGTCGGATCGCGTTGTCATAGAAGAGTTCTGTGCCGACGTACCGACGGTTCTTTTCGATAGCAATATCGAGAAGGTCGGTGAAGCCTTTGTTGGATCTGATAATTTCAGCTTCGTCTCGCAGACAGTCGAGTACCTGACCCGCACCGGCGAGCCGCCCAGCTTCTTCGAGATGCGTACGCCCGCGAACCCCAACGCAAACAAGCGCCGTCTGGCCTATATCCAAATGATGGAGCGCCTCGGGTTCGATCCCAACATCATCAAAATCAGTGGTGAAGGCTGGGCCTTCGAGGAGATCGGACGGCGCGGGGCGCTCAAGATTCTTGAACAGGGCGCGCTGCCGACCAATGCGGTGCTTTGCAGCAACGACCGTCTGGCAATCGGCTTCCTCGCTGCCTGTTACGAACTCGGCATCAAGGTCGGACGCGAGCCCGACTGCACGCTTCGCGTCGCCTCAAATGATGACCATCCGTTCTCGCGCTTCACCTGCCCCTCATTGACGACGGCGGCGCACGATTACGAGGCGGTCTCGAACCGAAGCGTGGAGACGCTGCTTGAGCTGATCGAGAACGGTGGCCGCTTTGCGACACGGACGGAAACGCTGTTCCCGGCGAAGCTTGTTCTGCGCGCCTCCGCCTGATCTCAAAATTTTACGCGCGTAAAAATTTGTTGACTCGGTGCAGCCGCTGCGCTTAGATCACCTTGGTACGTGTGAACACACACCGAAGGGAGCGAAACGATGAAGGTGAGGAAATCCCTCTATGCGGCCACCGCGCTTGCGCTCGTCGCAGGCGGCGGCGCGGTCGCAGAAGAGTTGACCATCGCCACGGTGAACAATTCCGACATGATCATCATGCAGAAATTGTCGCCGCAGTGGGAAGAAGCCACGGGCAACACGCTGAACTGGGTGGTGCTGGAAGAGAACGTCCTGCGCCAGCGCGTCACAACAGACATCGCGACAAAGGGCGGATCGTTCGACGTCATCACAATCGGTGCTTATGAGGCCCCGATCTGGGGTGCTCAGGACTGGCTCGTCAGCCTGGACGACCTCGGCGACGCTTATGATTACGACGACATCTACGAGCCGGTGCGCAACGGTCTGTCGGCCAATGGCTCGCTTTACGCGGTGCCCTTCTATGCGGAGAGCTCGTTCACCTTCTATCGCACGGACGTCTTTGAAGCCGCGGGTATTGAGGCGCCGAGCGAGCAGATCACTTATGACGAATTCGCCGAGATCGTCGCCAAAGTGCACGATCCCGATAACGGCGTCTTCGGCACATGCCAGCGCGGCAAGGCCGGCTGGGGCGAGAACATGGCCTTCGTCGGCCCGATGGTGAACGCCTTCGGCGGTCGCTGGTTCGACATGGACTGGAATCCGCAGCTGACCAGCGACGAGTGGAAGAACGCCATCAACTATTATGTCGACCTGATGAACAATTACGGTCCTCCGGGTGCGTCATCGAACGGCCACAACGAGAACCGGGCGCTGTTTGCGGACGGCAAGTGCGCAACCTGGGTCGATGCGACCTCGGCCGCCGGCTACATCTTCAACCCGAACGAAAGCTCCGTCGCCGACAAGACGGACTTCTTCCAGGCGCCCAAGCAGGTGACCGATAAGGGCACCGGCTGGTTCTGGGCCTGGGCGCTGGCAATCCCGGCCAGCTCGGCGAAGGTTGACGCTGCCAAGGACTTCCTCGCCTGGGCAACCTCGAAGGAATATGTCGAGCTGGTGGGCGAGACGGAGGGCTGGGTCGCCGCACCTCCGGGAACCCGCGCCTCGACCTATGCCAACGAGAAGTATCTCGCCGCAGCACCCTTTGCGGAGACGGTCGAGAACTCGATCCTGGCGGCCAACCCGGCTGACCCGACGAAGGACCCTGTGCCCTATACCGGCGTGCAGTTTGTTGCGATTCCGGAGTTCCAGGGTATCGGCAATTATGTCGGCCAGCAGATCGCTGCGGCCCTTGCCGGTCAGCAAACCGTCGATCAGGCCCTTGAGAACGCGCAGACCTTTGCGGTTCGTGAGATGACGAAGGCCGGTTACATCAAGTAACGTCTTCTGGGCGGGCCGGCGCGCCACGCGCTGGCCCGTTCGCTTCGGCGCAGGCTAGAGCGTTATCGCGCTTCGTTGAATCGCTCCAACGCTCTATCTCTTTGTTGGAGCAAGATCTTATCCGAAAAGTGGTGTCCACTTTTCGGGATCGTGCTCTAGACTGCGCCGGAACTCCCGCGCTGCGGGAACGGGGGCCCCATGGCAACGCAGCATTCACGGGCCGCGGCCCGGTTGATGATCTCCCCAGCCGTGCTGCTGCTCTTGTGCTGGATGCTCATCCCGCTCGGCCTGACGATCTACTTTTCGTTTCTGCGTTTCAATCTCATCATGCCGTCCGGCAATGAGATGGTGATCGGTGTCTTCGGTCACGGCCTCAGGGTACCTGGACCTGAGGACTTTTCGGGCTGGGAGAATTTCTACTGGTTCGTTACGGACCCCAGCTTCCAAGCCGCGATCATCAATACGCTCGTCCTTGTCGGCGGCGTGCTTTTTATAACGGTCATCGGCGGAACGCTGTTTGCCCTTTTGCTCGACCAGCCGATGTGGGGCCAGGGCATTGTGCGCATCCTGGTGATCGCCCCGTTTTTCGTGATGCCAACCGTCTCCGGACTTGTGTGGAAGAACATGTTCATGAACCCGGTGAACGGCATCTTCGCGCATCTTGCGATCGGCCTGGGGCTAGAACCGTTCGATTTCTTCAGCCAAGCGCCGCTTGCCTCCATCATCTGGATCGTCAGTTGGCAATGGCTGCCATTTGCGACGCTGATCCTGCTGACTGCGCTGCAATCGCTCGATCAAGAGCAACTTGAGGCGGCCGAGATGGACGGTGCGAACTGGATCAACCGGTTCTTCTTCGTCATGCTTCCGCACCTGGCGCGCGCGATCACCGTTGTGATCCTGATCCAGACGATCTTTCTGCTGTCGATCTTCGCCGAGATCCTGGTGACCACTAATGGTGGCCCGGGAACGGCGACCACCAACCTGACGTACCTGATCTACGTCTCGTCGCTCTTGCAGTTCGACGTGGGCATGGGCAGCGCGGGTGGTGTCATCGCGATCATCCTCGCCAATATCGTTGCGATCTTCCTGATGAGGATGATCGGCAAGAACCTGGACGCCTGAGGGACTGAGGAGGGGACGGAGATATGGCGCGCGCAGTCTCGATCCGGCGCAAATCGATCACCACCGCAGCGGCCTGGGCGCTGGGCCTGATGATGTTCTTCCCGATTCTGTGGATTGCGATCCTGTCGCTGAAGACCGAGGGCGACGCGATCCGGGCTCCGATAGAGGTCCTAAGCTCCGTGTGGACGTTTGAGAGCTTCGGCGCGGTTCAGGAGCGGTCCGACTATCTGAAGCATTTCACGAACTCGGTGGTAATCTCCTTCGGGTCCACCTTCCTCGGCCTGCTCATTGCCGTCCCGGCAGCCTGGGCCATGGCCTTCGTGCCCGGCAAGCGGACGAAGGACGTGCTGATGTGGATGCTCTCTACCAAGATGCTGCCGCCTGTCGGTGTCCTGGTCCCGATCTACCTGATCTTTCGCGACGCTGAATTGCTGGACACCCGTATCGGGCTCGTCTTCGTCTTGATGATGATCAATCTGCCGATCATCATTTGGATGCTCTACACCTACTTCCGCGAGATCCCGGGAGAGATCCTGGAGGCGGCGCGCATGGACGGTGCGTCATTGCGTGAAGAGGTGTTCTTCGTGCTGATGCCGATGGCGATTCCCGGCATGGCGTCGACGGTTCTTCTGAACGTGATTCTCGCCTGGAACGAAGCGTTCTGGACGCTGAACCTGACGGCGGCGGACGCCGCACCGCTCACCGCCTTCATCGCCAGCTATTCCAGCCCCGAAGGCCTATTCTACGCCAAGCTCAGTGCGGCCAGCATCATGGCCATCGCACCGATCCTGATCATGGGCTGGTTCAGCCAGAAACAACTTGTGCGCGGCCTGACCTTCGGCGCGGTGAAATAGGAACGACCCATGGGACGCATCGTACTTGAAAAGGTCTCCAAGAGCTTTGGCGAGACGGAGGTCATTCCGGCGCTGGATCTGACCATCGATGACGGCGAGTTCTGTGTCTTTGTTGGCCCCTCCGGTTGTGGCAAGTCCACGCTTCTGCGCCTGATCGCCGGGCTGGAAGACGTCACGAACGGCAAGATCCTGATCGACGGAGAAGATGCGACAAGCGTCCCGCCGGCCAAGCGGGGTCTTGCCATGGTGTTTCAGTCCTATGCGCTCTACCCGCATATGAGCGTGCGCAAGAATATCGCCTTCCCGCTGCGTATGGCGAAATTCGACCAGGCCGAACAGGACAAGCGTGTGGCGCAGGCGGCGGAAGTCTTGAACCTAACCGACTACCTTGACCGCCGCCCCGGCCAGCTCTCCGGCGGACAGCGTCAGCGCGTCGCCATTGGACGGGCGATCGTGCGCGAGCCGGCCGCCTTCCTTTTCGACGAGCCGCTGTCGAACTTGGACGCAGCCCTTCGGGTCGGGATGCGGCTTGAGATCAGCGAGCTGCACAAGCGACTGACCACGACGATGGTCTATGTCACGCACGACCAGGTCGAAGCGATGACCATGGCCGACAAGATCGTCGTTCTGCGCGCGGGCAATATCGAGCAGGTGGGCAGTCCGCTTGAACTCTATCGCACGCCGCGGAACCTTTTCGTCGCGGGCTTTATCGGCTCGCCGAAGATGAACTTGATCAACGGCTCGATCGCGGCAAAGCACAACGCGGCGACGATCGGTATCCGCCCGGAGCATATCTCCGTCTCCTCCGACGCCGGGGATTGGCCGGGCAAGGTCGGTGTCTCGGAGCATCTGGGGTCGGACACCTTCTTTCACGTCACCTGCGAAGGCATCACCGATCCGATCACCGTGCGCGTAGGCGGGGAGGTGGACCTTCATTACGGCGACACGGTTTTCTTGACGCCAGCCTCCGATCACTTACACAAGTTTGACGACAAGGGGCTGCGGGTCGAATGAGACGGCTTGAGGGAAAAATCGCTCTGGTGACGGGCGGCGCGCGGGGCATCGGACGCGCCATCTGCGAAGCTTATGTCCGCGAGGGCGCCAAGGTCGCCGTCGCCGACCTCCTAGAGACGGAAGCCGCCGCGACCGCCTCCGCCCTTGGTGAAGAGGCGATGGCGGTCACCATGGATGTGACCGATCCTGCCTCCATTGCCGCGGGCGTAGATGCCGTGGAAACCGCCTGGGGCGGGATCGACATCCTGGTGAACAATGCCGGCATCTTCAACATGTCGCCGTTGGAGGAGATCAGCGTCCAGGATTACCGCCGACAGTTTGACGTGAATGTCGGCGGGACCATCTTCGCCGCCCAGGCGGTCATTGCCGGGATGAAGGCGCGCGGCAAGGGTGGCGTGATCATCAACCTCTCGTCTCAGGCCGGCCGACGCGGCGAGGCCAATATCACGATCTATAGCTCCACCAAGGCTGCGGTGATCTCCATCACCCAGTCGTTGGCGTTGGAGCTGGCGAAAGACGGCATACGGGTCAATGCGGTGGCGCCGGGCGTGATCGACACGCCGATGTGGGACCTCGTGGACAAACTTTTCGCCAAATACGACGACCTCGCGGTCGGTGAGAAGAAGCGCCTCGTCGGCGAGGAGGTGCCGCTCGGTTACATGGGAAAGCCGGACGAAATCGCCGACCCATGCGTCTTCCTAGCTTCCGATGAGGCGCGGTACATCACAGCTCAGACACTCAACGTCGATGGCGGCAACTGGATGAGCTGATGAAGTTGACGAATGCCACGCTCGGCCGGCTTCCGGAGAGCGTCACGGTGCCGACCTACGACCGCGCAAAGCTGACCCCAGGTATCGTCCATATCGGACTTGGCAATTTCCATCGCGCCCATCAGGCTTGGTATCTGCATCGCCTCATGCAAGAGGGGCGTGCGCTGGATTGGGCCATAATCGGGTCAAGTGTGCGCCGGCACGATGCGGCAAACCGCGAGAAGCTCCTGGCGCAGGACTGCCTGACAACGCTGATAGAGCTCGATCCCTCCGGTACGCGTGCCGAAATCGTTGGCTCGATGATCGACTATCTTCCGATCGAGGACGGCAACGGGCCGCTGATTGCAGCGATGGCGGACCCCGCCATCCGGATCGTTTCGCTCACCGTGACGGAGGGTGGTTACTACGTCGATGGCGCAACGGGCGGCTTTGACGCCGACCATCCCGACATACAGCACGATGCGGCGCATCCCGACGCGCCCGGCACTGCCTTCGGCGCCATGATCGCCGCGCTGAAGCGCCGTCGCAGCGCGGGCCACGGCCCCTTCACCATGCAATGCTGCGACAACCTCCAGGGCAATGGCATGGTCCTGCGCCAAACCGTCGTGTCGCTTGCCCGGCTCTCCGATCCCGACCTCGCGGAATGGATCGACACCACCTGCAGCTTTCCGAATGCGATGGTCGATTGCATCGTGCCCGCCACGGGACCGAGGGAGATCGCTCTTGCGCGCCAACTCGGCGTCGACGACGCCGTGCCGGTGACGCACGAGACCTTCCGGCAATGGGTTATTGAAGACGATTTTTGCGCCGGCCGACCGGACTGGGACCGGGTGGGTGCGACGTTCTCCGATCGGGTCCACGATTATGAGACCATGAAGATCCGCATCCTCAATGCGGGCCATCAGGTCATCGCAAATGCCGCCGAGCTCTTGTCATACGAGACCGTCGCGGCGTGCATGGCCGATGCCGACATCCTTGCGTTTTTTCGGAAGGTTCAGCGGCAGGAGATCACGCCCTATGTCGCCGCCGTCCCTGGTATGGCGCCGGCGGCCTATGCCGATCTCATCGAGCGTCGCTTTGC
Source organism: Afifellaceae bacterium (assembly GCA_028281235.1). Lineage (GTDB taxonomy): Bacteria > Pseudomonadota > Alphaproteobacteria > Rhizobiales > Afifellaceae > DASWJZ01. The sequence continues at coordinate 187,377 of JANQKG010000014.1, read as the reverse complement.
CAACCCGGCTGTCCACGATACGACGCGCCGCATTGCTTTTGATGGGTCGTCCCGCCACACCGGCTTCGTGCTGCCGATCTTGCGCGACGCACTGGCCGCCGGCGGGCCGATCGCCGGGCTCAGCCTCGTGGAGGCCCTTTGGGCGCGGATGTGCGCGGGAACGCGCGAGGATGGCACCACGATCCAGGCCAACGATCCGCATTGGGAGGCCTTGTCCAAGGCTGCAATCAACGCAAGATCCCGGCCTCGCGCATGGCTGGAGCAGAGCCAGTTCTACGGCGATCTTTCCGATCAGCCCGCCTTTGCGTCCGCGTTTGAGACGTGGCTGTCCCTGATTTGGGATAAAGGATGCCGCGAGGCGCTGCGCCGATATTGCGGGGGCTGATTCCGGGTTCTAATCAGGGGAGACAATGCCGAAGATTGGCGTGATCACGGGCGGTGGCAGCGGTCTTGGCGCTGCTTGCGCTGAGAGGCTTGCACAGGACGGGGCGGATGTCTGGTTGCTGGACCGAGATATCGCCAACGCAAAATCGGTTGAATCGCAGATAAGGGAAGCCGGTGGATCGGCTCATGCATTGCAGGTGGACGTTTCCGATCCATCGGCAGTGGACGAGGCTGCGCGGCAGATCAGGGCCGAAGCCGGATGCCCTGACGCGCTGGTGACGGCCGCGGGTGTGATTGAATCCGTCGCCACGGTGCTGGACGCAGACCTGGAGGCGCACGATCGGGTGTGGGCGATCAATTATGGCGGGACCTTGAATGCCTGCCGATCCTTCGGCCGTCTTATGCAAGAGGCAGAGGCCGGTGCGATCGTAACGGTGAGTTCGATCAACTCCTACGCAGCGCTTCCGCTTCCGGCTTATTGTCCGTCGAAAACGGCCATCCTTCGGCTGGTGGAGATGCTGGCGGTGGAGCTCGGCCGTTTCGGCGTCCGCGTCAACGGTGTGGCGCCGACCTTCGTGCTGACGCCCGCGCTGCAGGCCAAAGTCGACGCCGGCGAACGCAAGGTGGACGACATGCTGAAGGTCAACGCGCTCAAGAAGATGGTCACGCCCTCCGACATTGCCGCTGTCGTGGCCTTCTTGCTGTCTGACGCGGCAGCAGCGGTCACCGGCCATATGATGCCGGTCGATGCCGGTTATCTGCCGGCGACCACGTTCATGACCTTTGCCGGTGGCCAACCTTGGGATGATCGCAGCTGACAAGCGGCGCGGATCAACCTCGGTCCGTTCATAGGTTCGCCCCTCGGTCGGCTGACATCTCAAGCCGCAGCGCCGCGTCTATTGTCCTCATCGCAGACCCTCTGGCGCCAGTTCACCGATGGAGCTTTCCAGCGCATCCGGCTTGTCGTTGCGAACGCTTTTTGCGGTCGGCGGCAGGGGGGTATCGAACTGGTAGGCGGGATCGGTCTGCTGCCGCCGCCAAGTCTCGCGCATCTCCCGCCAGGCACCCCAGAGTGAGCGCGGCGCCGGCATGTCGTGCGCGACCTCTCCATGAAGCTTCTTGAGGTTGTAGCAGGGGACACCGGCATACATGTGGTGCTCGATATGCCAGTTCATGCGCCAGTAGAGGAACTCCACCAGCGGATTGAGCGTGATGGAACGCGTGCTCTTGCGAAAGTCGGGCACATTGTCACGCAATCCGCAGTGCTGCGTCAGGCCGACGAAATAGCCGAGCCAGTTCGCAATGAACGGGAAGATGGACAAGATCAGCGGCAGAACCCAGAGGCCGGTGACGACGGAGATCGCCAGCACCGATCCGTGAAAGAGCAGCAATGCGCGTGACCACCAAATCGACTTGCGGTGCTGATGTGGCTGGTCGGCATGCAGGGCCTTCAGCCATTCGTTGATCGGTATCTTGTCGGTGCCGACAACGCCGAATGCGCCAATGATGGTGACGGCGATCGTCGAGATCAGTCCGCCTTTGCCAAATGTGCGGCCCCGCTGCGTGAAGAGGTTCACCGTGAACAATTGCAGCAAGAAGGTCTTCCCCACCGAAGGGTGGAGCGGCAGCAGGTTCTCGCGATCTCCCTCAGGATGCAGCGTGTAGCGGTGGTGATAGGTGTGGCTGCTGGCATAGTCGAAGGGGTCCCACCAGCTTAAAAGACTAAACAGATACAGGAAGATCTTGTTCAGTCGCTTGGTGCGAAAGACCGTGCCGTGACCAAGCTCATGTGGCGCGACGCCCACAAAGAAAGTGCCAACCGTTCCATGGGCGAAGAGGGCGATGAGAAAAGCAACCCAATTCTGCTGCGACCAAAAAAGAAAGACCAGCGTGCCTGTAAGGGCAAAAAAGGCCAGGTGCCCGCCGGCTTGAAACCAACCTTGCAGATCGCTGCGCTGAGAAAGCTCACGCAGCTTCGTGCGATCGATGGGACAGCGGTACCACTCGACGCGAAGTGATTTGCGAACATCAGAGAGCGGTTGGTAGCTCATTGCTTCTTCTCGGCTTTTGTTGGCAGACGCCCGGCGCGCTCACGTCCCAGCCGCAACTGACCTGAAAGACCACACCACGCTAGCGTCTCGAACCCGACACCAACGATCAAACTGGACCACTCCGGCAACATCGGTCAATTCATAGCTGCGGCAGTGCGCCAGATGTGTCGCGCGAGCTGCTCTGTTCTCACGATATCAAACGGTAAGGGCGCTGCTTTGCGGGCTTCAGCGCTTGGCGGCGTAGTACGACACGCGCCGTTCAAGGTGGGCAAGCAGCTCGGAGATCGTGAACGCCATGGCGAAGAGCACGATCAGCACGGCCCAGAAGTGCCCCATCATGAAGTTGTTCGAATAGAGCTCAAACAGAGCGCCGAACCCGACGATGGAGATGAGCAGCTGGCCGATGATCACGCCCTTCACGGCGCGGATAATCCCGATGCGAACGCCGCCCAGAATCTCCGGCAGGGCGGCCCAGCAATAGACCTTGAAGAACGCATCGAGCGGCGTGGCGCCGAAGCTTCGGGCCATATCGATGAGGGAGCGGTTGATCTGCATGACGCCGGCGCGCGCGTTCAAGATGATGATCCAAATCGCGAACAGCGTCGTCGTTATGATGATCGCCCTCATGCCAAAGCCAAAAAGCACCATGAGCACCGGCACGAGTGCGGTGAGCGGCGCGCTCAGAAAGATGTTGACCCACGGCAGGAGCAGCTCGTCGAGAAGACGGTTCTTGCCCATCATGATGCCAACCGGAATTCCGATCACGATGGCCGCCAGCACACCCATGAAGAAGGCGTAAGCGGTTTGCCCAAGCGCGTTCAGGAAAGCCGGTGTGCCGATGACGGCGAAGAGCGTCGTCACCACCTCGGAGAGCGGCGGGATGAAGAAGCTGAAGCCTGAGCGTCCCACGAACTCCCACACTAGCCCCCACAGGATAAGCGAGGACATGCCGGGCAGGCGGACGCCGAAGACGGTCATCGGTTCTCTATTCCACGTAGCTGCGCAGCGACGCCCAGATCCGATCGACGATGTCGAGATATTCCGGGTCGCGGCGGATGTTGCTGACGCCCTTGTTGCGGAAGCTGCTCGGCCGAATGATCTCTGAGACGCGGCTTGGCCTTGGCAGCAGAATCGCAACTTGGTCGGAGACGTAGACGGCTTCTTCGATGGAATGCGTGACGAAGATGAACGTCTTGTTCTCGTGCTGGATGAGCCCGAGCAGGTCTTCCTGGAATTTTCGGCGGGTCTGTTCGTCAACCGCGGAGAACGGCTCGTCCATCAAAAGCACGTCGGAATCGACGGCCAATGCGCGTGCAAGTCCGACGCGCTGGCGCATGCCGCCGGACAGTTCATGCGGGAAGTTCTTCTCAAAGCCGGATAGCCCGACATCGCGGATATATTTCTCCGCAATGGCTTCGCGCTCCGACTTCGCGACGCGACGCAGTTCCAGGCCGAAAGCGACATTGCGTAATACGCTCGCCCAGGGAAGGAGCGCAAAGTCCTGAAAGACGAAAGCGCGATCAGGGCCGGGTCCCGTCACTTTGTGCCCGTTGACTTCAACCTCGCCGGAGGTGGGCTCCAACAATCCGGCAATGATCTTCAGAAGCGTGGTCTTACCGCAGCCGGACGGGCCGAGCAGTGAGGTGAGCTGCCCCTTCGGAAAATCCAACGACAAGTCCCTGAGCGCCTCGACCTTGTCATAGGTCTTGGTGATGTTGCGCGCGGAAACGGCGTTCTCAGGCCTCGCCTCGAATGCCTGCACAACGGTCTCGTCAGTCTGAGGCATAGCCACGATTGTTGCCCTCAAATAGATTGGCTTCGATCAGCTCAAGGAGGTTCAGGAACAAGACCGCGAGCAGGATTATGGAGAAGATCGCCGCATACATGCTCGGATAATCGGCGATGGAACGGCTGTAGGTGATGATGTCGCCGACGCCGGTCGGGGTTATTTTCAGCTCTGCCAGGATGGCTCCGATAAAGCCGGCCGAAACGCCAAGGCGAAGGCCGGAAAAGATGATCGGCGAGGCTGAGGGAACAATGATTCTCAGGATGATATCGGGTCTGGTGCCCAGGAAAGACCGGCCCATCTCGATGATCGATGTCGGCGTGTTGCGCACCGCACCGGCCGTATTCAGAACGATGACGGGCATGGCCATGATGCAGACCACGAACACCTTGGAGGTGAGCCCGATCCCGTAGACCATGACGAGGAGAGGGATCAGCGCAGCAAGCGGCGCGGCCTGCATCACGATGAAGATCGGTGAGACGAGCCAGTCAAACCAGGAACTGAGGCCGATCCAAAGGCCGAGCGCGATCCCCAGCACCGCGGAAATGGCGACCCCAACCACCAGCGGCCTCAAAGTCTCGCCATAGGCGGTAAACAACGTGCCGTCCATCGCCATTCGGCCGAGCGCTTGCATAGAGTCCAGGAATGTCGGGAATGCGTAGCTGACCGGAATATGGCCAGCGATCTCCCACGCCCCAAACACGATGAAAATCGAGAGGAGCTTCAGGGCGAGGGATCGGTTGATCGCGCTTGGCATGGTGGATGTCGCTACGGACAGCCGCTTGGAAGCGGCTGTCCCAACCGGATCAGCTGGCCGCTTCGTCAAGCGGCTTCATGTACCAGAAATCCTCAATGTTGAGCGTTTCCGGCGTGCCGTCCAACTGGCCGGCCTGCGAATACCATTCCATGTCCGCCGCCGCGGCCTTGCGCCCGCCACCGTTCGGATCATAGAGGCCACCCTCGACCGCCTCGGCGTAGAACTGATCAAGCTCGCCGAGAATCTCCTGCGGGAGCTGGCCGATCGGGCCGTCCGGATCCGTTTCGCGACTGACGATCGTTGGATCTTCGTTCATGTCGCGCCAGACGCTGAGGAGTGCGTTCACGAAGATCTGCACGTCTTTCTCATTGGCCTTGATCCAATCGAGATTGGCGAACAGCGCTTCGTCGCTCGCCTCCACTTCGAACATGGGCAGCACGTTGAACTTGTCGCCATGCTGGCGCATCACCTTGTTCTTGTTCGACAGGTCGATGATTGTCGCGTCCGCCTGCCCCGCGACCAGCGCCACGACGCGATTTGCCGAGCCCGGCACATAGGAGCGCTCACCGAATGTGATGCCCATCTTGTCTTCGATCACGTTGGCGATGGAATCGGTGCCGCCGCCGCGGGAGTGGAGCAGGATCGGCTCGCCGTCGAGGTCTTCCAGGCTGTCGTATTTCTTGTTCGTGACCGGGAAGAATTTCAGCTTCGAAAGCTGAAAGATGATGCGCAGCGGCGCCTGCGAGCGCTGCATCGCGGCATAGGGTGTGCCGAAGCCGATATCCATCTGCCCGCTGAGCACCGCCTGGATGGCAAGCTCTTCGTCGGAGAAGGCCGTCCACTCATAGTCGAGCCCGTTCGCCTTGGCGCGATCGAGCGCGACGAAGAAGGCGGCAAGCTCATCTGAGGGCGTCTCCGCAAGCGCGATGCGGATCTTGTCGGCCTGCGCGGAAGCCGTCAGCGCCAGGGCAAGCGGCGCCGCAAGCAAGGCGGCTGCGGCTTTCTTGACCAGATGTCTCATCGTTTTCTCCCTGTTTGTTTCGTTGTGTTGGTTGTTTTGTTTGTGGCGAACGAAGGCCCCGCTCGCGATATTGCTAAAGCTCGCCAAAAAGCCTCCCGGAAACGGAACCGATGTGGCGCCGCATGGCGTCCTGTGCGGCGGCGGGGTCATGCGCTTCGATCGCAGCCGCGATCGATTTGTGCTCAGCGAAGCTTTTGTAGCCCTCAGGCGGCCGCGCCGATTGCCGTACGACGTTGTCCCAGGCGACAGCGCGCTTGGTGCGATTGAGCTCGTCGAAGACCCAAAGCAGAAGGACGTTGTCGGCCGCTTCCGCCACTGCACGGTGAAAACGGTCGTCATGCGCTTCGTATTCGTCCCAGCTCTTGGCGTTTTCGGCGCGATGCTGTGCCAGGTTGATCTGCGCAATGGCGTCCGCCGACGCATTGATCGCCGCTTCGCGGGCGATCGCAGGCTCCATGCAAAGCCGCGCGCGGATCATGCGCACCGGCGACAATTGCTGGGCGATCGACGACAGATTGTTCGGACCGGAATCCGCTGCGTGATGGGCGAGAAACGTGCCTTTGCCGACGTGCCGCCAGATCGCCCCCTCGCGTTCCAGCGCATCAAGCGCCTTGCGAAGGATTGTGCGGGTCATGCCGAGGCTTGACATCAGCTCCCGCTCAGCCGGAAGACGGTCGCCCGGCTGATAGTCGCCCTCCACGATGAACGACCTGAGGGTTTCTATCGCCGCGTCGCGCGTCGCCCCATTCGGTCTTGTCAGCACATCCATTTTCGGATCAATGATTGACCAATTGAGCACTTTGGTTGATCAATTGCACCAAACGCGCGGTTTTGCAACGTAGAAGTTCAGAGATGGTTCGATTGATCCGGATTGGTATGGTGGTGTCGCGACGATCGGCCCTCGAAAGGCGCGGGAGTGTGGGAAAGGAAGCGGATGCAATATGTGATTGAGCAACAAGCGGCACCGTCGCTCCCGGTCGCCGGATCGGAGGCGCGTTTTCCTGTCCGGCGGGTCTATTGCATCGGCCGAAACTACGCCGCGCACGCCATCGAGATGGGCCACGATCCCGATCGCGAGCCACCCTTCTTCTTTCAGAAGAACCCCGACAATCTCGATCCGTCCGGTGTGTTCCCCTATCCGCCGAAGACGTCCGACGTGCACCATGAGATTGAGATGGCGGTAGCGCTGAAATCGGGCGGGATCGACATCCCAATCCAATCAGCGCTTGACCATGTGCTCGGCCACGCGGTGGCGCTCGACATGACGCGACGCGACTTGCAGGGTGAGGCCAAGAAGCTCGGCAGGCCTTGGGAGATCGGTAAGGCGTTTGAGCGTTCCGCGCCTATCGGTCCGCTTCATCCGGTCGCTGAGACGGGCCATTTGGATCAGGGCCGCATTGCGTTGAATGTCAACGGCGAGCGCCGTCAGGATGGTGATCTCAATCAGATGATCTGGAAGGTGCCGGAGATGATCGCCTATCTCTCGGAGTATTTTGAGCTGGCGGCTGGCGACATTATCTTGTCCGGCACGCCGGCGGGCGTGGGGCCGGTCGCGGTCGGTGACACGCTCGAAGGCTCAATTGACGGCCTCGGATCGTTTGTCGTGAAGGTGGTGTGATCTTGGATTAGGCGTCGGCGCATGGACGCGGGCTCAATCGCGGCCGCGAATGGGCCACTTTGCAAAGTCCTCCAGAAAGCGCGTCAGCTCTTCGACGATGGCTGAGAAGAAGCGCTCGCCCTTGTCAGCGCTGGCAAGTTCCGGATCGCCGAACACGCCGCTCGCCGACAAATCTGCGAAGTCATTATAGGTCCGGATTGGGGAAGAGCGCGTCAGGTCGGTGGTCAGGTATGGCGAGCCGGTGTCGGGGTAGACGGCCTTGGCTTCATCCATGCTGACGAGATCAGGCGTGAGATGAAGCAGCACCGAGGTTTCCATCTCGCCGGCATGGCCGGTTCCGCCGGGTCTTGAATCGCGCACCGCATCGATCTGTTTGGCGGCAAGCTGAAAATAGGTCAGGCCGGCGATGGAGGCGCGACCGTAATGCGTCTTGCCCAGCGTCGTGGCCAGAACGTCGAGGGCCGGTCTGTTGCCGCCATGGCCGTTGACCATGAGGATGCGGCGAAAGCCGTGGGCGACGGCACTGCCGACAACGTCGCTGACGATCGCCCGCATCGTATCGACGCTTAACGTCAGGGTGCCGGAGAAGCGCATGTGGTGCTCCGAGACGCCATACCAGGGCGGCGGCAGGACGAAGGTGTCGCTTCGTTGCTCCGCCGCCGCATCGCAGATCGCTTTGGCGATCATCGTATCGGTGCCCAGCGGGAGATGCGGTCCGTGCTGCTCAACGGCGCCGAGCGGCAGGAGCAGGATCGTTGAGTCACGATCCAGCGTCGCAATTGCCGGGGAGGTGAGGTGCTCGTAGCGCATGGGCACAGTTCAACATGAACGTCGCGGCTGCGCCAGATCGTTCGGGCGCGTCGTTGCCGAGCGCCGTATCACGCCTCCTTCCAGCGGCGCACAGGCGCGGCGTCGATCCCGAAAAGATCGAGCGCCCGCACTGCGGTGAAGGTGACCATATCGTCGATGCTCTCCGGCATGGGATAGAAGGCGGGAACCGGCGGCATCACGATTGCGCCGAATTCGGTCACCGTCACCATGTTGCGACAATGGCCGAGATGGAGCGGCGTTTCGCGAACGAGCAGGACCAGCCGCCGCCGCTCCTTCAGCGTGACGTCGGCGGCGCGGGCGACGAGCGTTGCGCCGGATCCGGCCGCAACTTCGCCCAGCGTCTTGGCTGAGCACGGCGCGACGATCATGCCTTCCGTCCGGAACGATCCGCTGGCGATCGCGGCGGTCACGTCGTCATTGTCATAGGTCTTGTCGGCGAGAGCGGTCACGTCGCGCACCTTCATCGACGATTCGTAGGCCAGCGCTACCTGCGCCGGCTTGGAGATGATGAGGTGGGTCTCGTAGTCGCCGCCCCGCAGAAGCTGCAGTAGCTTGATGCCGTAGACCAGACCGGATGCGCCGGTCATGGCGATCAAGAGGCGGCGGGGCGTAGCTTGGGTCATGGTGCGATCGGGCTCGGCGCGCGTTGGATGGCTCAGGACAATGGAGTGGGAGACGGGGCGGTGGCGCGTTCGGTCCGTTCATCTAAACGCTCCTGCTGGCCTTCTTGATGATAGGCCAGAAGCTCAGCAATCATCTTGTCCATATCGTGCGAGTCGACCTCGATCTCAAAGATGTCTTCGTTCCAGCACTGCGCCAAGGCATAACCTTCGATGACGTTCAGATGGCTGATATGCGGAAAGACCACGGCGTGCCGCGCGCCCGTATTGAGGGCCAGTTCACTCAGCCCGCTGCGGAAGGTGATCACATGGCCGCAGGCGGCGACCGCTGCTCGCCATTGATCGAGCGGCAGCGGATCGTGACGTGGTAAGCTCAGCCGATCGGAAAGCTCTGGGTCGTCGTTGACTTCTATGTCGAAGCCTTCCGACCGTAGCTGTGCTGCCAGCGGCATCCAAAGCTGATCGATCAGTCCAGAGCAACGAAGACTGCGCGATTTGGTGCACAGCAGGATCGTTCTGCCGGGGCGCAGCCCGCGATCCAGGAGCGAGGTCTTCGCACGCTCGACTTCGCTGTCCCTTGGCGCGCGCGGCAGTTCCGGGACTGCGTCGGCCGGAAGCCCCAGACGGCAGCGATAGGCATCCATCAAAGTGAGGTCCCGATAGCCAATCATCGAGGCCAGATGGTAGCCGGGGAAATGCGCGTAGAACGGGCGCGTGCCGCTCGCGTCGTATTCAAAGGCTCTCGCGTCCAAGCCGTCAGGCAGCGCCACATAGGGCCGTTGCGGCGCGTAGAGGTTCGCGAGGAACGCCAGATCGGCGCGGCCGACGACATAGCTCAAGGTTTCGCCGCGTGCTTGCTCGAACGCTGCGGCCAGGCCCATCGCGATGAGATGGTCACCAATTCCATGGCTGAGCAGAAGGCCGGATTTGTTCCTGTCGATGCCATGGCGCTCAAGCTCTGACAGCAGCAGCGCCCGGCGGCGCTCGCCGCGCCGCGCTTCCTGGAAGGCGTGCACGCCCCGTTTAACGCCTACGAGCATGCCTTTTCCATTCCGTATGGCCGAGACGCTCCGCCAAGAGCGGGCCTCCTTGATGCAAACGGCGGAGTAGAAATAGCGCCATTGGCCCCATCGGCCCAGGTGTTTAGCCCAGCGACCCCAGCTTGTCCTCTACGGCCGAGCGGAGCGCGCCTGCTTCGATCAAGTCGCGGGCCGCAGCAAGATCGGCATGCAGCCAGCGGTCGCCGTCAAGCGCTGCGGGTATGCGCTCACGGATCGCCTCATAGGCGGCCTGCGTGCCGCCGCCGAGATCGAACGCGCCGAGCGTTTCCTTGGTGACGCTCAGGGCCTGCGCCGCGATCAACAATTCGGTGCCGACGATCTGAGCGACATTCTCCACAATCGTGCGCGCTTTGCGGGCGGACCAGGTCGAATTGGAGACGTGGTCCTCCTGGTTGCTCTTTGTGGGGACAGAATCGGTACCGGCGGGCCAGCATAGCGTCCTGTTTTCCGTCACCAATGCCGCCATGGAGCAATGCGCGATGGCGTAGCCATAGTTCACGCCGGTCAGCTTGGCGACGAGGTTGCTGGGCAGGCCATAGCTCATGGTCGGATCGAGCATGCGATAGCTCCGCCGCTCGCTGATGCTGCCGAGATCGGTCATGACGGCCGCCAGATGATCCATGACCTGAGCGACATACTGGCCGTGGAAGTTCCCCTGGCTCAGCGCCTCATATCCGCCTTGGCCATCTTCAAAGATCAGCGGATTGTCGGTGGCGGCGTTCATCTCCACTTCCAGCACGCGGTCGACATAGTCGAGCGCGTCGCGCGCCGGGCCGTGAACCTGCGGGGCGCATCTCAAAGAGTAGGCGTCCTGCACGCGCTGCGGGATCGTCTGGTGGGAGACGCTGATGTCGTCGGGAAGGCGCACCTGCCTGGCCTCCTCCGTGCACCGTTTGCTCCCATCCACAAGGCGGCGGACATTCTCCGCCGTTGCGACCTGCCCGGCATGCGGCCGCGCCTCATGGACGCGCGGATCGAAGGCCGCCAACTCGCAGCGCATCGCTTCAAGGCTCAAGGCAAGAGCGATGTCGGCCGACACCAGCACATTGCGGGCCTCTTCGGCGGCCAGAACCGCCACGGCAAGCGAAACTGTGCTGCCATTGATCAGCGCCAAGCCGTCTTTGGCGCGAAGCTCAAACTCAGGCTCCAGCCCGGCGCGCTTCAGGCTTTCCTGCGCCGGCAGGCGCTCGCCCTTGTAGAACGCCTCCGCGTTGGGATGCCCCGTGAGCGTGCCCGTCAAATAGGCGAGGGGGGCGAGGTCGCCGCTTGCGCCGACCGATCCGATTTGCGGAATGACCGGATGCACGCCGCGATTGAGCATGGCGAGAAGCCGCTCCACGGTCTCGCGGCGTGGTCCCGAAACGCCGCGCACAAGCGCGTTGATGCGAAGCACCAAGAGCGCGCGCACGGCGTCTTCGGGAAACGGCTCGCCAACGCCGGCGGAATGCGCGTGCACGAGCATCTTCTGAAAGAGGTCGATGTGCTCAACGGGAATGTGCGTGTCCTTGAGCCGGCCGAGGCCGGTGTTGAATCCGTAGACGGGCTTGGCGCCCTCCTTGAGCCAGTTCGCCTCGATGTAGCTGCGCGCTGCCTCCAGCCTGTCCCAGGCGGATTGCGCCACACTGATCGGCTCGCGGCCGTCCTCGTCCAATTGCCGAGCGACGCGCACCAGATCGGCAGCTTTCAACGAGTGGCCGTCAAGCACGAGGGTCATGCTGTTCTCCTTGGCTTTGTCACGGGGCCGTTCCGCCCCGAGATGTCGGATCAATATTTGTCGATATCGCGCCGTACGCGCTGCATGAGGTCATCGGGCGGCCTGGCGAATTCCGAACGGCCGCCCGGCTCTCCGTCACCCGGCCGGGTGGTTGCAACCATGCCGACCTTGGTGACCGTTCCATTCTCCTCAAGCGGGTCGCAGCGATCGGCCTTCACGTTCGGCAGGACGATGAGATCCTCGTGGCCGCGAAAACGGGCGGCGAGCGCCCATTCCACCTGTGTCCAATCCTCCGGGTCGAGGTCGTCGTCGATCACCACGACCAGCTTCAGGAGGTTCACCTGTCCCATAGCCATGAGCACGGCGCGTTTGCCCTCGCCGCGCTTCGGCTTATGCATCGTGATGATCGCGTGCAGCCGGCCCATGCCGCCGTCGGTGATCACGACCCTGCGAACCGAATGAATGACTTGGCGCAAGGCCTGGCAGACGGTTGCGCCGATGGCGATGCCACCAAGGAGGCAATGCTCCGACGCGTAGCCGGGCAGAACGGCCTGATAGATCGCGTCTTGGCGGCGGGTCAGGCATTGCACGTTCACCTCAACGCCGCTGCCGTAATAGACGTAGAACCCCGGAAACTCCGAGACGGCGCCTTCGTCGATGGAGCGGTCGGGATGCAGCATGCCCTCCAAGACGATCTCCGCTTCGGCCGGCACCTCAAGATCGACCGTGGTGCAGCGGGCAAGGCGGAGCGGCTCGCCGAGCAGGCTGCCGGCGATATCATATTCGTCGTCGCCGAACGCGACATACATCTGCGAGGCCAGCAAGACCGCCGGGTGGTTGCCGATGGCAATCGCGATCTCCAGCGGCCGGCCGAGCGCAGCAGCCCGGTTGGCGAGGATCGTCAGGTGATGGCTGGGTGCAATGCCGGCCATCAGCCGGTTGCCGCCTTCAAGCCTCAGACGGGCGATCGATATGTTGCGGCGTCCGGTATCGGGGTCCTTTGCGACGATCATTCCGGCGGAGATATAAGGGCCGCCCTCTTTCTCAAACCATGTTGGAACGGGCAGAAGGCGGCCGATGTCGAGGTCGTCCTTGATGACCAGTTCCGACACCGGCGCGTCGTCGACTAGGACCGGCGGCACGCGGCGAGCGAGCGCGGCTTGAAGCGCCTCGTCGAGATCCTCCGTCGGCACGCCCAGGCCGCGGGCGATCTTGGCCCGCGTGTTCATGACATTGGCGACGACCGGCACGTCATGGTCGGCAATCGCGGCGAAGAGTTGCGCCGGGCCGCGGTCGCGCTCAATGAGCACGGCGGCGATCTCATATTCGGCGCTGACCGTGCGGCTTACGACATGGAGGTCGCCGGTCGCCTTCAGATCGTCGAGAAAGTCACGCAAGCTTTGATGGCTCATTGCCGCTTTCCGTACGGCCGGAAGGCGATGCCGTCCAAGTTTATTGGCTCGCAGAGTGCAAAGCGCTTGCTCATGTCCGCAGCGCCGTCTTGGCGTAGCGATCGGCGATGCGGTTCGCGGCGTCCTTCAGACGAGCCAAGATGGTCTCCAGCTTGTCGCCGGGCGAGCGATGCACCGGGCCTGCAACATTGAGGCCGGCCACGAACTTGCCATCCCACAAAAGGATCGGAACGCAGACGGCCCAGGCGTCGGTGTCAAGCTCGCCGGCGGTCTGCGCAAAACCTTGACGCCGGATTTGGGCGAGGTCGCGCCTGATCCGTTCCGGCTCGACATATTTCGGTTCGGTGAAGACCTTGAGTTCGCCGCTTAAGACATGCTCCCGTTCATGGCTGCTCATATGAGCCATCACGATCTTGCCGGACGCGCCGGCGTAAAGGGGGAATTGTTCGCCCTTGCGATACGACAAGCGGACGGGCCGTGAGCATTCCACCTGCTCAAAGCAAAGCGCCTGCCAACCTGAGCGGACCGTAACAAAGGTCGTCTCGCCGAGTTCTGCGACCAGCTCATGCAATACCGGCAGGCAGGCGTTGGAAAGCTCCACCCGGGTGTCGGCGACCTTGCCAAGCTGAACGAGCTGATAGCCGAGTTCGATATGTCCTGGCCTTCCGCCGGAACGCAGGAAGCCGCGGTTCCGCAGCACCTTCACCAGGCGGTAAGCGGTGCTGCGCGTCAGGCCGAGCTGATCCATCACACCTGTCAGCGTAACGCCACCGCGTTCAGCGGCGGCGCACATCATGAGGACGTCGAGCCCTCGCTCGAGCGTTTGGAGTGACTTGTCGGCCATAACTATATTTGTCCTATATAGTGAGAATATTCGGATTGATCTCCTTATATAATGGGATATGGTCTCGCACAATCGGTTTGTGCAAGCATCAGGAACGGCACCGTTGGCGGAGTTCGACACGGTTATTCGCGGCGATGTTGTTGTTCCGGAGCGGGTCATCCCCGGGGCCAGCATCGGGATCTCCGACGGCCGAATCTCAAAAATCTCAACAAATGAGACGCTGACCGGGGACCACGTCGTCGACGCGTCGGATTGCTACGTGCTGCCCGGCGCCGTCGACGGTCAGGTGCACGCCTACTCTCAGGCAGATCGCGAAGGGATCATCATTGCAACGCGGGCGGCCGCGGCCGGGGGCGTCACGACAATCGTCGACATGCCCTATGACGAGCCCCAGCCCATCAACACGGCCGAGCTCTTTCGTCGCAAAGTAGAGGTCGTCGGCGAGGAGGCTCACGTTGACGTTGCGTTATATGCCACCATGGCGAAGGAAGACGGCGTCGCCAATCTCAAGCCGCTGATTGAGGCGGGCGCCTGCGCCTTCAAGTTCTCAATGTGTGAGAGCCATCCAATCCGGTTTCCGCGCATTACGATGGGCGACATGCTCGACGCGTTCACGACCGTGGCGCCATCTGGCCTTGCTTGCGGCGTGCACAACGAGAACCAGGAAATCGTCGACACCTGCATCGCCCGCCTCTCCAAGGAGATGCCCCACGATCCGCGTGTTCACGGTCTCAGCCGGCCGCCGGTTTCGGAGAGCATGGCGATTGGAGAAGTCTACGAACTCGGCCTGGCAAGCGGATGCCGTGCCCATATCGTTCATTGTTCCATCGGGCACGGCATCGATCTGTGCACCTACTACAAGCAGCGCGGCGTCAAGGCGAGTATCGAGGTCTGCCTGCACTATCTGGTCTTCAATGAGGACGAGCTTCTCACGCAAGGTGCAAAAGCCAAGGTCAATCCGCCATTGCGGGCGCAGGCGGAGGTGGAGCGTTTGTGGGATTGCGTGCGCGCTGGCGAGATCGACTTCGTTTCGACCGATCATGTGGCGTGGAGCCTGGACCGCAAGAGCAATCCGGAGTTCCTGAAGAACAGTTCCGGCGCGCCGGGGCTGGAGGCGCTGGTGCCTGTCTTCTTCACCGAGTGCGTCAAGCGCGGCTTTGAGATCACCACTGTGGCCCGTCTCCTGTCGGAGCAGCCAGCCAAACACTTCCTGCTCTATCCGCGGAAAGGCGTGATTCAGGTCGGCTCGGATGCCGATCTGATCCTGTTGAAGAAGGCGGAGGACACGATCGACAGCGCGCGTTGGCAAAGTGCGGCGGAGTGGAGCCCCTATGACGGCCGCCAAGTCTTGGGTCGCGTGGCGGCGACCTATGTCCGTGGCGTCGAAGTGTGGGACGGAACCTCGATCAAAGTGGAGCCCGGCTTTGGCCGCTTCCTCCGTCCCGACCGAGAAGGGGAATCCGATGGCGCCTAAGCCGCAGGTCAATTCAGAGCGGCTTTGGCGCGGGATTGAGGATCTCGCGAGACTGACTGATGGCGAAAAGCCTTTCACCCGCCGGTCGTTCTCTGACCTTTACCTGGAAGGCCGCCGCTACTTGGCGAACCGGTTCGACGAAGCCGGATTGTCTGTCACCTACGACACGGCGGGCAATCTGGTCGGGCGGCGCGCCGGCACTGAAGACGGGTTGGGCTCCGTCGCGGTCGGATCGCATTCCGACACCGTGCCGGCCGGCGGTCGGTTCGATGGTATCGTCGGAGTGCTGGCGGGGCTTGAGATCGCTGAGACGTTGAGCGATGCCGGCGTGGCGCTGCGGCATCCTTTTGAGGTCATCGATTTTCTTGCCGAGGAGCCGAGCCCGTACGGATTGTCCTGTGTCGGAAGCCGGGCTGCTTCTGGTGGGCTCTCCGCCGACTTTCTGGCCCGGCAAGGCGCAGACGGAAGCACGCTGAAGGATGGAATTGCCCGGGTCGGCGGCGATCCGGACCGGCTGGGCGACAGCCTGCGGACTGAGCAGGACATGGCGTGCTTTCTTGAGGTCCATATCGAGCAGGGCCCGGTGCTGGAATCGAGCGGCGTGCCGATTGGCGTGGTGACGGACATCGCCGGCATCACGCGCGCGGAGATCGTCGTTTACGGCCGCGCCGCGCATGCGGGAACAACGCCGATGGCGATGCGGAGCGATGCGCTGGTCGCGGCGTCGGAGATCGTGCTGTGGGTGGCGCGGCAGGCCGCCGAATGGGCGGAGACCAATCCAGGCTTTGTCGCAACGATCGGCAAGCAGATCGTGGAACCGAACGGCGCCAACGTTGTTGCCGGCCGGGTGACTATGACGCTGGAGATCCGTTCCGGCTCAGACACAGCGCGCGGCGATTTCCTGGCAGAGACCGAAGCCTATGCCCGCGGCTTTGCCGGCAAGACGGGCTTTGAAATCGACATGCGCCCGATCAGCGAAAGCGGCGCGGCGGCATGCGACAGTAGAATGATCGAGACGTTGAACGAGGCCTGCAGATCGGCCGGTGTCAGCTTTCGAATGATGTCCAGCGGCGCGGGGCACGATACCGCTCACATGGCGCGTGTTGTGCCGTCCGGGATGATCTTCATCCCGTGCCGCGAAGGGCGAAGCCATTGCCCCGAAGAATGGGCGGACCAGGATCACGTGGCATGCGGAGCACAGGTGCTGTGCGATGCGGTGATCCTTCACGACGCGACAGCCGAAACAAACTTACGGTCCGCCTCAGCAATTTTGGCGCAGTAGGCGTCGGGTCGTGCCACCGATCCGGCGGGTTAAAGGAGGGAGAAAATGACAGGGTTGTTCAATGCTACGATGCCACGTCGCACGCACATTATGGCGCTCGCGGCAGGGTGCATTCTCGCCGCCACAATGGCTTATGCGCAAGATGATTCAGGGCCGATCTACTTCGCCGTCGCCTCGCCGCTCACCGGCGGTTCGGCGGCCTACGGAATCAACGCCCAACGCGGCGGGGATTTGGCGGTGGAGGCGATCAACGCAGCCGGCGGGATCGGCGGCCGCGAGGTTGTCTTGGAATATTTCGACGACATGGGCACGCCGCGTGAATCGGCTGCCGTGGCAAACCGCATCGTGCGTGACGACAAATTCTGCGCGGTGATCGGGCACGTCAACAGCTCATCCACGCTGGCCGCGATGCCCATCTACAATGAAGCCGGCATCTCGGTGCTCAACGGGTCGTCGAGCAATCCGTCGATCACCGAGCAAGGGTGGGACAACATCATCCGCATGACGATCCGCGGCGATCGCGGCGCGCAACAATATTCCGCCTTTGCCATCAACAATCTCGGCCATGACGAGCTGGCGATCTTCTACGTGAACAGCGATTTCGGCCGGGCGCTTCGCGACGACATGGTCGCGGCGGTGGATGCGCTCGGCGCCAAGGTCGTGGGGGAGGAGACCTTCACGCCCAATGTCGATCGCGATTTCTCCGCGCAGATCTCGTCGCTGCGCAGAGGCAATCCCGACGTGATCATGCTGAACACCGACTACAATGAGGGCGGTCTGTTCCTCGGTCAGGCGCAGGATCGGGACTTTGCCGGGATCGACGTCGTGGGCCCGGACTCCAACCTCTACGACCAGTTCATCGAGCTCTCGCAAGGGGCGGCGGAAGGCGCCTATTTGCTGGCAGCGTTTGATCCATTCGCCGATCGGGAGGCCGTCAAGACCTTCATGTCCGATTTTGAGGAAGCGTATGATTCGCTGCCGTCGCAAGTAGCGATCTTCACCCACGACCTTCTGTGGCTTGCCAAGAAAGCGATCGAGGACGAGGGCGCGACCTGTGACACGCTGATCGACACCGCTAAGAGCATAAATTTCAGCGGCGCCGGCGGCGACTATGCCTGGGACGAGAAGGGCGATGTCAGCGGCCGCACATTCGCTGTGATCAAGGTTGTCGACGGCCAGTTCGTCTCCACCGGCCAGGGTGTCGACGAGACCGGACTGGAGGCGCTGCGCTGATTGCGCGCTGACGATCGTGGCCGCCGGCGCCGTCTCGCGCGCCGGCGGTCGACTTGCTGCAACCGCTTGGTATTGACGGAAAGGACGATTGGGAATGGCAGCGAAGACATTTGACTGGCGGCTTGTGCATTTTGACACGACGCTGCGCGTCGGCCCGGCGCCCCATAATCAGGAGCTATTCGACTGGTTTGTTGAGAACCTCCCCATCCAGACGTTCACCGGCCAGACGGTTGTCGGGGGATTCAGCTTCTTTCATCTGAGCGTGCCGCTTAAGATTCCAGCACCGTGGAAGAGCGACAAGGATTTGGTTCAAGAAGACATTTCGGAGATGCCGGTCGGCCGGCTCAACTTCTTTCTCACCGCCGGTCTGACCGCGGGCATGGCGCTGAAATGGGGCTTCTTCAATGAGCCCATGGCCTATCCGACCTGGGCTCAGGTCGTCGAGGACGACATTCCGGCCCTGGAAGAGGTCGGCAAGAAGGCATGGGACAACATGATGACCCGCAAGGACGTCATGCTGGTCGAAATGACGGCCTAAGCGCGGATTCCAAAAAGAGGACAATTTGCAATGACCTGGCGTGACGTATTGACCAATATCCAGACCGCCGCGGCCGACATCCAAAAGGCGCCGCCCGACGACATGCTGCGCCTGTTCCATCACCAGATCGTGCCGAGCGGGGCTGGCAACAATGCTCAGTGCTTCACGACATGGTATTTCGGCGGTGCGGATATCCGCTATCTCGGCGCCTATACCTATCAGATCGTGAAGCTGGCCGGCGATTCCTCCTTCACTGTGGACCAGTTGAAGACGATGTTTAAGGAGTTCGTGCCGCAGCCTTCGGAGTTCGTGGCCTATTGCGGCGTGCGGACACAATGGGACTTCGTGCAAGACATCGTCCGGGTTCTCCCGGAGATCGATGATCGCGATGACCTTCTCTCCCTGCTCAATGCTTTCTTGAGCTACGCTGCCAGCCTCAATGGTTGGGTCTATCACTATATGAAGTGGGAGATCAGCGGGCTCTATCAGCATAAGATGCCGGAAGATATTGAGGACATGTCGCGGCTTTCAAAAGCCTCCTGACGGGCGGGCGTCCCGCCGGGCCAGCCATGTGTGGGAACCGGAGGCCTGAATGGCTTATGTGATCGAGCAGCTGATCAACGGGCTGGCGGTCGGCAGCGTCTACGCTCTGATCGCTGTCGGCTATTCCATGGTCTACTCCATTCTCTACCTGATCAACTTCGCCCATGGCGATGTGATCACCTTCGGAGCTTTCACCGCGCTCACCATGCTGGTTATCGGTGTGCCGATACCGGTGGCGTTGTTCCTGGCATGCGTGCTCGGCGCGGCGCTCGGCATGACGGTGGAGAGGATCGCCTATAGACCGGTGCGCTATGCGAACCGCATCGTTCCAATGATCAGCGCGTTGGGCGCCGGCCTCGTCATCGCCTCCACCGCGCAGGCGATCTGGGGGCCGGAGGTCCATGCCTTTCCGCAGGTCATACCACGCTGGTCGTTTGAGCTGTTCGGGCAACTCATTCCGTTCCAGCCGCTGATCATCATCGCGATCGCGGTCGTGCTTGTGGCGATCGCCACCGTGCTGCTTGATTACACGCGGCTCGGACGCGCGACGAAGTGTGTTTGCCAAGACATACACGCCGCTCAGCTGATGGGCATTCCCATCAACACCATCGTGCCGCTCGTCTATGCGATCGGCGGCTTTCTGGGCGTGGCGGGTGCGATCCTCTACGTCACCTATTTCAACGCCGTCTATATTCAGATGGGGCTTCTGGCGACCTTCAAGGCGTGGTCGGCGGCGATGCTGGGTGGCGTCGGCAACTTTCACGGGGCGTTTGTGGGCGGCCTCCTGCTCGGTATTGCGGAGGCGTTCTCGGTTGTCGTGGTGGGGTCGGCGTTCAAGGACGGCGTCAGCTTGGTGTTCATCGTCCTGATCCTGCTCCTGAAGCCGGACGGGCTGTTCGGCGAGCGAACGACAGCCAGGTCATGACAGCCGCGCAGCAGACGACCCACGCCGAACCGGCGCGTGGGCCGGTGGAAAGATGGCTGCCGGCTGGCGCCGCGATCGCTTTCCTCGTCGCCTTTCCTTTTGTCGCCGACGGCTATCTGCTCCACGTCGCCAACATCTCGCTGATCTTCATCTTGCTGGCCATCGGCCAGAACATCATCACCGGCTATACGGGCATGCTGTCTCTCGGGCACGCGGCGTTCTACGGCGTCGGCGCCTATACTTCGGCGCTTTTGACGTTGCGCCTGGGCGTCAGCTGGCCAGTCGCCTTTCTGGCCTCCGGCGTCGTGGCGTCAATCGTCGGCATGCTCATTGCGCTGCCGTGCCTGCGTGTGCGCACCGATTTTCTCAGCCTGATCACTATCGCGTTTGCGCAGATGTTCTTCGTCGTTGCGAATGGCTGGATGGATTTGACCCGCGGGCCGATGGGATTGACGGGCATCCCGCGCATCTCGATCGGCTCGTGGGTCGCGCATAACGACATGGCCTATTACGCCGTGTTCGCCTGCATCGTCGTGGTGACCTATGTCGCCGTTCAGCGCATCCTCAACAGCTCGATCGGCCGCGCCTGGGAGATGGTCCGAGACGATGAAGTCGGAGCGCTGTCGCTCGGCGTCGATGTGACATATTACAAGGTGCTGTCGTTCGGCGTCGGGACATTCCTCGCTGGCTTGGCCGGCAGCATGTTTGCCCATTACATCCGATTTCTGTCGCCCGACGCTTTTCTTCTTCTGGAATCGCTCATCATCATGCAGATGGCGATCCTCGGTGGGTTGGCGAGCCTGCCGGGCTCCGTCCTGGGGGCGATCCTCCTCATCTCCATTCCGGAGGCGTTGCGCTCGTCTGAGCCGCTCCTGATCACCTATCGTCCCGGCCTGGCCGGTGCGCTCTTGGTGGCGATGATGATCTGGCGCCCGCAAGGCATCCTGGGTCGCACGCGCGCAACGCCGCCCATTGTCCGGCAGATCAGCGATACGCTACGTCGGCTGGTGGGCGCTCGGCCCGTGGCAAATCCGTAGGCTCGGTCGTGGCGCTCTTCCAAGCCACCGACATCACGCGGCGCTTTGCCGGCGTCGTTGCGGTGGACGGCGTCTCGCTTCAGGTCGACGAAGGCGAGATCCTCGGATTGATGGGCCCCAATGGCAGTGGCAAGACGACCTTCATCAACTGCGTCAGCGGGGTCGACCAGGCGAATTCGGGCCGCGTCATGTTCGATGGTAGTGACATTACGAAGATGAAGCCGTTCCGCGTGGCCGAACGCGGCATTGGTCGAACGTTTCAGAACCTCAGGCTGTTTGAAAACATGACGACAACCGAGAACGTCATGTGCGGCGGCCATCTGCGTCAGAACACCGGGCTGATCGGCGCGCTGCTTCCGTCTCGCTCAAGGCAGCAGCGCAATGCGGAGGAGCGCGAGCGTGCCGTCGCGCTTCTGCGTGAGGTGGGGCTGGAGGATCGCATCGATCAATACGCGACGGATCTCTCCTACGGGCAGACCAAGAGGCTGGAGCTTGCCCGCGCGCTGAACATTGAGCCGCGTCTTCTGCTGCTGGATGAGCCGACCGCGGGCATGAACGATCGCCAGGCAGCGGAGATTCTGGGGCTGGTGCGGCGCATCCAGCGTGACCGCGGCATCGCAATGATCGTGATTGAGCATAATGTGCCGGCGCTGGTTTGGCTCGCCGATCGCATTGCGGTCCTGGAGGCCGGGCAGGTTTTGGTTGAGGATGAGCCGGAGATTGTGGCGCGCCATCCCGACGTCATTCGCGCATATCTTGGCGAGGAGGCGCTTGAGGAATGAGCCTGCTGGACGCCCGGAACGTCATCTGCGGCTACGGGCATCGCATGGTGCTCGATTCCATGAGCGTGAATGTCGAAGCCGGCGAGGGCGTGTCGCTCTTGGGGCATAACGGCACCGGCAAGAGCACGCTGATCCGCGCAATCTCCGGCGTGATCCCGGTCAAATCGGGCGAAATTCTCTTTGAGGGAAAGCCGGTCGCCAATCTGACGCCCGACGCTCTGGTCAAGCGCGGCATCGTCCATGTGCCCGCCGGCCGCCGCATCTTCCCCAATATGAGCGTTGAGCACAATCTGGAGGCTGGTGCGTTCACGCGAACCGACCGCCAGGAGGTCTGGCGCGACATCGAAGCCATGATGGAGCGCTTTCCGATATTGGGCGAGCGTCGTGGGAGCGCTGCCGGCCTGCTCAGCGGGGGCGAGCAGCAGGTGCTGGCGGTGGCGCGCGGCCTGATGGCGCGTCCCAAACTGCTGATGGTCGACGAGCCGTCGCTGGGATTGTCGCCGACCATGGTGCAGTTCGTCTTCGGCATCCTGGCGGAGCTTCGCAAGGACGGGACAAGCGTCGTGCTCGCCGAGCAGAATGTCCGCAAGGCGCTTGCCGTCACCGACCGGGCCTATGTGCTGGCGCAGGGCCGCGTCATCATGGAAGGGCCGAGCGAGTCGTTGCTCAGCAGCGAGGCTTTCCGCGAAGATTATCTCGGCGCAAAGCGCGGGGGCAGCTTCGGCGAGCTGGTCGAGGAAGCGCTGGACACACAATCATGAGCCGGGCGGCGCCGACGATCCCTGGCGCCGTGCTCGTCGCCGGTGCGACCGGGCGGATCGGCGCCGATATCTGCCGCGCCGTGGCGTCCGCCGGCGCGCCGGTGCTGGTGCATTGTCGCAGCCGGCAGGCCGAAGCGCAGAAACTCGTCGACGAACTCCGCGCTGAAGACGGTGACGCGGCAGCCTTTGGCGCCGACCTTGCGCGGCGCGACGGGGCGGAGACTTTGATCAACGCTGGGTGCGACCGCTTCGGCCAGATCTACGGCATCGTCAATTGCGTCCATCCGCAATTTGCTCCCAAGCCGCTGATCGACAGCGATTGGGATACGGACTGGTCGGCGCATTTTGAGGACGGGCTGCGCGCAGCCGTCAATTTGACGCTTGCGGCCATGGCGGTGGCGGAGAAGGGCGGGTTGCGGCGCGTGGTCCACATTTCCGGCGGCCTCAGCACGCGCCCTGCCGTGGGATGCGCGCCTTATAGTGCCGCCAAGGCCGGCCTGAACATGCTGGCCAAGACGAGCGCTCTTGAGCTTGGCGTGGCTGGCGTGACGGTCAACATCGTGGCGCCCGGCGAGGTCGCAGGCGAGGGCGGCGACGCCACCGATCATCCTGCCGCGTTCGAAGAGCTGAACAAGGCGGCGAAGGCTGCCGCGCCGCTTGCCGGCGTGGCACGCCCCGCCAACGTCAGCGCGGCGGTGCTTTACTTCCTGGGGGCGGGCGCAGACTTCGTGACCGGCCAGACGCTTTATGTCTCCGGCGGCCAGGTCATGCCGTAGGGGTGCTGGATGGACGGCTCCCCCATGAACCCGCTCGCCGGCAAGATTGCCTTGATCACTGGTTCGGCAGAGCGCGTCGGCAAAGTGGTTGCGCTGGCGCTGGCGCAAGCGGGCGCCGACATCATCGTCAATCATCTCAATCGCAAGGACGCCGCCGAAGCTACAATCGCGGAGATTGAGGCTGTGGGACGCCGCGCCATCGCGGTGGAAGCCGATGTCAGCAATCCCAATGACGTCGACCGGATGATGGCGGCAGCGGAGGCGTTCGGCGGATTGCACATCCTCGTCAACAGCGCGTCGAACTTCGTGACGGCTCCGTTCGACGAACTCCTTTATGATGACTGGCAGGCATCCCTGTCGGTGATCCTGACGGGTGCATTTTTATGTACGCAGCAGGGCGCGCGGCGCATGCGCGGCGGCGGCAAGATCATCAACGTCATCGGCATTTCGGCCACAGAGAACTGGCCCGACTATGCCTCCCACAGCGTTGCGAAGGCGGGGCTTGTGAAGCTCACCGAAGTGGCAGCTGTTGCTCTGGGGCCGCGCATCCAGGTCAATGGCATTTCGCCGGGGACGCTGCTGATCAACGAAGGCGACGCGCACGATTCCGTCGAGCTGCCCGATCTCGGCGGGCTGATGCCACGCGGAACGGCAGAGGACCTCGCTGCTCTTGTCGTCGCGCTCTGCAGCTCAGGTGACTATCTCACCGGCGCGATCATTCCCCTCGATGGCGGGCGCCGCCTCGTCTGAGCCCGGAGCAGTTCTAGCGAAACGCTGGGATGATCGTCTCGCCATATTCAGCGATGATCTGCTCCTCCTTGCCGCTGTCGAGGTAGATGTTGAACTGTGTGACCCCGACATCCTTGAGCTTGCGCAGTTTCTCGATGTGCTCCTCCGCTTCGCCCAGAACGGAGAAGGCATCGATGATGTCGTCGGTGATGAAGTCGAGATAGGGATTATCGCTCTGGCCGTGCTTGGAATAGTCGTAGCCCTTGCGGTCCTTGATATAGGCGGTCAGCGACGGCGGGATGTCCTCGCGGTCGGTGCCGTATCGCTCAACGATGTCCGCAACATGATTGCCGACCATGGCGGGGAACCAGCGCGTCGCCTCGCGCGCCGCCGCACGGTCGCCGAGAAAAGCGGGCGCGGCCGCCATGATCTTGTAATTGGACATGTCGCGGCCTGCGGCCTTGCCGGCCGCGATCGCCTGGTCGCCCAGCCATTTGCAGATTGAAGGCTCGGCGATCTGCAAGATCAGGCCGTCGCCGACCTTTCCGGCGGAGGCCAGCGCCTTGGGTCCATAGGCAGCCACCCAGATCGGCAGTTCGTAGCCCACCGCCCAGGGGAACTGCACCGGATTCGGACAAGCGCCATATTGCGCTTCGTCGCCGCGCACGAGCGCCTTCACCACATGGGCGAATTCCTCCAGCCGGGCGAGCGGTGCGGGCTTCATGCCCATGACGCGCACGGCGCTGTCGCCGCGTCCGAGACCGATGTCGAAGCGGCCGTTCGATTGCTTGGCGAGCGAGCCGAAGAGCGAGGCCGCCGCCGACCAGTCCCGCGTGTTGGGGTTGGTCACGCAGGGGCCGAAGCGCATCGTCTTGGTGTGCTCCATGCACATGGCCATGGCCGGGAACGATTCCCGCCATAGGATGTGGCTGTCGTAGAACCAGCAATAGGCAAAGCCGGCATGCTCTGCCAGCCGCACCAGGGCACGCGCGCGATCGGGTTCGACAAAACCCTTAAAGCAGATTGCGAATTCCATAATGTCCTCCTGTTACGGCGTGCTCCGGCAGAACGATAGAGCGTTAAAGCGATTCAGTGAAACGCGAAACGTCTAGAGCCTTGTCCATTCTGACCCGATCAGAGTGGAGGCTCTGTCTCTTTTGTGGAGCATGATCTTATCCGAAAACCGGTTTCCACTTTTCGGGATCATGCTCTAATGATCGGGTGCCCAGATGCGAATGCCCGCGTGCGAGAAGGGCACAGCCTTTGAGATGTTGATGCGGATCAGGATGGGTGTGATCGCCTCGATGCAGCGCGCCGATTGGGCGTCGCCGGCATTATAGGCTTCCACCCCGAGCTTGCGCACTAGGTCGATCACCTTCTTGCGGGCATCGAGGCTGTTGCCGCAAACGAGCACGTCGCAATTGATGTCCCAGTCAAGCGTGTTCAGCGTATGCGCGGAGACATTGTGCAGGGCGCCGATCACCGGAATATCGGGCCCGAGGATCGCCTGCGCCGCCTCCGTGGCGGAGCCTTCCGGCGGCATGTCGACTTTCTTAGGGTCGTTCTCAGAAAGCGGCACGACGATATCGATCAGGATCTTGCCGGTGAGCCGATCCTTGATCGCCTGAAGCGTCTTGTTGTGACCGGACCAGGGCACGGCGAGGATGACCAGCTCATCGGCGGCGTCGACGGCCGCATCATTGCCGAGGCCGGTGATCTCGGCTGCGCCATCGGGGAGCTTCGCCTTGAGCTCGTCGACAATCTGTGCGGCGCGCGCGGCGTCGCGCGAGCCGAGCGCCACCGGTACGCCTGCCCGGGCAAACCGCAGGGCGAGGCCCTGACCCTGCGGTCCGGTGCCGCCGAGAATTGCGATGGTCATGTCGAACACGTCCTCCTGATCCCGCGCCCAGGATGGGCGCTGCGGGCACTTTAGTTTCGGCTTGGCCGGCCCGCAATTTACCAAGAATGTAAAGCAATGAACGATTCCATTGCGAGATGACGGGGATCGGTGCAGCCTTCAAGCAGGAGGTCGTTTGGTGTGACCGCTGGTGGCGGTCCGTTGCTGTCACGCCACTTTTTGAGATTGGCGACGGAAACGGGGCGCACCATGAAGTACGTCGTTTATGCCCGCGACGGGCGCGACAACAACTTTCACATTATTCGCCATCTCGCTGCACTGGCGGTTGTGCTGACGCACAGCCACTCAATCCTCACCGGCCGGTATGAATCCGAACCGCTCGTCGGCCTGCTCGGTCGGTCGATCGGCCACTACGCCGTGGATGTCTTCTTCATCCTGAGCGGCTTCGTCGTCACCCAGAGCCTCCTTCGCGACAAGGACCTCTTGCGGTTCACCGTGGCGAGGGTCCTGCGCATCTTTCCCGCTTTGGTCTTCGCCGTGATTGCGACCGTGTTCGTGCTCGGCCCGATCGTCTCGACCTATTCCGCCAAGGCCTATTTCGCCGACCCGGCGACATGGAGCTATCTGGCAGGCGCGGCGTCGACGCTCGCGGTCGATGGGACGCTCCCCGGCGTCTTCGCCGATTCCCCGGAGCGCGGCGTCATCAACGTCCCGCTGTGGACGTTGAAATACGAGCTTGCCGCCTACGCCATGCTGGCCGGCTTTGCCGTGATCTCGTTCTATGGCAGCCGCGTCATGCTGGCTGTCGCTTTGGCCGGCTCTGCCGCCGTCTATGTGATCGGCCGAACTTACCTCCCGTGGGAGACGGAATCGTTCGTCAGCAACGCGCTGCATCTCAGCTTGAGCTTCATGATCGGCGCGGCCGCCTATGTGCTTCGCAGGCACATTCCGCTCACGCCGATCGCCATAATGGCGCTCTTCGCGATCACCTATACACTCGCCGGGACGATGGTCTATGAGCTCAGCGAAAAGCTCCTCATCGCCTATGCGTTGATGTGGCTGGCGTTCCTCACGCCCAAAGACCACACCGATCTCAGCTGCTACGGCGACATGTCCTACGGCATCTACATCTTCGCCTTTCCACTGCAGCAGACCTTGTTTCTGCTTCTGCCCAACACACAGCCGCTGACTTTGTTCGTTCTATCGGTCGTGGTGACGGTTCCCGTCGCGCTGTTTTCTTGGCACGTCATCGAAAAGCCTTCCATGGCGCTGAGGGGCAGTGTGGTGGCACTCCTCCAGTCGATGATTGCGCAATGGCGTCGGTCCGCGCCGGTGCGGGCGCGCACGCCGCTTTAACCTAAGCGGCTGGCAACCGGCCGCCCGCGCCTACTCAAATGGGGCGAGCGCGGCCTGCGCCTTCTTCGTCAGGCTCGCGCGGACGATCCGGTACGAGGCGGCCAGCCTGTGGCGAAGTTCGTCCTCCGGCGTGTCCCACGGCAGATTGACCCAGGAACGGTGGAAGTAGGGCGCCTTCACACCGACCCCCACATCGATCAGCATCTCGGCGGTTTCGACGCTGTCGGTCTTGACCGAGACGCCGGGCGTCACCGCGCCGATGCAGGCGAACATCTTGCCGCCGACCTTCCACGCATCGTGCCCGCCGCCCCAGGGGTCGGAGACTTCGGCACCGGGAAATGTCCGGCAGATCGCGTTCACAACCTTACGGCTCATCGCATTGGCCCCGCACGCAAAGATGCATTGGCTGCCGACGATATCGCGAACAGCGCCTTGGAGGCCAGTGCAGTGTCAAAAGACGTTAGCGGGCGCCGGCCCGACTGGAATCGGAAGAGGAGGAGAGGTATGACGCTCAGGGCGTCAAGCGCCCTGAGCGTCCGGTCTTTCGGACTGTGGCGCCTACCCATGCGCGCCGAAGCCATCGTACGACGACCAGAGACTTGCGCGCCAAAAAGAATCTAGGGGGCCTTCCAGGGCATGCGTTTCGATCTCGTTCTCACCAACGGCCGGGTCATCGATCCATCGCAAAACATCGACACGGTGTGCGACGTTGCCTTTGCCGATAAGAAGGTCGCCAAAATCGGCGAGGGGCTGGCGGAAGCAGCCGATGATGTGCGCGACGTCAGCGGCAAGATCGTCGCGCCCGGCCTGATCGACCTCCACACGCATGTCTATTGGGGTGGCACATCGCTCGGCATCGATGCGGAGCATTTCGCCCGCATCAGCGGCGTCACCACCTCCGTTGACACAGGCAGCGCGGGGCCGGGCAATTTTCACGGCTTCCGCCAGCACGTCATCGAGCCGTCGGCGGTACGCGTGCTGGCCTATCTGAACATCTCGTTTGCCGGCATCTATGCGTTCTCCACGCGCGTCATGGTCGGCGAGAGCGAGGATTACCGACTGATGGCGCCGCGCGAGGTCGCGGCGGTGATTGAGGCGAACCGCGACGTCATTGTCGGCGTCAAGGTGCGGATCGGCCGTCACACCAGCGGGCCGCGGGGGATCACGCCGCTTGATTCAACGCTCGCCGCCGCGGAAGAAGTGGGGCTTCCCGTGATGTGCCATATCGACGAGCCGCCGCCCACTTATGAAGCGGTGGTCGATCGGCTGAGGCCGGGCGATGTGCTCACCCATTGCTTCCGCCCGTTTCCCAATATTCCCTATATGCGCGATGGCCGCGTGAAGGACGCGGTGCTCGCAGGGCGCGAGCGCGGCGTCATCTTCGACATCGGGCACGGCAAGGGCTCGTTTGCCTTCAAGACGGCGCGCGCCATGCTGGCCGCGGGCTTCCCACCCGATACGATCTCGTCGGATATTCATACACTGTGCATTGACGGCCCGGTCTATGACCAGGTGACGACGATGACCAAGTTCCTTGGCCTCGGCATGCCGCTGGGCGAGGTGATCGCCCGCTCTACAATAGAGGCGGCGAAGGCGCTGAACAGACCTGAGCTTGGAACGCTGGCGCCGGGTGCGGTCGGTGACGCGTCGATCCTCTCGCTGAAGCCGGGACGCGTCCAGCTTGAGGATGTGGAAGGCGAAATCCTGGAGGTCGATGAGCGGCTGGTCGCCGACGGCGTGGTCGTCGCCGGCAAATGGTGGCATCCGAGCGCCTAGCATGATCCCGAAAAGCATGCCGCCCGAGTCCCATAAGACGCGGCCCGTGGTGGATCCCAGTTTTTCCGATAGGATCATGCTCAAACAAAAAGTAGAGCTTCCATTCTGATTCAATCAGAGCGGAAGGGCTCTAAATCAACGAGCGAAGGGGCCGCGTGATCTCGCAGATGCGCGCGTCAAAAGGTCAAATGGTGGCGCTGCGGTCGGTGCCGCCATATGGGGTCAGCCGCATGAATGTTGGTAGAACAAAGAAGTGAGCCCTATGCCGATTGATGAACAGGAACTGTCAGCCGCCCGTACCGCTTGGGGGGAAGGCCTCATATCCATCTCAAGGGCTTACGAGGCTGATGGGATCGATGAGGCAAGGCGGGTCGCGAGCGATATCCTGGATAAAGCCTATGGCTATGATTTGGGTCCGGTCTTGTTCAAACCGACGCTGAGCGGGGGAGAGCTCACATTTCGCACAACAAAGAAGGGCGCCCTGTCCTATTTCGTCGGCCACGATTCCGACTACCCTCTCGACGGCGGATTTGGGATTAAGGGGTGGCGCGCTGTCACATCAGAAACGGCCGCAAGTTTCATCGAAGGCGATGTCGCCATGTGGATGGGTTGGTTTTCGATGACAAACCAGGACGGTCAAGTAACCAAAGTCGACAAGAGTTTTGGATACAAGAAAGGCCCTGACGGGCGCTTGAAGATTGTCCTTCACCATTCATCGCTGCCGTTTGAACCCTAGGTAGGCTATTGCTTGGGAGCCAAATCGGCCCCCTAAACGCGCACGGGCGGCGAGCGCGAAGTCCGATCATTCGATCAGCTTGGTGCGGACCACAGCCTGGCTCTCCAGCGTGCGGTGGACGGGGCATTTGCCAGCGATCTCAACGAGGCGCGCGCGCGTCTCGTCATCGATATCGCCCTCAATCTTGATCTCCCGGTCGAACGTATCGACCTTACCCTCAAGGCCGCGCTCGATGCATTCCTCGCAATCGGCGGCATGCTCCTTGTCGTGGCTGACGCGCACGCTGAAGCGTACATCGTCGATCCCCTTGCGCTCGGCATACATGCGCATGGTCATCGTGGTGCAGGCCCCAAGGCCGATCTTCATAAAATCATAGGGGGTGGGGCCGCTGTTCAGCCCGCCGACCGATGCGGGCTCGTCGGTCAGGAGCGTGAAGGGCCCGATCTGAGCCTGGTTCTGGAACTTGCCCTGACCGGTCTCGGTGATGATCGCCACCGCGCCGGTCGGCTCCTCGGTCTCATCCCCGGCCGATTGATCCGGGATGTAGCGCGCAGACGCCGCGGCGAGCACGTCGGCGACATAGATCGCGTCCTCGCGGCGCGAGAGAAGATGGTCGGCGTCGTCCAGTGAGATGAAGGATTTCGGGTGCTTGGCGGCCTGGAAGATCATCGCCGCGTTTTCAATACCGACGATATCGTCGCGCGGCGCGTGCAAGACGAACAAAGCCGGCTTGAGCGTCATGATGCGCGGCTCAAGCTGCGTCTGATCGACGTCCTCCAGAAACTGCCGCTTGATCTTGAAGGCGCGGCCGGCGAGCGTTACCTCCGCTTCGCCCTCCTGACGGATCTGATCGAGCTTGGCGTGGAAATTATGCGTGACGTGGGCGGCGTCGGCCGGTGCGCCGATCGTGGCGACGGCCCGCACTTCCGGGATGTCGCCTGCGGCGGCAAGCACGGCGGCGCCGCCGAGGCTGTGGCCGATCAGCAGATCCGGCGCGCGATGGTGCGCGCGCATGTAGTGCGCCGCTGCCAGAAGGTCGTCGACGTTGGAGGAGAAGTTCGTGTTGGCGAACTCCCCGTCGCTCGCGCCGAGCCCGGTGAAGTCGAAGCGCAGCACCGCAAAGCCGCGTTCGGCGAGAGCAGTTGCGATGCGCGAGGCGGCAAAGATGTCCTTGGAACACGTGAAGCAATGGGCGAACAGCGCATACGCTCGGATCGGCCCTTTTGGCAGGTCAAGGCGCGCGGCAAGCATGCTGCCGTCGGCACCGGGAAAGGTGATCTTGTTTGGGCTGGACATGAATGGTCCCTCCTGATTGGACGCGGGCTCAGCGGCGGCCACCACCCGCACCTTAGAGCCTGTTTGAAAATCAACCTCACGGCGGGCGGCCGGACGATCAGACGTTCGCGGGCGCCAAGATGGTCGGTCCCGGCTCTGAAATCAAAGAACAAGAGCCCTGAACCGGCCTTCTCCTGGCAGGCGGCCGTCTGATTGACTATCGACACGGCACGCGGCGAGCATTCTCAGACGGGCTCTTAGCTGAGCCTTCTGCGCTTGCTTCCCTTTTGGCAAGGCCGCATCCTCCTGCGTTGGCGATCACAATTTCGCGGGGAGGAAGCAATGGACATGAAGGAAGGCGGCGTCATTCAGGTTGCGTATGTCGTGCGTGACCTTGAGGCCGCCATGAAGCGGCACTGGGAGGTGTGCGGCATCGGCCCATGGCACATCTACAAGTTCGAGCCCGGCAAGGTTGAGAACTACATCTATCGCGGCCAGCCGGCGAACCACACATGCTGGATCGCGGTCACGCCCTTAGGCGAGGGCCTCGGAGCGCAGGTGGAGCTGATGCAGCCGATCAGCGGCCGCTCCATCTACGATGAGCATCTGGAAACAAAGGGCGAAGGGCTGCATCACGTGAAGCTCTTCCACCGCGATTGCGACAAGGCGCTGGAAGGCTATGCGCAGCGCGGCTATCCGGTCATCCAGCAGGGCAAGTTCGACGAGGACGTGCATTACTATCTCGATACGGAGAAGGATTTCGGCTACATCGTCGAGATCGGAAATGGCGGCCGCATCCGCGCGCCTGAGCGGGTCTTTCCGGAATAAGGGCTCAGAGCATGTTGAAGAATCGACCTTACGGCGCGAGGCCGGATAATCAGACGTTCGCTCGCGCCAAAAGGGTCGGTCCCGGCTCTGAAATCAAAGAACAAGAGCCCTGGACCGGCCTTATTCTGGCCGGCCGCCGTCTGGTTCGTTGCCGACAGGGCCGCGTGGCCAGCATTCCCAAAAAGGGCTCTTAACGGAACAGCGGCGGACGGGCGTCGACCCATTTGCCGCCGGCCTTGCCTGACTCAGCAACAGCGAAGACGGCCGCCATGGAGCGCAGGCCGTCCTCGGCGCGCGGATAGAGATCGGCCGCCGGATCGATAGGGCGGCCTTCGCGCCGTGCGTGGATGGCTTCGGCGAGGTCCTTGTAGATATTGGCGAAGGCCAGCGGCATGCCCTCCGGGTGGCCGATGGTCACGCGCGACGCCCGCTCCGCTTCGGGCGACAATCCCGCCTCGCCGCGTTCGATCACCTGAAGCCGGCCACCCAAGGGCATGTAGTGAAGCTGGTTCGGCTGCTCCTGCGACCAGCGGAGGCCGCCCGTCTCGCCGAAGATTTGAAGCGTCAAGCCATGCTGGCGGCCGATCGCGATGGAGGACGTCCATAGCCGTCCGACCGCGCCGCCTGACATGCGCAGATTGACCATGGCATCGTCTTCCAACGCGCGGCTTTCGACGCATGACACAATATCGGCCGACAGACGCTCCACCTCCTGCCCGATCACGAAGCTCGCCATGTGAAGCGCATGGATGCCGCAATCGGCGAATTGTGCCGACACGCCGGCGGTCGCCGGATCGTAGCGCCAGCGCACGCGCGGATTGTCGGCGTCGCTAGCGTCGGCGTGGTGGCCATGGGCGAACTCGGCGACGACCAAGCGGACGCGGCCGATCTCGCCGCCCGCGACCATGGCCCGCATGTGGCGGACGAGCGGGTAGCCCGAGTAGCCGTAATTGACCGCGCAGATGAGGCCGGTCTCCTCGGCGAGCCGGACGATCGCCTCGCCTTCCTCCACACTGATGGTCATCGGCTTCTCGCACAACACGTGGAAGCCGGCCTCGAGGAAGGCTTTCGTGATCTCAAAATGCGTGGCGTTCGGCGTGGCGACGGTCACAAGATCGACGCGGTCGTCACGGTTCTGCTCCCCGGCAAGCATCTCGCGCCAGTCGCCGTAGGCGCGGTCGGCGGCGAGGCCGAGGCGTTTGGCATAGTCACGGCCCGCGTCGGGGCGATGATCGAGCGCACCAGCCACGAACGCGAAGCACGCGTCGAGGCCCGCGCCCAGGCGATGAGCCGGTCCGATCTGGCTTCCTTCGCCGCCACCGATCATGCCCCATTTCAGCTTTGCCACGGTTTTTCGCGCTCCCTGAGTTTGTGCAGCGACTGGAGTATCGAGACTTGCTGTCGTCGGACAGCTCGGCATTGCGCGGCTCTGTTGCAACCGGTTGCAAAATCCCGTATCAGCAGGATTATCGGCGCGCAACACCCTTCGCCCTGTCGGGCAGAGTTCGCCGCCTTAAGGGTGACCCCATGAGCGGACAGCAACCAACCATCCGCCTGACCACGGCGCAGGCGATCGTGCGCTTTCTGGCGGCCCAATTCATCGAGATCGACGGGCAGGAGACGCGCCTTTGCGGCGGCGGCTTCGGCATTTTCGGGCATGGCAACGTGCCGTGTCTGGGCGAGGCGCTTTACGGCTTCAAGGATGTGCTGCCGCTTTATCGCGGGCAGAACGAACAGAGCATGGGCTTTGCTGCGGCGGCCTACGCCAAATATCATCTCAGGCAGCGCTTCATGCTCTGCACCGCGAGTGCGGGGCCAGGCACGGCGAACCTGTTGACGGCGGCCGCACTTGCTCATGCCAACCGCCTGCCGATGCTGATGCTGTGCGGCGACACGTTCATCACGCGCCTCCCGGATCCGGTGCTGCAGCAGCTTGAGCATTTCGGCAATCCGAGCCTTGGATTGAACGACGCCTTCAAGGCCGTGTCGCGCTACTGGGATCGCATCGTCCATCCCGCACAGGTAATCCAGTCGCTGCCGGCGGCGATTGCCACCATGCTCGACCCGGCCGATTGTGGCCCGGCCTTCATCGGACTGCCGCAGGACGTTCAGGGATGGGCCTACGATTTTCCCGAGCGGCTGTTTGAGAAGCGCGTCCACCGCATTCGCCGGGTCCGGCCGCACGCGGCGGAGATCGCCAACGCCGCCGATCTCTTGAAGAATGCCGAGCGGCCGATGATCATCACTGGCGGCGGGGTTCAATATTCCCGCGCTGTGGCGGAGCTCACAGCGTTTGCGAACCGGCATGCCATCCCCGTGGTGGAGACGATCGCCGGACGCGCCAATTTAGTCGCCACGCATTCGCTCAATATCGGGCCCGTGGGTGTGACCGGATCGGACAGCGCGAACACGATCGCTGCAGAGGCGGATGTGATCCTTGCAATCGGCACGCGCCTGCAGGACTTCACGACCGGCTCGTGGACCGCGTTCGCGCATGACGCTGAGATCATCGGCCTGAACGCGGCGCGCCACGATGCGGGCAAGCACATGGCGCTCGCCATCGTCGGCGACGCGAAGCTCGGCCTGACGGCGCTGGACGAGGCGCTTGCCGCCTACAGGGCGCCTGAGGCGTGGACGGCCAAGGCACAGCAGGAGCGCAAGCTTTGGGACGAGGCTGTCGCCAAGAATGTGGCGCCCAGTAATCGGCCCAACAGCTATGCGCAGGCTATCGGCGTGGTGAACGCGCTTTGCGACCCGCGCGACCGGATCGTCACTGCGGCCGGAGGCCTGCCCGCTGAAGTGACGGCGAACTGGCGGACTCTTGAGATCGGCACGGTCGACGTGGAGTTCGGCTTCTCCTGCATGGGCTACGAGATCGCCGGCGGCTGGGGGGCGCGCATCGCGCAATCGGAGAAGGAGCCCGATCAAGACACGATCGTCTTCGTCGGCGACGGCTCCTACCTCTTGATGAATTCCGACATCTACTCCGCCGCGCTCACAAAGAAAAAGCTCATCATCCTCGTGCTCGACAATGGCGGGTTCGCGGTCATCAACAAGCTGCAGAGCAACACGGGCAATGAGAGCTTCAACAATCTGTTCGCCGATTGCCCGACGATCGCGGAGCCTTTCGCCATGGACTTTGAGGCGCATGCCGCGGCCATGGGCGCGGTGGCGGAGACTGTCGCCAGCCCGGCGGAACTGGGCGAAGCCTTCAAGCGCGCCAAGGCCGATCATCGCACGCATGTCATCGTCATGAAGGTCGACGCCTATGACGGCTGGACGGAGAGCGGCCACGCCTGGTGGGAGGTCGGTACACCGCAGGTGTCCGACAGCGAAAAAGTGCGTGACGCGCACGAGAATTGGGAAGCGGAGCGCCATAAGCAGCGGCAGGGTGTGTGATGGCCGACCTGTCGCGGCTCGCGCAGAACAGTTTCGTCATCATCGGCCGCGCCGGCATGGATTTTTACGCCGATCCGCCGGGCACCCGTCTGGAAGAAGCCGAGTGTTTCGTGGCGCATCTTGGCGGATCGTCCGCCAACATCGCCGCGGCGATCACCAAGCAGGGCGGCAAAGCAGCGCTCGTCACGCGCGTCTCCGATGACGCGGTGGGACGTTTTGCGCTCAACCAGCTCGACCGCTACGGGATCGACCGCACGCATGTGACGCCCGTCGGCGGGGAGGCGCGGAACTCCCTGGCAGTCGTGGAGACCCGGCTGGAGGACTGCCAGTCGGTCATCTATCGCAACGGGGCGGCCGACTTTGAGATGAACGCAGCCGACGTGGAGGCGGTGGACTACGCCGCCTATGGTGCGCTGATCACGACGGGAACCGTGCTGGCCGCTGAGCCGTCGCGAGGCGCCACGTTCCGCGCCTTCGATCTGGCGCGGGCGGCCGGCCTGCCGCTGATCTTCGACATCGATTATCGGCCTTATAGCTGGCCGTCGGCCGACATTGCCGCGGAAGTCTATTCGCGGGCCGGTGCGCTCAGCGACATCATTGTCGGCAACGACGTGGAGTTCGGCTTCATGGCCGGCGATTACGACAGGGGCCTCGACGCGGCGCGCCGGCTGGTCGCCGATGGCGCGAAGATCGCAATCTATAAGATGGGTGAGCGCGGGGCGGTGACGATCACCCCGGACGGTGAATTTCATACCGGAATCTACGCAACGCGCGCGCTGAAGCCCACCGGTGCGGGCGACAGTTTTATGGGCGCCTTCGTCGTTGCGCTGGCGGGCGGCCATGACGCCCGTAGCGCCGCTGAGCGCGGCTCGGCGGCGGCGGCGATCGTCGTGTCGCGCGTCGGTTGCGCGCCGGCCTGCCCGACGGCGCAGGAGCTTGACGATTTTCTGATCCGCCAACCGGCCCAAAAAATCGCCTGAGAGGATTCCATGCATATTGCGCCTTACGACAACCACAACAAGCCGATCGTCGATGTCGAGCACGCGCTTGTGCCGCTCAACTATTTCAACATCGTCAAGCTCACCCGCGGTGAGACCTTCGACTATCGCGTGCCGGGCTACGAGACCTGCGTTGTGCCGGCGACCGGCACGGTCAATGTGGAGACGGGTGGCGAGACATTTGCGGAGATCGGCAATCGCAGGGTCGACGT
This sequence comes from Afifellaceae bacterium, assembly GCA_028281235.1. Lineage (GTDB taxonomy): Bacteria > Pseudomonadota > Alphaproteobacteria > Rhizobiales > Afifellaceae > DASWJZ01. Next base: position 150,760 of record JANQKG010000014.1, on the reverse strand, counting down.
GTGGGACGGGGAGCCGGAAGGCGTCTATGTGCCGACCGACATGACGGCGGAGATCACCTGCCTCAGCGACAGGGCGGAGGTGTTCATCGCGGGCGCCAAACATGCCGAAACGCTGACGCCCTTTGCCGTGCGCGCCGACGAGCTCGATGTCGTCCAATACGGCTCCGACGACACGAAAACGCACCGCAAGATCAAGCACATATTGGGTGCCCAATATCACGACCGGGTAGGGCGGCTTCTGGTGTCCGAGCTCTACACGGTGGGCGCGGGTGGCTGGTCGGGCTTCCCGAGCCACAAGCACGACACGGATCGGCTGCCGGACGAAAGCCGACACGACGAGACCTACAATTTCCGCTTCCGCCCGAATTACGGCTCCGGGCTGCAGATGTTGCAGCGCGTCGATAACGAGCCGGGCGACGCCTATCACATCGTCGACGGATCGACCGTGCTGATCGACAAGGGCTACCATCCTTGCGCGGCGCTGCCGGGCTACGAGATGTATTATTTCACCATCCTCGGCGGTCTCAGCCAGCGCAGCCTGAAGCAGTTCTTTCAGCCGACCCATTCCGAGCAGCTCAAGACCATTCCCGGCATCATGGATATGGTGGCCAAGTTCAAATGACATTGGCGACGCTGTCGGAGGTGCTGCAACCGGCGCTCCGGGAGGGCTATGCCGTCGCCGGCCTTGTGTGCCTCGGATGGGAGGACGCGCGCGCCTACGCATCTGCCGCGGAGGCGGAGGACGCGCCGGTCATCCTGCAGGCCGGCCCGAGCGCGCGGAAGCACATGCCGGTTTCCGTCTGGGGCGCGATGTTCAAGGAACTTGCTGAGTGCGTGCGCGTGCCGGTGGTTGCGCATCTCGACCATGCGACCAGCGCCGATGAATGCCGTGCCGCGATCGATGCCGGGTTCACCTCGGTGATGTTCGACGGCTCGCGGTTGCCGCTTGAGAGAAACATCGCCGAAACCGCGGCCATCGTTGAGATGGCGCATGCGGCGGGATTGTCCTGCGAAGGCGAGATCGGTTTCGTCGGCTATGCGGGCGGCGAAGCGTCAGCGGGCACGGGCCCGGAGGAAGCAGCGCGCTTTGCGGCGGAGACGGGCGTCGATGCCATGGCGGTCTCCGTCGGCAATGTGCATCTGCAGGAGCAAGCAGACGCCGGGCTGGACGTTCCTCGCATTCGGGCCATCGAGGCCCTGACGGATTGTCCGCTGGTCATCCATGGCGGGTCCGGCGTGCCGGCGGTGCAGCGCAGCGAGCTGGCGCAATCGTCGCATATCTGCAAGTTCAACATCGGCACCGAGCTGCGCATGGCGTTCGGCGCTGCGCTTCGCTCGGCCTTGAAGTCTGATCCGCAAAGCTATGACCGCATCGCGATCCTTGAGGCGACGCAGGGTCCCGTCATGGAAGCGGCGCGGTCGGTGATCCGGTCCTTGAGACGAACCTAGTCCGCGTCCGCGCGCTTGTCGCCTGTGCTGTCACGCAGCCGAAACGTGGAAACCGGCTCGCGCTCTGCGCATTCGCCGGTTCGGTCGATGAACGCACCGTAGGCTGCGGAGAGCGGCGCTGCGGTCGCGCCGTGCAGGACGATGCTAAGCGACACGGTGATCACGACGCAGGCGAGAATCTCATCGCCACCGGGAATGGCTTCGCGTTCCACAATCAAAAGCGCGAACAGGATGGAGGCGATGCCGCGTGGGCCGAACCATCCGAGAAACGCCTTGCTTTGATAGGACAGGCCCGTGCGCGTCAACGCGATTGCGATCGGCACCATGCGCACGATCGTCAGGAACAGAAGTGCCAGAAGAAGCGTGCCCCAGCTTGCATGATGCAGAGCCTCGGGCAGCATCACCGCGCCGAAGATAAGGAACACAATCACCGTCAGAAGCTGGCCTTCGCTCTCCATGAACTCAAAGACGAACGAACAACGGTGGCTCACCGTGGCGCCGAACACCAGGCCACCGGCAAAGGCGGCGATGAAGCCGTTGCCGCCGATCAGCTCCGCGATTGCGAAGGCAAGGATTGCTACCGCAAGCACGGCCAAGCCTTGAAGCGGCTCCGCCATCCACCGACGCTCCGCGCCGCCATCGATCAGGCGTGCACCGACATAGCCAATTGCGAGGCCGGCGAGAGGCCCCAGCGTCACCTGTAGAAGCGCGAAGACCGCCAGGCTTGAGGCGGAGCCCGCTCCTTCCATCGGCGCAAGCAAAAGAGCGGCAATCAGGACCAGCGGCAAGGCGAGCCCGTCGTTCAGCCCGCTTTCCACATTGAGCGCCTGGCGAATGCGAACGGGGACCTGCTTGGCGGAGACGACGGACTGACCGAGTGCCGCGTCCGTGGGTGCCAGGATCGCGGCGACCAGCAAAGCCATCGCCCATGTCGCCTGCGGAAAGATGATCAAGGCGAAAGCGGTGCCAGTAAGAACGGTGAGCGGCATGCCGATCGCCAGCATGCGCAGCGGCAGGGTGTGATCGACGGCGAGCCGCCGCACGTCGATGCGCGCAGCATCAGAGAAGAGCACCAGGATCAAGGTCAACTCGGCGATCAGGTGGATTACGCCGTGATCGGTCTCAATGGGCGCCAAGTGCAGCCCGCCGGAGCCGATCAACCAGCCGAAGCCGGTGAACACGATCGGCAGCGTCACCGGGGTGCGCTCCAGCCTGCGGGAGATCAAGGCATAGGCGAGCACCGCCGCGGCGATGATTGCGATACCGGTGAGCTGCAAACTGCGACCTCCGACGAAGCCGTGCTGCGGTAGCACGGATCGCGGTCTGCGGCCCAATCAAGGCTTGTTCAATGAGTGATTTGCTGCGGGGGCGCCAAAGGCTGACGCCGCCTCACCAAAGCGTATAGCCGCCGTCGATGACGACGGTCGCCCCTGTCACATAGCTCGATGCCGGCGCGGCGAGATAGAGCGCCAGCGCGCCGATCTCCTCCGGCTCGCCGGGGCGGCCCATCGGGACGGCCTCGACGAATGTGCTGATCACATCCGGATTGCTTTCCGCCCATTTGCGGTTTGGCTCCGTCATGAACAACCCGGGACAGATGGCGTTCACATTGACGCCGCGCGGGGCCCAATCGGCGGCCACGGCGCGCGTGAAATGAATGAGCGCCGCCTTGGTGGTTTCATAATGGCGGCCGCCGATGCCGCGATTGGCGATCATGCCGCTGATCGATGCGATGTTGATGACGCGGCCGGCGCCCTGCTCAAGCATCGCACCACCGATCATCTTGGTGCAGATGAAGGCCTGTGTGAGATTGTAATCGACGCCGGCCTGCCACGTCTCCAGGTCGGACTTCTCGATGGGCACATTGACGTTGCGGCCGCCTACATTGTTGACAAGGATGTCGATCGGCGCGGCCTCGCTCAGCAAACGTTCGCACAAAGCGGTGCAAGCGGTCGGATCCGCAATGTCTGCTGGATAGGCCCAGGCCTTTCGTCCGCATTCGCGGATCTCTTCCGCAACAGCCTCAAGGGCGTCGGCGCCGCGCGCGGCGATGGCCACATCTGCTCCGGCTTCCGCTAATGCCAATGCAATGGTGCGCCCGAACCCGCGGCTGCCGCCGGTGACGAAAGCCCTCTTGCCGTCAAGACGAAACTGATCAAGCACGCTCATTCTTTGTCCTTTCATCGGGTTCGGTCGTGACGCCACGGGAGGGGGCAGGCCGCGCTTAGGCCAGACATGGATAGGAACCACGCCGCTCAGACTCAACACATAGATTGGCGGCTTACGCGACTGCGGACAATGGTTCGGTCCGCTACCCCCGCGGGAAGCTGGTTGCACAACCCGGTTGTGGTGCGGATCGCGTGAGCTTTTTCAGTGCCTCTCGCCCGAACTGTTCCGGAAAGTGATTGTCGTGGCGGGACGGCTTGCTAAGATGGATGCATGGGCCACATCCCCGTAAAAGATATTTCACTAATCCTGGGAGGGTTTAGATGACGGTACGGAAGGAACAAGAACTCATTCTGCAGCAGCTCGGACGCCGGCAGCTCGCAAACGGGACCATCGACAGACGCGAGTTTCTCACGCGCAGCATGGTCGCCGGGCTCGGGCTGGCGGGCGTCGGTGCGGTTGCGAAGAGTGGCGGCATCGGATCGGCGTTCGCGCAGGATCGGCCGCTGACGCCGACATTTTATCAGTGGATTGAAGACCTGCATCCGGCGATCCCGGCGGTGAACGCGAACTTTGAGGGCATCAACTATCAGATCGCGCCGGTGGAAGGCTTTGGCATCGAGCGCTTCGTCGCCGAGGCGAAGGACGGCAAGAGCACATGGGATGTCTATGCCGGCCAGACGCCGTTCGTCGAAATGTCGGCGATGATCGAGGCTGACGTGATCGAGCCGTGGGACCCCTACATCCCGCAAGAGGTGCTCGACGACATGATCCCGGCCATCCGCGACGAATGCACCATCGACGGCAAGCTTTATGGCTGGCCGTTCCTGCTCGATGTGATCGGCAATTCGTGGCATTCCGGGATCACCGAGGCGGCCGGCCTTGACGACACGGCTCCGGAAACCTGGGACCAGCATCTGGCCAACGCCAAGGCGATTGTCGAGGCCGGCGCCGCTCCCTTCGGGGCAACGTTCGACGCGCATGGCTGGCGGTCAATTGCGCCGATGACGCATTCCTTGAACAGCGACGTCTACACGTCAGAGGGCCTCTTCGACTTCACCAATGACGCAGCGGTTGAAGCGCTCATGCTGATGAAGGAGATCATGGCGGTCTCGCATCCGGACATCCTGCTTGAGGGCGCATCGGATGGCGGCGTCAACGGCACGCCGGACGAGGTCGCCTTCGCTGCTCAGCGCGTCGGCTATTACCACAAATATTTCAATGCGCCTCTGCGCATGGCGCAGAACTGGGACGATCCAAAGCAGCTCCGCCTCGCGCAGCTGCCCAAGTTCGCCAATGGCGAAGGCTCCACGGTGTTCTGGACAACGGGCTGCGCGCTCTTCAAGCATGGCCAGAACAAGGAGAAGGCGGCGGAGTATATCCGCGCGCTGACCTACGACAGCCAGATCTGGAAGGACTCCATCGTCGGCACCGAAAGCGGCCATCCCGGCCAGCTGCCGCCTTACAAGTCCGTTTATGCGGAGTGGGATGCCAACCCGCCAGACTGGATGCCGGAATTCGTCGGCTTGGTGCGCGGTCAGCTCAACCAAGCCAAGGCGATCACCAACCACCTGTTCGGCCTGCAGCAATTCGTCATCGGCAAGCCGCACTGGGAGGCCTATCTCAAGGGCGAAGAGAGCGACCCGAAGGTTGCGCTCCAGAACGTCGCCGATGCCGTGAAGGCAGAGATGGATCGCGGCTGACGAGAACAGATCGGGCGGAGAGCGAGGCATTGCCTCGCTCTCCGCCCATCATTCAAGACGCGGAGTTGAAGCGCGCGGCCGCCCGTTCGGCTATTGAGATGTAGAGGGCGAATAGGTCGCGTTGGGGTGGGGCGTTTGGGCGTGAAAGCCCGTTTTCCGACAGACTTAAGACGGCTGAAGCGTCGCGGACGGGGTGTATTGGTTTAGCGCATGGCACAGGCGACGATAGCCCAACGGTTCTGGGTATTTCGAGAGGGAGCCAACGTCTGGCTGTTCCTGGTGCCGACGCTTGCATTCTTCGTCGGCTATCAGGTCTATCCGATCTTCCGGGTTCTGTGGATCAGCTTCACCGACTTCCAATATCTCTCCAACGAACCGGCAAACTGGATCTGGTTCGACAATTACGTCGAGGCTTTCAACGACCCCTTGATGTGGAAGAGCCTGTGGCGCGCCACCTATTTTACGCTGATGTTCCTGCCCGGCACGATCATCCTGCCGCTGTTGCTTGCCATCCTCGTCGACCGCGTGAGCAACCCGAAACTGGCGACGCTCTACCGCGTGATCCTGCTGATCCCGGCAGTGATCCCCTCCACGCTGATCTTTGTGCTGTGGAAGTGGATGTACAATTATCAGGTCGGGCCGATTAACCACTTCCTGGTGGAGACGCTCGGCCTCTTTACGCTCTACAACGCCCCGCAATGGCTCGGCGGCACGCCGCTGACGCTGCCGGCCGTAGCCATCATGGAAGTGTGGTGGGGGCTTGGATACCACACGATCTTCTTCCTTGCCGGGCTTGCCGCGATCCCCAAGGAGCTGCCGGAGGCGGCGCGCATCGACGGGGCCACCGAGTGGCAGGTGTTCTGGCATGTTACGCGGCCGCGGCTTGCGCCGATCATGATGATCCTGATCGTGCTGCGCTTCGGCACCGCGATGGCCGTGATCGACGAATATCTGATCTTCGGCGGCTTCAACCGCGATTCACCGACCTATACGTGGACGATCTTCATGTATGATCAGGCCTTCAAGCTCGGCCTGTGGCGACAGGGCTTCGCCGCCGCCATCGGCATGATCGGCGCCATCGCCATGATGATCGTCATGGTCATTCTGATCCGCATCTTCCGGCCGAGGGGCTGAGCGCATGACAGACGCCGCCATAACGCTCCAGGGCACCGGCGCCAGAGAGGCCGTGTCGCAGGATCCGGGTTGGTTCCAGCGTAATCGAAGCGCGATTGTCCGCCATGCCGTGATCAACCTCTTCAACCTGATCATCATCTTGCCGCTCGTGTGGGTGGGGATGATGTCGATCAAGTCACGGCCCGATTCCATGCGCGGCGATTTCTGGCCGCGAAAGTTCGACTTCACGCATTACGCCTATGTCTTTGAGAAGATCGACACGCTGCCGATCAACCTCTTCAACAGCATCTACGTCACCTTCGGGACAGTGGCGATCACCTCCGTCTGCGCGGTGCTCGCCGGCTATGCGCTGGTGCATCTGAGACCGCGCGGCGGCGCCTTCATCATCGCCACGTTGCTGGTCTCGCTCTATTTTCCGGTGCGTGTCGTCTCCATCATCAGCATCTACGAGATCCAGGACAATCTCGGCCTGATCAACAGCACAAGCGGGCTCATTCTGCCTTACGTCACGCTGCAATTGGCGATCAGCGTGCTGATCATGCGGTCGATGTTCCAGCTCGTGCCGCATGAGATGTTCGAGGCCGCCAAGATCGACGGCGCGGGCCCGTGGAAGTCGCTGTGGATGGTGGGCGTGCCGATGGTGCGCAACGGTCTGGTAGTGATCTTCATCGTCAATTTCGTAACCGCCTGGGGCGAGTTCCTCTTGTGCTCAACGCTCACCAACGACCAGGTGGCGCGCACCATGCCGGTGGTGCTTGCCGGCGCGCAGGGCGGCCTGGGCCAGTGGTCTTGGCCGGCGCTCGCCGCCGTTTACGTGCTCGTGGTCACGCCCGGCCTCATCGCCTTCACGTTTGCCCAGAAACTGTTCTTCAAAGGCCTGGCAGAGGGCGTCACCAAAGGCTGATCCGCCGATCACGCTTCTGTTGACGGCGGCCGGCGCCGTCTCAACGACTTTCCGATTCCCGCGAGGGAATAGAAGCCGACCTTCCATCGTTTGCCGCACAATCCAAGGCGGCATCGGCATAGCCACGAGATGGGCCGCGAGATGGAAGGATGAGAAATGCAGATCCTCGACAGGAACCGGGTTAGCCAGGCGAAACGGGCGTTCTCCACACGACGTGTCCCGCCCGAGGCGATCAAGACCCTGATCACCGACGATTGCGCGCCAAGGCCCGGCGATCTTCTCCTGGCGCAGGTCTTGAAACTGGGCTCGCATCAGAAGCTTGAGTCGCCGGATGGGAGGCGTGTTGGCCTCAATCCGGGCGACGAGATCATCGTGGCCTATGGCAACCGTTATGCGCCCGACCAGTATGAGGCGATCGTGCCGGACAGCCTGGCCCCGTGCGACCTTGTCGCCGCCGGCGGGGTCGCGTCCAAGGCGTTGAGCTGGCACGATCGCCTCTCCGGGCCGACGCAGATTGCGCCGATCGGGTTGATCGCGTGCGCCCAAGGCAACCGGCTCAATCTCGCCGATTTCGCTCTGGCGCAGGCCTCAGGCCCCATGCCGAACCACATCTTCGCCGTGTTCGGCACATCCATGAATGCCGGCAAGACCATTACGGCGGCTTCTCTTGTCAGTGGCTTCAGGGCGGCCGGCCATCATGTCGGGGCCGCCAAGATCACCGGCACGGCCGCCGGAGGCGATCCGTGGCTGATGCGCGATTGCGGTGCGGCGGAGGTTGTTGACTTCACCGATGCCGGCTTCGCCAGCACGTTCAATGTCGACCCCTCGCACATCTCGCACGCTACGGAGAACTTGCTGCGCCGGCTCGGCGAGGCCGGCTGCACCGTCGCTATCGTGGAGATCGCGGACGGCCTTTATCAGATGGAAACGGCGGCGCTTGCTCGCATGCAGAGCGTCCGCTCCATGCTGACGGGCACGTTCTTCGCGGCCGGGGATTCCATGGGCGCCGTCTCAGGCGTTGCGTATCTGGTAGCGCTCGGCCATCGCGTGCTGGGAATCTCCGGCGCGCTGACCCGCTCTCCGCTGGCCATCCGTGAAACGTGTCGCGCATCCAACGTTCCGGTCTACCGGCCCGACGATCTGGTCAAGCCGGAGACGGTCCGGGCATGGCTTACGATGACGGAGCAGGAACGCGCCGTCGCCGTCGGCTAGGAGCAACGTCGTGCCGGTCTTGTGGACCCGCCGGCGGCTGGCGCAATTGGCGGGCCTCGCCGTCTTGGGTGCGCTGCAAGCAGGCTTCGCGCTGGTCGTGGCTATGGCAGGAAGCCGACTCCTCGCCGGTGGAGGCGCAGCATTCGGCCAGTCGCGGCTGATGCTCGTCTTGGCGGGAGCCACGCTCGGCCTTCTTGGATTGCGCATCCTGCAGCGGCGCTATGCGGAAGCCTTCGCGCTCGGCTACGTCGCGGAGCTGCGTAGCGCCTTCATCAGCCACGTCATTCGTCTGCCGGCCGACACCCGGGAGATACGTGTCGGTCTCGTCATGACGCGGGTGGTGAACGATTTGTCGGCGATCAAGCTGTGGTTGGCGAATGGGCTGGTGGCGATGATCGTGGCTGCGGCGATGCTGACCACGATCGCCGCCGGGCTGGTGTTTCTCGACCCGCAGATGGCGGCCGCCTTGGTGTTTGCTGTCGGGCTTTGGTGTTTGCCGGTGGTCGCCGGGCTGAGGCCGCTGGTGAGCCGCATTCGTGAAAGCCGCCGGCGTCGTGGTCGCATCGCCGCGCAAGCGGGTTCGGTCCTTGGCGCCAGCCAGACGCTGTTGCTCCATGGCCGTCACGGCGCTTCGGTCCGTCGGATCGTAAGAACAGCCGGCAAGATGAACGCCGCTCTTGTCGGCCGGGCGACGTTGTCCGGTCTGTTGCGGTCAAGCGGCGACGTGGTGTTCCCCGCCGTCGTGCTGCTCCTTGCCAGCGGTGTCCTCAGCTTCGGCAAGGGCGCCTTGGATGCGGAGGCGCTTGGCATTCTTGTGATGATAACGGGCCTGACGGCCGTGCAGCTCAACGCAGTGGCGCTTGGTCTGGAATATCGGCTGGCGCACAAGGTGGCGCTGGCGCGGCTGAAGCAGGTGATGAAGATCCCGGCGATTGCGCTTGGTTCCGGCGATGCTGAGTTGCGCCGTCAGCCCGGGGGCAGGGCGCTTGGCGTGGAGGGCCTGCGGATCGGCGGGGCCGCGCGCGCGGTGTCGTTCACTGTCGAGCCGAGCGAGATCGTCAGCCTGCAGGGCGTGACGGCGGCGGAGGCAAGCGATCTCTTTTTGCAGATCGCGGGTCTCAAATACCCCCGCGCCGGATCTATCCGCATCGATGGGCAAGGCCATCCAACTGTGTCACGGCGCGATTGGTGGCGGGTGGTCACGCTTGTCAGCGATCAACTGCCGATGACCCGCGGCACGATCGGCGACAATGCGTGTCTCGGTGCTCCGACGTCTGTCGGTGCGGCAGAGCGGCGACGGGTTCTTAGTCGCTTCGGCCTGACTGAGGACATTGCCGACACGCAGATCAACGAGCGGAGCAGATTGCCCGCCCCCGAGCAGGCGGCCGCGATCCGTGCGGCGCGGGCCGTGCTGCGCCGCGCCTCCATTGTGCTGATTGAGGATGCGGCGCTGGCGGACTATCCGCCAGTGCTTGAGGCGCTGCTTGATGAGCTTGCGGCGTTGGGAGCAACCGTCGTGCTTTCGCCTGCCGCTGGTGGCCGGCTCTCCAAGACGTTCCGGCGGATCGATCTTTCTGCGCGGCTTGAGCGCGTCGCGTAGCCGGCTCTAGCGCAGCCCGTCCAGAACCGTCTTCTCGTCATCCGGCGACAGCGGCTCGCCGGCGCCGACGGCGGTCAGATAGGCGTCGAGCGATTCCAGTGACGACGCAGGCGCGTAGCCGTCATTGTTCTGGCCGGCCACAACGGCGAATTGGAGCTCCCACGCAGCGGCCGGGCGGCAGGCGACAGCCACGACGGTCGAAGCGTCGGTGTGATCGACCTCGAATTCACGGCAGAGGGCGCCGTCCGCGTCGCGATAGGTTGCGATGGCGCGGAACCGGTCGCCTGCGCCGATCGTGCTCTCATCACCGGCGGGGATTGTGTTCAAAGCAGCGACCAGCCCGGCCTGCTCCAGGCTCGCCACCCGAAGGCCGGGCGGTGTTTCGGTCCAGTAGGTCGCGATGAGGAATCCGGCCGCCGTTCCCATCACAAGAGCAACGGATGCGGCGATAGGCATATCCCAGCGGGCGAAGCCGGCCGACAGGTTGCGGCGGCGGCGCGGCGTCAACGAGACGACCGTCGCATCGTCATCCGGCGATGGTTGCTCCGCCTCCTCCATCATAGCGGCGATATTGGCGCTGAGCGCTGCCGGCACCGGTTCGTTCAAGAGCGGTGCGAGGGCTGCCTTTGCGTGCACCCGGCTTTCAGCCAGGCGCGCGACGCGATCGGCGAGGCCGCCATCTACTTCCATCTGGCGCTCCAAAGCCGCGCGCAAGTCGGGCTCCAGCTCGCCGTCGGCATAGGCGACGATGGTCTCATCGCTGAAATGCGTTGTCGTCATCACATCAAGCCTTTCTGATCTTCAGAACGCTTGGTCGGCGAATCTATTCCCAGCTGATCGACAAGTTTTCGCCGTGCTCGCGCCAATCGGCTCATGATCGTTCCGACCGGTATGCTAAGAACATCCGCGGCTTCCCGGTAAGTGAGGTCCTCCACGCAGACCATGATCAGGACCTCGCGCTGGTCGTCGGGAAGGGTTGCGATCGCTTTCGCGGTGCTGTCCAGTGCCAGGCGCGCTTCCGTGGTGCTCTCACCGTCCTGGCCGACCAGAAAATGCGCGTCCGCCACGTCGATGCGCGGGCCTTCGGTCTTCTGGCGGCGCGTCTGGTCGATCCAGGAATTGCGCAGGATGCGGAAGAGCCACGCGTCCAGGCGCGTGCCGGGCTGGTAGCTGGCACGAGCGTGGAGGGCCTTCTCGCAGGTTGTCTGAACCAGATCGTCGGCGATATCACGGGATCGACACAACGCGATCGCAAAGCGCCTCAGATTAGGCAGCAACGCCACCAGCTCCTGATTAAACGTATCCGGCATTAACCGTCACACTCCCGATCAACACATGGGCATAGCCAGTGGGAATAAAATTGACGCAACACCGTTATCCTTCACAACAATTCAAGGTCGGCTCGGCTAAGTGAGCGAAAGGGCGCAAGCCATGTCTCAACACAGAACGGACGGGCGGGGACATTATTCCTTCGCCTGGCTGTTGGCGACGATGCTGCTGGCGGCTTTGTTGCTGACCGTCGGGACGGTCGTGCAAGCAGAGTTCGTCGGGACCGGCCTCGCGCTCGCCGGTGACGACGACGACGACGATGGCGGGAGCGGTGGTGGCTTCAGCGGCGGCGGCTCGGGCGGCTCCAGTGTGGGCGGTGGCGGGGGCGAGACGCGCCCGCTTCAGCCGCCACGCGTCATCATCGACCTCCTCGACGACGAGCGCCCACAGCCCCCCCGCCGGCAGCAGCCGCGCCGTGTCGCACCCCTCCCGACGCATGCGCCGAGCGAAATCATCGCAGTGGGGCTCTCCGACGACGATGTCGCCGCACTCGTGGCGCGCGGATACACGGTCATTGAACGCGGGCCGCTGGCGCAATTGTCGGAATCGATCACGCGCTTTGGGGTCCCGCGCGGCACGTCGCTCGATGATGCGCGTGCGGAGATCGGCGCGCTTAACGCCGATGCCGTCACAGAGCTCAACCATTTCTATCGTACCAGCACAGCCGACACTGAGTCGGGCGAGCCGCCCGGCACTTGCGAAGGGCTTGGTTGTGCAGAGAAGCAGCTTATCGCCTGGCCTTTTGGCCGGGCAGCGACGTGCGGTGCGGAGGCACGCATCGGGCTGATCGATACGGGCATCAATCCCGATCATGAAACGTTCAAGGGCAGCCGGCTTGAGGTACTGCCCTTGCTGCCGGAGGAAGCACGACAATCGGGGCGTCAGCACGGAACCGCCGTCGCCGCGATCCTGCTGGGGTCGGCGGAGAGCCGGGCGCCGGGCCTGCTGCCCGATGCGACACTCATCGCCGTCGACGCGTTCTATCGCGCCGGGCGCAAAGATGTCCGCAGCGACGCCTATACCGTGGTGAAGGCTTTGGACATGCTGGTCGATCGTAATGTGTCGATCATCAATCTGAGTTTCGCCGGCCCCGACAATGATGTACTGAAGGCCATGGTGGCCCGCGTGGCGGAGAGCGGCGCGGTCATGGTTGCTGCCGCAGGAAACCGCGGACCAAAGGCGGCGCCGGCTTATCCGGCCGCTTATCCCGGCGTGGTCGCGGTTACCGCAATCAACCAAAACAAGAAGGTCTATCGGCGCGCCGGACGCGGCGACCATATCGATGTCGCCGCACCGGGTGTTGAGGTCTGGACCGCCGCCTCGGTGCGCGGTGCACGAACCAAGACGGGCACGTCCTATGCCGTGCCGTTCGTCACGGCGACCGTTGCCTTGATGGAGCACGGCCTGGGCCTCAAGGGCCACGACGCGATCGTTGCTGAGCTGGCAGCGCGCGCGCTCGATCTGGGCAAGCCCGGCAAGGACAATGTTTACGGGTACGGCCTGGTGCAGGCGCAAGATATATGCGGTGCGCCGGCGGCGCGTGGGTCCGGCTAGTGGAGCGAATTTGACATTTGAGTCCCGCTTGCGGTGAGACTCTTGCTCAAATGTCAAACTCAAAGCTCCACTAGAGACATAAGACTGGCGAGTGGTCCTTATGATTCCGACATTTGCTCGGGCGGGGGCTGAGAAGGGTGGCAAATGTCGGAATCGGACCACTCGTGTCCGCGTCTAGTCATAGATCCTTCTCCGCAAGCTCGCGAAAATCGTCGGGGACGGAGCCGGCGGCGCTGAACACGACAGACCCGTAGCCAACGGCTTCGCGCCCAAACCGTTTGCGTATCGCATCAACGGCACGATCGGCCATCCAGCGCGCCGCCCCTCTCCGTGCGCCGGGTCGGCGTTTTTCGTCTGCCAGGTCGAGCGGCAGCTCAAGCTGGAGATCGGCTTGCGTCTCAAGCTGCGACACGGAGATCGCCAGAAGCGAGATCGTCTCCTCGGCGGGGTGATCGCGAAGCGCGGCGCACACCAGCTCCTCGGCGACCTCCGCGAGGATCGCCGTGGCGGAGATCGGCGCGGGAAGCGTCACGGAGCGCGTGACCGCGCTGAGATCGGCGAAGCGAACCCGCACGGTCACGGTACGGCCGCAGCGGTCCTTGGCGCGGAGCCGGCCGCCGATGCGGTCGGCCAGATGGCGCAGGGTGGGGCGGAAGACAAGCTCCGTCGCGGGCTTGCGGCCAATGGCGGATTGCGCGCCGGCCGATCGCGCGCGGCGGCGTGTCGTGATCGGACGCGGGTCGCGGTTCCAGGCAAGGGCTGCCAACTTGCCGCCGACGGCGCGACCGAGCAGCCGTTCCAGGGACCGGGTGGAAGTTTCCGCCAATTGTCCGATCGTCGTAACGCCCTTCTCGGCGAGCCGCGCCTTGGTGACCGGGCCGACGCCCCACATCAGCTCGACGGGAAGTCCGTGCAGGAAGTCGAGTTCGGTGTTCGGGTCAACCACGACCAGCCCGTCGGGCTTGGCGACCTGCGAGGCGATCTTGGCCAGGTGCTTGGTGCGCGCCACGCCGAGCGAGATCGGCAGGCCCAGCTCCTTGCGCACACGACCGCGGATGGTCCTGGCGATCGCGTCCGGCGGACCGAAGAGATGCGTGCAGCCGGCAACATCGGCGAAGGCTTCGTCGATCGATATCCGCTCCACCAGCGGCGTGTAATCGCCGAGCACGCCGATCGCAGCGTCGCCGAGGCGCTGATATTCATCGAAATGGCCGCTGACGAAGACGAGCCCGGGGCAGAGCTCGCGGGCGCGCCGTCCCGGCATCCCGCCATAGATGCCGAACGCCTTGGCCTCATAGGATGCTGCGAGCACGACCCCACCGCCGACCGCAATCGGCCTGCCGCGCAGGGACGGATCGAGCAATTGCTCAACCGAAGCGTAGAAGGCGTCGAGGTCCGCATGGAGGATGGTCGCCATCGCGTCCATGCCCGTCATTCCCGCCTGAGATGATCCCGACGCATGGCTAGCGTTAATGAACATAAAGAGAACAAACAGGCATGATTGTCAAGATGCTTGCGCATTTGAGCCAGAACCAGCGGCTCGCGCGGACAGGCGTGTTCGGGCGGAAAAATCGATGCCGGGCTCAGATGCGCTGGTGCAGCACGACGAGGTCACGCTCACCAATTCCCTCCACCGCCCAACTGAGCGACGGGCCTGAGCGCGCCGCGCTGTAGCCTTGCTCACAGGCGGTCTCGTAGGCTTCGGCGGTCGTCAGGGCCCGACATCCGACGGCCTTGTTGAGCTTCTCCAGCTTGGCGGCCAGATTCACAGCGGGGCCGATGACGGTCATCTCCAATCGGCTTTCGTCGCCGACCGTCCCGAAGATCACTGTGCCGGCAGCCGCCGCGGCGGCGACGCTTCCCTCCGGCAATAGGCTGAGTGCGCCGGCATCGGATTGCCACGTCGACGAATCGGCGATGATGGCATCGACGGCGCGCAGCGCGTCGGCGGCGTAGGCCGGGCTTTCCTCCGTGGCGCCGAAGGTCGCCATGATGCCGTCGCCCATGAACTTGTCGATCACGCCGCCTTGGGCACGAACAATGGAGATCACGCGGTGCTGGTAGGCGCCGAGAATGTCCATCACCTGCTGCGGCTCCAGCCGCCCGGCCAGTTCGGTAAAGCCGCGAAGGTCGACAAAGAGGACGGCGGCCTGACGGCGCACGCTTTGCGACAGGACGTCATCGGCTGCCTTGATCTTTGAGGCGACCGACTCGTCGAAGAAGCGCGACAGGTTTGCGGCGGCCACACTTTGGCTCACCGCCTGCACCAGAAGCGCGCGGCCGCGATAGAGCGTCACGTAGAGCACGCCGGTGACGAGCGCGACGGAGATCAGTTTGTCGACCTCCGCGCCGACGAGCAGCGAATTGCTGGTCAGGTAGCGAACATAGTCGCGGGTCACGATGGTGCCGGTCTCGTCGGTGACGAGCACAATGCCGACCATGAACACCCAGCCGGCGATCGCCGCAGCGCCCGTGACGAGGACGAATTTCGGGTCAAAGCGCAGCGCGCGCAATGCAATGAAAATGAACAGATAGAGGAATGTCGGCGCCTTCAGATAGAACGAGGTCGGCTGGTCGTATTGCTGGTGAAAGCTCCACATCAGGAGCATCAGCAGGCTGATATCGAAGACGATCGAGCCGTAAGAGGCCCAGTCCGGCAGGCGCATGCGCCACGACCAGGCAAGCCCGATCAGCGTGAGCGTCAGATAGATGACGAGAATGTAAGGCACCAGCGAGACGCCGGTTCCCGCGGTCGGCGGCGAAAGCAGATAGAGGAGGCCGAAGGCGGAGACGATGCCGAGCTGGATGATCCGCATGAGGAGTTCGCTGGACCATTCCTGCTCGCCGATGCGGGCGACTACGGGCGGGGGAAGCACCTGGCTGTAGCGTGTATCTGGAAGGCGCTCGGAAAGCCGAGCGACCCAGGCCGACGGGGTGATTCGTCGCCGCGCGACGGCGGATGGTGCTCGCGTTTCGCCCGCGACTTGGCCGGCGACCGGCGCGGCTTCTTGCGCGGACTGGCTCGATGTTTCGGCGTAGCGCGTTTGCGGCGGCCCTTTGCCGGTGTCCTGCGTCATGGGGGTGCCCCGGTTGCGGTTGGTCGGCGGAGGCCGATCGGTCGTGCAGTAGAAAAAGTTGCGGTGCGGTTTGCGTCAAGCGCGATAAGGCTCGTGAGACTCACCGGTGCGCCGCGGACGATCGATGCCGTAAACGCCGCCCATCACCGCGCCGAAGATCGCATGCAGCACCAGCGTCAGAGTGGGGGCGGACAAGCCGAGGCGAACGCCGAACAGGCCGGCGTCGCCGGCCGGCATGACGACAAGCATCATGATCAGCCATGCGCCGATCCCGAAGACGACACCGCGGATCCATGGCCGACTGCCGGGCAGACGTGGCTCAAGAAATGCGAACAGACCGCCCCAGACAAGCGTGCCGATCATGAAATGGGCGAGCCAGCCGATCGCCATCGTCGACCCGCCGAGGACTTGCGTGACCAACGCGATGACGTCGAGCTCGCCTGTCATCAGACCGGTCATCTTTTTCACGATCAGAAGAGGCGACAGCACGACGGTCGCGACAAAGCCGGCGGTGACGCCTTTCAGGATATTTGCCCCGATCATGTTGCCCGTCCTTCGTTGTCCACCCGGCGTAGCTTCACCCCGTTTCAGTCATTGCAAGCATCAGAAGCCGCCCGCGCTTCGCGGTGCAGGAATCACGGTCAGGGTGGAGAGAAGCAGTATCGCCAATGGACGGCCCCCTTCTTGGTCTGTCGGTCGATGGCGCGCTTGGGCGCTGGATTCGCTGGATATGGTGCATGCGTTACGCGGCGCGAGCGCGTCCTGACCGTGGCCTGCTGCCCCCGCGCCTCCGATCACGGGTGGTTGTTAACTGACGCCGTCTCGCCCTGTGGTGGGCGGGTCCGTTGATCCGAATGCGTCGGGGCTGAAAGCGGGTCTTGCGTCAAATGCTGCGGGGGCCGATATCGGCCGGCGGCATCACGCAAATTCACGTTGCCGCCATCGCGGCTGTCGGCAATTGTCGTTTATGATTTCGCACCCCAGAATCGGAGCATCTTCGACCGATCCAGCACCGGAAGGAAAACACCCGTGCCTCGCTTCGCTGCTTCTTTGATCGCCCTTGCCTTTGGCGTCGTTCTTCTCATCGGCGCCTCGCCCAACGCGTTTGCGGCCGAGATCAAGGCCTATGACCAATCGAGCTTCGAGTCGGCCCAGGCGGAAGGCCGGCCGATCGTTGTCGACATCACCGCGAAATGGTGCTCGACCTGCGCCGCGCAGCAGCCGATCATCCAGCGGCTGGCGGCCGATCCCGCCTATGGCGAGATGATCGTGTTCCATGTCGATTACGACAATCAGAAGGACGTCGTGCGTTCGCTTGGCGCACGCTGGCAGTCGACGCTGATCGCCTTCAACGGAACGGCGGAGACCGGCCGCTCGGTCGGCGACACCAACGCCCAGTCCATCACGGCTTTGTTCCAGACGGCGCTGGGCAACTAGCGCATGCTCGGCGCCACCCTCTTTGGCGGGGTTGCCGGAATCTTATCGACCCTGTCGCCTTGCGTCCTGCCGCTCCTGCCCGTCGTGCTCGGCACGGCGGTCTCCAAGCATCGGCTGGGGCCCGTGGCGCTTGCGGCGGGGTTGGCGCTTTCGTTCATTACGATCGGCCTGTTCGTCGCGCTGATCGGATTTTCCATCGGGCTCGACCTTGCGGTCTTCCGGACCGTCGGCGGCTTTCTCCTGATTGCGCTCGGGGCCGTGCTGCTCATACCGCGCATGCAGACGCAGCTTGCGACGGCTGCGGGGCCAGTCGGCAATTGGACGGAGCAGCGCTTCGGGTCTTTCGACACGAGCGGGTGGACCGGTCAGTTTCTCCTCGGCCTGCTGCTGGGCGCGGTGTGGAGCCCGTGCGTCGGCCCCACGCTTGGGGCGGCGTCCGTCATGGCGGCGCGCGGTGAGAACCTCGTAGAGGTCACCGCGACGATGGCGGCGTTCGGGATTGGGGCGGCGCTGCCACTTCTCCTCATCGGTCTTCTGTCGCGTGAGGCGCTGATGCGCTGGCGCGACCGGCTGCTCAGCGCCGGCAAAGGCGGCAAGATGGCGCTCGGATTGTTGCTCATCGTCGTCGGCGTGCTGGTGGTTTCCGGCCTCGACAAGGCGCTTGAGGCAGTTCTGGTGCAGGCATCGCCGGCCTGGCTGACGAATTTGACAACGCGCTTCTAGAGCATGATCCCGAAAAGTGGATACCGGTTTTCGGATAAGATCATGCTCCAAAAAGAAGAGATGAAGCGTTAGAGCGATTTGGGTGAAACGCGACAACGCTCCAGTGTCGAGAGAGCCGGCGCGGGGGCGGAAGCGGGGGCGCTTGCGACATCAACGTCATATTGTCCAAGCGGCGGGCGGTTGACAGGCGCCGCGCCCTCCGCCGGCACGCGGCCCAAGCGATCGTTGATCCGCTTGGGCGTCGTCGTGCTGATCGCGCTCTCAGGCGCGGCGATATTTCTGGGTTCGGTGTTCGACTGGTCGCTCAGCTTCTCCAGCGCGGACATTGAACGCGTGATCCGCTCCTGGGGCATGTGGGGCGTGCTCGGCTCCATCGGCATCATGGTGCTGCATTCCTTTGTGCCGTTTCCCGCCGAGTTCATCGCCATCGCCAACGGCATGGTCTACGGGCCGTTCTGGGGCGTGGTGATCACCTGGGTCGGGGCGATGCTCGGCGCGCTTCTTGCGTTCGGCCTGGCGCGCACGCTCGGCCGCCCCTTCGTAGAGCGTCTCGTCGCCCGGCGGCACTGGCAGGCCTTCGACGATTGGGCAGCCGTGCAGGGCGGCCGCATGGTGTTGATCGCGCGGTTCTACCCGATCATCGCGTTCAACCTGATCAACTACGCGGCGGGCATCTCGCGCATTTCGTGGTGGACGTTCATCTGGACGACCGGGGTCGGAATCTTGCCGCTGACCATCCTCATGGTGGTCATGGGCGATTGGATCCATGTTCTGCCCTGGTGGGCGTGGCTGATCGTCCTGGGCGCCAGCGTATTGGTCTGGTATCTCACGCGGCATCTGTTCCGGCCGCCGGATATGACGGGCGGTTCAGACCGCGGCGACTAAACGGCGACGGAGTGGCGCGCGGCGCGGCTGGCGAAATAAGTGTCGAACACGGCGGCCACCGCACGCACCAGCGGACGTGCCGCCTCCGTCATGGAAAGCGCGTCACCGGCAAGCGTGACCACACCGTCGGCGGCCATTGCGGCGAGCTCCTTGCGTTCGTCGTCGCACCAATCCGGCGCGGCACCGAAGCGTTGCGTCGCGGCGTCAAGATCGACAGTGCCGGAGCACATCAGCTCCTCGATGACATGCGCGCGCAGCGCATCTTCGCCGGTAAAGGCATGCCCCTTGGCAATGGGCAGCGTGCCGGATTCCACCGCGCGGGCCCAAGCGCCGGGCTCGGCAATGTTCTGCACGTAGCCGCAGGGCGTCCGCCCGATGGAGGTCGCACCGACGCCAAGCAGGGTTTGGGCGCGGTCGGTCGTGTAGCCCTGGAAGTTGCGATGCAGCGTGCCGGAGCGCGCCGCCTCGGCAAGCGTATCGGAGGGAAGCGCGAAATGATCCAGCCCGATCGCCTGATAGCCGACCCGCTCAAGCGCCTCAGCGGCGGCGCGCGCTTGGTCGATCCGTTCGTTTGCGCCAGGCAGCGCGCTTTCGTCGATGAGGCGCTGCTTCTTGGCCATCCACGGCACATGCGCGTAGCCGAAAAGTGCCAGGCGATCCGGACGCATCGCCGCGCATAGATCGATCGTGTTGGTCAGCGTATCGACCGTCTGGTGCGGCAGGCCATAGATCAGGTCGAAATTGATGCCTTGGACGCCCGCTGCCCGCAGCCCTTCAACCGAAGCCTCCACCATGTCAGGCGGCTGGATGCGGTTGATGGCCGCCTGCACGGTGGCGTCGAATTCCTGAACGCCGAAGCTTGCGCGGGTGAAGCCTAATGCGCCGATGCGCTCGATCATGTCCTGTGTGAGCGTTCGCGGATCGCTTTCGATCGCCAGTTCCGCATTGTCGGCGATGTCGAAATGCGCGCGCACCGTCTCCATGGCGCGCTGCAGATCGTCGGGCTCCATGGCGGTAGGGGTGCCGCCGCCCCAATGCAGATGCGACAGGGTCATGCGCTGCGGCAGGCGGCCGGCAAGGAGCGCGACTTCATCGACCAGCGTTCCGACGTAACGGGCGACCGGCTCGTAGCGCGAGGCGAGCTTCATGTTGCAGCCGCAATACCAGCAAAGCTCACGGCAGAACGGCACATGCAAATAGAGTGAGATCGGTTCCGACGCATCGAGGGCGCTGAGCCAATCCGTGTAGTCGTCGGCGCTGACGCGGTCGCTGAAATGCGGAACCGTCGGGTAGCTTGTGTAGCGCGGCACTGCCAGCGTCAGATATTTGGTCAGCCGGGAATCCACGGTGTGCGCACTCCTGAACAGGTCCGCCTCAGCGGCTCTCCGCCGGCAACAATCCGCCATTCTGCGGGGATTGTCCATCGCCCGGATATCTCGGCAGGCCGGAGCGTCCGGAGCAAGCTTGCTATGTATTTATGGGCACCGACGCGCCGCCGATGGCGGCCTGGCCGGCAAAGCGCGCCGCCGCGTCGAGCGCTTCCTCCACGCGGATCGCCTCATTCCATTTGGCCATTCGCTCGGAGCGGGCAAAGGAGCCGACCTTGAGCTGATCGGCGCGCCAACCGACCGCCAGATGGACGATGGTCGTGTCCTCCGTTTCGCCGGAGCGGGCGGAGACGATGGTCCGCCACCCGGCATCTCGCGCAGCGTCCAGCGCAGCGCGTGTCTCCGTCAGTGTGCCGGCCTGATTGGGCTTCAGGAGGACGGCATTGCAATCCCCCTGGGCAGCCGCGCGCGTCACCCGCTCAGCGGAGGTGACGAGATAATCGTCGCCGATAACTTGCACATCGTCGCCGACGGCCGCCGTGAAGGCGCGCATGCCGCTCTCGTCGTCCTCGGCGAGCGGGTCCTCCACCGAGATGATAGGGAAGCGTCGACACCATTCCACCAGGCGTTCCACCATGCCGGCGGTGTCGAGATTCGTTGAGTCGGTCGTGAGCCGGTAGTGCTCCCCAGTTCGGAATTGCGACGCCGCAATGTCGAGCGCCAGCGCCACGTCTTCGCCGGGACGATATCCGGCGCGCTCAATCGCCGCCACGGCCTCCTCCAGCGCTTCCTCATTCGACGAGAATTCCGGCCACCAGCCGCCTTCGTCAGCAACGCCGCGCAGGAGCCCGTGCTCTTCCATGATGAGCCCGGCGGCGCGATAGACCTCTGCCGCCATGATGGTCGCCTCGTCAAAGCTTGTGGCGCCAATTGGCACGAGCATGACGTCCTGCAGATCGATGCGCCGTCCCGCATGCGCGCCGCCGCCGAAGATCTGCACCAAAGGCATGGGCAGGCGTGCCTCGCCGTCGCGTAAAAAATATCGCCAGAGCGGCATGCCGGCCGATGCCGCGGCGGCGTGCGCCACGGCCATGGAAATTGCAGTCGTTGCGTTGCCGCCAAGCCGCTGCTTGTTGGTCGTCCCGTCCAGCGTAATGAGCGCTTGGTCGACGGCTGCTTGGTCATCGGCGCTCCGGCCCGCGAGCGCCGGTGCAACATCGTCGGCGATGCCGGCAAGCGCGCGGCTCACGCCAAGTCCGCCAAAGGCGTCGCCGCCGTCGCGGAGGTCGATGGCTTCGTGGCTGCCGCGTGAGGCGCCGGCCGGTGCGATGGCGCGCCCGATCGCGCCATCGGCGAGGTGCACCTCAGCCTCCACCGTCGGGCGGCCGCGTGAGTCCCATACGCGCCGGCCCGTGACGGAGAGGATGCGTGGATCGGGCGCGCTCATGGCTTGGCTCCAATTTCCGCCGCCCAGGCCTTTGCGACCTGCTTGAGCTTCACCGGCGGCTCTTTGAGCAGATGACCGGCGACCCGGCGCACCTTGTCCTTGCTCTCTTCGGCGGTGATGTATTCCACCGGCGACTTGCCGTCGACACGCGCCAGGAAGAGCCCCGGCAGAAGCGTCGCGGCGCGCATTTCCAAATCGTCGGCAGGTTCCCAATCAATAGCGGCAAGGTAGGCGGCCGTGAGCCGACCGAAAGCATCGAGCAATTCTGCTGCAGCGGCCGGGGCCGCCACGCATTTTAAGAGCAGATGGTTGAGGCAGAAGGCGAGATCGAAGGCCGGGTCGCCGAACCAGGCGCATTCGGCGTCGACAAACATCGGTCCGCTCGGTCCGACGAGGATGTTCTTGGGACTGATGTCGCCATGCACGACGGTGCGTTTGGTCTTTGCGGTGCGCTCAGAGAGCCGCTCCAGCGGCTCGCGAAGCTCACGATGCGCACGCGCCGTGGCCACGAGATAGGGCTCAAGCCGCAAGGCATAAAAACTCTCGTCCGTCGCAAAGCGCACCGGCGCATCGGCCTCCTTGGCGAACGCGGCGTGAAGTGTGCCGAGCCGCTCGCCGACGGCAGCGGCAATGGCTCGGTCGACACGGCCCTTCAGGAGGTCGGCCTTCCAGCAGCGATGATCACCGGGATCGAGATAGTCCATGGCAAACATGCCGGTGTCGGAATCGGCGGCGAGAACAAGCGGCGCGACGCCGGGCGCCAGCCGCGCTGCGTCGGTCAGCCAGGCGGCTTCATAGAGATTGCGCTCCACCGGGGCGTGCCATTCGGCGGCAACACGCAGCTGCGGCAGCGCGCGCTTCACACAGAAGGGCGTGCTCCCGCCTTCCACCAGCCAGATGTCGGAGGAGACGCCGCCCGTCAGCGGAGTGTAGCGTGCGTCATCCGGATCGGACACAAGGTTCGAGCCGGCGACGAAGGCGCAGATCGCAGGATCCGGTCGGCCCAGGCGGCCGTGGTCAGGCAGGCTTGGACTCCGCCACGGCGCGCTCAGCACCTTCAAAGCCGATCTTTGAATGTGTTCCGTCGCAATAAGGTTTGTTCGTCGAGCCTCCGCAGCGGCAGAGGGCGAAGGTCTCGTGGACAGTGTAGGCGTTGCCGTCGGCGTCTCGCATCTCAACGGACCCCTTCACGATATAGGGGCCGTTGTCGGCTATCATGATCGACGTCTCGGCCATGTCTCAATCCTCCAGCGAATCGTATGTTGCGTCACGGCCTAGATAGGACAGGAACCGGAATTCGCAATCCACAGAATAGATTGTTGATACGTGTTCTCGGCATACGTGAATTCCGCTTTGTAGCTGCCCCGTCAACACGTTATTGCCTCTCGATTCTGTTGCCGTTGGGCGACATCCGGAGACAGATGGCGGCTATTCAGGAGAAAGAGAGTTGCTTTTCGGTGCCTAATGGCCGTGAATTGCGGCGGAATCCGGTTTTAAGCTGCCTCAGGGCCTTGGTGCCCTTGCTGATAATCGGGCAGTTTAATGGGTGTAAGCGGGGAGCGCGGGCACATGAGAAAGTTCATTGGGATTTCAGCGGGACTGGTCCTGATCGCGACAGGTGGCACAGCTTGGGCTGGCGACGATGCGACGCTTGAAGAGCGGATGGACCCGCTGGGCCCTCGTCAGACCATCATCGAAATGGATGTGTGGGGCGGCTATCTGTGGCGCGGTGGAAACCACTTAAACTCGGGCGGCGGGGCAAATGACGAGCATGAGGACTTCCCGCTGATCGGCGGCGGAGCGCTCGCCGCCATCCCGCTCGGCGCGGTCGGGCTGCTTCAGCTTGAAATCGACGGCGAAGCCGCCTTTCACCCTGACCAGATCGATGGCGAAGATGTCGACGATACCTATGGAGGCAGCATCACGTTCGGCGGTCATCTGGCCTATACGACCGACTATTACCTGTTCGGCGCTTTCGGGGGTGTTGGCCGGACGGCGATCCTTGAAACACAAGACTCCTCGGACCACAACGCAACCCATTGGTTCTTCGGCGGCGAGGCCAAGGCCCATCTCGGCATGGCGAGCCTGGCGGCACAGGGTGGCTACATCGACTCTGAGGCGACGAACCACGAGGTCTTCAGCGACGCCTGGTTCATGCGCGGCATAGGCCAGTATTTCCTGAACGGCGGTCAGACGATGGCGCAGGGCGATGTCGCCTATTTCGATGGGACTCAGGACGCGAACGACGCGGACCCCGAAGATATTCACGGTTGGGCCTGGGGCGCAGAGGTTGAGCATGGTCTCATGAATGTCGGCGGCGCGGCCACCTCGCTCTTTGTCGCTTACGAGGGTATTCACCTGGACGAAGAGGGAGACGAAATAACCGATCATACGGTGCGCGGCGGCTTCAAAATCCGGCTGGGCGCCGTGTCGCCTTACGACCGCGAGCACAACACCGCGCCGGATATGCCGAATGTCGGCCGCTGGATGGGTGCGACACCGGCCGTCGACTAAGGCGACCTACGCCATATCCTGGCAAACGAAGGGCCGGCGCGTGCGCCGGCCCTTTTCGTTGGGCTGACCTAGAACCTCCATTCTGATTGAATCAGAATGGAGGTTCTACGTTCTTTGCTGGAGCATGATCTTTATCCGAAAACCGGTCTCCACTTTTCGGGATCATGCTCTAATCAGCGCAACTGCACAGCCTGTTCTTTTTGGATGCTCTCCTCGGCCGCCAGAACGATGCGCAGGCTGTTGACCGCGGCGTCCATGGATTCCGACAGATCAAGGTCCTCGCGGATCGCCTTCAGGAAGTATTCCTGCTCACGGTCGCAGAGCTCCTGATGATCAGGCTCGTCGGCCATGCTCATCAGTTCGTCGGCCTTCTGGAACTCTCGGCTTTCCGGGTCCACGGCTGAATGGTGCAGGCGAATGGCGTCGGTCTTGGTGTGCTTGTCGATGTCGGCGGAATCGGAAAGGTCCATGTCCTCGCCGCGCGAGGACTGATTGGCGACGATGCTCACGGCGCCATTCGGCCCCACCACGTCCTTCACGAAGAAGGCCTCCTCCGACATCATCGGCCCCCAGCCGGCCTCGTACCAGCCGACCGAGCCGTCATCGAACGTCACGTGCAAATGGCCGTAATTCTGCTTGGCCGCTTCAGCCCACAATTTGGCGCCGATGCCGTGCACCCGCACCGGCTTGGCGCCGGTTAGCTGGCACATCACATCGACATAATGGACGCCGCAATCGACGATCGGAATGAGCGAATCGATGAGGTTCTTGTGCCACGCCCAGGCCGGGCCGCTTGATTGCTGGTTGAGGTTGAGGCGCATGACGAGCGGCTTGCCGAGCGTCTTGCCGACCTCAATGAACTTCATCCATGAGGGATGGACGCGCAGAATGTAGCCGAGCACCAGCTTGCGGTTCTTGGCGCGTGCTGCCGCCACCACCTTCTCCGCGTCTTCGATGTTCGTGGCGATCGGCTTTTCCATGAAGACATGGCAGCCGGCGTCGAAGGCTTTGAGCGCAAGCTCCGCATGTGTGTTCGGCCAGGTGTTGATCGACAAGCCGTCGGGCTTCGTCTCGCGCATGGCCTCGTCGAAATCTTCAAAGCGCGGATAGCCCGCCAGTTCCTCCGGCAGGTCGTCGCGCGACTTGATGGAGCGGCTCATCAGGCCGGCGATCTCAAAGCCGTCGATCTTGTGATAGGCCTTGGCGTGCGAGACGCCCATATTGCCGATTCCGACAACGAGCATCCTGACTGGATCGGCCATTACATCCTCCTCCAGCTTCCCGCGGGCGTGGCTCGGCCCTCCGTTGATCATGAGAGCACGCGCCCGCGGCTTGTCCTGGCCGGTTTCGCCCGGCGCTCTAAGCGGCGGCGAGCAAACGTGCCCGCCGCCGCATTGTCAGGTCAGCGAATGACGTTGTCGAGGAAGCGGCCCTCGATCGCGGCCATATCCACGGCGGCGACATCTTCGCTGAGCTCATAGGCTTCTGCGTCGGCCGCCACCTTGGCCTTGTCGAAGTCGTTGGCCGGGCCGATCAGATCATTGGTGAGATAGGTCGACGCATCCACCAGCGACTTCGTCTGTCCGATATCGGCGAGCGTCTTGAAGAAGAGCTCCCACTTGGCGAAGTCATGCCAGCCCCAGCCTTCACGCTCTTCCATGTTGCCGCGGAAGACCCGCGCGAGCTGCACCAATTGCTCCACGCCGAGATCGGTGCCGACGGTCCGCTTCAGCTCGGGGAACTCCTTGAAGACGGCATCGGCCGCACCGCGCGGATTGATGTGACCGAACTCCAGGCCCATCGCCCAGCCGCGCAGATATTTCTCCAGCACAGCTCGAGACGCGTCGTCTTCCACGTCAGCGCGGCGGACGACGAATGAGTTCGCCGGGAAGTTGGAGAAGTCCGCGCCGCGCCAATATTCAAGCTCCAGGCCTTTGCCCTGCCAGTCGGCGCGCAGACCCTCCCAGGCCAAAGCGGCGTCGCCTTGTCCCTGGGTCAGAAGCGTGCCCCATTGCGGCCAGCCGCCCTCCAGATAGGTGACCTTGGAGATATCGACGCCGGCGGCGGCCAGCATCGGGTCGGTGATTGCCTGCCAGGCAGCGGAGCCGAGCAGGATGGTCTTGCCTTCCAGGTTCTTGAGGTCGGTGAAGCCTTCGCCCGGGCGGAACGCGAAGTCGAACACGTCGACGGCGCCCATGTTGAACACCGACAGAAGGTCCATGTCATTCTCAATGGCGAAGGAGAACACGCCGGGCGAGGGATAGCCCATGTCCGCTTGGCTGAGCGCGACGAATTTCACCGTCGCCGTGCCGTCGGAGGGGCCGGGTTCGAGCTTGGTGTCGAGGCCATCGAAATAGCCCAGCTCCTTGCCGATCCAGTACGGATAGTCGTCCATCACCTCCAGCGTGCCGCGTGGTGAGATCCAGGTGACGGAACCCGATGCGACCGATGCATTTGCCGGCGACATAAGCGACGCGCCGCCAAGAGCGGACATCGTTACGGCGCCGGCACCCGTTACCTTCAGAAAGTAGCGGCGGTCCATCGACAGCGGACCATTCGTCTTGATTTCATTCTTGCTCAAGGCTCCCTCCCTTGTGCTGTTTGGTCTTGGTTGTGTTTGCGCGGTTCAGCCGCGTCGTTTCGCTCCTACGATTCCCACCCCGCCCATTTCTTGCCGATCAGGAAGAACGCCACGTAGATGAGAATCCCAAGCGTCGACAGGATGAGAATGACCGCAAAGAATTGCGGCATCTGGATGGTGGCGGAGTAGGTGGTCAGCCGGTTGCCGAGACCGAAGCCGCCGCCGACCATCTCAGCCCCGACGGCGGTGAGCAGTCCGAAGATCGCACCGATCATCAGGCCGACAATGATCATCGGCATGGCCATGGGCACGCGGATCTTCATGAAGATCTGAAACGTGCTGGCGCCGAAGGAGCGGGCGAGCGCGATCTTTGCAAGGTCGACGCGGCGGAAACCGGTGGCGGCGTTGATCATCACCATCGGCCCTGATGCGAGCGCCACGGCGATGATGCGCGGCGTGTAGCCGAAGCCGAAATTCAGGATCAGGAGCGGCACCAGCGCCAGCATCGGTGTGGTCACCAGCATCAGGATGTAGGGTGCGATGATCTTTTCCGCGAAGGGGAATTGCGTGATGACGGCCGCCAGGATCAACCCGATAGAGGCGCCGATCGCATAGCCGGAGAAGAGCTCCACGAGCGTGTGGCCGAGATGCGGAGCGATGAAGCCGAAATCGACGACCAGCGACGTCAGGATCGCGCTGGGCGGCGGCATGACGAATTGCGGCACTTCAAAGAAGCGCAGCAGGAACTCGCCGCCGCCGACAATGATGGCGGCAACGGCTATGATCGCGGCGATCTCCTGCGCAGACTTCTTCTCGGCGCTGCCTTTGAACGCGGAGAGATTGGTGACGCCGATGCTCTGGTCGTTCGTCGGCTTGGCGTCCCCGAAGGTCGGGATGCGGTCTCCGAGCTCCCGGTCAACCATTCGCCTGCTCCATGACGCTCTCTTGCTGCGGTGTCTCTCCCGCGCCGGGTGCGGCCGGCGCGTTCGGGCGGTGCTCAATCTCCGCCTTGATCTCGTTCACCAGATCGAACACCTCGCGCGTCGTCATGATATCGAGCGAACGCGGGCGTGGAAACGGTATGTCGAACGTCTTCACCAAGCGTCCCGGCCGCGCCGCCATCACGAATACGCGGTCGGACAAGAACACGGCTTCCGCGATGTTGTGGGTGATGAAGATTATGGTCTTGCGTGTCTCCAGCCAGATTTCCTCAACGAGCAGATTCATCTCGTCGCGCGTGAAAGCATCGAGCGCGCCGAAGGGCTCGTCCATCAGGAGAACGGAAGGATTGAACGACAAAGCGCGCACGATCGCCGCGCGCTGCTGCATGCCGCCGGACAATTCGCGGGGGAATTTGTTGCCGAAGCCGACCAGCCCGACGCGATCGAGCAGCTTCTCGATATGGGCTTCGTCCGGCGGGATGCCCTTGATCTCAAACGGCAGGTGGATGTTCTTCGTCAGGTTCCGCCACGGCAGGAGATTGGCTTCCTGAAACACCATGCCGATTTGGGGGTGCGGTTCGGTGACGGGCTGCCCGTCAAGCGTGACGGTGCCGGACGTCAGCGAATGCAAACCGGCGACCGACCAAAGCAGCGTGGTCTTGCCGCAACCCGACGGGCCGACGACGCACGCGAACTCGCCGTCCTCCACCGACATGGAATAATTGTCGAGCGCGTGCAGCGGTCCCGACTTGGTGTCGTAATATTTGCTCGCCCGGTCGACAACGAGTTTGGGCTTCGACGCTGCAGTCGGCGTCATGGTTGCCGGCATCCGTCATGCCAGCCCGCAAGCCGACAGCGCTCTGCGTCGCCTCGAGGTTCGCCCAGCGTCACACCATCCTCCCCACCCTGAAGCCTCGTCGCCAGGGCGCCATTCCGCGTGAGGGATGGACCCAGACGACGCTGCTTGTTTTTGTAAGTATCTTCCACGAGCGATGTCTTGGCAAGCGACGTGTCGCAGCTACGGCTTCTGTGCCGCTTGGACAGGCTGGTGCAATTCATGTAAGAATCTTACACGATCGACCGCCACAGAAAGCGGCACAACGATGGTGAGGAAATGGGCGAACGGGCGCTACTTTGCTACGCTTGGGACATTGCGGAGCAAGGTGTCGACGCCGCGATCGACAGCTTCAAATCGCTGAACATCAACACCGCCACGATGGCCGGGGCGTATCACGCCGGCAAGTTCCTGCGGCCGCATGGCCAAAATGGGCGGGTCTATTTTCCTGAAGACGGCACGGCCTATTTCCGCACCGATCCGTCGCGCTACGGCGAGATCAAGCCCGTCGAGAACCATCTGCTCGCCGAGACCGACGTGCTGGCCACGTTGTGTACGCGGCAAGACATCAAGGTGAATGCGTGGCTTGTGCTGCTGCACAATACGCGCCTCGGCTCTGCCTATCCGCGGGCGAGCGTGGAGAACGCATTCGGCGACCGCTACATCTACAGCCTTTGCCCTGCTTCGCCGGCAGCGCGCGAATATGCCGTCGCCCTCTGCGCCGATGTCACGCAATCCTACGATGTCGGCACCATCGCTTTGGAGACGCCGGGCTTTCTGCCCTACGTCCATGGCTTTCACCACGAATTCGCACTGGTGCGCCAGAATGTTTGGCTGAACAACCTCCTCGGGCTTTGTTTTTGCGAGCATTGCCGCGCCGGCGCGCAGGCCGCGGGCATTGACGCAGACGGGTTAGGCGGCCGCGTGCGCGACGCCGTGAACGGCTATCTTTCCTCCGACCTTGACCATCCCGACGACATGGCGGCGGCCTTCTTTCTGGCCGACGTGGTGCTCGACGCCGACCTTGGCGCGTTTCTGCGCTGGCGGTGCGATATCGTCACCAGCCTGGTTAGCGAGATCCGGGAGGCGGTGCGCAAGGATGTCGGCGTGGCGATCATCCCGTCCGTTGCGCGGCCGACGGGCGGCGCATGGTACGAAGGCACCGACCTCGGCGCGTTGGCTGAGGTCGCCGACCGCATCGACGTGTGCTTCTACGAGCCGAGCCCGGCGCGCATCAGAAGCGACCATCTCGATGTCGCCCGCCGTGTCGGCAGGAAGGGCAAGCTTGGTGGCATCTTGCGCCCGGGCTTCCCCGACCTTGAAAGCGCTGGAGCGGTCGCCGATGCGGTGACGTCGCTGGCGGCGGCCGGGATCGATGACATTGCGTTCTACAATTACGGACATCTGCGGAAGGCGAGCCTGGATTGGATGGCTGCAGCGCTTGCCGGCTTGGGGGGGGCGTCATGAGCGATTTAACCGGCAAAGTGGTGATGATCACCGGCGCGGCCGGCGGAATTGGCCAGGAGCTTGTGCGTTGCTTCAGCGACGCCGGGGCCAAGATCGCAGCGCTCGACAAAAAGGACGACGTCACCGCTTTGGCGACGGGTCTGGCGGAGAAGGGTATTGCCGCGCGTGGTGAGGTGGCCGATATCGCCGATGCGGCGCGGGTGGCGCAGGCTGTAGAGAGCTTTCGCCAGGCGCTTGGACCCATCGCCGTTCTCATCAACAATGCCGGCTTCTCGTCGCGCGCGACATTGGAGCAATCCACGCCGGAGACGTGGCGCGCCGATATGGACAGCAATCTCAACGGTGCCTTCAATTGCGTGCACGCGGTGCTGCCCGACATGAAAGCGGCGAAGGCCGGGGCGATCGTCAATGTCGCGTCCGTCAACGGCCTCGTTGCGTTCGGCGACCCGGCCTACAGCGCCGCCAAGGCGGGGATGATCAACCTCACCAAGGCGCTCGCCATGGAGCATGGCCGCTTCAACATCCGCACCAACGCGATTTGTCCGGGGACCGTGCGCACGCCGATCTGGGACCATCGCATTGAACGAAATCCGGAAGTCCTCAAAGAGCTGGAGCAATGGTATCCGCTGCGACGCGTCGCGGAGCCGGCGGAGATCGCCAAGGTCGCTTTGTTCCTCGCCTCCGACGACGCCTCGGCAATCACCGGCGTGGCGCTTCCAGTCGATTGCGGGCTGATGGCAGGCAATCGCGTGATGACCCGCAATCTCACCTTGGAGGAGTTTTGACCTTGCGTGACGCCGATGTCGCGCGTGCGGCGATTCCGGCGGGAGAAGAGCCGGTCAAGCAGCGCACACAGATGTCCGTCAAGGACCGCGCGGATGCGGTCGATCTGATCTCGCGCATCAAGGACGTTCGCGGCGAGCTGAGGCCGGCGGAGCGGCGCGTCGCCGATGCCGTGCTGGATGACATCGAGTTCGCCGTGCGCGCCAGCAATGCGGAGCTCGCTGACCGCGCCCGCGTCAGCCAGCCGACTGTGACGCGTTTCTCGCGCGCTGTGGGCTGCGCCGGTGTCCGCGACTTCAAGATGAAGCTTGGCCAGAGCCTGATTGTCGGCTCCATGTATCTCGGCCGTCCGCCGGCGCTTCCCGATCAGGTGCGCTCCGGGCTTCCTTATGCGGACCTCGTCTTCGACCAGGCACGCGCAGCACTCGATTTGGCTGAGTCGCAGCTCGACGAGGCGCGTCTGCGCGACGCCGTCTCCCTGATTGCATCGGCAAACCGCGTGATCGTCTTCGGCGTCGGCGGCGGCTCAACGGCCATCGCCCAGGATACGCAATATCGGCTCTTTCGCTACGGCATAGATGTGACGGCCTATTCCGACGTCTATCTGATGCGCATGGCGGCATCGGCACTCGGCGCGGGTGACGCCGTCATTGCCATCTCCGCCACGGGGCGCACGCAGGAAGTTCTCGGCCCGGTTCGCCTGGCTCAGCAATACCACGCCAAGGTGGTGGCGATCACACGGCCGGAATCGGAGCTTGCTGAGGCCGCCGACATTGCGGTGACGGTGGATGTGCCGGAACTCTCCAATGTGCTGAAGCCGACCGCCTCGCGCTACGCGTTCCTGGCGATCGTCGATCTGATCGCAACGGGCTGCGGCTATGCGCTGGGTCTGGAGGCTCAGGAGACGCTCCGCCGCATAAAATACAACCTCCTAAATTTCCGGGAGGGCGAGGTGCTGGAACCTTTGGGGGATTGAGGTGGGGGCGATGTCTAATGGCACGGGCCGGCAGCTTATCCGTGCGGCCACGCTTATCGACGGCACGGGCGACGCGCGACGCGCCGCCGATATCCTGATTGAGAGCGACCGGATTGCGGCCATCACCGCGCCGGGAGAGATCGGCGGCGGCGACGACGCCACAATGATCGATGCGGCCGGACTGGTTGTCGCGCCCGGCTTCATCGACGTCCATACGCATGATGACAATGCCATCCTGGTCGACCCAGACATGAGCGCCAAAGTCAGCCAGGGCGTCACAACGGTGATCGCCGGCAATTGTGGCATCAGCCTTGCGCCGGGGCCGCTCAACGATCAGCCGCCGCCGCTCAACCTGATCAGTAACGGCGACCCGACCGCATTCCGCTTTCCCAGACTGAAGGATTACGCCGAAGCGGTGGCCGCGGCGCGGCCGAGCATCAACGTCGCTATGCTGATTGGTCATTCGACGCTACGCGTCGGAGCCCTGGACGATGTCCGTCGTAAGGCAAAGGCGGACGAGATCGACATCATGCGGCAGCGCCTCGCCGATTGTCTGGATGACGGGGCGATCGGCTTCTCCACAGGACTCTACTACAAGACCAACTTCCCCGCCGATATCGATGAAGTCGTGGCGCTGGCTGAGCTTCTGTCCGACAAGGGCGGCATCTATGTCACGCATATGCGCGACGAGCATGAAGGTGTGCTCGACTCGCTCGCCGAATCGTTTGAGACGGCGAACCGGGCGCAGGTGCCGATCGTCATCTCCCATCACAAATGCGCTGGGCCCAAGAATTGGGGGCGCAGCCGCGAAACGCTGAAGGCCATCGACGCGGCGCGCGGACGGCAGCGCGTGGCGCTCGACGCCTATCCCTACGCCGCCGGCTCCACGGTGCTTGACCCCGATTGGGTCGATCCGGAGGTGCGCACCATGGTGTCGTGGTCGGTACCGCATCCTGAGATGAACGGCCGGGACCTTGCCGATGTGGCGGCGGAATGGAATTGCTCGCAGCCCGATGCCGCGCGGCGTCTGGCGCCGGCCGGGGCCATCTATTTCCTCATCGACGAGGCGGACATGCGCCGCATCGTGTCCTATCCGCCGACCATGATCGGCTCCGACGGCCTGCCGCATGACAGCCATCCGCATCCGCGCCTATGGGGCACGTTCCCGCGCGTGCTTGGCCGGCTGTGCCGCGAGGAGGGGCTCTTCACGCTGGAAGAGGCGGTTCACAAGATGACCGGGCTGTCGGCGGAGAATTTCGGGCTGACGGATCGCGGCGTGGTGCGCCAGGGCGCGTTCGCCGACCTGGTGCTCTTCGACCCGGACAGCGTGATCGACCGTGCCACCTATGACGATCCCAAGCAGCCGGCGGCGGGAATTTCATGCGTGCTGGTCAATGGCGCAATTGCCTGGCGTGAGGGAGAGCCGACGCATGCCGGTACCGGTCGATTTCTGAGGCGAACGTAGGCAGGGGGGCATCTTAGCAAAAAGGGGAGGGCAACATGGAGCGGACGCGGATCGGCGTAATCGGCCTTGGCTGGTTCGGAGAAATCCATTGCGACGCCATCAAGGCAAATCCGGCGCTGGAGCTTGCAGCACTTTGCACGCGCACGGAATCGCGGCTGGAGGAGCTGGCGCGGAAATACGACATCGCTCAGACCTACACGGATTATCACGCGCTTCTCGCCAATCCCGATATCGACGCCGTCAGTGTCGTCACCATGTGGGACCAGCACACCGAACCGACGTTGGCGGCGCTGGATGCCGGGAAGCACGTGTTCCTCGAAAAGCCGATGGCGCACACGCTGGAGGATTGCCGCAAAATCTGCGACGCGGCCAAGACAGCCAAAGGCCATCTGATGATCGGCCATATCTGCCGCTTCAATCCGCGCTATGCAGCCGCGCGCCAGCAGATCGCATCGGGCGCGATCGGCAAGGTCCTGTGCATGAGCTCGCGCCGCAACATCCCTGCGGCCTGGACGCCGGAGATTTTGAACAAGATCGGGCCGATTATCGGCGATGCCATCCACGATACCGATCTGATGCTCTGGTTCACCGGCGCGCGTGTGGTCAGCGCCTATGCGCAGACGGTCGATCTCCGCGGCAAGAAATATCCGGATATCGGTCAGACCATGTACCGCTTCGATAACGGCGCGACGGCGACACTGGAGACGGTGTGGTGCATGCCGGAGAAGACGCCGTTCGACATTGACGAGCGCATGAGCGTCATCGGTTCCGATGGCCTCATCCATATCCAGGACACGTTCCCCAATATCGGCATCGTGACGGCGGACGGGTTCCGCAGTCCCGACACGACCTATTGGCCGGTGCTCAACGGCCGGCTGAGCGGCGCGCTGCGCGATGAGTTCGCTTATTTCGCGCAATGCTGCGCGACGAATACGCCGCCGGCTATCATCACGCCGGAGGAATCGATGGCCGCCGTGGAAGCGGCGCTGGCGGCAGAGGAATCGGCGGCGACCGGCGAGGTCGTGCGGCTTTAGTGCATGATTCCGAAAAGTGGATGCCGGTTTTCGGATAAGATCATGCTCCAGCAAACAGATAGAGCCGCCATTCTGATTCAATCAGAATGGATAAGGTTCTAGCAAAGGAGGCGATGTTGGGTGAGACAAGCGGCATTGCGCATTGCCTGAACCATGTCGGTGTCTCTGTGCCCGACATCGATGCGGCGATCGCCTGGTACCAAAAGATCTTCGCGTTCACGCTGATCGCTGCGCCGGCGGACGTGCAGGTTGACGGATCGCATTTCGCCAATCTCGCCGGCAATATATGCGGCCCCCGCTTCGGCGGCATGAAGATCGCCCATATGGTGACGGGTGACGGCGTCGGCTTTGAGCTGTTTCAGTTTCTTGGGCCCGAGCCGGAACGCCGCGCAGACACGATGGAATATTGGAAAAATGGGTTTTTCCACATCGCCATCACGGCGGCGGATGTCGACGCCAAGGTTGCGGAGATTGTCGCCGAGGGTGGGGTGAAGCGTTCGGAAATCTGGACGCTCTTTCCCGGTGAGGACATCAAGGTGTGCTATTGCGAGGACCCGTTCGGCAACGTCATTGAGATCATCTCGCACCGCTACGAGCAGGCGCTGGCCAATCGCGGCTAGAGCATGATCCCGAAAAGTGGACACCGGTTTTCGGATAAAGATCCTGCTCCAGCAAAGACATAGAGCCTCCAGGCTCTATGATCGGTGCAGGGTTCGGGGCACGGCGTTGCTTATTGATCTGCCTCATGGATGGCCGCGTGAAGCAACGCAGGATCAGCACTGCAGGACCAAATCGGTGAGGAGGGCACCCGCATGACAAGGCTCATCAACCAGGTCGACGCGATCGTTGCGGACGGCCTTGATGGTTTCTGCGCGGCGAACTCCGATACGCTGGTGCTTGGCGAAGGGGGGAAATTCGTGTGCCGGCGCAAAACGGTTCCGCACAAGGTTGCGGTGATCGGTGGCGGCGGGTCGGGACATGAGCCGCTTGATATCGGTTATGTCGGACACGGCATGCTCGACGCCGCCTGCCCGGGCGGCGTGTTTTTCTCGCCGACATCCGACCAGATGATCGACGCCGTGGAGGCCGTGGCCGGTGATGCCGGCGTGCTCTTTATCGTCAAGAACGAGCGCGCCGATGTGATGAACTTCGACCACGCGGCGGAGATCGTGTCGGAACATCAGCACGAAGTCCGCATCGTGCGTGTGTGCGACGATCTGGCGGGCGGTGCGGACAGTGCTGCCGCAAGGCGCGGAGCCGCGGGCACCGTCATTGTGCAGAAGATTGTCGGCGCGGCGGCTGAGGAGGGGACGGGGCTTGCCGAGCTTCAGGCGCTCGGCGACAAGGTCAACGCCAACACTCGCTCCATCGGCGTCGCCATGCGAGGGCCCACGGCGCATGATACGACCGAGCCCGGCTTTGAGGTCAGCGAGGGCGAGTTGGCCTTCGGTGTCGATATCCGCGGAAAGCCTGGCTCTGTTCGTGCGCTCGGCGGCGCAGACGCCATTGCCGACAAGATGGTCGCGGCCATCCTGGACGATCTCGACGCATCATCCGGCGATGTCTTGTTTCTGGTCAACGGCTTTGGCGGCACGCCGGTGATTGAGCTGCAGGTCATCTACGCTGCAGCGCGACGGCTGTTGGAGGGGCGAGGCTTGAACGTCGCCCGCTCGCTGGTGGGAGGCTACGTCACGAGCCTCGACATGGCAGGATGCTCGCTGACAGTCACGAAGCTTGAGGACGATATGGCGCGCCTGTGGGACGCGCCGGTCCACACGCCGGCGCTGCGCTGGCGGATGTAGCGCGCGCTGCTTGGGTCAACTACCGGCGTGCTTGACCGCCGCCACGTGTCCAGCGAAGCCGGCGTCGGCCATCAGCGTCTTACAGCGCTCGAAGCGGTTGACGGAATAGGCCCAGAAATCCTCCGCCTGATTGTCGTTGGCGTGCTGGATCAAGCCCCAGAGCGTCCATAAGAGATCGCACATGGCTTTGTAGATCACGATCCGGCCGAGTTCATCGGCGTGTGGCGCGCGGCCGAAATAGGCGTTGACCATCTCCCCGTCCTGCGCGGCGTCGAAACCGGCCTCCACCGAGAGGTCGGCGAGGTCCCACATCGGATCGTTCATGCCGGAATATTCCCAATCGACGATCCACATGCGCTCGCCGGTATCCAGAAAGTTCTCGCACAGCGGATCGCAATGACAGGCAGCAAGCGGCAGCGGGCGGGCAGCAAGCGCCTCGCGCACGGTCTCCGCCTCCGCCAGCGCCTCGTGGTAGCCGTCGGGAAGATCGACGGTCTTGCCGGCAAGGACTTTGAGATAGTCGTCGATCATCGCAAATAGCTCGAAGCGGAAATCGAAGCGCGCGTGTGAGCTGTGCAGCTTACGGAAGGCTCGCGCGGCGCGTGCCGGAGAGCCGTTCCGCGATTTGAAGAGTTCCGGCGTCATCGTCGTCGTGTCGTCGATGAAGCGCGTCACCATGATTCCGGAATGCGCGTCGGCGTAGATCACATCCGGTGAGACACCGGCCTCTGCCGCGGCGCGGGCGGCACCTGCTTCGTTGTCACGATCGATATACTCTTCGGTGCCCTTGCCCGGGATGCGTAGGCAATACGCACCGGCGCGGAAGACGATGTTGGTGAGCCCGCCGAGACGCTCCAGCGGCCCGTCATAGTCGGCCAACTCGGCAATGTCGGCCATTGCCGCCCGTGCCTGTTCCTCCTCCGTCAAATTCGCCCCCGCCCAATGATTTGCCTGCCCACGGTTCCACAGTTTGGCCGGCTTGGCTATCGTCCAGCAGTCGAACGAGGAGAGCGCACATGGCCGGCGGTAAGAGCGAGGAGAAGCTTGCCGCGGTTTATGGCGCGAAGAGCGACGAAGAGATTGCCGCGCTCTACGATGACTGGGCGGGAAGCTATGACGCGGAGATGGCGGCCGCCGGCTATCGCCATCCTTCAATCTGCTTGGCGCTCCTGGCGCGGCATCTGCCGCGGGGTGCAATGCCGCTGCTTGATGCCGGGGCCGGCACCGGCCTGATCGGCGAGTGGCTGGCAATCACCGGCTATCCGCATGTGGAAGCGCTCGACATCTCCGCCGGCATGCTGGCCGTTGCGGAACGAAAGGGCGTCTACCGAGCGCTTCACCGGCATGCGCTTGGTGCGTCTCTGCCCTTCGCCGATGGTCATTTCGCCGGCATCGTCTCAGCCGGCGTGTTCACCTCCGGTCATGTCGGCGCGGAGGCCTTGGATGAGTTGATCCGCATCTGCCGCAGGGGCGGTGCGATCGTGCTCACCGTCAAGGACACCGTCTGGAACGGTGGCTTTGCGGAACGGCTTGTTGAGCTTGAAGCGCAGGCGGCGATAACGCGTGCGGAGGAGACCCCGCCTTACGTGTCGATGCCGGGCACGGACGACGACGTGCCGAGCCGTTGCGTTGTGCTGCGGATCGCGTAGATCCCGCATTCCGCTCACGCTCCATGCGGGCTACGGCGGTTCGCCGAGGCTTCGTAGCCCGGATGGAGCGAAGCGCAATCCGGGACGCGGCTATGCTTTCACCCTTAAGCTCTGCGGATCGTAGAGCGGCGCCAGGTGAATGTCGGCCGGTACACGCTCAGCGGCGACGACCAGCTCGTAGGACCCGGCGTTCAGCCACTCATCCGAGATGCCGTCGGCGTGGCGCACATAGCCGTAGCCGATGGGTTTGCCGATCGTGTAGCCGTAGCCGCCGCTCGTCAGATAGCCGGCGAATTCGCCGTCTCGGAGGATCGTTTCGCGGCCGAGGAGCACGATCTCGGGATCAGCCGTTGTAAAGCCGGCCAGCTTCTTGGCGAGCGGGGTGCTGGCGGCGCGCTCTGCCGCTGCGCGGCCGACGAATTGCGTGTCGCGACTGAGGCGCACGGCCCAGCCGAGACCGGCCTCAAAGGGCGAATCGTTCGGTGTGATGTCAGAGCCCCAGGCGCGGTAGCCCTTCTCAAGTCGCAGTGATTCCAGCGCGCGGTAGCCGACAGGTCGCAGACCATGCGGTTCGCCCGCCTCCATCAGTGCATCGAACACGTCGCCGGTGGCGGCAAGCGGGATGTGCAGCTCCCAGCCAAGCTCGCCGACATAGGTGACGCGAAGGGCGCGGACGACATGTCCGGCGATTGCGATCTCGCGCACATGGGCGAAGGGGAAGACGTCGTTGGAGACATCCGCATCGGTCACGGCGCTCAGCACGTCGCGGGCGCGCGGGCCCATGAGCGACAGCGTGCCGAAATCCTCCGTCACGTCGGTGAGCGTCGCGTCGAGGTCCGACGCGATGTGATCGGCGATCCAGGCGCTGTCATGCACGCGGAAGCCTGTGCCGGTCACGATGTAGAAGAGATCGTCGGTGAGGCGAGCGACGGTCAGGTCGCATTCAATGCCGCCGCGCGTGTTCAGCATCTGCGTATAGGTCAGCCGGCCCGCCGGCTTCGTCACGTCGTTGGCGCAGATGCGCTCAAGCGCCGCTGCGGCGTCGTGGCCGGTCAGCTCGAACTTGGCGAAGGAGGATTGGTCGAAGACACCTACAGCCTCGCGCACCAGGCGGTGCTCCTCGCCGACCTGGGCGAACCAATTCTGCCGCCCCATCGAGTACTCGTCGCGCGGCTCAATGTCGGGCGGCGCGAACCAGTTCGGCCGCTCCCAGCCGAGCTTGGAGCCGAAGATCGCGCCATGGCGCTTCAGCCGTTCGTAGAGTGGCGAGACGATGCGCGGGCGGCCGCTTTCATATTCCTCGTGCGGGAAGGCAATGGTGTAGTGCTTGCCGTAAGCCTCAAGCGTGCGGTCTGAGACCCATTGCCGGTCGCGATGCAGGTCGGAGAAGCGGCGGATATCGACGACCCACAGGTCGAGCGGCGCTTCCCCCTCCGCCGCCCAGGCGGCAAGCGCCCAGCCTGCGCCGCCGGCCGACGCGATGCCGAAGGCGTTGAAGCCGGCGCCGACGAACATATTGGCAATGCCGGCGGGCTGGCCGAGGATGAAGTTGCCGTCGGGCGTGAAGCTTTCCGGGCCGTTGATCATCTGCTTCACGCCGGCGGATTCAAGCGCCGGCACACGCGCGATCGCCTGTTCCAGATGCTGGCCGAAATGATCCCAATCGTCGTCGAAGAGCTGGAACTGGAATTCGTTCGGCACATCGCCGGTCGTCCACGCGATGGGGTTCGTCTCGTAGCCGCCCATGACGAGCCCGCCGACTTCCTCCTTAAAGTAGGTGAAGCGGTCGGGGTCACGCACCGTGGCGGCGTCGCGCGACAGGCCGTCGATCGGCTCGGTGATGATGTACTGATGTTTGACAGGCTGCAGCGGCACCTCAACGCCCGCCATGGCGCCGACCTGGCGGGCCCATTGGCCGGCGCAATTAACGACGGTGTCACACACGATTTCGCCGGCATCGGTCGCGACCGCCACGATGCGATTGCCCTCCATCCTGAGGCCGGTGACGCGCACACCCTCCAAGATCGTGGCGCCGTGCATGCGCGCGCCGCGCGCCAGCGATTGCGTGATGTCGGAGGGGCTCGCCTGTCCGTCGGTCGGCAGGAACGATGCGCCGACCAGATCGTCCACTTGCATCAGCGGCCACATCGCCTTGACCTCGGCGGGGGAGAGGAGGTGCATCTCCATGCCGAAGCTCTTTGCGGTCGTGGCGAGACGCTTGTATTCGATCCAGCGGTCGGCGTTGCAGGCAAGGCGCAGACAGCCGCTCATCTTCCAGCCGGTTTCCAGACCGGTCTCTTCGTCAAGCCGCCGGTAGAGGTCGACGGAGTACTTCAAAAGCTGCGTGATGCTTGCCGATGAGCGCAGCTGCCCGACTAGTCCTGCCGCGTGCCAGGTCGAGCCGCCGGTGAGCTTGCCCTGCTCGATGAGGAGCACGTCCGCCTTGTGATCGCGCGCCAGATGATAGGCGGTGGAGCAGCCGATAATGCCGCCGCCGATCACTACGAAGGCGGCGTGACTTGGGAGTGCTTTCGTCAAAGCGCGCCCCAGCGGGAGGTATAGGCGTTGAGCGCGCGGTCGAGCTTGGCGAGGTTCTCGTCCGTATAGGCGACATAGTCTGCGCCCGGCGCGTTGAGGTAGAGTTCGGAGACCATGCTCCACATGGCTTCGCGCAATAGTGACGCGCATTGCATGGCGGCGAGCGCCTGGCGCAATTCCGTGGTCGGCTCGGCTTCGAAATAGCGCTCCAGCAGCGCATCGGAGGCGTCGGCGTCGAATTCGGCGTTGGAGGCCATGCCCGCGAGATCGAACATGGCGGTGGAGAAGCCGGCATATTCGAAGTCGATCAGCCACAGCCGCTCGCCGTCATCGATGAAATTGGCGGGCAGAAGATCGTTGTGGCCGAAGATGACGGGAAGCGGCACCTGCACCGCCTCCAGCTTCTCGGCGAGCAATACGTAGCGCGGCAACTCGGCGATCATCCGGCTGCCACCGGCTTCAAGCGTGCGCGCATAGTCGCGGATGACGTGAAACACCCAGAACATGAAGCCAGGGCCGGTGACATGAGAGGGCAGCGTCTGGTGGAAGCGCCGCACCAGATCGGCAATGCGTGCCGCGTTGTCGCGGACATTCGCCGCGTCATAGGTGCGCCCCTCGATAAAGGCAAAGACCATCGCGCCCGGCTCGGCATAGATGACCTCCGGACCGATCCCCGATTCATGCGCGGCGCGAGCGACCATGATCTCGCGCTCGCGGAAGACGTGGTGAAAGGGAAAGTCGCTTCCAAAGCGCACGATGGCGCGCTTCTCAGCATCGACGACCTGAAAGCTCTCATTGCTGAGGCCACCAGCCATGGGCTCAACGGCAATCGTCCCGGTCCAGCAACCGAGATCGGTGATGCGGCGGATGGTGGCGTGATCGATCTGGCTCACGCGGGTCACCGTTGAAGGCCGAGGCGGGCGCGCACGCGCGCAGCACCTGCTGAGATGAGGCGGTCGGAGATAATCGCGATGAAGGCGACGGAGAGGCCGGCGACCAGGCCGCGGCCGACATCGGCCTTGGTGAGCGCGATATAGACCTCCTGTCCCAGGTCGCGCGTGCCGACGAGCGCGGTGATGACCAGCATCGACAGTGCCAGCATGATTGTCTGATTGATGCCCAGCATGATCTCCGGCAGCGCCAGCTTGATGCGGATCTTGGTAAGGATCTGCCGCTTGGTCGAGCCCAAAGCCGTTCCGGCTTCGATCAGGTGCGGGTCGACCTCGCGCAGACCATGCACCGTATAGCGGATCGCAGGCGCGATCGCATAGGCGACGACGGCGATCATGGCGGTGAAATCGCCGACACGGAAAAGCATGACGGCCGGCATCAGGTAGACGAAGGAGGGCAGCGTCTGCAGCGTGTCGATGATGACGCGCACGACTTTCCATAGCCGCTCGCGATCCGCCGTCACGATGCCGATCAGGAAGCCCAGCGCGCCGGCAACAACGACGGAGATACCGCAGAGATAGACCGTGACCATGGCCTTCTCCCACTGCCCGGTCGCAGCGATGAGAAACGCCAGAACGCCGACGAGCGCCGCCAGCCGGGCGCCGCCCAGCGTCCAGCCGGCAAGCGCCAGGAGGCCGACCATGCCGAGCCAGGGCAGGCCCAGAAGGAAGCGCTTGAAGGGGATCAGGATGTTGAGCAGCAGGGCGTTCTTGAACGCTTCGATCTGGTCGAAGAAAGTGACGTTGATCCAGTACATCAGCTCTTCAGAGGCGCTGCCTGTGGAGAGCTCCAGTGTCGCCGGGTAGGTCTGAACGGCGCCGATCGCCAATCCCGCGATGCCGCTCACGATGACGATGCCGAGCGCCGCCGCTACGTAGGGGTAGCGCGCCAGAAGCGAGGTCAGCTCCGCTTCGGCATGTTTGGGCGCCAGACCGCGCGCCGCAAAGGCCTGCGACAGGCGATCGAGCGCAATCGCCAGCGCCACGATGGCGAGCCCCGCCTCAATGCCGGTGCCGATATCGAGCCGGCGGAGCGCCGCCAGCACCTCGAAGCCGAGCCCGCCGGCGCCGATCATGGAGGCGATGATGACCATGTTGAGCGACAGCATGATCACCTGATTGACGCCGACCATCAGCCCCGGCATGGCCGACGGCACCATGACGCGCCAGGTCATCTGGCGGCGCGTGCAGCCGACCATGTGGCCGAGGTCGAGAACCTCCGAGGCGACGCCCTTCAGCGCCAGCATCGTCACACGCGTCATCGGGGGGAGGGCGTAGATGATCGTCGCAATCACCGCTGCCGTTGGCCCGAAGCTGAAGAGAATCAGGATCGGCACAAGATAGGCGAAGACCGGGATCGTCTGCATCAGATCGAGGATCGGAATGATCGCCTTTTCCAGCCACCGCCAGCGATAGCCGGCAATGCCGATGAGAAGCCCGCCGACAACGCCGAGCGGCACCGCGATCAGGATAGACGCCAGCGTGACCATGGCGTTGGTCCACTGGCCGAACAGGACGATGAAGCCGAAGCAGGCAGCCACCAGGGCGGCCAGGCGCCAGCCGCCGGCGTAAAGGCCCATCAACCCGACAATCGCAATCAGCGCGACCCATGACAGTGGCGGCAGAAGCTGGACGGCATCCGAGCCCTGGCCGGACAGGAGGCCGGTGGAGAGCGCGCCGAGCGCGATCCGGTAAGGGACGTCGATGATGGCGGCAATAAATCGGGTGAGGTCGGTGAAGGTGAAAAGGCCGAAGCTTGCGTCCTCCGTCAGCCAGCGCATGGCATTGCCGATCCAGCGCTGAAGCGGGATCTGTGCGGCTTTCGGGTATTCGAATGCCCAGCCGGCGATCGGCTCTGCGAGCAGCCAGAGCAACGCAAAGATTATGAGGGCAGTCACCCATAATGCGTGCATTGCGCCCCATCCCGCGCGGATGCGGGTGCGCGATGCCGCATCGAGTGGGGCCGCGGCGGGCGCCGACAAGGGGTCAGCTCCGCATCATGACGTCGACCA
Organism: Afifellaceae bacterium; assembly: GCA_028281235.1. Lineage (GTDB taxonomy): Bacteria > Pseudomonadota > Alphaproteobacteria > Rhizobiales > Afifellaceae > DASWJZ01. Next base: position 107,265 of record JANQKG010000014.1, on the reverse strand, counting down.
CGTCGGCGCGCCGGAGAGCGCCGACCGGCGCTCCGTCATCGTCGAGGACCCGCAGCGTATCGACGGTGTCGGAAAAGAGCGGTGCGGTTTCGGCAATCGTCGCGGCGGCGGCGATGTCGCCGCCCCATCTGCCGTCCGGGCCGCCGTTGGGTGGGCGGCCGGGCAGCTCGGTCATCACCGAAGCGACGCGGATCACCTTGGCCTTGACGACGTTGCGGGTGAACTCGGCGACATAGTCGTTGGCCGGCGCCATCACGATTTCTTCCGGCGTGCCGATCTGGACGACGGCTCCGTCCTTCATAATGGCGATGCGGTCGGCCAGACGGATCGCTTCGTCGATGTCGTGGGTGATGAAGACGATGGTCTTCTTCAAGACCGATTGCAGGCGCACGAACTCGTCCTGCATCTCGCGTCGGATCAGCGGGTCCAGTGCGGAGAACGGCTCGTCGAGAAACCACAGCTCCGGCTCCACGGCGAGCGAGCGGGCGATGCCGACGCGTTGCTGCTGGCCGCCGGACAGTTCGCGCGGGAAGAAGGCTTCGCGGCCGGCGAGGCCGACCAACTCGATCATCTCGGCGGCACGTGCTTCGCGGCGGGCGCGGTCGATCCCTTGGATCTCAAGCGGGAAGGCGACGTTGCCGAGCGCCGTCAAATGCGGCAGCAGCGCGAAATGCTGAAACACCATCCCCATCTGATGGCGGCGAATCTCGATCATGCGCTTGGCGTTGGCCTTGAGCAGGTTCTCTCCGTTGAAGAGAATTTCTCCGGCGGTCGGTTCAATCAGCCGCGACATGCAGCGCACCAGGGTGGATTTGCCGGAGCCTGAAAGGCCCATGATGACGAAAATCTCGCCCTCATGGACATTAAGGCCGACATTACGCACGGCGCCGACGAGGCCCGCCTGCTTCAGATCATCGTCGCTTGGCTCAGCGTGGGCTGAGAGGTAGCCCTCCGCGCCTGATCCGAACAGCTTCCAGACCGACCGGCAAACCAATTTCGTGGGGGCGACGATCATGATCTCTTGGACGCACGATTCCTGACGTGCGGCAGATTCTGTAGGCTGCGGCGCCGGCAAGTCCTCGGCGCCGCAGACTCAATGCTCAATTGATCCAGGTCGACCAGCGTGCCTCGTTATTGCTGATCCATTCGGCGACCACCTCATCGACCTCGCGGCCGTTGAGGTCGACGTCGGCGACCATGTCACCCATCTCATCGTTGGTGATGTTGAAGGCCTTGATCGCCGCGTGGGCGCCGGGCCACTTCTCCTTGACGACGGTCGACGCGACCTTCCAGATCGGTCCGCGCGGCTTACCGCAATCATAGGCCGCGTCGGAGTTGGTGCCCCAGGCGGGGTCGCCGTAGCACTCCGCCGTATAGGCGGGGAATTCAACCCATTCGCCGTCATACTTCACCGGCGCCCAATGCGGCGCGTAGACCCACAGCATGATCGGCGCCTGGCGCTGATAGGCGGATTCAAGCTCGGCAAAGAGTGCTGCATCGGTCCCGGCATGCACGACCTCGAAGGGGAGGTTCAGCGCTTCGGCGCGCTCGTCGTCATAGCCGCCCCAGGTGACCGGGCCGCCGAGGTAGCGCCCGTTCGGCGCCGTTTCGGCCGTGGAGAAAGCCTCCGCGCAGGTCTCGTCCAGAAGCGCTTCCCAATTGGGGAGGCCGGGGCACTTCTCCGCCATGTAGGAGGGGTACCACCATTCCTCGATCGCCTGCATGCCGGTCTCGCCGAGATTCTCCACCGTTCCGGTCGCGGTCGCCTCATCCATGGCGTCGCGCCCGGTGGTCTCCCAGATCTCCATGGCGACGTGCAGGTCGCCGGTCTTCAGGCCGGCGAATTGCGCGATGTAGTCGGCCTGCACATATTCGATGTTGTAGCCGGCCTTCTTCAGCACCTCGCCCATGATCTTGGTGGTGATGAACTGGCCGGTCCAATCGTGCAGCGTGAGCTTGATCGGGTCGGTCGATTCCACATCAGCGGCCGCGCCGACCGGCGCCAGGACTAGGCCCACGGCAAGGGCCAGGGCGCCTGCTCGAATCCGGGATTTTGTTGATCTCTGCATTCGCCCGCCCTCCCTCGGCAATGTCGGTTATGAGGCGCGCCGGCCACTTAAGCAGCGGCGGCGACCGCGCCGGAGTGTGGCGCGCGCCAAGTTGGGAAGTCAATGCGCTGTCGGGGACTTGTGGCCCATTGGAGGCTGGCGACGGCGATGATATGTGCACGGCAACGACCTCCCATAGCCACAACGCACGCCGACAATGTCGCCAGCCCGGCACAGACAACTGAAGGCTGTGCTGTTCGATAAGGACGGCACGCTGCTTGATTTTCACGCGACCTGGTCGCCGATCCTGCGTGAGGTCGCGCTTGACCTGACCGACGGCGACGCGGAGGAGGCGTTTCGTCTTCTCAAGATCGGCGGCTTCGACACCGAGCGCGACCACATCCTTCCGGGCTCGGTGTTGGCGGCCGGCAATTCCGACGATTTGGTGTCGCTGTGGTATCCGGATGCGACGGAGGGTAACCGCCGAGCATTGCGGCAACGGATCGACGGGCTGGCGCGTGCGCGCGCCGTAACCTCGGTGCCCGTGGACGGCCTAGCCGATACGCTCGACGCGCTTGCCGGCGCTGGGTATGCGCTGGGCGTCGCCACCAGCGACGCGACGGAGGCGGCGTGCGCCGGCATCGACGCGCTCGGCCTCAGCCATCGGTTCTGCCGCATCATCGGCTACGATGCGGTGCCCCGGCCAAAGCCGGCGCCAGACATGGTCTTGGCCTTTTGCGCGGCGGCGTCCGTTGCACCGGCGGAGGTCGTTGTTGTCGGCGACAGCCGGCACGACCTCGCCATGGCCCGTGCCGCCGGCACCGGTGCAGCGGTTGGTGTCCTCAGCGGGACAAGCGGCCATGACGATCTGGCGACGCTCGCCGATGCAGTGATCGCCGATATCGGTCAGCTGCCGAACTGGCTTGCCGACTACGCCTGAGTGCTAAGAGCCCGTTTGAGAATGCCGGCCGCGCGCCGTAAGGTTGGTCTTTCAAACAGGCTCTAACGGGCCAGTTCGCTCAGGACGGCTTTTCATCCTGCTGCAGCACGTAGTCGGCCGGCCGCGCGTGCGCGAGCACGCGCTTGGCATTGGGGATGTCGTTGGAGAGTGCGCGGGCGCGGGCGTCGGGCTCGTTCATTCCGTATTTAAGCCAACGCCTGACAAGCCGGCGCTCCAGCTCCTCGAACGGTACCGCGATGGCCGCCGTCAGGCCAAAGAAGCGGCCGAGATCGGCCCAACCTGGCTCATCCAGAAGCAAATAATTGCCCTCCACGATGAGGATGCGGTGCTCGGGCGTGACGATCGCCGCGCCGGCGCGCGAAATTTCAAGGTCGCGATCAAAAAGCGGAATCGCCACATCGGAGGTGGCCGTCGAAAGCCGCTCCAGCATCACCGCAAATCCGTCTACGTCGAACGTCTCCGGCGCGCCTTTGCGTGGCAGGAGCCCGCGCGCCTTGAGCACGGAATCGTCGTAGTGGAAGCCGTCCATCGGCACGACGATGGCGGGATGCTCCGCATCGTCGTTCAGCGCCGCAGACAGGCGGCGCGCGAGGGTCGACTTGCCGGCGGCCGGCGGCCCGGCAATCGCGACAATCAGGCGCTTCTTGCCCTGCGCCTGCTTGGCGATCAGCGAGGCCAGGGCATCAGCGGCTATGGGTGCATTTCTTTGCATTACGTCTCCGGATGTCGGCCGAAGAAGCAGCGGCTCTGGGCGCTTGAGCCGGTCCTTCGACCGGCATGCAGCGCCGCGCCGCGATTGGCCGGGGAAACTGTCATCAAAGTTTAGAACAGCTCCAATAAGCCTAGTGGAAACGGTGCAGTTGAGGCCTGCCGCGACGACACCTGTCGGTTCGCGCGGCGCTTTTCCAGACAAAACCGTGGATTCCAGGTGTCAGCAACCCCTCGAGGAGCAATCAATGACGACTTACAACAAGGACGAGCTTTCGTTCGACGAATATGACGAGGTGATCAATCCGCGTCCGGAGGAGACGGATTTCGATCGCGTCGTCGAAGCCGCGATCAACCGCCGCGACCTGATGCGCAGCGTTGTGGCGTTCGGCAGTTTCGCCGCGCTTTCAAGCTTCGCTCCGACCATTGCGCGAGCCGGCGCCGATCGATTCGCGTTCGATCAAATCGCCGCCAACACCTTGGATGCAGTCACCGTGCCGGAGGGCTACAAGGTGGACGTTGTCATCAGCTGGGGCGATCCGCTGTGGTCTGATGCGCCGGAATTCGATGGCGCGACGCGCGGCACCGGCAACAGCCAAGCGCGCGCATTCGGTGACAACACCGACGGCATGGACGTGTTCTCCCACGGCGACAAGACGCTTCTGGTCGTGAACAACGAATACACGAACCGCTCCATCATCTGGGGCAATCGCACCGACGGCAAAGCGGAAGTCGACGACGACGTGGTCAAGGGCAAGATGGCGCATGGCATCACGGTCGTGGAGCTGTCCGGCGATGGCGGCGCCTGGTCGTTCGTCAAGGACAGCCCGTACAATCGGCGCATCACACCGGACACGGAGATGGAGATCACCGGGCCGGCGGCCGGGCATGACCTCCTGAAAACGGAAGCCGACCCCACCGGAACGCGCTCGCTCGGCACGTGGAACAATTGCGGTAACGGCGTCACGCCCTGGGGCACGTATCTGACCTGCGAGGAAAACTTCAACGGCTATTTCTCCGCCGCCGATCCGGAGCATCAGGTCTCGCCGGAGCTTGCCCGCTACGGCATTTCCGGTAGCGATTGGGGCTATGGCTGGGCCCGCGTCGACGAGCGCTACGACGTGTCCAAGCACCCCAACGAGCCGAACCGCGCCGGTTACGTCGTGGAGATCGATCCCTATGACCCCAACTCCACGCCGAAGAAGCGCACGGCGCTCGGTCGCTTCAAGCACGAGAACGCCGAATGCGTCGTCAACAATGACGGCCGTGTCGTGGTCTATCTGGGCGACGACGAGCGCGGCGAGTTCATTTACCGCTACGTCTCCAACGGCGTGTTCGCCCCGGGCGAGTCGACCGAGGAGCTGTTGAACGACGGCACGCTCTCCGTTGCCAAGTTCAACGATGACGGCACCGGCGAGTGGCGGGACCTGACGCCGGAGACGACCGGCATGGCCAGCCTGGCGGAAATCAGCGTGCACACGCGCCAGGCGGGCTCCGCTGTCGGCGCCACGACCATGGATCGGCCGGAATGGATTGCCGCCAATCCCAACGCGGCTGAAATCTACTGCTCGCTCACCAACAACAAGAACCGCGGCATCAAGCCGAATGCGGGCGGCGACGAGACGCCGGTGGGCGGACCCAATCCGCGCGAAGCGAACAATTACGGCCAGATCGTGCGCTGGCGGCCCGACGGTGCCGATCACACCGCCAAGGCCTTCTCGTGGGATCTGTTCGTGCTGGCCGGCAATCCGACGGTGCATTCCGACGCTTATGCCGGCTCCGCCAACGTCAACGCCGACAACATGTTCAACTCGCCCGACGGGCTTAAGTTCGATTCCAACGGCGTGCTGTGGATCCAGACGGACGGCAACTACTCCAACGCGGAGGAGTTCGCCGGACACGGGAACAACCAGATGCTGGCCGGCGACCCGGTCACCGGCGAAATCCGGCGCTTCATGGTGGGGCCCAATGAGTGCGAGATCACCGGGCTGACCTGGAGCGCCGACCGTCGGACCATGTTCGTCGGCATTCAGCATCCCGGCGAGAAGGGCAACAGCCACTGGCCGGATGGTGGCGACACGGTGCCGCGCTCTGCGATCATCGCCGTCACGCGCAGCGATGGCGCGCTGGTCGGATAGTTCGAAATCGGCATGCGGCGGTCGATCTGGCCGCCGCACGCCGCGATCAATTTGTGCAGATGGCGCGGCCTTGGATGATGGCCGCGGCCACTGGAGCGTTTTCGCTTTACGTTGAATCGCTCCAACGCTCTATCTCTTTGTTGAAGCATGATCTTATCCGAAAAGATGGCGTCCACTTTTCGGGATCATGCTCTAGGAGGCTTGATTGAGCTCCTCATCGACGCGTCGCACCGTCGTTGCCGGCCTTGCCGCCGGCGCTTCACTTCTGGCCGGCCCGCAGCGTGCTTTCTCAGCGAAGAGGACGCTAAGGCTTCGCAAGTGGCAGTGCACTGACCAGGACTGCGATCCCTACATCTACGATCCGTCGGTCGGCGATCCCAATGCCATCGACCCGGACAATCCCATCCCGCCCGGCGTCGCTTTTGAGGATTTGCCCGACAATTGGATCTGCCCGCTCTGTGCCGACATCAAAAGCCACTTCGTTCCGATGAACGAATGGGTGGATGTCGAGGTCGACGTTTAGAGCCTCCATTCTGAAACGAAGCTTTGGGCTCGGCCTGGCCCTCCTCTTGAGGTAGGGTCGAAATCGGTGAGCGCTTGCGAGCCGATCTCGGGGAGGGGTGGGCGACATTCCTCTGCCGATCGACCCCGCTCACCCCCTCCCGAAAACCGCGCCGCTGACGACATATATAGGCGAAAGCGGTGGCCACGCGTCTGGTCCACGGCGCTACGTGTCGAAGCGCAGCAATAGCTCTTTGGCGACGATTTGATCGCCGGATTTGACCAGTGCCCCCGAATTGCGTCGTCGCGACCGGTGTGACGCACGACGACCACAGGTCACGGCCAGCTGTAGACAGAGCAACCGCTGCTAAGGCAGAGCAGGCTACAACCTTGATTAGAAATACTATCTGTGATAGTTAATCCGAAAAACGGGGAGGAGTACTATCATGAATCCGAGAGCAAAAACCGGACTTCCGACAGTATTCGGATATTACGATAAGTTCCAGAGCAAGACAGTAGAGTTTAAGCCAGTTCGCGATGAGTTGGTGGTCACCTTTACTCCTACAGATGAGTCAGAGGAGGCCAGCGACGCATCGGTCGCGAGCGCTTTGGCTAGCAGCCAAATTTCGGCTTTGCGGAAACTCAATCGGCGACGTGGCATAGCCGTTTTTGATGTGTCGGAAGAATCGGAGAGCCTTGATGTCGCGAGCACCCTTGATGTCACCGAGATAGCGAACTCCATCCCGGCTTTTGATGATAGCGAGGGGTTGCGGAGGTATTTTATCCCAGATGAGGTGACGGTTCAGTTTGACCAGAGTATTTCTGAGGCCGATATGGAATTGGCGATACAAGAATTGGGTAGTGAGGTTGTTCAAAAACAGAGAACAAAAGGATATTACACCGTCAGTGTTCCAGAAGGACGGTCCTTATTTGATATGATTGCCGATTTCTCACAACGCGACGACGTCTTATTTGCGGAAGCCAGTGAGATAGGCTTCAACGACGAACTCGCTTCATCCCCAAACGACCCAGACTTCTCTCGACTATGGGGCCTGCACAATACAGGGCAAACAGTTGCCGGTACGGTTGGGAAGAAAGGTGTCGATGTGAGGGCTCTTGGGGCCTGGGATATTACGAGGGGAGATCCCGACGTCATAATTGCAGTCATCGATACCGGCGCGGACTTAACGCACCCTGATCTTGCCGGCAATATACTAGATCGTGACGGCGAAGACTGGGACTTCTCGGCTGCCGACGGCTCTCCGGACGACAGTGGCAGCCACGGTTCTCATGTATGTGGGACCGCGGCTGCGGTGGCCGACGATGCGGTCGGCATCGCGGGCGTTGCACCAAAATGCCAGCTGATGCCGTTGAGAATTAATCTCATGGCCGGCATGAACCAGAACCGGGCAGACGCGATAAACTACGTAGGGGATCAAGCGCAGAAGCATGCAAATCGACGTTACGTCGCGAATTGCTCATGGAGAGCAAGTGGGAATTTCTCGGCCATATTATTTGCGATCACAAACGCGACAGATAAAGGCGTGTTGGTTATTTTTGCTGCCGGTAATGCAAACAACGATATGGATATAACACCGCAGTACCCAGCGGTTTACCCCGATGCGTTGGCTGTCGCGGCACTAGACCAAAATAATAGAAGAGCGTCGTTTTCCAACTATGGAAGTCAAGTCGATGTATGTGCGCCAGGCGTGAACATATGGTCAACTGTCCCATCGAGCTCGCATGGATTCAAGAACGGTACTTCAATGGCCGCTCCCCATGTGGCCGGGGTTGCGGCTCTTACATGGTCTGCAAACAAGAACCTGACGGCTCCGCAAGTTCGACAGATATTGCAGTCGACTTGCGAAGATGTTCAAGCGGACAACCCAGCTATACCTGGTAAGCTCGGAAGTGGGAGGGTGAATGCGTCTCGCGCCGTGCAAAAGGCGGTGGCTAGCGGAACCGCCTGACCGCAGAGGCGAGCCCGCTTTGTCGTGCACCTGTGCGGCTTACTCGGCGAAGCGGACGAGGAGATCCTTCGCGTCGATCTGGTCGCCGGGCTTGACCAGGATTTGGGCGACCTTGCCATCGCGGTCGGCGTGGATGGCCGTCTCCATCTTCATGGCCTCGATGGACAGAAGCACGTCGCCGGCGCGCACGTCCTGACCGGCCTCTACGGCGACACCGGAAATGACGCCGGGCATGGGCGCGGCGACATGGGCGGCATTGCCGGCCTCGGCTTTCGGGCGCTGCTCGGCGGCGCTTGCGCCATGCGCGCGATCGGGCACGCGCGCAATGCGCGGTTGGCCGTTCAGCTCGAAGAAGACGCGCACCAGGCCGCGCTCATCCGTCTCACCGATCGCCTGGCAACGGATGATCATGGTCTTGCCGACCTCAAGCTCGGCGTGGATCTCGTCGCCCGGCGCCAAGCCGTAGAAATAGGTCGGCGTCGGCAGAACCTCCGTCGGTCCGTACTGGTCCTGTGCGGCGGCGAAGTCGACGAAGACCTTCGGGTACATCAGATAGGAGGCGAGCTCGTAATCGCTCGGCTCGTATTCGATCGTCTCAGCAAGCGTGCTGCGCTCTTCGTCGAGATCAGCGGGTGCGATCAGCGAGCCGGGGCGCACAGTGATCGGCTCGATGTCCTTCAGCACCTTCTTCTGGATAGCTTCCGGCCAGCCGCCGGGCGGTTGGCCGAGATCGCCGCGCATCATCTGCGTCACCGATTCCGGGAAAGCGATGTCGCGTTCCGGGTCGAGGACATCGGTGGCGCTCAGTTCCTGCGTCACCATCATCAGCGCCATGTCGCCGACCACCTTGGAGGACGGCGTGACCTTGATGATGTCGCCGAAAATCTGGTTCGCCTCCGCATAGGCGCGCGCCACGTCGTGCCAGCGGCTTTCCAGCCCAAGCGCGCGCGCCTGCTCCTTGAGATTGGTGAACTGGCCGCCCGGCATTTCGTGGAGATAGACTTCCGAGGCGCCGGAGCGCAGGTCGCTTTCAAAGCCGGCATATTGGAAGCGCACCGCCTCCCAATAAAGAGAGATGTCGCGGATTGCCTCCAGATCGAGGCCGGAGGGGCGGTCCGTCTGGTCGAGGGCTGCAACCAGCGAACCGAGGCAGGGCTGCGCGGTGAGGCCGGAGAGCGCGTCCATCGCCGCGTCGACGGCGTCGACGCCGGCCTCCACGGCCGCGAGCACCGACGCGCCCGATAGGCCCGACGTGTCATGCGTGTGGAAATGGAGCGGGGCGGCCACTTCATCGCGGAGCGCCGCAAAGAGCGCGCGCGCGGCGGCCGGCTTCATCAGGCCGCTCATGTCCTTCACAGCGATGATGTGCGCGCCGGCCTTCTCCAGCTCACGCGCCATATCGACATAATATCTGAGGTCGTATTTGGATCGCGCCGGGTCGAGGAGATCGCCGGTGTAGCAGATCGCTGCCTCAAGAAGCTTGCCGGATTCCAAGACGGCGTCCATGGAAACGCGCATGGATTCCACCCAATTCAGGCAATCGAAGACGCGGAACAGATCGATGCCGGCGTCGGCCGCCTGCTCGATGAAAAAGCGCACGACATTGTCGGGATAGTTCTTGTAGCCGACGCCGTTGGCGCCGCGCAGGAGCATCTGCAACAGGATGTTGGGCGCGCGCTCGCGGATGCCGGAAAGCCGTTCCCACGGGTCTTCGGTGAGGAAGCGCATGGCGACGTCGAAGGTCGCGCCGCCCCAGCATTCCAGCGACAGGAGTTGTGGAAGCCCGGCAGCGTAAGCGGGCGCGATCGCCACGATGTCATGCGTGCGCACGCGCGTTGCCAAGAGCGACTGATGCGCGTCGCGCATGGTCGTGTCGGTGATGAACGTGCGGCTTTCGGCGCGCATCCAGCGGGCGAAGGCTTCTGCGCCGTCGCGGTCAAGGCGCTGTTTCGTGCCTTCGGCGGGCTCTTGGTCAAAGATCGGGACGACCGGCTTGGGCGCCTCCGGATCGGGGAGCTTTCGCCCGCGCGCTTCAGGATGGCCGTTCACCGTCACGTCGGCGATGTAGTTCAAAAGCTTGGTGGCGCGATCGCGCCGACGCACGGCTTCCGTCAGTTCCGGCGTCTCGTCGATGAAGCGGGTGGTGTAGCTGGTGTTGCGAAAGCTCTCGTGGCCGACGATCGCTTCCAGAAAGGTGAGGTTGGTCGCAACGCCACGGATGCGGAACTCACGGAGCGCGCGGTCCATGCGGGCGATCGCTTCCTCAGGTGAGGGCGCCCAGGCCGTCACCTTCTCCAGGAGCGCGTCGTAGTAGCGGGTGATGACGGCGCCGGAATAGGCCGTGCCGCCGTCGAGCCGAATGCCGAAACCCGTGGCGCCGCGATAGGCGGTGATGCGGCCGTAATCGGGGATGAAGTTCTGCTCCGGGTCCTCCGTGGTGATGCGGCACTGCAAGGCGTGGCCGTTCAGCCGGATATCCTCCTGGCGCGGCACGCCGGATTCCGGCTCGCCGATCCGCTTGCCTTCGATGATGTGAATCTGTGCCTTGACGATGTCGATGCCTGTCACTTCCTCCGTGACGGTGTGCTCTACCTGAATGCGCGGATTGACCTCGATGAAGTAGAACTTCCCGGTGTCGGCGTCTTGCAGGAATTCCACGGTGCCGGCGCAGACATAATCGGCGGCGTCGGCGATCTTCAGCGCGTGGCCGCAAAGCTCTTCGCGCAGCGCGGCATTGAGGTAAGGCGCGGGTGCGCGCTCCACGACTTTCTGATGACGTCGCTGGATGGAGCAATCGCGCTCAAACAGATGCACGCGGGTGCCGGTGGTGTCGCCGAGCACCTGCACCTCGACATGACGGGCGCGCTCAACCAGCTTCTCCAGATAGACTTCGTCCTTGCCGAAGGCGGCGCGCGCTTCGCGCTTCGCCTCGGTGACGCCGCGCACCAACTCGTCGGCATCGCGGATGACGCGCATGCCGCGGCCGCCGCCGCCCCAAGACGCCTTGAGCATGACCGGATAGCCGATCTCCGTGGCGGCCTTCTTCCACGTCTCCGGATCGTCGGAGAGCGGATCGGTCGCCGGCATGACAGGCACGCCGGCTGCCACGGCCAGTTCGCGCGCCGACACCTTGTTGCCGAGCCGGCGCATGGTGTCGGGCGAGGGGCCGATGAAGGTGATGCCGGCCTTTGCGCAGGCGTCGGCGAATTCCGGACTCTCGGAAAGCAGTCCGTAGCCCGGATGGATGGCGTCTGCCTCTGCGTGCTTCGCCACCCGGAGTATCTCAGGAATAGAGAGATAGGCCTCGATCGGGCCGAGCGGCTTTTCCAGATGTGGCCCGTGGCCGATTAGATAGGCCTCGTCGGATTTGAACCGGTGCAGCGCCAGCTTGTCCTCCTCTGAGAACACGCCGACGGTTTCCAGGCCGAGCTCATTGGCGGCCCGAAAGACGCGGATGGCAATTTCGGAGCGGTTGGCGACGAGGATTTTTCGAATCTGCGGCAAGGGAACCCCGGGGCTAGGAACGGCGGCACATTAGTCAGCTTATGTTGCAATGCAATATGCGACTGGCGGTCGTGCGATGCGGCCCGTCCTTGCCGCGACGGCCGGACGGCCGCCGGGGTTCGACAGCAAGCGTTAACCGAGGGGCGTGGTCGGCCGCGACCGTCACACAATCTAAACGATCGGCGGCGACGGTTATTCCGCACCGCAAAAGGGGGACTTCGACATGCAACGGCTTGCAGTTACCGCCATGGCGCTGGGCCTCAGCGTTCTGTCACCGGTTGCGCCGGGCGCCTGGGCGCAAGCCGTGACGACGCTGCCGGAGGAGGAAGCCTTCGGCCCGATGATGCGCCATCGCGCCGTGCTGCGGGATGTGTTGGAACAAGCGGAGCGGCAGTTCGCCCAGCTCGGATCCGGTGGTGACAGCGTGAGCGCCGCTGACCTGGCGGTGCACGAGGCCTTCGTCGCGGCGGAGTTCGGCAACAAGCTGGCGCTTGAGATCATGAAAGGCGATCTGGACCGCGACGGGACAGCGACAGAGGAAGAGATACGCCGGTACGTCATCTACAGAAATCGATCGCGGGCACGCTCGCAGGCCAATTTTGGAGAGTTCGTCGAGCAGCAGATGGAGCAATGGCTGCTGAAGGATGCAAACGGCGACGGCGGCATTGACTGGGCGGAAGTGCTGGCGCCGCCGGAACCGGATTCGCCGGAAGGGCGACGGGTGGCGTCCATGGTCGCCAGTCATGCGCAGCAACTGAGACAGGCCCTGGCGCTCGATGCGGACGGCGACGGCAAGCTGACTTTGGTGGAATACCAGGCCGCGGCGGAGGCGCTCTACCGGTCCGTCGACACGGACGCCGACGGCATCATCTCTGCAGAGGAGCAGGACGCCTTCAACCTGCGCATGGGTCCGGTCGTGACCGATCAGGCGCGCGCCGACGCGCTTGCCGCGGCCGAGGCGCGGCGAGCGGCCGCAATGCGGCTATTGCCGGACGGGCGTGCCAAATGCGAGATGCCGGCCGCGTCGGGGAAGGCGAATGTGATCCTCGCCGGCCTCCATACGGCGGAGGCGCTTTCTTCCGCGGCGATCGGTACTCAGGACCGGGCGGTGCATACCGGCCGACTCGTGGTAGAGCCCGGCGACACGCCGATCTATCTGGTGGTTGCGGCGCATGCGGCGATCATCTGGCAGGTGTCCGGCGCGACGGAGCGGATTGAGCGCCTGGTTCTGACCTCCGCAATTGACGTTCCCGGCGAGGCCGGACGTTTGGTGCCGATCGCCGGTGCAACCGGCCTTCCCGCCGACCGCGTCAGCTTCCTGCAGCGAACCGATTGTTTGAGATACTTCGAGGAGGTGCCGTCCACCCGTGCCGCGCAGGCGGTCGCTTTCGTCGGCGAGGCGGCGGGCAAGGCGCCGGCCGCTACGTTCGGGCAGTATGCGGTCGGCACCCTGACCGTTCCTTCAGGGGAGATACAGGCGAAGTCCGGCAGGCAAGCCGGCGTGCCGCGGATCACCGTGCAAGGCATGGGGAGCGTCTCCATTGCAAGAGGGACCGGCAGTGTCAGGGTCACGACGGAGGGGGGCGATGCCGTAACGGAGCTGAAGAACTTCAATCCGGGAGGGGTCGTTGAGATCGACCCGGAGGCCGTGGTCGCGCCCTTGCCGGCTGTGCCTTACGAGGTCCTGCCTCAGGAGGCGGGGCTCGTGCAGCTTCTGGAGGCCGGCGCACTGACGGTCAACACGCGCGGCGAATATCTGATCCATCGCAAGATCCGCTTCCCAGCCGATCTCACCGGCGCGCATGCGGAGAAGTTCCTGCTGCTGCGCGGCGTGCCGCTGCCGGACGGCGACCCCGGTCACTCCGACGTCGTGTCGGAGGAGACCGGCGAGTTGCTCAAACTGGGCGGGCGCTAGCTCTCAGCCGTCACCTCCCGCCGCATGACCTGAATGGCGTCGGCGCGGAGCGATACGCCGATCGTTTCGCCCTCGGCGATGCGGTTGCGTCGCGCCACATGCGTGGGGATGGAGGCGTGCAGCGGGTGCGCGTCGCGCGGCCCGACCTGGATGACGAGCTCCGTTGTTTCGCCGAGCCGCACCATCTCCGCCACGTCGCCGTAGACCGGGTTCTCGCGTTCGCCGCGCGAGGGCCGGTCGCGGCGGTGGATGACGACGCTGTCTGAGGGGATGCACCAGCTTACCTGCTCGCCGGCGGCGAAGCCCGATCCGACTGTGGTCTCAAGGCGATGGTCACGCCAGGTGACCATGACGTGTCCCGCCTCGTCGCGATCTTTGTCGATGGTTCCGGCAAAGATGTTGCGGATGCCGACGAGGCGCGCAACGGCGGGCGTCTTCGGCCGCGTCATGACTTCAGTGACGTCGCCCGTCTGCAGAAGCGCGCCGTGATGGATGACGGCGATGCGGTCGGCCAGACGCGCGGCTTCTTCGAGGTCGTGGGTGACGAGAATGATGGGCATGGAGAGGTCGCGGCGGAGCTCAGCCAGCTCGCGCTGCAGCCGGTGGCGGGTCATGCGGTCGACGGCGGAAAACGGTTCGTCGAGCAAGAGCACTTCAGGCCGGCGCGCCAGCGCACGGGCGACGGCGACGCGCTGCTGCTGACCGCCGGACAAGGTGGCGGGCCGGCGATCCTCCAGGCCATCCAGGTGGACGCGCGCCAGATAAGCGCGCGCCTCGCCCCGGCGGAGGGAGGCCGGGCGGTCGCCGAGCGCCTCCATGACGTTCTGAAGCGCGGTGAGATGGGGAAACAAGGCGTAGGACTGGAAGACGAAGCCAACGCGCCGGTCGCGTGTCGGCCGGTTCATGCCGGTGGCGGAGTCGAACCAGATGTCGCCGCCGCACGCGATCGAGCCTTCGGCGACCTGATGGAGACCGGCGATGGCTCGGAGCGTCGTCGTCTTGCCGCTGCCGGAGGGGCCGACCAGCGCCAGGATCTCGCCCGGCGCCACGTCAAGCGCGGCGTTGATTGGGATCGGGGCATCCTGCGATAGAAGCAGGCTGAGGCCCCCACCGTTTGAGCCGCCGTCAGCCATGTCTGCGACCGATTCTTTGGGTCAGCCCATAGCTTAAGGCAATGGCGACCAGGGAGATGAGCAGAAGCACCGCCGACATGCGCGCCGCGCCAAGATCGTCGAAGGCCTGCACGCGGTCATAGATGGCGATGGCAATCGTGCGGGTCTCGCCGGGAATGTTGCCGCCGACCATGAGCACGACGCCGAACTCGCCGAGTGTGTGTGCGAAGGTCAGCACCATGGCGGTGAGGATGCCCGGCCAGGCGAGCGGCAGTTCAATGCGCCAGAACATCCGCCACCAGGACATGCCACAGCTTGCCGCTGCTTCACGCAGCTCCGGCGCGATCGCCTCAAAGGCGCGCTGCGTCGGCTGCACGGCGAACGGGATGTTGACGATCAGCGAGGCGAGAAGCAGGCCCTCAAAGGTGAAGACCAGGCTGTCGCCGAAAAGGCGCCTCCACAGCTCGCCGGCCCAGCCCTCCTGGCCAAATGCGACGAGCAGGTAGAAGCCGAGCACGGTCGGCGGCAGGACGAGCGGCAGCGCCGTCGCCGCTTCAAGGGCGCTGCGTCCGCGTATGCGGGTCACCGCCAACCAGCGGCCGACGACGATCGCGATCGGCAGAAGGAACACGACGGTCAGCGCGCCGAGCTGCAGCGAAAGCCAAAGAGCGGGCCAGTCCATGCGCTATAGGCCTTCGGCGGGAACGATAAAACCGAAACGATCGAGGATGGCGCGGCCTTCAGGCGACATGACGAAATTGTAGAACGTCGCCGTTGCTTCGCCGGCGCCGCTCAGGAGCACCATGCGCTGGCGAAGCGGTGTGTGCCAGTCGTCGGGTATGAGGGCGAAGGTGCTCGCCTGCGACAGACTTGGCGTCAGCGCCAGTGCGTGGGCGATGATGCCGCCATCGGCGTTGCCGGAGGTTGCGAATTGCGCAGCCTGCGCGACATTCTCGCCAAACACGAGCCTCTCTTCGATCTCATCCCAAAGTGCAGCATGACGAAGCGCCTCGGCGGCGCGGCGGCCGTAGGGGGCGTGCTTCGGATTGGCGATTGCAAAACGCTTCAGCCGACCATCGCTCAGCGCAGCGCGCAAATCGCTGAGCGTGCCGTCGGCCTTTAGGCGCGAGTTCTTCGGGATGATCAAGGCGAGACGCCCTAAAGCATAGAGGTCGCCTCGGCCCTGTGTGAGCCCAGCCTCGACGAGGATGTCGACAAATTCCTCATCGGCTGAGAGGAACATCTCATAGGGCGCGCCTTGCTGAATCTGGCGAACGAAATTGCCTGACGAACCGAACGCGATCTCGACCTTGCGGCCGGTCTTGGCAGTAAACGCGACCGCCATGTCGCGCATTGCCAGTTGCAGGCTCGCCGCTGCGGCGACGACCGGCGGCTTCTCCGCGGAGGCGTGCGTCTGCCACAAGACCGCGAAAACCAGGCTTGCGGCCAAGAGGCGCCAAAGGAGAGCAGAACGAGATACCGGCATAGCAGCTTCCGCGGCAGACGTTATTCCCAAACAGAAATAACGATCAAGTCATCCCTTTGACGCTGGCAGTTTTTTCAGCCGCCGGGCGAGACTGCGGAAATCCGCCTCCACGGCCGTCCAGGACGCCGCTTCCATGGCGCGGAACCGCATCACCACCTCGCGGCCGAGCGGCGTAAGCGTTGCGCCGCCGCCACCGCGCCCGCCGGCTTCGGCCGCCACGAGCGGGCGCGCGAACATGCCGTTCAGCTCGGCGATCAGCTCCCAGGCGCGGCGGTAACTCATCTTGAAACGGCCGCCGGCGGCGCGGATGGAGCCGGTCTCGTCGATGGCCTCCAGCAGAGCGATCTTGCCCGGGCCGAGTGCAGCGCCATCGCGGAGCACGACGCGCATGCGCAAGCCCTTTTTGTCCGATTTTCCCATGGCGTCGCCTGGCTTCTTGGCGAGAGAGGCCGTGCTGGTCAAGCGTGGGTGGGAAGGGGTCCGGGCGCGATCTCGTCGCCACTTGTGCCGTTCTTGGCGGGCGTCGTTGCGCCTGTTGTCGCTTTGGTTTGGGTTGTGTCGGCGTCGCGTTGGCGCTGCGCCTGCGTTTCGCGGCGGCGGGCGAGGGCTGTCTCAAGGGTGCCGAGGAAGCCGTCGCACCAGCTGACCGCCGTCCCCTGGCTGATCGTCTTATGGAGCGCGTTCCACCGCCGTTTTCGCTCCGCCAGCGGCATTTGCAGGGCGCGTTGAAGCACTTCGGCCACTTCGGTGATGTCGTAGGGATTGACGATCAGCGCCTCGTGCATCTCCGCGGCAGCGCCGGCGAAGCGCGACAGCACCAGGACGCCGGGATCGTCGGGGTCCTGCGCGGCGATATATTCCTTGGCTACCAGGTTCATCCCGTCGCGAAGCGGCGTGACCAGCGCCACGTGGCTTGCCCGATAAAGTCCGGCGAGCGCCTTGCGCGCAAAGCCGCGCGTCATGATCCTGACCGGCGTCCAGTGGAGCAGGCCGTAGACGCCGTTGATGCGGCCGGCGAGCTCCTCCAGCTCCCGGCGGAGCTCCGCGTAGGCGTCGACATCGCCACGCGACACCGGCGCCACCTGCAGCAGGCTCGCCTTGTCGCGGTTCTCCGGATAGTCCTCCAGCAATCGCCGGAATGCTCTCAGGCGGTCGGGGATGCCTTTGGAATAATCCAGGCGATCGACGCCGATGATTTGCTTGCGGTCGCGCAGCACCGAGCGGAGCTGGTGGTAGCGGCGTCCCGCCTCCGGGCTCACAGCGAATTCGGCGAAGCGTTCCGTGTCGATGCCGATGGGAAACGCGCCGGCATGGACTCGCCGGCCTGCGGCCTCCACCCAGCCGTCACCGAGTTCCACGCCGTTGAATTCAGAGGTGAGGAAGTGGGCGAAATTGTCCCTGTCGATCTTCGTCTGGAAGCCGACGACGTCGTAGGAGAGCATCGAGCGCACAAGCCGGTGCGCGTGGGGGAGCGTGGTGATCACCTCCGGCGGCGGGAAGGGGACATGCAGAAAGAAGCCGAGCGCGCCGGTGAATCCGCTGGCGCGAATGTTCTCGCCGAGCGGCATGAAATGGTAATCGTGGACCCAGACGAGGTCGTCGCTCTCCAAGAGCGGATTGAGCCGGCTGGCGATCCGTTCGTTGATGCGCTCATAGATTTCCGCCTGGCGGCGCTCGTAATTCGCCAGATCGATCCGATAATGGAAGACGGGCCACAGTGCCTGGTTGGCGAAGCCGCGGTAGAAGGCATCGAGATCGGCCTCCGTCATGTCGACGGTGGCCAGCTTGACCTTGCCTTCGTTCTCAATCCTGAGGGGCCCGTGCGTGCCTTCTTCGGTGGTCCCACCCGACCAGCCGAACCAGATGCCGCCGCGTTGCCTGAGCGCGTCAGCCAACCCTACCGCCAATCCACCCGCTTTGCCTTCGTCGTTGAGCGGTCCTACCCGGTTGGATATGACGATGAGCCGACTCATGCCTCCCTCAATGGGCCCTATGTGGTGCTGCGGGCCCGGTTTGCAACGCAATATATGGTTCGTGTCGCTGCTTCTGCCTACATATCATGCAATTGTTGCGAGCCATTGATGCACCGCAAAAACGTCGCCTAATCGAAATGCAGCCGCCGTTTGGCCCTCTCCGACCTTGATGCCGAATCCGCCGGATTCGGCGGCTGCGCGGAAGCCGTCCTCGTCGGTGGTGTCGTCGCCGACATAGACGGGAAGCCGCCCATCAAATGGCGGTGAAGCGAGGAGGCGCTGGAGCGCTTTGGCCTTGTCGACGCCGCGCATGCGGATTTCGGCGATGGCGTGCCCATCGACCACGCTGAGATCGGCGAGCCCCTCGGCGGCCTTGCGGGCCAGGATTCCGGCGCGTTCGGCTTCGTCGGGATGCTCGCGAAAGTGCAGCACCAGGGCACCACCCTTATCTTCAAAGCGCAAGCGGTCGTCTGGTCGGATTTCGGTGCTGAGCCGATCGCGGGCCGTGGCGATTTGCGGTGAGGGCGGACTTGCCGTGATCTCAGCACCGGCCAAGCGGGTCTCCAGGCCGTGCAGGCCGGAGGCCGGGAGTTGAAGAGGCGCCAGGAAAGAATCGACATCAACGATTCGCCGGCCTGTGATGATGCCGAGCGCGCCGTCGAGGCGATTGCTGATCGCTCCGAGCCGATCCACGGTCCCGGGCCGCAGAGCGATCGCGTCCGGGGTGGGCGCGAAGTCCACCAAGGTGCCGTCAAAGTCCACAAAGAGCGCATGGCTCTCCGGATTGAGTGGAGGCGGGGATGCTAAATCGCTCATGGATATTTATGTGCGGTCCATGGAAGTTAAAGCTGATTGGCCGATCCGCGTCCCCGGATTGCGCTTCGCTCCATCCGGGCTACGTCGCTACGGCTCCTAACCTCCCCCTTGAGGGGAGGTCGGAGTTTGTAGGGCGAAGCCGATACAAGCTCCGGGAGGGGGTGAGCGTCGTTCCTCTGCGGCTCCATTGCTCACCCCTCCCCGAAAGCGGCTTTACCGCCTTCGACCCTCCCTCAAGGGGAGGGTTACGCTCGTGATCAACGCCACGCAAAGGATCACAGTAAAGCTCGCATCGAGCGCAAGCAAAACGCAGGAGCGCTGCCTTCACGTTTGTCATCCCGGAAAGCGCGTCAGCGCTTGTCCGGGACCTATGAACAGAGATGGTGCCATGGATGCATGACTGCGAGGCCCTTTGTCCTCGCCGCCTGCGCACACCTTAGCTTGGTGTTCATGGGTCCCGGTCTCGGCCTGGCGGCCGAACCGGGATGACAGACGCGAGGTTGGGCGCGAGGGTTTGAAAGGGCCGCTCCAAAGCTGCAACGCACAAATAGGAAAGGCGCCGCTTGGACAAGCCAACCGACGCCTCCCTATCAGCCCTGGTTTCAGAGGCTCCACGCCTTTCGACGCGCCGCCGCATCGCCTGGGTCTGAACCTGAGCGCCTCAGCGCTGAAGGTCCCAGGCTCCGACCGGTCCTTGTGAGACCTGCCGGCCCATCGAACGGTTTGGCCGCCGTTCATGGAGCATCGGCTCATCTGGCACACGCGCTTCGCATTTCTGCGCCGCACAGCCCTCCAGATGACCCGCGAGGCATTCCGGCCTCCGAGGAAAACCGGCGCGGGCAAGAGATCCAAACGTGTTGTCCGACTAGCCTTTGCCGAACCGTCTGCCCTCTCACGGAAGGCATGCTCGCTGAAAAATGGTGGGCCGTCGAGAGGGGGAATATTGTCCTGTGTGGAATATGGGGATTGCGGGATTAAGGCTCGGCCAATTTCCCTAATGATCAATGCGTGAAGCGCACCGAGACGTCGCCCATCCCGTCGACGACATGCATGAATTCGTGGTCTTCCGCGCTCAGCATATGCGGTGGCGTGATGGAACCCGCGATCACGATATCGCCTGCCTTCAGGCCTTCGCCGCACGCTGCAACGACACTGGCGACATGCCGGACAATGCTCAAGATGGTGCCGGTGTTGGCGTCAATCGGCGACTGGCCGGCGACCTCGTCGCCGTTGCGCACGACCCGCGTCTTCAGTCCGGATACCTCCCCGCCGGCGCGCGACCGGTCCATCGCCCCAAGGACCACGTGACGGTGATAGACGTTGCCGGTGAGGATCGCTTCCACGTTCTCCGGCGGCGTGTGGAGATCGACAAGCTCAATGGCGGGCGACAATCCGATGATGGCGTCGACGGCTGTCGCGTCGTCGGCGTTGCCGGGTACGTCCTTGCCGATATGGACGGCCACCTCCGGCTCAGCCACGGGCTTCGCCCAGCCGGCGAGCGACAATGTGGCGCCGGAGTTCAACGCGCCGGCATCCGTCAGGAACCCGACCAGCGGCGCGCCGGTGGAAAGGCTCTTCATCGCGGCCTCAGTGCTCAAGCCGACCTTCCAGCCGATCGGTTTTGCGCCGGCTGCGATCTTCTGTCGCCGATTGGCGAATTGCGCCGCCAGGCCGGCGGCGATCCGTGGATCGTCGAGTGGTGTGTTCACGCCTGCCCCCCGTCTGGTGGCGAGGGTCATAGCCTGGTCGGCCAATGCGCGTAAACGGCCGCCCAAAGGAAACAGGGCCCCGAAGGGCCCTGCGCGTCCTGGTGCTCCAGATTTGCCGCCGACTCGGCCGATCAGAAGTCGTTGTGGAACAGGCGGCGGCGCTGCTCGCACGTGTAGCCGAGCGCGCAATGGGGCGTGTCGATCGTCGGGGCGGTCGCCCGCTCGGCGTACTCGCCTGGCAGACAGAGGCCGTTATGCACGACGAACCGGTCGAAGGTGTGCTGGCCCGTGCTGAGCACGACGGCGCCGTAAGAGGCAACGGTCGCCGCGGCCTGCGCGCAGGTCATGGACAAGGTCGACGGCCGAGCCTGGGCGATCGACGTGCCGGCCATCAGTGCGGCGATGCCGATGAGAAGCGTTCTGCGCATGGGTCAGCTCCAAAGATCAAACTGCGTTTAAGGCGGCAAAGCGTTAGCACGGATGCCGCGTGCGTTCATTTCAAGTCATCGCGAATCGTGTTGCGCGGGAGAGCGTTTTTGTTTCGTGGGCTAAGGCCTGGTAGCCGCTAGGTGCCGCCGGCGCGCTGCTGCTGTGCGCGGTCGCTGAGAAACGCTCCCATCCGCTCAATTGCGCGGCGGATGTTCTCTTCGGAATTGGCGTAGGACACCCGCACATATCCCTCGCCGTGGACACCGAAATCGGGGCCGCCGATCAGCGCAACGCCGATCTCCTCCAAAAGCGCATTGGCGAGCGGCTTGGCCGACCAGCCGGTCTCCGCGACATTGGGGAAGGCGTAGAAGGCGCCTTTCGGCGTCACGCAGGACATTCCGGGCAGCTGGTTGAGCAATTCCGTGACCACCTGACGCCGGCGGTCGAAGGCGGCCACCATGTCGGTCACCGCGTCCTGCGGCCCGTCGATGGCGGCGATGCCGGCATATTGGGTCGGCGCGTTGACGCAAGACCAGCAATTGACAGCAAGCTTGCGGACCTTGTCGAAAAGGCCGTCGGGCCAGATCGACCACCCGAGCCGCCAGCCGGTCATGGCCCAGGTCTTTGAGAAGCCGTTCAACAGGATGAGCCGCTCGCGCAGCTCCGGATAGGTGAGAAGCGACACGTGCTCCTCGCCGTCATAGGTCATGCAATCATAGATCTCGTCGGACATGATTGTGACATCCGGCCAGTCTGCGAGGCCCTTCACCAGCTTGTCGATCTCCGTCCGCGGCGTCACGCCGCCGGTGGGATTGGCCGGCGAGTTGACGATGAGGAGGCGCGTCGCCGGCGTGATCAGTGACAGCGTCTCGTCGGCGGAGAAGGCGAAGGTGTTCGCCTCGCGGATCGGCACCGGCACGGGCCGGGCGCCGGTGAACTCGATCATGGAGCGATAGATGGGAAAGCCGGGGTCGGGGTAGAGAATGTCGGCGCCGGGCTCACCGAACATGAGGATGGCGGCGAACATCGTCACCTTGCCGCCCGGCGCAATGAGCACCGATTCCGGCGAAACCTCCACGCCGGTTGTCAAAGCCGTGCGACGCGCCACCGCCTCGCGCAAAGGCGGAATGCCTACGGCGGGCGTGTAGCCGTGATGGCCGTCGCGCAGCGCCTTCACCGCAGCCTCCACGACGTGCTCCGGGGTCCTGAAATCGGGCTGGCCGATGCCCAGATTGATGATGTCGCGGCCCTCCGCGGCAAGCTGATTGGCGCGGGCGAGCACAGCGAAAGCGTTTTCCTCGCCGATGCGATCAAAGCCGGCGATCGTCTTCAAGGTCATGGTTGGATGCGCGTCCTTTTGGTGGAGCGAAGCAAAATCCGTTGGCGGCGATCATCCGTCAACCTTGTGCGCTGAAGAGAGGCGTTTGACATGCGGCAATGCCGGCCTCAGAAAAAATCATATTTTTCTGTTCGATCGCTCGATTGGCGTTGATTTGGGCGCTGACGCGGGCGTATTCGAGATCGATCAACGGGAGAGGAAGCCTATGTCGTTCGACGCCAAGCACGGCACGCAAGTGAAGCTCAGGTCGCAGATCTGGTTCGACAATCCGGACGACCCGGACATGACGGCGCTTTATATTGAGCGCTACATGACCTGGGGGATCACCCGGGAGGAACTGCAATCCGGCAAGCCCATTATCGGCATTGCGCAATCCGGTTCAGACCTCTCGCCGTGCAACCGCCACCATCTCATTCTGGCGCAGCGAATCCGCGAGGGCATCCGCGAGGCCGGCGGCATCGCGTTTGAATTTCCGGTCCATCCCATCCAGGAGACCGGCAAGCGGCCGACAGCGGCGATTGACCGTAACCTTGCCTATCTCGGTCTGGTGGAGACGCTCTTCGGCTATCCGATCGACGGCGTCGTGCTGACCACCGGCTGCGACAAGACCACGCCGTCGCAGTTGATGGCGGCCGCTACGGTCAACATTCCGGCCATCGCGCTTTCCGTCGGGCCGATGCTGAACGGCTGGTTCAATGGTGAGCGCACCGGCTCCGGCACGATCAAGTGGCGGGCAAAGAAGATGCGCGCAGCCGGTGAGATCGACATGCCGGGCTATTACGAGCTCGTCGCATCGTCAGCGCCGTCGGCGGGCTTCTGCAACACGATGGGCACGGCCACGACCATGAACTCGCTGGCGGAGGCGCTCGGCATGATGCTGCCGGGCTGCGCCGCAATACCGGCCGTGCACAAAGAGCGCGGCATCATGGCCTATCTCTCCGGCAAGCGCATCGTGGAGATGGTCAAGGAGGATCTGAAGCCGTCCGACATCATGACCCGTCAGGCGTTCGAGAACGCCATTGTGGTCAATTCGGCGATCGGCGGCTCGACCAATGCGCCGATCCATCTGAACGCCATCGCCGCGCATCTCGGCGTGCCGCTCAACAACGACGATTGGGAGCGGCTCGGCTACGAGGTGCCGCTGCTCGCCGACATGCAGCCGGCGGGACGCTTTCTGGGCGAGGACTATCATCGCGCCGGCGGCGTGCCGGCCATCGTGGCGGAGCTTCTGGAGGCCGGCCTTCTGCCTAATCCCGATGCGATCACCGCCAACGGCAAGTCGATGGGCGACAATTGCCGCGGCAAGCGCAGCTGGAACCGCGAGGTGATCCGCGCCCATGACGCGCCGATCCTGAGAGAGGCGGGTTTCCTCAATCTCAAGGGCAGCCTGTTTGAATCGGCGATCATGAAGACCAGCGTCGTGTCTGAGGATTTTCGCAAACGCTATCTGTCGAACCCGGACGACCCGGATGCCTTTGAGGGCACGGCCTTCGTGTTCGACGGGCGGGAGGATTATCACGCGCGCATCAATGATCCCTTGCTGGGCATCGACGAGACCGGCATTCTGGTCATTCGCGGCGCCGGCCCCGTCGGCTATCCGGGTGCGGCGGAGGTGGTGAACATGCAGCCGCCCGACGCGCTTATAAAAAAGGGCATTCTGGAACTCCCGTGCATCGGCGACGGTCGTCAATCCGGCACGTCGGGGTCGCCATCGATCCTGAATGCCTCGCCGGAGGCGGCCACCGGCGGCGGCTTGGCGCTGGTCAGGACCGGCGATCGGCTGCGGATCGATCTGAAGAAGCGGACGGCGAACATTCTGGTGTCCGACGAGGAGCTTGAGAAACGCCGTGCGGAGGTGAAGGCCAAGCTTGGCGATGGCGGGCTTGGCTATGTGCCGGGCAGCCAGACCCCGTGGCAGGAGATTCAGCGCGGCATGGTCGACGAGCTCTCCAACGGCATGGTGCTGAAGCCGGCGGTGAAATATCGCGACGTGGCGCATAGCGCTTATCCGCGCGACAATCACTGAGGGCACGTCCGGGGCGGCTGGAATGGTCGGCGAAGAAGCGCTATATAGATAAGCTAGCTTATCTAGCTTATTGGAGATTCAGATGCGCGAAGTCGGTGCGTTTGAGGCGAAAAACAAGCTCGGCAGCCTGCTTGATCTCGTCGAGAAGGGCGAGGAAGTGGTGATCACGCGACGCGGGCGGCGCGTCGCGCGGCTCGTGCCGGATTCCAGCGAAGAGAAGCGTGAACGGGCCAGGCAGGCGGCTGCAAACCTGATTGAGCTCAGCAAAGGGGCAACGCTTGGCGGGCTTAAGATCAAGGACCTTATTGAAGAAGGACGTCGTTGAGTTTGGTTCTGGACGGCTCCGTTGCCTTGTCCTGGTGCTTCTTGGATGAGCATACCGAAGCGTCTCACATTATCCTTGAGACGGTGGCGGAGAAGGGTGCCTTGGTGCCGCCGATTTGGCGCTTTGAGGTGGCAAACGGCTTGCAGATCGCAGTGCGGCGCAAGCGTATCAACCAGTCCTTCCGTGGGCGTGCTCTGAGGTATCTCGCCGGGTTGGACATCGTTACGGATAGCGAATGCGCCGCCAATGCCTGGACGGCCAGTGTTATCCTTGCCGACCGTCACCAGCTAACGATCTACGACGCGTCGTATCTGGAGCTGGCGCAGCGCCGCAGGCTGGACCTCGCCGCCTTCGACAAGGCACTAGCAGCCGCGGGCCGTGCCGAAGCCGTGAATGTCATCGGCGCGTAGGCGGGATCGGAGGGTTGCCATGATGGACGCGGCGTCTCGCTTTCGTGCGTTGCATGAGCGTGACGGCATTCTGGTCATGCCCAATCCGTGGGATGCCGGCTCCGCAAAGGTGCTTCGCCATCTTGGGTTCGAGGCGCTGGCGACTGGCAGCGCGCCGTTCGCCGCCACGCTCGGCCGCCTCGACGGCGAGACCACGCGCACCGAAGCGATCGAGCACGCCTGCGCGATCGCCGCGGCGTCCGGTTTGCCCGTCAACGCCGATCTTGAGAAAGGCTACGGCGATGCGCCGGAGGATGTGGCAGAGACCGTCGGGCGGGCAATCGCCGCCGGTCTCGCCGGATGCTCCATTGAGGATGCGACGGGCCGGAGCGATGAGCCGCTTTTTGAGCGCGCGCACGCCGTGGAGCGCATCCGCGCTGCGCGCGCCGCCATCTACGAGACCGGCTCCGACTTCGTGCTGACGGCGCGCTGCGAGGCCTATCTGACCGGCCACGACGCGCCACTCAAAGAATGCCTGGCGCGGCTTGCGGAGATGGCGGAGGCGGGCGCCGACGTCGTCTATGCCTGCGGCATGGCGGCAGCCGATGACATTGCCGCACTCGTTCAAGAGGTTCCCAAACCGGTGAACGTGATCGGCGGCACGGGGGCTGAGCCGCTTTCCGTCCAAGCCCTGGAAGCTCTCGGCGTGAAGCGCGTCAGCCTCGGCCCACGGCTCTATCAGGCGGCGATGGGCGGGCTTCTTCGCGCGGCGCGCGAGCTGAAAGAGAGCGGCACGTTCGGCTTCATGGGGGATGCGACGCCGACGGGCGAGGTCACGGCGATGTTTGACGACGGTGGGACGTCTTGAGCCAACCGGATCTCAGTGCATGGACCCCGCGCCAGCCGCTCAGCTTTACCCCGATGGAGGGCCGGCTGGTGCGGATCGTCGAACTCGACGCCGACGTGCATTGGCGCGATCTATGGGTGGCGTTCGGCAGTGGCCGGGGCGCGGACGTCTGGCACTACATGCCGATCGGGCCGTTTTCCGACGAGGTGTCTTTCGCAGCCGGCATGGCGGCATTGCAAGCGCGCCGTCCCGATTGGATGCCCTTCGCCATCCTTAACAAGGCGACCGGCAAGGCCATGGGCACGGCCAGCTATATGCGGATCGACACGGCCAGCGGCTCCGCTGAGGTGGGCGCGATCGCCTACGGTGAAGGCCTGAAGCGGCGGCCGGCCGGGACGGAGACAATGCTGCTCATGGCGCGGCGTGTCTTCGACGAGCTCGGCTATCGCCGCTACGAATGGAAATGCGACGCAAGCAACAAGGCCTCGGTGCGGGCGGCGGAGCGGTTCGGCTTCACCTATGAGGGGACGTTTCGCCAGCATATGGTCGTGAAGGGGCGCAACCGCGATACCGCCTGGTTCTCCATCACCGACACGGAATGGCCGCGCATTTCGGCCGGCATGGCGTGTTGGCTGGCGCAGGAAAACTTTGACGCGGCCGGCCGGCAGAGACAATCGCTTCGCGACGTGATAGCCGCTCAGCCATGAGTGAGCAGGAGAGTATTGAATGGGACGGCTTGAGGGCAGGCGCGCATTTCTGACAGCGGCAGGCGCCGGCATTGGGCGGGCTACGGCGGAGGCTTTTGCCCGCGAGGGAGCGGAGGTGATCGCCACAGATGTCGATCGCCGAGCACTCGACGGTTTGTCCAAGGCCGGTGTGAAGCAGCTGGAGCCGCTGGACGTCTGCGATACGGCGGCCGTCAATGCGCTCGCGGCTTCCGTCGGTGAGATCGATATTCTGTTCAATTGCGCGGGCTACGTTCATCACGGATCGATCCTGGAATGCGACGAGCAGGACTGGGATTTTTCGTTCGACCTTAATGTGAAGTCGATGCATCGCACTATCCATGCTTTCCTGCCGGGCATGCTGAAGCGCGCCGAAGCGCAGGGGACGTCCGGCGCCATCGTCAACGTCGCGTCGGGCGCCTCGTCCATTCGTGGCATCGCCAACCGCTATGCCTATGGCGCATCGAAGGGGGCGGTGATCGGGCTTACCAAGGCTGTGGCGGCCGATTTCATCCAGCGCGGTCTGCGCTGCAACGCCATTGCGCCGGGCACGGTTCACTCGCCGTCATTGGAGGGCCGCGTTGCGGCACTCGCCGCGACAAGCGGCGAAAGCAAGGAGGCTGTGTGGAACGCCTTCATCCAACGGCAACCCATGGGTCGGCTCGGCACGGTGGAGGAGATGGCGGCTGTCGCCGTCTTCCTGGCGAGCGACGAAAGCGCCTTCACCACGGGCATTGTCGTCTCCGCCGACGGGGGGTTCAGCCTCTAATGGAGCGAGATCACTAACCATGTCCTGGCTCAAGCGGAACGAGCCTGCTATCGCCGCCGCCATCATCATGGCGGTGCTGGTTGCGGGATGGCTTATGATGCCGCGTCTGATGCTTTTGGTCAGCGGCGGCGGGCCGCTTGCTGGCCTGGCTCTGGCGATCGCCTTTATCCTCGCCTTCTTTGCGCTCCTGTGGCTGAGGGCGCGACGGCAAAGGCGTCTTGAGGGGGACTAGTGGAGCGAATTGACATTTGAGTTCAGCTTGCGGCGAGTCTCTTGCTCAAATGTCAAATTCATAGCTCCACTAGAATCAAAGAGTTGATAGTGGTCCAGGATTCCGACATTTGCTCGGGGAAGGGCTGCAAAGGGTAGCAAATGTCGGAATCGGACCACTAGGATGCATATTCTCATTACCGGCGCCGCCGGCATGATTGGACGCAAGATCACGGAGCAATTGCTGAAGAAAGGGCGCGTCGGCGACCTTGAGATCACCAAGCTCACGCTGCACGACATCGTCGCGTCCGACGCGCAGCCGACGGAGAACACCTCCATCCGGCCGATTGTCGGTGATCTTGCTGACCGCAGCGTCGTTGACTGGCTGGTGTCGGAAAAGCCCGACATGATCATGCATCTTGCCGCCATCGTTTCAGGTGAGGCGGAGGCCGATTTCGACAAGGGCTACGCGGTCAATTTCGACGGGACGCGGCATCTGTTCGACGCCATCCGGCTGCAGCATTATCAACCGCGTGTCGTCTATGCCTCGTCCATTGCCGTCTTTGGCGCACCGTTTCCCGATGTGATCCCGGATGATTTCCACCTGACGCCGCTCACCAGCTACGGCACGCAAAAGGCGGTCGGTGAGTTCATTCTCAACGACTACACGCGCCGGGGCTTCTTCGACGGGATCGGGCTCCGGCTGCCGACGATCTGCGTGCGCCCCGGCAAGCCGAACAAGGCGGCCTCCAGCTTCTTCTCCAACATTATCCGTGAACCGCTGAAGGGCGCGGAAGCGCTGCTTCCGGTTCCTGAAAGCGTGCGGCACTGGCATGCGAGCCCGCGCGCAGCCGTCGGCTTCTTCATGCATGCGGCGGAGATGGACCTTGAGGCGGTCGGTCCGCGCCGCTGCCTCACCATGCCCGGCGTGGCGGCCACGGTGGGCGAGCAGATCGAGGCACTGCGGGCGATTGCCGGCGACAAGGCGGCAAGTCTCATTCGTCACGAGACCGACCCGGTTGTTGCAGGGATCGTATCAGGCTGGGCGACGGAGTTTGAGGCCAAGCTTGCCCGTGATCTCGGCTTCAGCGCTGATGAGAGCTTTGAAGCGATCGTGCGCGCCCATATTGAGGACGAGCACGGCGGCAAGGCGCCGATCATGGAATAGCCGCATCTCGACAGACCTCTGTCCTGACTGAGCGGCTCGGTCCGAGACGATGAGCGAAAGGGGCGCGGCTTTGGACGATGCGTCGGACCGCAAAGAGCGGCGCAGCCGGCGCAAGACCTCGCGGCTCAGCCAAGCATTGCGCCGGGTCTTCGTCGCGGCGATCCTACTCCTGGCGCTGCCCTATCTGATCTTGCCCATCTATGCGTTGGTCAATCCGCCGGTCAGCGCGGTGATGGTGTGGAAGCTCTTCGGCGGTGTGCCGATGACGCGAAGCTGGGTCGATCTGGACCAGATGTCGCCACATCTGGTGCGCGCTGTTCTTGTTTCGGAGGATGGCCGCTTCTGCACGCATCGCGGCATTGACTGGGTGGAGGTGCAGAAGGCGCTGGACGGCGATGACGGGCGCCTGCGCGGCGCCAGCACCATCACCATGCAGACGGTCAAAAACCTCTTTCTGTGGAGCGGACGGAGCTGGGTCCGCAAGGCGCTTGAGGCGCCGCTGGCGCTCTACGCCGATCTCATCCTCTCCAAGCGCCGGATCATGGAAATCTATCTGAACGTCGTGGAGTGGGATTCGGGCGTCTATGGCGCAGAAGCCGCGGCCCGTCACTATTTCGGATCGAGCGCTGCCCGGCTTTCCCGCGCCCAGGCGGCGCGGCTTGCTGCTATCCTGCCGGCGCCGATCGTTCGCGACGCCGCCAATCCCGGCCGGACCACGGCGCGGATCGCCGGTCGCATAGCGACGCGCGCGGCGCATTCGGGCGCCGCCGCCGATTGCGTGCTCAATTAACCCACTAATGCTGGTCAAAAGCGTCGGAACCGCCTATATCCGCGCCCGAAGGTCCGTCGGCGGAAGCGCGTCGGACGAACCGGCCCTGCCGGTCGATCCAATCCCTCGGAGTTTGTTATGGCCGTTCCCAAGCGAAAAACATCGCGTATGAAGCGCGGTTTCCGCCGCTCGCATGATGCCTTGGACGCACCGACCTATGTTGAGGACAAGGACTCAGGTGAGCTTCGCCGCCCGCATCATATCGATCTGAAGAGCGGCAAATATCGCGGCCGCGAGGTCCTGGCGCCCAAGGAATAGCACGCGCCCGCGCCGCCGTGTTGCGGCGGATCGTTCATGCCGATGGCTTGCATGGAACTGCATGAGGCTGCTTAGCTGGCACATCGCCTGCGGAGAGCTTCATGCGGCACGTTCCTCTGCTCGTCATTCCGTTCCTGATCTACAATCTTCTCGCCTTCCTGATTTTTGCGGATTCGCAGGTCGACTACCGGGCGGCTGAGATCGGCAGCATCGCCATGGCGTCGGGCGCCACGTTCACGCTGTCCGTCAGCGCGGCGCTGATCCTGTTCAGTCTTCTTCTTCTCGCCGTTGAAGTGATCAAGGCAGCGCGGATCGGACGCGGCGCCATCACAGACCACGTGCTGGCGACAGTGCTGGTCATCGCGTTCCTGGTGGAGTTCCTGCTTGTGCCGGAAGCGGCGACGGGAACCTTCGTCGTCTTGATGGCGATTGCGCTGGTCGATCTGGTGTGCGGCTTCGCCGTGTCCATTCGGACGGCTACGCGCGACGTGTCGTTCGGCGAATAGAGTGGCGCGGCGGGCGTCTACTGAAGCCTTGTAGCCCGGATGGAGCGAAGCGCAATCCGGGGCGGATTCAAAGGCCGGCCTCCCGCATTCCGCCTACGCTCCATGCGGGCTACTTCTTGCCGGCGATCGTCTCCAGCGTCTTTTGCATCTCGGCAAGCTGGCGGCGGAGCGATTCAAGCTCCTTGTCGCGAGCGTCCGACTTTGCTCCGCCTTCGCCGGTCTTGCTGGGCGGTCTTGGGCCGGCTTCACCGCTGGCGGCGAACGGCATCCACATGCGCATGGCCTCGGAGAACATCTCCATGTTGCGCCGGGTTTGGTCCTCCATAAGCCCGAGCGCATTGCCGGAGAGCGCGCGCGCCATCTGATCGCGCAGCTTCTCCTGGTTGTCCGTGAACGAGGTGAGGGAGGATTCCAGATAGCTCGGCAGGATCACCTGCATCTGGTCGCCGTAGAAACGAATGAGCTGGCGCAGGAACGTGATGGGCAGGAGATGCTGCCCGCGGCTTTCCTGCTCAAAGATGATCTGGCCGAGCACGGCGCGGGTGATGTCCTCGCCGGTCTTGGCGTCGGTGACCACGAAGTCTTCGCCGTCTTTCACCATGCGCGCCAGGTCTTCCAGCGTGACATAGGTCGATGTTCCCGTGTGATAGAGACGACGGTTCGCGTATTTCTTGATGATCGTCGGTTGTTCGCTCGCCATTGAGCACCTCTTCCGCCCATCGGACAGTTTCGTGAAAGATAGGGACGAAAAGGGGCGCGGGTCTAGCGATTTCGCAAATGCGGTAAGCGGGGCCCGCTGTTTTTGCTGCGCCGCCGTTGACAGGGATCAAGACGAGCAGATTTAACCATATTAGGCTGTTGTCCCCATTTGGCGGACCGCAAACGGAGGTTCTTGTGACTGATATTGTCATTGCCAGCGCCGCGCGTACGCCGGTCGGCTCGTTCAACGGCGCTTTCGCTACATTGCCCGCCCACGACCTCGGCGCCGTCGCCATCAAAGGCGCGCTGGAGCGTGCCGGCGTTGCCCCGGAGGAGGTGACGGAGGTCATCATGGGGCAGATCCTCACCGCCGCGCAGGGGCAGAACCCGGCGCGCCAGGCGGCCATGGCGGCGGGCATCCCCAAGGAGAAGACCGCCTGGGGGCTCAATCAGCTCTGCGGCTCGGGCCTGCGCGCCGTGGCCATCGGCATGCAGCAGATCCAGACCGGCGATGCCGACATCATCGTAGCCGGCGGTCAGGAATCGATGTCGGCGGCGCCGCATGCCGCGCATATGCGCCCGGGCGTGAAGATGGGCGACTATTCCATGGTCGACACGATGATCAAGGACGGCCTCTTGGATGCCTTCAACGGCTATCACATGGGCGTCACGGCGGAGAACGTCGCCAAGCAGTGGCAGATCACGCGCGACCAGCAGGACAATTTTGCCGTGGCCTCGCAGAACAAGGCGGAGGCCGCGCAGAAGGCCGGCCGCTTCAAGGACGAGATCGTGGCCGTTACGGTCAAGACCCGCAAGGGCGAGGTCGTAACGGAGGACGATGAATATATCCGCCACGGCGCGACGCTGGAGAGCGTCGCCAAGCTGCGCCCGGCCTTCGACAAGGAGGGATCGATCACGGCCGCCAATGCGTCGGGAATCAACGATGGGGCTGCAGCCGTCGTGGTCATGACCGCAAAGGAAGCGGAGAAGCGCGGGATTGAACCGATGGCGCGCATCGTCTCATGGGCGACGGCGGGCGTCGATCCGGCGATCATGGGCACGGGGCCGATCCCCGCCTCGCGGGCAGCTCTTGAGAGGGCAGGCTGGACCAAGGACGACCTCGACCTGGTGGAGGCCAACGAGGCGTTCGCTGCGCAGGCCTGCGCCGTCAACAAGGAGCTCGGCTGGGACACTGAGAAGGTCAACGTCAATGGCGGCGCCATCGCCATCGGCCATCCGGTCGGTGCGTCGGGCGCACGCGTTCTGAACACGCTGCTTTTTGAGATGAAGCGCTGTGACGCCAAGAAGGGACTTGCAACATTATGCATTGGCGGCGGCATGGGCATCGCCATGTGCGTCGCGCGCGACTAAGCTTTGAACCGGCGCCGCAGAGCGCCGGCACAAAATAAGGCCGTCGCATCAACGGACGGTCACATAGGGAGGAGCCCATGGGTAGGGTCGCGCTCGTCACCGGCGGCACGCGCGGAATTGGTGCTGCCATTGCAAAAGGACTGAAGGAGGCGGGCCATCAGGTTGCTGCCACCTTCGCCGGCAACACGGAACGGGCGGAGGCCTTTCGTCAAGAGACGGGCATAGCGGTCCACCAATGGGATGTCGCCGACGAGGCTGCCTGCGCGGCGGGAATCAAGGCCGTGGAGGCCGATATCGGGCCGGTCGACATCCTGGTCAACAATGCCGGCATCACGCGCGACGGCTGGTTTCACCGCATGGACCATGCGGCGTGGTCGGCCGTCATCCGTACCAATCTCGATTCCATGTTCACTATGACGCGGCCTGTCATTGAGGGCATGCGCGATCGTGGGTTTGGCCGCATCCTCAACATCTCCTCCGTCAACGGCCAGAAGGGCCAGATGGGACAGGTGAACTATTCCACAGCCAAGGCCGGCATTATCGGTTTCACCAAGGCGCTGGCGCTGGAGAACGCGCGCAAAGGGATCACGGTGAATTGCATCTGCCCCGGCTACACCGACACCGACATGGTGGCGGCCGTGCCGGAAAAGGTGCTGGAGGGCATCCTTGCGCAGATTCCCGTGGGGCGGCTCGGCGCCGCCGATGAGATCGGCGCACTTGCGGTCTATCTGGCCTCCGATGCCGCCGCCTTCATGACGGGGGCGGTGCTGTCGATCAATGGCGGGCAGTATATGGCGAACGGGTGATCCGGGGCGTCGTACTCAGGCCGAGAAGGGGGCAGACATAGCGACCGACGCGCCGCGTGCGGAGGCACGCCCTTCGCGCGGCACGAAATCGGCGACGCTGATCGGCTTTGCCGCCATTCTCATGTGGTCGCTTCTGGCGCTGTTCACCGCGGCGAGCGGCTCAGTGCCGCCGTTTCAACTTGCGGCGATGAGCTTTGCGGTGGGTGGCGCCGTCGGTTTGGCGTGGATTGCCGCGGGGCGCCGCTGGCGCGACCTTGTTCAGCCGTGGCCGGTTTGGATGCTCGGCGTCGCCGGGCTCTTCGGCTACCACGCGCTCTATTTCACGGCGCTCAGAAACGCGCCGCCGGTGGAAGCCGGCCTCATCGCCTATCTCTGGCCGCTCCTGATCGTGGTCTTCTCAGCGCTTCTGCCGGGGGAACGGCTTCGCTGGTTTCATGTGGCGGGCGCGGCGTTGGGTCTGGTCGGCACGGTGCTCATCGTCGGTCGCGGCGGATTGGTGTTTGAGGCGCGCTATGGGCTCGGCTATCTGGCGGCGCTTGGCTGTGCGCTCACCTGGTCGACCTATTCGGTCGTATCGCGGCGCTTTCGCGGCGTGCCGAGCGCCATCGTCGCCGGTTATTGCGTGGTCACGGCTGTGCTCTCGGCTTTGGCTCATCGGCTGTTTGAGACGACGCTGTGGCCGGCCGATAGTGGTGAATGGCTGGCCGTGCTCGGCCTCGGGCTGATGCCGGTCGGCGCCGCTTTCTATGTGTGGGATCACGGCGTCAAGCGCGGCGACATCCAGCTCCTCGGCGTTGCGAGCTACGTCGCGCCGCTCCTCTCCACGCTGATCCTGATCCTCGCCGGTTTTGGCGTGTTCACTTGGTCTATCGCCGCCGCGGCGTTGCTGATCACCGGCGGGGCAATGCTGGCATCTAAGGGGATGTTTAGCTCTCGGACCTGATCCGGGATCAGACCCGGCAAATCCAGATACGGCTAGCAGGGCTGCCCTCTCCCCTGGCGGGAGAGGGGTGGCCCTTCGCGTCAGCGAAGGGTCGGGAGAGGGAGGAGCGTAGCAGCGCTGACCCTCTCACCCGGCCGCCACGCGGCCGAGCTCCCCCAATGGGAGGGGAGCATGCGCACACGCGGTCGGAATGGATGCTCGGATCAAGTCCGGGCATGACGACCGTGATTGGCGAGGCACTATAGAGAGCCGCTCCCGGTCATGAGCTCGGATCCCAGCCCGGCGGAGCAAGCTCAAAGCCGGACATTTCAAAGCCCGGCGCGACGGTGCAGCCGACCAGCGTCCACTCGCCGAGGCTTTCGGCCGATTGCCATGCGCCTTGCGGAACCAAAGCCTGCGGCCGCTCGCCGGCTACCAGATCGGCGCCGAGCGTCACGGATGTCCCGGCCTCTCCTTCCGGCACAACGCGCAGCGTGAGCGGCGCGCCGGCGTAGAAGTGCCACACTTCCGCGACGTCGAGGCGGTGCCAGTCCGAGCGCTCGCCGCGCCTCAGGAAATAGTAGATGGCGGTGGAGTGCGCCCGGCCGTCATGGCCCTGCGGGTCGCGGAACGTCCGGCGGAAGTGACCGCCCTCCGGATGCGGCTCAAGGCCGAGGAGGCTGATCAGGTCGTCGGCGGAAAGTTGCGCCATCGTCAGAATTTGTCCTTGCGCGTGCGGATCTCGGCAAAGACCTTGGCCGGGCTCGCGTTCTCCATCTCTATTGCCGCCATCAATGCCGGCTCGTCGGCGCGCAGGAACGGGTTGGTGGCCTTCTCCTGCGCGATGGTCGTAGGCAGCGTCGGCTTGTCCTTCTCGCGAAGGGCCTCGACCTCGGCGACGCGCGCTTTCAGCGCTTCGTTGTCCGGCTCCACGGTCAGTGCGAACTGTCCGTTGGCGAGCGTATATTCGTGACCGCAATAGAGTGTCGCGTCGTCGGGCAGGTCGCGGACCTTCAGGATGGAGGTCCACATCATGTCGTGGTCGCCTTCGATCACCCGCCCGCAGCCGAGCGAGAAAATCAAATCGGCGGCGAAGACCAGCTTCTCTTCAGGCAGCCAATACGTGATGTGGTCAAGCGTGTGTCCCGGCGTCGCGATCACCCGGATTTCGGCGCCGGCCCACCTGAATGTGTCACCGTCCTTGACGGTGCGGTCATACATGCCGGTCTCCGACGCGCTCGCCTCCGGCCCGACCACCTCGCAATCATAGGCAGCCTGCAAGGCGGGAATGCCCTCGATGTGGTCGAAGTGTTTGTGGGTGACCAGGATATGGCTGAGCTTCCAGCCGCGCTCGTTCAGCACGGTCTCGATGGCGTCGGCCTCAGGCGCGTCGATGGATAAGGTGGCGCCGCTTTGGGGATCGTGCACCAGCACCGCGAAATTGTCGGAGCGGGCGGGAACCTGCACCACCTCAAAGTCACTCATCCTGGCCTCCTGGCTGCCAAGCTTGTTTTCGGTCGCGTGATCTTAACGCTTTGGCGCTTGTCATAAAGGCCGAGGCTGCGCTTTCGCAGGCCCCATGCGTCTCGACCCGGCGGGCGAGGCGGAGGATAATGTGCTCATGTATCTTGATGTCGTCGATATGCGCGACTTCTACGCCACGGCGCTGGGGCGGATGGTGGCGCGTCAGCTTGGGCCGGTCGTGAGTTCGCTCGTTGAGGTTCATTCCGGCACGCGCGTGCTCGGATTCGGCTTCGCGACGCCCTATCTCGACAACATCGACGGCACGGAGCGGCGCCTCGCGTTCATGCCGGCCGGGCAGGGCGTGATCGATTGGCCGTCCGGCAACGGCTCGGCCACGGCGCTGGTGGAGGAGGATTCGCTGCCGCTGCCGGATTCCAGCATCGACCTGGCGCTGCTTGTCCATGCGCTGGAAATGTCGCCGCGGCCGCACGAGCTGATGGCCGAAGCGCGGCGCGTGCTCACCAGCGGCGGGCGGCTGATCATCGTCACGACGAACCGGCAAGGTCCGTGGGCGCGCTCTGACATCTCGCCGTTCGGCTTCGGGCGGCCTTACTCACGCTCGCAGATCAGGAGCCTGTTTGCAGAGGCCGGCTTTGAGGCGGAGGCCTGGGAGACCGCGCTTCATATGTGGCCGTCGGCGCGGCGGCCGCTGATCGGCGCGTCAGCGGCCTTCGATCGCATCGGGCGGCGCGTGTGGCCGGCCTTCGCCGGCGTGTTCGTGGTCGCCGCGGTGAAGCGCAATGTACAGGGCGTTGGCGCGCGCAAGCTGCAGCTTGCCCCGGCGCTGCGTCCTGCCTTCGGCCGCCCGGCCGGCGCGGTGGGTCGCGAGGCCTTGTAGTGGACCAGTAGATTGGACCAGGTCTCTTCGTCTGTCATCCCGGAAGCTGTGCGCAGCGAAGCTGTCCGGGATCCATAACCACCCGATCGGCGTGGGTGTTCATGGGTCCCGGTCTCGGCCTTTGGCCGAACCGGGATGACAAACGAGAGGCTGATCGCAGCAATGATCGTGTCCCCGGATTGCGCTTCGCTCCATCCGGGCTACACCGCCTCGCCATCACCCGTAGCCCGCATGAAGCGAAAGCGAAATGCGGGGCCTTACCGCCTCAGCAAAAAAATCGCTTGGTCAGCCAGAAGGTTCCACAGGGGCAGGCGGATTGCGCGGTTCATGACCCGCCCATTGCCGATAAGCGCCACGGCCTTCTCCACCTTCGCATCGATCTCGTCCACGAGCGTAACGAAATCGCGCACCGTGCAGAAATGAATGTTGGGCGTGTCGTACCAGCTATAGGGGAGGTCCTGAGTGATAGGCATGCGGCCCTTCAGGACGAGCTGGCTGCGGATGCGCCAATTGCCGAAATTGGGGATGGAGACGACGACCTTTTGGCCGATCCTTAGAAGCTGCTCCAGGACGAGGCGCGGATTGTGGGTCGCCTGAAGCGTCTGGCTGAGGATGACGAAGTCGAAGGAATTGTCGGGATAGGTCGCAAGGTCGTGGTCGGCATTGCCCTGCACGACGGAGAGACCACGGGCCACGGCCTCGTTGACGCCCTTCTGCGACAATTCAATGCCGCGGCCGTCGACCTCCTTCTCGTTCTCCAGCCGCTG
This sequence comes from Afifellaceae bacterium, assembly GCA_028281235.1. Taxonomy (GTDB): domain Bacteria; phylum Pseudomonadota; class Alphaproteobacteria; order Rhizobiales; family Afifellaceae; genus DASWJZ01. The sequence goes on along the minus strand of JANQKG010000014.1, from coordinate 69,677 downwards.
CAGGAGCGCGCCGTCGCCGCAGCCGATATCCAAGACACGCGCGCGCGGCGTGACAAAGCCGGTGATGACCTTCAGGTCGATCCGCTCCGGATGCGCGGCATCCGCCCGGCGCTGCATCTCGGTCGTCATGTGATGCCCTTGCGGCGCGCCGCCGCCGACAAGAAGCCGGCGACCGTCTCAAACATCTCCGGCTCGTCGAGCAGGAAGGAATCGTGCCCGCGGTCGGTCTCTATCTCCACGAAAGAGACGTTGGCCGCCGCGGCGTTCAGCGCATGGACGATGGTGCGGTTCTCCGATGTCGGGAACAGCCAATCGGAGGTGAAGGAGACGATGCAGAAGCGCGTCTTGGTGCCGGCGAAGGCGTTGGCCAACACGCCGTCATAATCCTTGGCGAGGTCGAAATAATCCATCGCGCGGGTCATGTAGAGATAGGCGTTGGCGTCGAAGCGATCGACAAAGGTCATGCCCTGGTGGCGCAGATAGGATTCCACCTGGAAATCGGCATCAAAGCCGAAGGCGAGCTTGGCGCGGTCCTGCAGTTGGCGGCCGAACTTGCGGTGTAGCGCTTCGTCGGAGAGGTAGGTGATGTGGGCGGCCATGCGCGCCACGGCGAGGCCCTTGCGCGGGCTGCCGCCGAGTTCAGCATATTTGCCACCGAGCCAGTTGGGGTCGGCCATCACGGCCTGGCGCCCGACCTCATGGAAGGCGATGTTCTGCGAGGAATGGCGAGCCGCACAGGCGATGGGGACAGCGGCGAAAACGCGCTCCGGATAGCTTGCCGCCCATTGCAGCACCTGCATGCCGCCCATGGATCCGCCGATCACGCAGAGGACCTGATCAATGCCGAGCCGATCGATGAGCATGGCCTGCGCCTGCACCATGTCGCGCACGGTGATGACCGGGAGGTCCAGTCCGTACGGGTTGCCGGTGGCAGGGTCGATGGAAGCCGGCCCGGTGGTGCCCATGCAGCCGCCCAGCACATTGGGACAGATCACGAAGTAACGCTCTGTGTCGATCGGCCGACCCGGCCCCACCATCAGTGACCACCAGCCCGGCTTGCCGGTCACCGGGTTGGCGCTGGCGGCGTGCTGGTCGCCCGTCAAGGCGTGGCAGATCAGGACGGCATTCGACTTGTCGGCGTTCAGCTCGCCGTAGGTCATGTAGGCGATCTGGAACGGCGACAGCGACACGCCGGCATCGAGCGGCAGCGGCTCGTCCGCGCCAAATTGCGCGATCAGGCTCGCCGGCCGGTCCGCCTGGGCGCGGGCCAGCTCCTCGATCTCGCCGACGGTTTCAAGCCGGGTCATTTTCTCAACACCAGCCGCGCTCGCAGGTTGCGCGATCGCGCCTTCGGCTGGCGGCCTTTGACGGCCATGGGGAAACCTCCAACAAAAACCCCGGCCGCGCTTCCTTAAAAGCAAAGACCGGGGGTTTCCCCTCCGGCCTTTTAGCGTTTCTTTATGGCGTGGTCGCAAGCCGGCCGGCACAAATCACCACGCGCCTTTTTCGATAGCTGCTCGCGCGCATGTCGTCAATCTGGGCGTCAATCGGATGGTGTAGGCGCGCCGGCGCCATGTTTCCTTTGCGTTCGGCGGGAGCGGCAGCTAATGACGCTGGGCGCGCGGCGAGGGGAGGCCGAAGAGGGCTGATATGGACAAGGCGGCGCCTGATCCGCTGCAGATTGTGCGAAACCGTATCGACGCGATCGATGAGGAGCTGCATCGGCTTCTGATCGAGCGCGCGAGCGTGATTGCGGAGCTCATCCAGATCAAAGGCACCAGCAAGCCGGGTGCCGCGTTCCGGCCCGACCGCGAGGCCGACATGATGCGCCGTCTCGCACAGCGCCATGACGGCGACCTGCCCTTCGCCACGGTGGAGCATATCTGGCGCGAGATCATCACGGTCTTCACCGCCATGCAGGCGCCGTTCGGCGTGGTCGCCGGCCCGGCCGACGACGCACCCGCCATGCGCGACGCCATCCGCTTCTATTTCGGCTTCTCAGTGGCTGTGAAGATGGCCGAAAGCAGCGAGGCGGCGGTGGCCGAAATCGCTGCTTCAAAACAGGATATCGCTGTCATTGCCGCCAGATCCGAAGAGCGATGGTGGAGCGGCCTTGTCGGCGCCGGCGCGCCAAAAGTCTACGCGAAGCTGCCTTTCGTGGAGCTTCGATCGCGACCGGCTGATTACCCGGCCTACGTGGTCGGGCCACCGCTCAAGGAAACGCCGGCGCCTGACATCAGGCTCCTTGCGGCAAAGAACGCGCCGGGGCTGGAAGCCAGTATCGGCGCGTATGGCGGCGTCGTGGCGGCGCGCGCCGGTGATGGTCTTCTCGTGGAGCTGCCGATCGCTTCTGCGCCCGGCGATGTCGTCGGCGAGGACGGCGTCAGCCTTGAAGCGGCGGTGGAGGTCGGCGGTTTCAGCCAGCCGATCCGCTTCGTGGCGGAGCGCGTCGCCTAACCGGGACAACCAACGTCACATGCGTAGCAAAGCACCACAGCCTCGATCCGGCGTTCTCGATATCGCGCCCTACGTGCCGGGCGACGACCGAAGCAGCGCAGCGCGCGTCTTCAAGCTGTCGTCGAACGAGACGCCGCTCGGCACGAGCGCGCGCGCGATGGAGGCGTATCGCGCCAATGCCGACAAGCTGCACATCTATCCCGACGCCGCGTCCAATATTCTGCGCGAGGCGATCGGCGCGGCCTACGGCCTCAATCCGGAGCGGATCGTTTGCGGCAACGGCTCCGACGAGCTCTTGTCGCTGTTGGCGCAAGTCTATCTCGGGTCCGGCGACGAGGCGGTGATCTCCGAGCACGGCTTCCTGATGTACAAGATCGCCATCCTGGCTGCGGGCGGCACGCCTGTCGTTGTCAAGGAACGCGACGAAACGGCGGATATCGACGCCATCCTGGCCGCGGTCACGCCGCGAACGCGGCTTGTCTATCTCGCCAATCCGAACAACCCGACCGGTACCTACGTGCCGTATGATGACGTGAAGCGGCTGCATGCGGCGCTGTCCGGCGATGTGCTCTTGGTGCTGGATGCGGCCTATGCGGAATATGTGCGCCGCAACGACTACGGCAGCGGCGTGGAGCTGGCGGCAGAGGCGGAGAACGTCGTGATGACGCGCACGTTCTCCAAAATCTACGGCCTCGCCAATCTTCGCATCGGCTGGGCTTACGGGCCGGCTGCCGTGATCGATGCGCTCAACCGCGCGCGCGGGCCGTTCAACGTCAACGGTCCCGCCCTTGCTGCCGCTTCTGCCGCGGTGGCTGACCGGGCGCATGTCGAAGAGGCGGTGGCGCATAACGACCAATGGCTCAATTGGCTGACGCGCGAGATCACGGCACTCGGCCTGCGTGTCACGCCGAGCATCGGCAATTTCGTGCTGATCCACTTCCCCGATGCGCCGGGACGCGGTGCTGCGGAGGCGGACGCGCTTCTGCGGGAGCGCGGCTATGTGCTGCGCCGGGTCACCGGCTACGGCTTTCCTCATGCGCTTAGAATGAGCGTTGGAACGGAAGAGGCCAATCGCGGCGTCGTCGCCACGCTTGGGGAGTTCATGAAGGGGGCGGGCACGTGAGCGCGATGGTCGACCGGCTGGCGCTGATCGGTATCGGGCTGATCGGCTCGTCGATTGCGCATGGCGTGCGCGAATGCGGGCTCGCCAAAGAGATCGTCGTGCAGAGCCGGCGAGCAGAGACCGTGGCGACGGCGGAGCGGCTGGGGCTTGGCGATCGCTACACCACCGATGCGACGGAAGCGGTGGAGGGCGCCGATCTGGTGATCGTCTCCATTCCCGTCGGCGCTTGCGAAGCCGTCGCCAAAGAGATCGCGCCGGCGCTGAAACCAGGCGCCATCGTCTCAGATTGCGGTTCGGTGAAAAGCGCGGTGGTCCGCCAGATGCAGCCGCATCTTCCCGCGGGCGTGCATTTCGTGCCGGCGCATCCGGTTGCCGGCACGGAGCATTCCGGGCCGGAGGCGGGGTTCGCCGCGCTCTTCCACCAGCGCTTCTGCATCCTGACGCCGCCGCAGGGCACGGATGCCACTGCTGTGGAGCAGGTTCGCGCTTTCTGGCAGGCGCTCGGCTCGTATGTGGAGATCATGCGCGCCGATCATCATGACATGGTGCTCGCCATCACCAGCCATGTGCCGCATCTCATCGCCTACAACATCGTCGGCACGGCGGCGCATCTTGAGGCGGTGACGGAATCTGAGGTGATGAAGTTTGCCGCCGGCGGCTTCCGCGACTTCACGCGGATTGCCGCATCCGATCCGACCATGTGGCGCGACGTGTTCCTCAACAACAAAGAGGCGGTGCTGGAGATGCTCGGCCGCTTCACTGAGGATTTGACGGCACTGCAACGCGCCATCCGCTTCGGCGACGGCGACGCGCTGTTTGAGCTTTTCGCGCGCACACGCGCTATTCGGCAAGGCATCATCGAGGCCGGCCAGGAAACCGCAGCGCCCGACTTCGGGCGGCCGCATGACGGCGAGGCAGAGCGGTAGAGGCTCATGCCGCGACTTTGAGTAAGTTGATGCGAAACTGAATCTCTTCTGTCATCCCGCAAGCGGCGCAGAGCGGCGCTGTGCGGGATCCATAAACACCGCCGGCGCCGCAATGCACGGCGCGCACGCATCGGCCTCGCTGCCACGCATCCCGCAACGCCGGTGGTCATAGGTCCCGGTCTCGGCCTGACGGCCGAACCGGGATGACAAACGAGAGGCCGTGGGCCGGTGCCCAGCTCCACGTCCCCGCAAGGGGGTGGTGGAGCAACGCCGCACTTCTTGCTTACGCCTGCACCCATCTTTGTCGCCATTGCCGTCCCGGACCTGATCCGGGATCAGGTCCAAGCAGTCCAGATGCAGCGGGCACGGCCTGCCCTCTCCACTGGTGGGAGAGGGTGGCCCTTCGCGTCAGCGAAGGGTCGGGAGAGGGGGAGTGTCGCAGCGCTGGCCCCCTCACCCGGCCGCTACGCGGCCGACCTCTCCCCAAAGGGGAGAGGGGGGAGCATGCCGCACACGCGGGCGGAATGGATGCCCGGATCATCCCTCGGTTCAATCGGGGGACCCGGAATGACGACGGGATCAACCTGCAACCCTATTGCGGGATCAGGTCCGGCAGGAATGTCGTGATCTGCGGGAAGAGCCATAAAAGCCCCAGCCCGACCACCTGGATGATCACGAATGGGATCACGCCTCTATAGATGTGACCCGTGGTGACTTCCTTCGGCGCGACGCCGCGCAGGTAGAACAGAGCGAACCCGAAGGGCGGCGTCAGGAACGAGGTCTGCAGGTTCACCGCGATCATGATCGTCACCCATTTGGGATCGAGCGTGCCGCCATAGATGACAGGCCCGACGATCGGGATCACGATGTAGATGATCTCCAAAAAATCCAGCACGAAGCCGAGAATGAACAGGATGACCATCACCAGCAGGAAGACAGCCCATTCGTCGTTGAACGAGCGCAGGAAGGCCTGGATGTATTCCTCGCCGCCGAAGGAGATGATGACGAGGTTGAGGAGCTGCGAGCCGATCAAGATGGTGAAGACCATCGAGGTGACCTTCGCCGTCTCGCGGACGACGGCGCCCATCACCCCGGATCGGAACAGCACCCAGATGCTGTAAAGCGTTCCGAAGACGGCGACGTGATAGGCGAGCTGCGCCACGCCGATGGCGATCCAGTCGGCGAAAGTCACGCTCTCCCGATCGACGCGAAGATCAAAGTTCGCGCCGACGAGGATCATGATCACCACCGCGAAGCTCGCCCAGATCACGATGCTGCCCGGGCGCTTCTCGTCCTGGAGGCGACGATAGGCGGCGAGCATGATGGCACCGGCCGCCCCGAGTGCTGCCGCCGGCGTCGGGTTGGTGATGCCGCCGAGGATCGACCCGAGCACGGCCACGATCAGCACGATCGGTGGAAACACGACACGGATGAGATCGCTGCGCGACAGCCGCGCTGCCGCCGCGCGGAGCCCGTAAGTCGCAATCCCCACCGGAATCGCCATCAGGGCAAAGGTGGTGCCGGGCGAGGCGGTCGGCCCGATCAACGTGGCGTCGACCACGAACCCGGCGGCGACGCCGAAAGCCCCGGCCAGAAGCGGGCGCGGATCGTCGCGCGGCGCCACGCCCCGCGCCAACGCGAGGATCAGCGCGAAGAACACCAGCATCGCCGCGATGCCGTTGCCGACCGGCGCCGCGTCCGCCAGCTTCGCCTCGCGGGCGGCGGCAATCTCTTCCGCGGAGAGCTCGCGCAGCTCTGTGGAAACGCCGGAGGTGGCCAAGACCTCTGCCTGCTCCACCGCACGGTCCCAACGCTCCTGGCCGTGCAGTTCGATCATCGCTTCGGCGCATTGCGGTGAGACATTGGTGCGCAGGTCAGGCGCCTGGGCCTCCTGCGCCGTGGTGCTCACCACCACGGATTGGGCGCCGACAAAGCCGGCGCTGCTTGCTGCGAAGGCGACGAGGAGGATCGCGGCGGGGGCGATGAGGAACCAGATCAGCGCGTCGCGCCGTGAGGTCTCGGCGGAGGTCGTGTCGCCGGTCACCGGCGGCGCCTTGTCGGGATTGAAGAGCGCAAAGACGAAGGCGTAGGCGGCGTAAAGCGCCGCCAGCATGAGCCCGGGAAGGAGTGCGGCCTGGAACAATGTGCCGACGGACACGACGGCCGGCTCGCCGAGATAGGTGAGCGCGTCGGAGCATCCAACGAGCTGAGCGCGGTTCTCCTGCGCGGTGGAGTAGATGTCGCCGGCGAGCGTACCCAGAAGCACGATGACGATCGACGGCGGTATGATCTGTCCCAGCGTCCCGGAGGCGGCGATAACGCCGGTGGAAAGCTCCGGCGAATAGCCGTTGCGCAGCATTGTGGGAAGCGCCAGCAGGCCCATCGTGACGACCGTCGCTCCGACGATGCCGGTGGAGGCGGCGAGGAACGCGCCGACTACGACGATCGACACCGTCAGCCCGCCTGGAAGCGGCCCGAAGACGCGCGCCATGGTGGTCAGAAGATCGTTGGCGATGCGCGAGCGCTCCAGCGTGATGCCCATCATCACGAACATCAGAACCGCCAGAAGCGTGTCGATCGACTGGCCGGCGATCACGCGCTCGTTCATTCGGTTGACGACGAAGCTGATCGTGCGGTTGAGCGCCGTCTGCCAGCCGCCATCGAAGAGCGGCTCGGTGATGCGCGGCAAATCGGGGTAGCTGAAGACACTGATCGCCCCGCGCGTGACGCCCTGAGCGACGAGTGCTGCATATTCAGCTGATTGCGTGTCGATCGCCTGATGGAGCAGGAAGCCGCCGGCATCGAGCGCGGCGATGATGATGAAGGAGATGACGGCCGAGCCGCCGATGGCGAAAGCGACGGGGAAGCCCGTCATGATGCCGCCGAAGAGGCAGACGAAGACGATCAGGAGTGCGGCTTCGATGCCATCCAATCCAAACGGCATCCGCTAGCCCTTCTCTTGGGCCATGGCGGCCACCGGATCGGCCGTATGAGGTTCCAACACGTCCTTGTCGAGGTAGCGGCCTTGACGGTCCTGCCCCTCGCGCAGCTCCAAGTAGGACCGATAGAAGAAGGCCACCGCCTGCAGGAAGATCATGCCGGCGAACGCGACGATGAGCACCTTGAAGATGAAGTATCCGTTGAACCCGTTGGGGCTGAAGCCGATTGTCTCAACGTTCCAGCGAATGGCGCGCGCCTTCATCAGCGACCGTTCGAGCGTGTCAGTGGCGTTGACCTTCGGCGTGATGAGGTGACGCCACATGAAATACCAGCCGAAGATCCAAACCAGCACCGCCATGGGCATCACGAAGAATAGCGATCCGAACATGTCGATGATCTTCTTCGTTCGGTAGCTGGCAGCGGCGTAGAATAGGTCGACGCGTACATGCCCGTCTTGCACGAAGGTATAGGTGCAGCACAGACAGACGATCAGCGCGTTGTAGAGTTTCAGGCCGTCGCCCCACCAGCCGAGCGGCATCGTCAGGTCCAGCCCGAACGGCGACAGCGATATTTCCGACACGCGGAAGATCGCCTGCAGGAAGATGACCATGGTCTGCTGGAGGACCATGACGAGGCCGGCCCAGGCAAAGAGCCGGCCGGTCGCGTTTGCGAAAGCTTCCAGGGTCCGGACAACGCCCCACAGCACACTGTTCCGCCAGATCCCGACGGCCGTGACGATCAGAAGAATGGCGAAGATGACGAAGATGAAGTCAATCGAGCCGCCATAATAAATGAAGCGCATGAGCGCTTCAGGATCGGACCAGTTCAGCCAGGATGTGGGGTGGGTCAGCGCATAAGCGAGATTATAGAAGGCGAGCGCCAGGCTGCGGACAAACCAGACGATCCCGTCCCACATGAGTGCCCCCAATCCCCGCCCCGGATGGGCCCGTCAGGGCGCGAGCCTGAGGCCCGCGCCCTTTAAGTCGACGGGTCTAAACCCCGGTCAGCCCATGACGCGGGTGCGCTGCGCGACGTAGGCATTGTCTGACAGAGACATCCAACCCGACGTGTCACGCATGGAGGTCAAGGCTGAGTCGCTGACCTTCTTGAACAGCTCGTCGTCCATGTAGCTGCCGAGCACTTCCTGCGCCGCAGCGGCATAGGCATCCCAGATCTCGTTGGAGAACGTGTGCGTCTGGATACCGGACGACAGCAGGCGCTGCAAAGCCGGGCCATTGTTGGACAGGAACAGCGCATAGTTGGCTTGGTGCGAATCGGCGGCCGCGACTTCGATCGCGCGCTGGTGCTGACGCGACAGCGCGTTGTAACGGTCGAGGTTCACGGCGACGGACAAGGCCGCGCCCGGCTCATGGAAGCCGGCCGGGTAGTAGTGCTTGGCGACTTCTTGCAGGCCGAGCTTCTCATCCGACCACGGACCGATCCACTCCGTGCCGTCCAGCGCGCCGCTCGACAGGGCCTGATAGATTTCGCTCGCCGGCAGTGTCTGCACCGACGCGCCGAGCTTGGAGACGGTCTGGCCGCCGAGGCCGGGCATGCGGAACTTGAGGCCCTGGAAATCCTCTGCGGAGGTCATCTCCTTGCGGAACCAGCCGCCGCCTTGCGCGCCGGTCTGGCCGGCGATGAAGCTGCGCAGTCCGAAGATCTCGCCGACTTCGTGATGGAGCTTCATGCCTTCGCCGGCATAGTACCAAACCATCATCTCCGGCGCGGTCATGCCGAAAGGCACCGCCGTGAAGAAGGCAAGTGCGGGGTGCTGACCGACCCAGTAATAATCGGCGCCGTGATAGACGTCCGCCTGTCCGGACGAGACGGCATCAAAGCTCTCAAGCGCACCGACCAGTTCGCCGGACGCCTTGGCGTCGATGGTGAGCGTGCCGTCGGTGATGTCGGCAACGGAAGCAGAGAAGCGCTCAACGGAATCCCACACGCCGGCCAGCCCGCGCGGCCATGTGGTCACCATGGTCAAGGTTTCGCGGCTTTGCGAAAGCGCCGGCGTGGCGAGCGTCGAAGCAGCGGCGGCTCCGCCCGCAAGTCCGGCCTTCTTGATGAACGAACGACGATCCATTGTGGTTTCACTCCCTCAGTATTGGTTTGCGGCACCGTGACACGCAGTCGTCATACTGTCTAGGCCATTCGATGGGCTGAACTGCCGCATCTTTAGGCATTTACGCGACTTGACGGGACGTGGCACCTGGCCCGCGCTAAACTCCGTTTAGCGTTAGATTCGGCCGCTAATCCAGAAGGTGTCTTGCACGTGGGTCCCGTTATCTTGGTGACAGCAGATATACGCGAGATCGACGGCACTTTGTGGCATGCCGCATTGGAGCCTTATCTCACGGCTCTGACATGGGCAGGCGCGGTGCCGTTGATTCTGCCAAGTCTTGGATCAAAGTTGGAACTGGAGACCGCTCTAGCGCGGGTCGACGGGGTGCTCGTCACTGGCGCGCGCTCCAACGTCCACCCTGCGCATTACGGGGTTCAGCCCAACGAGATCCATGAGCCGTACGACCCGGCGCGCGACGAGACGGTGCTTCGTCTGATCAGGCTGACGCTCGATCTCGGCGTTCCGCTTTTTGCCATCTGCCGCGGCGTGCAGGAACTGAACGTTGCGCTCGGCGGCACGCTCGTCGCGGAGGTCCAGGAGCTCTCCGGCCGCTTCGATCATCGCGCCCCGCCCGATCTGCCGCCGGACGAGCGCTTTCAATTGGCGCATGACGTGACGTTCGACACCGACGGCCGGCTGGCGGAGGTCCTTGGGAGCAGGACCATTCGTGTCAACTCAGCGCATCGCCAAGCCATCGATCAACTCGCGCCCCGGCTCGTGGCGGAGGCGCGGGCAGACGATGGTACGATTGAGGCGGTACGTGTCGCCGACGCCAAGGCCTTTGCCTATGGCGTGCAATGGCATCCGGAATATTGGGCGGCGAGCGATCCGCCTTCGGGCATGCTCTTCCGCGCGTTCGCGCAGGCGGCGTGCGACCACGCCAGCCGAACTATGCCGCACGCGGCCGAGTAGAGCGTCTCGCTTTTCGTCGCATCGCAATGAGGGAGATCGGCCGCCGATCATGTCCCCGGATTGCGCTTCGCTTCATCCGGGCTACGTGACGAGATCTCGTAGCCCGCATGGAGCGTGAGCGAAATGCGGGTAGCAGGAGCGAGCTTCGCCGAGGCGTCTCTCAGGTCGTCAGCGCACCCATCAGCAAGACGACGCCGAGCGCCGTGATGAACAGTGCGGCGAGAAGCTCAAGCCCGAGCATGATCGCTGCCGACGATTGTCCATCACCCCGGGTCAGGCGGCGCGCAACGTCTTTGGCTCCGACAGCGAGCGCGGCAAGGGCGGCAACCGTGATCGCGGTGCCAAGCGCCATCAGAAAGGTCGACGCGATGCCGGCCCAGAAGACGCCCTGTGCCAGCGCGAAGACCAGAACGACCAGCGCGCCGGAGCAGGGCCGGATGCCGACCGAGACGATTGCCGCCACCGCACCGGACAAGCCGGAACCGATGCCGGTCGGCACGACATGGTGCGAGCAGGCCGCAGCGCCGTGGGCGTGTCCATCGTGGTGCCCATGATGATGGTGGCCGTGATCATTATGGTCGTGATGATGATGGTGGTGGTGATGGGCGTGGCCGTTGCCTGAGGCGAGCGCCCACACGCTGCGTCCCTTGCGGGCAAGGAGATAAAGCCCGAGTGCGGCGACCAAAGCGAAGCTCCCCACCTCAAACGCTTTGGCCGTATCGGTGATCGCCATGGAGGTCTCGTTGAGGATGATCGCCATGGTGCCGATGATGCCCACCGCCACGACCGCCTGCGCAAAAGCGGCGATAAAGGCGATCGCAACGCCGCGACGGACATGCGATTCGTTGGCGACGAGATAAGACGAGATCACCACCTTGCCATGCCCGGGACCGGCGGCGTGAACGATGCCGTAGAGGAACGAGATGCCGCCGAGCCACCAAAACGCGCCGCCATCCTTCAACGTTTTCAGCGCGGCGGTCAGGTCGCGGTAGAAGGCTGTCTGCCAGGCGTTGATGCGTGCCAAAAAGCCGCCCTGTGCTGCGGGCTGAGATTGTGAAGGCTGGGCGGCCGCCGGTTCTGAACCCGGTGACTCTGCCGGGAGTGCAGTCAGGTCACCGCTCTCGCCGCCAGCCTGCGCCAGCTCCGTTGCCGCCTCGCCGGCCGACGCCGCTGGAGCGGCGCCATCGCCACACGCGATCTCCGCGCTGTTATCGATGCCGACGGCGAGTGCCTTCATGTCCTCCGGCAGCTCGCGCTGCTCAGGACCGATCGTGGCAAGGGCGGCAGCGGCTTCGTCGCTCAGTTCTTGCGCCGGGTAGACAGTCAGCGTGCAGGCCGACGGCGCATCGACCAGTCGCACGGCTTCGTCGTTGGGGAGCGAGAACGCCACATAATATTCAGGGTCGAACACTTGCAGAAGAACGGTGCTCCTGGAGAAGAAGGGCTGAGCCAGCGGCAGGGTGAAGTGGAGGATCAGCCGGTCGCCGTCGAGCTCAAGGTAGTAGTCGCGCGGTGCGGCAAAGCCGGCCTGATAGTCGCCGACAGACAGGAAGGTGAAGAAGTCGAAATCGGAAAGCGATTCGACATTCTCTCTGGCCAAAGGTTCCAGTTCCTCAGTGGAATAGGACCCGTCCCGGTCGGCATCGAGGCCTTGCAGGGCAAATATCGAGAAGGCCTCGTCGAAACGCCAATGATGGCGAATGGCGATAATGCGCCCCTTGTCGTCGAAGACCACCTCGGAGGCTGAGTCGACCCAGACGTGCGGATGCGCCAGCGCCGCCGCCGGCGCTAGGACAAGGAGGAGTGCGGCGATGAGTGCTCGAAGCCGCAAATGACTTCCCCTTCCTGGCGGCGGCCGGACGGCCCCCATGTGTCCAGCCAACCCGGCGATTTCAAGACGCTTGGAGCCTGTTTGAACAATCTCAAACGGGCTCTTGCTCCGCGATGTGTGTCACCAATGTAATGAGCGCGCGGTCGGAATTGCGCGGTCCGATCAAAGACAGGCCGATAGGTGAGCCGTCCAACTCGGCGATTGGCATCGTCACCTGCGGCAGGCCGGAGAGCCCGGCAATACAAAGGATGGAGAGCGCGCGTTCGCGATATTCCTGCAAGGCGTCGCCGGCGAGATCGCGCCGCGGCGCGATCGCCGGCACGGTGGGCACGATCAGCACCGAGTCATGCCCAACGATCTCCTCAACGCGCGCACGCTGTCCTTCGCGCCGCTCCTCCATCTCGCGCCTTGTGGCCGGACCGATCGTGCTGCCGAACTCAAACCGCTCACGCACGCCGGGGGTCATGTCGGGGTCGTGCTTCTCAATCCAGGCGCCGTGCGCCTCCCACGCCTCGACGGCCTGGAGATGACGAAACGTCTCGTACCAGGGCTGGAGCCCCTCAGGCGCGACGATGGCGCGCTCGGCCGCGCCGAACCGCGCCTCGACCTTTATCTCAGCCGGCCTGAGCGCTTCGGCCTCGCGCTTTGAAAGCAGCATCGCAAAGGCGTCGTCGGCGCGCTTCACATGTGTCAGCGCAACCGGTGTTTCGTCCTCGCCGAGAAAGGGCGGTGCGACCTTGGCGAAGATGGCCGCGTCGTCGGCGAAATAGCCGATCGTGTCGAAGGACGCAGCAAGCGGCATGGTGCGCGCATTCAGCACGCGCCCGTGCGTCGGCCTGATCCCCCAAAGCCCGCAATAGCTCGCCGGTCCGCGCACCGAACCGCCTGTGTCGGAGCCGATGGCGAAGTCGCACAGCCCGGCCGCCACCGCCGCCGCCGAGCCGGACGATGACCCGCCGGTGATGCGGCCATCGGCGCGCACGTTGATCGGCTCCGGATAGTGCTTGTTCTGGCCGTTCATGGAGAACGTCATCTCATCGGTCTGCGTCTTGCCGATGAAGCGCGCGCCGGCGTCCAGCATGGCTGCGACGATGGGGGCGGTCTCGGTGTGAACGGGGCTGGCGGCCAATTTGACCGGGCTGCCGCTGCCGGTCGGATAGCCGGCGACGTCAAAGATGTCCTTCACAGCGAATGTGAGGCCGTGAAGAGGGCCGCTCGATGCCGACGGCACGGCAACGGCATCGTAGGGTATGAAGGCGTGAACGGGGTCGTCCTTCAAGAGCATCTAGCGATCCTCGCCGTGGAGGAGGTCGTCGACATCCGCCTCCGCCACCTCGCTCAGGAGCTCCACGAACGCAGCGGATTGATGCGCCGCGATCGCCGCGCCGATCTCAGCACTTGCTGCCGCCGCATTGCCCGTTACGCCGTCACGGTTCAAATCACCGGCCAGCCAGCCGAAGCCGATCGGGCCATAGGCGCGCAGCCATCGATAGCGTTGCGAGAGCTCAGCCTGAAGGGAGGGAAAGTCCGCGGCGCGGCTCATGTCCACCTGCTCTCTACTAAAATGCAGCATCAACGATGTTTCAATCTGCCCGCCATGCACGCCGAACGCGCGCTCCTCGTCGGAGATCGTGCCGGCGGGAAAGCCCAGCCGATTCCAGGTCAAGGTAATTGCCAGCAAATCGAAGCGCGCGCGACACTCCAACGCAGCCGCGTTCATCGCCGATACGTTGCCGCCATGCGAGCTGATCAACACAAGCTTGCGCAGGCCCGATTGCGCAACCTCGTTGCCGCGCGCGAGGATCGTCTCGATCAGTTCAGCGGTCGTGAGGCTTTGCGTTCCGGCAAATCGGGCATGCTCAAGCGAAGCGCCAATGGTCTGTGTGGGAAAGCGGATGACGGGGAGAGAGTCCGGAGCGCGCCGCGATGCTTCCGCCGTCAGACCGTCGGCGATGACGCAGTCCGTGCTATTGGGCAGATGCGGGCCGTGCTGCTCGGTTGCGGCGAGCGGCAGGATCACGACCGTGCGTTTAGGATCAAGACGATCGCCAGCGGTAATGTGCCATTCGTGAAACGGCATGGATCCTCACGCGGTCGCGCCGCCCACTGAAAACAGCGCCGGCTATAGGTTCAAGGGGATATAGGAAGCGGTATCGCCGACGGAAGAGCAGGTTTGACGAAAGAGCCAGCTTCAAATGAAGCGTTTGGGACCGGAGCGCGCGTGTTCCGCTTCGCGCCAAGTCCGAACGGCTACCTGCATCGCGGCCATGCGTACTCCGCGTTGCTCAATCAGCGCGCCGCAGCGGCGTCGGGCGGCCGGTTGCTGTTGCGCATTGAGGACATCGACGTGACCCGCGCGCGCGCCGAATTCGAGACGGCGATCTACGAAGACCTCGGCTGGCTTGGATTGACCTGGGAAGAGCCCGTGATGCGGCAGAGCGAGCGTTTCGACGCTTACCGGCAGGCGCTTGCCGAACTCGATCGGCTGGGCCTGCTCTATCCGTCGTTCATGAGCCGGAAGGAGATTGCCGCGGCCACCGCTGATTCTGACTGGCCGCGCGATCCCGACGGCGCGCCGCTCTATCCGGGCACAGAGCGCGAATGGAGCAAGGCGCGGCGCCAAGCGGAGACGGCGAGCGGACGGCCCTACGCGCTCCGGCTCGACATGAAGCGGGCGCTCGATGGCTCGCCGGCGCTTTCCTGGCAGGAGGTCGATCCCTTCGGGCATGAGGCTTCTGTGGTGCAGGCCGCCGATCCCGCCGCCTGGGGCGATGTGGTGCTGGCGCGTAAGGCCCTGCCGGCGAGCTATCACCTTTCTGTCGTCGTCGACGATGCGTTCCAGGGCGTCACCGATATTGTGCGCGGGCTGGACTTGCAGCCTTCCACATCCGTGCATCGCGTTCTGCAGGCGCTGCTCGATCTTCCCGAGCCGTGCTATTTCCACCACCGGCTGATTCTTGATGAGACCGGCGCCAAGCTTGCCAAGTCGCGTGGCTCTGAGACCATTCGCGCACGGCGCGATGCGGGCGAGAGTCCGGGCGAACTGATTGCCGGCCTCGGCCTTCGACCTCAGAATTAAGTGCCCTTTTGAGAATGCGGTCCGCGCGCCGTGAGGTTGATTGCTCAAACAGGCTCCAACAGCGCGCGCACGACGACCAGCCATATGCTGGTCGTAAGAACGCCGGCTGCGGTGGAGATGACGAGCGTGTTGGATGACAGCGCCTGTCCGGTCCCCAGGCGCATCGCGATCAGCGGCGCGTTCACGCCGGTCGGGCAGGCGGCGATGAGCGTGATGGCGGCGATACCGACCGGCGGAAGACCAATGGCCCAGGCGGCTGTCATCACCAATGTCGGGAGGAGCACAAGCTTCAGCACAGCGATCGCCGTTGCGGGGCGGATTTGTCGTGCGATGCCATAATTCACCAGCGCCATGCCGGATGCAAAAAGCGCCAGCGGTCCGGCGGAGAGCGCCAGTGGCTCGATGATCGCCGCGGCGACCTTTGGGATCGTTAGGCCGGTGAAGCGCCACAGAAGGCCAAGCGCCGTGCCGATCAGGATCGGATTCGTGACGAGCGAAATGCCCAGACGCCGCCAGGCCTCGGCGCGGGGCGTACTTTCGTTCGCCTCTTCGTCCGCCGATAACGCCCATTCATTGAGGACGACGCTGACGACCATAAGGACCGGCAGATGAACTGCAATCACGACGATGATGAAGACCATGCCGGCATCACCCAGCGTGACCAGCACCAGAGGAATGCCGATCAGCACGGAGTTGGAATAAGCGGCGGAGCCGCCGGCGACGATCCCGGCCCGCGTGTCGCGCTTGAAGAGATGCACGACCATCAGGTGGGACGCCGCCCACACGATGGTGAACGGGACGAAGTAGGCGGCCCAGATCCGCCATGGCGTCACACCCTGAAGGTCGGCGGTTGCAAGGGCGTCGAAGATGAGCAGCGGGATCGGCAGCGTGAAGACGAATTCCGCGAGTTTCTCGCCCACGTCTGACGACAGGAGCTTAGTCCAAGCGGAGAGATAGCCGAGCCCGATCAGGCCGAAGATCGAAACGACGATGATGAGCGTTTCCGACATAGGTGCTCCGGCTTGCCCGCCGCCGGTCCCCCGGGCAGGACGACAAGCGGGGTTTCGGCGGTGCGGTTTCTGCCATAGAGGTCGGGTTCGCGAAAGCGATTGAGCGAAAGCGGCGCGGGGAGGGAAGCGCAAGGGGGGCATGCAACGGACTGTTCTGATCACCGGCTGCTCAAGCGGCATCGGCGAATGCGCCGCGCTCGGCATGCAGGCGCGCGGCTGGCGCGTCTTTGCCACGGCGCGCAAGCCGGGGGACATCGCCCGGCTGAAGGCGGCCGGGCTTAGCGCGCATTACCTCGATTATATGGAGGAAGAGTCCATCGCCGCGACGGCCGATGCGGTGCTGGCGGAGACCGGCGGCCGGCTCGACGCGATCTTCAACAATGGTGCCTATGCGCAACCGGGCGCGCTGGAGGATGTTCCCACTTCCGTGTTGCGGGCGCAGTTTGAGGCGAATTTCTTTGGCTGGCACGATCTGACGCGGCGCATGATCCCCGCCATGCGCGAACAGGGAAGCGGGCGCATCGTGATGTGCTCTTCGGTGCTCGGCTTTGTCACGATGGGCTTTCGCGGGTCCTATGCCAGCACGAAATGGGCGTTGGAAGCCTATTCCGACACGCTCAGGATCGAGCTTGAGGGCTCAGGCATCCATGTCTCCGTGATCGAGCCGGGGCCCATCCGCACGCAGCTCATGAGAAGTGCGGCAGCGCATGCGCGCCGCAACATCGATGTGGAGAACTCCGTCCACGCAAAATATTACAGCTACCGCCTGCGCTCGCTTGAGAAAGGCGGCGTGACTTATGGCCAGCTGGGACCGGAGGCGGTGCTCGCCGCGCTTGTTCGGGCGCTGGAAAGCCCACGTCCACGGCCGCAATATTTCGTCACGTATCCGACCCACGGCATGGCCCTCCTCAGGCGGTTCGCAACCAAGCGTCGGCTGCATGCCTTTCTGGCCTGGGCGACCAGCAGGGGCTGAGAGCCTGTTTGAAAAATCAACCTCACGGCGCGGGGCCGGAATTCTCAAACGGGCTCTGAGCGGGTTGAACATCGGCGTGGCAAGGCGCAATAAGCGGCGATGGCGTCTTTTGTTCAGGGGCTGTTGCCCATCGCGGTCGCGATCGTCGCGATCATCCTGCTGCTCGGCTTGTGGAACATGATGCGCGGCGGCTCAGGCAACGCCTCGCAAAGGCTGATGCGGGCGCGGGTCATTGCGCAATTTGCGGCGATTGTCGTCGCCATGGCGGTGCTCTGGATCATGCAGCGCTGAGCGTGTTGCCGCGGCAATTGTCCCTCCGGCGCATTTATCGCTGACGTGGCGGCCTTCGCTCTGTAAGCTCCGGCCACCATGGTGGTTCTCAACAAGATCTACACCAAGACCGGCGATGACGGGACGACGGCGCTGGGGAGCGGCGAGCGTCGCTCCAAGCACGACCTGCGCATCGAAGCCTACGGGACGGTCGATGAAGCCAACGCCGCGATTGGCGTCGCCAGAACCGAACTCGCCGCCGATGAAGCGGGCCTCAGCGCCATGCTGGAGCATGTGCAGAACGATCTGTTCGATCTGGGCGCGGAACTCGCCACGCCCGATGACGGCAAGCCGAAGGATTACGAGCCGCTCCGCGTTGTCTCAGCACAGGTGGAACGCCTCGAACGCGACATCGATCAGCTCAATGCGGCGCTTCAGCCGCTGCGTTCTTTCGTGCTGCCCGGCGGCAGTCGCGCGGCGGCGGCGCTGCATCTCGCGCGCACCATTACGCGCCGGGCAGAGCGTTTGATGGTCGCGCTGGCGGAGCGGGAGCCTGGCGGCGTCGGCAACCCTGCGCTTGTCTATATGAACCGCCTTTCCGACTTCCTGTTCGTTGCCAGCCGCTGGGTCAACGCACGCGGCGAGGGCGACGTGCTTTGGGTCCCCGGTAAGAACCGCTAGAAACGGTCGCGCTCAAATCCCGTGTTCATTCCGCTTCATGACGACAATCCGCTTCGCCATCTGCCCCGGCCGTACGTCAATTACACGCTGATCGGCGTCACGACGCTTTGCTTCTTGATGAGCTTTCTCGCCTCCGGCGATCTCGGCGCGCCGGCGATCAACGCTGCGGCGATCGCCTTCGGCTTCATTCCCTCCGTCGTCAACGATTATGCCCTGGCGCCGCAATATGTGCCGGCGACCGCGACTTATCTGACCTACGCGTTTCTGCACGCGGATTGGTGGCACCTGATCGGCAACATGGCGTTCCTTTGGGTCTTTGGAGACAATATCGAGGACGCGCTTGGGCACCTTCGCTATCTTGCTTTCTATATCGCCTGTGCAATGTTCGCCGCCCTGGTCCATTCGCTCTCCGACCCGCAATCCACCGCCCCTTTGATCGGCGCTTCCGGCGCAGTGGCCGGCGTGGTCGGCGCCTATCTCGTGCTCCATCCGCGCGTCAAACTCTGGATTCTGCTGCTCGGCCGTATTCCGGTCCGGCTTTCCGCGATGTGGGTGCTTGGCGGCTGGGTGGTGTTCCAGTTCTTCAGCGCTGCGGCGGCCACGGAGGCGGATTCAACGGCCTGGTGGGCGCATATCGGTGGGCTGATCGCCGGCGCGGTGCTTATCGTCCTGCTTCGCCGCCCGGGCGTGGTGCTTTTTGACCGCAACCTGCGGCAGGGCGGATGACGAAGTCTATGCGGCATTGAAGCTGGGTGGTCCGGCTTGATTTGCCGGGCCCAGGCGGTTTAGTCCGACGCCTGAAAGCCCGGAAGGACTCCCATGAAAGTGCTGGTGCCGGTGAAACGGGTCATCGACGCGAACGTCAAGCCGCGGGTGAAGCCCGACGGGTCGGGCGTCGACTTGACCAACACCAAGATGGCCATGAACCCGTTTGACGAGATCGCGGTGGAAGAGGCGATCCGTCTCAAGGAGGCGGGGACGGCGGAAGAGATCGTGCTCGTTTCAATCGGCCCGGCGCAGGCGCAGGACACGATCCGCACCGGGCTTGCCATGGGCGCGGACCGGGGCATCCTCGTTGAAGTCGACGGGATCGTGGAGCCGCTGGCGGTCGCCAAGATCTTGAAGGGCGTCGTGCAAGAGGAAGCGCCGGGGATCGTGATCCTCGGCAAGCAGGCGATCGACGACGACGCCAGCCAGACCGGCCAGATGCTGGCCGCCTTGCTCGGCTGGGCGCAGGGGACTTTTGCCTCCAAGATCGTGATTAAGGACGGCGTGGTCGACGTGACGCGCGAAGTGGATGGCGGGCTGCAGACGGTGTCGCTCAAGATGCCGGCGATCATCACCACCGACCTCAGGCTCAACCAGCCGCGATACGCGTCGCTCCCCAATATCATGAAGGCCAAGAAGAAACCGATCGACACGAAGAGCGCCGCCGATTACGGCGTTGATCCGACGCCGCGGCTTGAGATCGTGGAGACGGTGGAGCCGCCGAAGCGGCAGGCGGGGGCGAAGGTCGCCTCCGTCGGCGAGTTGGTGGACAAGCTGACATCGGAAGCCGGCGTGCTGTGAAGGACGGACAAGTGGTCCGATCAGAACGTTTGCGTCCTTGTGCGGCGATTCCGAAGGCAAACGTTCCGATCAAAAGGACCACTTGCAAAAATCAATGGGTTTTAGTGGATTCTTGGTTTCAGACATTTGATGAAGGACGGGCTGCAGGTGGGTATCAAATGTCTGAAACAATCCACTTGGTAGGGACGGGGCAATGACGGCACTTGTTCTGGCTGAGCACGACAATGCCGCGCTCAACGAGGCGACGGCGAAAACGCTGACCGCCGCGCTTCAGCTCGGCGGCGAGGTGCATGTGCTGGTCGCCGGCAAAGGCGCCGCGGCCGTCGCCGACGAGGCGGCGAAGCTTACCGGCGTCTCCAAGGTGCTTCTGGCGGAATCGGACGCCTTGGAGCATGCGCTGGCGGAGCCGCTGGCGGCGCTGATCGTGTCGCTTGCCGATTCGTACGATGCCCTCGTGGCGCCGGCCACGACCGACGGCAAGAACGTCCTGCCGCGCGTTGCCGCGCTGCTCGACGTCATGCAGATTTCCGACGCTTCGGAGGTTGTGGATGCGGAGACCTTCCGCCGCCCGACCTATGCCGGCAACGCCATCCAGACCGTGAAGTCGCGTGACGCCAAGAAGGTCGTGACGATCCGCACCGCGTCATTCGCTGCCGCGGAGCCCGGTGACGCCGCGGCCCCGGTAGAGAGCGTGGCGGCGCCTGACGATGCAGGCCTGTCGTCTTTCGTGGAGGAAAGCGTTGCGGCAAGCGAGCGGCCGGAACTGGCGTCGGCCAAGGTCATCATCTCCGGCGGGCGGGCGCTCGGCTCAAAAGAGCAGTTTTTGGAGGTGATCCTGCCAGTCGCCGATGCACTTGGCGCAGCGGTGGGTGCAAGCCGCGCGGCCGTCGATGCCGGCTACGCGCCGAACGATTGGCAGGTCGGGCAGACGGGCAAGATCGTCGCGCCGGACCTTTACATCGCCTGCGGTATTTCCGGGGCGATCCAGCACTTGGCGGGCATGAAGGACAGCCGCGTTATCGTCGCCATCAACAAGGACGAGGAGGCGCCGATCTTCCAAGTCGCCGATTACGGCCTCGTGGCCGATCTCTTCCAGGCCTTGCCGGAGTTCCAAGCTGAGTTACAAAGACGAGCAGAGTAGAGACATTGAACGCATTTGACGCGCCGCAGCCGCTTTCCCTTTGTCCCGGCTTGCGGAATACTTGCCGCCTGTTCGGCGGGGGCGGAGAGTTGCCGCGATGAGCAAGATCGGCGTGATCGGTTCAGGCCAGATGGGCAACGGCATTGCGCATGTCAGTGCGCTTGCCGGCTATGAGGTGCTGCTGCACGATTTGAGCGAGGAGCGCATCAATGCGGGCCTTGCCACTATCGACGGCAATCTCGCCCGCCAGGTCACCTCCGGTCGCATTAATGAGCAGGCACGCAAGGATGCGGTCGGGCGCATCAAGCCGGCGCTGACGCTCGACGACGTCTCCGATGCGGATATCGTGATTGAGTCCGCCACGGAGAACGAATCCGTCAAGCGCAAGATCTACACCGACCTTTGTCCGCTTTTGAGGGCGGACACGATCCTCGCCACCAACACGTCGTCGATCTCCATTACCCGCCTGGCGGCCGCCACGGACCGGCCGGAGCGCTTCATCGGCATGCATTTCATGAACCCGGTGCCGGTCATGGAGCTTGTTGAGCTCGTGCGCGGCATTGCCACCGACGATTCCACCTTCGAGACGGCGAAGGTCTTTGCTCAGAAGCTCGGCAAGAAGACCGCCGTGGCGGAGGATTTTCCCGCCTTCATCGTCAACCGCATCCTGCTGCCGATGATCAATGAGGCGATCTACACGCTCTATGAGGGTGTCGGCACGGTCGACGCCATCGACATGGCCATGAAGCTCGGGGCCAACCACCCGATGGGGCCGCTGCAGCTTGCCGATTTCATCGGGCTCGATACGTGTCTTTCGATCATGCAGGTGCTTTACGAGGGGCTGGCGGATTCCAAATACCGGCCGTGCCCGCTCCTGGTGAAATATGTCGAGGCCGGATGGCTCGGCCGCAAGACGGGGCGCGGCTTCTACGACTATCGCGGCGAAGAGCCGGTGCCGACGCGGTAGGGCGCGCAAACAGTTCCACGGAACGCCTCTGAGATTCAGTTGTCATCCCGGAACGCGCGATAGCGCGTGTCCGGGACCCATAACCACCAGCGAAAGCGAAGCGGACACGCTCCGCTACATCTCCCCGGCGAGGGCTATAGGTCCCGGTCTCGGCCTTGCGGCCGAACCGGGATGACAGACGAGAAGTTGGAGCGTTGCCGCCTGTCTCCCGGATTGCGCTTCGCTCCATCCGGGCTACGGCGCTGCGGCTCGCCGCCCGCGCGATCTAACTGCCGGCGATTGCCGCTTCGATCAGCTTCTGTGCATCCTCGCTGTCCCATTCGGCCGGGCCGTTCATATGGCCGAGCCGGCAGCCGTTGCGGTCAAGCAGAACGGTCACCGGCAATCCGACGGCCAGGCCGCGTACTTTCAGGGCCTCGAATATCTTGGTGCTTGGATCGGTGTAGAGCGGCAGGTTCTGAACGCTGATGCCCTCCAGGAACTGTGCGGCCCGCTCGCGCTCGCCGGTATCGATCGAGATCGGAACCACGGCGAAGTCCTCGCCGCCGAGGGCTGTCTGGAGGCGGTCGAGCGCCGGCATCTCGCGGCGGCAGGGCGCGCACCAGGTTGCCCAGAGGTTGACCAGCGTAATGCGCCCCTCATAGGCGGCGAGCGTCGTTCCCTCTCCATCCGTATCGTTGAAGGCGAGCTCGGAGAGTTTTTCCGGCTCCTTGGCGACCCGAAAAGCCGCGACCTCGCCGCCGATCAGCGGATCGAGCGACGCAGCAAGCGGCTCAGTCGCCGCACAGGCGGCATGATCGCCGCCGTTGCCTTGGTCCTGGAGCGTCACGTATACCCCCGCCAGAACGGCCGCCAGAGCCGCGGCGGCAGCGCCGTGGCGCCAGTTGATCGCGAATGGGCGCTTTTGCCCGCCGGCCATTTTGCACACGCCTCCTGACGAGGGATTATGACAAACACAATGTGGGGCGGCCGGTTTGCAGAGGCACCGGACGCCGTCATGGAAGACATCAACGCCTCGATCGATTTCGACAAGGCGCTCGCCGAGCAGGACATTGCCGGCTCGCGCGCGCATGCGCTGATGCTTGCCGATCAAGGCATCATTTCGGCGGAAGATGCGAAGCGAATTGTCGCGGGTCTAGACAAAATCGCGTCAGAGATCGCGGCCGGCACGTTCACCTTTTCGCGCGCGCTTGAAGACATCCACATGAACATCGAAGCGCGGCTTGCGGAAATCATCGGCGAGGCCGCCGGCCGGCTGCATACGGCGCGCTCGCGCAATGACCAGGTGGCGACGGACCTCAAGCTTTGGGTGCGCGACGCGATCGACGAACTGGATGAGCAGCTCCACACACTGCAAGAGGCGCTGGCTGAGAAGGCGGAGGCGCATGCCGATGCCGTGATGCCGGGCTTCACGCACCTTCAAAGCGCACAGCCTGTCACCTTCGGTCATCATCTCCTCGCCTATGTGGAGATGCTGCAGCGCGACCGCGATCGGTTCGCCGATTGCCGCCGGCGGCTCAACACTTGTCCGCTGGGTGCGGCGGCACTGGCCGGCACCGCTTTTCCGATCGACCGGCAGGCGACGGCCTCGGCGCTCGGCTTTGATGGGCCGGCCGCGAATTCGCTCGACGCCGTGTCGGACCGGGATTTTGTGATGGAGGCGCTTGCAGCGGCGTCAATTTCGGCCGTGCATCTCTCACGCTTCGCCGAAGAGATCGTGATCTGGTCGACCGCGCAGTTCGGCTTCATTAGGCTGTCGGACCGCTTCACCACCGGCTCGTCCATCATGCCGCAGAAGCGCAATCCCGACGCGGCGGAGCTGGTGCGCGCCAAGACCGGCCGCATCGTCGGCGCGCTCAACGCGCTGATCGTGACGATGAAGGGGCTGCCGCTCGCCTATTCCAAGGACATGCAGGAGGACAAGGAGCAGGTCTTCGATGCGCTGCCCAGCCTGTCGCTTTGCCTTGCGGCCATGACCGGCATGGTGAGCGATTTGACGGTGGACAAGAACGCGATGCGCGAAGCTGCCGGCGCGGGCTATTCCACGGCGACCGATCTCGCCGATTGGCTGGTGCGCGAGGCGGGTCTGCCGTTCCGCGACGCCCATCACGTGACGGGGCGCATCGTCGCTGAAGCCGAGGCGCGCAATGTTGCGCTCGACGTCCTGCCGCTCGATGTCATGCAAAGCGTGCATCCGGCCATCAGCAAGGCCGTCTATGATGTGCTTTCCGTCGAGGCGTCGGTGGCGAGCCGCACAAGCGAGGGCGGCACCGCGCCGGAGAACGTGCGCAAAGCGGCCAAGGCCTGGCGCGCGCGGCTCGCTGACGGTGCGGGCTAATAGAGGGGATGCGTCAGCGGCGCGCTTCGCTATAGTTGCCGCCGACCGGAGTTTCTTGATGCCGATCCGCGTTTTGATCATTGCTGTCCTGGCTATGGCCGTCGTTGCTGGCTGCGGGCGGCGCGGCGCGCTGGAGGTGCCGCCCTCCGCCGCGGCGGTTGCGCCCGCGCAGCCGCTGCCTGACGGCGGCGTGTCGCCGCTCGATCCGGGATCGGATGCGCTCGGGGCGAGCGCGGCGCCGCCCCCACCGTCGGCGCCCAAGCGCCGTTTCTTCCTCGACTTCCTGCTCTAGACGCAGGGTCCAGTGCATCATTTCGCGCATCGCGGTGGCGTGCTTCACGCCGAGGACGTGCCGGTGCCGGAGATCGCCGCGGCCGTCGGCACGCCGTTTTATTGCTATTCCACGGCCACGCTCACGCGCCACTACCGGGTCTTTGACGAGGCCTTCGCCGGGCTCGATCATCTGATCTGCTATTCGCTGAAGGCGAATTCCAACCAGGCGGTCGTGGCGACGCTGGCAAAGCTCGGCGCCGGCGCCGACATCGTCTCGGAGGGCGAGCTCAGGCGGGCGCTGGCCGCCGGGGTGCCGCCTGATAAGATCGTCTTCTCCGGCGTCGGCAAGACAGAGGCAGAGCTCGTTTTTGCTCTGGAGACAGGCATCCGCGCCTTCAACGTGGAATCGGAGCCTGAGCTGGCGCTGCTGTCGCGCCTGGCCGCGGAGCGCGGTGCTGTCGCTCCAGTCAGCCTGCGCATCAACCCCGATGTCGATGCGCGCACACATGAGAAGATCACCACCGGACGCAAGGCGGACAAGTTCGGCATCCCGTTCACGCGGGCGCGTGAGGTCTACGCCCACGCCGCGGCGCTGCCCGGCATTCGGGTGAACGGCATCGACGCCCATATCGGCAGCCAGCTCACTGCGCTTCAGCCGTTCGACAATGCCTTCTCGCTGTTGTCGGACCTGGTCGTGACGCTGAGGGAAGACGGCCACGCCATTGAGCATGTCGATCTCGGCGGCGGTCTCGGCATTCCCTATCGCGACGACGAAGCGGCACCGCCATTGCCCACGGCCTATGCCGACATCGTGAAGAAGCACATGAACAAGATCGGATGCCAGGTGGTGTTCGAGCCGGGCCGTCTGATCGCCGGTAATGCCGGGATATTGGTGAGCGAAGTCCTCTACGTGAAGGAGGGCGAGGCGCGCATTTTCGTCATTGTCGATGCAGCGATGAACGACCTGATGCGCCCGACGCTCTACGATGCCTACCACCGCATCGGGCCGGTCCGCGTGACGGATGCGCCGGAGATCGTCTGCGACATTGTCGGCCCGGTCTGCGAGACCGGCGACTTTTTCGCGCGCGAGCGGGAACTGCCGCGGCCTGAGCCTGGCGATCTTCTGGCGATCTATTCAGCCGGCGCCTATGGCGCCGTGCAGGCCGGCACCTACAATTCGCGGCTTCTTGTGCCGGAAGTCATGATCAATGGCGGCGAGTTCGCGATCGTGCGCCCGCGCCCGACCTATGAGGACCTGATCGGGCTGGACCGGCTGCCGGACTGGCTTAGCTAAACGGCCTCACGGCTCCGTGTTGCCCGGCCACGTGATCCCGGTTCCTAACCCGTGTATGATGTTGCGATGCGGATGAGCCGCTCGCGCCGGGGCGATGATACGCTTGCTCTTCTGGAGCGGGCCATTCGTCGTGCGCGCCTGGCGCTGATCTGGGAGCGGCTGTGGCCGCTCATGGCGCCTATCCTCACCATTGCCGGCGTTTATGTGGTGCTGTCGTGGCTCGGCTATTGGCGTCTCGGCTCCGACTGGCTGCGCATCGGTACGCTGGCAGCGCTCGGTTTGGCGCTCGCCTGGAGCCTGGTCCGGCTGGCGCGCATCCAGCTTCCCGACCGCCTTGAGGCGATGCGCCGCGTGGAGACCAAATCCGGACTGCCGCACCGGCCGGCGCACGGCCTGACCGACACCATGTCGTCGGTCGCTGACGATCTGAGCGCACGAGCGCTATGGCGCGCCAATCGGGAGCGGCTCGTCGCGGCACTCAAGGACCTGAAATCCGGTCCGCCGCGCCCGGCCATGGCGGAGCGCGACCGCAACGGCGGTCGCTTCGCCGTGCCGGTCTTGCTGGCGCTGGCCTTCGCGGTCGCGTGGGGCGAGTGGACGACGCGGCTTTCAGAAGCCTGGTCGCCGGTACGCGCGCTGCCGAGTGCCGTGGCGGCGCGTATCGATGCCTGGCTGGACCCGCCGCCCTATACGCGACAGGCGCCGGTCTTCCTGTCTCGGCGCACCGGGGTAGCCGCGGCTGAGGCGGTCAGCGCGCCGGAGGGGAGCACGCTGACGGTGCGCGTCGTATCGCGCGAGCCGGCGCAGATCACGGTGGATTCCGGAGGGGCCATCACAGCGCTGACGCCGGACGAGGAGGGCCGCGCGGAGGACTCTGAGGACGTCATCCGCAGCTACAGCGCGGTACTCAACCGTGATTCGACAGTCGCAATCGCTCATGCCAACGGCGAGACGATTTACCGGATCGTTGTCGTTGAAGACCGGCCGCCCACGATTGAGCGCGGGCCGATGAGTGTGAACCGTTCCGGGTCATTTGCGCTGACCTACAACGTTTCCGACGATTACGGCGTCACCGAAGGCAGCGTCACGTTCAATCCGGTGGATGAGCAGCCGGAGAACGCGCGGCCGCTGGTGGAGCCGCCGACCCTGGCGTTGCGCATCGACCGCGGCCAGTCGCGGGAGGGAACGGCGCGGGCCGATGCGCGGCTGGAGGCGCATCCTTATGCCGGCCTTGAGGTGACGGCCGATGCGGTCGTTGCCGACGCGGCCGGGCAGGAGGCGCGGCCGGCCGATTCCGGGCAGATGTTACTCCCCGCCCGTCCCTTCTACAGGCCGCTGGCGCGCGCGTTGGTGGAGCAGCGGCAGGTGCTGGCGCTTGACGCCAATCGGCGGCAGATGGTGGCGGTCGCGCTCGATGCGCTCACTTTGGCGCCCGATCAGGTCGGCGATTCCGGCGTCTATCTCGGGCTGCGCGCCGGCTATCACCGCCTCATCAATGCGCGCGACGACGACGATCTGCGCGACGTCTTGGACTATCTCTGGGCGATGGCGCGGGCCATTGAGGATGGTGAGCTCTCCGACGCGGAGGAGCGGCTCAACGCGGCGCGCGAGGCACTGGAGCAGGCGCTGGAGGACGACGCCGCGCCGGACGAGATCGCCCGCCTCATGGATGAGCTGAGGCAGGCTATGCAGGAGTTCCTGCAAAGCTACATGGCAGAGATGGCGGAGCGTGGCCTGCAGAACATGCCGCAAATGCCGACCAACCAGGACATGCAGACGCTCAGCGATCAGGATCTGCAGAGCCTGCTCGACCGCATCGAGGACCTCGCCCAGCTCGGCGACACGGACGCCGCCCAGCAGCTGCTCAGCCAATTGCAGCAGATGCTCGACAATCTGCAGATGGCGCAGCCCGGCCAGATGTCGCCGATGGACCAGGAAATGATGCAGCAGATGGATGAGCTGGCGCGCATGATGCAGGAGCAGCAGCGGCTCATGGACGACACGTTCCAGCTCAACCAGGGCCGCCGCCCCGGCGACCGCGGGCAGCAGGGCGAGCAGGGCCAGCTGACGCAGGAGGAGTTTGAGGAACTCATGCGCCAGCTGCAGGAGGGCCAGAACGCGCTCGCCGAACAGCTTCGGCAGTTGATGGAAGACATGGCCGGACAGCAGGGGCAGAACGGTGAAGAGGGCGAAGGCCAGGGCGGTGAGCAGGGCGAAAACGGCGAGGGCATGCAGTCCGGCCCCGGTGAAGGATTAGGCGAGGGCTTGGGCCAGGAGATGGGCCGCGCGCTTGGCCGCGCCGGCCGCGCCATGGGGGATGCGTCACGCTCGCTCGGCGATGGCTCCCCGGGCAATGCCTACGGATTTCAGGGCGAGGCGCTGGATGCGCTGCGCGATGGCCTGCAGGGCATGATGCAGCAGATGTACGCCAACCAGCCCGGCCCCGGCGGCGAGCAGCTTGGCGGGCGGCCTATGGGACAGCGCGATCCGCTTGGGCGGCCGGAGCGCACGGAGGGGCCGGACCTTGGTCAGACCGTGAAAGTGCCCGACGAGATCGACGTGGAGCGCGCGCGACGCATTCTGGAGGCGATTCGCAACCGTCTCGGCGAACGGTTCCGGCCGCGCTACGAACTCGATTATCTGGAGCGGCTGCTCAATCAGGACTGAGGCGGGCGGCCTTGCCCCGTCAGGCCGCTTTCTCTGACTCTTCCGGCGTTTCGTCGGTGGTGGCCGCGTCGGTCACCGCTTCGCGAATCTGCTCAAGCGTAAAGGGCTTGGTCACCACGTCGCGAATCTTTTCCGCCAGGTCCTCGGCGCGCTCGCGCTGGTCGGCGAAGCCGGTCATCAGGAGGATCGGCAGGCCGGGCCATTGGCCGGAGGCCTCGTGCGCCAGCGCAATGCCATCCATGAGCGGCATCTTCACATCGGTAACGAGCAGATCGTAGCTGCCCTCATTCTCCTTCAGCCGCTCAAGCGCCTCAACGCCGTGGCAGGCCGTCTCAACGTCGTGGCCGTCGAGCTCCAGCGCCCGCCCGACAAAGGCCCGCACCGAATCGTCGTCTTCTGTCAGGAGAATACGCATGACCGTTCCTTTTACCCGGCTTCGCTCGAATGGGGTTCGAGCACACCCACATAGGGGAGCTCGCGCCAGGCATGGGCGGCATCCATGCCGTAACCCACAACAAAATAATTCGGACAGGTAAACCCAACGTAATCGGCCTCAAGCTCCGTCCGCCGGCCTTCCGGCTTATCCACCAGGACGGCGATGGAGACGCGGCT
This sequence comes from Afifellaceae bacterium, assembly GCA_028281235.1. Classification (GTDB taxonomy): domain Bacteria; phylum Pseudomonadota; class Alphaproteobacteria; order Rhizobiales; family Afifellaceae; genus DASWJZ01. The sequence goes on along the minus strand of JANQKG010000014.1, from coordinate 40,489 downwards.
GGCGCCGCGTGAGCGCATCAGCTCGTGGGCGAACTTTAGCGTGAGCCCGGAATCCAGCACGTCGTCGACGATCAGCACGTCGCGCCCGGAGACGGCGACCTCAATATCGCGGCGAATCTGGACCTCGCCGGACGTTTCCAGCCGCGAGCCGTAACTTGCCAGAGAAATGAACTCCACCTCCAGGCGAACGCCTTCCCGGCCGAGGGCGCGGACCAGATCGGCTCCGAAGACGAACCCGCCTTTCAGGACGATGACGAACAGCATGCGATTGGGCTCGCTTGCGGCGATCTCGCCGGCAAGTGCCGTCACGCGCTCGGCGATCTCTTCCTCGGAGAAGAGGCTGCGGACATGCCCCTTGGTCGGATCGTCTTGGGGGTTGGTCATTGCGTCGTCCGCGGCGCTGTGACGACGCCGCCGGGGAGGCTCTCTCCCGGGCGCTGGAAGCGGATTGCCACTTGTGCTGCTCGTTGCGGGGCGCCGTCAAAAGTCAGCAGGAACGGAACGGCTTCACCGGCGGCGATGGTCTCAGCCGGCGGATCGAAGCGCTCCGCACGGGCCGGCACACGGCCGCTATCGTAGAGGATCGCTGCAAGCGGGCGCATATCGACAGCCTCGCCGCCGAGATTGCGGACCAGGCCGCGGACCACGATGCGATCGCCCTCAGCTGTGCTGGTCCTGTCGGCGGCGACGTCCTCAATCGCGACGCCCTCCAGATTGACCGGCAGGCCGACCGTCGCATAGAGGCCGGCGAGGTCCGGCATCGCGGTCACGGCTGCGTCGCGGGCGCCGAAGAAGGCGGCAAGAAACATGAGCGCGGCGGTCGCTCCGGCGTATAACGGCAGGCGGCGCTGCTGCGGCGGCGGCGGATAGTAGTCGCCCTCCAGCTTGGCCGACCAGGCGGTCTTCTCGCCACCCGTGTAGGTCACCAGCGGGCGGTGCTCGGCCTCCACGACATTGCTCGCGAGTCGTTCCCGAGTCTGGCCGACAAGATCGATGCGGCGGATTCGCCGCCGCGGCGCGGCCGGCCACGTGTCGCCACATTCGCGGCAAACGATCATCGGCGCATCCGTCAGCACGGCCGGCTCAGCCGATTCGCTGGCGCCGCATTTAGGGCATTGGATGACGACGTGATCGGGCGTAGTGAGGTTTTGCGCGGTCACTGGCCTGCTCGGACAGGTTTTCTGGCCAGCGATTCATCGATTGCTAACGTTAACGCAGTCTTAATGCGCGTGGGGTTGTCCGCTGAAACGCGGGCGTGGTGGGGTTGAAGTTCCTGTCATTGTTCCAGCGGGCTCGCTGGTGGAACTTCAAACCAACCACACTCGACTGGATATCTTGCTAGTGTCCCATCGAATCTGAAGTTCGCTCGGAGCTGGCTGAACTATGATGCGAACTTCAGATTCGGGACACGAGAAACGGGGCTCAGGCTGTGATTCGCTTTGAGAATGTCGGCCTCAGATACGGTCTAGGGCCGGAAGTTCTGCGTGATGTCAGCTTCCATATCGGGTCCGGCTCGTTCCAGTTCGTCACCGGACCGTCGGGGGCGGGCAAGACATCGCTCCTTCGCCTGCTCTTTCTATCGCTGAGGCCGACGCGCGGCAGCGTGCGCATCTTCGACCGCGATGCCGCGACGGTGTCGCGCACGGTGATTCCGGCCATGCGCCGCCGGATCGGGCTGGTGTTTCAGGATTTCCGCCTGCTCGACCACCTCACCACGTTTGAGAATGTGGCGCTGCCGCTGCGCGTCGCCGGCGCCGATGAATCGAGCTATCGCAGCGACGTGAAGGAGCTTCTGGAGTGGGTTGGGCTGGGCGACAAGATGTGGGTCCATCCGCCCGTCCTGTCCGGCGGCGAGAAGCAGCGCTCGGCAATCGCCCGCGCCCTCATCACCAAGCCGGAGGTGCTTCTGGCCGACGAGCCGACGGGCAATGTCGACCCGCCGCTGGCGCGGCGTCTTCTGCGTCTGTTCGTAGAGCTGAACCGGCTGGGCACATCGGTGATCATCGCCACGCATGATTTGGCGCTGATGGAGCAATACGATGCGCGGCGATTGGTGCTGAACAACGGCCAAGTCGAGATCTATGACTGAGCAGATGCCGGCTGCAGAACAGGCACCGCGCGCGCCCGGCCGGGGTGCGCGGGGCCGTCGCGGTCGTCGGCGATCGTCTGCGAAGATTCCTGCGGCGGAAGTCGTCGGACAGATGACGGCCGGGGCCGGCAGCCGCGCCGCCCCACCGGGCTCCACCAATCCGATTGTGCCGCCGCGCTCCGTCGCCCGCCGTACGCTTTTGACGCTCGTGGCGATCATGAGCTTTCTCGCCTGCCTTTCGGTGGCGGCCGTCGCCATCGTTGCCGATCGTGCGGAGAGCTGGCAGCGGCAGATTGCCGATGAGGTGACGATCCAGATCAAGCCGGGCGAGGGGATGGATGTCGACGCCGCCGTAGAGCGTGCGGTCGATATCGCCACCTTGTTTCCTGGCGTGGCCTCCGCGACGGCCATTGCGCAATCTGAATCGACGGCGCTTCTGGAGCCGTGGCTCGGATCGGGTCTCGACATCGCCGAACTGCCGATACCGCGGCTCATCGCCGTGCGGATTGCGCCGGACGTCGACCTTGGCGCGCTCGCCGCCCGCCTCCAGGAGGAAGTCCCGACCGCCAGCCTCGACGATCATGGCCAGTGGCTGCAGCGGCTTTCGGCCATGGCGCGGGTCATGACGCTGGTGGGGCTCGTCGTGCTGGGTCTGGTCTTCGCAGCCACGGCACTTTGCGTGGTCTTTGCGACGCGCGGCGCAATGGCGGGCAACCGCAACGTGATTGAAGTCCTACATTTCGTTGGCGCGGAAGACAGCTATGTCGCGCGCGAGTTCCAGCGGCATTTTCTGTTGCTTGGGCTGAAGGGCGCCGGCATTGGCGGGGGTATCGCGGTGGCGCTCTTTCTGGGCCTGACCTTCCTTGGCCGACTGGAGGGGGCGACCCCGGAAGAGGCACAGCTGCGCAGTCTCTTCGGCGGTGTTGCGGTGGGCGTGAACGGCTATGTCGGAGCCGCCGTGACGGTGCTGGCGCTTGCCGTGATCATCGCGGTGACGGCGCGGGTCACGGTGCGCCGGACGCTCAAAGAGATCGATTAAGGGCCGGCGGCCCACCACCACAACGCCTCTGGGGAACCGCCTGCCGTGCTTTTGCGATCCCTCCTTTTCAATCTCGCGGTCTACGTGAACTTCCTGTTTCAGGCGGTCATCTTTTCGCCGGTGCTTTTGTTTCCTGAGAAGTATTTCTGGCCGATCGGCCGTTTCTGGGTGCGCTCCACGCTGTGGCTGCACGAGACGATCTGCGGGATCGACGACGAGATTCGCGGACGCGAGAACATTCCGGCAGGCGGCTTTATCGTCGCGTCCAAGCACCAATCGGCGTGGGAGACGCTACGGCTGATTGAGCTCTTCCCGCGGCCGACCTTCATCCTGAAGCGATCCTTGCTGTGGGTTCCGCTGTTCGGCTGGTATCTGAAGAAGGCCGGGATGATCCCCGTCGATCGCGGCGGCGGCTCCGCGGCGATGGCGGCAATGACGGCGCATGCGCAGCAGGCGGTCGGCGAGGGCCGACAGATCATCATCTTCCCGGAAGGCACCAGGCGGCCGCCGCTCGCCCCACCACAATATCGGCGCGGCGTGGTGCGGCTTTATCGCGAGCTGGGCGTACCGTGCCTGCCCGTTGCGCTGAATTCCGGCTTGTACTGGCCGCGCCGGACGTTCATCCATCGGCGGGGAACGATCGTTGCGTCGCTGCTGCCGCCCATCCCACCGGGTAGGGACAGCGAGGCATTTTCCGACGAGTTGGAGGCCATGATTGAGGGCGCGACCGAGGCGCTGATCGCCGAATCACATGTCGACAAGACGGTCCGCCAAGCCGTTGGCGACGGCCCTTCGGATGGTTACTGAATGTTCAACATTTCGTGGTAGGTTCCATACTCAGCGCAGGATGTTGTGTCGGTCCTGCGCCGTTGCGGACGGTGCTTGACGAAGACACAACGTGAACATACAAATACGTTCCTTGTATGTTCCAGCGTTGGGAGACAGCATGTCGTCGATACCGCACATCTCCAAAGTTGCGCTCGCCGCCGGAATTCCGGCCCGCTACCTCTATTGGACCGGCCGATCGGGGCGCCGCTATCTGTTCACCCGCATGGAGGCTGCGGAGGCCGCGGCGCTTTGCGAGGGCGTCGCCGTCGCCGTCAGCGGCGGACAGATCGTGTGGGTCGGCGGCGTTGAGGCGATGGCCTCCGAATCGCGTGTCGCGTCAGGCGCGGCCGTCTATGTGCACCTCTTGGCGTCGAGCGAGGCAGAGCGGCGCGGCGTCATCTGGGACCTGCGTCCCGTTGAGGCGGACAACCCTTTACCGCTGGCAGCCTGAGCCTCAATCGGCAACAGGCATCTCTAGTCGCGCGGCGAGCCGGCTGAGCACGCCGTCATGAATGCCGAGTTCCTCCAGGTGCGCGGCCGTGTTGACGACATAGGCGCGGTTGTCCCCCGACTGGCCGTGTGCTCCAGCGACGATGCGGAGCTGCGTGTCTTCGTCGAGCTCGCCGGCATATTGGTCGTGCCTGCGGTCGACCATGTAGGTGAGGGCGCGGGCCGCCCTGCCGTCGGCGAAGCGGATGGTGCGCAGCCGCTCCAGGTAGACGGCGGTGACCTGCTCGCGCTCGCGCAGATAGAAGACGACATCCTCCCAGGCCTCCGGCGCGACGCGATAGGCGATCCCCTGGCACGTGCCGCCCCGGTCGAGACCGAGCACGAGGCCCGGGCGCTCCCGTGTGCCGCGATGCACCCACGAATAGACGCAAAGCGCCCTGTGCGCGCCTGCTAGGCGGGCGATCTGGCGATCTATATACGGAAAACCCGGTCTCCAGATCAGCGACCCGTAGCCGAACACCCATAATTCGGTCATGGATTGGTCCTTCGGTGGGCCGGGTCGCCTAACAGAGCCGCTTGCGCCCTGACAAGGTCCGGACGGGAGACAATGCGAACGCTCATTGCGGTCTTGATCATCTTGGTTGTCGTGGCCGCCGCCTGGTCGGGCGGCTGGTTCTGGCTTGCCGGCTGGGCGGACCGCCAGGCGCCGTCGGTGCTGACAGAGATCGCCGAGCGTGGGGTGGAGGTCGATTGCCGCGACCGCCAAGTCTCCGGCTTCCCGTTCGCCATGCGCATCGTCTGCGGCGAAACCGCAATCGCGGAGCGGTCCACCGGCACGCGTGCCAGGCTCGGATCGGTGACGGGCGGCGCATCGGTGTTCGCCCCGACAATTGCGCGTATCGACATGGCGTCGCCGGCGCGTGTGGAATCGCCGCTGCTAGAGAGCCCGGCGGAAATCCGCTGGCGCGACGCCGGCGTGAATGTTGGCATCGGTCTCAACGGCCCGCGCGACGTGTCCTTCGACGCCGCCAATCTTTCGGCGGCCTTCGCTTTGTCCAATCTTCCCGATCCGGAACTTGCGGCGGTCAGCGCTGCCGGTACACTGGCGCCGGCGGACGACGGCGGCACCGAAGCGGCGGTCAGCTTTACCGATCTTGCCGTCTCTGCCGACGGCGCTGCCTTTCCGACGGTAAGCGGCAGGGCCTCGGGGCATCTTTCCGTCCCGCCACGGGCGCTTCTCAATGGGCGCGCCGGCTTGAGCGCGCCGATCGCCGCACGGGCGATCGACATCGTGCTCGATAGCGGCGGCGCCAAGCTGAAAGCAGTCGGGCAGCTTTCCGTCGATGCGGCGGGCGTGCTCGATGGCGCCATTACGCTGCGCATCGCCGGCGCCGACCAGCTTCCTGCTTTCATCTCCAAGCTACCGCCGCAGATGCAGAATCTTGGCAACGCGGTCGTCGGTGCTCTGTTCGCCTTCGGGCGACCGGCGACCGTGGATGGTGAGCCGGCGAGCGAAATCGTGGTTGAAATCGAGGGCGGCGCGGCGCGAATCGGGTTGTTTGAGCTCGGCCTGCCGCGTGTACCGCTTTAGCCGATGCCGGCGGGGCGGGCCCGCATAGCACTTGCGATGGTCGCGGTCGCCGGCCTCAGCCTCTTTGGCTGCGTGGACCAAAGCCAATATCTGGAGATCGCCGGCGGCGGCTTCATCTTCAACTATCGCAACGCCGAGGCGACCTATGGTGTCGTGCTCATGCCGCGCAAAGACCCGCCGCCGGGTGCCACGATTGAAGTGACGTTCGAAAATCCAGCCGGCGGCGTGCCCTTCGTCGTGAGCCGCCCAGCGCGCGGCGGCGGGCGGATCGCGCTCCGGACGCCGGCACTCACCGGCGTGGAGAAGGATCGCCCCTACCACGTCGTGGTGCGCCTCTTGTCGCAAAGCGGCGAGGAACTGATGCGGATTGAAAGGGACTATGTCTCCGACGTGGACCAGTCGGTCCTGCCGGATCGGCCGCTTGCGATCGGTCCGGGCTATCAGACGAACGTCGACGCAAGCGAGGAGCCGTTTCCATCTTCACTTTATGACTCAAATAGCGCCAACACGACTCGGTAAAATCTTCCGGCGCGTGTATGGATGCAGGATGGACTTCCTGTTGCGTCGGCACCAAATTGTTCGTGTGCCTTTGTTCTGTACGGTTCATCGCCTAAGCCCCATCGGAAGGGTGCATTCCGCCATGGGGTGACGCTAGGCGATAAATACGATCTGTCGAAGGATCGGGTGCTCATCTCCGGCACCCAGGCGATTGTGCGCCTGGCGCTCATGAGAAAAGAGCTTGATCGTCGCGCCGGCTTAAATACGGCTGGCTTCATCACCGGCTATCGGGGGGCGCCGCTCGGCGGTCTCGATCACCAGTTCTGGCGCGAGAGCGCGCTGCTTCAAGCGAACGACATCGTCTTCCAGCCGGGGCTGAACGAAGACCTCGCGGCCACGGCGGTGTGGGGCTCGCAGCAGGCGGAGCTCCGCGGCGAGGGGCGCTATGACGGCGTCTTCGGCATCTGGTACGGCAAGGGGCCGGGCGTCGACCGGGCGGGGGATGCGTTGCGCCATGCCAATTTCGACGGCACGTCGAAGAATGGCGGCGTCATTGCCCTGATGGGCGACGACCACACCTGCGAAAGCTCCACCACTGCGCATCAATCGGAGTTCGCCTTCGTCGATGCGATGATGCCGATCCTCAATCCGGCCGGCGTGCAGGAGATCGTCGATTACGGCCTGATCGGCTGGGCGCTGTCGCGCTTCGCCGGGGTGTGGGTCGGCATCAAGTGCGTGAAGGACAATGTCGAGGCGACCGGGTCGGTCGATGTGTCGCTCGACCGTGTGTCGCCTGTCATGCCGGACGTGCTGGCGCCGCCGGACGGCCTCAATATCCGCTCCGGGCGCAGCGCGTCGCAGAAGGAGGAGCTGTTGCAGCGCTGGCGGCGCTCGGCGGCTGTGGCGTTCCTGCGCGCCAACAACCTCGACCGCATCGTGATGGCCGGCGGGCGGAAGCCGCGGCTCGGCATCGTTTCGCTCGGCAAGAGCTGGCTCGATACGCTAGGCGCGCTCGACATTCTGGGTATCGACGAGAAGCGTGCGGCCGATCTTGGCCTGCGGCTCTACAAGGTCGCAGCCCCTTGGCCGCTGGAGCCAAGCGGCGTGGAGCAATTCGCTGAGGGGCTTCAGTCGATCTTGGTCGTGGAAGAGAAGCGCTCGCTGGTGGAGACGCAGCTCAAGGAGCAGCTCTACGGGCGCGCCGATGCGCCGATTGTTATCGGCAAGCGCGATGAGCAGGAAAACGTGCTTCTGCCGAGCTGGGGCGCGCTTGACGCCAACCAGATCGCGCTCGTCATCGCGCGGCGCATCGCGGCCTATTCGGACGACGCTGAAATCGCCGCCCGACTGACCGAGCTGGAGCGCATCGAAGCGCTGGTGAGGACGACTGAGGAGGTCGGCAAGCGCGTGCCGCATTTTTGCGCCGGCTGCCCGCACAACACCTCAACGCTTGTGCCGGAGGGCAGCCACGCATATGCGGGAATCGGCTGCCATTACATGGCCTTGTGGATGGACCGCGCCACAGAGGGTTTCACTCAGATGGGCGCGGAGGGGGCGAACTGGGTCGGCGAAGCGCCGTTCTCCACGCGGGACCACGTCTTTCAGAATCTCGGCGACGGCACATATTCTCATTCCGGAACGCTGGCGATCCGTGCAGCAGCGGCGGCCGGCGTCAACATCACCTACAAGATTCTCTACAACGACGCGGTGGCGCTGACCGGCGGGCAGCCGGTGGAGGGGGGCCTCACCGTCGACCAGGTCGCCCGGCAAGTGGCGGCGGAGGGCGCCAAGCGCATCGCGCTGGTGACGGACGATCCGCACAAATATCCACGCACCACGCACTGGCCCAAGGGGCTGACGATCCATCACCGCTCGAAGCTTGCGGACGTGCAGGAGGAGCTGCGCGACACCAAGGGCCTCAGCGTCCTTATCTACGACCAGACCTGCGCGGCGGAGAAGCGCCGCCGGCGCAAGCGTGGTGCCTATCCCGATCCCGATCGGCGTGTGGTCATCAATGCACTGGTCTGCGAGGGCTGCGGCGATTGCGGCGTGAAATCGAACTGCGTCGCCGTGCAGCCGCTTGAGACGGAGCTCGGCCGCAAGCGTACCATCGACCAGTCGAGCTGCAACAAGGACTTCTCGTGCCTGGAGGGCTTCTGCCCCTCCTTCGTCACCGTGCATGGCGCGCGGCTGAAGAGCGGAGCGCCCGTCGCATCGACGGACGAACCCGCGCCGCTGCCGGAGCCAAAACTTGCGCCGCTGGACAGCACCAAGGCGATCCTCATCACCGGGGTCGGCGGCACCGGCGTGGTGACCGTCGGCGCGGTGATCGGCATGGCGGCGCATCTCGACGGCCTCGGCGTCGGCACGATCGACATGGCAGGGCTTGCGCAAAAGGGCGGCGCGGTCACGGCGCATATGCGCATTGCGCCGAAGCCGGAGGACATTCATGCCATCCGCATCGCCGCGGAGGAGGCCGACACGGTGCTTGCCTGCGACATCGTCGTTGCCGGTTCCAAGGCGGCGCTGACCGCCATCCGTCCGGGCACGACGCAGGTCTTCGTCAACCGCCACGAGACCTATCCGGGGGACTTCACACGCGACGCTGATTTTTCGCTGCCGACGCGCCGTTTGGAGCAGGTGCTGGCGGAGCGGGCGGGCGCTGAGCAGCTTCGTGTCATTGAGGCGCAGCGCCTTGCCGTGGCGCTCTTCGGCGATGCGATTGCCACCAACATGTTCATGGTCGGCTTTGCCTGGCAGCAGGGCGGCTTGCCGGTGTCGCGTGGATCGATCCTTGAGGCGATCAAGCTCAATGGCGTTGCCGCAGATATGAACGTCGCGGCTTTTGAGTACGGGCGGCGCGCGGCGGTCGACCTTCGGGCGGTGGAGTTGGCAGCCGGCGTGTCGCCGGAGCCGGCCGACGTTGCGCCGCGCTTGTCCGACGTGGTGGAGCAGCGCGTGGCGTTTCTGACGGCCTATCAGAACGCGCGCTACGCGGCGCGCTACAAAGAGCGGGTGGAGCGGATCGCGGCCATCGAGCGCCGTTTGATGAACGGCGATACGGCGGTGTCGATGCAGATTGCGCACGCGCTCTTTAAATTGATGGCGGTGAAGGACGAGTTTGAAGTGGCACGACTCTTCACGGACGGCTCGTTCGAGGGGCAGCTCAAGCAGCAATTTGAGAGCTGGGGCTGGCTGCAGTTCCATCTTGCACCGCCGATCTTCGGCCGACGCGACAAAAAGACCGGTCATCTGAAGAAGATGCAGTTCGGGCCGTGGATGATGGTCGTGTTCCGCGCGTTGGCCAGGCTTCGCTTTCTGCGTCGGACTGCGCTCAATCCGTTCAGCTATACGGCCGAGCGGCGCTGGGAGCGTCAGCTCCTCGCCGACTACGAGGCCGATCTCGACCTGATTGAAGCCAAGCTCTCCGCGGAGCGCAGCGACGTGGCTCTGGCGCTCGCCGCCTATCCGCTCAGCATCCGCGGCTTCGGCCACGTCAAGGATGCACAGGGCCGGGCCGCGCTGGCGGATCGCAAACGGCTCATCCAAGCGCTTGACGAGCCCGTTGCCACGCCGCTCGCTCAGGCGGCGGAGTGACCTGATCCTGCTTTAGCCCGCGTAACGGCGCACTTTGCCTCACTGGGCTGGGCCTCACTGGGCTGGACGGCGCGCGCCGGTGTTCTATTTTCTCCGCCGGAAGGAGAATGCACGGTGCTGAAGCCCACACCTACCTTCAGGCATGCCGAAACGCGCCGCGAGGAGGCGCGTGCCGTGCGCCTGCCCGCCGATCATCCGGCGGTTGGGGCCGGGCGCATCGGCGTGCTTCTGGTCAATCTCGGCACGCCGGAGGGCACCTCCTATTGGCCGATGCGGCGCTATCTTAATGAGTTCCTGTCGGATCGCCGGGTCATCGAGTGGCCATGGCTAATTTGGCAGCCCATCCTGCAGGGCATCGTGCTTTCGACCCGTCCGACCAAAAGCGGCGCGCTTTATGCCTCCATCTGGAATGAGGCAAAGAACGAATCACCGCTCAGGACATTCACCCGCTCACAGGCTGAGAAGCTTGCCGCGGAGCTGGCCGGCGAGGGGTTGCTCGTCGTTGACTGGGCGATGCGCTACGGCAAGCCGAGCGTGGCCTCGCGGCTGGAGGCGCTGCGCGAGGCAGGGTGCGAGCGCATCTTGGTGTTTCCGCTCTATCCGCAATACAGCGCCAGCACGACCGCGACGGTCAATGACGTGGCGTTCGATGCGTTGAAGACGATGCGCTGGCAGCCGGCGCTGCGCACCGTTCCACCCTATCACGACGAGCCGGTCTATATCGACGCGCTGGTGGAGAGCATCGAAACGCATCTCGCCGCACTCGACTTCACGCCGGACGTTCTGATCGCGTCCTATCACGGCTTGCCGCTTTCCTATTTTCAGAAGGGCGACCCGTATCATTGCCATTGCCAGAAGACGTCGCGGCTCATGCGCGAGCGGCTCGGTTGGCCGGAGGAGCGGCTGATCACCACCTTTCAGTCGCGTTTCGGACCGGAAGAATGGCTGAAGCCCTACACCGACGAGACCGTGGAGCGCCTGGCAGGCGAGGGCGTGAAACGGCTTGCCATCATCAATCCGGGTTTCGTCTCAGATTGTCTGGAGACGCTGGAGGAGATCGCGGTCGAGAATCGCGAGGTCTTCCTTGAGCATGGCGGTGAGAACTTCGCGCACATCCCATGCCTTAACGATTCGCCGGCGGGCATGCGGGTGATCTCCAACGTCGTCGTGCGCGAGCTGCAGGGCTGGATCTAGAGCCCGTTTGAGAATGCCGACCTCGCGCCGTGTCGACAACTGATCAGACGGCCGCCTGCCAGGAAAAGGCCGGTTGGGGGCTCTTGTTCTTTGATTTTAGAGCCGGGACCGACCTTTCTGGCGCGAGCGAACGTCTGATGATCCGGCCTCGCGCCGTGAGGTTGGCTCTTTAAACAGGCTCTAAAGGGATCGCCGCTTGCAGCGGCAAGCCCGCGGCGCGCGGCTGCCGACGTTTCTTACCGGAAAGCGATCATCGTTAACCGCTGCTTAACCAGAGCGGCCTCAAATCGTAACGAAGCAGTTAACGAGGCCGACTTTGAACGCGAACGTTGCCATACAACAACGCAAGTCGCTCCGTTTCCGCGGCCGTTCCTTCATGGCGCTGGTCTTTGCGCCGGAAGAGCCGCTGGACGAGTGGCTTGCCGAACTCGACGAATGGAGCGCGAAATCCCCCGGCTATTTCGTCGGGCGTCCCATCATCTTGGACGTCTCCGGCCTGCCGCTCGACAAGGAGGCCCTGGCGAAGCTGATCGCCGATCTTGGCTCGCGCAACATCCGGATCATGGGCGTGGAGGGTACCAAGGCCTCGTTCCTGGGGCTTGGCATGCCGCCGCTGGTGGGCGGCGGAAGCGCATCCAAGGCCGTCAACGACCTGCCCGATGCGCCGGCGCCGGTCGCGAAGCCGTCCGCGCCTGCCGCTAACGAGAACGCCAATCCGCCCGTCATGCCGGCGGCGGAACCGGCGGACGCGTCGCGGCCCGCCTCGCTCGTTCACGACAGCCCGGTGCGCTCCGGGCAGTCGGTCATCTTCCCGCAGGGGGATTTGACCATTCTGGGGTCGGTCGCGTCCGGCTCGGAGGTGGTGGCGGGAGGCTCGATCCATATCTACGGGGCGCTGCGCGGACGGGCCATTGCCGGCTCCACCGGCGACGCCCAGGCGCGCATCTTCTGCAACAAACTGGAGGCGGAGCTCATCGCCATCGACGGGCTCTACCGGACAGCCGATGAGATGGATCCGCAATTTCGTGGTCGGCCGGTTCAGGCCTGGCTCGATGGCGAAACCATGGCGATGGCGACGCTCAGTTGAGATTATAAGGAGGGAGTCACATGGCCAAAGTTCTGGTCGTTACTTCAGGTAAGGGCGGTGTCGGCAAGACGACCTCGACAGCCGCTATCGGTGCTGCTCTGGCCAAGGATGGCAAGAACGTCGTCGTGGTCGATTTCGACGTCGGACTGCGCAATTTGGACCTGGTCATGGGTGCGGAACGGCGCGTCGTCTACGACCTGATCAACGTTGTCCAGGGCGACGCCAAGCTGCCGCAGGCGCTGATCCGCGACAAACGGGTGGACACGCTGTGCCTGCTTCCCGCCTCGCAGACGCGTGACAAGGACGCGCTGACGGAGGAGGGCGTGAGCCAGGTCATGAACGAGCTTCGCGAGAAGTTCGACTGGGTCATCTGCGACAGCCCGGCCGGCATTGAACGCGGCGCCACTTTGGCGATGCGGCACGCCGATGTCGCGATCGTCGTCACCAATCCCGAGGTGTCCTCGGTGCGCGATTCAGACCGCATCATCGGTCTGCTCGACGCCAAGACCGCGCGCGCGGAAAAGGGCGAGCGCATCGACAAGCATCTCCTCCTCACCCGCTACGATCCGGCACGCGCGGAGCGCGGCGAGATGCTCAAGACGGAGGATGTGCTTGAAATCCTCTCCATCCCGCTTCTGGGGATCATTCCCGAAAGCGAAGAGGTTCTCAAAGCGTCCAATCTCGGGTCGCCGGTGACGATCTCCAATCCCTTGAGCGGCCCGGCGCGCGCCTATGCGGATGCGGCCAAGCGGCTCTCCGGCGAGACGGTGCTTCTAACCATACCGACGGACCGCAGAAGCCTGCTTGGTAGGCTGTTCATGCGGAGGGCTGCATGAACCTGCTCAATCTGTTCAGTAAGCGCAAATCCGCGCCGGTGGCGCGTGAGCGCCTGCAAATCCTGCTGGCGCATGAGCGAACCATCGCCGGCGGGTCTGATCTGGTCGCCGTTCTCCGGGAGGAGATATTGGCGGTGCTGAAGAAGCATGTGAGCGTCGACAGCGACAAGGTTCAGGTCAAGATGGAACGCGGCAAGGCCGTTTCCACGCTCGCCGTCGACATCGAGATTCCGACGCCGACGGAGCCGCTTTCCAAGCTGGAGCGGCCGAAGGTGGCAGCCGCTGCGGCGGCCGCGGGGTAGCGCGCGCAGGCGACCTCGCTTCGTTGCAACGGGGCGCCTTCCCTTGTTGTCGTCATTGCCGGGCTCGACCCGGCAATCCATGCTGCCGGTCGCGTCACCAGACGAACCCCTCGATTGTCATCCCGGTTCGGCCGACAGGCCGAGGCCGGGACCTATGAACATAGGCAAGTCAGGGAAGGCTCAGCGCCCGGCGTTTCGCCCATCTGCCCCGGTGGCTATAGGTTCCGGACAAGCGCTGACGTGCTTTCCGGAATGACAAAGGAAAGCGGGCAACTACTTCGCCATATAATCTGCGAAAGCGTCCTTGTAGTCGGGGTGCCAGCGCGACAGCGCCGGGCGGTTTTCGATAATGTCGCCGACCGACCAGCGCATCCGTTTCTCGTCCATCTCGCGCGTGACGTCGTTGTCGGGGCAGAGGATGTAGAAGTCGCCGCGCTCCATCGCCGGAAGCATGAAGTCGATCACCTGCTCCGACGTCCAGGAGCTGGCGGGCTTCTCCGTGCCCGCCGGCCAGTTGGCGATGTTGGTGAACGTGAATCCGGGAATGAGAAGGTGCACGCTGACCCGGCAATTATCGATGTTGCGGAGATCGTGGGCGAGCGCCTCCGTCGCTACCTTCAAGCCGGCCTTTGAGACATTGTAGGCGGTGTTGCCCGGCGGGCAGGTGATCCCCTGCTTGGACCCGGTATTGACGATGGCCGCGGGCGTTCCTTGCTCCACCATGGCGGGGGCAAAGACTTGCATGCCGTGCACCACGCCCCACAGGTTCACGTCGATGATGGCGCTCCAGTCGTCGCCGCCGAGGAGCTTGCCGTCGCCTTCGCGGCCGGCATTGTTCATGAGCAGCGCAACTTCGCCGAATGCCTCGTAGGCGCGCGCCTTCAGGGTTTCGATCGCCTCGCGCTGCGCCACGTCGGTCGGCACGCCGATCACGTCTTCGGGACGGCCGGCTCGGCGCGCCACCGCAGCGACTGCATCATCCAGGGCCGTTTCGTTCACGTCGGCTAGGCAGAGCTTCATGCCGAGATCGGCGAAGCGCTCCGCCGCGGCGAGGCCGATGCCGCTGGCCGCGCCGGTTATGACGGCGGTGCGGCCGGGAGCGAGCGCAGGGTGCTGAGACATAGTGCTTCCTCTTGCTGATAGGCGTGATGTTATGAACGTCCGGGGGTGGCGCGTCACGTCAGAGCCCGTCTGAGAATGCTCGCCGGGTGCCGTGTCGATAGTCAATCAGACGGCCGCCCGCCGTGAGGTTGATTTTCAAACAGGCTCTCAGATGTGGTAGCCGTCTGTCTCCGCCACGACTCGGCCCGCGTGGATAATTGCCACAGGCCGCAATTCCAGCCATTCTCCCCCGGGGTTGAAGGAGATCCGCATGATCAGCGGCTTCGATATAGCCGTCATCGTCCTGGTTGTGTTCGCTGTGATCGTTGTGATCTCGGCGGTCAAGACCGTGCCGCAGGGCTTCAATTACACGGTGGAGCGTTTCGGCCGCTACACACGGACGCTGAAGCCGGGTCTCAGCATCATCGTGCCGTTCGTCGATCGCATCGGATCGAAAATGAACATGATGGAGACGGTGCTTGATGTCGCGAGCCAAGAGGTGATCACCCGCGACAACGCCACGGTGACGGCCAACGGCATCACGTTCTTCCAGGTCATGGACGCGGCGCGTGCGGCCTATGAGGTCAATCAGCTTGAGAACGCCATCCTCAACCTCACGATGACCAACATCCGCTCCGTCATGGGGTCGATGGACCTCGACGAGTTGCTGTCGAATCGCGATGAGATCAACCAGCGGCTTCTGCGCGTGGTCGATGCTGCGGCGTCGCCATGGGGCGTGAAGATCACGCGCATTGAGATCAAGGACATCGATCCGCCGAAGAACCTGGTGGAATCCATGGCGCGGCAGATGATGGCGGAACGCGAGAAACGCGCCACGATCTTGGAGGCGGAAGGACAGCGGCAGGCGCAAATCCTGCAGGCGGAAGGCCAGAAGCAGGCGCAGATACTTGAGGCGGAGGGCCGCCGCGAGGCGGCGTTCCGCGACGCGGAGGCGCGCGAGCGCGAAGCGGAGGCCGAAGCGAAAGCCACGGCCTCCGTCAGTGAGGCGATCGCCGCCGGCGACATGCAGGCTATCAATTACTTCGTAGCGCAGCGTTATGTTGAATCGCTTGAGGCTTTCGCCCGCTCACCCAACCAGAAGACATTCCTGTTACCGATTGAGGCCTCCGGCATCGTCGGGTCGCTTGCCGGCATCGGGGAGATCGCCAAGGAGGTGTTCCGCGACAATGAGCGTGGTGCTGTGCCGCAGCGGACGGCCGGGTCGGTGCCGGTGACCGGCGTCACGCCGCCCGCCGGCGGCGAGGAGGGCAGTGGGGCCTGAGATGATCGGCGAGCTGATCGATTCTTTGGGCGGGTGGACGTGGTGGATCCTCGGTCTTCTGCTCCTCGGGATTGAGGTCCTGGCGCCGGGGTTCTTTTTCCTCTGGTTCGGCATTGCCGCCATTTTGATCGGCATCAGCGCGCTCCTGGTCGACTGGCCGTGGCAGATGCAGGTGCTGGGCTTTGTCGTGCTTTCCATTGTCGCGGCTCTGATCGGGCGGCGCTTCGCCGGCAACGTCAATGGCGAGACAGCCGACCCGCATCTGAACCTCAGGGCCAGCCGGCTGACGGGACAGACCTTCGTTCTTTCTGAACCGATCGTGGAGGGGCGCGGACGCGTCACGATCGACGATTCGGTGTGGCAGGTCCGCGGGCCGGACGCGCCGGCGGGGACCCGCGTTGTCGTCACCGGGGCCGATGGCACGATCCTGATTGTGGACGCGGCCTGAGCCTTCTTGGCGTCCTTGCGCAGCCCCTCTCGTTTGTCATCCCGGCCGAGCGTGTCCCCGGATTGCACTTCGCTCCATCCGGGCTACGCGGCGGCGATCATTCGTAGCCCGCATGAAGCGCAAGCGAAATGCGGGGCTCACTCATACACCCTCTCTTTTGTCATCCCACAAGCGCCGTGGAGCGGCGCTGTGCGGGATCCATAACCCCCGAGGTCGGTGGGCGAAACACATGCGCTGACCCGACTTGATTGTGTTCATGGGTCCCGGTCTCGGCCTTCGGCCGAACCGGGATGACAGACGCGAGGTTTGATCGCGGTCGAGAGGCTCTCCCGGATTGCGCTTCGCTTCATCCGGGCTACGTGAGTGGGGCGCACCTACACCGCGCCGATGCGCAGAAGATCGTGCAGGTGGACGATGCCGACCGGCTTGTTGCGCTCCACAACAAGAAGCGCGGTGATGGCGGCGCTGTTGAGGATATCGAGCGCGGAAGCGACCAGCGCGTCGGGCGCGATCGTCTTCGGGTCGGGCGTCATCACGTCCTCCACGTTGTGGGAGAAGATGTCGCCGGTGAGGTGACGGCGCAGGTCACCATCGGTGATGATGCCGGCCAGTCTGCCGTGCTTGTCGGTGACGCCCAGGCAGCCAAAGCCCTTTTGCGAGATGAGGAGCAGCGCCTCGCCCATCGGCGTGCCGACGGGCGCCAAAGGCAGCCGGTCGCCGCGATGCATCACGTCGCGCACATGGGTCAAATTGGCGCCCAGTGAGCCGCCGGGGTGGAACTTGAGGAAGTCGTCGGCCGTGAAGCCGCGTGATTCAAGCAGCGCAATGGCCAGCGCATCGCCCAGCGCCAGTTGCATCAAGGTAGAAGTCGTCGGTGCCAGGCCGTGCGGGCAGGCCTCCTCCACCCGCGGCATGACCAGGCTGATATCGGCATATTGCGCCAGGGTGGAATCGGGCCGTGACGTCATGGCGATGAACGGGACGCGGAAGCGGCGGGAATAGAAGACGATGTTGCGCAGTTCCGCCGTTTCGCCGGACCACGACAGCGCCAGAATCACATCATGCGGCGTGATCATGCCGAGGTCGCCATGGCTCGCCTCGGCCGGGTGCACGAAGAAGGCCGGCGTCCCGGTGGAGGCCAGCGTCGCCGCCACCTTGGCGCCGACATGGCCGCTCTTGCCCATGCCGGTGACGATGACGCGCCCTTCGGCGTTGGAGATCATCTCACAGGTGCGCTGAAACGGCTCGTGCATCGGCCCGGCAAGCGCGTTCTCCATGGCCTGCAGACCGGCGGCGTCCATGCGCAGCGTCCGGATGGCGGGGGAAACGTCGTCGACGAGATGTGGCTTGTGGGCGGGCGCGGAACTCATACCTTGGTCCTTTTTCTGACGATTAGCACGCCGCCACGGGAAGCGCGAGACTTCGGGCGACCCGGAAAGGTGTTGTTAACCATGCGGCTTTACCTCTCGTTAAAGCGGGCTCGGCGGGCCGGGTCCCGCGTGACCGCGCCCGGGTGAACATGCTGCGCTCCATAGCCCTGGTCTTCGCCGTTCTGGCCCTGACGAGCGGCGCGGCCGCACAGGGCGGCGTTCAAGCGCCGGGCGGGCCGGGCGCCGGCGCATTCGATACCTTGATCGACTTCGTGCTGCGCCCCTCCCAAGCCGCGGAGGAGGACGAGGAAGACATCTGGAACTGGGACCGGGAGCCGGAACCGTCGCTCCTGGAAAGCGAGATCGGTCCGCCGATTGCCGGCCCAACCGGCGAGGAGGCGATCGGACCGACGCTCGCCGGGCCCGGCACGACGGCTGAGGAGCGGGCGCGCGCTCGACGCGGCCGACCGGTCGGCGCCGGTGCTTTCGACCCGATCGGCATACGGGTGGGGTCCTTCATCATCCGCCCGTCGATTGAGATCGGCGTGAGCGTCACCGACAATGTCACCGGGGCCGCGGACGGGCCGGACGCGGTGGGTCTGCTCGTTGCGCCGGAAGTGACCATCACCTCTGAGGACGGTCGCCACCGTGTGGAGCTGGATCTGGGTGGGGAGGGCGTCTTCTACGAAGATGACGCGTTCAACACCAGCAGCGCTGCGGTGCGTATCAGCGGCCGCTACGACCTGAACAGCCGAACGTCAATCGTCGGCGAGGGCGGTTACGCGCAGTTCCGCGAGGACTTCACCGATCCCGACACGCCCGGCGGCGCGGCGGAGCGTCCGCTCGTCCAGAGTTTTGACGCAACGCTCGGCATAGAGCAGCGCGTCGGGCGGTTCAGCCTGACCCCGTCGGGGTTTGTGGATCGCACCATCAACGACGATGTGCCGCTGACCGGCGGCGGTGTTGCGTCGCGTCGTGAGCTCGACAGCACCGAATATGGCGGGCGGCTGCGCGCCGCCTTCAGGGCGGGCTCTGGTATCGCACCGTTCGTTGAGGTCACGGGCGGCGTGCGCGACTTCGACCAGGAGGTGGACAATAGCGGCTTTCGGCGCTCCAGCGTCTGGGGCGAGCTTCTGGGCGGACTCGTCATCGATCGCGGCGACAAGCTGCGCGGCGAGGTGTCGCTCGGCTACCATCACGAGGAGCTCGACGACGGCCGGCTATCCGAGCTTGAGGCGTTTCTGGCAAACGCCGCCATCGTCTGGTCGCCGCGGCGGCTGACGGAGGTGCAGTTCGATTTCTCCACCGATGTTCAGACGACGAGCGTCGCCGGCGAAGCGGGCTCCGTCGTCTATGCCGGCGTGCTGACGCTGGCGCGCCAGGTCAGCCCGCGCGTGCTTTTGGCGGGCGGCGGCGGCGTGGCTTACGAATATGTCGTCGGTGGCGACCGGGAGGATGTGACGTTTACCGGGTTCGCGGAGGCGTCATACGCGTTCAGCCGAACGGCCTCGCTCGCCGCCCGCTACGAATACGAACAAGAAGAAAGCAACGAGCCGGGCGGCGATTCAAAGGCGCATACGGTCGAGATGCGCGTCCGCCTGCAGCGCTAGCCTCCGCGGCTAGCTTAACCTTCCCCTTGAGGGAGGGTCGAATGGTGTTCGTAGTCGGCTAGGAACCCTCGTCGCCCAGGAGCGTCGTCAGCTCGGCGCGGAGTTCCGGCGCGATGTCCGGGCGTGCCAGGGCATAGGCGAGATTGGCCATCAAAAAGCCCGTCTTCGTGCCGGTGTCAAAGGTGCGGCCGTTGTAGCGGAAACCGGTGAAGCGCTGCGTCTCAGCAAGCCGCTGCATGGCGTCGGTCACTTGGATCTCGCCGCCGGCGCCCGGCTCCTGGTTGTCCAGCAGGTCAAAGATTTCAGGCTGCAGGATGTAACGGCCGGAAACGTAGAGATTGGACGGTGCGTCCTCGCGTTTCGGCTTCTCCACCATTCCCGTAATGCGGAAGCCGACATCGTCTTCCTCGCCAACGCCGACGACCCCATAACGGCTGACCTGATCCCACGGGCATTCCTCCACCGCGATGACGTTGCCGCCGTGCTTCTCGTAGGCGGCGATCATCTGCGGCAGGCAGCCTGGCGTGGTCAGCATATCGGGAAGCAGCAGGGCGAAGGGCTCGCGCCCGATAATGTCGCGCGCGCACCACACGGCGTGGCCGAGGCCAAGCGGTGCCTGCTGGCGCGTGAAGCTGGTCGTGCCGGCTTTCGGCAGCTCCTGCCGCAGCTGCTCCAATTCGGTAGTCTTGCCGCGCGCTTCGAGCGTTGTCTCCAGCTCGTAGGCGATGTCGAAATGGTCCTCAATCACGGCCTTGTTGCGGCCGGTGATGAAGACGAAGTGCTCAATGCCTGCTTCGCGCGCTTCGTCGAGCACGTAGTGCAGAGCCGGCCGGTCGACGATCGTCAGCATCTCCTTCGGCACCGCCTTGGTGGCGGGAAGGAAGCGCGTGCCGAGGCCGGCAACGGGGAAAACGGCTTTTCGAAGAGGATTCACCACGCCCGGTGCTTTTGATTGCCCATCCTTTCCAATCCCTTACTGTGTTTTGATCGGCCCGCCTAGAGGCCGAAGATGCGGGGCGTATGCGTAGAATGAGCGTATTGGTAACCGGCGGGGGCGGCTATATCGGCAGCCAGATGACCCACGACCTCGTCGACCGAGGCGAGCGGGTCGTTGTGCTGGACGATCTCTCTACAGGCTTTGAGTGGGCGATGGCGCCGGGCGCGGAGCTGATCATCGGCGATGTCGGCGACCGGGTTCTGCTTGACCGGATCATGAGGAGCCGGAAGGTGGAGACGGTGCTGCATTTTGCCGGCTCCATCGTGGTGCCGGAATCCGTTGCCGACCCACTCGGCTATTATCTCAACAACACGGTGAAGTCGCGCGAGCTGATTGCCGCCGCAATCGCCAATGACGTGGCCAACTTCGTCTTCTCCTCAACGTCGGCCGTCTATGGCACGCCGGCGACGCTGCCGGTTTTTGAGGACGCGCCGCTCAACCCGCTTTCGCCGTACGGCGCCTCAAAGGCCATGACGGAGCGCATGCTCGCCGATGCTTCGCTTGCCTATGGTCTTCGCACGGTCGTGCTGCGTTATTTCAACGTGGCCGGTGCCGACCCCAAGGGGCGCACCGGGCAATCGACACGCGGCGCCACGCACCTTCTGAAAGTGGCGATCGAGGTCGCCACCGGACAGCGCGACCACGTCGCGGTCTTCGGCACCGATTACGACACCCCGGACGGCACCGGCATCCGCGACTATATCCATGTGGCAGACCTTGTCCGCGCGCACAGCCAGGCGATCGATCATCTGCGCGGCGGCGGCGAGGATCTGGTCCTCAATTGCGGCTATGGGCGCGGCTATTCGGTGCTGGAGCTGCTGGACGCGGTGCAACGAGTTTCCGGTCGCGTCCTGGATATCCGTCCGCGCAGCCGCCGCGCCGGGGATGTGGCCATGATGGTGGCGGCGGCCGATCGCATTCGCGAGACGCTCCGCTGGACGCCGCGCTACGACGACATCGACGTTATCGTTCAGCACGCGCTCGCCTGGGAAAACACGCTCCTGAAGAAGCGCGAAGCGGCCTGACCTCCAGGCGGTACCGGTCTTCGTGGTTCCCGGCTTGTTCCGGGGTGTCGGGCCTTACGGCAAAAGAACTTTAAGCCTCTCAAGTCAAGGTCATGCGCATCCATGACCGACCGCTCTCAACGCATTCCAGCCCTGGACGGTTTGCGCGGTGTTGCCGTGCTTGCCGTGTTTGCGTCGCATATCCGCGTCCCGGGCTTCTCGCTTGGGGGGATCGGGGTTGACGTCTTCTTTGTCCTGTCGGGCTATCTGATCACGTCGATCCTGATCAACGAGATCGATCGGACCGGTTCGATTGCGCTGCCGCGCTTCTTCATGCGTCGCATCAGACGGCTGACGCCGGCGCTGCTGGTGCTGACGCTCCTCTACATCTTGCTTGCGCCGTTCATCTGGACGGAGTGGAGCGTGGCTGAGCATGTCGGACTGTCGGCGCTGAGCTTCTTCTACCTGATGGATTATGCGCGCGCCTTCTGGATCGGCCACAACCCGCTGGTTCACACTTGGTCACTGGCGGTCGAAGAGCATTACTATCTCATCTGGCCGTTCGTGCTGCTCGCCATGGCGCGTTTTGTGCCGCTCAAGCATTGGATCACCGTGCTTGCGGCGGCCTACCTTGCGGCGACGCTCTGGCGCTGCGTCAGCGTCGACATGCACGGATGGGCGGCGGCGTATTTTCGTTTCGACACGCGCATGTCGGCGCTGATCCTCGGCTCGCTTCTGGCTGTGATGTTCAAGGTCGGCACGACAGGGCGCGGGCGGCAGCTTTGGGCTTTCGTCCTTATTGCCGCGGCCTGCACCATCTCGGTTCTGGCGATCCACGCCTATGGCGGCGACGAGACCACCGGCGGCTGGGCAACGCTCGGCATCGCCATCATCGAGGCGGTGTCGCTGGCTGTCATTCTGACGATCGTGGAGCGCCATCGCAGCGGCAGCGCGACAATTCTGACGCGCGTCCTTTCAGGCGCGGCGATCGTCTATATCGGACGCATCTCATACGGCCTCTATCTCTTTCATCATCCGCTGACCTACTTGCTGCACGGCTATCATTGGGGATTGGTCTTTGCGGTGAGCGTGCCCTTGAGCCTCGCCGTTACGGCGCTGTCGTTCCACTTCATCGAGCAGCCGATTCTCCAGGGGCGGGCGCCGTTCCGGCTGGCCGGTCTCGTTCCCTCTGCGCTGCGCGCGGTGGCGGCCCGCCCGAGCTCCGGCTGAGCAGGGGCCTCCAGCGGCTCGTCGCAAGCTTCCGTGAATTGTGACATTGTTTGGCCAAAGCCGGCTATTATGGCGGACGGCGCATCATGAGCCGTGCACGAAGGATCGGTACAGATGAAGCGGGCCGGAAAAGCGATCTGTCTTTGCCTTTGCGCGCTGCTTGCCAGCGAGGTGGCGGTTTCCCTGGCTGAAGCGCAGTCGACGGGGCAATCATCGCCGTCGGCGTCGCCGGCTGAGATCGTGGTCGCGCAGGACAATCGCCGCGTCCGCAATTTTTTCCGTCGGCTGTTCCGGCCGCGGGAGATCCAACGGGAATCGGCGCCCATCCTGGAGCGTCTTCAGCCTCGGGAACGCACGGTGCGCCCCCAGCGGCGAGGCCGCTCGGCTGCTCCCAGGCCGCAGGCGATCGCCGCGGTTGAGAAAGCGGAAGATGCAAAACGCGTGCTGGTCGTCGGCGACTTTTTGGCCACCGCGCTCGCCAAGGGACTTTCGGCGGCCTATCGCGAAAACCCCAATGCGCTGGTGATCGACGCGACGAGCGGCTCGTCCGGCCTGGTGCGCAACGATTATTACGACTGGCCGGCGAAGCTCCCCGGCATAGTGGAGGAGCAGAATCCTGACGCGATCCTCGTCCTGGTCGGCGGCAACGACCGGCAGGGCATCGACACGCCGACGGGGCCGTATGCGCTGGGCACCGACGGATGGCGCACAGCCTATGCGGGCCGCGTGAATGCGCTCGTCGATGCGATCGGGGCGACGGCCAAGCCGGCGCTTTGGGTGGGCCTCGTGCCGGTCCAATCGAGCACCATGTCGCGCGACTACAGCACCTTCAACGGCATCGTGCGCGAGCAGATCGAGGCGAAGGGGCTGCCCTTCATCGAGACATGGAACGGCTTTGCCAACGCGGAAGGCAAATATGTCTCCGTCGGGCCGGACTATCGCGGACAGTCGGTGCAATTGCGCGCCAGCGACGGGCTAAATTTTACACGCGCCGGGCAACGCAAGCTGGCGTTCTTTGTCGAGCAGCGGCTGGATGAGATTTTTGGCGGTATTGCACCGCAGCTTGCCGCCGCCGATGCCGCGGCGCTTGAGCCCGGCGAAGAGGGTCCGCAGATCGGTCCGATGGTGCCGCTCGATGCGCTTGCGGCCGCGGGCGGCGACTCGCTTGCCACCGGCGCGACACAAGAGCCGGAGGAGGGCGAGGGTCTCGGCGCGGCGGACGCGATCGCCAAACGGCTTGCGGGAGAGGAAGCGCCGCCGGCGGGGCGGATCGACTTCTACAAATGGCCGCCGCCGGTCACAGTGCCGACACCGCAGCCGGCCGCCGCCACGACCGCGCCGGCCCAGGCGACTACGACGTCCGCGTCACCTGCCGCTCAGTGAGATGAAAACCCGTTCCGGCCTCGCTCAGCGAAAAAGGCACGCAAGCGGTATTGCAGAGCGGCACTCCACGCACTTTCCTCTCCCCGTTGGGGAGAGGTCGGCCGCTTAAGCGGCCGGGTGAGGGTGCCAACGCTGCGACGCTCCCCCCTCTCCCGACCCTTCGCTGACGCGAAGGGCCACCCTCTCCCACCAGGGGAGAGGGCAGACGGTGGCCGTCACGCACTCAGCGCGGCAGCGTCGTTTCGCCCATCAGATGCTTGTCGACGGAATGCGCGGCCTGGCGCCCCTCGCGGATCGCCCACACGACCAGTGACTGGCCGCGGCGCATGTCGCCGGCGGTGAAGACCTTCGGGTTGGAGGTCTGGTAATCGTCCTCGTTGGCCAGGATGTTGCCGCGCCGGTCAAGTTCCAGGCCGAGCTCCTCGATCATCCCCTCCTGCACGGGCGACACGAATCCCATGGCGAGGAGCACCAAATCGGCCTTCAACTCAAACTCCGTGCCGGGCACCGGTTTGAAGCTCTCGTCGGCGCGCGCACAATGGAGGCGCTTCACGCGGCCGTCGCGACCGGAGAAGTGGGTGGTCACGACGGAGAACTCGCGTTCGGCGCCTTCCTCCTGGCTTGAAGACGTGCGCAGCTTCAAAGGCCAGTTCGGCCAGGTCATCAGCTTGTCTTCCTGCTCCGGCGGCATGGGCATGATCTCAAGCTGGGTGACGGCGACCGCGCCCTGGCGGAACGACGTGCCGATGCAGTCGGAGCCGGTATCGCCGCCGCCGATCACCACCACATATTTGCCGTCGGCGAGGATCGGGTCGGCACCGCTCTGCGGCTCGCCTGAGACGCGTCTGTTCTGCTGCGGCAGGAAATCCATGGCGAAGTGGACGCCGCGCAGATCGCGGCCTTCGATCGGCAGGTCGCGCGGCTTCTCCGCGCCGCCCGACAGAATGAGCGCGTCGTATTCGTCGAGCAGCGCCTTCGCCGGCATGTCGATGCCGACATGCGCATTGTAATGGAAGGTGACGCCCTCCGCCTCCATCTGCGCCACGCGAAGGTCGACGATCTCCTTCTCCATCTTGAAGTCGGGAATGCCGTAGCGCAGCAGACCGCCGGCCTTGGCGTGCTTCTCGTAGACATGCACGTCATGGCCGGCGCGCGCGAGCTGCTGCGCGCAGGCCATGCCGGCCGGGCCGGAGCCGATGATGGCGATGCGCTTGCCGGTCTTCGTCGCCGTGCGCTCCGGAACGACCCAGCCTTCCTGGAAGCCGCGATCGGCGATCGCCGCCTCGATCGTTTTGATCGTCACCGGCTCTTCGATGAGGTTCAGCGTGCAGGACGCCTCGCACGGCGCCGGGCAGACGCGTCCGGTGACTTCGGGAAAGTTGTTGGTGGAGTGCAGGTTTTTCAGCGCACCGCGCCAATCGCCGGAATAGACGAGGTCGTTCCAGTCGGGGATCTGATTGTTGACCGGGCAGCCGGTGTGACAGAACGGAATGCCGCAATCCATGCAGCGCGCCGCCTGGTTGCGCGTGCCCTCATCGCCGAGCGGGATGACGAACTCACGATAATGGCGCACGCGATCGGACGCCGGCTCATAGCGCCGGTCGTTGCGGTCGATCTCCAGAAAACCCGTAACCTTACCCATACAATCTACCCGCCGTGCTGGCCGCTATTGATGCGACCAGTTCTCAATCTTCAGTCCCGGCACCCGCGAGAACTCCCGCACATTGTCTGTGACGAGCGTTGTGCCGAGTGCGATGGCATGCGCCGCGATCAGCATGTCGTTCTGGCCGATCAGGCTCCCCCTGCTTTCCAGATGCGCTCGTATTCGCGCATAGACCGCATCGGCAGGGGCGTCCCAAGACGCAACCTCAAAGCTCGCCAGGGATGTCTCGACCAACTCAACCAGCCTCTCTGACCGCCGCTTGATGCATCCAAACTTCAACTCCGCGCTGACAATGATGCTGGTGCCCAGCTCGCCGTCCTTCAGTCGCTCCACACGTTTTGCCGCTGCTCCCTGCGGATACCTGATCACGTTGGAGATGACGTTGGTATCGAGCAGGTACCTCATTGGGGGACGTCGATATCGACCGGCTCGGGCGGATAATCCTCAATCTCCGCAAAGTCTTCATCGAGAGGAGGCTGCGATTTCAGCCAGTCGATGAGGTCTTTGGGAGATCGCCTTCGCGGCACCGGCTCAAGCGAGAGCTTACCGTCGCGCTCCTTTCTGAAGACCACCTCGTCGCCGTCGAAATCGAGCGCCTTGGGAATCCTCACGGCTCGACTTCGGCCGTTCTGGAAGACTCTGGCCCTGTGTTCTGGTCGGTTCAGCACGCGCGCACTCCTGTCATATGACAGAGGATATCCTTACCTCGCCCAAAGGCGGCAGGTCGGCATCCGTTTCAATGAACCCGCCGCCGGTCCAAGGCTCCGCAGTCCGCAGATATTCAACGAGCCCCGCCGTCTCCGCCGGCACGAGCAACAGATTGCCGTCGGGAAGCTGCCGCATCTCAACAGCCTCGCCGGCGAACTCCCACTCCTTTGGGATACGCACGGCCTGGCTGCGTCCGTTGCGGAAAAGCCTGGCGATCTTCTTGTCCTCGCCAGCGCGTCGATCATGAGCATTCATGCGCTTCTCCGTTCTGGTTGGCATATGACAAGATATATGCCAACTGGGCTCAATCCGCAAACGCCGGCTTCGCTTCACTCCGCCGCCATGGCAGCGCCCATGCGCGCCTCGGCCATTTCGCGCAGCGCCCGGCGGTACTCCACCGGCATGACTTTCACGAATTTCGGCCGATAGTCCTCCCACTTGTCGAGGATCAGCCGGGCGCGCGGGGAGCCGGTGTAGTGGAGATGATTACTGATCAATTGCAGCAGCCGCTCTTCGTCGTGGCTGGTCATGTCGGAGGAGATGTCGACCCGTCCCTGGAAGGCGATGTCGCCACCGCAATGATGCAGCTTCTCCATGAGGTCGTCCTCCTCCGGAACGGGCTCAAGCTCGACCATGGCCATGTTGCAGCGCCTGGCGAACTGGCCGTCCTCGTCGAGCACGTAGGCGATGCCGCCCGACATGCCGGCGGCGAAATTGCGGCCTGTGCCGCCGAGCACGACGGCTATGCCGCCGGTCATGTATTCGCAGCCATGGTCGCCAACGCCCTCCACTACGGCGATGGCGCCAGAATTGCGCACCGCGAAGCGCTCGCCGGCAATGCCTGAGAAATAGCATTCGCCTTCAATGGCGCCGTAAAGCACTGTGTTGCCGACGACGATGCTCTCATCGGGCTTGAAGCGCACATTCTCCGGTGGGCGAACGACGATGCGCCCGCCCGACAGGCCCTTGCCGACATAATCGTTGGCGTCGCCGACAAGGTCCAGCGTCACGCCGCGCGCCAGGAACGCGCCGAAGGATTGGCCGGCCGTGCCGGTCAGGCTGATGGAGATCGTGTCGTCGGCAAGGCCTTCGTGCCCGTAGCGCCTGGCGACCTCGCCGGAGAGCATGGTGCCGGTGGAGCGGTCGACGTTGCGGATCGGCAAGTCGATCTTCACCGGTGTGCTGTTCTCCAGCGCCGGCGTCGCTTCGGCGATCAGGCGACGGTCAAGGATGTCGTCGATGGGGTGCTTCTGCGGGATGGTGTTGCGCATCTCCTCAGGCGCTGCTTCGGGCATATAGAAGACACGCGAGAAATCGAGGCCTTGCGCCTTCCAATGGTCGACCAGCGGCTTGGTATCGAGCCAGCTTGTGTCGCCGATCAGCTCGTTGAGCGAGCGCACGCCCATGGAGGCCATCAGCGCGCGCGCCTCTTCCGCCACGAGGAAGAGGAAGTTGATGGCGTGCTCCGGTGCGCCGACGAAACGCTTTCTGAGCACCGGGTCCTGCGTGGCGATACCGACCGGGCAGGTGTTTAGATGGCACTTGCGCATCATGATGCAGCCGATGGCGATCAGCGGTGCGGTGGAGAAGCCGAACTCGTCAGCGCCGAGCAGCGCGCCGATCACCACGTCGCGGCCGGTCTTCAGGCCGCCATCGACCTGCAACGAGATGCGCGAGCGCAGGCCCTGCTCGACGAGGATCTGCTGCGTCTCCGCAAGGCCCATCTCCCACGGCGTGCCGGCGTGCTTGATGGAGGTGAGGGGGCTTGCGCCCGTGCCGCCGTCATAGCCGGCAATGGTGATGTGATCGGAGCGCGCCTTGGCCACACCGGCGGCAACGGTGCCGACACCGACTTCGGCGACCAGTTTCACGGACACCCAGCCCGACGGATTGACGTTCTTCAGGTCGAAGATGAGCTGGGCGATGTCCTCAATGGAATAGATATCGTGATGCGGCGGCGGCGAAATCAACCCGACGCCCGGCGTGGAATGCCGGACCTTTGCGATCACCGCATCGACCTTATGGCCGGGGAGCTGACCGCCTTCGCCGGGCTTGGCGCCCTGTGCGATCTTGATCTGCATCATGTCGGAATTGACGAGATATTCCGTCGTCACGCCGAAGCGGCCCGACGCGACCTGCTTGATGGCGGAGCGCTTGGAATCGCCGTTGGGGAGCGGGCGGAAGCGTTCCGGCTCCTCGCCGCCTTCACCGGTATTGGACTTGCCGCCGAGGCGGTTCATGGCGATCGCCAGGGTCTCGTGCGCCTCGCGCGAGATGGAGCCGAAGCTCATGGCGCCGGTGGAGAAGCGCCGCACGATCTCCGCTGCCGGCTCAACCTCCTCAATCGGGACGGGCTGGCGGCCGACCTCATCGGCCTCCTTGATACGGAAGAGCCCGCGGATGGTGTTGCTGCGCGCTGCCTCGCCATTCGCCAAGTCGGCGTATTTGGCGTAGGTCTCCGCGCCCTCGCCACGAGCGGCGTGCTGCAGCAGCGCGACCGTGTCATACGTCCACACATGGTCCTCGCCGCGTAGGCGGACCGCATATTCGCCGCCGACATCAAGCCCGATGCGCAGCACCGGGTCGTCGCCGAAGGCGGATGTGTGGCGGCGCATCGTCTCCTCGGCGATCTCGTTGAGGCCGATGCCCTCGATCGTCGTGGACGTGCCGAAGAAGAAGCGGTGAACGAAATCCGACGACAGGCCGATGGAATCGAAAATCTGCGCGCCGCAATAGGATTGGTAGGTCGAGATGCCCATCTTGGACATGACCTTCAAGATGCCCTTGCCGATCGACTTGATGTAGCGGGCGACCACTTCATCGGCATCGACGACGTCGGGGAAGGCCTTCTCCTCGTGCATCTTCAGAAGCGTCTCAAAGGCGAGGTAGGGATTGATCGCCTCCGCGCCGTAGCCGGCAAGTACGCAGAAGTGATGCACCTCGCGCGCCTCGCCGGTCTCCACCACGAGACCGACGGAGGTTCGGAGCCCCTTGCGGATCAAGTGATGGTGCACGGCGGCCGTCGCCAGGAGAGCGGGGATGGCGACGCGGCCGGCGCCCATCAGACGGTCGGAAAGGACGATGATGTTGTGGCCTTCAAGCACAGCGCGCTCGGCGCGATCGCTGAGCCGCTGAACGGCCATCTCCATCCCGTCCAAGCCGCGTTCCACGGCAAAGGTGATGTCGAGCGTCTCGGTGCGGAAATGGTTCTCGGCGAACTCGCCGATCATGCGGATTTTTTCCAGATCGTCGTTGGTGAGGATTGGCTGGCGCACTTCAAGGCGCTTAAGTTCCGACAGACCTTCCGCGTCAAACAGGTTTGGCCGCGGCCCGATGAACGAGACGAGGCTCATCACCGCCTCTTCGCGGATCGGGTCGATCGCCGGGTTGGTGACCTGCGCGAAGTTCTGCTTGAAGTAATTGTAGAGAAGCTTTGGGCGGCGGGAGAGCACGGCCACGGGCGTGTCGGTGCCCATGGAGCCGATGGGCTCCTGACCGGTCGTGGCCATGGGCGCCATCAGAAGCTTCAGATCTTCCTGCGTGTAGCCGAAGGCCTGCTGGCGATCGAGCAATGCGGCGTTGGTCATGGCGGCGCGGCCGGTGACCTGCGGGAGGTCCTCCAGCACGATCTGCGTGCGCGCCAGCCATTGCTTGTAGGGATTGGCGGTGGCCAGACGATGCTTCAGCTCGTCGTCGGCGATGATGCGCTTTTCCTCAAGGTCGATGAGGAGCATCTTGCCCGGCTGCAGGCGCCACTTGCTGACGATCTTCGTCTCGTCGATCGGCAGAACGCCAACCTCGGAGGCCATGACGACGAGACCGTCATCGGTCACCACATAACGCGCGGGCCTCAGCCCATTGCGGTCAAGCGTTGCGCCGATCTGCCGCCCGTCGGTGAAGGCGATCGCCGCCGGGCCGTCCCACGGCTCCATAAGCGCGGCGTGGTATTCGTAGAAGGCACGGCGCTCCTCATCCATCAGCGGGTTGCCCGCCCAGGCTTCGGGGATGAGCATCATCGCCGCGTGCGCCAGCTCGTAGCCCCCCATGGTGAGGAATTCGAGCGCGTTGTCGAAGCAGGCGGTGTCGGACTGCCCCTCATAGGAGATCGGCCAGAGCTTCTCGATCTCCTCGCCGAAGAAGGGTGAGGAGACGGAGGCTTGGCGCGCCGCCATCCAATTGACGTTGCCGCGCAGCGTGTTGATCTCGCCGTTATGCGCCACCATCCGGTAGGGGTGGGACAACTTCCAGGAGGGGAAGGTGTTGGTGGAGAAGCGCTGGTGCACCAACGCCATCTGCGACGCGAAGCGCTTGTCGTGCAGGTCGGGGTAGTAGGCGCCGAGCTGGTAGGCGAGAAACATGCCCTTATAGACGATCGTGCGCGACGACAGCGACACGATGTAGAAGCCGCGATCGACGCCGTCCGTCTCTGCATGAACGACGCCGGAAATTACCTTGCGCAGAATGAACAGGCGCCGTTCGAACGTGTCGCCGGGCTCGGTGTCTTCGCCGCGTCCGATGAACACCTGGCGGTGGCAGGGCTCGCTGCCTTGGATCTTCGGGTCCTGCGACAGGGACGAATTGTCAGTCGGCACGGTGCGCCAGCCGAGCAGTGTCTGCCCTTCTGCCGCAATCACGCGCTCCACGATCTCCTCGTAGTGGCGGCGAGAGTCCTCCTCCTGCGGCATGAAGAAATAGCCGACGCCGTATTCGCCCGGCTCCGGCAGGGCGAAGCCAAGGTCGGCACACTCACCCTTCAAGAATTCATGCGGCACCTGAACCAGAATGCCCGCGCCATCGCCGACCAGCGGATCGGCGCCGACGGCGCCGCGGTGGGTGAGGTTCTCCACGATCTGGAGGCCCTTCTGGACGATGTCGTGCGAGGGCCCGCCCTTCAAGTCGGCGATGAAGCCGACGCCGCAGGAATCGCGCTCAAGGCTTGGGTCGGCGAGCCCAGCAGTCGGGGCGGGCCGTTTCGGGCATGGCAGGCGAGCGGTGCGATCCGCCGCCATACGGGCCTCGGCCGCCCGTAATTGTTGCGCCTGTTGTGCCGTCATCCGCTTCGTCATGGCATTGCCCCTGGCTCACCATTTCCCGTCACTCGTGCGCCGAGACACCTGGACCGGCCGGGTCGCACGCCCTGGTGCGGCTCGATCGATCTAGACCGGCTTCACAGCAATTCGACCGGCGGTCGTCCCGCCACCTGGCGACCGGTTCGCCACCGCTGGGGGCGGCCTCGGTGCACCTATTTTAGTTCAATGCGGCGCCGCGGTCAGCCTGGCGGGCCATTGCAAAAGGACAGTAACACTGTCCCTTCCGTGAGAATGACAAAAATCATCTCTGCCGGCAAGCCTAAACAGGCCGCGTTGGCGGTTGCAGATGGTGGGAAGCGCAACACTGCAGCGTTGGTTTTTCGATGGAAGCGCTGAGATTTGCCGCTCTCTGCTTCGTATGGTGAACGAACGGGTTAGGGCCGTCCGGCGGCGCGGGCGGCGCCCGTTTCACCAGGCTTTGATTTCCCTTACGCCGGCAACGCTTCCATACCTTACAGCAAGCCGGAACCAAGGTGGCGCCGGCTTCCAAGCCCGCCCGTTAGGTATTCGTCGCCCCCCACGACGCCGACGGGCGGGCCCCTCACTCCGCGCTCACAGTCGTTTGAGGCCTCGCGCGGCGATGTTCGCGCACACGTAATTTCCGTTGTTCTTCATCCTGCTGCACTGTCCCGCCTACGCTGGATCGGAATTGTCCGTCGGCGACCAATTTGGAGGGATACATGAAAGCTCGAGAAATCACGGCAGTCGCACTGGCCGGTGCCATGGCAACCGCGCTGAGCAGCGTTGCATTTCAGGCTCCCGCCTCCGCTGCGGAGATGGAGAAGTGCTACGGCATCGCCAAGGCTGGTGAGAACGACTGCAAGGCCGGCGCGCACGCCTGTAAGGGCCACTCGACGGTCGATTTCGACGGCCAGTCGTTCAAGATGGTCCCCGCAGGCACATGCGTGGACATGGTCGTTGAAGGCCACCAGGGCAGCCTGGAGCCGATTCAGAGCTAGCCGATCCGTAAGGGTCAATATGAGAACTCAGTGGCCGGCCACCCGTCGGCCCCTGTATCGAAGCAAAGCAAAACGGAGACATGTTCGATGAAGAAGACCGCCTCTACTGCCGTTGTGGCATTGGCCGTCGCGACGGCCCTCGGCACGCTCAGTGCACCGGCCATGGCCGATGAGAAGGAGAAGTGCTACGGCGTTTCGCTCGCCGGAGCCAACGATTGCGCCGCCGGGCCGGGCACGACCTGCGCCGGTACCTCGACGGTTGACTATCAGGGCAACGCCTGGACGCTCGTTCCGGCCGGCACCTGCGAAACCATGGAGCTGCCGGACGGACGCATGGGCTCGTTGTCCGCCCTCGACCGCGACCTCCCGGCGTCCTAAGCTCGACGCGATTTGTCGCGCAAGTGAAGGGGCCTGACATGCCCGAAAGAACAGGCCTCCATAGCCTGGCCGCGCCGGCGACCATACCGGCGCGGGCCGGCGTCGGGCTTAAGCCGCAGCATTACCGCGATATTCTCCAGGGAGCCCCCGATATCGGCTTCTTTGAGGTGCACGCGGAGAACTACATGGGCGATGGCGGTCCGCCGCATCGCTACCTCACCGCCATCCGCGAGCGCTATCCGCTGTCGCTCCACGGCGTCGGGCTTTCCATCGGAGCGGAACGCCCGCTGGACCGCGATCATCTTCTGCGGCTCAAGCAACTCAACGAACGTTATGAGCCGGGGCTCTTCTCAGAGCACCTCGCTTGGTCCACGCACGACACGACCTATCTGAACGATTTGCTGCCGGTTCCTTATACAAAGGAGACGCTGGCGCGCGTGTCGGAGCATATCGAAGAGGTGCAGGAGACAGTCGGCCGGCAGATGCTCTTGGAGAACCCGTCCACCTATCTGGCGTTCACCGAAAGCACCTATTCGGAGATCGACTTCATCAGCGAGGTCGCGAAGCGCGCCGGATGCGGCCTGCTTCTCGACGTCAACAATGTCTATGTCTCGTCCACCAACCAGGAATGGGATCCCGTCGCCTATGTCGACGCGTTTCCGCTTCAGCTTGTGAAGGAGATCCATCTTGGCGGCCATGCGCCGGAGACCGACGAGGCCGGGCGGCCGCTTCTGATCGATGCGCACGACCGCGAGGTCGACCGCATTGTCTGGGGCCTGTTTGAGCACACGATCGCCCTTGCGGGCGCAATTCCCACATTGGTGGAATGGGATGCCAACGTTCCCGATTGGCCGACGCTGAAGGCGGAAGCCGATCTGGCGGAAGCCGTGCTGATGCGCGCTGAGCCCGGAGATATGCAGCGTGCTGCCGCTGGCTGAACGTCAGCGCGGCTTCGCCGCAGCTCTGCTCGACAGCGAGGCAGACGTCCCGCCCGGGCTGGTGGGGCCGGACGGCGCGCCAAGCGCACGCCGGTTCGCCGTCTATCGCAACAATGTCGCAGCCGGCCTGTCGGAATCGATGACGATTACGTTTCCCGCCGTCTGCAGAATTGTCGGCGAGGACTTCTTCAACGCCATGGCGCGGGCCTATGTTCTCGCCGATCCGCCGCGTTCGCCGATGCTGCTCGATTACGGCTCGGGCTTTGCCGATTTCATCGAGCGTTTCCCGCCGGCGGCGACGCTCCCCTACCTCGCCGACGTGGCGCGCATTGAGAATGCGTGGAAGGAATCTTTCCATTCCGCCGATGCCGCGCCGCTGCCGCCCGCAGCACTTGCCAAAATACCGCCCGACAAGCTGGCCGGGATGCGCCTCCAGTTGCATCCATCTTTGCGCATCGTCACGTCGCGCTATCCGGTGCTGACCATTTGGCGAATGAATGTCGACGGCGGCGAGCCGGCGCCGGTCGATCTGAACGCCGGTGGCGAGGATTGCCTTGTTGTCCGGCCGGCCGCCGACGTTGAAGTGCGATCCGTGCCTGCCGGTGGGGCAGCCTTCTTGCAGCGCCTGGGCGAGGGGGCTTCGCTTGGCGACGCTTCCGACGCCGGCTTCGCGGCTGCGGCGGATTTCGATCTGTCGGCCAATCTGGCCGGGTTGATCTCGGCGGGCGCCTTCTGCGGCTACACGCTCGATGACGCGGCCGCTCCAGAAGAGGAAACACGATGAGCTCGATGGACACGCAGCTTGACAGCCATGCCGGAGGGCCGGCGGGACTCATCCACAGATTGGTCAACTGGCTGACTTGGCTTGGAATCATGATTGCGCCCCCGGTGTTGCGCATCACCCTGGCGATCCCGTTCTTCCGCTCCGGCCTGACGAAATGGGACGGTCTGTCGCTCTCATCGAGCGCGGTCTGGCTTTTTGAGAACGAGTTCAAGCTGCACATCTTCGGTGCAACTTATCCCTTCCCGATGCCGACACTTGCCGCCTTCGGCTCAGCAGTCGGCGAGATCGTGCTGCCCATCCTCCTGGTGATCGGACTTGGGACGCGCTTTGCCGCGTTCGGCCTTCTCATCATGACGGCCGTGATCCAGCTGACCATTCCCGACGGCTGGCTCACCTTCCATCTTCCCTGGGCGGCGATGGCGCTCGCGATCATGGCGCTTGGCCCCGGCGCGCTGTCGCTCGACCGGGTGATCGCCGGCCGCTAATCGGCCTCTACCCCCAGGCGCTTGCTCTTCTGCCGGCGAGCCGGCATTAGGGCGCCATGCAATTCGCCAGCGACAATTGGGCCGGCGCCGCACCTCAAATCGTTGAAGCCGTCGCCGCGGAAGCAGCGCGGGTCGGCGCGGCCTATGGCGGCAGCGCGCTCGACGAGCAGGCTGTGGCCCGCTTCAGTGCGGTCTTTGAACGTGAGGTCGCCGTCTTCTTCGTTGCCACCGGCAGCGCGGCGAATGGCCTTGCCATGTCGGCGGTCAATCAAACTGGTGGTGTGATCTTCTGCCACGAAGATTGCCACATGATCGAAGGCGAGTGCGGCGGCGTGGAGTTTCTGACAGGCGGCGCGCGGCTTATGGGGCTGCCGGGCGCGGCGGGCAAGCTCGACATCGACGCGCTTGAGCACGCGATCGCCGGGCTGTCGCCGCCGTCGGAGCATCACGGCCGGGGCATGGCGGTGTCGCTCACGCAGCAGAGCGAGGCGGGAACGGTCTACTCGCTTGAGGAGATCCGGCAGGTCGGCGAGATCGCGCATGCCCACGAGATGCCGCTTCATATGGACGGTGCACGCGTCGCCAATGCGCTGGCACATCTTAACGTCTCGCCGGCGGCGATGACGTGGAAGGCCGGCGTCGATATCCTGTCGTTCGGTGCGACGAAGAATGGCTGCCTCGCGGCGGAGGCTGTGGTCATCTTCGATCCCGCGCGGGCGGCAGACATGCCGTTCCTGCGCAAGCGGGCGGGGCAGCTCTTCTCCAAATCGCGCTTCGTCGCCGCACAGTTCGACGCCTATCTCCGCGATGGATTGTGGCTCGATCTAGCGCGCCATGCCAATGCGATGGCCGATCGGTTGCGTGCCGGGCTCGCCGGTTCAAATGGCGCATACGAGGCGTGGCCGACCACGGGCAACGAAGTCTTTGTGGCGCTGCGCCGCGACAATGCGGAACGCCTGAGGGCCGCCGGCGCAGCGTTTCACGAATGGACGCGCGGCGGGGCTGAGGTAGCGGACGACGCGATTCTGGTGCGCTTCGTCACGGCGTTCTCTACCACGCCTGACGAGGTGGATGCCGCCATAGAGATGCTCCGCTAAATCGTAGCCCGCGTGGAGGGGAAACGAGATGCGGTGCTCACCCGCCCGTCCCTCTCCTTTGTCATTCCGGAAAGCGCGGCACGCGCTTGTCCGGAACCTTTAACCACCGAAGCAAGGAGAGAATGGGCGCTGAGCCTCGCCCGCGCCCCTTGGGTGTTCATGGGTCCCGGCCTTGGCCTGGCGGCCAAGCCGGGATGACGGAAGAGAAGTCTGGTTGCAGACCACACGCGATGACCGAGCTGTAGCCGCTGCATTCGTAGCCTGCATGAAGCGCAAGCGAAGTGCGGGGCGGGCTGCATGGCACACGCGCCACGGCCGAGATCGGCGGGCGAAGCAAGGTCGGACAAGGTCATGCTCAAAATAAAGCAGTGAGCCTCCATTCTGATTCAATCAGAGCGGAGAAGGCACTGACGCGGAAGCGCCCCGGCGAGGCCGGGGCGCACGGATGACAATTTCAGGACCGCCGGATTAGGCCGCCTTGGCGTCGATCTGTTTGCCCTTGGTTGAGCCAATGGCGATCTTGCGGGGCTTCATCGCTTCGGGAATCTCCCGCACCAGGTCGATGTGGAGCAGGCCATTCTCCAAGCTGGCGCCCGTCACCTCGACGTGCTCAGCCAACTGGAAGCGGCGCTCAAACGCCCGCGCGGCGATGCCGCGATAAAGCACCTCGCCGTTCTCCTGCTTTTCCTCGTGCTTCTCGCCCTTGATGGTCAAGAGATTGTCCTTGGCCTGGATATCGAGGTCCTTGTCGGAGAAGCCGGCAACCGCGACGGTCACGCGGTAGGCGTTTTCGCCGGTGCGCTCGATGTTGTAGGGCGGGTAAGGCTGGCTCTCGCCGTTCGATACGCCATCCAGGAGATTGAACAGACGGTCGAAGCCGACGGTGGAGCGATAAAGCGGGCTCAGGTCAAACGTACGCATTTTCATGTCCTCCTTGAAGCGACAGTTGCGTTTCAGACCCTTGGGCGTCCCATCAGCGGCGACACCCGGGTCCATCGTGGGTCCAACGGCACCCACGGCTAAAAGATGGTAAGCGCCGAAGCGCCGTTCAAGACCCTTTGGTCGTGTACTGACCGGCGACGTCCCATCAACCCGACCGACCTCCATGAACGCGACATGAACGCCGGCTTCCAGTTGGGTTCAGGCTGGCGCGACTAGGTTTCTCCCATCGTCATCGGGCCAATGCCCGGTGGGTGGAGCTGGAGAACCTGACATGCTTTCCAAGAACCTGATCGCCGCCGGCCTCATCGCTGCGACCGCGCTCACCGCGGTTCCGGCCCATGCCAACGGCTTCTCATTCAATTTCGGTCACGGCGGTCCCAGCTTCAGCTGGGGCTATAGCGGCCCCGGATACGGGTATCGCGATCGCGGCCATCGCTGGGGCCATCACCGGCTTTCGCCGCGCCAGGTACGCTGGATCCTGCGCGACCGCGGCTACCGCCAGATCCGGTTCATGGATCGTAGCGGCCCCGTCTACCAGGTGCGTGCCAAGAAGCGCCATCGCGCCTTCGTGCTCGTCATCAGCGCGCGCAGCGGCGAAATCCTGTCGCGCCACCGCATTCGCCGGCACGGCTGGCACTGAGTATTCGGGCGCTGCTAACGCCCCCTCCGGCGCCCGATGCAAAGGCCGGCGGTCCCTGACCGCCGGCCACGCTTTTTTCACCGCCTTGCCAGGCGATCTGATGCATTCTATCTGCGGAAGCCGATCAGCCTGGCAATGGTTCGGCGCGATGTTGTCTTCGGGCCCGGCCGGAAGGCGAAGAAGGGTGGCGCTTGGCCGGTCTCGTCGAAATTCCCAGCAATCCGACGCCTAAGGGCGGTTCGGTCGGCATGGTGAAGACCCATGACGGCGTTGAACTGCGTTATGCGTGCTGGCCGACCAACCGCTCGCCGGTTCGCGGGACCATGGTGCTCTTGCACGGACGGACGGAGTTCATCGAGAAATATTTCGAGACCATCAACGATCTGCGTCGCCGCGGCTTTGCGGTGGCGACGTTCGATTCGCGCGGGCAGGGCGGCTCGACCCGCCTCCTGCGCAACCCCCGCAAAGGGCATGTCCGCGACTTCGCCGATCACGTCAACGACTTTGAGACCTTCATGCAGGAGGTTGTGCTGCCGGACTGCCCGCCGCCGTATCACGTCTTGGCGCATTCCACGGGAGGGCTGATTGCGCTGTTATCGGCAGAGCGCCTGCGCACGCAGATCGACCGTATGGTGCTCACCGCACCGCTCCTGGCGCTGACGTATTCCTCGCCGAAATGGCTGGCCCGGATCACCGGCTTTCTCATGCATTTCGGGCTTGGCGAGGCTTTTGCCCCGGGGGCTGGCGCGACGCTGATTCAAATGCAGCCCTTCGCCGGCAATCTTCTGACGAGCGACCCGGAGCGCTACCAGCGGGCGCTGGATGTGGTCGACGCCGATCCGTCAGTCGGCGTTGGCGGTGCGACCATCGGCTGGGTCAATTCGGCCATGCGCGCCTGTTGCCGGGTCGCGGAATCCGACTTCGCGGAGAAGGTGCCGATGCCGGTCCTGATCACGCTTGGCGGTGCCGACACGATCGTCAGCAATTATGCGGCTGAGGAGTTTGCCCGCCGCGCCAAGACGGCGGCGCATCTCAGGATCCCTGGCGCGCGCCATGAAATCCTGATGGAGACGAACCAGTATCGCGATCAGTTCTGGGTCGCGTTCGATGCCTTCATCGAGGGGCGGCGCTAGAGCCTTATCCATTCTGATTGAATCAGAATGGATAAGGCTCTATCTCTTTGTTGGAGCATGATCTTATCCGACCTTGCTTCGCCCGCCGAAGCGCGCTTCGCGAAGGCGGGAAAACCGGCATCCACTTTTCGGGATCATGCTCTAGCCGAAACGCCATCCGTGCGGATGCTACTCGGCGGCCTCTCGGGTCACGGTCGTCGCCTCGTGCACCATGGCGATCAGCGATTCGGCGAGCATTGCGAGATCGGCTGAGAGCCGCTCAAAGCCGCGATGTGGCTCAAGGCGATGCTCATCCATATAGAGGCCGCGATTGACCTCTATCTGGAGTGCGTGGAGGCTGCGGGACGGGCGGCCGTAATGCTCGGTGATGAAGCCGCCGGCATAGGGCTTGTTGCGACAGACCGTATAGCCAAGCCGCTGCAGCGTGGCGGCGGTCCAGTCGGTCAGTTCCGGCATGCAGCTTGCGCCGAAACGGTCGCCGAGCACGAAGTCGGGGCGAATGCGCGTCGGCCCGCCGCGGATGTTCGACGGCATGGAATGGCAGTCGATGAGGATGGCGATGCCGAAATGCACGTGCGTCTGTGCAAGCAGATTCCGAAGCGTGTCGTGGTACGGGCGGTAGATGCGTTCAATCCGGCTGAGACCTTCCTCCACCGTCAACGGACGGCGATAAATGTTGGCAGCGTCGCTGACCACGCGTGGAATCGTCCCGAGCCCACCGGCTACGCGAAGCGAACGAACGTTGGCGTAGGAGGGCAGGCGCCCGGCGAACATCTTAGGGTCGAGTTCGTAGGGCTCGCGATTTACGTCGAGGTAAGCGCGCGGATAGACGGCGCCCATGAGCGGCGCGCCAAGCTCTACAACCGGGGCAAAGAGCCGGTCGACGAGGAGGTCCTCCGAGCGGCGTATCTCGCTCTTGTTGAGCGATGTCGCCTCCAGGAAATCTTGCGGATAGTAGCGTCCGCTATGCGGCGAGTTGAACACGAAGGGCACGGTCTGTTCGGCCGGCAGGTGGACTTCGCCGGCAGGCGGTCGGGTGTCTCCCGCCGCTTCAACGACCTCCATGTCTCGCATCTCCGTACCTCTCCAGCCCCGCCGCAATGTGCCGTGCCGGCAGGTGTCTGTCCATATAAACAGGCGGTGTGGGTTTGTGAGTCCGGCGCTTACCCGATATTTACTGGCAGGCGTCATCTTGCCCACACATGAACGTGATCGACCATCCATCCCGGGGGCAGTTAATGGCCCGAATTCTGCTGGCCGAAGACGACGAAGACATGCGCCGATTCCTGGAGCGGGCGCTTGGAAATGCGGGCTATGAGG
Source organism: Afifellaceae bacterium (assembly GCA_028281235.1). Taxonomy (GTDB): domain Bacteria; phylum Pseudomonadota; class Alphaproteobacteria; order Rhizobiales; family Afifellaceae; genus DASWJZ01. The sequence goes on along the minus strand of JANQKG010000014.1, from coordinate 416 downwards.
TCGTTTCGTTCAGCAATGGCCGAGACGCTTACGACCGGTTGCGCGAGGAGCCGTTTAATCTTCTGTTGACCGACATCGTGATGCCGGAGATGGACGGCATTGAGCTGGCGCGCAAAGCAAGCGAGCTCGATCCGGACCTGAAGATCATGTTCATCACCGGGTTCGCCGCCGTGGCGCTCAATCCGGATATGCAGGCGCCGCGCGACGCCAAAATCCTCTCCAAGCCGTTTCACCTGCGCGATTTGGTCGGCGAGATCGGGCGGCTGATCGCCGCTTAGAGCCTTATCCATTCTGATTGAATCAGAATGGAGGCTCTATGTCTTTGCTGGAGCATGATCTTATCCGACCTTGCTTCGCCCGCCGAAGCGCGCTTCGCGAAGGCGGGAAACCGGTCTCCACTTTTCGGGATCATGCTC
>JANQKG010000009.1 GCA_028281235.1 Afifellaceae bacterium | reverse complement strand
GCCTCAGCGCGCTGGCGATCTTCGGCATCTCGCGCATCGACACGCCGTCGCATTCGCTGAACGCGCTGTTCCAATCCGACACGCCCGACTACCGGCGCTACGAGGCCATGCGCGAGGCCTTCCAGCTCAACGAGCGCGACGTTCTGATCGTCGTCAGCGCGCCACAATCGTTCAGGCCCGACGAACTCGACATAGCGCGCGATCTGCATCTGGACCTGCAGCTTCTCCCGGAGACAGACGGCGTGCTGTCGGTCTTCTCCGTTCGCCAGAACGATGCCGACGGCGACGGCTACGCACCGCCGATCGTGCCGGACTTTCTGCCGGAGGGCGAGGCGTTCGATGCGCTGATGGCCGACGTGGCGGCGCATCCCTTCGTCGCCGGCAAGCTGATCGCTGCCGGTCCGGCCGGCGACCAGACGCTCTCCATCGTGGTGGGCATGACGGAGGAGGCGGTCAACAAGGAGAATCTGGTTCCCACCCTTGAAGCGGTCACCGAGACGGCTGAGGAATTGCTCGACGGCAGCGGCCTCAATTACCAGTTCTTCGGCGTTCCGGTCATGCAGCTTGAGGTGCGCTATGCCAGCCGCTCCGACCGGCTGACCTTCAACATCGCCGGCTTTCTGGTCGGGCTTTTGATGTGCCTTGTGTTCTTCCGCAACATCAAGCTCGTGCTGATCTCGACGCTTTGTCCGGCGATCTCGGTGTTGTGGTCCTTCGGCGCGTTCGGCCTCGTCGGCATTCCGTTGAGCTTCTTTTTGAATGCCGTGCCGCCGCTCGTCATGGTGATTTCCTACGCCGATGCGATGCACCTGACCTACGGGATCAGGCGGCGCATGCGCGACGGCGACACGCTCCCCGATGCCGTCCGCCGCACCGTGGAGACCGTCGGCCCGGCCTGTCTTCTCACCACCATGACCACATCGCTTGCGCTGACTTCGTTGCTGATCAGCGATTCAGAGATCATCCGCGATTTCGGCATCGGCGGTGCCGTCGGCGTGATGATGGTGTTCTTCGTCTCAATGCTCGTCGTGCCGTCGCTATCCATGCTGGTGCTTGCCACCGGCGACGGCCGTGCGGCGACGCGGCTTGCATCCTGGGCGACCGATGTGGGCCTCGACGACGCATGCGCCCGCTTGGCCAATTGGGTCCCGCGCTACCCCTGGGTGCTGGCCGCCGCGGGCGTGGCGGCCGCGCTGATCTTCGCTGCGGCGCATCTCAGCCTCGAGCCGCGCTTTCGTCTCAGCGAGCAGGTGCCGGACCGCATGCGCGATCGGATCGCCGCTGTGGAGGCTGTCGGCGGCTTTGCCGCGTCGAGCCCGGTCTATGCGATCATCGGCTACCCGCAAGAGGAAAGCCCGACGAGCGCGCGGCTTCGCGGCGTCGTCGGCGACGTGCACGACGTTCTGTCGGGTCGTGAAGCCATGGGCAACATCTGGTCGCTGGCACTTATCGAGAGGCAGCTTGCTGAGCCAAGCGAGGAGACGCTCAGCGCGACCTTTGAGGCGCTTCCGGAGAATCTGCGCGGCCGCTTCGTGAACGACGACGCGCGGCTCTTATTGGTGACGGGTCATTTTCCCGATCTTGACGCCACGGAGATGCGCGCCGCCATTGGCGAGATCGAAGCCGATCTGGCGCCGCTCAGAGAGGCCAATCCGGATCTGTCGATTGAGCTCACCGGAGCGTCGGTCGTGTCGGCGCTGCACGCCACGCGCATGATTGAGGAGCTGAACCGCGGTCTCATGCTGGCGATCGTGGTTGTGATGGTGCTCCTGAGCTTGGCGTTTCGCTCGCTGGCCGTGCCGCTTCTTGCTGTCCTGCCCAACCTGTTCCCGATCGTCGCCAGCGGGGCCCTGCTTTACGTCACCGGCTTCGGCATCGATTATGCCGGCATCATCGCGCTGACCGTTGCGTTTGGTCTTGCAGTCGACGATACGATCCACTTTGTCGCCCGCTATCGGCTTCGCTTGGCCGAAGGCGGGAACTTGTTGGATTCCGTCACCGTTGCGATCAGCCGTGTCGGCCCGGTGATGGTGATTACGACGATCGTGTTGATGTGCGGCGTCGGCGTCACGATCTTCGGGCAGATGCCGCAGACGCGCGTTTTCGGTGCGATCGTCATCGTGACGCTTCTGGCGGCGCTGGTTGCGGATTTGGTATTCCTGCCGGCGCTGATTTTGGCGGCGCGGCGGGCCCGGAACATGCTGAAGTCGCGTCAATAAGGGAGATTGGTCATGGTCAGCCGCAGAGCCTTTGCGGAAGCCAACCGAATGATCGCGCTCTTGGCGGGTGCGATCATCGCGTCGCCACTTGCCGCCAGTCCGATCACCGACGCCTTGGAGGGCGAATGGTCCGGCTCCGGCCGCCTGACGCTGAGCTCCGGCGAGACGGAGCGCATCCGCTGCAACGGAACGGCGCGCTCCACGACCGCGAACACGGTGGACCAAAGATTCAACTGCGCCAGCACCGGCAAGAATTTCAGCTTCTCCAGTTCCTTGCATTTCTCCTCAAACCGCGTGCGCGGAAGTTGGACCGGATCGGGGCGGAGCGGCACGGTCACCGGCCGCGCGACACGCTCCAGCGTGCGGGCCCGGCTCGTCGGGGCCGACGGCACAGGCAATCTCTCCGCCTCCATCAGCGGCTGCCGTCAGACCCTGCGGATCACCGGCTGGACGGACGAGTTGCGGTCGCTGTCGGTGTCGCTGAGGAAGAAGTGCTAGAGCGCTGGCTGGCCAGGCCGAGCGGAGACCGGCAAACGGCGACCTGACGATGGCGGCGACCTGGCGCAGGAACTGGCCGGCCAAGCTCCTGGTCTTTGCCGGTCTTGTCCTGGTGCTGCGGGGCTTTCTTTGGCGCCTGGTTCACCCGCTGGCCGCGGCCGTGGGCGTAGAGGTCGAGCCCGGAGCGATCCTCGCCGCTGAGATCATACTGCTTGCCGCCTATACGCTGGGCCTCTTCGCCTTTCCCGGTCCGTTCTGGCGGCGCACCGTCAAGTTCGTCTGTCTCATGGGTGCGTATATGCTCGTCGGCCCCGTCCTTGCGCTTGGGCTGAGCATGCTCGGCATGGCGGGAAGCCCGGGGCAGGTTGCAGCCGCTCAGATGCTCGGACACGTCTTGGCGCTCGCTTTGGGTTTTGCGATCTACAAGCTGGCATGGCCGCACCTTGCGCCGCGCATGCCGCGCTTCAATCCCGCAGCATAATAGGCAGGCGTCGCGGGGGAGGGACGCCGCCTACGCCGCGGCTTTAAGCTCAAGCGGCAGCGCCCGATAGGCGAGCGCCTCCGCAACATGGATACGCGCGACAATCTCCGCCCCGTCGAGATCGGCGAGCGTGCGCGCCAGCTTCAACACGCGATGATAGCCGCGCGCCGTGAGCTGCATAGCGGTTGCCGCGTCCTCCAGGAGGCGCACGCCCGCGCGCTCCGGCGCCGCGACCTCTTCGATGATGTCGGCGCTCGCCTGAGCGTTGGCCCGCACCTTTGAAAGCCCGGCATAACGTTGCCGCTGGAGGCTGCGCGCCGCCGTGACGCGCTCGGCGACCGCCGCACTCGTTTCGCTTTCGCCGGGGTGGATGAGATCGGTTGCGGCAAGCGCCGGCACCTCGATGCGGATGTCGATCCGGTCAAGCAGCGGTCCGGAGATGCGCGCCTGGTAATCCGCCGCGCAGCGCGGTCCGCGCCGGCAGGAATGCCCCGGCTCGCCGGCATTGCCGCAGCGACAGGGGTTCATGGCGGCAACGAGCTGGATGCGCGAGGGATAGGTGACGCGATGATTGGCGCGCGCCACCAATGTCTCGCCGGCCTCCAGCGGCTGGCGCAAGGAATCGAGCACCTGCGGCGTGAACTCGGGGAACTCGTCGAGAAACAGCACGCCATTATGCGCCAGCGACACCTCGCCCGGCCGGGCGCGCGTGCCGCCGCCCACCATTGCCGCCATGGAGGCGGAATGATGCGGCGCGCGAAACGGCCGCCGGTCGGTGAGCTTGCCGTCGGTCAATTCGCCGGCGATCGACGCGATCATGGAGATTTCCAGAAGCTCGCGCGGGCTGAGCGCCGGCAGGATGGAGGGGAGGCGCTCCGCCAGCATGGACTTGCCGGCGCCCGGCGGGCCGACCATCAGCATGTTGTGGCCGCCGGCCGCGGCGATCTCCAGCGCGCGCCGCGCGCTTTCCTGGCCCTTGATGTCGGCCATGTCTGGCAGGGCGTCGGCGCCGCTGCGGATCGCCGGAAGCGGGCGCGACAGCACCTGGTAGCCGGAAAAATGGTTGGCGAGCGCAATCAAACTGTCGGGCGCGATCACCGCAAGGTCCTCGCCGGCCCAGGCGGCTTCCGCCCCTGACGGCGCCGGGCAGATCAGCCCGCGGCCCATGGCGCTAGCGCCGATCGCCGCCGGCAGCACGCCGGCGACCGCCGTGACGCGGCCATCGAGCGACAATTCGCCGAGCACCACTTGCTCCGCGACCGCGTCGGAGGCGACCGCGCCCATCGCCACCATCAGGCCGAGCGCGATCGGCAGATCGTAATGGCTGCCCTCCTTGGGGAGGTCGGCCGGCGCGAGATTGACGGTGATGCGCTTGGCCGGCAGCGCCAGGCCCGACGCGTGAAGCGCGGCATGCACGCGCTCGCGGCTCTCCGCCACCGCCTTGTCGGGCAGGCCGACAATGTTGAAGACCGGCTTGCCGGGCGTCATCAGCACCTGCACGTCGACCGGCACAGCCTCAATGCCCTGAAAGGCGACAGTGGTGATGCGCGCGACCATAGGCAGTGCCCTCCCACTCGCAACGATAGCGGACGGGTTTCTTCTTGGCAAGAACAAGACAGGAACAAAAATTCCGGCATGCCCGCCGTTTCATTGTGCGATGATCTGCATGAATCATTGCGCTTGCGCCTGCGGAGCGGGTCCTGGAAGTGTCTCCGCCATCGGGCTACCGTCGGCTCCTCAGCGCACCAATAGATTGAGGTCTTAGGTTGGATTCACGACTGCCGCAGGGCGTTGTTGTTCGCGATCTTGCGCCGAAGGAAGATTCCCGCGGCGTGCTTGCCGAAATCTATCGCGAGGAATGGGAACAGAGCTTCAGCGCGGTCCAGACGAATGTCGTCCGAAGCAAAGCCAACGTATTGCGCGGCGTGCACGTGCATGCCCTTCATGCCGATCATCTGGTCGTTGCCGAAGGGTGTATGCAGCTTGGCTTGCACGACATTCGAGCCGGATCGCCCACCCATGGCGCGTCAATCATATTGACGTTGGACGGCAATCTTTCGCAGGCGGTCTTCATCCCGCCCGGCGTGGCGCACGGCTTCTACTTCCCGGTTCGGTCCACGCACGTCTATTCGGTGTCGCACTACTGGAACATGGCTGACGAAATGGGGTGCCGGTTCGATGCTCCGGAATTGGGCCTCTCCTGGCCATGCGCCGAGCCGCTTCTGTCACCGCGCGATCGCGATGCCGGATCATACGATCAGATGGTCGCCGCGTTTCGTGAGCGACAGCGGATTCTAACTGAGACTGCCGAATGAAGCCCGTCATTGGTCTGGTCGGATGTGGTCTATGGGGCCACCATATTCTTCGTGACCTGTTGAAACTCGGCGCTGAGGTCCACGTTGTCGTGCGCAGCGCGGAGAGCTGCGCAAAGGCGCGCGCCGCAGGTGCGAGCAGCGCATCAACCGATTTGGAAGCGCTTCCCAAAAACGTCGAGGGCGTGATCGTGGCGACTCCGATCTCCACGCACGCAGACGTTTTGGCGGCGCTTGTTCCGCTCGGTAAACCGATCTTCGTCGAGAAGCCCATGACGAACGACGCTGCCGCCGCCGCACGGCTTACCAAGCAGGCCGGTGAGCGGATCTTCGTCATGGATAAATGGCGCTACCATCCAGGCGTGGAAGAGCTGGGCCGACAGGTGCGCAGCGGCGCACTCGGCGACGTGCTGGCTGTCAAGACGGAGCGTCTTGGCTGGGGGAACCCGCATGCCGAAGACGTCGATTCCGTATGGGTTCTCCTGCCGCACGACCTCGCCATCGTTTTGGAAACGCTTGGTCACCTGCCGCCGCCTCGGCGGGCATTTTCGGCCGTCGCGCAATTTGGCGGAGAAAGCCTCATGGCTGTGCTGGAGGGCGCGGCCGGTCCGCGGGTGGTTTCTGAGATATCAACGTTCCGGCCCGACCGGCGGCGTGCCGTCACAATTGTCGGCACCGGCGCGACGGCCGTTCTCGCCGACGCCTATAGCGATCACGTTCTGCTCCGGCGTGGCCTTCCTGGGCGTGGTGACGGTGAGGAGGAGCGAATCGTCATCGATCGGGAAATGCCGCTTGAACGCGAAATCGAGGCGTTCATCGCATTTCTCAGAGGCGGCGCGCCGCCGCGCTCCTCGTGCGCGGAAGGGCTTCTCATCGTAGAGACGATTGGGGAGCTGCGGCGCATGGCGGGGGTTTGATGGCTGAGCGGTTCACCATTCTGCTGCCGGTTGCGAGACCTCCGGCGCTGCTTCCTTTTGCCGTCGAAAGCGTTTTGGGTCAGAGCCACAGTGACTTCGAGCTTTTCATTGTTTCAGATGGCGCGCCTCAAGCAACTGTCGGCTGGGCGAACGAAGCCGCATCACGCGATTCCCGCATCACCGTCTTTGATTTTCCTAAGGGCGAACGGCACGGCGAGCAACATCGGCACATTGCGCTGCAACAGGCCACGGGATCATTGGTCGCCCATATTTGTGACGACGATCTTTGGTTCCCGGATTTCTTGACTGAGCTCGCGCAATTACTGGGAACCGTCGACTTCGGAAATCTTCTTCATGTCGGCCTCGGTCCGGACGGCGGCTTGGTGGTGATACCCGGCGACCTGTCCGATTCTGAAATGCGCCGAAGGATGATGGAAGAAAGATGTAACCTCTTTGGGCCGACGGTTTGTGGTTACCGCATGTCGGCCTATTGGCGCCTGCCCATCGGCTGGTCGCCGGCGCCTGAGGACATTTGGACCGACCTCCATATGTGGCGTAAGTTTTTCGCTCGAAACGACATCCTTTGCGGGACGCGCCATGTGGTTCAGGCGGTGGCGCTGCCCGACCCCTTGCGGTCGCATATGAGCTTGGACGAGCGTGCGAGCGAGAACCGCACGGTCGCGGAGCGGCTCAGAGACCCCGCCGAACGCGACGCATTTGCGAAACGGGCGCTGGCGGCGCTTACGCAGGCGGGCGAAGCGAAGGAGGAGGGTCGAGACGAGCCCAGCGTCGCCCGACCCGTAAGGCGCCTGGGCGCGCTAGCCCACTACCTTCCCCTCCACCGCATCCCAAAAAAGCGCCGCTAGATCGGCGCCGCCAAAGCGCTGCACTTCGCGGATGCCGGTCGGCGAGGTGACGTTGATCTCCGTGAGATAGTCGCCGATCACGTCGATGCCGGCCAGAAGCAGCCCGCGGCGTTTCAGCTCCGGGCCGATCGCCGCGCAGATCTCCAGGTCGCGATCGCTCATCTCCGTGGCCACCGCCTTGCCGCCGACATGCATGTTGGAGCGCGCGTCGCCTTCCGCCGGAATGCGGTTGATGGCGCCCACGGCCTCGCCGTCGATCAGGATGATGCGCTTGTCGCCTTGGCGCACGGCCGGCAGGTAGCGCTGCACGACAAAGGGCTCGCGGAAGTTCTCCTGAAACAACTCAAGAAGCGCCGAAAAGTTCTCATCGTCGGCGCGCAGCCGGAAAACCGCCGCGCCGCCATTGCCGTAGAGCGGCTTTAGAATGATGTCGCCGAATTCATTGCGAAAGTCGCGGATGATACCGGCGTCGCGCGTAATCAGCGTCTCCGGCGTCAGATCGGGGAAATCAAGGACGAACAATTTCTCCGGCGCGTTGCGCACCTCCGCGGGATCGTTCACCACCAGCGTTTTCGGATGGATGCGCTCAAGAAGATGCGTCGTGGTGATGTAGGCCATGTCGAAGGGCGGGTCTTGGCGCAGAAGCACCACGTCGCACGTCGCAAGGTCGAGATGCTCCGCCTCGCCGAGTGAGAAGTGCTTGCCGACGACGTCGGCGACCTGCACGGGCTCGGCTTGCGCCGTCACCTTGCTGTCGCTGAGCGCAAGACGGTCCGGTGTGTAATGCATCAGCCGGTGCCCGCGCCGCTGCGCTTCCAAGATCAGCGCGAACGTCGTGTCGCCGGCAATCTGCAGCGTGGCGATGTGGTCCATCTGGACCGCGACTGTCAGCGTCATAATAGGCCTCGTCCTGTCGCCGACCGCTGAATTCCGGTTTGGGCGTTTCGCCGCCTGAGTTCTCAGCCTCTCTTTCGTCATCCCGGTTCGGCCGGCAGGCCGAGACCGGGACCCATAGCCACAATGCGCGATCGCCGCGCTCTGGTGGTCATGGATCCCGGACTGGCGCTGGCGCGCCATCCAGGATGACAAACCGAGAGGTCGTCTGCTTCCATGCGGCCGAATTGCGCTCTAGCCCCGAAGGCGCCGAAGCGCAATCACGTGACCTTGTCCCAGCCTGGCCGGAACGCGTCGGGCAGGTGCTCCGGCAGCTGCCACGGCGTGACCAGGATCAGGTCATACCGGATGTCGAGCCCCGCTGCGTCGGGATGCGCGGCAAGCCATAGATCGGCCGCATCGACGATGCGCCGCTCTGAACGATGACCAACCGATTCCAGCGCCTCGCGCCGCGAGGGGCGCGCCTTCACCTCGACAAAGGCAACCAGCCGCCCACGTTTGGCGATCAAGTCGATCTCGCCGAGCGGTGTTTTGTGGCGCCGTGCCAACAGCCGGTAGCCCTTGGCAAGAAGCAGAAGCGCTGCAAGCAGCTCGGCGATATGGCCATGCCGATAGGCGTCTTCTCGCGAGCGGGCCCGCGCCATCAGTCTTTCAGCGCCAGCGCGCGTCGGTAGAGATCGCGGCGCGGCAGGCCGGTCATCTCGGCGACCGTCTGTGCGGCCTCCCTGACGCCCGACGCCTGAAGCGCGTCCTTGAGAAGTGCCTCGATCTCGCGCTCCGACGGTGGCGCCGGCGCATCGGGCGGCGCAATGAGAAGCACGATCTCGCCCTTCACGCCTGCGTCTTTGTAGCGCGCTGCAAGGGCGTCGAGCGTGCCGTGGTCGAAGGTCTCGTGAAGCTTGGTGACCTCGCGGCAGACCACTGCGCCACGCTCCGCCCCAAGCATGGCGCACGCGTCGGCAAGCAACGCGCCGATCCGGTTGGGGGATTCAAACAGCACCAAAGTCGCCGGCACACGCGCGACCTCATCAAGGCGCTTGCGCCGTTGATGCGTTTTCGACGGCAGGAACCCCAAGAAGAGAAACGCATCGGTCGAAAGCCCGGCGGCGGATAGGGACGCAATTGCAGAGGAGGGGCCCGGGATCGGTATGACCCGGTGGCCGGCCGCACGCGCGTCGGCGACAAGCGCAGCGCCGGGGTCGGAAATGAGCGGCGTCCCGGCATCGGAAACGAGTGCAACAGAGAGGCCCTTGTCCAACGCCGTAAGAATCCGGCGATGCGCCGCCGGCCCGCTATGCTCGTGATAGGCGGCGAGCTTCACGGTGATGCCGTAGCGGTCAAGCAGCTTCCGGGTGACGCGTGTGTCCTCGCAAGCGACGAGATCGGCAGCCGCCAGCGTGTCGAGCGCCCGCAGCGTCACATCGGCGAGATTGCCGATCGGGGTGGCGACCAGGTAGAGACCCCGATCGAGCGCCGGAGCGGAGAAAGGCTGGCCGCGGATGCGAAAGCCACGCCTATCGTCCTTGTCCTTCGGACCGTCGCTCAAGAGCCATGTCTCCGGCGTTTCGGCAGTGGGTTGCGCTTGCCGCTCTGTGCAATTCTTCCTAGGGTCCTAAAGCATGATCCCGAAAAGTGGGAACCGGTTTTCGGACAAGATCATGCTTCAACAAAGAGATAGAGCGTTGAGCGATTTGGGCGAAGCGCGATGACGCTCTAATCTGCGGGGCCGGGCTTGGAAAGGAGCGTGTAGTGTCACGCCACCGCCGATTTTACGGGCTGAAGCCGGCGCTTCGCGCCTTGGCTTGCCTTGCCGTCGCGGTGTCGCTTTCCGCCTGCAGCTCTCTGGGCGGGCGTTTTCTGAGCGGCCCGCAGGTGACGCCCGGCGGCCCGGAGACCTTCGGCTCGGGTGCGGTCAAGGTGGCGCTGCTTCTGCCGCGCTCCGCCAGCGGCAATGGCGGCGAGACCGCGCGGGCGTTCCGCAATGCGGCCGATCTGGCCATGCGCGACTTCCCCAGCGCCGGCATCCAGATCAGCGTCCACGACACGAAGGGCACGCCGGCCGGCGCGCGGGCGGCCATGGACATTGCTCTGGCGGGCGGCGCGGAGATCATCCTCGGCCCGGTCTTCTCCGCGGAGGTTTCCGCGATCGGACAGCAGGCCCGCAGCGCCGGCGTGCCGGTGATCGCGTTCTCGTCGGACGCCGGCGTCGCTGGGCCTGGCGTCTATCTGTTGAGCTTCCTGCCGGCCGACGACATCAGCCGCATCGTGTCCTACTCGGCGAGCCAGGGACGCAAATCCTTCGCCGCGCTGCTTCCCGCCACCCCCTACGGCGCCGTTGTTGAGGCCGCCCTCCGCCGCAGCATCGCCTCTGCCGGCGGGCGTGTCGTCACCGTCAAATCCTACCAAGCGAACGGCGAGGATATGCGGGCGAAGGCGGCGGAGATTGCCGCCATTGTCCCGCAGATCGACGCGCTTTTGATGCCTGATGCGGGGGACAACGCGTTGCGCCTTGCCTCCGCTCTCGCCGCTCAAGGTGTGCCGCGCGACAAGGTCAAGCTGCTTGGCTCAGGGCAGTGGGATGATGATCAGCTTCTCAACAGCACAGCCCTTGTGGGCGGTTGGTATCCGGCGCCCGTCCAGATGGGCTTTTTTGACTTTGCGCGCAAATATCGTGCCGCTTTCGGTTCAGCACCGCCGCGCAATGCCACGCTTGCCTATGACGCGACCGTGCTTGCCGCAGGGCTTGTGCGCCAATACGGAGCAGATCGTTTCCAAGCCTCAGTACTGACCAGTGCCAGTGGATTCTCCGGCGTTGATGGCGTGTTTCGGTTCCTGCCGAGCGGGCTGACGGAACGGCGTTACGCAATCTACGAAGTGACCGGCTCCGGCTGGCGGGTGATCGCGCCGGCCGCCCGCAGCTTCGCGGCGGGCGGATAGCGCGCTGGTTGCGCCGTCTTGCCATTCCTCGGCGAAAAGCCCATCTTAGTGCGATCGATCTTGGCCGGACGACCTGGGCCGCTTCGCCTTCGCTTGATAAGCGGGCGCACGTTCAGACTCTCTTCCAATATCGACTGAACGGTCGGGCCGCAGCAATGCGCGCGATCTACGTGCACACCCGCAAGCGAAAGGACATGCAATGCGAACGGGCACTGTTAAGTTTTACAACAGCCAACGTGGTTATGGGTTCATTCAGCCGGATGATGGCGGCAAGGACGTTTTCGTTCACGCCACCGCGCTTGAGCGCGCCGGGATGAGGGGCCTTGTGGAGGGGCAGAAGATCGGATTCGACGTTGAGGTCGACCGTCGCAGCGGCAAGGATGCCGCGTCGAACCTGCAGGAAGTGTGAGCTGACACTCGCTGATTAGCGGGTTCCGCTGACGCGCGGCCACCGCTATCAAGCGGTGGCCCGATCTGGATGACAGAGGAAGGAGTGCATGGCGAAGGAAGAGCTGATTACGTTTGAGGGGCTTGTCACCGAGCTCCTGCCGGACGCGCGCTTTCGCGTGAAGCTCGACACCGGCCACGAGATCATTGCCTACACGGCCGGACGCATGAAGAAGCACCGGATCAAGACGCTGGCCGGCGATCGGGTGACGGTGGAGATGTCGCCATACGACCTGGAAAAGGGCCGGCTGGTGTTTCGCCACAAGGACGAACGCGCCTCATCGGCGCCGCGGCCGCAGCGCCGGCCGTTCCGCCGCCGTTGATCGACAAGCGCAGGCGATCGCCCAAGCGGCGACGTTCCCGAAACACCTTATTCGATGGTTTCGGCAGCAAACGGCTTGCGTGAAGGGCGGGACCGCGCCACATTGGGCGTCCCATGCAACAACGGAAAGGAGGTGATCCAGTGTCTCATTGTCTTACCCCGCGGTCACGGAATTCGAGAGACCTGATCTTCACCTCTGGTGAGGTCCGCGCCGCTTGACCGGCGCCGGTCGCGAATAGAACCGCGGACCGACAATGGAAGGGCTGCCCCAACGGGCAGCCCTTCGTCTTTTGGGGCGGTGGGCGCTGCTCGCCGTTGATCGCCCCAACGTAATATCTAGACTACCGGGAATCGGGTCTGCGAAGACCATCGCGTTGCATCATGCTTGGCGGCTGGAGCACGACGGAGCATGAGAAAGTACCTCCTTTGCAGGCCAAAGGGCGGCCTCAACGATACTTTGTGTCAAATCGAGAAATGCTGGAGATACGCCGAGACGCACGGACGGATATTGGTCGTTGACGCCAAGCAATCGGGTTTGCTCGATGATTTCGCCGTCTATTTCGAACAGCGACGGAACGGCTCCGACGTTAAGCTCTCCTTGGATAACGAAATGCTGTTGTCCATGGATCAGATGAACGTCCGGCCCGAAACGGTCAGTGGGCGGATCGCTGACTACGAGGCGTACTACGAGATCGACGTCCACAATTACCTGGAAGCGAAATCCAGCAGGCAATTGGCATTCGACATGGAGCGCGATCACCCGGAGACATTGCTCGTTCACCATCAATGCGGTGGCGGCGCCATGTCAGTCGATTGCCTGGAACGTCTCAAGCTCAGGAGCCGCGTCGCGGCCGAGGTCAACAAACGCCTTTCGACAATTGATGGATCGTACAGCGCGATACACGTTCGCAACACAGATATGGACACGGACTATCGGCCTTTCTTTGAAGAGATGAAGCCAAAGTTGACCGGCAAGACGGTATTAATGTGCTCCGACGACGTCGGATGCATCGAATATGCGAAGCGATATTTTGACGAATCGAATGTCGTCACGATCTCCGACATTCCGGACACCGGCGGCCAATCCTTGCATGAGGGTAGCGCGTTTTACGGTTACACGGTCAACCTTGATGCGATCGCCGATCTGCTCGCCATGGCTGCGAGCGAAGAAGTCCTGTTCGCCAATACGACGCGGGGGACTGTATCGGGGTATTCCAGGTTTGCGCGGCTTCTGAATCGGCGGCAGGACATTGTGCGCGGCTTGCTGTCGCCATAGCAGTTACGTACGTTGAAGGCGGTGACAGCCTGTCGTAGCGTCCCGCCATAGGCTTATACAGCGTGCTTTCGCCCTCATTGCCGACAGGTTTGCGCGGGTTCCGGTATGTATCGAGAGGTCTTTGAAGCCGCGCGAAAGTCGCTTGAGGACGGTGACTACGCCACGGCCCAGGCTCGTCGCGACAGCGTTACGGAGCTAATCGTCGAGAACTGCTCGGTCCGCGTCGAGGGCAGTTCAGAAGCCGCCGATTGCTCCATCATCGTCACGAGCTACCGGCACTCAGACCAGTTCGTCGAGCTGCTGCAAGGATTGAAGGCCTATCAGCGGCAACCCTACGAGCTGATCTTCGTTAACAACGGAAACGAGACGCTCGACGAAACGCTTACGCGCCATCTCCAACGCTTCAAGGTCGTATCGCCGGGCTTCAATTACGGATGTCCGGGCGGGCGCAACGTGGGCGTGGCGCACGCGCAAGGCGAATACGTGCTGTTTCTCGATGACGACGGCGTCATCGCTCTGGATGCGATTGAGCGGCTTCTCGAAGCGATCGCAAGCTATCAAGCGGTCGTCGTCCGCGGACGAGTAATGCCCAGGACCACAGATAGCCACCGGCCCGATCACTACGACATGGGACGGTCCGTCTGTCCTTGCCCGCCCGATGCGGAGGGCTTCTCCATTTGGCGTCGCGACGTGTTCCGTCGATTCGGTGGGTTCGATCCGTTGTTGCGGGCGCATGAGGGCACTCTTCTGGCGGCGAAGAGCTACCGGTTCTTTGGACCGCAGGCATATCTTTATACGCCCCATGCGGTCATGCGGCACGATTTCAGCCCGTCGACCAAACACGCCGTGCAGAAGCTACGAAACCAAGCCAAAATTCACGGATATCTGGATTACTGCGAACCGAGCTGGAGAGAAGTTGTTCGGTCCATCCGGTCTGCTGCACAGACACCGGAGTTTCTGTCCGCCTGGGGCGCCGACGAGAGGTCGCAATCTCTACCGACTAAAGGGGCAAAACAGCTTCCAATCAGCGTTATAACGACGGCGCGAAACGCAGAACGATTTGTAGCGGAGTACAGCCAGTCCCTTAAGCAGCAGACGCATTCCGGCTTCGAAGTCGTCTTTGTTGACGACGGTTCCGACGACGGGACGGAGCAGGCGATCAAGGCGCTCTGGTCAGACGACGCGCGCTTGCGTTACGTCCGGTCCGATCCTATCGGGCGGGCCGCCGCTCTCAATCTTGCTCTGTCGATGGCCCGCAATGATGTGTGCGCTATCGCGGATGTCGACGATCTCAGCGCGCCCGCCAGGCTTGAATGGACCGCCACTTATTTCACCAGATATCCGCAGGCGAGCTGCATCGGTTTCCTCATTTTCACTGACGACAGACCGATCAGAGGGTTTCTGAGATCACCTTGCAGCATCAGGGTCCGAAGTCTGCTCGGAATGCCCGCTCCATTTCCGGCATTTGCGTTTCGAAGGTCAGCATTCAGCTTGCCGTTCGATGAAGACCGGAGTGCCGGCGTTGATTGCGATTGGCTCTTTCGTAATCTCCAGGCGAGTGACATTGATGGCCGGCTGATACCGATACCGGCCGTATACTATCGTTTACACGATGCTCAGATTACCACTATTCGTAGAGAGGAGCAGCGGTCGGTCGCGTTAAACTGCCTGTATTCTCTGCATGGACGCATCCTCAACCGGGACGTGACGCCGTTCAAGGACGTCATTCAAAAACTCTCCAAATGGAAACCGATTACCAGCGACGAAGACTTGAGCCGTGCTTTCGAATATTGTGGCGCGCTGCATGGCCATCTGAAAAGTCACTCATATTGCGATAGCGATGCCGCTGCCGAATATCTCCGGTCGGCCTGGACCGACTTGACGGTTCGGCATCTGAGCGGCGTGAATCCGCCTGTCCACGGTGTGCTGGCATTGGCTTCAGTAGCCGGTTTGCGACCAATGGTCCGGCGCTTCTCCTCACAGAGAGCGCTGAGAAAATTCGAACGCGATCCGGGCGCGTTTTTCAGGGATATGATCTTGCGCCGTCTGCCCGGTTGGCACCTCGGGCAAAGAGCGCGTCGCTGAGCAATACGGACGTCATTGTAGGTCCTGGCTCTGACCTCAAGCGGCGAGGTCGGCGACCACCGAATCGAGCACCAGCCATCCCTCCAGCGTGGCGCGCAGCCGCCCTTCACCGCACGGCTCGACGAACCCCTGCTCCTGAAGAACGGCAAGCCGCGTATCGGAAATGTCGCGGCCGCTGATCGCCGCGTAGCGTTCCGGGCGGATGCCTTCGCGGAGCCTCAGTCCCATCAGGAGCATCTCGTCGGCGCTCTCTTCAGCGGAAAGCACATCGTCGGTGATGAGGCCGTGGCCGCGCTCTTCCACCAGGCTAAGCCAGCGCTCCGGATGGCGTTCGCTCATCGTGGCGCGCCGCGCACCGTCGGTCGCGATGCGCCCATGCGCGCCGGGCCCAACGCCGACATAATCGTGGTAGCGCCAATAGGTGAGGTTGTGGCGCGACTCAGCGCCCGGCGCAGCGTGATTGGAGATCTCGTAAGCCGGCAGGCCGTGCGCCTCGGTGGCCTCCTGCGTCAAAGCATAGAAGGCGGCGGCACGTTCAGAATCGGGGATGACGAGCTTTCCGGCGGCGTGTAGCCGCTGAAACGGCGTGCCCTCCTCAATGGTGAGCTGGTAGAGCGACAGATGGTCCGCCGCCAGCGCGATGGCGGCCTCAAGCTCGGTGCGCCAGGCGCGCAGCGTCTGCGCCGGGCGGGCATAGATGAGATCGAAGGAAAGGCGCGGGAAGTATTGGCGCGCCAAGCCGATCGCGTGTCGCGCCTCCGCCGCATCATGGATGCGTCCGAGTGCCTTCAGCGCCTGGTCGTCCAGCGATTGCACGCCAAGCGACAGGCGGTTCACGCCGGCGCTTCGGTAGTCGCGAAAGCGCTCCGCCTCAGCACTTCCCGGATTGGCTTCAAGCGTGATCTCTGCATCCGCCGCCACCGACCAGCGCGCGGCAATAGCGTCGAGCACGGCGGCGACCGTCTCCGCCTGCATAAGGGAGGGGGTGCCACCGCCGAAGAAGATGCTGGTGACATTGCGGCCCTGTGTCAGCGCTGCGAAATGCTGAAGCTCCCGCGCGAGTGCGGCGGCGAAGCGCGACTCGTCCGGCGGCTGATGCCGGACATGACTGTTGAAGTCGCAATACGGGCACTTGGCCGCGCAGAACGGCCAGTGGACATAGATGCCGAAGGCCGTCGCCTCGTCCGGTATCGGCGCGGCGCTCATTCGGTCACGTCCAGACAGTCGCGCGCGAAGCGCTGGAAGGCGCGGGCGCGGTGCGACAGCGGCGTCTTTCCGCTGCCCGGCTGCCAGCCGTGCTTCTCCTCCGCGCTCATCTCGCCGAATGTGCGCGTATGGCCCTCCGGCAGAAAGATCGGGTCGTAGCCGAAACCCTGGTCGCCGCGCGGCGGCCACACGAGCGTGCCGTCGACGCGGCCGGTGAATGTCTCAACCCGCCCGTCGGGGAGCGCCAGCGCGAGCACGGCGACGAAGCGCGCCACGCGCTCTTCCGGCTCGCTGGCGCCGGCGGCCTGAAGCCGATCTTCCACCTTTTGCATCGCCAATCCGAAGTCGCGATCCTTGCCGCCCCACCGCGCGGAGAAAATGCCGGGTTCGCCGTTCAGCGCCATGACGGCCAGCCCCGAATCGTCGGCAAGCGCCGGGGATTTTGACGCCTCCGCCGCAGCAGACGCCTTGATCACGGCGTTCTCCGCAAACGTCGCACCGGTCTCTTCCGGCTCGGGTAGTTTGAGCTCCGCCGCGGACTTCACCTGAAAGCCGAACGGCGCCAACAGGTCGAGGATCTCGCGGACCTTGCCGGCATTGTGGCTCGCAACGACGATCCGCCCGGGTGCGAGCTTGATGGACATCACGACACGGCGAGTTTTTGCAGATCGACGAGTTGCGCGATCCCGCGCTGCGCCAGCGCCAAGAGGCCCAGGAAGTCGTCCTGGCTGAACGGCGTGCGCTCTGCCGTGCCTTGTATCTCAACGATCCCGCCGGTGCCGGTCATGACGAAATTGGCGTCCGTGTCGGCAGTGGAATCCTCTGCGTAGTCGAGATCGAGGATCGGAGCGCCCTCAAGGATGCCGCATGAGATGGCTGCCACGTGATCGCTCAGCACCGCATCGCCGATCATGTTTCGCGCCTGCATCCACGCAATTGCGTCGTGCAGCGCCACCCACGCCCCTGTTATGGCCGCTGTGCGCGTTCCGCCATCGGCCTGCAGCACGTCGCAATCGACGGTGATCTGGCGCTCGCCCAAGGCGGTGAGATCGACCACGGCGCGGAGCGAGCGGCCGATGAGGCGCTGAATCTCCAGCGTCCGCCCACCTTGCTTGCCGGCCGCCGCCTCACGCCGCGTCCGTTCCGTCGTGGCGCGCGGCAGCATGCCGTATTCGGCGGTGACCCATCCCTTGCCCGCGCCTCGCAGCCAAGGCGGCAATTGTTCCGCCAGGCTCGCTGTGCACAGAACGTGGGTGTCACCGAAGCGCACAAGGCACGAGCCTTCCGCATGCTTGGAGACGCCGCGCTCAAGGCTGACGCGGCGCAGCTCGTCCGGCGCTCGTTTCGACGGTCGCATGGGTACGTCTCGGCGTTTGATCCTCAAAGGGGCGTGTTAAGCTGCGCAGCCATTGCGGTAAAGCGGGGACTTGCCTTCCGCAACGAGGCTTTCAATATCACGGTGAATGCGTGTGAGGACGGATCAGAAGACGAGTGCCGCCGATGCCTGAAGGGGGACTTGGTGAGCTGGACAGCCGCGCCCGGGATATCTTCCGCTCTATTGTGGAATCCTATCTGTCGACCGGCGACCCGGTCGGCTCGCGCAATGTCAGCCGCATCCTGACCACGGCGTTGTCGCCGGCTTCGGTGCGCAACGTCATGGCGGACCTTGAGGAGATGGGGCTCATCTACGCGCCCCATACAAGCGCCGGCCGGCTGCCGACAGAGATGGGCCTGCGCTTCTTCATCGACACGCTCATGGAGGTGGGCGACCTGTCGAAGGAAGAGCGTAAGCTGATCGACAAGGAGGTGGTGAAGGCCGCCGGCGATGTGGATTCTGCGGAGTCGTTGCTGTCGGAAGCCGGGCACATGCTCTCCGCCATGTCGCATGGCGCCGGCGTGGTGGCGACCGGCAAGCAGGACATCCGGCTGAAGCATGTGGAGTTCGTTCGCATCGAGCCGGCGCGCGTGCTGGCCGTTCTGGTCGGCGAGACGGGGACGGTGGAAAACCGCATCATCGATGTCCCGCGCAATTTGCCGACCTCCGCGCTCGTAGAGGCGGCGAATTACATCAACGCGCATTTCGTTGGTCGCACGCTGGCGGAAGCGCGCCGTGAGCTGGAGGCCCAGCACGACGAGCGCCGCCGTGAAATCGACAAGCTGACGGAAAGGGTGATCGCCGCCGGCGTTGCCACCTGGTCCGGCGTGGCGGAGGAATCAAGCACGCTCATCGTGCGCGGCATGTCCAACCTGATCGGCGACGTGAAGGCGATTGAAGATTTGGAACGCCTCAAGCTTCTGTTCGATGATCTTGAGAGCAAGAAGGACATCATCCAGGTTCTCGGTCTGGCCGAGCACGGCGAGGGCGTGCGGATCTTCATCGGTTCGGAGAACAAGCTCTTCTCGCTTTCCGGCTCGTCTCTGGTGGTGGCGCCGTTCCGTGATTCCGATGAGAAGGTCGTCGGCGTGCTTGGCGTGATCGGGCCGACGCGGCTCAATTACGCCCGCGTGGTGCCGACGGTGAACTACACCGCCCAGCTTCTGACGCAATTGCTCGGCCGCTAGCGAGGCGATTCCGCGCTCCGGCGGGTTGATTTTCCACCGCCTTGCCTCGATATGGCCGGCGCAAACGTGACTTATCCAGTAGAAGCCCTCAGTAGAGGCCCAAGTGGAAGTATTGTGAGACGATGATCGAAAACGATCAAAAGCCGGATTCTCCCGAAAGCGCACAAGACGCCGGCGCAGATGAGGCGGCGAGCGCGAAGGAGCAGTCGGGATGGGCCGCGCCGGAGGCCCCACCGGCGGGCGACGAGGTACGCGCCGATGCCGCAATCGATGAGCTTCTGGCGCCATCCGCCGCCATCGAGCAGCTTGAGGCGGAGAAGGCGGACCTGACCGACCGGCTGGTCCGGTTGGCCGCCGATATGGAGAACCTCCGCAAGCGCACGCAGCGCGACGTTGATGACGCGCGCAAATATGCCGTGTCGAGCTTCGCAGGCGACATGCTCGTCGTGGGCGATAATCTGCATCGCGCGCTTGAGGCTGCGCCCGCCGACAAGCGGGAGGCCAACGAGGATCTGAGGACGCTGGCTGAAGGCGTGGAGATGACCGCCCGCGAGATGGAGCGCCTCCTGGAGAAGAACGGCATCACGCGCATTGCCGCTGCCGGCGAGCGCTTCGACCCGCATCGACACCAGGCGATGTTTGAGGTTCCTGACCCGACTGTTACTGCCGGCACCATCGTGCAGGTGGTGCAGGAGGGCTATCAGATCGGCGATCGCGTCCTGCGCGCCGCCATGGTTGGCGTCTCCAAAGGCGGCCCGGCTCCGGGCGACGCAGCTGCGAACGACGGCGATGCCGACAAGGCCGACGCGGAGGGCGTCACTGAATAGATGCCGCCGGCCCCCGGATGTCACGGCATTTTGAGAAGGTCTTCCTTGCCGGCCCGGTGCACGGGACCGACCATGCCACGTCATGTTCAAGGGGAGGCTAAGCCATGTCAGACCACGGCACATTCCATTGGAACGAGTTGATGACGCCGGATCCGGAAGCCGCCAAGAGCTTCTACGAGACGACGATCGGCTGGACGTTCGACTCCGTGCCCATGGGCGAGGGCATCATCTATCACGTCGGCATGCTCGGCGACCGGCCCGTCGGCGGGATCGTGGCCACCAATGCGCCTGATCAGCCGGAGCACTGGATGTCGTATCTCTCCGTGGACGACATCGACGCCCGCTGCGAAAAGGCGAAGGCGGCCGGCGCAACGATCGTCCAAGAGCCGTTCGATGTGCCCGGCGTCGGGCGCATCGCCATGATCAGGCAGCCTGGAGGCGGCATGGTCGGCTGGATGACACCAGTACCCGCAACTTGATACTACCGACGGTTTATGGATTTTGCCGCGTAGGTAGGCAAGCTGCTGTCCAGCTGGGAGCGGCCGTTGATCACGGATTCGTGAACTTCTGACCGCGCGGCGGAGACGGAGGCCGATAATGGAGGAGCGGGCGGTCTGGGCAGTCCTGCTCAGCCGCGATGTCGACGCCGCCATGCGCTTCTATGGCGAAGCGCTCGGCTGGCAGTTCCAGTCTTTCTCAGAGGCCGATCCCCCCTATTGGATCGCCCGATCGGCAGATGGCGTGTTCGTTTCCGTCTTCATCGACGCGAGCGAGTCAGGGTTTCCTGACAGGCCGGAGGTCTGGCTTCCCTATTTCGCCGTTGATGATGTCGATCAGCGCGCGCGCGACGCTGAGCGCCTCGACGCCACGATCTTAAGGCCGCCCGTTGACATTCCGGAGCTTGGGCGCGTTGTGGTTCTCAGACAGCCGAGCGGCGGCATTGTTGCGTGGAGAAGCCCGTCGACCTCTTGACCAAGGGGCGACATCGCCCGATGCCGGCGTCGGTCTTTTCGTGGGTAGGGCTGGCGGTCATGGACGAGCGGCAGGCGCTTTTTGACATCATCTCGCGCCGCTCCTTTCGTTCCGGCCGAGAATTCACTTTGGCGTCCGGACGCACAAGCACGATCTACTTCAACCTCAAGCCGACCATGTTGGATCCCGACGGCGCGCGCTTGATTGGCGCCGCGCTCGCAAAAGAAGCCGCCGCGCTCGGTGCGGACTATGTCGGCGGCCTGGAGATGGGCGCCGTGCCGATCGTCTCCGCCACCGCCGCCATGAGCGCCGTCGCGGGAAAGCCGGTTCGCGCAATCTTTGTGCGCAAGGCAGCGAAGGCGCATGGCACCCAAAGCCTGATTGAGGGATTGGCACAGGGTGAGAATCTCGCCGGCAAGCATGTCGTTGTCGTGGAAGACGTGACCACCACCGGGGGCTCGTCCTTGAAGGCTGTCGCGGCACTCCGCAACGCTGGCGCATTGGTGGAGCATGTCGTGACGGTGGTGGATCGCGAGGAGGGGGCGGCGGAGGCCTTTGCCGCGGAGGGCGTTACGCTTCACGCGCTCTACCGGAAGGGCGCGTTTGCCGAGGAAGGCGAGCCGCATCGCTGAGTGGCCCGATTTCCCCCAAACACGGCACAATCACCGGCTTGCGAGGCGAAAAAGCCCTTCTTATATGCTTCGCAACACCGCGCAGCCCGGCCTTGAACCGGATGCCGCCGCGGATTGACGTGAAAATATGTTGGGGGCCGGAAGGGGGCACACGCTGCCTCCCGATGATGGACGCCGTCCAGGGTCCGGCCGGCCCGCCGGAACAGGAGAGTTTGCTATGGCGAAAGTCATTGGTATCGACCTTGGCACGACCAACTCGTGCGTCGCCGTCATGGACGGCAAAAACCCCAAGGTCATCGAAAACACCGAAGGCGCGCGGACCACACCCTCGCAGGTCGCCTTCACCTCAGACAATGAGCGCCTCGTCGGCCAGCCGGCCAAGCGCCAGGCGGTCACCAATCCGCAGCGCACCATCTTCGCCGTCAAGCGCCTGATCGGCCGTCGCTTCGACGACCCGACTGTCAAGGAAGACCAGAAGCTCGTCCCCTATCCGATCGTGAAGGCCGACAATGGCGATGCCTGGGTGGAGGTCGACGGCACAAAATATTCACCCTCGCAGATCTCTGCCTTCATCCTGCAGAAGATGAAGGAGACGGCCGAATCCTATCTCGGCGAGAAGATCGAGCAGGCGGTCATTACGGTCCCGGCCTATTTCAACGACGCGCAGCGCCAGGCCACCAAGGACGCCGGCAAGATCGCCGGGCTTGAGGTCCTGCGCATCATCAACGAGCCGACGGCCGCCGCGCTCGCTTATGGCCTTGAGAAGAAGGACGGCAGGACCATCGCCGTCTACGATCTCGGCGGCGGCACCTTCGATATCTCCATCCTGGAAATCGGCGACGGCGTCTTTGAGGTGAAGTCGACCAACGGCGACACCTTCCTCGGCGGCGAGGATTTCGACATGCGTGTCGTCAACTACCTCGCCGATGAGTTCAACAAGGATCAGGGCATCGATCTCAGGAACGATCCGCTGGCCTTGCAGCGTCTCAAGGAAGCCGCGGAGAAGGCCAAGATCGAGCTCTCCTCCTCGCAGCAGACGGAGATCAACCTCCCCTACATCACCGCTGATTCCTCAGGTCCAAAGCACCTGGCGCTGAAACTGTCGCGCGCCAAGTTCGAGAGCCTGGTCGATGATCTGGTGCAACGCACCGTTCAGCCGGTGAAAAGCGCGCTGAAGGATGCCGGTGTGTCGGCCGGCGATATCGACGAGGTCGTTCTGGTCGGCGGCATGACGCGCATGCCCAAGGTGCAGGAGACGGTCAAGACGCTCTTCGGCAAGGAGCCGCACAAGGGCGTCAATCCCGACGAGGTCGTGGCCATCGGCGCGGCCATTCAGGCGGGCGTGCTGCAGGGTGACGTGAAGGACGTGCTGCTTCTCGACGTGACGCCGCTGTCGCTCGGCATTGAGACGCTGGGCGGCGTCTTCACGCGCCTCATCGATCGCAATACGACGATCCCGACCAAGAAAAGCCAAGTCTTCTCCACCGCTGAGGACAATCAGGGTGCGGTGACGATCCGCGTCTTCCAGGGCGAGCGCGAGATGGCGGCCGACAACAAGCTGCTCGGCCAGTTCGATCTGGTCGGCCTGCCGCCCGCTCCGCGCGGCGTGCCGCAGATTGAGGTGACCTTCGACATCGACGCCAACGGCATCGTCAACGTCTCCGCCAAGGACAAAGGCACCGGCAAGGAGCAGCAGATCCGCATCCAGGCTTCCGGTGGCCTCTCCGATTCTGAGATCGATCAGATGGTGAAGGACGCGGAGAGCCACGCCGAAGACGACAAGAAGCGCCGCGAGCTGGTGGAGGCGAAGAACCAGGCCGAGGCGCTGGTCCATTCCACCGAGAAGGCGCTCGCCGAACACGGCGACAAGGTCGGCGAGGAGGAGAAGACGGCGATTGAAACCGCAATTGCGGAGCTCAAGACCGCGCAGGAGGGTGAGGACGTCGCCGATATCCAGGCCAAGAGCCAGGCGGTCGCGCAGGCCTCCATGAAGCTTGGCGAGGCGATGTACAAAGCCAGTCAGGAAGAGGCCGCTGCCGCCGATAGCGGCGAATCCGGCCCGGACGGCGATAGCGGCGACGGCCCGGCCGACGGTGGCGCGTCGGCTGCGAACGAGGATGTGGTCGACGCCGACTTTGAGGAAATCCCCGAGGACGAGCGCAAGAGTTCAGCGTCCTAACGGCGAAAAGGGGCCGCCCGGCGAGGCGGCCCCGCTGCCCTCATCATTCCCCAGGGAATTGGCGATGAGTATCACCAGTCCAAGCGATGCGAACGGTGGGCAGACACATACGTCACCGGGATCAGAGGTGGTGCTCCAGTGGTATTTTGATCAGCATGAGCATGTGCATGATCGATTTTGGCGGTTCTTCTCTCAATCGGTGCTCGCAATTTTGTTTATTTTGATTGTTCCCATTGTTTATTCTAATGAGCTCGCCGTAGTACCAAAATATAGATGGTTTTTTCCTGCAGCTGCCGCGGTCGCCACTCTAGTTTCGTGGTGGGTATTGGCCGCTACGGCGGAACGCACCTGGGCGCTACGTAGCAAGATAAGCGAGATCCGTAGCAACCAATTTCCTGA
>JANQKG010000055.1 GCA_028281235.1 Afifellaceae bacterium | reverse complement strand
AACTCTCCTTCCTGGAATTCAATTACATGATCCTCCAGGCCTACGACTTCGTGGAGCTGCACAAGCGCACGGGCTGCGTCTTGCAGATGGGCGGCTCAGATCAATGGGGCAACATCGTCAACGGCATCGACCTTGGCCGCCGCATGGGCACCGATCAGCTCTATGCGCTGACTTGCCCGCTGCTTGCGACCTCCTCCGGGGCCAAGATGGGCAAGACCGCGCAAGGCGCTGTCTGGCTGAACGCCGAGCAGCTTTCGCCCTACGAATACTGGCAATATTGGCGGAACTGCGAGGACGCCGATGTCGGCCGTTTCCTGAAGCTCTTCACCGAGCTTCCGCTTGACGAGATCGCCCGGCTGGAACGTCTTGAGGGTGCTGAGATCAACGACGCCAAGAAGGTTCTGGCGACGGAAGCGACCGCGCTCTTGCACGGAAAGAAAGCGGCGGAGGATGCCTCAGAAACCGCGCGTCGCACATTCGAGGAAGGCCGTACGGGCGGGGCTTTACCAGTGAAGTTCATAGGAACAGAAGGCCAATGGCACGACGGCCGCACGGCTGCTGCAATCGTCGCACACTCCAAGCTCGTCCGATCCACAAGAGAAGCCCGCGAAAAGATCAAAGCTGGCGCTGTGAAGATCAACGATCTGCCTATCGACGATCCACACAAGCTATGGGCCTGGGGCAAAGTTGATCCTGAGTTAGGTGCGTTCAAGGTTCAGGTTGGCAAGAAGAAGATCGTTCTTGTGAAGCCCGATCTGAGCCGCCGTACCGACTTAGACTAAACCCAACCCTCGCTTTGAGGGAGTGTCGAATCGGTGGGCCTTGCGAGCCGATTTCGGAGAGAGGCGCAACAACGCGAACGCCTTTCATCCCGTCCTTCGAGGCTTCTTTCGCCTTCATCCTGAGGTGCGAGCGAAGCGAGCCTCGAAGGGGCGAAAGAAGCGCCTCAGGATGAGGGATGAACAGGGGCTTGCCGCGGTGGAACGACGCCCACCCCCACCCGAAATTCGTGCGCATCGCTTCGCGACGCTTCGAATTTTCGACCTCCCCGCAAGGGGGAGGTAGAGGGCTACGGCCAACCTCTCTTCTGTCATCCCGGCTCGGCCGTCAGGCCGAGACCGGGACCTATGAACACCTACGCCGCTTTGGTGGTTATGGGTCCCGCACAACCGCTGATGCGCTTTGCGGGATGACAAACGATATGGCTATTCGCTCCGCTTAACTACCGATCGTAGACAAGCCGAAAGCCCTGATGCGCGGTCGTGCTGTCGGGCGAATTACCGCTGCGAGCGGCGATCCGATATCGATAACAGTAGCTTCGGTGGCACAGAAACGAACCGCCCTTCGCCGTCATAAAGCCGCGCGTCTCCGACTGTCGCCGCCGTGCCCCCGATTTCAGCGAGCGTATCTTGAAGGAATCGGCTGTCCACTCCCAGCTATTGCCGCACATGTTGTAGAGGCCGTAGCCGTTTGGCTCGAAGGACTTCGCCGGCGCCGTCGCGGCGTATCCGTCGGCTGCGCTGTTCCGTTCGGGAAATTCGCCCTGCCAGATGTTGCAGGGAAAGAAGTCCTGGTCGTTCGGCTCCTCGTCGCCCCAGGGGAAGCGCAAATCGCCCAGCCCCCCGCGCGCGGCATGCTCCCACTCCGCCTCGCGCGGCAGTCGGCCGCCGGCCCATGCGGCGAATGCCTGCGCGTCGTTCCACGATACGTGCACGACCGGATGGTCGGGCTGCCAGTCTCCTTCCGTGCCGGGGCCGTTGATCGTCCGCCAGGTCGCGCCTTCGACGCGCCGCCACCAGGGTGCTGCGGCAACGCCTTGCGTCGGCTCAGCGTCGGTCGGCATGTGTGCAAAAAAAGCAAACGACCATCCGAAGCGCTCCGCCTCGGTCACATATTCGGTGGCTGCGACAAAGCGCGCGAAGCGTTCGTTGGTGACCGCAATCTCGTCGATGGCAAACGGCGCAAGCTTGACGTTGCGGAGCGGCGCTTCCCCGTCATGCGGAATGATCTCCGTGCGCGTTCCAACCAAGGTCGTGCCGCCGGGAATATCGACGACGCCCCCGCTCCTTTCCTCCGTGCTCCGCCTGTTTTCGGCGCGGCCGCCGGGCTCCACCGGAGCCTCCGATCGCGGCGGCGTGCAGCACGTCTTGTCTGACTCACTCATGTGCAACTCACCTGTCGGACTCCTCTCAGAAAGTCCACCTTGCCGCACATGATTTCACAGGCCGAGATCGCCGTTTTTGGAACGATTCTAATATTCCTGACTTTTCAAGTCATGTTTTAAAGGCTAAGGGGACCGCGGACTTATGTCCGCTGCTGTGACCTGCTCACACAGGGCCTTGAACCCTGCCGATCTGGAGAATTCGACGATGCTGAACCGCGCACTGCCCCTCCTGCCATCCGTGCTTTTGCTGGCTGCTCTGCCGCTTGGCGCAGTCCCGGCCTACGCCAATGGCGAACTCAACCTCTACTCCTCGCGCCATTACGACACTGACGAACGTCTCTATTCAGAGTTCGAAGAAAAGACGGGCATCACCATCAATCGGATCGAAGACAAGGCCGATGTGCTGATCGAGCGCATGACGAACGAAGGTGCCAACAGCCCGGCCGACGTGCTCCTCACGGTCGACGCGGGCCGGCTTTACCGCGCGGCCGATGCCGGCTTGTTGCAGCCGGTCTCTTCCGACGCGCTCACGCAGCGCATTCCTGAGAACCTGCGCCATCCGGACGGTCTGTGGCACGGCTTCTCGCAGCGCGCGCGCGTCATCTTCTACGACAAGAACGACGTGAGCGAGCCGCCGCAGAGCTATCAGGACCTCGCCGATCCGAAATACAAGGGCATGATCTGTGCCCGCTCCAGCTCCAACATCTACATGATCTCGCTGCTTGCCGCGATCGTCGAGCATGCCGGCGAAGAGGCGGCGGAGAGCTGGGTCAAGGGGCTTAAGGACAATCTGGCGCGCGATCCTGAGGGCGGCGACACCGACCAGCTGCGCGCGGTTGCATCAGGCCAATGCGACATCGCGGTCTCCAACACCTACTATTTCGCACGCGCGCTGGGCGGCGACGTCAAGGGCCTCACCGGCTCCACCGACATGTTCGGCATCGTCTTCCCCAACCAGGATTCAACCGGCACGCATGTGAACATTTCCGGCGCCGGTGTGGCAGCCAATGCGCCGAACCGCAACAACGCCATCACGTTCCTTGAGTATCTGGCGAGCGACAGCGCGCAGAAATACTTCTCCGACGGCAACCACGAATATCCGGTGGTTGAGGGCGTGGCGCTGGCCGACACGCTGACCACGATCAACCCGGCGGGTGGGTTTGAGGCCGACAAGCTGAACCTGTCGGTGCTCGGCAAGAACCAGGCGCTGGCCGTGCAGATCTACGACCGCGTCGGCTACGAATAAGCGCCGACGCTGACGCGCGTCACGCCTCATCAAACACGAGCTGCGCCCACCCGTCCGCGGGTGATGGCGCGGCTCAGCACAATGACCGGCAGGAGCCCGACGGCGACGATCACCAGCGAGGGAACGGCAGCTTGAGCGAGCCGTTCGTCTGATGCGAGCCGGTAAGCCTGGATGGCGAGCGTATCGAAGTTGAAGGGCCGCAGAATCAGCGTCGCCGGAAGCTCCTTCATGATATCGACGAACACGACGAGGGCGGCGGTCAGGAGGCCGCCGCGGATGATGGGCATGTGCACGCGCACCAGCGTGCCGATTGCGCTTGCACCGAGCGCGCGCGCCGCCTGATCCATAGAGGCCGTGATGGCGCCGAGACTTGCCTCAACCGCGTTGAGCGCCAACGCCATGAAGCGCACCGCGTAGCCATATATCAGTGCGGTGATCGTTCCGGTCAGAAGCAGGCCGGTCGAGATCTCGAACGTGGAACGCATGAAGGCGTCGAGGCGATTGTCGAACGCTGCCAGCGGCACCAGCAGGCCGACGGCGATGATCGATCCCGGCAGCGCATAACCCAGCGACACCAGCCGATTGGCGCCGCTGGTGAAGCGGCCGGGCTGCAGGCGCGCGGCATAAGCAAGAAGCAGCGCAAGGGCCACCGTCACCAGCGCGCCGACGCCGGACAGCGTGAACGAGTTTGCGATCAGATCGAGATAACGCGGCTCGCCGAGCACTGCCAAACGCGGCAGCGCCAAGTTTGCGAGGATCGCAACGGGCAGGAAGAAACCCAGCGTCAACGGCAGCGCGGCAGCGGCGAAGGCGAGCCAGGCGCGCCATCCCCTCAGCTCCACCGGCGTGACCGGCCCGCCTGGCGGCGCAGCGCGATTGGGCGTGCGCCGCCGCTGCCAGCGCTCCAACGCGATGACGAGAAAGACGAAGCCAACCAGACAGACGGCGAGATGCAGCGCCGTCATCCGGTCACCCAGCGCGAACCATGCACGGTAGATCCCGGTCGTGAAGGTCTGCACGCCGAAATGCGCCACCGCACCGAAATCGGCCAGCGTTTCCATCAGCGCCAAGGCGACACCGCCGGCCAGCGCCGGGCGCGCCATTGGCACGACGACGGAGAAAAAGGCGCGCCACGGGCCACGGCCGAGCGTGCGCGCGGTGGCGAAGGCGGATCCGGATTGCTGAAGAAAGGCCGCCCGCGCCAGCATATAGACGTAAGGATAAAGCACGAGCGTGAACATCAAGGCCGCGCCGCCGAGCGAGCGCACGTTGGGGAACCAATAATCTCTCGGGCCCCAGCCGGTGACGGCGCGCAGAGATGTCTGCACGGGACCGGAGTGCTGGAGAAAATCGGTGTAGGCGTAGGCGATCACATAAGCCGGCACGGTCAGCGGCAGAACCAGCGCCCATCGAAAGATCCGATGGCCAGGGAAGCGGCAGGCCGTCACCAGCCAGGCGGTCCCGGTGCCGATCACCAATGTCCCGGCCCCGACCAGGACGATCAGCGCGGCGGTGTTGGCCACATAACCCGGCAGAACGGTTGCTGCGAGGTGCTGCCAGGCGCCAGTGCCGGCATAGAGGAGCGACGACAGCACCGTCAGAAGCGGCAGCAGCAGAACGATTGCGACAATCAAGGCCGCGCCGATCAGCCAGCGGCCGGCCCGCCCGCTTGGAACGGCGGTTGCGGTGCGCTGCACTTCCGCGGTTGTGAGGCCCGGAAGCAGGGTCGACGAGAGATCGGTAGGCCGGCTCTGGCCGGGCGCGGGCGTCCCGCTCGCTTCTGACATCAGGCGGCTCAGGAACTCATTGAAGCGGTCAGGACCCGTGACGGTCGCAGCGCTCCTTACTTATCGGTCATCGACCGATGGATAGAGCAATCTTGATCCACATGGTCAAGTTAATGCGTCGTGCCTGCAGCGCGGCGGCGAGAAGCTGCGGGTTGCTCCTCCGCTGATCGACCCGCTCACCCCCTCCCGAAAACCGCGGCGCGAACGCTTCTCGGTTTTCGACCTCCCCTCAAGGGGGAGGTTAAGCAGTGTGCCGGGCCGCCCGCGTCCGTCGGACGCCACGCCCGGATCAGGTTCCGGGGCAGCTTTTAGGGGTCATGCTTTAGGCGGCGCATTCCAGCATCATCGTGCCGGCGCCGGTGTTGGAAATCGGGATGTGGTAGTTCTGGTGGAGCGGCGTGACTTTGTCGCCGAGCGCGCCGCGCATCATCATCCACATCAGGAACTCCGTGCCCTGAGCGCCGGCCTGACGCACCAGCTCGTGACGGGAAATCTTGGTGAGCTCCTCCGGATCGGTGACGATCTTCTCCATGCACATCAGATCGAAATCCTTGTTGATGAAGCCGGCGCGTTCGCCGTCGAGCTGATGGGAGAGACCGCCGGTGCCGAGCACCACAACCTTGATGTCCTCTGGATAAGAGCGCACGGCCTTGCCCAGCGCCTGGCCAAATGCATAAGCCCGCTTCAGCGTCGGGATCGGATGCTGCACCGTGTTGGCGCTGACGGGGATCGCCCGCGGGAAGTTCGGATTGTCGCCGAGCCCCGGCCAGAAAAGCTGCATCGGCACGGTGAAGCCGTGATCGACCGGCAGTTCCTGACATGAGGTGATGTCGAACTCGTCGGCCACCATGGACTCAATAATGTGCCAGGAGAGTTTCGGATGGCCGGGGAACGGTGGCAGCGTCGGGATGCCCCAACCTTCGTCCTCGTTGCGATATTCGTGCGCGGCGCCGATGGCGAAAGTCGGCATCTGATCGAGGAAGAAGCCGAGGCCGTGATCGTTGTAGATGTTGATCGCAACATCGGGCTTATGCACGTCGAGCCATTCGCGGATCGGCGGGTAGGCTTTGAAGAACGGCTTCCAATAGGGATCGTCGAACAGCTCTTTGGCGATGGCGTTGCCGACTGCGGGGATGTGCGACGTCGTCAGTCCGCCGATGATCGTAGCCATGTCAGTCTCCCGCCCTGAGCAGCTTCTCTTTGAATTCCTCAGTCGTCATGCCGGTCTGCTGCGCGCCGACATCCTGCACGCTCATCTTATAGATTCCCGCGAATTTCGCGAGGTAGTAGATGTTGCCGCCGGCCTTGATCATGGCCAGCACGTTCTTGTCGCGGCATGCCTGCTTCTGCTCGTCGTTCAGGCCGAACTTGTCGAAATAGGCCTCCGGGTCGCGCAGATATTCTTCGCGGCTCTCCTTCTTGTTGAAGGAGTAGCACATCTTGTTGAGCGCATAGCCCTTCATCGCCATCTCGCCGTCGAACAACGTCGTCCCGGGGATTGAGCTGTGATGGTCAAACGCGTCGAGTTCCATCGCGATCCTCCTTCTCCTACGACCAGTAGAGCCGCTTGGGATTGTCGACAAGCAGCGCGCGCTGCTCCTTTTCCGTGACCGCGATCCGCGGGATGAAATCGACCAGCATGCCGTCATCGGGCATATGCGATTTCATGTTCGGGTGCGGCCAGTCGGTGCCCCAAAGGACCCGGTCGGGAAACGTCTCCACCAAGCGACGGCCGAACGGCACCACGTCGGCATAATCCGGCCCCGCAGCGGTAAGGCGCTCCGGACAAGTCACCTTCGTCCAGATATTGGGATTGTCGGCGAGAAGCGCAATGAAGCGCTGGAAGTCAGCGTGCTCGACGCCCTTCGTCACATCCGGGCGGCCCATATGGTCGACGACGATTGTCGTGGGAAGCGCTTTCAGGAACGGGATCAGCTCTTCAAGGTCGGCCGCCTCGAAATAGACGACGATGTGCCAGCCAAGCTTGGCCACCTTCTCGGCGATCGTCTGAAAAACCTCGCGCGGCGTCTTGTCGACGAGCCGCTTGACGAAATTGAAACGCACGCCGCGCACGCCGACATCATGCATGGCGGCCAATTCGTCCGCGTCGATATCGGGTCCGACGGAAGCCACGCCGCGGGAGTGGTCGCCATCGCTCGCCAGCGCATCGAGAAGGGCACGATTGTCGCGGCCGTGGCAGGTCGCCTGCACGATGACGCTGCGCTCAAAGCCCAGAAAATCGCGCAGCGCAAACAGCTTCTCCTTCGGCGCGTCGCAAGGCGTGTATTTGCGCTCCGGTGCGTAGGGAAACGCCGCCGCCGGACCGAAGACATGGCAATGCGCATCAACCGCGCCCGCCGGCGGCCGAAAGGCCGGATTCGACGGATTGGGATGGAAGGGTCGGTAATCGGCGTCCATGGCTTGCGAAACGTTCCCTTTCAATCACCAAAAACGACGCCATCGAAGAGCTTGCGCGCGGTGCGCAAAATAGCGGCGCGCTCAACGGCGTCGTCGTCATCGAGCGTTGCAATGATTGTCATCTCGCCGCTTGGATGCTCCACCGACAGCGAACGCTTGCGCCCCTCACCCGTCTCCGCCAGCTCAGCTGCCGGGCCTTGCGGCAGCAAGCAGGCCGTAGCGACGCTGACCGCACCGAGAACGCCGATCGCGGAGTGACAACGATGTGGGATGAAGGTGCGCGTGGCAATGGCGCCGCCGGCGCGCGCCTTGCTGACCATCGTCATCTTCGGCACCGACTTCTCCGCCACGTCGCCGAGATTCATCATCGGCCCGGCCTTGAGGCGGATCGCCTCAAGCCGCTTGCGCAGCGCCTCATCGGCCTCCAGCACGGACGGCGCCTCGTCGCCGGCGATGCCGAGATCGCCAGCGCGCATCACCACACACGGCATGCCGTTGTCGATCATCGTCACGTCCACGCCATCAATCACATCGACGATGTTGCCGCTTGGCAGAAGCGCGCCGCAGGACGAGCCGGCCGTCTCCTCAAAGGCAATCGGCACGGCCGCGGCGGTGCCCGGCACGCCGTCGATGCGCGCATCGCCATCATAAGTCACTCGCCCGCCCGGCGTGGCGATTGTGGCCACCGCGATCTGTCCGGTGTTCTCCATGAAGATGCGCACGTCGCTTGTCTCGCCCGACGCTTTTGCCAGCCCGCGCTCGATCGCGAACGGCCCGACACCGGCAAGGATGTTGCCGCAATTCTGCGCGTCGGTAACGATCGGCCGGTCGACGAAGACCTGCAGGAACAGATAGTCGATATCGATGCCGGGGCGCGCGGACTTTCGCACCACGGCGACCTTCGAGGTGAGCGGATCGGCGCCACCCATACCGTCGATCTGACGCGGGTCGGGCGAGCCCATGGCGCGCATGAGGAAGCGGTCGCGCTCGGCCGTGTCGGCGGGCAGGTCCTCCGCCAGAAAGCAGCCGCCCTTCGACGTCCCGCCGCGCATCCACATGCAGCGCACGCCGTCAGACATATTTGAGACCCTTGGCCTCCAGCCGCTCGCGCATGTCGTAGAGATCAAGCCCGAGTTCGCCAGCCGCGAGGCGCCGGCGCTTCTCCTCTTCCGCGGCGAGGCGCGCGCGTGCCTTTTCAAGCACATCCGCCGCCTCGGCACGACGCACGACGCAGACGCCGTCATCATCGGCGACGATCACATCGCCCGGCTCCACATGAGCGCCGGCGCACACGATTGGCACATTCACCGAGCCGAGCGTCTCTTTCACGGTGCCCTGCGCGAAGATCGCCTTGGACCAGACCGGAAAACCCATCGCGGTGAGATCTTTCACATCACGCACGCCCGCTTCGATGATCAGCCCTTTGCCGCCGCGCGCGCGCAGCGATGTGGCGAGCAGGTCGCCGAAATAGCCGTCTTCACACGGCGAGGTCGGCGCCACGACCAGGCAGTCGCCTTCGCGTGCCTGCTCGATCGCCACGTGGACCATCCAATTGTCGCCGGGCGGAACCGACACGGTCACGGCCGAGGCGGCGAGCTCAGCGCCTGAAAAGATCGGCCGCATATAGGACGCAAGCAGTCCCTTGCGCCCCTGCGCCTCATGGACCGTCGCCACGCCGCATTCGCCGAGCCCGGCGATCACATCGGCGTCGGCGCGTTCAATCGATTGGACCACGACACTCATGAGAGTTCATCCACGGTGCGCGGATAAACCGACTGGAAGCCTTCGGCGTAGCGCGCGTTCCGTCCACCGGCCTGCCCTCCGGAGTTGCGGCGGAAGTGATTGCCGCGGTTCTCCGCCACGTTCGTATAGAAGTGCCAGAGGTGCTCCTGGCCGGTCATGCACTCAATTGCCGCCCGCTTCTTCTCCCAGACCGGCGTGATGTCGAGGAACACGTCCGGCTTCCAGCCCATCTGCTCGCTCTGGTGCGGCTCAAACAGATAAAGCTGCGGCGCGCCGAGCACCTTTTCGCCGGGCTTATGGCCCCAGGCCTGGGCGATCATGCGGCACTCCACGGCGATCTTGGTCGCGTACATATGGTCGGTGTTGTAGGGGTCGTAATGAGAGTGGCTCATCATGAAGGCGGGCTGCACCTTGCGGATGACATCGACCAGGCGGAATTTCGCCTCGCGGTCGAGCTCAAGCGGATAATCGCCGAGGTCGAAGAATTGCAGGTCGCTGACGCCGAGTGCGGCGGCGGCGTTCTCAGCCTCCTTGCGGCGTGCGGCCTTCACCGCCTCCAGGGTCATGCCGTCCTCTTTCCACAATTTGCCGCTCTCGCCGCGCTCGCCATAGGAAAGGCATACGACGGTCACCGCGTAGCCCTTCTCCTCATGGAGCGCGATGGCCCCGCCGCACCGCCAGACGAAATCGGCTGAATGCGCGCTGATCACCAACGCCGTCTTCTTATCCGCCATGCCAATCCGTTCCGTTCACACAAGGGGCCTTTTCGGCGATACTAGATCAAACGCCGCCGGCGCGCGCCGATTTCCCGTTTCGAACCGGCTCCAAGATACAATATTCGACAGGCCGTTGGGGGACTTCCGCTGAATCAATACGCTCACCTCGCGTCCCGCCAAGACCTCTCCGGCCGGATCGCATTCATCGGCTTCGGCGAGGCGGCCATGGCGTTCGCCGATGGCTGGCGCTTCCGTGGAATGGCAGCAGCGCGTCGGGGCGCTTGACTTGTCGCTCGCCGCGCCGGAGGCCAGTGATCTGGACCGACTGGCCGATGCGATATTAGCGGCCCTGGACGCCACCCAGGCATCAGATACGCATGAGGCGGCCGAGTAGCGCGTAGCCGTCAAGAAGACAGTTGGAGATGGGACGATGAAGGTCTGTGTTGCCGGCGCTGCGGGCGCTTTCGGGATGAAGCACCTTGATGCGATCGCAGCGATCGACGGGGTCGAGGTGACGTCGGTCGTGGGGCGCAAGCCGGATGACATTGAGGCCTTCGCCAAGGAGCGCGGCATCGGCCATTGGACCGCCGATCTCAACGAAAGCCTGGCGCGGCCCGACGTCGACGCTGTGATCCTGTCAACGCCGACACAGGTCCACGCCGCGCAGGCGATCGCCTGCATGAAGGCGGGCAAGCATGTGCTTGTTGAGATCCCCATGGCCGACAGTCTCGCTGATTCACAGGACATCGTCCGCGTGCAGAAAGAAACGGGCGTCGTCGCCATGGCCGGCCATGTGCGGCGCTTCAATCCCAGCCATCAATGGGTGCACAACAAGATCAAGGCGGGCGAACTGACCATCCAGCAGATGGACGTGCAGACCTATTTCTTCCGCCGC
This sequence comes from Afifellaceae bacterium, assembly GCA_028281235.1. Lineage (GTDB taxonomy): Bacteria > Pseudomonadota > Alphaproteobacteria > Rhizobiales > Afifellaceae > DASWJZ01. The sequence goes on along the minus strand of JANQKG010000055.1, from coordinate 16,452 downwards.
ACCAACATGAACGCCATGGGCCGGCCGCGGAGCTGGACCGATCATCTGCTGTGGCACCATGCCTGTCACACGGTCGACCTCTTTCAGTATCAGACCGGCGAGGTCGCGGCAGATGTCTTCGGGCTGCAGGGGCCGATGCATCCGGAGCTCGACATCGCCATGGACATGGCGATCGGCATGAAGACGCCCAAAGGCGCGGTCTGCACATTGTCGCTATCGTTCAACAACAAAGGGCCGTTCGGCAGCTTCTTCCGCTACATCTGCGACAACGGCACCTATATCGCGCGCTACGACGATCTGTTCGATGGCGAGGACAACTCGATCGACCTCTCCGGAGTCGCTGTTTCAACGAACGGCATAGAGCTGATCGACCGGGAGTTCTTCTCCGCCATCCAGGAGGGACGCGAGCCGAAAGGCAGCGTCGCGCAGTGCCTGCCGGCGATGGAGACGCTTCACCGGATCGAGCGATCGCTGCGCTGAGCGGGCGCTCCGCCGGTCGAGCCCGGCGCCGGCAAGCGCTTCAGGCTGCTGTTCGAGCGCCAAGCCTCACAGCTTGACTTCGGAGCCCTCCGCCTGTCCGCCGCCGCCTGAGAGCATGTTCTGGCTCTTCACGAACCAGTCCCCATAGGTCGCGATGTCGTAGAGCCAGACGTTGAGCGTATCCCATTGCGGATCGAAGACCGGGTCGATTGCGGCGGCAAGACCGCTCCCGCAGAGGCCGGCCAGTTCGGGCGTTATCGGTGCGATCACATGGATGTCGGGGATGGGCGCGGTCACAAAGCGCGTCGCATCATAAACATCCGATCCGTCTTCGTTACGCCAATGGCCGAGCGCGAAGGTGCTGAGCTTCACCGGGTGGCAATAGGGATTGAGTGTATCGAAGCTGGCCGGAACGCCGCCGGGCAGATTGAACCAGGTCAGCACCGGCTGCGGCGCCATCGTTGTGCTGATGGCGGCCTCCTTACCGTATTTGCCGCGAAGCTGCGCATAGAGCGCCTCCGGCGCAAGCGCCCCTTTCGGCAGCCGCAACTGGCGCACCACCGCCGCCACAACACCCTCAGCGGCGGGCGGCTCGTCATAGAGGATGATGAGCTCCGTTTCGTCTGCGGAGACATAGAGCCTGCCGGAGGAGAACGGCGTGATCTGACCGGCCTTGGCCAGCGCATCCGCCTCGCGGCTGCGAACGAGGACCCGTCCGACCTCCATGTGCGCGCGGATCGCGGCGTCCGCCTCGGCAAACGGCATGCCAAGACGTAGGCCCAGGATATCGAAAGCGTCGCCGCCCGCACCGCTCGCCGCTTCACCCGTCGCGTTGTCCGTTTCGCTCTGTGGGCGCGGGAGGAGGTCGGCCAGCGGATCGCTGTCGGCCGATGCGGTCTGTGCACCGGACACCGGCTTCGGCGCCCAGTCGGCCGGCGAATTACGGCTTTGCTCAAACAGCTTGAAATAGGCGAACTGGTCAAACAGCCAGACGTTCAGGGCAGCGGAGGCTTGAAACGTGTCGAGATCGACGGTCGCCGTCAGCGCGGCCCCGCAGGCCGATCCGGGCCGATCCGATATCTCATGCTTCAGCTCCGGGACGCGCGAGAAGCGTCGCTCCGACAGAACGGCAGGCTCCGACCCGTCCCCATTTCGCCATATCCCGTCGAGATTGAAGTTCCAGTAGTTGGCGGGCTCACAGGCATATTGGCCGGAACCGAACGGATTGTCGGAGGAGCCTCCGCCTTGGCCGCCATCGACCCAGATCGGACTGTTCCCGGGGCGGTAGGCGCTGGTCGTCCAGGCATCGGGCTCACCGTATTTCTGGATGAGCGGTCCGAGCATCTGCTTCTCGACGCCCGGAGATTTGGGAAGCAATATCTGTAGCGCCACGCCGGTCACGATCTCGGCGGCAGCCGGCGGCTCGTCATAGAGGGTGATGATCTGCTGACGGCCTTTGGAGATATACATACGACCCGACTTGTATGTGTCGGACTCGTCCATCACCAACAGCCGGCTGGCATAAAGCACCTCTCCGACATCCATCACCGCGCGGATTTTCTCATCCGCCTCCGCAAAGGACATGCCCAGTTGCAGGCCGAATATCTCAGGTCCGTAGGGGCCGGCATCGCCCGGCGCCTCCGCGGCAGGCTCCGGCAGCAGCTCGACGGGCAGTGCCGGCATGGCGACCCGTTCCAGCTCGGCGAGCACGGCCTGGCTCTCCGTGTCGATCAGCTCCGCCTTGAGCATTGTTAGCTCGATGGCCCAATGCGGATCGGATGCTACGGCAGCCGGCCGCACAGAAATCCCCTCCAGGCCGTTCTGAGTCAGATGGGCGTCGACCAGCCTATCGGCGTCGCGCGCCAGTTCAGTCGTGTGTTCGGTCTCCAAACGCAGATCATTGACCTTAGCGGTGATGCGGATTGCTGTGCGCCGCCCTTCGGTCTGCGCAGCATCGTCGGCGGACAGCCTGACGATGTGGTCAAGCTCAAGGCGATTGGCAATGATCGGCGGTGACTCCGACGCCTTGGTCTTAGACGCATTAATTGCGTCTTGCGCCGCACGCAGATAGCTGAAGCCGTCGCCGCAATGCCATCTCTGATTGGGGAGCGATGCGCTGTCCCCGCAGGTCAGGAACGGCATCGGCCATTGTTCGACCGCGCGCGCAAACGCGCAGGCCTGCGCGTACGCCTCCGCTTCCTGCGGCCCACGATTCCTCTCCAGGAAGCGGCCCTGTCTGGAGCAGGACGGTCCGGACAGTTTCGGCGGCATCACGCCGGTGCCGAGCGGAAAGTATCCTTCCTCCAAGCCCCGCCGCAGCGGGATATCCACCACGATCTCGTCGGGCAGATTGGCGGCGCGCTCACTCAGCCAGGAGCGGAACGGCGCAACAAGCGCGGTCAGCGCCTCGCCTTCCGGAATGGCAACGATCTCCGGCTCGGCCCTGTCCCGGCGAACAAACATCTCGCCGGCGACGCTGGCTTCGCCGCGAAGTGCTGCACGTTCCAGGTGCCATTGCGTGGCGATCGCGCGGGCGACATGCGCGTCGTTCAGCGTATCGGGCTGGAACTTTGCAACGAGAAGCTCCTGGACTTCCGGCGTGAACGGCACGGGACGTCCCTCACTGGAGGCGACCGGCGGAACGAACACCGCGTTTCGTTCGGCCTGATTGCGACTGAATTCTTCTCGCGTGCGAAAGCGCTCCACCGGCATGCGAAGCACGATCGCCCCTTCCGTCGAGACGATGTCGACGCTTTCAAGCGTCGCGTGGAACAAAGCCTTGTGGAACGTTCCGGAGCGCGGCGGAGGCGGAAGGGTGTGGATGGAATCGATCGTCACCACTATGCGGAGCGACAGGCCGCCCCGCCTCGAGCCGCCGGCCCGCATGAACGCCTCTGCCTCCGCGGCGCTCATCGCGATGCCCGGCAGGTACAGCTCCCGGTCCAGGGCCAGCGAGGCGTCAAAGCTAAGACGGTTGATGAGGCGGTCGATCAGGTCGCGCCAAGGCTCGCTCGGCGTGCGACCGTAGGAAACGCCGGGGTTCTGGAACGGAACAGGCGAGGCCTGCCGTCCGGGAAGGATCGTCGTGTACTGAAACCGGTCGCCCAGATCGACGCGCTCCTTATTTAGAAGATGCGCGCCGTCGAGAAAGCGCTCTGCGCCGCCGGTGGTGAACCGCAGCTCTCCGCGTTCGAAGTCGAACCCCATGGCCGGCAGTCCGACCGCGATCTCCAGTCTGTTCGGCACCATGTGCGCCGTCTTCAGAAGATGGTCGCGGAAGACTGGCAGGTGGTCGCGGGCTGCGAAGTTGGGTTCACGGCCCTCCAACGCCACAGGGTCGAAGATGAAGGCATCGATAAGTTGAGGAAAGTCCGGATCGTAGCGGCTATCGTTTTGAACGAAGGACCAATCTGCGCCGATACCGGAAAAGATCGCCGCGAGCCGATCCTGATCCATGTTGCTCCAATGATAGGCCAGTACCGGGTTTTCTTCGCTCAGCAACCCGTCTTCACCCCGCTCGCGCCGCTCCTGGTCCTTCTCTATTTCGCCTAGGATAACGCTCCAATTGTACTGCTCGGTTACGATGTGCTGTTCCGCGATCGCTATCAGCCCCTCGTCGGTGAGAAGGTCCGGCCGGTGCTTGGCGAACAAGAGGTCGAGGTAGAGCGGCTGAAACGGAACCGCCTCATGGTCGCTTTCCTGCGCGGACGCGGGAACGCTTGCAGGTAGTGCCTGCAGCGAAACGGCAGCGATCACCGCAACGGCGCGCGCCCAGCATATGAGCCTCATGAAGTCCCCTCGTAAGATCGGCAACGGAGCATTTGTCGGCGCAAGAAGGCGTATCAACCGTCAGCGGGTCAAGCGCCTTGTCCTGCGGCAACACGTCATGGTTAAGCGCACGACTTGCCTCATCGTGATGGGCGGTTCAAAACACTCAGGCCCATCGCGCGCCGGGTCTTTGTGACTCGAGGCTTTGTCTTCCATTCGTCCAGCAATAGGACCCGCATCGCATGAAACTGCGCAAGCTCGGCCCGTTTGACGTGTCTGCCATCGGCCTTGGCTGCATGAACGTGTCGCACGCCTATGGCGCGGCGCCGGATCGCGAGACCAGCATCAAGCTCCTCAATGAGGCGTTGGAGCTCGGCTACACGCATTTCGATACGGCGACCATGTATGGCGCCGGCGCCAACGAGATTCTTGTCAGCGAGGCGATCGGGCATCGGCGGAGCGAGTTCACGCTGGCGAGCAAGTGCGGGCTCTACCCGGGCAAGGACGGGCTGCGCGACATTGACGGCGATCCTGAGCGCATCAAGCGTGCCTGCGAGGAAAGCCTCACGCGGCTCAAGACCGATGTGATCGACCTTTATTATCTCCATCGGCTCGACCGGCGCGTGCCGATCGAGGACAGCGTCGGGGCACTGGCTGAACTGGTCGCCGAAGGCAAGATCAGGACCATCGGCCTTTCCGAGGTGTCGGCGGACACTGTTCGTCGCGCGCACACGGTCCATCCGGTAACGGCGCTGCAGACGGAATATTCGCTGTGGACCCGCAACCCGGAGATCGCCGTGCTTGAGACCTGCAAGGCCCTCGGCATCACCTTTGTCGCGTTCAGTCCGCTGGCGCGAGGCTTTCTGACGGGCAAGCTCAGCATTGCAGATGTGAGCAGCTTTACGCCGCGCGACGTCCGCTGTTCCATGCCGCGCTTCACACCGGAGAACTTTGCGGAGAACCTGAAACTCCTCGACGGGGTCAGGGCGGTCGCAGAGGCGGTCGGATGCTCCATGGCGGAGCTGGCGCTCGCCTGGGTACTGGCCAAAGGCGAGCACATCGTGGCGATCCCCGGCACGAAACGCTCCGATCATCTGGCGGAAAATGCCCGCGCCGCCGATGTCGATATCAACGCAGAGCATGTGGCGCAGCTTGACGCGATCATCAACGAACGGACCGTCGTCGGGCCGCGCTACAGCGCAGCGCAGCAGGCCGATGTCGAAACGGAAGAGTTCGCCGCCGCGTCGTAGGCGGCAATCAGGGCGATGAGCACCACCCAGGCCGACGACAAAGGGGGCCGCGGCGCGGGCGTCATCATCGTCGGCGCCGGTCAGGCCGCGGCACAATGCGCCGACTCGCTCAGGCAAGGCGGCTATGGCGGCGCGATCACTGTGCTCGGCGAGGAACCGTTTCCGCCCTATCAGCGCCCACCGCTTTCCAAGACCTATCTGCTGGGCGAGATGCAAGCGGAGCGGCTTGCGTTCCGCGCGCCAGCCTATCTCGCCGAGCAGGAGGTCACGATAGCGACCGACACGCGCGTCAGCACGATCGATCGATCGGCAAAGATTGTCACGACCGCTGACGGGCGCACCTTCGCCTATGATGATCTGGTCACCGCGACGGGTGCGCGGGCGCGGGCGCTCAATGTGCCGGGTGCCGATCTCAACGGCGTCTTCATGCTCCGCACGCTTGCCGATGCTGAACGCATTCGGACCGCGCTGGACACGGCGCGCCGCGTCGCGGTGATCGGCGCCGGCTTTATCGGACTGGAGTTCGCGGCTGTGGCGCGCAAGCGCGGCAAGGCGGTCACTGTCATTGAGGCGCAGGACCGCGTCATGGCGCGCGCCGTCACACCGGTGCTGTCGTCCTATTTCGAACGGGTTCATGCCCATCATGGCGTCACGCTGAGACTTGGAACGGGCGTCAGTGCGCTTCTCGGCGAAAGCGGGCGTCTGTCGGCGCTGGCGTGCGACAATGGAGAGAGCATCGAAGCCGACATGGCGGTCATCGGAATCGGCATTGTGCCCAATGTGGAGCTCGCCGAAGCGGCGGGGCTTATCTGCGACAACGGCATCGTCGTCGATGTGCACGGCCGCACCGCCGATCCGCATATCTATGCCGCCGGCGATTGTGCGAGCACCGCGCATCCCTTTGCCGGTTCGCTCATCCGCCTTGAGTCGGTGCAAAACGCCATCGATCAAGCGCGCGCCGTGGCGGCTTCCATTTGCGGCGAGGACAGGCCCTATGACGCGATCCCCTGGTTCTGGTCGGACCAGTATGATCTGAAGCTGCAGATGGCGGGCCTGACGGCCGGCTGCGACGCACATGTCGTCCGCGGCGCCTTGGCGGAGGACCGGTTCTCTATCTTCCATTTCCGCGGCGGCGTGCTGCGCGCAGTGGACAGCATCAACAGACCCGCCGATCACATGCTGGCGCGCAAGCTTCTCGCCGCCGGAATATCGCCGACGCCTGAGCAGGCCGCTGACGAGAGCTTTGCATTGAAGTCGCTGCTTGCCTGACCAACAAAGAGCGGGGCCGCTAGCGTGCCTGGCCGATCCCGCGGCCGGCGCCGTCGGGCAGCGGCAGGTCGGCGTGAGCGGTGGCCAGCGCCGCAGCGCGCTCGGCGATCGCCGCAGGTGGCGCGCTCGCCTGCCGCGTTTGCAAGTCGACATGGATCAGCATGTGCTCGCCGGTCGCCAGCAATTTTCCGTCGTCGTGGTGGAGCCGGTGGAACAGTCTCAGCGTCTTGTCCGCCGCGTGAAGGACCTGCGTAGTCGTGTGGACCGGTTCCCCCGCCGCGACTTCGGCGAGATGGCGGATATGCGTCTCCACCGTGAAGTAGCTACCGCCTGATGCGACGTAGTCACCGTCCACGCCGATCATGCGCAGAAGCGCATCGCTCGCCTCAGCAAAGCACTCCAGATAACGGCTTTCGGTCATGTGGTTGTTGTAGTCGGTCCAGTCCGGCGGCACGCGGCGTGAGAACGTGCGGACCGGCTGCGCGAAGTCGGCCGGCTCAGCCCCGGCCGCCTGGGCGTTCATAAGGCGCCGCTCGTGCTCGGCAAGCGTCCTGCCGGCGCCCCAATCATTAGCCTTCAGAGCCTGCAGGATGCCGACCAGATTGTCATCGCGGATGCGCTCAAGGTCCGCCAGAGTATAATCGCCGGACTGCGTATCGGATTGCGTGGCGATCGTGTCGATCAGCGCGTCGGTGAGTTCCGGGACGTCGGTGAGCTTGGTCCACGGCCATTGCAGGCAGGGGCCGAATTGCTTGAGGAACTGGCGCAGACCGCCCTCGCCGCCGGCGGTCCGATAGGTCTCGAACATGCCCATCTGCGCCCAGCGCAGCCCGAAGCCGAAGCGGATGGCGTCGTCGATCTCCGCTGTCGTGGCGACACCGTCATGCACGAGCCACAATGCTTCGCGCCACGCCGCTTCCATGAGCCGGTCCGCGATGAAGGCGTCGATTTCGACGCGGACATGAAGCGGATGCATGCCGAGATCGCGAAAGAGCGCCATAGCCTGCTCAATCGCTTCCGGCGCCGTCGATTGTCCGCCAACCACCTCCACCAGCGGCATCAGATAGACCGGATTGAAGGGATGAGCGACGACCAGACGCCCAGGCCGTGTCATCTCCGCCTGTAGCTTTGTTGGAACGATGCCGGAAGTGGATGAAGCGATCAGCGCACTCTCCGGCGCGGCGTCTTCCGCCTCGGCATAGACCCGCTGTTTGATGTCCAGGCGCTCCGGAACAGCCTCGACGATGAGGTCGCTGCCCGCTGCGGCTTCGCCAATGCTCTCAGCGAATGTCATCGCGCCGGGTGCCGGCTGCGGCGCGGATGTGAGCTTCGCCACGGCGCGCCCGGCGTTGGCAAGCACGGCTTCGACGCGACAGCGTATGTCGGGTGCAGGATCATGAACCGCAACATCAATGCCGCCGAGCGCCAGCCGCGCCGCCCAGCCGGCGCCGATCACGCCGCCGCCGATGACGGACGCCTTCTTTATCGGCGTCATCTCAGGCCCAACGCTTCGTGAGTTTCAGCTTGTCGCGGACCTCTTGCGGCGTAAGCACCCGGCAGCCCATGCCTTCCGCAATGCGCGCGGCGCGATCCACGAGTTGGCCGTTGGTCGCAAGCACGCCCTTCTCCAGCCAGATATTGTCCTCCAGGCCGACGCGGATATTGCCGCCGGCCAAAATCGCCATCGCCGCGTAAGGCAGTTGGTTCCGGCCGATGGAGAAGGCGGAGAAGACCCAGTCCTCCGGCAAATTGGCGACCAGCGCGTTGAGCGTTGCGATATCGTCCGGCGCCCCCCAGGGGATGCCCATGCAGAGCTGCACCAGGACTGGATCATCAACCAGCCCCTGCTCCTTCAGCCATTTGGCGAGCAGCAGGTGACCGGTGTCGAAAATCTCAATCTCCGGGCGCACGCCGAGCGCCTGAATCTGCCGCGCCATTTCGCACAGCATGGCCGGCGTGTTGGTCATGACATAGTCGCCCTCGCCAAAATTCATGGTGCCGCAATCGAGCGTGCAGATTTCCGGCTTCAGCTCCGCCACATGCGCGAGGCGCTCCGCCGCGCCGATCAGATCGGTGCCGGCATCGGACAAAGGCAGCGGATTGTCCGGCGGGCCGAGCACCAGATCGCCGCCCATGCCGGCGGTCAGGTTCAGAACCACATCGACGCCGGAGGCGCGGACCCCCTCCACCACCTCGCGATACAAAGCCGGGTCGCGCGCGGCCTTTCCGGTTTCAGGATCGCGCACGTGGATATGAGCGATGGCCGCGCCGGCGCGTGTGGCCTCAATCGCCGCATCGGCAATCTGCCGGGGCGTCACCGGTATTTTGTCGGAGCGACCAGTGGTGTCTCCGGCGCCGGTCACAGCGCAGCTGATAAAGACGTTGCGGTTCGGCGACAGACCCATCAGACCCCCATCCACGCTGGCGTGGCGCGACTCGACCCACCCAACCTTAATCTAAGGCAGGCCGGCCGGCCTTTCTCCACGCCGCCGCCGGAGGTCGCAGAATGCGACGGCGTTTCCGCCGCGGGAAGCTTACCGGAATGCTGCCTGCGCCCAAGGCCCGCGTTGCGTGCCGCGGCTCGCGCGTGTAACGCAAGGCCACCAATAAGCGGGAGAGAGGGCGTATGAGCGGTCCGCAGTTGCTGGTTCACGATCGCAAGGACAATGTCGGAGTCGTTGTCGTGGAGGGCCTCACGGCAGGCACCGACATGCTGTGCGTGGTGACGGAGGACGATTCGTCGTTTCAGCTGACAAGCGCTGCGGACGTGCCGATCGGCCACAAGGTGGCGCTGAAGGATTTGAAGGCCGGCGACACCGCGATCAAATATGGCGAGGACATCGGCAAGGTCATCGCGGATGTGCCGCTAGGCGGCCACGTTCATACCCACAACCTCAAAACCAAGCGCTGGTAGGAGTCGCCCATGGCCGCCAATGGCAAGACCAAATTTATGGGCTACCGGCGCGAGAACGGCCGCGTCGGTGTCCGCAATCACGTCGTCATCCTGCCGGTGGACGATATCTCCAACGCCGCCTGCGAGGCCGTCGCCAACAACATCAAGGGTACCATGGCGCTGCCGCATGCCTATGGGCGGCTGCAATTCGGCGCGGATCTGGACCTGCATTTCCGCACCATGATCGGCACCGGCGCCAATCCCAATGTCGCCGCCTGCGTGGTGATCGGCATCGAGCCGGGCTGGACCAACAAAATCGCGGACGGGATCGCGGCGACCGGCAAGCCCGTTGCGGGCTTCTGGATTGAACAGAACGGCGATCTCAAGACCATCATGGATGCGTCGCGCAAGGCCAAGGAATTCGTGCACTGGGCGAGCGAGCTTCAGCGCGAGCCGTGTGACGTGTCGGAGCTCTGGGTCTCCACCAAATGCGGCGAGAGCGACACGACAACCGGCCTCGGCTCCTGCCCGACTGTTGGCAATATGTACGACAAGCTCATCCCGGACGGCATTTACGGTGTGTTCGGGGAAACATCGGAGATCACCGGGGCGGAGCATATCTGCAAAGAGCGTGCCGCAACGCCGGAGGTCGGTGAGCGCTGGCACGCCATGTGGCAAGCCTATCAGGACGACGTGATCTTCGCCCACCAGACCGACGACCTTTCCGACAGCCAGCCGACCAAGGGCAATATCGAGGGCGGGCTGACCACGATTGAGGAGAAGGCGCTCGGCAACCTGGAGAAGATTGGGCGCCAGTGCCGCTACATCGACATTCTTGAGCCGGCGGAAGCGCCGCAAGCCGGGCCTGGGCTCTACTTCATGGACACGTCATCTGCGGCCGCGGAATGCGTGACGCTGATGGGCGCCGGCGGCTATGTGGTGCACACCTTCCCTACCGGCCAGGGCAACGTGATCGGCAATCCGATCGTGCCGGTCATCAAGATCAGCGCCAATCCGCGTACCTTGCGCACCATGGGCGAGCATATCGATGTTGACGTGACGGGTATCTTGAAGCGCGACATGACGATCGATGCGGCCGGTGACGCGCTGATCGACATGATCGTGCGCACGGCCAATGGCCGGGCTACGGCGGCGGAAGCGCTTGGCCATCGCGAGTTCGTCATGACCAAGCTTTACCGCAGCGCCTGAGCGCAGGCCGGCGGCGGTGAGCGCCTGCTCAGTCACCCTGGAAGACGCGCGCGCAGCGGTCGCTGCCGCGCTCATGCGATCGCACACGGCGGAGAATGCGGCGCAATCCGTGGCGAGCGCGCTGGTCGGCGCGGAAGCGATCGGTCAGATCGGCCACGGGCTCAGGCGGGTCATCGCCTATGCCGCGCAGGCGCGATCCGGCAAGGTTGATGGGTCGGCGAGGCCAAAGGCTGAGCGCACGGCGCCCGGTGTCCTCAGCATCGATGCCGGGCACGGCTTCGCCTATCCGGCGCTCGACCTGGCGGTGGAGCAGCTTCCAGCGCTGGTCGCCGCGCAAGGGATCGCCATGGCGGCGGTGCGCCGCTCGCATCATTGCGGTGCGATGGGCCTCTTCACCGAGGCGCTGGCGGAGCGCGGCGTGGTTGCGCTGATGCTGGCCAACACGCCAGGCGCCATTGCGCCCTGGGGTGGGCGACGCGCGCTCTTCGGCACCAATCCGCTGGCCTTTGCCGTGCCGCTTGAAGGCGACGCGCCGATCGTCGTCGATTTGTCGCTGTCGACGGTTGCGCGCGGCAAGGTCATGGCGGCGGCGCAGAAGGATGAGCCGATCCCCGAGGGCTGGGCATTCGATGCCGATGGTCGCCCGACGACCGATGCGAAAGCGGCGCTCGCCGGCACGATGGCGCCGATCGGCGATGCGAAAGGAACCGCGCTGGCGTTGACGGTGGAGCTTTTAGCGGCGGGGCTCGTCGGAGCGAACTACGCCTATGAGGCAAGCTCGTTCTTCGATGCGGAAGGACCGCCGCCCGGCGTTGGTCAGCTCCTCATCGGATTTGACCCGTCGGTGAGCGGAGGCGAGGCAGTGGTTGGCCGCTTTGCCGAGTTGGCGGGGCTTGTCGATTCGGAGCCGGGGGCGCGGCTTCCCGGCCGGCGGCGCCAGGCGCTGCGTGCGGCGGCGGAGGCAAACGGTCTGACGGTCGACGAGGCGCTCATGGCGTCCATCGACGCCATCGGGCGCTGAAGCCGGCTCAGACCCGGTCCGCTGCCTCTGAAGTCAGCGTCAGGGCGAGACGAGCGACAGTTTCGGCCGGTCGAGAATGCGCAGGACGCCGGACAGCTCATGGCCGCGGCGCATGATCAGGCCGGTCGCGGCGACGATGCGGTAGGAGCCCTGCCGGCGCGCCAAAGCGGGGATTTTCTCCACCCGGAACATCGGCACCTCGCAGGCGCGTCGAAAGATGGAAAAGACGGCGCGATCCTCCAGGTGATCGATGGCGTAGTCTCGCCACTCCCCTTCGGCCACCTTGCGGCCATAAACCTTCAAAATGGCGGCCAATTCACGCCGGTCAAAGGATACGCGTTTGGCGACGGACGGTCGGTTGGAGATGGCCAACCGCCGTCCGCCACTGGACCAGTCTTCGCTCTCGCTCAATGGCGCCTCCCTGGCTGAGCAAATCAGATTAGCGCGCGGAGAGCGCATGCAGCAAGAAATCCGCGCAACTCGGCGCGCCTGCCTGCGAGGCCGCTATTCCATCGCAGCACATTTCCACAAAACCGCCGCGATTCAGCCTTCCGTACGCCATGCTGCCCGCTGATCTTCCCAGCGTTGCCTCGTACCCGGCTTTGGAAGGCGGTGGATTTCCAGCCCCCAGCCCCCAGCGCCTTACCGCAGTCGGGTATTCAGTATGGTTCAATCCCCCAGAGGTACACCCTGGGCCGACCCTAGCGGGTCGGCCCTTTTCGTTGCGCGCTGAGGTGGCGGATTGAGATTTCCTGCACTGCAAAAAATCAATTTGATGCCTATTCTGTCTGCGGTGGGTTTGATTCGGGAGGGCTGGCATGCCGCGTCTGTTCACCGCCTTGGAGATACCGGCCCCGATCGCGTTCTCGCTGTCGCTTCTGCGCGGCGGCCTGCCGGGCGCACGCTGGATCGACCCGGAAAACTACCACGTGACACTGCGCTTCATCGGCGACATCGACCATCGGATGGCGGATGAGATCGCCCGCGCGCTGGCGCGCGTCGACCGGCCGCGCTTCGACCTGTCGCTGGAGGGCCTCGACGCGCTTGGCGGGCGCAAGCCGCACTCCATCGCCGCGCGTGTAAAAGCGTCGCCCGTGCTGAAGGAGTTGCAGGCGGAGCACGAGCGGATCGTCCAGCGAATCGGGCTTGAGCCGGAGCGGCGGAAGTTCCGGCCGCATGTGACCTTGGCACGGATCAGAAGCGCCAGCCCGGCGGACGCAGCGAACTATCTGGCGCTGCGCGGCGATTTCCGCACGCCGCTTTTCCCGGTCGGCCGCTTCGTGCTGTTGTCGTCACGCGATTCCAGAGGCGGCGGACCCTATGTCATGGAAGAGGCCTATCCGCTGGCGGCGTGAGGCCGGACGGCTCTATCCGAACAGCCCGTGCATATACCATAAGGGGCTGCCGGTCTCTCGGCCGTAAAGCCCCTCGCGGAAGAGCCAATAGCGGCGACCCTCAGCATCCTCAACCCGGTAATAATCGCGCGTCGCCCGGCCCTCATCCTCAGGCCGCCACCATTCCGTAGCGATGCGCTCCGGCCCTTCAGCGCGTGCCACGTCAACCATGACGCGGCGCCAGCGAAAGCGCAGCGGTGGTCCCTCCGGCACTTCGGCGATCGTGTCCACCGGCTCCGGCCGGGGGAAGAGGCGGAGCGGCCGGTCGGGCGGCGTCTCGGCTTGCGGTTTCTCAGCATCGGCCGGCTGGATCCAGGCCGGCACGGCAGCGGCCTGACCATTGCCGCGCGGCCCTGCGAGCGGCCCCGAAAACGGCAAAGCGCGGACGGCGCGCTCCGGATGATGCGTGTCGACCGCCTGGAAGCGGGTGACCTGTGCGGCGCCGAGCCGGGCGCTGAGCCGGTCGGCTAAACGGGTCAGGCCGGCATCACTCTCTGCTCTTCCGGCGAAATCGATTTGGGCAGCAGGAAGCGGTTCGGCCCTGCGCACCGCCAAGCGCACCATGTCAAAGCCGTCCCCGCTATCCCAGTCACCCCCATCCCAGTCGCCTTCGTCCTGGACGGACCCGAGCGCCGACAATCGTTCGGCAAACAGCATGGCCATGGTGTCGGCATTGCGCAGCGGCGCTGCCGTGCCGACGCTGGCGCGACTGACCCGGCCGTCAACGTGGAAGAAGGCGGCCTCCACCAAGCGTGCGCCAAGTCCATGGCGCATCAGGGCCGGATGAAGCCGGTGCGCCAGCGCACGCACAATCTCCAGGAGCGGCTCCTCGCCTGAAAGCGGCTCGGCGAACCGACGCTCTGCGGACAGCTGTGGGGCGGGCCGGCGCGGCGTGAGGACTTCGTCAAGGCGGCCGAGCGCCTGGTCCAGACGCGTCGCCAAATGCACCCCGAAGCGGGCCGCAAGCGGGGCGCGCGGCTTGTCGTAAAGCTGCCCGATACGCTTCAGCCCGAGCTGGTCGAGGAGCGCCTCATCCTCCCGCGCAATGCGCAATGCCGCCACCGGCAAGGCGGCGACCGCTTCGGCCTCCGCACCGGGCGGCACAATTCCGCCGGGGCCGTAATGGGCAAGCGCCCAGGCAGCGCCTGCCGTCGACGCGATAGCGCCGCGCGCATCAAAGCCTTGGTCTTTCAGCCGGCGGAGGCAATCGGCCAGCAGCGCCGCCTCCCCATCATCCCCCCTGCCATCCCCCCTGCCATCCCCCTCCCCGCGTGCGAAGAGATGCGCGCAGCCGGACATGTCGAGGAGAAGGCCATGCGGCGGGTCAAGCGCGACAAGCGGCGTGTAGCGGTCGCACCAATCAGCAATCTTGTCCAAGAGCGCGCCGTCGGCCTCTTCATCGGCCTCCGCGACATGAAGGTCAGGCACTGCGCCGCGCGCATCGGCCAGACTTATGCCGAGACGGACGCCGCGGCGCTCGGCGACCCGGTCGATGGCGACGACGCGGAGCGCGTTCTTGATCTTCGCGACAATTGCGACCGGCGCGCCCTCAGGAGGCGTATCGGAAGCGCATGCGCCCGCCATAGATTGTGGGCGGATCAGCCGGTCGGTCGACAGGCGCGGCAGGAAGAGACTGAGGATACGCATGGGCGTCTCCCTCCCCCGATTCGGTGTTCTGATTGGGCTCGACAAAGCGTCGCTCATGAGACGTCCACTCCACGCTGAAGGCGCCCGTTGGCCCGCTGCGGTTCTTCTCAAGCGTCAGGCGCCAGGCCATGCGGCCGATGCCGGCGGCAAAGCCGCCGATCGTTCCAGCCGGCGTCGGCGACACGGCGAAGCGCATTTCCGCAGCACTTGGCTCAGGCGGGCTCGCCAGCCGCACAAGAAAGCCGGTGACACCGCGCTCGCGGGCGCGGAGCGCGCAGCGGCGGGTGACGGCAAGGTCGAGCGTGACCTGCCGTAGCTCGCACACCGCCACGCTCACGGCCGGGCAATCGAGTGCTGCCTCAAAGGCCCACAGCGCCTCGCTCTTGGTGCGCGCCGTCACCTCCATGATGCGGGCGGGGTCCAGACCGAGCGCGGCCAGTCCCGGCGCATGAAGCCGCCCGGTCTGGCGACGCAGATCCGCCTCGCTGATCCACACGATGGCTTGCGTGTCGTCAGTGCTGGTAAGTCGGGCGGTCTTGGCGAGCTGTGCGGCCAGCGCCAGCACGAAGCCGGCGGCCGCACCGCCGTTACGGCTTTCGTCGGCGCGGATGTCGTGGAGTGCTGCCAAGGGTAGCCCGCCGCCAAGGGCGGCATCGAGGCGAGCGGCCCCAAGTTTCAACCGCCCGCGTCTGGCGCGCGGGGCAAGGCTGAGCGGGCCGGTTGTTTCCTGCGCCGGCTCCACGATGGGGCGGACGGCGGCTTCGTTGGCGGCAGCTTCGCTGGCGCCGCCTCCCAGGCTGAGCATGCCGTGAGCATTCGGCTCTGCACTTCGTGTGCCTGACACGCCAATTGCGCCGGAAGTATTCGCCTTCGCACCCTGCGCGCCGGACACGCCGCTGCCTGCGACACCGGACAATGCGCAAACAGTCCGGGTGGCGTCCCAGACCAGCCGCCCCTCCTCGGCGAGGCGGCCTTCCATGCGGGCAATGTCGCGGCGCAGACGGCAAAGCTCCGCATGCGCTGCGCTGGTGAGGGCCATGGCAGACGTATTCTGTGCCGTTGATATATGTTCTCTATTTGTTCCGATATACATTCCCTATGGACGGGCCTGTGTCAAGGAGGGCTCTGGGAGGACCAATCGCGTGGAGCGAATTGTTGTGCTACTGCCCTACGCCGCTGAAGCATGAACGCGCGACGGTTCTCGACTTGCACTTTGAGGATATCGTCACCGAGCCGATCGATAGCCGCGCCCAGTACGACGGTCAGACGTTCATGGAGTACCTGCGGGCACTCGCCAGCTCAATTCGGACTGAACGCTCAAGGCAGCTGCCCTACCGGCAATACCACTCCTTGGTGCCCGTCTTGCGGTCAACGAAGCGCCAGTAGGCGTGGAGTGTGCCGCAATTAGGCGGCGGCTCGTCGGGCCAGTCGGCGCGGCGCTTCTTGTAGGTGCTGCGCGCCTTCCTCTTCAGTGCCCAGGCCGGTGTCTCCGGACGGACCAGCGGAACCCGCGCCACGAAA
>JANQKG010000051.1 GCA_028281235.1 Afifellaceae bacterium | reverse complement strand
GAGAATGCTTCGTCGACATCGAGGCTGGTGCCGCTCATATCATCGTCAATGCCGACCGTGAAGCCCTGGCTGAGCCCGATCGCATTGCCGCCGTCCTGGCGCTTCAGCCCGTCGAACACCGCCTTGGCCATGGCCGGCGTGAAATCCTTGGAGGAAAGCCCGTAGCGGCCGCCAACGACGCGCGGCATGAATGGCCGCTCGCCGCGTGCCACCGCGTCGGCGAGCGCCGCCACCACATCCAGATAAAGCGGCTCGCCGGGCGCACCCGGCTCCTTGGTGCGATCAAGGACGGCGACGGACACCACGCTTTCCGGCAGCTCGGCGAGGAGATGCGCGGCGGAGAACGGACGGTAGAGCCGCACCTGAACGGCGCCGACCTTCTCGCCCTGTGCAGCCAATGCCTTGACGGTCTCGCGCGCCGTCTCCGCGCCTGAGCCCATCAGGACAAGCACGCGCTCCGCGTCCGGCGGACCCTCATACTCGAACAGGCGATAGTGCCGCCCGGCAACGGACGCGAAACGCTCCATCGCCTCCAGCACAATGCCGGGCGTTGCGGCGTAATACGGGTTCACCGCCTCGCGCGTCTGGAAGAACGTATCGGGATTGTGCGCCGTGCCGCGCACGAAGGGATGTTCCGGGCTCAGCGCACGCGCCCGGTGCTCGCGCACCAGATCGTCGTCGATCATGGCGCGGATTTGGTCATCGGTCAGCAGCGAGAAGGTGTTCAGCTCATGCGACGTGCGAAAGCCGTCGAAGAAATGCGCGAACGGCACGCGCGCCTTCAGCGTCGCCGCCTGCGCAATCAGCGCCAGATCGTGCGCCTCCTGCACGCCGCCGGAGGCAAGCATGGCAAAGCCCGTCTGCCGCGCCGCCATGACGTCGGAATGCTCGCCGAAGATCGACAGCGCCGATGTGGCGACGGAACGCGCCGCGATGTGGAATGCAGTCGGGGTCAGCTCGCCGGCGATCTTGAACATGTTGGGGAGCATGAGCATCAGCCCCTGCGACGCCGTGAAGGTCGTCGTCAGCGCGCCCGATTGCAGCGAGCCGTGCACGGCGCCCGCGGCCCCGCCTTCGCTCTGCATCTCCTGCACGACGGGCACGTTGCCCCAGATGTTCTGCACGCCCTCCGCGATCCACTGATCGGCCAGCTCCGCCATCGTCGATGACGGCGTAATGGGATAGATGGCGCAGACTTCGTTGACGCGGTAGGCAACGTGGGCGACGGCCGTGTTGCCGTCCATCGTCGTGACTGATTCCATCGACGCGATCTTCTCCTTGGTCACCGGAACGGCTCAGGCCGGTTCAGGCACCATCTCCATGGCGTGACAGGGGCATTGCTCCACACACACGGCGCAGCCGGTGCAGAGCGCATAATCGATTTCGTAGCGGCGGCCCGGACCAAGCTTCCGGATGGCTTCCTCCGGGCAAGCGGCGAAGCAATTGTCGCACTCAAAACAATTGCCGCAGGAGAGACAGCGGCGCGCTTCATGCAGCGCCGCGCGTTCGTCCAAAGCGGTGATGATTTCCTCGAACCCGGTGCCTCGCTCCTCCACCGGCAGATGTGGCTCCGCCGACGGGATGGCGTCGGAATAGATCGGCAGGTTCAACCCGGAGAACTCGATGATCGGGTTCTTCTCCGCCGGCTCGTAGGTCGTGCCCTTCAGCCAGGCGTCGATATGGCGTGCCGCCTTCTTGCCGTGACCGGTCGCGACCGTGACGGAGCGCTCCGCCGGCACCATGTCGCCGCCGGCGAAGATGCCCTCTCGTCCCGTCATCATGTTGGGGCCGACAATGACCGTGTCGTAATCAAACTCGATCTCCGGGACCTTGCGCAAGAATTCGCTGTCCGCCTCCTGGCCGAGCGCCAGTACCACGGCGTCGGCTTCCAGCGTCTCAAACTCGCCGGTCGGCTTGGCGCGACCGTCTTCGCCGATGGTCATGCGCTCCACGGTGAACTCGCCGCCCTCAATCTGCTTGATCGAGGTGAGCCACTTGATCTTCACGCCCTCGGCGAGCGCCTCGTCGGCTTCAAATCCGTGCGCCGGCATATGCGCGCGGTCGCGGCGGTAGACGATCATCGCCTCGTCGGCGCCGAGCCGGCGCGCCGTGCGGGCGGCATCCATCGCCGTGTTGCCACCGCCATAAACCAGAACGCGGCGGCCAAGCAGCGGCGCTTCGCCGGTCTCCACGTCGTGCAGCATCTTGACGGCGTCGAGCACCTTTACCGCGTCGCGCATGGGAATGTTGACGCGCTTCGAAAGATGCGCGCCGATCGCGATGAAGACGGCGTCGAAGCCACCCTCCTCCTGTTCGGCCAGCACGTCATCGACGCGGTGATTGAGCACGATCTTGACGCCCATCGCCTCAATGCGCCGCACCTCGTTCATGAGGTCGTCGCGCGGCAGACGATAGGCCGGGATGCCGAAATGCAGCATGCCGCCGGGCAGCGGCCCGGCCTCACGGATCTCCACCGCATGCCCGAGGCGCGCCAAGTGCCAGCCGGCCGAGAGGCCGCTCGGCCCCGCACCGACGATCAGCACGCGCTTGCCGGAGGGCGGCGCGGCTTTGGGATTCGGCCAGTTCTCGCGCGCCGCCATGTCGCCGAGGAAGCGCTCCACGGCATGGATGCCCACGGCGCTGTCCAGCTCTTTGCGGTTACAGGCGCCCTCGCAGGGATGATAGCAGACGCGGCCATGGATGCCGGGCATCGGATTGTCGGCGATCAGCGTCTCCCACGCCTGGCGGAACTTGCCGGCCTGAGCGAGGTCGAGCCAGGCCTGGATGTTCTCCCCGGCCGGGCAGGCGGCGTTGCAGGGCGGCAGCATGTCGACATAATTGGGGCGCCGATGGCGAATCGGCCCAACCCCCTTGTGCCGCGTGAGATCGACCCTGGGGGTCATGTCGCGGGCCATGCTCATGTCTCTCTCCCGTGCCGCCCAGAATCTCCGGCGCTTATCTTTGGTGATTTCGCGCCGCCCAATCTTTGACGCATCTCAAACGCCCGTGGATCGAGAGCCAGGCGTGGCATCGGCCGCTTTGAGCAGCGGATTGAGGCCGCGCGCTGTCTGACGACCACCATATACGAGCGCCGATGCACGGCCGACGCGCCTCAGCCCCGGGGTTGCGATCGCCGCATCGCGCTCCTAAACCGTCGCGATGGCCCTCGACGTGACGTCCCTGGAAATCGAAGACGTCAAGCTTATCCGGCCCCGCCGTTTCGCCGATGAGCGCGGCTATCTGTGCGAAACCTGGAACCGGCGCGTCTTCGCGGACGCCGGGATCGACCTGGACTTCGTTCAGGATAATCTTTCGTATTCGCGCCACCCCGGGACTATTCGCGGCCTCCATTTTCAGCGCCCGCCCGCCGCCCAAGACAAGCTGGTACGCGCACTTCGCGGCCGGGTCCTGGATGTCGCCGTCGATATGCGTGGCAGTTCCTCCTCCTACGGCCGTTTCGTGTCGGCTGAGCTCACCGCGGAGGGCGGCGAGCAGCTCCTCGTGCCGGCCGGCTTTGCCCATGGCTTCTGCACGCTTGAGCCCGATACGGAGGTTGCCTACAAGGTGTCCAGTTATTATGCGCCGGATTGCGACGCCGGAATCATATGGAACGACCCTGAGATCGGCATCGATTGGCCGCTGAGTGGCAACCGGCCCACGCTTTCGCAGAAGGACGAAAAGCTGCCGAAGCTCTCTGAGATCGAACCACCATTCTGAAGGCGCCACAACAACGCCACGGGAGCAGCTGACCGAGATGCGCATTCTCGTAACCGGTGGTGCAGGCTTTATCGGTAGCGCCGTCATCCGCCGGCTGATTGGCGAGACGCCGCATCATGTCCTCAACATCGACAAGCTGACTTACGCTGCGTCTGAGGATGCGCTGGTATGCGTGGACCAGGACCCGCGCTACAGCTTCCGGCGCGTGGACATCTGTGACCAGGAGGCAATCGGCCAGGCTCTTCGCGACTTCCAGCCCGACGCCGTGATGCACTTGGCGGCGGAAAGCCATGTCGATCGATCCATCGACGGGCCGAAGGACTTCTTGCAGACGAACGCTGTCGGCACGCTCTCGCTGCTTGAAGCCGCGCGCGGCTATTTGAGTGAGCGCGACGAGGCGGCGCGCGCCGCGTTTCGCTTTCACCACATCTCCACCGACGAAGTGTTCGGCGCGCTGGCGCTTGACGATCCGCCCTTCAGCGACGCCACGCCGTACGATCCCCGCTCGCCCTATTCCGCCAGTAAGGCCGCCGCCGACCATCTCGTGCGCGCCTGGGGACACACCTACGGCCTGCCCACTTTGATCAGCAACTGCACCAACAATTACGGCCCCTACCATTTTCCCGAGAAGCTGATCCCACTGATGATCATCAAGGCGCTCAACGGCGAGCCCCTGCCTGTCTATGGGCGCGGCGACAACGTGCGCGACTGGCTTTATGTGGACGACCACGCCGAAGCCCTGATCGCCGTTGTGGAGCGCGGACGCGTCGGCGAGACCTATTGCATCGGCGGGCGGGCGGAGCACACCAACTTGGATATCGTCACGCGCATTGCTCAGTTGGTCGACGAACTGGCCGCCCCCCTGCCCGACCGCCGACCACGCACTGACCTGATCAGCTTTGTCACCGACCGTCCAGGTCACGACTTCCGCTACGCCATGGATATTTCCAAGATCGAGCAGGAGCTTGGCTGGACGCCGTCCTGGACGCTGAAGGATGGCTTGCGCCAGACGGTCGTCTGGTATCTCGCCAACGCCACCTGGTGGCAGCCGCTTCGCGACCGCTATTCAGGCGGCCGGCTCGGCGTGAGCAAGGAACCTGCCGCCGCCGATGCCTGACATCCCGATGCGTAAAGTGCTGGTCTTCGGCTCCACCGGTCAGCTCGGGCACGCGCTTCGCCACACCGACTGGCCGGCTGGCATGGCGCCGACCTTTCTGGACCGCGACGACGCCGATTTCACTGAACCGGACGAGCCGGCCAAGCGCGTGGCGGAACACGCGCCCGACGCCATCATCATCGCCGCCGCCTATACGAATGTCGACGCGGCCGAGAGCAATGAGGTCACAGCCTTTGCCGTGAACGCGGCCGCGCCGGGAGCGATAGCCCGTGCCGCTGCGGCGCTTTCCATCCCTGTTGTCTACATCTCCACCGATCATGTTTTTGACGGCCGAAGGCCCGATCGCTACGTGGAGGACGATGCGGTCGGCCCCGTCAACGCTTATGGTCGGTCAAAGCTTGCCGGCGAGATCGAAATTCGCGCCGGCAATCCGCGGCACCTTATTCTCCGCACATCCTGGGTCTACAGCGCCATCGGAGCGAATTTCCTGAAATCCATGGTGCGGCTTGCCGGCGAACACGAGGAGGCAACGATCGTGGTGGACCAGATCGGCTGCCCGACCGCCGCGGAAGACCTCGCCGCTTCGTTGGTGCGCGTCGCGCCGAGCCTCTTACAAGCCAATGCGCCTTGGGGGACCTATCACCTGGCGGGCAGCTCCGAGACAAGCCGGCACGGCTTTGCGGAGCTGATCTTCTCAGAGCTTGCCAAGCGCGGGCTCAGGCGGCCGACAAACCGTGCCATCACAACGGCCGAGTTTCCACGGCCCGCGCTGCGGCCGGCCAACAGCCGCTTGTCGAGCGATGCGTTTCGGCGGACATACGGGATTGCCTTGCCGGGCTTTGAAAGCAAGGTACCACGGGTGCTCGACGCGCTCCTGGCCGCATCCAAGCCAAAGGAAGAGAGCGTGACCTCATGAAGGGCATCGTCTTGGCGGGAGGATCGGGAACGCGCCTTCATCCCATCACCCGCGCCGTCAACAAGCAACTCCTGCCGATCTACGACAAACCGATGGTCTATTATCCGATCTCGGTTCTGATGCTCGCCGGCATTCGCGATATCCTCGTCATCACCTCACCGCAGGATGTCGGACACTACCGCGACCTCTTCGGCGACGGTTCGCATCTGGGCATGCGCTTCGACTACGCCGTTCAGCCATCGCCTGACGGGCTGGCACAGGCCTTTATCATCGGTCGCGACTTCATCGGCGAAGGCTCCGTCACGCTGGTCCTCGGCGACAACATCTTCTTTGGCCATTCGCTGCCGGATCTGCTGAAGAGCGCCACTGGCCGGCTCAACGGGGCGACAATCTTCGTCTATCAGGTGCACGACCCGGCGCGCTACGGCATCGTCTCCTTCGACGAGTCGGGCATGGCTGTCGACCTGCAGGAGAAACCGGAGAACCCAAAGAGCAGATGGGCGGTGACCGGGCTTTACGTGTACGATAACCGCGTGGTCGACATCGCCGCGTCGCTAGAGCCCTCCGCACGCGGCGAGCTGGAGATCACCGACGTGAACCGGGCCTATCTGGAATGGGGCGAGCTGCATGTGGAGCGGCTTGGCCGCGGCTTCGCCTGGCTCGACACTGGCACGTGTGAGAGCCTGCTGGAGGCTGGCGAATTCGTGCGCACGATCCAGCATCGCCAAGCGCTGCCCATCGCATGTCTGGAGGAGATCGCGTTCCGTCAAGGCTGGATCGGCGAAGATGAGCTCAAGCGGGCTGCCGACGAACTCGGGCAGACGAGATACGGTGCGCACCTGAAGGACCTTTTGACTCACGGCGTCTGATGGCGGGCCGCATGATCGGGAACCGATTGGCCGACACGCGGCGCGCGGCCGAAGCTTCCGACGGTGTCTCAAGCGCCTGTTTTGAACCGCCGATTACCAATACGTCCTGACTTCAAATGGCGATCGCAAAATCATCTCTGTCATTCGCTAGGTTTTTGTTGAACATCTCATCATTCTGTAGTTCGGAATGCCAAGTCTTCAACATATAGCTGCGCTCTTTAATATTCTGCTCGCTATGCACATCCCCGATCCGCCTAGTCCCTGATTCTTTATGATAAAGTTCAGCAAATGCCGCGCAAACATTCTTATAGCCAATTCCCTTTAATCTAAGGCAGAGATCGACGTCGTTATACGCGACAGGGAGATCCGCCTCGTTCATGCCGCCAACCTGTTCGTATCTTTTCTTCGAGATCATCAGGCACGCCGCAGTGACGGCAGAGCACTCGTGGGTCAAAGCCGCTCGCCCAAAATAACCCTTGCGCCCCTTTGGGAGGAACTCATGCGCGTTCATCGCAATATGCGCCGGCGACAACACCAGGCCAGCGTGCTGGAGCGTGTCGTCAGCATACCAGAGCCTGGCACCGACAGCGCCCACACGCTCCTGAATCGCGATTCCAAGCATTTCCTCAATCCACCCGGCGGATATCACCTCGGTGTCATTGTGTAGCAGGACCACGTAGTCTGACGTCGCGTTCGCCACACCCATGTTGCACATAGCCGAGAGGTTGAAGCGCTCAGCGTAGCTAACAATGTCGACGCCTTTGTGACGAATTGAATCATAGTATTTCTTTGTCTCGGTGGGCTTAGAGGCATTATCCACGATAATTATAGAGTATTTCTTATAAGACGATTTCGACAATATGCTATCAATACAGGTTCGCAAAAGACCTACGTTATCCTTGTTTGGGATTATTATCGTGACGCTTGGACTTGGATCAGGCAATTGCCAATGTGTCCTGTAACCATGGCCTATAAGCTCTGATCGGGCGCTTTTCCCTGTCCGCTCGAAATGCTCGTTGAGGGCCCGCTCGCCTGCAAGCATTGCATATGGTTTTTGGTCGGCGCTCACAGATGTACTGCCTGGAAGCTGACGCCAGTGATAAAGCACTTTAGGAATGTGAATGATCTGCGACGGGTCCGTCTTCTCTAAGCACCTTAGCGCAAGATCGTAGTCCTGAGAGCCTTCAAACCCGGTCCGAAATCCGCCCGCTTCGCGAAGTAGAGACGTTCGATAGGCGCCCAAGTGAGAGAGCATATTTTGTGACAGGAAAAGAAAGTAGTTCCAGTCCGGTTTGAAGTATGGCTCTTTGCGTTGCCCATTTTGATCCAGTTTGTCTTCATCCGAATAAATCATCTGAGCGTCCGGATGGGCTATTGACGCAAGCGCAACCTCTGCCAATGCGCGCGGGGACAGGAGGTCATCGTGATCAAGCAGCACAATCCACTCACCTGAGGCGACCTCAGCCGCGGAATTTGAGCACGCGGCTATGTGGCCATTTACGGAGCGGCTCACGATCCTGACGCGCTGATCAAGCGCTGCATATTCGTGCAGAATCTTGTGCACATACTGCTTCGTTGAGCAGTCGTCGGCGACGCACAATTCCCAGTGTTCGTATATTTGGCGACGCACGCTTTCGATTGCCTCGCGAAGGAACGTCTCAGGTGTGTTGTAGACAGGCATGACGACGGAGATCAGCGGCAATTGGGCACATTCGGCCAGTCGCTGGCGCATCTCCTCTACATCGCTTTGCGTAAGCGTATCGTGATATTCTATCCATCGCTTATAATGACCGACGACCGCATCGCCTTTTGCTAACGCCTGGGCTGGATTTGCAGAGCGGCCTTCACTCAGGCCATAACGAATGAAATGTCGAAATGGGTTTGTGCGCGCTTGGGCCACGTCCGGATATTGTTGCAGATACCACTTAGCATCGAACAGGTTGGACCGCTTCAGACGAGCAATCCGACTGGCCAACCTTAAGCGTCTCGGGAGAAACGATCGGCGCCCCTCGCCAGTCAGCGTCCTGACGGCACGCTCGACCTCATCAACTGCCGCGCGGCGCTGCCGCTCAATGTCTCGTATCTTCTGACGCTCGGCGGCCAAGGCTTTTTCTGTTGCGGCGAGTTCGCCCTGCTGTCGGAGAACTGTTGCCCGCGCCACCCGGCCAGCCTCCACAATTCCCGCAAAGGCGGGCGCAGCCAAGTTGAACTCCTGCCTGATTCTGTCTAGTGCACGACGTTCGTCTCTTATCTCGCCGTCTGTTGCCCAGCGATTCAGTATTAGGTAAGCATCGCGAATCCAGCTAGCTATCGACGGGTTTTCGATAACTGCCTCAGGAGCCTTGTGATGATGGCGGTGCCCCTTTGACAAGAAGGCCGAGATGGCACCTCTTCCATGCAACGAATCCTGAGGCCAGGTGACCCCCAGAGCCGACTGCATATGCTCGACGACAGCGGCCCATTGGTCAATCAGCTCGTCGTAGCTGGCAAAAACCCGAGCTACGTCTCGTGAACCATGCTCCGCCTCAAGCACATTGCGAAGCCAAAGCAAGAGGCTAGCCCCAGGATGGGTGTTGCCGTCCCGTCTTTCCAAAGAAGCCGCCACGTCGAGCGGGTTGCGAATAGGCAAAATGACTTTGACGCCGATCCCGGCGTCATTCAGTACGTTAAGCCAGAATGGCGTTATCCGGCAGATGCGTGGGTCCTTTAAAACAAATAGACAAGATTCCCCGTACTCTGCCTCTATGGTCGCAATGGCCTCCTTCCGAAACTGCTCGGCCTTCAAAGTGTCGAGCCACGCTGGATTGAACTCAAGACAATCGTGCCAGCTCGACCCGGCCGAATCCAGAATCCGATCGTTGAGTCTATTGATCGGTTCAGATTCCCAGTACCCGGTCGGATTCGTCTTGCTGGCTTTAAGCAGCGTCTTTGGGAGATCGCAGCCCAGAAAGCCAAGCAGCCGCGCAAAGGCGCTGGTACCGGACCTGTGCATCCCGAGCACCACAACGCAGCACCTAGCCGCAGAGACCACATCAGTGCGATCGTGGTGAACCTCTACCAAGATCGACTCCTCGCGCGTGTTCTTCTTTTTCTCTTATCCGCTTTCCCTACCGCCCAACAATGGCGGAGTCCGCAACGGCAGCGCGCACACTCAAAGGATTTCCACTCGCGTTTTTGGAGAAGTCAGAATATCAGCTCGTCATTGCGGCAGAGCGGGTCATCAAACCGCAAGCCGCTAACTCGCGTGATTGGCCGATCGCTACGAGATGTCGTCGATGTCCCAACGAAACACCGATCAACGACCCAACCTGGCCATTGTCACCTGTATCAAGAACGAAGGCGAAGACCTGGTCGAATGGCTGTGCTTCCACAGGCATGTCGGTGTCTCGCGTTTCGTGATCTACGACAATCTCTCCACTGACGCGACGCAGCGGATCTTGTCCTCCGTTCCGTTCCGCGACGAAATCACTGTGCGCCGGATGGCCAAGGAATCGCCGCAAAAAGCGGCTTTTGCCGATGCGCTGAAGCGATATCGTAACAAGCTTGATTGGGTCGCGTTTATCGACGGCGACGAGTTTATCGTGCCGCTTGGCGATGCGCCGCTATTGCAGAAACTGACCGAGCTGAACGCCGACGGCGTCGAGGGGCTTGGCATCCATTGGCGGGTGTTCGGTTCCGGAGGCCACGAAACCCGGCCGACGGGGTTGGTCACAGAGTGCTTCACCCGACGCGCCTTAGATGATTTCCACCCCAACGCACATGTGAAATCGATCGTCCGCATATCGCGGGTCAAATCGATGGTCACGCAGCATTACTTCAAAACATCGGGCCCGTATTTGCTGGACAACGGAACGGAGCCAGAGCCGGAATTTGACGGTCTCACCCCTTTGGCAACGTTCACGCAGGGCTTTGCGATCCACCACTACATCACCAAGTCGCGCGCGCAATGCATGGCGAAAATCGCTCGCGGTCGCCCCAAGCCCTCATGGTCGAAACAGAAATACCGCCCACCGACCTATTGTGAGATGTACGACCGAAACGAGGTCGAGGATGACCGCGCCGCAGAAATTGTCGAGCCTATCCGCGAAAAGGTTCTGAAGCTACGCGACGAGATCGGGCGAGACTAAGCCGCTTCGCCGATGGTCTTCGGCACCGGGCGGCGACTCCAGCCGGTCATGCCAGGTTTCGGATCGGCTTTCGTGCAATCTTCTCCAAGACCAGAGCCAGCAAAACAGCGCCGAGGGCCCAGCCGACAAGGTAGCTCAGGTCAAACATATGGCTTTCGTAGCCGTGGTAGTAGCCCTCGCGGAACAGAATGATCGCATGCAGGATTGGGTTCCAATAGAGGATGTCCCTGAAGGCTGGAGGAAGCGCGTCCGGCAGGTAGAAAAGGCCGGAGCAGAAGTAAAGCAGCAGCATGGGTGCTCTCATGATGCTGCCGACCGACGGCATGAACTCGGAGATAATGCCCAACGTTAAGCCAAGGCCAAAGCCGATCGCGAATAGAAGCACAATCGATGCGAACATCTTCATTACGCTTACAGGAGCATCGGCGGTGCCGAGAATGTACGCGCTCACAAATATGATCAGAAGCACCGATATCCAGGTCGCAAGCTCCAGCAGAGCCCGGCCAAGAAAAACGTCAAACAACCTGACGACCGGATAGGCCAGTAACGACTCGTTGGAGGCATATCCACCCTGCGTCCGAGTCATCACATTCCGAAAACCCAAGAACACCGCGAACCCGGTCGCCAGAAACATGAACAAGCTGTCCCCAATCGGGACGATAGTGAGGCGATACGAGAACGCCGCGTAAAAGATTGAAATGTGAAGGATCGGCTCGACCAGCGCCCACGTATAACCGGCGCGTTGCCGACCATAACGCGTGCGTGCTTCGCGCAGGATAAGCGCAAGAAGCACCCGCCCCTGAGATACGAAGGCCTGTCGGAGCTCGCTCGCCATCTCTCAGATCACGCCGCTACGATACGGCGCCCGTTGAAGCCCGCTGCAACGGGCTTGTATAGCGATCCGGCACAGGAACAAGCCCGAACCCCCAAAAACACAGGCGACCTAGCATTTCGCCGGCTGGTCAAATCGCGCTCATCGGCAACTCGTAGCAGTTGCACCTGAAGCGCAACGCGCCCTAGGACATTCGACTGTGCCTTCCCGGCAACACTCGTGACGAACTCTCAGGGCAACGGCACGCAATCGCCTGAAACCAGTGTAATCCGCGTGCGAGAGCGACAATCAGGCTCTTTTCTTCACTTAGAATTAGGGCAAAAGGAACAGGACCGATCCACGAGGGCCCGTGGATTGCCGGGTAGCATGGCCGTGGACGCGACACAGAAGCCGAATGAGCCAGGTACACCTGCTGTTGCGCCGTCGAAGCCGACGCTTGTGACGGTGCCAGCGTCTGCCTCCGCGCAGGTGGAGCCGGCAGAGGCCGCTTCTCCCACCGTCACCAAAGAGAAGAACAAGGTTGTCCATATCGTCGAGCGATTGCGCGACGACGTTATTCAGACATCAAATCTGAAGCGGCAGCCCTGGTTCCTGATTTCGGTGTTGGCGTGTATCGCACTCCCGACGCTGGTGGCCGGTTTCTACTATTTCGTCATCGCAGCTGACCGATACACATCGGAGGCCCGGTTCGCAGTTCGCAACAGCGAGCCACAGGCCACCGACGCCCTCGGCGCGATGGTCGGCCTGCCAAGCTCTCAAGTTGTCTCCGATTCCTACATCGTTGCCGATTATGTCGGCAGCTTGGAGATGGTGAGCGCGCTGGAGGAGCGCCTCCCGATGAGAGACATGTACCGCCACGAGAGCGCCGACTTTTTCTCGCGGCTTGGTACCGATGTCACGCAAGAAGATTTCCTCGACTACTGGAAAAGCCGCATCGACGTCTATTTCGATCCGACGAAGCAGACCATCTCCGTCGAGGTGCAGGCGTTCGAACCGGAGCATGCCCAGCGTATTGCCGCAGAGATCGTCGACATAACCGGCCTCCTCGTAAACGAGCTTTCCGCCAAGGCCCGACGCGACGCCGTTCAGTTCGCCGGCAAGGAATTGGCACGCACGGAGCTTCGCGTCAGGGCGGCCCGCGAAGCCATCTTAAGATTCCGCATGGCCAACAATGAGCTCGATCCCACTTTGACCGTCGAGACCACCCAGGCCGTTACAACGGAGTTGGAGGGCGAACGTTCGCGTCTTGCTTCACAACTTGCTTCGCTAAGGGGGTATCTCGCCGATACGGCGCCATCGGTTCAGATGCTCAAGGCACGTATCGCGGCACTCGACGGCGAGATTGACCGCATAAAGCGGCAGGTATCGGAACCGACACAGGCTGCTAGCGCTGACGGGTTACGCAAGGGTCCGCTGGCCAGCGCGATCGGCGAGTATCAGGAATTGCTGTTGGAGCAGGAATTCGCTGAGAAGGCCTATACGGCTGCGCTTGCCTCGCTTGACCGCGCACGGGCCGAAGCAGCCCGCACCCAGGCCTACCTTGCGGTCTATGCCAATCCGATGGTGGCCGAGGACTTTGCCTACCCGCAGCGCTGGACCAACGTCTTAATCGTACTCGTGGTCGCATCCGTGCTTTGGGCCATCGGTGCGCTTGGCTTCATGACCGTCCGTGATCATGTAGCTTGATCGCCGCCCCCGACGCGCGCGAACCCTCGCCGATAGAAATCGTGCCAGTTCATTGAGAGAGATACGACGTGATTGAATTTCACGGAGTCTCCAAGATCTACCGGACCGCCAAGGCGAAGAAGGTCATTCTCGACGACTTCACCGGCGAGCTTCCGTCCGGCCGCAATATCGGTCTTCTCGGCGTGAACGGGGCTGGCAAATCGACGCTTCTGAGGTTGATTGCCGGCACCGAAGAGCCGGATCGCGGACGCATCAAGCGGCGCGGCTTCATATCGTTTCCCGTCAACTTTGCCGCCTTCAAGGGCAACCTTTCCGGTCGGGAGAATTGCCGATTCGTCGCCCGCATCTACGGCATAGACATCCGCAGCGTTGAGCGGTTCGTTGAAGAGTTTGCCGAGATCGGCCGCTATTTCGACATGCCGATCGCCACCTATTCATCAGGCATGCGTTCGCGCATATCGTTCGGCCTGAGCATGGCAATCGACTTCGACTGCTATCTCGTCGACGAGGCGCTGGCGGTTGGCGACGGTGTGTTCCGCGCCCGCGCCGAAGCGCTGTTTGAAGCCAAAGCCGCGCGCGCCAACCTGATCATCGTGTCGCACAACCCGACCACCGTGAAAAAGTACTGCGACATGGGCGCGGTGATTTCCGATGGCAAGCTGGCGATCTTCGACAAGCTGGATGACGCGATCGCCCACTACCAGAACATTACCAACAACCTCGGAAACTTCGAGTAGGTCCGGCAGCGCCGGCTTGGTCAATACGGACGCGCCGAACCGGTAAGGCGCTCCACGGCTTCAGCGACGTCGCCTGCAACATCGCGCCGGTCGTATCCGCTATGCTCTTCCGCCGCAGCATCGGCATGGCGCCCCATCTCCTCGTCCTGGAGCGCCGACAAGATCGCATCACGCAGCTCGTCGGCCTCGACAGTGAGATAGGGCAACGTCCGCGCCACGCCACGCCCCGCCAGCGCCTCGGCGATCAACACCTTTTCGATGTCGAATGGCAGGATGATCTGCGGCACGCCGGCAAGCAGTGCCGCCGCCGCCGTGCCGTGTCCGCCGTAATGAACGATCAGCCGGCTGCGTGCGAGTTGCTCTGCGATCGGCACAGGCGCTTGGCGAACCTCCACGCCGTTATCGCGAAGACCGGCTGCAACCTGCGGATCGAGACCCGGCAGATACACTATGACCCGAACGCCCAGGCCCTGAAGGCCGACGACGATCTCCGCCAGACGCTCCACGCCGGCTGGCTCTCGGAGATAGCAGAAGACCTCCGCAGCGTGACGTGACCGGCGCAGTATGGGTGTGTTGAACTGCGGACCAAGAGGCGGGTCGGCACGATACGCCCGATACGGATCAAGCAGCGGCAGCGAGCATACGCATTGCAGGTCGCCGATCAGTGCCTGTGGCAGTGCCGTCAGCGGCCGCCCTCCGCGCTCGACCAGGACGTCATTCACCGTCTCCAAGATCGTGGCCTCGTCATAAACGGCCGGCGCGGAATCGCCCAGCAGGGGAAAGCGGCGCATTGCCGCCGGCGGCACGGTGAACCCGACGCCGGTCGCCACGCATTGAACCCGGCCACGCGCGGCCAGTACCGCCCCCGGCGCATAGTCCGCGACGATGACGTCCGGCTGGTGCTCGTCGAAGAGACGCCGCCAGCGCTCAATCTGATGACGGGTCCAGTCGGCGGATTGAAGGCCGATCTGCGCAAGCATGTCAGCCATGGAGGCAGAGGACTTAGTCACCGCGCCGAGTGCAGGGCGCCCCTCGCCCCATCGCGGAGCGAAACATACGGGCACGCGTCCCGTCGCGATGTCTCCCGGATTGCGGTCTTCAGGCAGCGCCAGGACCGAACGCCAGCCGCGGGTGTCTAGCTTTCCGGCGATTTGGAGCAGCGACAGCGCATGGCCACGACCATGGCCCGCCTCCCAACAGAGAAGCGCGGTCCGTAGCATCGCGTCAGGCTATGCCGATACGGCGCTATTGATAGGGCTCGACGGCCGTGCCCTGGTCGGACTCAGGCGGATCGTCCAGCAGACGACGATCAGCGAGCTCACAATTGGCTGTATCGGCCCGAAACGCCGGGTCCAGATTGTTCTGGTTCTGAACGAAGGGGAAGTAAGCCGACATCTGCAGCCGGCTGTCCAGGCCTTCGGGCGCTTCAATGCCGCCGGTGAGAGGCGCGACGTAAAGTCGACAGCCGCTTTCAAGCTCAATGCAGACATTGCCGGCGTCGCACCCCTCGCCGCTTCCATCGAGAAAGACGACGCGCGACTCCGCTCCC
Organism: Afifellaceae bacterium; assembly: GCA_028281235.1. GTDB lineage: Bacteria > Pseudomonadota > Alphaproteobacteria > Rhizobiales > Afifellaceae > DASWJZ01. The sequence continues at coordinate 32,507 of JANQKG010000051.1, read as the reverse complement.
TCGGAGTGGACGTCAACGGTCGTACCACGAATGCCGATCGTCATGGTCGGCGTTCGGATCGAGTACGCCTCGTTGGGGCTGTTGCCACTGATAAATCGGAAGACGCCTTTCACGGCGTCGACGGTCACCTGGCGGGCCGTGTTGTCCGGATTGAACACAAACGTGTCGACGACCAGCCTCGAATTCGGGCCGACCACGATCTTGGTGTCATCAATAAAACGTATCTGCGCCAGCCCGTTCGGGTTGGTGGTAATCTCATCGCCCATGAAGACCGGGCCGGAGCTTTCCAGCACGCGTGCTCCGCCCGGGCCGGAAGCATTCGTCAGCCGATCCACGCTCACCGCGCTGCCGCTCGGGTCAAGCGCAAAACCGTGCCCCGCCAAGCAGGTGCTAGCGAGCAAAGAAAGGACATAGCTGCGAAACGACGGCATTCCCATGCTCACATCCTCCTAGCCCGGACCATAGCCGCCACATGGCCGCTCGGATTCGACGTTCTTCTTATGATAAACCATCGATAAGACCAAGGAGCAAGCGCGAGAGTTGTATCTTGAAGTCGAATTTCAAGAACCTAACGTAAACGGTGCAACTGAAATCCACAGCGCTGGTCCTGGCGCGCGCAAATAGGCCCGTACTCAGAGGCCGCGGCGGTGTCGCGAAGCGCCACAAGCACTCTCCGCCGGCCCGGCCGGGCCGCGCCTCCACGCCCCGAACCGCCATCGTTGTGCTGACGCATCTTCGTGATCCGGAGCAGAAGCAGGCTTTCGCACGCTTAGCTCGTGAAGCGGACAAGTACGGCACTGTGGTTCAGGTGCGGCATGCTTCAGGAGCAGGAGCCGGGACGGCGGCGGCCGGGTGCCTTACGATTGCCGATTGGGAACTTGCACAGGCCGCACCCTATCGCTTCGCGCAGATGCAAAAGGCCGACCTCGTCCTCACCAACGGTTTCGTCGACATTGTCATGGTCGCAGCGGCACGCCGCCTGCCCGGCTTCGATAGATATTGGTTCATCGAATACGACGTCGACTTCTCCGCGCCCTGGAGCAGGTTCTTCTCGTGGTTCGATACATGCAACGCCGACCTGCTCTGCGCAGCGCTTTATCCCCGTCATCTGTCTGAGCACTGGGTTCACTGGTCTTGGTTCGATGGTCCCGCTGATGCGCGCACAAGCGGAATCGTTCGCAGCTTCCTTCCGGTCGCACGCATCACGCGGCGGCTCCTGGAGATCTACACGGCCAAATCTGGACGTTGGTCAGGACACAGTGAGGCGGTGCTGCCCTCCATCGCGCTGCACGCGGGCCTCTCGGTGCGGGACATGGGTGGTGACGGGCCTATGGTGCTTCCGGCTCAGCGCGGACGGTTCTACAAGTTCCGAACCTACAAGGACCCGAGAGACGCAACCTTTCGAGCTTCCCCTACAGTAGCCACGAGGTACTTTTCCTTAGGCGGCCAACGCTTGCCGCGGAATTATCTGTGGCATCCGGTAAAGACCGCTGCGTTTATGTCGGCAAGACGTCGTCAAAGGGGCGCAAGACCGGCCTACCCCACATCTCCGGTGTGGAGCGATGCGGCTCCGACGCCCACGGGTCTTTAGAGGCGGACCTACTCCGGTAGTACTCTCGCACGCCGCGCCGCATCCCAATAGAGATATTCGATATCGCGGAGCCGTATCTCACCAAGAAGTCTGACGCCGAAGCGTTCGTATTCCTCAGACCAACGTTTTAGCTTGTCGCAGAGGACTTCGTTGGACATGAGAAGGAACGTGCGAAAGTAATGGAAGAAATAAGGCGGCGCACGGCGATCGTATTTCCCTGAGTTCCAGGCTCGGTCGACTACGCGAAAGTCGAACGCCGCATCCGCCCGGATACAACAAAGAGCGATCTGATCGGCCTGCGTCCTCTTGAGTCGCTTCGGAAAGGCAGCAGAAGCCAGGATTCGCCGGGTGAGCCTCTGCCACTGGTCGGCGGCTTCTGATCCGACGCGGACACCGACAAGGCCTGCATTGAACGCCTCAATGATACGAGGAGGATGCACATCTTCCGGAGTGATGTTGAAACGCAGCTCTATGCCCATCTCTTTCGCAAATTCCTCAAAATGCGAGAGATTCTCGGTGCCGAAGACCATCTGTGAAAAGATGCGACCGGCGAACACGTCGCCGGAGCAGATCGACCGCAGAGAAAAAGGTCTGCAGGCCAGCATGTCACTATCGAGGAAAACAGCGTAATCACCATCTTGGAGCGCGGCCAAAGCATCGACCTTGTTTCCGATGGGATAGTTGAACTCCCGCCAGGTCCGCGGTTCGAAGAAGCGAACCTGCGCACCAGCGGCTTCAAGGAACTGCAACGTATTGTCGGACACCGTGTGCCCAGAAGGAACAGCAGCGACAACTGAAACTTGCTCGCTCGCATATTCCGCAATGGAGGCGGCCAGAATCCGCGACTGCAATTCAAGATAACCGGGCTGACAGACAAACAACAGCGTAGTTCGCATCGCACCCAGCCGCCGCCGCGCTACAAAGATCACATGATGACGCCCCCACACCGTCTGCGCAAGCGCGCCGCCATGTGCTCAGGGCACGCAAAATGGTAAGCACCACCGAGGAACACCATCTGACAAGGCTAGGGGGAGATGACTGTCTTCTGCATTTTGCTTGCCGCACCGCGCAGCGGAACGACGATGCTGGGGGACGCAGTGTCCCGTGCTTTTAAGGCCGCTTGGCCGCAGGAGATCTTTCATTCCGAGCACGCCGGGCCGGAGATGGACTTCCGGGCATCGCCTGACATCAAGATAAGATGCAATTTCTTTAACTTCCGGCATGAGTTGTTGAAAGGCCGGCCAGCACTATCGTTCCCCTCAATCGAAAATCAGTCAGAGATTTTTAAGTTGTATGTGAAGTATATTTCAGAGTCTGAAGAGCCAGATCGATTCCTTTTGGACGTAAAATACTCATCCTGGCATCATCTCAACTATTATTGGTGGCGGCCTGGCCAAGTGCCGAACTTGCTCACCAGTGTGATGAAGCTCCGATTTCCACTGGTCCATCTGAAGCGCCGAAACCTTTTTGCACTCTACTGCTCACAGAAGCGTGCCGAGCAAACCGGTTTGTGGTCCACCCTCGAAGAGACGGCAGAGATCGGAGAGAAGCTCGTCATCAATGCCTCCGAATGTGCCGCGTCCCTTAGGAGCCTGCGGGAGACGGAGCTCATGTTCGACCGATGGGTGTCCGGTAATAGCCACGATCTGTATTACGAGGACATCATGACCAACGGTACGTTCTCCGACGAGGTCACGACAACATTCATCGATGTCTATGGAGCCGAACCAACGGCCCCGCTGACGACGGTCTATCGCAAAGTGACGCCACCCCTTCGCGACGTTGTGGCTAACCCTGACGAGGTCCTTTCAGCGCTATGCGGAACGGAATTCCATCACATGGCCGAACAAGCGCTGGCCTAGCCAGTTCCGACCTCTGGCCTGCCCGACAAACGCTGCGGAGCGACGGAATTGGCAGAGGGCGTCAGGCCACCCGTGGCCGACTCAAACCCGAAGATACGCGCAAAGAAAGCCTCCAACTGTTCGGCGTTCAGCTCCATAAAGGGCACATGATGCGAAACGCCGGGGACAACCAGCTGCTCAACAGAGAGAATCCGCGCCAGCTGCTCCGTGGCTTGCCGATCATATTCGCAGCCGGCGCTGTAGACGCAGGTCAGCTTCGTCGACACGTCGCGGAAGCATGGGCACAGTGGATCGAACGCCGGTATCGGCGCGGCGTGGGCGATGCGCGCCGGATGGCCATGGAACCGCCCGCCGACGGAGATCGCCTGCTCCGCCTTCATCAGGATACCCGCCCGGAGCGCCGTGAAGGCGCCGCCGCTTGTTCCGTAGCAAAGCTTTGACTTGGGGGCATTCAGCTTCGGGTGCGCTGCCAGCCAATCGATAAGCGCCGGCAGGCTATCGGCCACCGGCGGCACGCCATTAAGAAAATAGGCGCGATTGGAATCCCTTAAGAGCACAAGATCGAAGAGCCGGCTCGGAAGGCATTGCAGCATGCGGTAGAGCGGCATCATCAAACGATTCACGTGGCCGCAAAAAGCAATGACGAGCTGCTTGTCCGCGCGTTGATATGCGGGATCGCTGTAGAGGTCGATTTGCTCCGATAGCCTGGTCCGCAGATAGCCCTGAGGCGCGCCCTTCAGGTACGGTCCGGTCTTCTCAAGCCAGCTCTGTGTCGGCGCCGGCAGCGTGCCCTTGATACCCTTCAAGGCCGTGACCTCCAGGGGCGTCAGCAGGTTTTCCGCGTCGCGGTGCAGACGCCAGATGCCCCGCTCTTGGCCACGCCTGCTCAGCTCTTGCAAAAAGTCTTCGATCATCGAGCCGCCGACTTCGCCATCAGATGTTCAGCAAGTGTGTTGATCGACGGATAGAGAACCAGATCCGCAGGCTCGACCTCAATACCAATGGTGTCGTCAATCTGCAGGCAGAACTCCATTGCCGAAAGGCTGTCGAACTCCAGCTCAATAAACGTCACATCACGATCCCCACCGTCAAGGATGTCGGCGAAGCGCGGGTCGTAAAGGATGCCGACCGTCTCTTGGATCGCGTCCAAGACATGCTGCCGGGCGGCCTCGCGGGTTAGCTGGCCTCTAGGAGGAGTGTTTTGGGACATGTGAAGATGTAATTGTCGGAACGCGCTTCGTATTCCAGAATCCGAAACCGCGTTGGTTTTCGCATAAGCGCCCCGGTGACAATCCGCCAGGCCTCAAGCGAAAGCTGCTTGCCAAGACACGTTCGCGGACCAAGTCCAAAGATGCCTGCTTTCGGTTCATCGCCATACGTGAAAGCCTGCAAATAAAAGCGCAATCGCTCCCCCGCCGATAGACGAACTCCCGCGAACTCAAACGATTCCGCCACGCGTCTTTCGATGATTGGGACGCCGGTTTGAGGCGGAAAATCGGGAAAAGGAACATCACAGAGCCTTGCGGCTTGATGCTGACGAAGCACCCAATGCACGCTCTCGCCAAGTGTACCGAGGAGAGTCTCGTAGCCTGCAAGAAAGAGGGTCAATCTTACGCCTTCTTCGTCCTGCGAGATTCCGTCTATCGAGTCTCTGAGCTTAGAGCGAATTGCACCCAGCCGGCTCTCAAGTTGAAGCCGCTTCTTTGGGCCAAGCATCCGATCGAAGAAGGCAGCGGAGGCCATAAAATCATCAGCGCCCATAAAGCGCGCGTCTGCCACGGATCGAATGGCATGAAGCACAAGCGGCGCTATCACCTCGCTCATCAGCTCGACCGTCCCACCACGGTCAAACACGGAGAACGCCCTATCGACAAAATCCTCCATTTCCTCGACAGCGGCAGCACGCCGCAAACTAAGAAGTCCCGCGACACGCCGTCTCGACTGCTGGTGCTCCGCGCCCTCGAGGCAGAACGGAAGGTGACGGCTGGCAAACTGAATATTCGGAAACGGCAGGCCCCTTTTCCGCGTGAGCTGTTCATAGGGGCCGGCGTAGTCGGCTGGTCCGAGGCGCGGTTCCAGCAGCAATTGTTCGATATGCCGCGGGTTCGCGACGATCCAGCACCCCATCGCCGTATCGAAGAACGGCGGCGATGAAGAATGCTCTTCAAAGAAGGCGTGCCGCGCCTCGTCGCGATGCAGCGTCAGGAGGTTCATGCCGAAGCCACCAACAACATCGGTTACCTCAGCGCCGAAAGGCCCCGACCTGACTTATGCGGGATTGCGCCGCACGGCTCTCCGCCTCGGGCTTTGAGGTGAGGTGAAAGGTCAGCATCAATTGCGATCCGGATGTCACGCGAAGCACGGCGCGCTGGTGTTGGGAGTCAATTGTCGCCGCAAGAAGCCGCGCGCGCTTCGGATGAATGGCGATATCAAGCGCCGGGAAATAGGTCTCTCCGCCTTCAAAGCTTCCGTTCAGCTGAATACCGCCGGCGAACGCAAACAGCACCGGCACATCCTCCGCGTCGCCTTGTCCAAGCGACGCGAGTGGCGGCAAGACGCACCGCCCTTCCGGCACTTCGATGATCCTCAGCTGAGTCGGGTAGACCGGGAATTGTGCATCGAAGAAATGCGTGGTCAGCACAATCGCCCGCTCCATCGCAGCCGCGACAATCTCGTCGACGGCCGGTTCGATTACAGCGAGTTCGCTGGGCCGGAAGAAGCGATTGGCCGTTGCATCGCTACCATTCGCCGTGCGTCGCTTCAGCTCTTGAAAAGCGCGTTCCAACGCGGCGCAGTGGCTGCTGCTTAGAAGATCGTCCGCAACGAGGAAGTCACATGCCTCCGCGTCCTCGCTCGATTCCACGATAAACGTGCCGGACGCATCGAGCAGGCGCCCGTCCGTGCTGATGCGTGCGCCCGCCGGCTCGTTGGCGAGCGTAGGCCGGCGATCCGAAGCGGCGGCAGTCAGCTCTGGGCGAATATCGCGGCGGCCACCCGCCACCCCCGGTGCTTCCGGTCCGAGTGTATCGCCCAGATCGTCAATGGGCCCTCCGGTCGCCACTACCGGAAACAGCAACGATCCAGGTTCTTCGTCCGCCTGCTCGTCACCTACTTGCGCCCGCAGGGCCCGTTCCAGGACGGATCGTGGGATCGTCTGCAGCCGACGCCTCACCGTCACCTGGGCGGAAAGCGCCTTGGCCAGCAGGCCTTGCAGTCGCTCTGATCCCTCCTGAACCCACGGAGCAGCCAACCGGGCGCGCCCGGTACCGCTAAGCGGTGGCGGGAGGCTCCAACCCGGAACGCGAGCCAGTGCAACGGGCACGCTGAACACGCGCTTGCCGGCAGCGCAGAGCCGATTCAGAAATTCCCACTCAACGAAAGGCTCCAGACCCGGTTCCTCCGCAAATCCGCCGGCTTCCAACAAAACATCCTTGCGCACGAGAAAGAGCCTGGCGCCGTAGACATTCTCATCGCCGGAAAACGCCGCCGGTCCGGCAAAACAGGGAACGACACAGCCCCCGCCCGCAATCTCCGCTGCGGAGAAGCCGCAGACAATCGCATCCGCCTTTATATTCTCCATCGCCGACTGCATCGCGTAGATTGCCCCCGCGTTCGGAACAACTGAGGTATGGCAGAAGAGCAGACAATCGCGTGATGCCGTTTCAACCAGATCGTTCAGCGCTGCGCCGCCCGTACCCCCTGCCGACCCCATGAGAGAGGACCGCAGGTCCAGCCGCGCCCTCGCCGCTTCGCTCGAGACGCCCGCGGTCGCGATGATCTCAACGCCGTCACTCGCCCACGCCCACAGCAACTTCACGAGCGGTCCCTGGAGGTCCAGCGGCTCAGTGCCGTGCACGATCATTGTGGCCTCCGCCGACGGCGGCGGCACTCCGCCCCGCGACGACCGCGCGTCGGCGACAAGCCGTCCGTGCAGTGCAATGAGGTCGATATCCGCATGGGTCGGATCGAAACGTAGTCGCGCCGGCGCAATGCCTTCGCTGAGCGCTTCGATGATCTTCCCGGCGAAGGCCTTGGCACCGCCGGCGACCAGCGCGCGCTCACGATCCTCCTCGTGGATCAGTTCCGATATGCCGCCCACATCGGACGCGATGAACGGAACGCCGTTTTCCAGGCACTCATACACCGTGTAGGGCGAGTTATCGACGCGCGACGGCAAAACAGCAAGGCAGTTTTGCGTACGTAAGAGGTCGACGGCCTCGTGGCTTGCAAGATTGGTGATATGTCGGGTTGCGCACGTCCAGTTCTCGGTCCGCGCCGCAAGCTGCTGTGCAGCTACGCTATCTGAACGCCCCAAGAAGATGACTTCGAAATCTTCAAGGCCACTCGCCAACACGCGGTCGATGGCGTCCGCAAATACGTCGACCCCTTTGCGGAACTCCACGCGTCCAAAAAAGACCACGCGAGCAACCTTGCGCTTCTCCATCGACGCCTGACCGAACCGCCGGCTCTCACCCGTCAGACAATTGGGCACGACAATGTGCGGCGCATCGCTTGGAAGGTACTTCTTCAGCCAATCCACCATATACGAACTCGGCGAGACGATCACATCGGCAAGCGCCGACGAGATGCTCTCAAGCTGCGTGAACATCGCCTCTTCGGGGCTCCACGGCAGGAAGTCGCCTCTGCGGTGCCATGCGGTCGCGCCGTGAGCCGTGACAACGATCTTCGTGTCCTGAAAAGCGAGGCCCGCGACCCTGAGCAGAAGAACGCCTGCCGCATCCCCGCACACTTCGTGGAAGTGGATCACATCCCAGTCGCCGTCCTTCAACACTTCACAGATCGACAGGGCTTGCTCATAGGGATGGTCGTGCCCGGCAAGACCGGCATGCCTTGGCAGAAAATGCACCTCCACACCGCGCGCGCGCCAATGGTTCACGAAGTGCTCCGGCAACGACGTACCGAGAGAGAAAGGACAGTACAATAAATGCACCTCGTGGCCGGCCGCAGAGAGGCGGTCCGCCAGTGCCGCCATCGCCGTCCCGATACCGCCCGAGCGGGGCGTCGCCGGCAGCTCCATAGTGATCAGCGCGATCCGGCCGGGCAGCACCGTTAGCCATTGTCGATCCAGATAAGCCGGCGCCCTTTGATCCACCTGCTCGGCGGCCGGCAATATGCGCCCAGCCTGTTCGTGAGCCGCCGCTTGCCGGTCCGATGACTGCCATCGGGCCTCCCGACATTGCTCCAGCGCAAAGGCAGTCACAAGCTCAGCCTCAGTCGGGCGGATCAGATACCCCGCATCGATAAGCGCTTGGCGGCTGTATCGTTTCAAGCCTTCCGTCGGCAGACGGAAGTCATGCTCTACCAGCCATGATCGAAGCGCGGCGGCGCTCTCATCATCACTCAGTTCAGGCCTATCCACTGCGACATCAACCAGACGGTCACGCCACGCATAGCGATGCAGAACACCACGGATCGGCAGGTGCGCCGATGCCCGTCCGGAATGCGGAAGATGATTGCCGCCCAACAGACGAAAACTCTCGCCGACATAAGCCAGCGGATATCTGGTCTTAGGGATCGGCGCTTCGACCTGCATCCGCTCCGCCAGGCCGAAATCGTAGTGGTCGAACAGCGCGCTCGGCGTTCTCCCGTCAGACAGCGACGCGAGCTTGCCTTCGGCTTGCGCCCGCTGCAGCAAGGTCGCCGGCAGCTCCGAAATCCCTAACGCGCGGAGCGAAGCCACGGTTTCGTCAAGTGAATCGAACGGCAGCTCCAGAAATGTGTCAGCGTCGGCAAAAACCAGCCACTCGCCCTTGAAGCGCCTCGCATAGTGCTCTTGATCTGAGAACGCGCCCGCGTTTTCGCGCGGCTCCTGCACGCCACCGGCAATGACGACGTCGTCCGCACGCAGGTGTTCTAGATTGGCATCGCTCCACACGCCGCGTAGGAAGACGTGGAATGCGCTAATTCCGAGCTTTCGGTAATGCGCTAGAAAATGCGGCAGGATGTCGGAATCATCCTGACCGATGAACGAGATAAGCTTGTACATTGCCCCGACGCCATTGCCTGCTCACCATTGCGTCGCAGCGGCCGCAAGATCAAGCGCCGACAGGCCCTTAAGGCCAATTGCCGTGACAATGCCACTGGCGCCTGGGCCTCTCCGGGGCTTGCCGAAGAGGGCCCTCGCCTCATCCCTTCCCAACATATGGCCTACATGCGCCACCCAATTCAGGTAGGTTCCGCTGATGAGCGAGCGATTCACACCCCTGCGCCGAGAAGACCTGGATGACCGACAAGGTGCGGTGTTCGATGCCATTGCGGCGGGTCCGCGCGGCAGCGTACCGTGGATATTCCACCTCTTTCTAGAAAGCCCTGACCTTGCGACGCGCATCCAGGAACTCGGCGCGTTCTGCCGCTACGGCACGTCTCTCTCCCCCGACCTGTCGGAACTTACGATCCTCATCGTGGCGCGCCATTGGGACGCCGAATACGAATGGAGCATCCACGAGAGCGAAGCCCGTAAGGCCGGGCTCGCCGAGCCGATCATAGCCGCGCTGCGCAACGACGAGCGCCCCGCCTTCGACGATGCGGCGGCAGAGTTGGTCTACGAATTCTGCACCAAATATCTTCGCGACAACGACGTCTCCGATGCGCTGTTCGCCAAAGCCACGGCGCATTTCGGCCGCAAGACGATCGTCGAGTTGGCGGCGGTGCTCGGCTATTATTCGATGCTGGCGATGGCCATCCGCATCTTTCGACTGCCGCCGGAGCGTTAGTGCCTTTTCCATTCTGATTGAATCAGAATGGAGGCCCTATCTCTTTGCCGGAGCATGATCTTATCCGAAAAGATGGTGTCCACTTTTCGGGATCATGCTCTAGCCTAGGCGCCGCGGCTAAGCACGTGGGAGATCACCTCCGCAGTGTGCTGCACACGGTCCTTGTGCAGCATGAGCGAATCGGGCCAGCGCCCAGAAATTCCGATGGCCGCGACCGGACCACCGCCAACCAGGATAACTGCCGCCACCGAATGGGTGCCGATCTCAAACTCCTCGCGCTCCACGGCGATCCCCGTTTTGCGGATATCCGCCAGCTCGTCGCGCAGCGCCGCCTCGTTCGCGATCGTCGTCTCCGTCCGGCTGACGAAGACCTCTTGCTGTAGGTAGTCCCGCAGTTTCTGCTCCGGCAAATAGGCAAGCAACGCTTTGCCAAGCGCTGAGCAATAAGGCGGCAGCGTCTTTCCGACGCGAGTGTAACGCGTGGGGAGCGACGGCTTCTCCACGCCCGCCAGATAGAGCATGTGATTGCGATGAAGAATGCCGAGGTTGGCTCGCTCGCCCGACGCTTGAGCCAAGGTTTCTAGATGCGGCAGCGCCTCCAGCCGGACACGATCGGAATCGAGCAGATTGCCGGCAAGTCTGAGGACGGAATAGCCGGGCGCGATGCGTCCGTCGCGCCGATCCTGTGACAAGTACCCCTCGCCCACCAGCGTCTGAACGAGCCGGTGAGCCGTCGGTCGCGTTACGCCCGCGCGAACCGCCACTTCTGCAACCGAGAGTGGTCGCTCTGCCACGGCGAAAGCGTCAAGGATGGCAAGTGCCTTACGAAGGGTCTTGGCTGCTGAAAGTGCTGATTCGTCTCGCTTTTTCGCACTGTCAACGACTTCCACTACCGAAATAGTCATTGCGGTCGCCCTGTCCGTTTGTTGGACGGTAGGTGGCCATTAACGGGCACGTCAACCCCGATCGACAAAACCCACGGCAGTTGGAACACTCGCGTTGCGCCGACTGGTTGCAGTGGCAACATGGATGTTACGCGCAGATTGCAACCTGGCAGGCGAGTGTTGGCCTCCGCGTTCAGAAGTCGGCTCACTTGTCCACGCGCCTCCGTGCCGGCCTCGCATGCCTCCATACCGCCCTCCGAAACCGGTTGTGATCTTCAAAACAACAAAGTCAGACAAACACTTTAGGACCGAAAGATCAGACGGCGCGGCCGATGGGCTCGGCGTGCGGCATGGTGGGATTGGTCCGGATCAGATGCGGGCCAAGCTCATCGACGCCGGCGCATCCCAGTTGGCCAAGTACGCGCTCAATCTCACTGTTGAGGATGCCGATGGCATGACGCACGCCAGGCTCGCCGCCGGCAACCAGCCCATAAAGCGTGGCGCGGCCCACCATGATGGCATGCGCGCCGAGCGCCAACGCCTTCACCACATCGCTGCCGCGACGAAAGCCGCTGTCGATGACAATCGTCAGCTTGTCGCCGAGCGCAGCCGCAACTTCCGGCAGAATCTCCATCGGCGACAAACAGGAATCGAAATGCCGGGCGCCGTGATTGGACAGCACGATTCCGTCACATCCAACGTCGGCGGCGCGCTGCGCATCCTCCGGGCTGAGCACGCCCTTGATGAGCAGCTTGCGCGGCCAGCGTTCGCGCAGCTCCGCGACATGATCCCAGGTGATGTTGGGCACGAATTCCTTGCGAACAAGCGCCAGCGCACGGTCGGTGGAGCTGATCTCGTCGGGAAAGAAATCGGCGATGTTGACGAGCTTCGGCATGCCGTTTGGAACAAGCACATCCAAGGCCCAGCGCGGATGCAGCGCGACGTCCACCAAGGCGGGCAAGTTCAGCTTGCTGGTTTTGCGGAACTGACGACGTTCCCATTCACGCAAAGACGGGACGTTGACATCGGTGGTGAAGACCAGCGCCTCGTAGCCGGACTCCTCCGCGCGGCGAATGATGTCGTCGCGGACCGCCTTCTCACCAAGAATGTAGAGCTGCATCCAGCGCCGCCCCCCGGCCTCGCCTGCAAGGCGCTCCAGGCGCGTGTTCGACATGGTGCTCAGGGTGAAAGGGATACCCTCGGCCGCGGCTGCACGCGCGAGCGCCACATCGCCGCCGCCGCGAAACACATTCGTATGGCCCGTCGGCGCAATGACCAGCGGCGACGCCATCTCGCTGCCGAAGAGCATGGTGCTGGTGCGCACGACCATCATGTCCTTTAGCATGCGGGGTTCGAACCGCATGGTCTTGAACACGTCGCGGTTCCACGCGAGCGTCAGCTCGTCTTCACCACCGCCCTCCAGAAACTCCGCCGCAAAAGAAGGAAGCCGCCGCAGCGCCATGCGCCGCAGATCCTCAATCGTGACGGCTCGGCTCAGATCGGAGCCGTTATAATAGCGGCGCTTCACGTCGGTGCGGCTCGTTCAATGGAGGGAGCAGTTCGGGCGATCATCATCGATCGACGGCTCAGAAGTTCACCCGGTCGCCGCCCTTCAGCGACAGGATCTCGCGGGCCTCGTCCGACGATGCGGCCTCAAGCCCGAGCCCCTCGATGATCTGCCTGACCTTGGTCACCTGCGCGGCGTTCGTTTCCGCCAGTTTACCCGGGCCAAGCCAGAGCGAATCCTCAAGGCCGACGCGAACATTGGCGCCATTGGCAAGCGCAATCGCCGCAATGCGCATCTGGCTGGAGCCGGCGCCGAGCACCGACCATTCGTAGTTCTCGCGCCCGAGCAGCCGATCGGCGGTCCGGCGCATATGCATGACATCCTCCGGATGGGTGCCGATGCCGCCCAGAATGCCGAACACCGATTGCACGAAGACCGGCGGCTTGATCACACCGCGATCGAGGAAATGCGCCAGCGAATAAAGATGGCCGATGTCGTAGCACTCAATCTCAAAGCGCGTGTCGTTCTCCGCGCAGGTAGTGAGGATGTAATCAATGTCGGAGAAGGTGTTCTTGAAGAACCCGCTGCGCGACGCCTCAAGATAAGGCCGCTCCCACTCGTGCTTGAAATCCTTGTAGCGAGCGAGCATCGGGTAGAGCCCGAAGTTCATCGTGCCCATATTGAGCGAGGCGACCTCCGGCTTGAAGGTCGCCGCCGGCTTGACGCGTTCTTCCACCATCATGGTCGGCGCACCGCCGGTGGTGATGTTCACCACGCATCCGCTGCGCTGTTTGATGACTTTCAGGAACGGTTCGAAAGCCTCCGGCCGCTGGTCCGGCCTACCGTCTTTCGGATCGCGCGCATGCAAATGAACGATCGACGCGCCCGCCTCCGCCGCGCCGACCGCCGCATCGGCGATCTCCTGCGCGGTGACCGGCAGATGTGGGGACATGGAGGGCGTGTGAATGGCGCCGGTGACCGCACAGGTAATGATGACCTTCTTGCCCCGCGCCATGGTTCCTCCCTGCTCGGCGTGATTATTCGTGAATGTTCAATGACACCCTGGCCCTGTCAACGTCACGCCCGGTCAAGCCTTGCATTGCGCAGCGCGAGCGATCGCGGGCCGCGGCACGGCGCGGTTGAATGTGTCAGCCTCGCGCGCCCTCGTCCTCGTTGCGCGACTCAACCGCAACGCCATCCTCAACCTCATCGCTGGGGTGCAGCACCACGACATCGCCCGGCGCCAGGCCCTCGGTAACCTCCGCAAACACAGAATCGCGATGGTCGATGGAGACCGGCACAAGCTCCGCCTCGCCATCGGTCACACGGAACACGGACCATTGCGTGCCGCTACGGAAAAGTGCCGCCAGCGGGACCCGCACGACGTCTTCGCCGAGCCACACACGGATGCGGACATAGACGCGGAACTCGTGCCCGAGGCGCGCCCAGGCGTCGCGCGCATCGAGCAGATCGAGGATCACATTGACGCGCTGTTCTTCAATGCCCAACGCCGAAACCTTGGTGAAAGCGGAGGGCTCAACGCGCCGCACTTTGGCGGTGAGCGATTCTGCGCCGCCCCAGCCCTCCACGCGTGCAACCGCCTCCTGTACGACCTGCACGGCGTCGGCCGACAAGAGATCAACCGCGACCTCCATGTCCTGCGGGTCGCCGATCTCCGCAATCAGCGCGCCGGCCGGCACGACCTGCGCGCTCTCCGCGTGGACCTTGAGCACGACCCCATCCACCGGCGCACGCACCAGCACGCAACATGCTGCCTCGCTGGAGCCGTCCTCCACGTTCGGCTGGATCAGCCGCGCCTGCGCGCTGGCAAGCTCGTTGCCGCGAAGCGCAAGATTGGCCTCCGCCTGACGCACTTCAGCGCGCGTCATGGCCGCCCGGCTGCGCGCCTCGTCCAGCGCACGCGCCGAGATCGTGCCGCTGCGCGACAATCGCTCCGCCCGCTCCAGATCGGTCTCCGCCAATTGCTGCTCAGCCTCCGCGCGCGCGACTTCCGCCTCCGCTAGGCGCACCGCAGCGTCTGCCGCACCGAGAGCGGCCTGAAGCTCGCGGCGTGAGCGCACATCCAGAAAGGCCGGCGCGCTTGGACGGATCTCCGCAACGACCGTATCGCCCCGCGCTACCGGATCGCCGACTTCAAGTGGGAAGCGGTCGAGCGCACCGCCGACCGGCGCGGAGACCCTGTAGACGTCGCGGATGCGTGCAACGCCCTCTTCGTCGACAGTCACCTCAATGGTGCCGCGCTCCACAACGGCCAGGTCGACAGCGACTGGCTTCGGCGCCAGCGCATAGACCATGCCGGCGACGATCGCCGCGGCGACAAGGATGTAGATTGTGCGTCTCAGCCAGTTCATGGCGCTACTCGCGTGTTTTCAGGACTTCCACTAGATCGAAGCGGTCGATGCGGCGGCGCACCAGGAGCGCCGACACAAGTGCCGCAACCAAAACAACCAGACTCGCAAAGGCCAGCGTGCGCGACGACACCACCAGCGGAATGCGGAAGAGATCGCTCTCAAAGCCGACGATCACGGCGTAGGCGAAACCATAGCCGATCAGCCATCCAAGCGGCTGCGCGGCGGCCACAGCCACACCCAGCTCCGTCAGGAGCACCTGCGAGACCTCCGCCCGCCTGAAACCCAGCACGCGCAGCGTCGCAAGCTCGCGGGCGCGCTCCGAGAGTTGGATGCGGGCGGAATTGTAGACGACGCCGAACGCGATGATCACGCTCAGGATCACGTAGACCATCGTGCTGATGAGGATGTTCTGCTCGATCGTCTCCTGGAAGAGTCGCCGCGACACGGTCTGCAGCGCCACGCCGGCAAGCGCGGGCGTTTCCTTGACGCTCGCATAGAGCGCGTCCGTCGCCGCTTCGTCGATCTCAAGATGCACGCCGGAGACCCGCGGCCCGATGCCGGCCAGCCGGTCGAGTGCGTCCATATCCATGAACACCGCAAGGCCGACATAGCTCTGGATGATCTCCGTGACCGGCACGTCGACGATGCGGCGGTCGCCTTCCAGAAGCTCCACCTGAACAAGATCGCCGCGCTTGACCTCCAGGATGTCCGCCACGCGCTCGCCGATCGCCAGCCCCGTCTCCGGCAGGGCGATCGGGCGCATGTCCAGATCAAGCACACGGCTGAGATCGGCGCCGCGCTGCTTGCCGGAGATGCCGAGGCGCCGCTCGCGCGGGCCGTGGCTGATTTTGACGGCGAGTTCTCGAAACGGCTCGGCCCGCAAGACGCCGGGAAGATTGGCAACGGCCGGCAGCACCGATGGCGCGCGTTCCCCGGCAAATGTCAGCGTCGCGTCCTGTCGTTCGGATTGGAAGTAGATCACGTCGATCATGTAGTCGACGGAATCGATGCTGAAGAGCGCCACGACCAGGAGCGCCACGGAGAACGATGTTCCAATCGTGCTCAAGGCAGCGCGCACCGGCCAGCGCGCGATATGGCGGAGTGCCATAATTGTGAGCTGCGAAAAGAGGCGTATCCGCCGTCCGGCACTCCCCATGAATTGGTGGAAGACCGGCGGCGCCGGTGGCCGCATGGCGACCGCCGGCGCCAAGGCGAGAACGCCGTAGACCGCTTTTGCGGCGCCGGCGATTGCCGCGGCAATCGAGACAAGCGCCGCAATGGCATAGATGTCGGTGCTCCACCGAAAGATGAGGAACGGGAAGGTGTAGAACTCCGAATAGATCACCGTGAGCCCGCGGCCGAGCCACGTACCGGCGACAAAGCCGATGACGACCCCGACCAGTGCAATCATGATCACCAGCTTGAGATAGTGCCAGGCAATGTCGAGCGCGTGATAGCCGAGCGCCTTCAAGAGCCCGATCTGCTCGCGCTCAAGCGCAATGAGCCGTGACAGGATCATGTTGATCAAAAACGCTGAAACGAGCAGGAAGATCGGCGGAATGACTCGCGCCATGGCCGAAAGCTGCGTCAATTCTGAATCAAGAAAAGCGTGCGATATGTGGTCCTTGCGCCCGTAAGCTCCGGTGCCGCCATAAGGCGCGAGGATGTCGTCGAGTTGCTCGATGACCGCCTCCTCGTTGGCGCCGCGCAAGAGCCTGAGACTGACGGAATCGAACGCCCCCTCAAGGTCGAAACGCCCGGCAAGCGTCCGCTCGTTCATCCACAGAACGCCGAAGCGGCGATCATCGGGAAGCAGATCGCCGGGCCCGAGCGCGTAGATAAATTCAGGCGACAAAGCGATGCCGACGACGCGCAGCTTCGTCTTCACGCCGTCCATCAAGGCGTGGAACTCCGTGCCAAGCACAAAGCCATGCGCCTCGGCGAAGTTCTCGTTGATCACGACCTCAAGATCGCGGCCGGTGTCCGGCAGCCGGCCCTGCCGCAGGAAGATGGCGTTCACCGCCGGCTCGCCGCGGTCGGGCAACGAAATGGCCTGGCCCGTCGCCGGCTCCGCCACGCCGTTAATGTCGAGAAGCACCGGCTCGGTGATGCGCAGCTCAACGGCCGCCACGTCCGGTATGGCGCGGATGCGGTCGATCAACGCGCGTGGCGCTCGCGTGGCCGACGCAAAGACATCGCCGAAACGGTAGCGGTCATAATAAGCGCGCTGAGTCTCCTCCAACGAGCGATAGGCGCCGATCGCCAGGATCAGCGTGGCCACCCCGCACGCCAGAACCAACGCAACCGCCAACGCCTGCGCCCACAGGCGGCGGAGATCGCGCACGAGCTTGAGGTCGAGGGCACGCATCACATCACCATTCGACCTCCGCCGGCTCCACGCGTTCGGCGTTTTCGCGCATCTCAGCGATGCGTCCGTCGGAGAAGAAGAAGACGCGGTGCGCGATCTTCTGGATCGCGGCGTTATGCGTGATGATGGCGGTCGACGTGCCCATCTCCGAATTGACAGCGGTCAGCGCCTCCAGGACGAGAACGCCCGTCTTGGAATCGAGCGCGCCAGTCGGCTCGTCGCAGAGCAGGATTTCCGGCCGCTTGGCAATGGCCCGCGCAATCGCCACCCGCTGCTGCTCGCCGCCGGAAAGCTGGGCGGGGAAATGATCGACCCGCTCCGAAAGGCCAACGATCCCCAGCGCTTCCTCCGGCGCCATGGGGCGTGGCGCGATCTCGGTGACCAGCGCCACGTTTTCCTTTGCGGTGAGGCTTGGAACGAGATTGTAGAACTGAAACACGAACCCGACGTGATTGCGCCGAAAGAGCGTAAGCTCCCGATCGGAAAAACCCGTCAGGTCCTCCTCGCCGAAACGCACTTCCCCCGCCGTCGCGGAATCGAGCCCGCCCAGAATGTTGAGAAGCGTCGACTTGCCGCTGCCCGACGGGCCGAGCAGCACCGCCATCTCGCCCTCGTAGAGGACGGCATCCACGCCGCGCAGTGCGTGCACCGTCACGTCACCGGTCTGATAGACCTTGGTGAGCCCGCTGACGGTGAAAAGTGGTTTGCCCATGACCCGATCGGGTATTGTTTGCTGGGCCCGGCTCACTGATCCAGATCAAGTCCCGGCCCACGACCATAAGATGCCGTCGCTTCTGCGGGCCCGCCCGCACCAACTCTTGCCACACCACGCTGCAGACGTCATGTCCATTCCACAACCTGCACCCTCAACCGGACAAGTCAT
Organism: Afifellaceae bacterium; assembly: GCA_028281235.1. GTDB lineage: Bacteria > Pseudomonadota > Alphaproteobacteria > Rhizobiales > Afifellaceae > DASWJZ01. The sequence continues at coordinate 14,306 of JANQKG010000051.1, read as the reverse complement.
GATCGACCTTTACACCTGGACGACACCAAACGGCCGTAAAGCCTCAATTTTCCTGGAAGAATTGGGCGTTCCCTACGAGGCGCATCCTATCGACATCATGAAGGACGATCAGTTCGCGCCGGATTTCCTGAAGATCGCCCCGAACAACAAGATCCCGGCGATCGTCGACCGCGACAACGGCATGACGCTGATGGAATCGGGTGCCATCCTGATCTATCTCGCTGACAAGCACGGTCGCTTTCTGCCGATGGACGGCGAGCCCCGTTACCGTGTGTTGGAATGGCTGATGTGGCAGATGGGCGGCATCGGCCCCTTTCTCGGCCAGGCCCACCACTTCCTCCAGTTCAATAAGGGCAAGGCGCCCTATGCGGAGGAGCGCTATCGCAAGGAGGCACGGCGGCTCTACGGCGTGCTCGACCGCCGCCTCGAAGGCCGCGGCTTCCTGGCCGACGAATACTCAATCGCCGACATCGCCACCTGGCCGTGGATCACGCGCTTTGCCTGGCAGGATATCGACCTCAACGACTTCCCCAACGTGAAGCGCTGGTATGTGGAGATCGCCGGCCGGCCGGCAGTACAGAAAGGCTACCACGTGCCCAAGGTCACCGACGACATCCCCATGCCGTAGCCCTCGGCCTCGCTGCCCATGCCGACGACGCCATTCCTGCCCGAGGGGCTGCGCATCTATGCCGTCGGCGACGTGCATGGCCGCCTTGACCTGTTGCAGGAGATGGCGGCCAAGATCCGCCAGGACCTTGAAGCCACACCGGCTGCGCAGTCACTGGAAATCTATCTCGGCGACTACGTCGACCGCGGACCGCAATCGCGCCAGGTGATCGACTGGCTGATGGACGCACCGCCGTCCGCCGAGCGCCGTATCTGCCTCATGGGCAACCATGAGGAGATGTTCCTCAACGCCGTCGCGGAGTCCGCTTCACAGGAAGCCCTGTCCAACTGGCTGTTCAACGGCGGCGATGCGACGCTTGTCTCTTACGGCATCGATGCCCTGCCCGTTTCTCCGACGGTGCAGCAGGCCGCCTTCGTGTCGACAATCCCGGAGCGCCACCTGACGTTCCTGCGCAATCTGCCGCGGCGCGTGGATTTCGGCAGCTACCTTTTCGTGCATGCCGGCATCAATCCCGAGCGCCCGCTGGACGACCAGGACCCGCAGGACCTGGTGTGGATCAGAGAGCCGTTCCACAGCTCCACGGTCGATTTCAGGCGGATCGTCGTGCACGGCCATACGCCCGTACCGGCGCCCGATATCCGCCCCAACCGGATCAACATAGACACCGGCGCGGTCTTCACAGGCCGCCTCACCTGCGCGGCGCTTGAGGGACAGGGCCAGCGCCTGCTGCAGACCGCGCCCGCCTAGAGCCTGCTTGAAGAATCAACCTCACGGCACACAGCCGAATTATCAGACGTTCACTCGCGCCAACATGGTCAGTCCTGGCTCTGGTATCATTAAAGAACAAGAGCCCTGAACCGGCCTTCTCCTGGCCGGCGGCCGTCTGATCAGCTATCGACACGGCGCGCAGCGAGCATTCTCAAACGGGCTCTTGGCAGGCCCGCCGCTTGCAACCGGCTGCACACTCCGCCTTGAGGCCAACCGCCAATTTGGATACACAGCCGGCACCCAGGCCGGGCCCCTCTGGCAGCGTCTTGCCGTGATGTCGGACTGGACAAACGCGCTGTGGCCCTGCCGGCTCTTCCCGTTTAGTCACATGGAAGACGATGGCCGAAGCGGCGGCCACGTTTCGCCAATGTGCACAGGTCCCGTATGCACGAACTCTTTTCGTCGGAGGCGACATCCGCCTTTCTCCAGGTCATCCTGATCGACCTGGTGCTTGCCGGCGATAATGCGATCGTCATCGGGCTCGCCGCCGCCGGCTTGCCGCGGGAGCAGCGCAACAAGGCCATCATGGTCGGCATCGCGGCGGCGACCGGGCTGCGCATCTTCTTCGCCTCCATCACCACCTGGCTGCTTGGCATCGTCGGCCTCTTGCTCGCCGGCGGCATCCTGCTTCTGTGGGTCTGCTGGAAGATGTGGCGCGAGTTGCGCGTCACCACGCTGGAGGAACAGGCCGCAGACCGGGCGCTCGCCGGCGACGTCGTGAACCCGTCGAAATCGCCGGAGACCGCCCCGCCGCGCAAGACGTTCAAACAGGCGGCGTTCCAGATCATCATCGCCGACGTATCCATGTCGCTCGACAACGTGCTGGCCGTCGCCGGCGCGGCGCGCGAGCATCCGATGGTGCTGATCTTCGGTCTCGCCCTGTCGATCGCGCTGATGGGGCTTTGCGCCTCCATGATCGCGCGGCTCCTCCACCGCCATCGGTGGATCGCCTATATCGGCCTGGTGATCATCCTTTATGTGGCGCTGCAGATGATCTGGGAAGGCGGTTGGGAACTCCAAGGCGCGGTCGCCAGCATGGCCTGAGGCCGTGCCGGTCTGTCCACAGGGCCGGCTCTGTCATCTAACCGTTGCGCGGCTGACTTAACGTCGACCGGCCGGCGAGGAGGTCGCCGCCCCGACGTATTCATCGGAGACATCATGCTTCTAAAGATCGCCGGCGGCACGCTTGCCGCTATGGGCCTTATGACGGCCGCCGCCTACGCTCAGTCCAGCCAAAACTTCAACCGCATCGCGACCTTCCCGGTCGCCGCGAACCTCCCCGCTGATCGTGACGCAGCCTCTGAGACAGTGGCGGAGATCATTGCTGCGACGGCCGACGGCATGATGCTCGCCTACACGGATTCAGAGCAGGGAGCGCTCGGCCTGATCGACATCTCCGACGCCGGCGCGCCCAAGCCTGCCGGCTTCGTGCCGCTCGACGGCGAGCCGACATCGGTCGCCGTCGCCGGCGGCAACGCGCTTGTCGGCGTCGTGGATGGGGACAGCACCTACACGGAGCCCGCCGGGCATCTCGCAATCGTCGATCTGGCCGCCAAATCGGTCGCAGCGACCTGCGACCTCGGCGGCCAGCCGGATTCCGTCGCTCTCAGCCCCGACGGCGCGACCTTGGCCGTGGTGCTTGAGAACGAGCGCGACGAGGACCTCAACGACGGGATCATCCCGCAGCTGCCCTCCGGTGCACTGGCCGTCTTTCCCGTCAGCAACGGCGTGCCTGATTGCGGCGCGATGAATGTGGTCGACCTCGCAGGTCTGGCGGAGATCGCGGGAAGCGATGCGGAGCTGGAATTCGTCGACATCAACGAAGCGGGACAAGCCATCGTCACGCTGCAGGAGAACAATCACCTCGCCGTAGTCGATCTCGCCTCCGGCTCGGTGACGGCGCATTATTCCGCAGGCGCGGTGAACCTGACGGCGATCGACACGGAGGACGATCGTGTCATCGCCCCGGTGAATACGCAGGAGAACCGCAAGCGCGAGCCCGACGCCGTGCAATGGGTCGATGACGAGCGCTTCGTCACGGCAAACGAAGGCGATTACGAAGGCGGCTCGCGCGGCTTCACCATCTTCGACATGTCGGGCGCCGTGCTCTGGGATTCCGGCTCTGCGATGGAGCATCTGGCCATTCGCATCGGCCATTATCCCGACAAGCGCTCCGACGCCAAGGGCACGGAGCCGGAAGGCATGGAGGTCGGCACGTTCGGTGACGACCGGCTGATCTTCGTGGGTGCGGAGCGCGCTTCCTTCGTGGCGGTCTATCGCGATACCGGCGCCGATCCGGAATTCCTTCAAGTGCTGCCGACAGGTGTCGGGCCGGAAGGGCTTTTGGCCATCCCGTCGCGCAACCTCTTCGTCGTGGCCAATGAAGTGGACCTGATCGAAGACGGCGGCGCCCGCTCCACCGTGATGATTTATGAACGCGGCGACGGCCCGCCCAGATATCCGCAGATCCAGTCGGCGGCGGAGTCCGGCATCGCCTGGGGTGCGCTCTCCGGCGTTGCCGCTGATCCGAGCGAGCCCGGCAAGCTCTACGCTGTCATCGACAGCTTCTACGCCCAGGCGCAGATCCTGACGATCGACGCGACCAAGAGCCCGGCTGAGATCGTTGCCTCCGTGACGGTGACGGAGAACGGCGCCCCGATGCCGAATATCGACCTGGAGGGTATTGCCATCCGCACCGATGGCGGCTTCTGGCTCGCCTCGGAGGGCCGGCCAAAGGACGACCGGCCGAACCGCTTGATCCGCGTCGCCGCCGACGGCGCCGTGCAGGAGGTCGTAGTGCTGCCTGACAGCATCGTCGCCGACGCCACCAATTCCGGCCTGGAAGGTGTGGCGGTCGTCGGCTCCGGTGATGCGGAGACTGTCTGGGCCGTCCAGCAGCGTCCGTGGAAGGACGACCCGGAAGGCACCGTGAAGCTGATCGCCTACACGCCCGCCACCCAGGAATGGGGCATCGTGCGCTATCCGCTGGAGACGCCCGAAAAGGGCTGGATCGGCCTGTCGGAGATCACGCTCCTGCCCGACGGCAGCTTCGCCATCATCGAGCGCGACAACCAGCTCGGCGAGGACGCCAAGGTGAAGCGGCTTTATAGCGTCTCGCTCGCCGGCGTTACGCCGGTCGCCCCGGGTCTCGACGCGCCGGTCGCAGAGAAGTCACTGCTCCGCGACCTCATGCCCGACCTCGCCTCCGCCAACGGCTACGTCGTGGACAAGGTGGAGAGCTTCGCGCTCGACGCAGCCGGCTCCGCCTACATCATCACCGACAATGACGGCGTCGACGATGCCTCCGGCGAGACGCTGTTCCTGAAGATCGATCTCTCGCTGTCGAACTGACCCACAGAGCAACGTGACGGGGCGGGAGCGAGAACCTTCCGCCCCTTTTGTGACGCGCGCTTTGCCTCCTATGCACGCCCTCTCCTTTGTCATCCCGGCCGAGCGCAGCGAGGGCCGGGACCCATATCCGCCGAAGCAAACGTACGAAACACCGTGAGACCCGACCCGACAATGTTCATGGGTCCCGGCCTTGGCCTCCCGGCCAAGCCGGGATGACAAACGAGAGGTTTGGTCGTTGCCGACCCGCCTCCCGGATTGCGCTGCGCTCCATCCGGGCTACGTTGCCGTTACCTTGTAGCCCGCATGAAGCGGAGCGAAATGCGGGAAACCCACCCGCACACCCTCTCCTTTGTCATCCCGGAAAGCGCATCAGCGCTTGTCCGGGACCTATAACCACAAGAGCAAGCGGACGAATCACCTGGCGTTGAGCCATGACTGCCCCCGTGGGTGTTCATGGGTCCCGGCCTTGGCCTCTCGGCCAAGCCGGGATGACAGACGAGAGGTTTGAGCGCAGCCGCCGCCAAGAAACGGGTGGCGACCCACTGTCCTCAGTGCAATGACGCGCGGGACACCAGCTGAGACGCCATGCCGCCCCCCGAACGCGCCGCAACTGCCGAACCGCAATCCGCGATCAATCCCTCCATGGGCGTCACTGAATGGGTGATGCTCCTGACGCTTTCGGTTCTGTGGGGCGGCTCGTTCTTCTTTGTCGGCGTTGCGGTCACGGCACTTCCCACTTTGTCCATCGTGGTTCTGCGGGTCGGCCTGGCGGCGCTGACGCTTTGGGCGATCATTCTCGTCCTGCGCCGGCCAGCTCCCATGAACGGTGAAGTCTGGGCGGCGTTCTTCGGCATGGGACTGCTCAACAACGTGGTGCCTTTCGGGCTTATCGTCTGGGGACAGCAGACCATCGCCTCAGGCCTTGCCTCCATCCTGAACGCCACCACGCCGCTCTTCACAGTCATCGTCGCCGGTCTGCTTCTCAGCGACGAGCGCATGAATGCGTTGAAGTTGATCGGCGTGACGGTTGGTTTCGTTGGCGTCATCGTCATGATCGGCGTCGACGCCCTGTCCGGCCTGACCGGCAATGTATGGGCCCAGATCGCCATTCTCGGCGCAGCGCTTTCATACGCATTCGCAGGTGTTTACGGCCGACGCTTCAAGCGGCTTGGCGTCGACCCGCTCTTCACTGCCGCCGGCCAGGTGACGGCGTCGACGATCATGCTCGCCCCCGTCGCGATCCTGATCGACCGCCCCTGGGACCTGCCGATGCCAACCGTGCCGATCTGGTCGGCGATCGTCGGGCTCGCCGTTCTGTCCACGGCGCTGGCCTATATTCTCTACTTCCAAATTCTCAGGCGCGCCGGCGCCACCAACCTGCTCCTGGTTACGTTCCTCATTCCGGTCTCCGCCATCCTGCTCGGCGCGCTGGCGCTCGGCGAACGGCTCGGATGGGTGCACGCCGCCGGGATGGCATTGATCGGCCTGGGGCTTGCGGCGATCGACGGGCGGCTCTTCAAGCGCCGCCGCGCCGTTTAGAACCCGATCCTTACCGGGCGTTAACCCGTACCATGCGACAGGAACCTGTCGCGATCCCTTAGGCCTCATGATGACGTTCGCCACTGAAGAGGGCAGCTTCCGGGTCGCCGTGATCCTGCCCTGCTACAATGAAGCGCTCACGATCGGGCCGGTGGTGCGCCGGTTCGCCGAAGTGCTGCCCGATGCGGAAATCTTCGTCTTCGACAACAACTCGACCGACGATACCGCACGCGCCGCTATGCGCGCCGGAGCCCATGTCTTTCGTGAAGCCAACCAGGGCAAAGGCAACGTCGTGCGGCGCATGTTCGCCGATATCGACGCCGACATCTACGTCATGGCCGATGGCGACGGCACCTATGACCCGGCCGACGCCCCCTCGCTGGTCAACACGCTGATCACGGAGCGCACCGACATGGTGGTCGGCACACGCCGCCATATCCATCTTGACGCCGGCCGCGCCGGCCACGCCTTCGGCAACCGCGCCTTCAACCTGCTCTACAAATGGCTGTTTGGCGGTGATTTCAGCGATATCTTCTCCGGCTATCGGGCATTCACGCGCCGCTTTGTGAAGAGCTTCCCGGCCATTTCCTCCGGCTTCGAAATTGAGACGGAGATGTCCGTCCACGCCAGCCAACTCATGATCCCGGTGTCGGAGATCGAGCTCGCCTACGGCAAGCGCCAGGAGGGCTCCTCAAGCAAGCTCAGAACCTTCCGCGACGGCTTTCGCATCCTGCGCATGTTCGCGATTCTCTTGAAGGAGACGCGGCCCTTCGTCTTCTACTCGCTCTTTGCCATGGTCTTTTGGGTGCTGGGGCTGATCCTCATGCTTCCCGTCATCACGACCTGGCTGGAGACCGGATTGGTGCCGCGCCTTCCCACGGCCGTTGTCTCCACCGGCATGTTCGTCATCGGCTTCCTGATGGCCGGCAGCGGGCTCGTGCTCGACAGCCTCAGCCGCTCGCGCGTGGAGCAGAAGCGCATCCTCTTCCTCAATTTGCCGCCGCTGCAGGCGGGGCCACGCTTTGCGCTTGCTGCGCGGCAGCCCATTGAACGCCCTGGCGAGGCAGTGGCAGACGCGCTCGCTTCGCCGCCTCTTGCCGAGCCGGGACTGGCCAAAACCTAGGAATCACATGAGGTTACGCGGCCGCCGCAAGCTGGCGTTAACTGCGGTTCGTTAGATTTTGTGAGGGTTTTTTCGCCTAGTTCGGCGTGACTGAGAGGAGCTCGGCGCAACGCCGAAACGCAAGTCGCCATGTCCGTTCTTCGCTTCCGCACTGCCGACGTCCGACCGGCGGCCATGCCGGTGCTCAGCGGCGCCGGCGCACGGAAGCCGCGGCTCCTGATCTTCATCGTCGCCTACAATGCTGAGAAGACGATCAAGGCGGTGCTCGACCGCGTGCCGCACACCGTCACCGAGGAATACGATGTTGAGGTGCTCGTCATCGACGACGCCTCCACCGACAGGACGTTTGAGTGCGGCCACGAGGTGCGGAACGACGGCACCTATCCCTTCCCCCTCACCGTGCTCTTCAATCCGGTGAACCAGGGCTACGGCGGCAATCAGAAGATCGGCTATTTCTACGCCATCCGGAACGGCTTCGATTTCGTCGCGCTGGTGCACGGCGACGGCCAATATGCGCCCGAAAGCCTGCCCGACCTCCTGCGTCCGCTGAAGAATGGCGAGGCGGAGGCCTGCTTCGGCTCACGCATGATGGAGCGCGGTGCGGCGCGTAAAGGCGGCATGCCGCTCTACAAGTTCGTCGGCAACCGCATCCTGAGCTGGTTTGAGAACCGGGCGCTGCGCACGTCGCTGACGGAATTCCATTCCGGCTATCGCGTCTACGCCACCAAGGCGCTCGCTCGCGTGCCGTTTGCGCAGAACACCAACGATTTCCACTTCGACACAGAAATCATCATCCAGTTCGTGCTGGCCGGACAGCGCATCATGGAGCGGCCGATCCCGACCTATTACGGCGACGAGATCTGCCACGTGAACGGGATGAAATACGCCTGGAACGTCGTCCGGTCCGTGCTCAAGGCCCGCGCGCAGGACCTCGGGCTGCTCTACGACCGGCGCTTCGATATCGCAAAGTCCGACAATCTGAACGACCAGTACACGCTCAAGGACGATTACGACAGCCCGCACGCTTATGCGCGCGACCTGATCCCCGCGCGCGCCAATGTGCTCGATCTCGGCTGCGCCGGCGGCTATATGGGCGCCCTTCTCAAGCAGGAGAAGGACTGCAACGTGGTCGGCGTCGACGCCTTCCCGCTGCCGCCCGGCATCGCGCTCGACGACTTCCATCAGCATGACCTCAACGACGGACTGCCGAAGCTCTCCACCGAACGCTTCGACCACATCCTCATGCTCGATGTGGTGGAGCATCTGGCATCGCCTGAGCGCTTCATGATGCGTCTGCAGGAGGCGATCAGCACGCATCCCGACACCAAGCTCGTTCTGAGCACCGGTAATATCGGCTTCTTCGTCACGCGGCTGATGCTGCTTCTCGGCCAGTTCAATTACGGCAAGCGCGGCATCCTCGACATGACGCATACGCGGCTCTTCACGTTCACGTCGCTCCGCCGGCTTCTGGAGCAGAGCGGCTTCCGCATCGTCGCTGTGAAAGGCGTACCGGGCCCTTTCCCACTGGCCATGGGCAACTCGCCTTTGAGCAAGACGCTGGTGCGCATCAACAAGGCGCTGATTGCGCTCTCGCGCGGGCTCTTCTCCTATCAGATCTTCGTGGTCGCCCAGCCGCTGCCCTCGCTGGAATGCCTGCTGCAGAATGCTGAGGAGCAGTCCGCGCTCCGGGCCGCCGCGCAATGAGCCTCGACGCCTCGGGAGATGCCGTGCTGGCGCGCGCTGAACCGGTGGCGCCGCCGCAGCGGCTTATCGGTGTTCCCGGTTGGCGCACGCTTGCGAAGGTCCTGATCTCCATCGGGCTGCTCTATTGGATCATCACGCACGTAGAGGGTTCCGAGCCTCTGCAGCTTCTCAGCGGCGCCTGGTGGGCGGTGTTCGCCGCATGGCTCATGCAATCGACGCTGCCGGTCGTGCAGGCGGAGCGCTGGCGCGCGATCGCAGCGACCTTGGGTACGCGCATTCCGGTGCTCGGCGCCATCAAGAACGTCTATATCGGACAGTTCTTCAATCAGGTTCTGCCCTCAGCGATCGGTGGCGACGCCGTTCGCCTCTGGAAGGCGGCGCGCTTCATGCCCGTCTCCACGGCGCTCTCCTCCATCGCGCTCGACCGTGTGGTCGCGCTGATCGCCATTCCGATCATCCTGGCCGTCGGCTCCGGCATGCTGCTTCACATCGTGCCGCCGGGCCCGCTTCGCCTGTCTCTCCTCGCGACAATCGCCGCCGCCGGCACCGCGCTCATGCTCTTCCTTTGGGCGGATCGGATTCCCCTGCCGCAGAGGCTGCTGCAGCTGCGGATCGTGGAGGTCCTGCGCGCAACGCCGCTCGCCGCGCGCCGGCTCTTCTTAGACCCGGTGTGCCTTGTCCGCGCGCTCGGCCTGTCAATCGTCATCCATGTCGGCGTCGGCACGTCCTTGTGGCTGCTGGCGAAGGGGCATGGCGTCGATGCGCCGCTGGCGGCCTTTGTGCTTCTGGCGCCCATGGTGACGCTGGTGACGACCATCCCCATCTCAGTCGCCGGCTGGGGTGTGCGGGAGGGCGCGATGGTGACGGCGCTCGGGCTGATCGGCGTGCCGGCCGCGACCGCGCTGACCATCTCCATTCAGTTCGGGCTGATCATGCTGATCGTCGGACTGCCGGGCGGTCTGCTTACTCTCTTGGATTCGCCGGCCGCGACGGTTCCTGCGGATCAGAGCCGGGCCTGAGCTCCCAGCCGCGCGCCGCCTCCAGCGGCGCTGCCGCCCTCAAATCATAGACGTAGAAATTCTCATCCGTTGACGCCTTGTCGAACGTCGCGAGCAACTCAACGGCAACGCCGCGCTCGCCGAGCGACGCCCGCTCATCGTCGCTCAGCGGATCGTTGATCAGGAACACGATCCGTCGCCCGGAGAGCTCTTCGCTTGCGCGCGCCAGACGTTCTGCAATCTGGCTCTCGTCGAAAGCGTCACGTCGTTTGTGATAATGAAGATACGTGTCGGTGCAGCTGCAATCCAGAAAGTAGATCGGCTTGTTGAGATATTGCGCCACTACGGCAACGAGCGTGTCCGGCGTGCCGACCAAGGCGGCGTCAGCCAAGCCGTTCGCCGTAATCCAAGCCGCCGTCGCGCGGCCTTCGGAGAAGGTGCGCGACCATTGCTGTACGCTGACGGCGATACCCGCCGCAGCGCTCACCACCAGAAGCCCTGTCGCAAAGTGTGAGGGCACCGGGCTCCACACGCGCCGGATCCAATAAGCAGCGACAAAGGCAATGAAGTTGACGCCCCAATGGCGGATGGAATTGGCGTAGACGAGCTGACCCACCGCGACCGTCCCCAGAAACGTCAGCGCCGGGATGATCAGAAGCAGCCGGTGCGCTTTGAAGATGAGAAAAAGCACGAACGCCAAGACGGGCAGCGCCGCGATGGAAAGCGCGTGCAGCGTGCTCTCCGCATCGTCATCCCAATGGTAGAGAGCGTGTGCGGGGATGAGCGCCTCAACGGAGCCGGCGATCATCTCCAGGAAACGATTGACGTCGCCGGCATATGCGAGCGGCACGCCGGTGGTCCGCCAAGAGATGTCGGGGCTTGGCCACATGGTCGCCACCGCCGCGGCCACCAACGTCACGTAAAGCAGCGCCGGCAGGAGCACGGCCTTCAATGCCGGCCACAGCGTCCTGCCCCGCCGGAATACCAATGCGATGAGGTACTCCAGAGCGAACGCACCGGACAGCACGAAGGCGAACAGATTGGTGTTGGCGAGAAGACCGAGCAGGATCGCATTCGCATAGACGCTGTCCGGCCGGGTCGCGCGCATCTGCGCGTAGACGAGTGCGATCAAAAAGCCGAGCCCGTAGCTCCGCGAAACAACAGTGTATTCGTAGAGCACGAAATAGCTGGCAAGCAGCAGGAGCTTCTCAAGCCGCGTGAACGGCGAGACCAGGCTGATCATCGCGATGAGCGACACGCCGACCAGCGCGTGCACGATTTGGATGGTGTAGAGCGAGTCGGTGACAAAGGTCGCCGGCCAAAGCAGCAGATACCAAAGCCCCGGATGGCCGGTGAAGCGCAAATTGGCATGGAGGTCGGCAAGCGTCGGGCTGGCCGACACCAGCCCCCAGGCGTGGACTTCGTCGCGCCACATGTCGTGGCTGGCGATCTGCACGACCAGGAGCCCGGAGAAGACGATAGCAAGAGCCAGCCCGAGCGGGTCGACCCGCCCGTCCGCACGCGCCGGTTCCCCTGAAACCGCCGCCGGCCTTGCGTTATTGGAATCGCCGAAAACGGACGCAAGCATCTGCTTTCAACCTCGCGTCAGCGGCGCCCGTGCGCAGAAGAGGTAGCCCTGGTCGGTTGTGGCGGCGAAGCGTTGACGCGGCGTTAACGATACGGCGCGGCTCTTTTCCTTCGCAGTTTCTTAGGCGTTAACGGCTAGGCACAGCCGCGTGACAAGCGCCGGCTCAACTCTGCCTGAAATCCCCGACGTCGCCCGCAAGAGCGACCGCGGCGTGCTTCTTCTCGCCTGGCTGCTGGCGCTTGCGCTGATCGCGCTACAGGTCCACCCGATCGCCGTCGCGACGATCCGCCAGGGCATCCTCTTCGACGGCGACGACATCATGCGTCTCGTCCAGCTCCGCGAGTGGATGAGCGGACAGGGATGGACCGACGTCACGCAATATCGCCTTAACCCGCCCCAAAACCCCGTCTCCCACTGGTCTCGCTTCATCGAGCTGCCGATTGCCGGCCTGATCCTGCTTCTACGTGTCGTCGTCGATCCAACGACGGCGGAGCGCATTGCCACGGTGCTGTGGCCGAGCCTTCTTCTCGCAGGCTTCGTCGCTTCGCTGCTGGCCATCGCCGAGCGCCTGGTCCGACCCGTCGCGCTTGTTGCCGGCGCCGCCATATTGGCGCTCAACCCCGCGCTCCTGTTCCAGTTCGTGCCGGGGCGGATCGATCACCACGGCGTGCAGATGCTGCTTATGCTGACATCCGCCGCGCTGACGGCGCGCGCAATCTTCAGCGGCTCCCGTGGTGCGGCGATTGCGGCGGGTGTGTGCTGCTCGCTATCGCTGGCGATCGGCCTTGCGACCGTGCCGCTGGTCGGCGTGATCTCAGCCGCTTTTGCAATTGCGTGGATCGCCGGCGGCGAAGCCCGCCGCGGCCCTGTCGCCACCTATGGCGCGTCTCTCGCGATCGCAACGCTCAGTGTCTTTCTCGCCTCCGTGCCGCCGCAACGCTGGTTCCTGGCGACGGCCGACTCCCTTTCGCTGCCATGGCTGTGGCTCGCAATCGGCGGCGGCGGGCTTCTCGTCGCGCTTGCGCTGTTTGCCTCGCCTGGAACTCCGCTGCGACGTTCGATCTATGCCGGCGCTGTGGGAACGTTCATCGGCGCAATCTTTGCCACCCTCTGGCCCGCCGCGCTCACTGGCCCCTACGCTGACATGGACCCCCTCGTTCGGGCCTTCTGGCTGGCGGGCGTCGGCGAAGCGCAGCCGCTCCCCCTCCTCGTCCAGCGCGACCCGCCGCAATTCCTCTACCTCCTCGCCCTTCCGCTCATCGGCTGGCTTGGCCTGGCACTTGCCGCAATCCGCGAAGGACGGAAGGAACCGCGTTTTGTCCTGCTTTTCGCCATGGCGACCGTCGCGCTTGCCATCACGCTCGACCAGATGCGTGGCGCACCGCTGGCTGCCATGTTCGGTTTCTTCGGCTGGCTCTACCTTATCGACAGGGCAGCAGCAGCCGGCCAACGGAGCGTGCGCGCGGCATTGGCATCGACGGCGGCCGCCGCCCTACTGTTCATGGCGGCGCTGCCTTTCGGATGGCACGGGCTCGCTGCAGCCATTTCGCCACAGGCTCCGAGCGAACGCGCAAGCTGCAAAAATCCGTCGGACATGGCCGAATTCGCCAATGTGCCGCCGGGCCTCGTGCTCGCCCCCCCTCGCCTCGGCCCGATGATCCTGGCAACAACCGGGCACGACGTCCTCGCCGCACCTTATCATCGCAACAATGCCGGCAATCGCACCGCCATCCTCGCGCTGGGCGGCACACCGGAAGCGGCGCTGCAGATCATTGAAGAGCGCGGCGTCCGGTACGTCGCCATGTGCCTCGGCGACCCCGACCTCGATCGCCTCGGATCGCGCACGGAGGATGCCCTGATCGAGCGCCTCCGAGCGGACCGCCCACCGGAATGGCTGTCGCCGATCCAGGAGACCGGACCAATCCGCACTTGGCGTGTCGAAATTGGGCGCGCCGACATCGGCCGCGCCGATACCGGTCCCAGCAGCTGAAGCCTGACTCCGGCGCCGTCGACCCGGTGCGTGCGATCAGAAAGCCTTCGACGGATTGTCGGATCCCGCCGATCTCATGCGTCCTTCGCTGAAGCCGTGGCGCTGATACCCATAGTCGACGCATCGCAGAACGAGCGTTGGAACGCAAAGGGATCGGCGGCTATTGTCAGCACCGAGGTCAATCAGGAGGACGCCGTGATGCCGGACTTTGGGGGTTTTTCGAAGAAGACCAACACGTTTCTGCGTGGCCTCACCAAGAACAACAACAAGGCCTGGTTCGACGCGCATCGCGCCGATTACGACGCCCATTACGTTGAGCCGGCCAAGGCCTTCGTCGCGGCGATTGGCCCAAAACTCCAAAAAATATCGCCGAGCGTGTCGTTCGAGCCCAAGGTCAATGGCTCGCTCTTTCGCATCAACCGTGACATCCGCTTCTCCAAGGACAAGACGCCCTACAAAAACCACCTCGATCTGTGGTTCTGGCACGGCGACCGCCGTAGCTGGGCGTCGCCCGGCTTCTTCTTCCGCATGCTGCCCGACCGGCTGATCCTCGGCGCCGGCATGCACAAATTCGAGAAGCCGCAGCTTGATGCTTTCCGCGCGGCCATTGTCGATGA
>JANQKG010000037.1 GCA_028281235.1 Afifellaceae bacterium | reverse complement strand
CGAGACATGCAGGCTGGAGCCCATCACCAACCCATTCGGAGCAAAGGTGTTACCCATGTCTCCGGAATAAACTGTCACCTATGTGTCCGGAATGGACCGCACTTCAATGGTGGGCGGTGAGAGGTTCGAACTCCCGACCCCCTGGGTGTAAACCAGGTGCTCTGACCAGCTGAGCTAACCGCCCTCTTTCTGCCCGCACATGTAGTCCCGATCGCCGGCAAAGTCATGCGGGGTGCACGCCGGCCCGGCGCCGCGGCACCCGCCAAAGAGAAAGCCCCGCCGAAGCGGGGCCTCCACAATCTGAAGCAGAGATCGAGGCTCAAGGATTGAGCGTGTCTTTCAGACCCTTGCCCGGCTTGAACTTGGCCTGGTTGCTGGCCTTGATCTGCATGGGTTCACCGGTTTGCGGGTTGCGTCCGACGCTGGCAGCGCGGCGCGTTACGGCAAAGTTCCCGAAGCCGAGGACCCGCACCTCCTCGCCATTCTTCAATGAATCCGTGATGCAGCCGAAAACCGCCTCAACGGCCTGGGTCGCCGATGCTTTGGACATGCCGGTCTTATCCGCCACTGCCGCCGCGAGGTCGCCCTTGTTCATGCTCAATTCTCCTCTCATTGAGACTCGTATGAAACGTGCTGAAACCTAGGTGGTCGCTGAGTCGCGTGCCCCACTCAACAGACTGTTGAGCCCGGAATCGCCGGATTTGCAACAAAAAAGAGGCCGCCCGCCCGGGGTGGCCTCCTTTTTCCACGATGCGCTCAGTGCGCAACCAAGCCGGTGGACGCTTCGTCCTCCGCAACGGAGGCGCGTGCCGCCTCCTGCTGCTCCGCTTCGGTCCATTCGGTGGGCTCCGGCTGTTTCACCAGGGCATGGCCAAGGACCTCGCCCATGCGACTCACCGGGATAATATCAAGTCCGCTCTTAACGTTATCCGGTATCTCCGCCAAATCCTTGGCGTTTTCCTCCGGAATCAGCACGGTCTTGATTCCGCCTCTGAGTGCTGCAAGCAGCTTTTCCTTCAACCCGCCGATCGGCAGAACCCGGCCACGAAGCGTGATTTCGCCGGTCATCGCGACGTCCTTGCGCGCCGCAATTCCGGTCATCACCGACACGATCGCCGTCACCATGGCGATTCCCGCCGACGGCCCGTCTTTCGGGGTCGCCCCTTCCGGCACGTGCACATGGATGTCGTTTTTATCGAAAAGCGGCGGCTTGATGCCGAAATCGATCGCCCGCGAGCGCACATAGGAGGCCGCGGCGGAAATCGATTCTTTCATCACATCGCGCAGATTGCCGGTGACGGTCATCTTACCCTTGCCGGGCATCATGACGCCTTCCACCGTCAACAGCTCGCCACCGAACTCCGTCCAGGCAAGCCCGGTGACCACGCCCACCTGGTCCTCGCGCTCCACCTCGCCGAAGCGATAGCGGACGACGCCGAGATATTTCTCCAGGCTGTCCGCCGTGATCTCCACCGACTTCACATCGGTGGTGAGGAGCTCCTTCACGACCTTGCGTGAGAGCGTCGCCAGCTCGCGCTCCAGATTACGCACGCCGGCCTCACGCGTGTAGCGGCGAATGATTGTGCGCAGCGCCTCGTCGTCGATCTCGAACTCGTTCTTGCGCAGCCCGTGATCGCGCTCCTGCTTGGGCAGGAGATGGCGCCGAGCGATCTCCACCTTCTCATCCTCCGTGTAGCCGGCGATGCGGATGATCTCCATCCGGTCCATCAGCGGCGGGGGGATGTTCAGCGTATTCGCCGTGGTGACGAACATCACATCGGAGAGGTCGTACTCGACCTCCAGATAGTGATCCATGAACGTGGAGTTCTGCTCCGGGTCCAGCACCTCAAGCAGCGCCGAGGAAGGGTCGCCGCGGAAGTCCATGCCCATCTTGTCGATCTCGTCGAGCAGGAAGAGCGGATTGGACTTCTTGGCCTTGCGCATCGACTGAATCACCTTGCCCGGCATGGAGCCGATATAGGTGCGCCGATGGCCGCGGATCTCCGCCTCGTCGCGCACGCCGCCCAGCGACATGCGCACGAACTCGCGGCCAGTGGCTTTAGCAATCGACTTGCCGAGCGACGTCTTGCCGACGCCGGGCGGTCCGACAAGGCACAGGATCGGGCCCTTCAGCTTGTTGGCGCGGCTCTGCACGGCGAGGTATTCGACGATGCGCTCCTTCACCTTCTCCAGGCCATAATGGTCGGAGTTAAGCACGTTCTCCGCGAACGTCAGATCATTGCGCACGCGCGAGCGCTTCTTCCACGGAATGCCGAGCAGCCAGTCCAGATAGTTGCGCACCACCGTGGCTTCCGCCGACATCGGGCTCATCTGGCGCAGCTTCTTGATCTCCGCTTCCGCCTTCTCCTTGGCTTCCTTTGAGAGCTTGGTCTTGGCGATGCGCTCCTCAAGCTCGCGCAGCTCGTCGCGGCCGTCCTCGCCGTCGCCAAGCTCCTTCTGGATCGCCTTCATCTGTTCGTTGAGATAGTACTCACGCTGCGTCTTCTCCATCTGACGCTTCACGCGTGAGCGGATGCGCCGCTCCACCTGCAGGACGGAGATCTCGCTCTCCATCATGCCGAGCACCTTCTCCAGCCGCTCCGTCACCGCGGTCATGCCGAGAAGCTCCTGCTTCTCCGGGATGCGCACGGAGAGATGATGCGCGACCGTGTCGGCGAGCTTGGAATAATCCTCAATGTTTGAGACCGCCGAGATGACCTCCGGGCTGACCTTCTTGTTCAGCTTCACGTAGTTCTCAAACTCCGAGACGACGGAGCGCGCCAGCGCCTCCGCTTCCACCTCCTCGCCGATCGTCTCCGGCAGGATGCGAGCCTCCGCCTCGAAGAAATTGTCGCGCTCCGTGTAGCGCAGGATCTGCGCGCGGTCGCGCCCCTCCACCAGCACCTTCACCGTGCCGTCGGGGAGCTTCAGGAGCTGCAGAACCGTCGCCAGCGTGCCAACCTCAAAGATGGCCTCCGGCGAGGGATCGTCGTCGCCGGCGTCCTTCTGGGTTGCGAGCAGAATCTGCTTGTCGGCCCGCATGACCTCTTCCAGCGCACTGATGGATTTTTCACGGCCGACAAAAAGCGGCACGATCATGTGCGGGAAGACCACAATGTCGCGGAGCGGCAGCACCGGAAAGGCGCTCTCTCCGGAGGGGACGCCGATAAGACGCGGGTTTTCCGTCATCGTTTTTCCTTCGCATTGCGGTTCGCCCGGCCGCTGGCCAATGGGCGAAGCGAATCGCAGTCTAGATGAAGGCACGCTGCCGGCAAAACCGGCTGAAGGATACGCAAGCCGACAAGAGCGGCCGGGCAAGGAGCGCGCCAGGCGGGTTACGCGTTAAGTGGAACCCCGCAAACGCGGATTCAAGGGCTGGGCCCAGACTGGCCGGGGCCCCTAAAGGCGGCTTCAGGCGACCGGCTGCATCAGGCGGAACGCCCGGCATTGTGGTGTTCCTCCACCGCCCGTTCGCCGTAGATGTAAAGCGGACGCGAACTGCCCACCACGACATCTGAGGAGATCACAACCTCCTCCACGCCATCGAGCCCCGGCAGATCGAACATCGTCTCAAGCAGGATGGCTTCCATGATGGAGCGCAGGCCCCGCGCGCCGGTCTTGCGCTCGATCGCCCGCTTGGCGATGGCGCTCAGCGCTTCGGTGTGGAAGTTGAGCTCCACATTCTCCATCTCAAACAGCCGCTGATATTGTTTCACCAGCGCGTTCTTCGGCTCCATCAGGATCTGCACCAGCGCCGCTTCGTCGAGATCCTCAAGCGTCGCCACGACCGGCAGACGTCCGACGAATTCCGGAATGAGACCGAACTTCAGAAGGTCCTCCGGCTCCACCTGACGGAACAGCTCGCCGGTCTTGCGATCTTCCGCCGCCTCCACCGTCGCGCCGAAGCCGATCGATGTTTTGCGGCCGCGATCGGAGATGATCTTGTCGAGGCCGGCAAAGGCACCGCCGCAGATGAACAGAATGTTCGTCGTATCGACCTGCAGGAACTCCTGCTGCGGATGCTTGCGCCCGCCCTGCGGCGGCACGGAGGCCACCGTGCCTTCCATGATCTTCAGCAGCGCCTGCTGCACGCCCTCGCCCGACACGTCGCGGGTGATGGACGGGTTGTCGGACTTGCGCGAAATCTTGTCGACCTCGTCGATATAGACGATGCCGCGCTGCGCCCGCTCCACATTGTAGTCGGCCGATTGCAGCAGCTTGAGGATGATGTTCTCCACATCCTCGCCGACATAGCCGGCCTCCGTCAGCGTGGTGGCGTCGGCCATGGTGAAGGGCACGTCGAGGATGCGCGCCAGGGTCTGCGCCAGAAGCGTCTTGCCGCAGCCGGTGGGGCCGATCAGCAGGATGTTCGACTTGGCGAGCTCCACGTCGTTGTTGCGCGCGGCGTGGTTCAGACGCTTGTAATGGTTGTGCACCGCGACCGAGAGCACCTTTTTGGCGTGCTCCTGGCCGATGACATAGTCGTTAAGGACTTCGAAGATTTCTTCCGGCGTGGGCACGCCATCGCCCGATTTCACCAGCGAGGACTTGTTCTCCTCGCGGATGATGTCCATGCACAATTCAACGCATTCGTCGCAAATAAAGACCGTGGGCCCGGCGATCAGCTTGCGGACCTCGTGCTGGCTCTTGCCGCAGAACGAGCAATAGAGGGTGTTTTTGCCCTCACTACCGCCCCCGGAACCGCTGATCTTGCTCATATCAATCCTCGTTCAGCACGCCTGCGCCAATGATGCAAACATCCAAATTGGCGCAACCGTCCACATCGGCTGACCACGCTTGCATATCGAACCATTCATGCGCGTAAGATTTCAAGATTAACTTAATGATCGGACAGGGAATGTGGGGTTTCAGTCACGCTCCTCGCCTGCCGCCTGCTCAAGCGCCGCGCGGGTGGTGATGACGTCGTCGACAAGCCCGAAATCGCGGGCCTGCTCGGCGCTCATGAAGTGATCGCGGTCCAGCGTCGCCTCGATGGCGTCATAGGTCTGGCCGGTATGTTTCACATAAATCTCATTGAGCCGGCGCTTCATTTTGATGATGTCCTCCGCATGGCGCTCAATGTCTGAGGCCTGGCCCTGGAAGCCGCCGGAGGGCTGATGGACCATGATACGGGCATTCGGCGTGGAAAAGCGCATGCCCTTTTCGCCGGCGGCGAGCATCATGGACCCCATGGACGCCGCCTGGCCGATGCACAGCGTCGAAACCGCCGGTTTCACGAACTGCATGGTGTCGTAGACCGCCAGGCCCGAGGTCACCACACCGCCCGGCGAGTTGATATACATGGCGATCTCTTTCTTTGGGTTGTCCGCCTCCAGATAGAGAAGCTGCGCGCAGACCAGCGTCGCCATATGGTCCTCAATCGGACCGGTGATGAAGATGATCCGCTCCTTCAGGAGGCGCGAATAGATGTCGTAGGCGCGCTCGCCGCGATTGGTCTGCTCCACGACCATCGGAACCAGCGTGTTCATGTAGATGTCGAGCGGGTCTTTCATCGGCTTCACCTGGGAATCTTGCCTGGGGAGGACAGGAGGCGGAACGGCGAATCCGCCGTAACATAAGCGCCTTATAGCCTGACCCCAAGCCCGGGCAAGGACTTGCCCGGCCGATGCCGCAACCGATTGCCGTGTTGCCTAACGCGATTGAAGCGCCGCCCCCGCGCACGCGCGCGGGATCGAACTCAGTGGTCGTGATCGTGGTGGTGGTGATCCGGGACGCTTTCGTCCTCCGCAAGCGCGGCCAGCTCATCCTTGCTCACGCTCTTGTCCGTCACGTCGGCGAGTTCCAGGAGGTAATCGACCACCTTCTCCTCAAAGATCGGCGCGCGCAGGGCCTGCACCGCGTCGGGGTTCTGCTTGTAATAATCGAACACCTGCTGCTCCTGGCCGCGGAACTGGCGGGCCTGGTTGTAAAGCGCGCCCTGCAGTTCCTCGTCGCTCACCGTCACCTCGGCAGCCTCGCCGATTTTCGACAAGACCAGCCCCAGCCGCACCCGCCGTTCGGCGATGCCACGATAATCGGCGCGCGCCGCCTCCTCCGTCGTCCCTTCCGCTTCAAACGTCCGGCCGTGATGCTCCACATCGTGCATGACCTGCTTCCAGATGCTCTCAAACTCCTGCTCGACCAGATTTTCCGGCAGCGGGAAGGTGTGCATCGTGTCAAGCTGGTCAAGCATCTGCCGCTTGACGTGCTGGCGGGTGGTTTGTCCGTATTCACTTTCAATCTGCTGGCGAACCGTGTCGCGAAGCTTCTCCAGCGATTCCAGCCCCAGGCGCTCGGCAAACGCGTCGTCGATCGTGATGTCGGCCGGCGCGGCGACCTCGTTGATCTTGACGTCGAAGCTCGCCGGCTTGCCGGCCAGATTCTCCGCCGGATAAGCCTCCGGGAACGTTACGCCGAAGGTTTTCTCCTGGCCGGCGCTGACGCCCGTCAGCTGCTCCTCAAATCCGGGGATGAACTGGCCTGAGCCGAGCACAATCGACGTCGTGCTGCTTTCAAACGTCTCACCGCCGGTCTTGCCGACATAGTCGAACGTGACGCGGTCGCCGTCGGCGGCGGCGCGCTCCACCGGCTCGTAGGAGCGCGTGCTTTCCGCCACCTGCGTCACCCGCTCCTCGATCTCTTCGTCGGTGACATCCGCCACCGGCCGCTCGATCTTCAGTCCCTTGAAATCGCCGAGTTCGTAATCGGGAAGCACCTCATATTCGAGCGTGAAGGTCAGGTCGGCCTTCCCCTCCAGCACCTCCATGGCTTCCGCCTCGTCCTCTGTCATGGCGACTTTCGGCTGCATGGCAGCGCGCTCGCCGCGGTCCGACAGCGCCTGCCGCGTCGTCTCGCCGACCATGGTCTCAACGATCTCCGCCATCGCCGCCTTGCCGTAGACGCGGCGCAGATGATTCACGGGCACCTTGCCCGGGCGAAAACCCTTGATCCGCGCACGCGCCTTAAGCTCGGTGAGCCTTTCGCTCAAACGGGAATCGAGCTCCGACGCAGCTATTGTCACCGTCAGCGCGCGCTTAAGCCCCTCAGAGAGGGTTTCGTTCACCTGCATGCCAACCTTCCCAATGACTTAGTCGTCCCAACGCGCCATCTAGCGCGGCATCGATGCCGATCACGAAGCCGATGACCCGGTGGTGCGGGCGGAGGGACTTGAACCCCCACGGGCTAAGCCCACAGGAACCTAAATCCTGCGTGTCTACCAATTCCACCACGCCCGCCCGAGTCCCGATCCGAACCTGCGAGCGGCAACGCGCTCCGCCGGACACGCGCTCCTAAAGCAACGGGCCCGGTGGGGCAAGGCTTACGCCAGTGCCGGGACCGGCCGCGGGCCTTGTATTGAAGGCGGGCCGAGCCACTGTTAGCACTCGTTTCCGATCATGGACGCCCCGTCAGATATCGCCGAAATACCGGCCGACGAGCTGGCGCATCTTACGGGCCTCATACGCGCGCACCCGGAACATTTGTCGGTCGAAGCCGTTCGCAGTGCCTACCGTGACCTAGGGCTTGAAGTCCTCCCCGATCCCAACGGCAAGGATGTATCGGAGCGAATTGCCGCAAGTCTAAAGGCCAGTCAGCCGCTTTCCGTTGTCAGGATCGGCGATGGCGAAACAAATTTCCTGGCCTTCGGCGCCGATCCTCACACGCCGGTCTTGGACCGCTACAGCGTCAGGCAGATGATGGCTGGGCGCGCCGACAATTTCGCACTGGATGAGGCCTGGACGCTCGCGTTACGTGAAATGTTGGTTGGCGCGCTGCTTCAGGCCGACATCATTGGCGTTATCGGAGTCTGGCGATGGAGGAAGCCCAATCCCGAATGGATAGTCGGAACCCTCAGCAAGGACCCACGCGGCACGTCCGGCCATTGGCGAGCAGTCGACCATATGCTGCGCCTGGCCCGTCGTGGTCTGTTTGAGGGAAAGGCGCTTACATCCGCACATCTTTACTTCGGCGTCCTTCGCCACCTTCCAGATCTGCTTGCCGAAACAGACCGCCTGCTCCTCATCTCCAGCCGTGGAGCGGCGATGGACGCCCTTGAGCGCCTTTATCCCAATCATCAGGTTCAACGCATCACCGTTGGCACGACCCAAGGCCAACAACCCAAACCCGCCACCCCGGATTTCCTCGCGCGAACCGAAGCCGAATTGCCGGCCGACCTGGCGGGCTGCCTCTGTCTCGTGGGTGCCGGCTTGTAGGCGGAGTTCTATTGCACGTGGATCAAGCAGCGCGGCGGCGTGGGCGTCGACATCGGCTCAGGCTTCGATCTTCTGGAAGGCAAGATCACGCGGCCCATTCACCGGCTGGAAGGGCTCGAACAAACAAATCCGTTTGCGCTGACCTAGCGCCTGGCGCGCTACGTCACGCGCGATGGGCAAGCTGCTGCAAGACACCCGGGATGGCGCCCGGCAAATCGTCGGCGATCAAACCGCGACCGACCGCCGCCCCGGCCGCGCCGTGGATCCACACAGCCGCCGCCGCGGCCTCAAAGCCCGGCATCCCCTGTGCCAGGTGACCAGCCACCACGCCCGCCAGCACGTCGCCGCTGCCGGCGGTGGCCAAGTCGGGCGGCGCATTGGAATTGATCGCCGCGCGCCCATCCGGCGCCACCACGATGCTGTCGGGGCCCTTGAGAACGACGATCGCCCCACTTTCCCGTGCCGCTGCGCGGGCGAGATCGATACGCGCGCCGTCCGTTGCAAAAAGGCGGGCGAACTCGCCTTCATGCGGCGTCATCACAACCGGCTGCAACCGATTCTGAATCTTGGAAAATATCGTGTCTCGACAATTCGTTATGCTGGTCAGCGCGTCGGCATCGAGCACCACGCCCGCATCGCCGGCGAGTGCTGCTTCGACATTCGCAAGCGTCGCCGCGCCCACGCCGTTGCCCGGCCCCAGCACCACCGATTTCGGTCGCGGATCGGCAAGAAGCGCAGCCAGAGCCTCCGGCCCATCGAAGGCGCGCACCATGATCGCCGTCAGTTGAGCGGCGTTGACGAGGAGCGCTTCGGGCGGCGAAGCGACCGTCGCCGCGCCGGCCCCGACCCGCAACGCCCCCGCCGCCGCCAGGCGCGCCGCTCCCGTGGCGCCGGCCGGCCCTGAGACGACGAAGGCGTGCCCGCGCGCATATTTATGGTCGCCCGGCCGCGGCGGACGTAGATGGCCACGCCACAGCGGCGGCAGGTTGTGAAAGGTGGCGGGTTGCACGGCCTTGAGGACGGCGTCGGGGATTCCGATCTGGGCAATGTCCGTCCGCCCGCAATGAAGCCGCCCAGGCATCAGCAGGTGGCCCGGCTTCAGCCGAAAGAACGTGACGGTTCGCTTGGCCCGGACGGCGACGCCAAGCGTCGCGCCGCTCCGCCCGTCAACGCCGCTCGGCAGATCGACCGCAAGCACCGGCGCATGCGCCTCATTCAAGCGCTCCACAACGCGCGCAACAACGCCTTCCAGAGGCCGCGCAAGCCCCGCGCCAAAGAGCGCATCCACGACAAGGGCTCCGGAAAAGTCCGTCGCCGCGCCGAGCGCATCTACCCCACCCTGATAGAACGCAGCCGCCTGCGCCGCGTCGCCGCTCAGCCGCCCGCGGTCGCCCAGAAGCGCCACACGCACGGAGCGATCCTGACGGCGCAGCAGCTCGGCAGCCACGAACCCATCGCCGCCATTGTTGCCCGGCCCAGCGAGCACCAGGATATCGCCGCGCGGAGCCATCTCCGCTGCTGCCTCCGCGACGGCCGCGCCGGCCCTCTGCATGAGTTCAAAGCCGCTGATCCCGCCGGCGATCGCCAGCTGATCCGCATTGGCCATTTCGTCCGGAGTCAGCAGTTCAATGAAGGTCATTGTCGATCAGCGCTTATGCAATTGCACATTTTGTACGCAGCACATGCCCCATAGCGCCGACAGATCAGAGCTACAGCTGATGCATTTCTAAGCAAATGCGCCCTGCGCGACTCCGCCACGCCGGCGGGATGAGTTGGCATGCTTCGTGCTTCCACGGGAATGGCCACGATCTTGCGCTGGAGCACGCGGAGAATGAAGAAAATCGAAGCAATCATCAAACCCTTCAAGCTGGACGAGGTGAAGGAGGCCCTACAGGAAGTCGGGCTGCAGGGCATCACCGTCACGGAAGCGAAGGGTTTCGGCCGCCAGAAGGGCCACACCGAGCTCTATCGCGGCGCTGAATACGTCGTCGACTTTCTGCCCAAGGTGAAGGTCGAGGTGGTGCTCGCCGACGAGATGGTGGAGCGCGCCGTGGAGGCGATCCGCAGCGCCGCCCAGACCGGCCGCATCGGCGACGGCAAAATCTTCATCTCCTCCATCGAGGAGGCCATCCGCATCCGCACCGGCGAGAGCGGCGTCGACGCTATCTAGCCACAGCCGGCCCTACTCCAACCCACCCCTTCCCCGGACAAGACGATCGATCAACAAGAGGGACACGATGAGCAATGCTTCTGAGGTCTTGAAGACCATCAAGGACAACGACGTGAAATTTGTCGACCTGCGCTTCACCGATCCGCGCGGCAAGATGCAGCACGTCACGATGGACGCCGCGGCCATCGACGAGGATGCCTTTTCCGACGGCATCATGTTCGACGGTTCGTCGATCGCCGGATGGAAGGCGATCAACGAGTCCGACATGACGCTGATGATGGACCCGGAATCCTACGCCATCGATCCGTTCTTCGCGCAGCCGACGCTGGCCATCTTCTGCGACATCCTGGAGCCGTCGACCGGCGAGCCCTATAACCGCGACCCGCGCACGACTGCCAAGAAGGCGCTGGCCTATCTGCAATCCATGGGCGTCGGCGACGCGGCCTTCTTCGGGCCGGAGGCGGAATTCTTCGTCTTCGACGATGTGCGCTTTTCCGCCGAGCCCTACAGCACCGGCTTTGAGCTCGATTCCTCTGAGCTGCCCTCAAACACCAGCACCGCCTACGAGGCCGGCAATCTCGGGCACAGGCCGCGCACCAAGGGCGGCTACTTCCCGGTCCCGCCGATCGATTCCGCCCAGGACATCCGCTCCGACATGCTGATGTATATGGGCCAGATGGGCGTTGAAACGGAGAAGCATCACCACGAAGTCGGCGCGGCCCAGCACGAGCTCGGCATCAAGTTCAACACGCTGGTGAAAGCCGGCGACGGCCTGCAGATCTACAAATATTGCATCCACCAGACCGCGCATGCCTACGGCAAGTCGGCGACCTTCATGCCCAAGCCCGTGTTCGGCGACAACGGCTCCGGCATGCACGTGCACCAATCGATCTGGAAGGGCGACACGCCGGTCTTTGCCGGCAACCGCTATTCCGATCTGTCGGAGGAAGCGTTGTTCTATATCGGCGGCATCCTGAAGCATGCACGCGCCATCAACGCCTTCACCAACCCGACCACCAACTCTTACAAGCGGCTCGTGCCGGGCTACGAGGCACCGGTGCTGCTCGCCTATTCGGCGCGCAACCGCTCCGCGTCGTGCCGCATTCCGGTGGTGGCGTCGCCGAAGGGCAAACGCGTTGAGGTGCGCTTCCCCGATCCCGGCGCCAACCCGTATCTCGCCTTCACGGCGATGCTGATGGCCGGCCTCGACGGCATCAAGAACAAGCTCAATCCGGGCGATGCCATGGACAAGGATCTCTACGACCTGCCGCCGGAGGAGCTGAAGGACATCCCGACGGTCTCCGGGTCGCTGCGCGAAGCGCTCACCAGTCTCGACGCGGATCGCGACTTCCTGAAGGCCGGCGGTGTCTTCGATGACGACCAGATCGACGCCTATCTCGAGCTGAAATGGGAAGAGAACATGCGCTACGAGATGACGCCGCACCCGGTCGAGTTCGACATGTATTATTCGGTGTAAGGGTTCGGGCTTCGGCCCGAACCCAACATCGCGAACGCTATAAAGGCCCGGAGCGGACACCGCTCCGGGCCTTTCGTCTTCGCTCTTGGCGGCCGTCATAACCCTCCCTCATGGGGAAGGTTGACCTGTGCTCGCTGCTTGCGCGCGGCGCTCTAAGCTGACGCTGTTTCCTCGATAGGTTCACCGGCGAGCGCCTTGGCCAAACGCGGCAATGTGCGGCCAGGGATGGCGTTGGACGGAGAACGGCCGATCACGCGCATGCCCATGCGCTGATAGAAACCGAGCGCATTCGGATCGGCGTCAACGGTCAGCGTGGCAGCGCCAAGCGCCCGCGCACGCGCTTCCGCATGATCCCAAAGCACCCGCCCAACGCCGGTGCCGACCGCACCGGGCTCAACGAAGATTAAACGCACGTCGACTGCGTCGTCTTCTTCTTGCGTCAGCTCCAGGACGCCGAGCAGCCGCCCCTCGTCCTCCACGACCCAGACCTCACCGGCTTCGATCGCGTCCGGCTGGACGGTGAGTCCCTCGCGGCATTGCGCCATGAACTGTTCGTCATAGCCCCAATACGCTTTGGAGCGCATGGCCAGATCGGTCAGCGCCTCGGCCTCCGACAGCTCAGCACGTCGAATGCGGAGGTCAGATGCCACGTCAGTTCCGCTCCTTGTCGACGAGCTTCCCGGCGCTGATCCACGGCATCATGGCGCGCAGCTTCTCGCCCACCTCCTCAATCGGATGCGCGTCGTTCACGCGGCGTGTCGCCTTGAACTTCGGCTGGCCGGCCTTGCACTCGCGGATCCATTCCGAGGTGAAGGCGCCGGTCTGGATATCCTTCAAGATCTTCCTCATCTCCGCGCGCGTCTCCTCGGTCACGACCCGCGGGCCGGAGAGGTATTCGCCGAACTCCGCTGTGTTGGAGATGGAATAGTTCATGTTGGCGATACCGCCCTCATAGATGAGGTCGACGATCAGTTTCACCTCGTGCAGGCATTCAAAATACGCCATCTCCGGCGCGTAGCCGGCGTCCACCAGCGTCTCGTAGCCGGCGCGGATCAGCTCCACCAATCCACCGCAAAGCACGACCTGCTCGCCGAAGAGGTCGGTCTCGCATTCCTCCTTGAAGGTCGTCTCAATAACGCCGGAACGCCCGCCGCCGATGGCGCAGGCGTATGACAGGCCAAGGTCGTGCGCGTTGCCGGAGGCGTCCTGGTGAATGGCGATGAGGCACGGCACGCCGCCGCCCTTGAGGTATTCGCCACGCACGGTGTGGCCCGGCCCCTTCGGAGCGACCATCAAGACATCGATCCCCGGGCCGGGCTCAATCAGATTGTAGTGGACGTTCAGTCCATGGGCGAAGGCGATCGCCGCGCCGTCGCGGATGTTGGGGGCGATATGATCGGCGTAGATGTCGGCCTGGAGCTCATCGGGCGCGCACATCATCATCAAATCGGCGACCTTGGCCGCATCGGCCACGGAGAGAACCTTCAGCCCATCCGCCTCCACCTTGCGTGCCGTCGCCGAGCCCGGCCGCAGCGCTACGGTGACGTTGGTCGCGCCGGAATCCTTTAGGTTCAGCGCATGCGCGCGGCCCTGGCTGCCATAGCCGACGATAACGACGGCCTTGTCCTTGATGAGGTTCACGTCCGCATCGCGGTCGTAATAAACGCGCATGTGCTGCCCTTCCCGATCGAACCGGCCCATTGAAACGCCGAGTTTTAAGTGAAGCTGGCGGGTTTTAGCTTTCGCCGCCGGAGTGGGCAACCGGGGGAGGATGCAGGCGGCGTCCAAGCGGGCGCCGCTCGCCAGCGTCAGAAAGAACGCCCGCCCTCACATTCACCGGTCGTCATGCCCGGACTTGATCCGGGCATCCATTCCTGAACGGTTCTGCTTGGCGAAACGTCGGCGGCATGGATTGCCGGTCAAGCCCGGCAATGACGACAGCCGAGGCACTCGCCCCTAACGAGACCGCCGCGCCTCGTCGGTCTTACCGCACGATCATGATGCGCTCCGCCGCGCGGGTGATGGCCGTATAGAGCCAGCGGTCGCGCGTGTCGCGAAACGCGAAGCTCTCGTCAAAGAGCACGATGTCGTCCCATTGCGAGCCCTGCGCTTTGTGAACGGTGAGCGCGTAGCCGTAATCGAACTCGTCGGTGCGGCGGCGGCGATGCCAATCCACCGCCTCCGGCCCCTCCTCGAACATCGCCTTCAAGACGCGGATCTTGGCCGACGATCCGAGCGGCCCCTCGTCCTCCGACTTGACCAGCATGTTGAGCGCCAGCCCCTTGGCCGCGCCGACCGACGTGACACGCCACAGCCCGCCGTTGAGGAGCCCCTTCTCCGAGCTGTTCCTGAGACACACCAGCTTGTCCCCGGCAGCCGGCAGCGCGCCGTCAAAGCCCTTCAGCGTGCGGATGCGGCGATTGTAATTGTGGCGCGTGCGGTTGCGCCCCACCAGCACCTGGTCGGCTGACAGCACATTGTCGGCGTCGATGTCGTCGCGCCCGACCACGCGACTTTCGCCATACCGGCCGTAATCCGGCCGCCCCCCTTCGCGCACGGTCTGCGCCAGCTGGATGATGGGATTGTCGCGCGCCTGCCGGTGCACCTCCGTCAACATCACGTCGGGCGCGTGCTCGGTGAAGTAACCCCCGCCGCCCTCCCCGGCCTTCACCGGCGGCAATTGCCCTGGATCGCCGAGCACAAGAACCGGTGTGCCGAAAGAGAGGAGATCGCGGCCGAGCGCCTCGTCGACCATGGAGCACTCGTCGATGATGACGAGCTTCGCTTTCTTCACCTCGCTCGACCGGTTCAGCGAGAAGGCCGGCTGCATCTCGCCCGTCTCTTCCTCCGCCTTCTCGCCGCGCGGACGGTAGATCAGCGAATGGATCGTGCGGGCGTTGGCGCAGCCGCGATTGCGCATGACCTGGGCCGCCTTGCCGGTAAAGGCAGCGAACAAAACCGCGCCGTCGACATCCTCTGCGATCTTCTGTGCCAGCGTCGTCTTTCCCGTGCCGGCATAACCGAACAGGCGAAAGACTTGCGGGCTGCCCGACTGCAACCAGCGCGATACTTGAAGGAGCGCGTCATCCTGCTGCGGCGAGAGCTTCATGCGGCTCAATGCTCAGGCCAGATCGGTCTGGATGAAGTCGTCGCCCTTATAGAGAAGCGGCACACCATGCTGCTTGGCCATGGCATAGGCGAAACAGTCGCCGAGATTGAGGCGGGCGGGATGGCCGCTCCCCTTGCCGAAGCGCGCATGTGCATCGACGGCGAGCCGGCCTGTCTCTTCGTCGATCGTGCTGACCTGGGTATCGGAGTTCGCCAGCAACCTGTTCACCGCTTCATACACGTCCTGCGGCCGAAGCGCCTTCTGGCGGCCGAGACTCATGACGACCTCTAATATAGCGACGGGCGAGGTGATCGAGCTCTCAGCATGATCGAGACGGTCAGCAAGCCCTTGGAAGCCGGGTTCGCGCTTGAGTATGGCCACGATAGCTGAGGCATCGACGAACATCACTCCTCATCCCCCTGGCCCCAAAGCTCATCGAAGAAGGCCTTGTCCGCCTTCAGACCCGTGTCGGGTGCTGCGGCGATCTTGTCCGTAATCGGCTTGATCCGCTCCATTAGCGGAACTTTGCGATGCTCCTCAGCAAGCTTCATCTCCAACGCCGACTTTACGGCGCCGGTAATGCCATTGCCCTGCAAACGCGCCAGTTCACGGGCCAAACGGTCGGTTTCCGGGTCGCGAATGTGAAACGCCATTGTGTGCGCTCCGTCTAGACGCCAATACCCTAACATCTAGACAATGAGAACACAACAAGAACTAGATTACGGCCTGGAGGACGTGAGTTTGGCAGACCAGATTCGCGGATTCGGACAAGTGCTCCTCACTCCAGAAGCTGGCAGCAGCCGACGCCCTCCACACGCCGTGGGTCGGCGCCGAGCGCGCCCTGCACGAACGTCACCGTCACGGAGAAATCGGTCTCCTCGTCATTCGGCTCCACGCATGTCTGGCCGACGATATTGGCAATCAGCGACAGCGGCGCTTCCGTCGAGAGCTCAAAATCGTTCGGGCTTCCCTGGAGCAGACACGAATTGACGATCAGTGGCCCTGTCTCCCAATTCGGATTCTCCGGATCGGTGAAGCGGACGACGGTGTCGCCGCCATCGGCCACAACGTCGGTGAAGAGCTGCCAGCTCGGCTCAAACCCATCGCATCGGAATTTAAGATCAAGACAAAGATCGGCTGCCAAAACGGGCACTGCACTGAGCGCCATACTCGCAACGAAGAACAAAGCTGTCGTCTTTCCGATACGCATCCTCACCTCCTGCTGCCGCGCCCCCAGCCGACGCGCAACACGCTCGCATGACGAGCATGGGATCGTGTCGCGAAGATGGCTGCGACACCGGTGACGCTGCTCAGATGTCATGCAGCCGGCGAACGCGTCGCCGACTGCATGACCGCAAGCGGAGCGGCAAACGCTTAGCGCAGGCGATACCGCCTACATCGCCCCGGGTCCACGACACATGGCAGCGCTGCCGGTGCGGCAGACCTCCACCAGGCCCATGGGCTGCATGATAGCGATGAATTGCTCGATCTTGTTGGTGCGGCCGGTGATCTGAAAAATGAAATGCCCGGTCGTGGCGTCGACCACCTCGGCGCGGAAGGCGTCGGCTATGCGCAGCGCCTCGATCCGCTCCTGCCCGGTGCCGCTCACCTTGATCAGCGCCAGTTCCCGCTCCAGCGGCTTCTCTTCCTTACGGCTGCGAGCGATCATCGTCAGGTCGGTGACGCGGTGCACGCACACCATGCGATCGAGCTGGTTCTTGATCTGCTCAAGCACATCGCGCGTGCCCTTTGTGACGATGGTGATGCGCGACAGATGCTGCTCGTGCTGGGTCTCCGATACCGTCAGGCTTTCGATGTTGTAACCGCGCCCGGAGAAGAGGCCGATGACGCGCGCCAGCACGCCGGGCTCATTGTCGACCAGTACGGAGAGCGTGTGGGTCTCTTCCGGGTCCTGGCGATCCTCGATGAAATAGGCCGAGGCCGGCGGCGCGGCCGGAAGATCGGCTTCGGGTTCGGTTGTCGTGTCGTTCATTTCGAAGTCTCCGTGGAGATGAGGCGCGGCGCACGCAGCGTGACCCGCGAAATGGCAATTCCGGCGAGGATCAAGGCCAGCGCCGCCAGAGCGGACGGCGTCGGCCGCTCAGAAAGGATGACGAAGCCCCAGAATACGCCAAAGAGGGGTACCAGAAAGTTGATCTGGGCGAAGAAACCGGCGCCGGTCCGCCGCAGAAGCGCGAGCATGAGGAGATTAGCGAGCCCTGTTGCCAAGAGGCCCAACAGGACGACCGCGAAGATCGCCAACCCCGTCGGGTTCAGCGTCCAAGGCTGGTCAATCAGCACGCTCGCCGGCACCAGCATGATGGCTGCGCATATCAGGATGGTGGCCGATACCACATAGGGGTCGTGCCCCGAAATGCGTTTGATGACGATCGCCCCCACGCCATAGCAGAACGAGGCCAGCACGATAGCGATTTCGCGGATCGTGTCGCCGCCGAGCGTAGCAAGCTGGCCCGGTCCGATCAGGATGATGAGACCGAACATGCCGAGCGCGACGCCCGCAAGCTTGGCGATCGTCAGCGGCTCGTCGCGGGCGACGAAGCGCGCGAGAAGGATCGTCATCAGCGGCATGCCCGCCATGAGAACCGCCGCTAGGCCGGAATCGACCGTCTCTTCCCCCCACGAGATGAGCGTGAAGGGCAGCGTGAAGCCGAACAGCGCGCCAAGCGCTGCCCAGCCCCAGATCTGCGGAGCGCGCGGCAGGCGGCGGCCGGTCGCCAGCACGATCGCAACAAAGACGGCAACGCTGATGATGACGCGCGCCGCCGTCATCGTGACCGGCGGTACGGTGTCAATCGCCAGCTTGATGAGCATGAACGAAGCGCCCCAGATCGCCGCCAATGCGACGAGAAGCACGTAGTCCAACGCACGCGGGGGCGACGCGGCGGTCACGGTCACTCCATGTCTGAGCGTTCTCGGCCATCACTGCGGCCCGTGCTCTGTTTCTTCAACGGCACGCTTGATTGGTCAACCTTAGACCGTCAAGCCACGCGCCCTTACACCAGCGCCTTGCCGCCGGCGAAGGATTCCGCCGCCGCGTCCTCGTCGCTCGCCTCCGCCGGCAGGATCATCTCGTTATGCGCCTTGCCGGACGGAATCATCGGGAAGCAATTCTCCAGATTGGCCACGCGGCAATCGAATATGACCGGCTTCTTCACCTTGATCATCTCATCGATCGCGCCGTCGAGATCGCCCGGATGCTCCGCCCTGAGGCCCACGCAGCCATAGGCTTCCGCCAACTTCACGAAGTCCGGCAGCGATTCCACGTAGGAATGCGAGATGCGGTTGCCGTGAAGAAGCTGCTGCCACTGCCGCACCATGCCCATATATTGATTGTTGAGCACGAAGATCTTGATCGGCAGCTGGTGCTGCACGGCGGTCGACATTTCCTGCATGGTCATCAGCACGGAGGCGTCACCCGCAATGTCGATGACCAGGCTGTCGGGAAACGCCACCTGCACGCCCATCGCCGCCGGCAGGCCGTAGCCCATCGTGCCGAGCCCGCCCGACGTCATCCACCGGTTCGGCTCCTCAAAGCCATAAAACTGCGCTGCCCACATCTGGTGCTGACCGACCTCCGTCGTGATGTAGACATCAAGGTCCTTGGTCGCCGCATAGAGCCTTTGGATGGCGTGCTGTGGCATGATCACATTGTCGGATGGCGTGTAGGCCAGCGAATTGCGCCCCCGCCATCTTCTGACCTCGTCCCACCAATCCGCCAGCGCCGCCTTCTTCGGCTTGCCGACCTCCTTGCGCCAGACAAGAAGCATGTCCTCCATCACCTGCGTCGCGTCGCCGACGATCGGCACGTCGGCGCGGATGTTCTTGTTGATGGAGGAGGCATCGACATCGACATGGATCTTGCGCGATCCCGGCGAAAACGCGTCGGTGCGCCCGGTGATACGGTCGTCGAAGCGCGCACCGATGCAGATCATCAGATCGCAATCGTGCATCGCCATGTTGGCTTCGTAGGTGCCGTGCATGCCGAGCATGCCGAGCCAGTTCTCGCCTGACGCGGGATAGGCGCCGAGCCCCAGCAAAGTCGAAGTGATGGGAAAGCCGGTCGCCGCGACGAGCTCACGCAGGAGCTGGCTGGCGCGCGGTCCGGAATTCACGATGCCGCCGCCCGTGTAGAGAATCGGGCGCTTGGCTTCCGCCATCAGCGCCACCGCCCGGCGGATGGCCTCCGCTGATCCCTTGCCCGCCGGGTGGTAACCGGTGTGCCCACGGCGCACATCGTTCGGCCCGTGATAGGTGCCGGTAGCGAATTGAACGTCCTTAGGGATGTCGACGACCACCGGGCCTGGCCGGCCGGTCGTCGCTACGTAGAACGCCTCGTGCAGGATGCGCGCCAGCTCGTTCACGTCCTTCACCAGCCAATTGTGCTTGGTGCACGGCCGCGTGATGCCGACCGTGTCGCACTCCTGAAAGGCGTCATTGCCGATGAGATGCGTCGGCACCTGGCCGGAGATGCAAACCAGCGGCACCGAATCCATCATGGCGTCGGTCAAAGGCGTCACCATGTTGGTGGCGCCTGGCCCCGAAGTGACCAGCACGACGCCCGCCTTGCCGGTGGCGCGCGCATAGCCTTCCGCCGCGTGCCCGGCGCCCTGCTCGTGCCGCACGAGGATATGCTGCACCTTGTCCTGCTGAAAAATCTCGTCGTAGATGGGAAGGACAGCGCCGCCCGGATAACCGAAAATGTGCTCCACGCCCTGATCCGCCAGGGCTCTCAGGACTATTTCAGCGCCCGTCATCTCTTCCGGCATCGTCCTCACTCCGGCTGGCTTCCCGCACGTTCGACCAACAAAAAAGGGTCCTTTAAGGACCCTTCATACGCGCGCCACAATCCGCTGCCGCCCTATGTGGCAGCCTCGGTGGCGCGCAAGCCTACGATAAGCATGTGCTTCGTCATGTCCGCCTTCTAACGGCGGCCGGCGGCCTCGGTCAACCCCGCCGTTAGCGGCCATGTTGCCGCGTCCTTTGCGCTTAAGGCTCTATTAAGCCTCCTGCCTAACGGCATCTTCATCGCTCTTGCGTTTATTGCCGCCCGAAGTTTTCCGCGTTTTTGGAAAAGGGGCGAGCGGTGTTCCTCGAAGGCAATCAAATACTCCAAAGTCACGATCCGAGGCTGGTTCTGCTTGCCGCCGCGATATGCGCGCTGGGCAGCTTCATCACGCTGTTCTTGTTCGCGCAGGCACGCGAAATGCACGGCCAGGGCCGCGGGGGCTGGCTGTTCCTTGCCGGCTTCGCGGCCGGTGCGGTCATGTGGACCACCCACTTCGTCGCGCTGCTTGCCTTCCAGCCCGACATCTCCATCGGCTTTGATCCGGCGCTCACCGGCGGCGCCTTCTTCGTCGGCGTGCTTCTGGCCACCATCGGCATGGCGATCGCCGCCTACGGACCCGGCCCGGCCGGCCTTGTCGGCGGCGGCGTTGTCGGCCTTTCCGCTGTCGCGCTTCATTTCACGGCCATGGCGAGCCTGCACGTCTCCGGCAAGATCACGTGGAACGCGACGCTTCTGGCGATGGGCGTGGTGCTGTGCGCCACGGCGGCGACGCTGGCCATCGGGCGCGCCCGTAACGAAGGACGCAACGTCCAGGTCATCGCGCCGATCCTTTTGGCCTCCGGCATCTGCGTCATGCATTTCGTCGGCATGGCGGCGATCTCCATTACGCCGAACACGACGATCCCGATCCCGCCGAAATCCATCGACCCGACCATCCTCGGCTATTTCGTCGCCGCCATGGTGCTGCTCCTCATGGGCACGGGCGTCGCCACGACGATGATTGCACGTGGGGCGCGCATGGAGGCGCAGACCCAGCTGCGCAACATCGCCGACGCCTCCGTTGAGGGGCTGATCCTGACCGACGGCTCCACCATTCTCGATTTCAACGCCTCAATCGACCTCCTCGCCGGTCCGGGCCGGGCGTCTGAGATGCGCGGCACGCTGATCTGGGAAGTCCTCGACTATGCGGGCGACCGCTCCGTCGACCGGTTCGAGACGCAGTTCATGACCGATGACGGGCCGATCCCCGTTGAGGTGATTGCGCGCAATACGGAGGCTGAAGGGGCTGTGCGCCGCATCTTCGCCATCCGCGACCTCAGGGAGCGCCGTGCCGCGGAGCAACGCATCCTCTATCTCGCCCATTTCGACACGCTGACCGGCCTGCCGAACCGCGCGTCCTTCCAGGACCGCCTGGAGAACGACATTGCCGGCGTCAAGGAACGCGGCGGCGACCTGGCGCTGATGATCATCGATCTCGACCGCTTCAAGGAGATCAACGACGTGCATGGCCACGCCGCCGGCGACGAGCTTCTCAAGGCCACGGCAGAGCGCATCGTCAAGATGCTTTCGCACAACGAGTTTGCGGCGCGTCTTGGCGGCGACGAGTTCGTCATCGTGCAGACCGGCCGCTCGCAGCCGGATTCGGCGGCGCGCCTGGCCGATAAGCTCCTGGAGGAGTTCACCAAGCCGGTCATGCTGGCTGGTCAGCCCTTCCACATCGGGCTGACGATTGGCGTCTCGCTGTCACCGCGCGACGGCACCGATACGCGCAGCCTGCTCGCCAACGCCGATCTGGCGCTCTACCGCGCCAAGGAACACGGGCGGTCACGCGCCTGCTTCTTCACGCCTGACATGGATGAGTCGGTGCGCCAGCGCCGCATCCTCGCCCAGCAGCTCACCCAGGCGATCGAGCGAGACGAGCTTGAAGTCCATTATCAGGCGCAGGCCTCCATTCAGAGCGGCGAGCTTATCGGTTTTGAGGCGCTTGCACGCTGGAACCATCCGACCCACGGCTACGTGTCTCCCTCGGAGTTCATTCCGATCGCCGAGGAGACCGACCTCATCCTGCATCTCGGCGAATGGATGCTGCGCAAGGTCTGTAAAGAGGCCGCGAACTGGACGCACCCCTGCACGGTGGCGGTGAACCTGTCGCCAATCCAGTTCAAGCTCCCCAATCTGCCGGAGACCATCCACGAGATTCTCATCGAGACAGGCATGCCGCCGCACCGGCTGGAGCTGGAAATCACCGAAAGCGCTCTGATCGACGACCTGCAGCGCACGCTCGACATGCTGCGGCGTATCAAGGCGCTCGGCGTCTCCATCGCCATGGACGATTTCGGCACCGGCTATTCGTCGCTGTCGACGCTCCAGGCCTTCCCCTTCGACAAGCTGAAGATCGACAAAAGCTTCGTCGACAAGATCGGCGCGCGCCAGCAGGCGACAGTAATCGTCACGGCCGTTCTCGGCCTTGGCCGCAGCCTCGACATCCCGGTGCTGGCGGAGGGCGTGGAGAACGAGGCGCAGCGGGACTTCCTGGACAGCGAATCGTGCGCGCAAGCGCAGGGCTTCCTCTACGGCCGCCCGGCGCCGCTCTCAGAAATCATGCACCTGGTCTATTCCAGACCTGAGGAGAAGGTGAGCGGCACCGCGCTGGCCGATCTGACCGGCACCTCCGCCTTGCCCGTCGAGGAGCATCGCAAGGCAAGCTAGCGACTGGACAAGCGGCGGGCGGCCCTCTAGGCCGCCCCGGCAACCCGCGGCCAATCCGGCATCTGCGTTCGCAGCCAGGTCGACTGACGCTTGGCATAGCGCCGCGTCTCCGTCTTGGCCCGCTCAATCGCGCTCTCCAGCGACATCTCGCCGTCCAGATAGGCGGCGATCTCACGCACGCCGATCGCCTTCATCACCGGCAAAGCCGGATCCAGCCGGCGCGCGACGAGCGCCCGCACCTCATCAAGCGCCCCCGAATCAACCATCCCGTCAAAGCGCGCCGCGATGCGCGCATGCAGCACGGGGCGCGGCGTATCAAGAACGATCCTTGGCGCATCGTCCGCCGCAAGAAGCGCCGCGCGACGCCCTTGTCTCCGCCAGGCGCTAAGCCCGGCACCCGTCGCATCGAGCACTTCAAGCGCCCGCTGAACGCGCTGGCGATCGCTCGGCCGCAGCGTATCGGCGGTCTCCGGGTCGCGCTCCGCCAGCATGGTGTGAAGCGTCACGGGGTCCGTGATCTTGGCGCGCGCATCCCAATCCCGCCGCACATCGGCCGGGACCGAGGGCACTTCGGACAGCCCCTCCGTCAACGCTTTGAAATAGAGGCCGGTACCGCCGACGATGATGGCGCATGCGCCGTGACCTTCCGCATCGCGGAGCACCGCCTCCATGTCGCTGAGCCAGGCGCCGACGGAGTAGCGCCTGTCGGGCGCGACGTGCCCATACAGACGATGCGGCAGACGGGCCTCGTCGCCTGAGCTTGGACGAGCCGTGATCACGCGCAATCCGTCATAGACCTGCATGGCATCGGCATTGACGATCCACGCCGGCCGGCCGCGCGCGGAACAGGCGTCCGCCAGCTGCATCGCCAGGGCCGACTTGCCGCTGGCGGTCGGCCCGGCTATCAGCACAGCGCGCGCCGCCGCGATCCTCTCAAGCGAAAGCGCCTCAGGGACAATCATGAGCCATGTCCTATCGCTCATCGCTCCGGAAGCGAAGGCGCTGAGCATCGACCAAATCGACCGAGCGCGACGCGCAGCAGAGAGCGTTGGCGCCGCCTGCGCCGCGCCGGTCTGGCTGTCGCCGCAGGAGGCGTGCGACATTCCCTTTGAGGGGCCCATTGAAGCCGTCGCAGAAGCGGCGCGGCAGGAACGCGGCGCAGAGCCGCTCGACGTGAACGTCGTTCCGCTTGCGACGCGCCGCAAGACGCTTCTCTTGGCCGACATGGATTCCACGCTGATCGGCCAGGAATGTATCGACGAGTTGGCCGCCGAGCTGGGCCTGCGCGATTCCGTCGCCGCCATCACCGAGCGCGCCATGCGCGGCGAGATCGCCTTCGAGCCGGCGCTGCGCGCGCGCGTGGCGCTTCTCAAGGGCCTTCCGGTCGCGACCGTCGAGCGGGTCTTGGAGACGCGGGTCACGCTGACGCCGGGCGCAGCCACGCTCGTGGCGACGATGCGGCAAGCCGGTGCGCACACCGCACTTGTCTCCGGCGGCTTCACGCTCTTCACCGGCGCGATCGCCGAGCAACTCGGCTTTCATGAAGATCGCGCCAACCGATTGCTGCACGAGGACGGCGTGTTCACCGGTGAGGTCGCCGAGCCGATTCTCGGCCGCGAAGCCAAGGAGGACACGCTTGAGGCGCTCAGCACATCCATGTCGCTGGAGCCGCAGGCGACGCTTGCCATCGGTGACGGCGCCAACGATTCCGGCATGGTCAAACGGGCCGGGCTCGGCGTCGCCTATCGCGGCAAACCGGCGCTGCGCGACATTGCCGACGCAATCATCGACCACGCCGACCTCTCAGCGGTGCTGTTTCTGCAGGGCTTTCGCCGCGATGAGTTTGTGACGGCGGATTGAGCATGATTTGGGTTGAGCGAAACGCCGGTACACTCTGAATCGCGCAACCCTCTGTCGTCATGCCCGGACTTGATCCGGGCATCCATTCCTGAGCCGCTCCCCTTAGCGAAACGCCAGCGGCATGGATTGCCGGGTCAAGCCCGGCAATGACGACGAATAAAGACGATATCTCGCCTACTCGTCCTCAAACCGGAGCGACACGTGGCGTTGCGTGTTGCCTTCACCGGAAAGGAGCAACATGATCGTGCGGCGGCCCTGTGCCTTCAGTTCCTCGATGCGGGCGATCACCTCCTCAGGCGCTTTCACGTCCCACTGGCTGACCTGCAGAATGACCTCGCCTTTCTTGACGCCCTTCTCCTTCGCCTCGCTGCCGTCCATCACCTCCGCAACGAGAACACCCTCCACATCCTCGTCGATGGCGAAGGTGCGGCGCAAATCATCGGTGATCGTGTCGAGTTTCAGCCCGAACATTTGCGCGACGTCTTCGTCCGGAATCTCTGGGTCTTCTTGCTCTTCCGATCCGCTCGTTGTGGCGGCCACCACACTCGTCTCGTCCTCAAGAAGACCCACCGTGATCTGAAGCGTCACCGGCTCGCCGTCGCGCATCACCACCATGTCAACGGTATCGCCCGGCGGCGTATCGGCGACCAGCCGCGGCAATTCGCGCACGCTTTCCACCGGCCGGCCGTTGAACTCCACGACGATGTCGCCGTCCTCAATGCCCGCGTCGAAGGCCGGACCGCCATCCGTCAAACCGGCCACGAAGGCACCCATGGCGCGCTCCATGCCGAGCCCTTCGGCCACCTCCGCCGATACGTTTTGAATGCGCACGCCGATCCAGCCGCGCCGCACGCTGCCGAAACGCCGAAGCTGATCGATGACCGGCACTGCGATTTCTGTCGGCACAGCAAAGCCAATGCCGATAGAGCCGCCGGTCGGCGACATGATGGCGGTGTTGATGCCCACCACCTCGCCGTCGATATTGAACAGCGGACCGCCGGAATTGCCGCGGTTTATCGATGCGTCGGTCTGAATGTAATGGTCGTACGGGCCGGAATTGATGTCGCGATCGAGCGCTGAAACGATCCCCGCCGTCACCGTGCCGCCAAAGCCGAAGGGATTGCCGATGGCGAGCACCCAATCGCCGACGCGCAGCCGCTCGGATCGGCCGAACCGTGTCGGCTTTAGCGCCCCGCCATCGCGCACCTGCAGAAGCGCCAGGTCGGTCTTCTCGTCGACGCCGACCACCTCGGCGATCAGCTTGCTGCCGTCGTGAAAGTTCGCGACGATTTCATCGGCGTCGGCGATGACGTGATTGTTGGTCACGATCAGGCCCGAGGTATCGATCACGAAGCCCGCGCCCAGCGACTGAACGTTGCGCGAGCCGCGTCGCCCATCCTCCCGGCCATTGTCATTGAAGAAGTCCTCAAACATCTCGTCGCTGTCCGGCGCGTTCGGCAGCCTTCGGCGGTTGGGCAACGAAACACGCTGCGATGTGGAGATGTGGACGACGGAATCGAGCAATTGCTCTGCAAGATCAGCGAAAGAGAAGACAGCCCCGACGTCGGTCGTAGGTAATCCGGGCCCGACACGGGTCCGCGGGTCCTCCTCCGGCGGCAGCTCAACGAGCGGATCGTCTCCGGAAAGGTCCGGCGCCGGCAGGATCGGCGGTGGCAGAACCGGCTCCATCCCCTCCACATCCGGCGCCATTTGCGGATCGGCCTGCGCACTCAGAATCTGTTGTGACAGAAGATGGTGAGCTGGAGACGCTGGTCCCGCATGCGCAGCTGCGGCCGTCAGCGACAAGGCCAACGTCCCCCCGGCGATCGCTGCAATCCTCATGTTCTGGTCTCTCCGCCGTCGTCACGGGGGATATTGACGCAATTCGCGGCGAAAGCACGCTCCGCCGCCTTCAAATTTGGTTGCGCTGGTCGTTAGATCTAGCCGCGAACGAACCAGACCACACCCACGCCGAGCGCTGCAGCAACGATGCCCACATAGCGTAGCGTGTCCGCCGGCGTCTGCGTCACTTGCTGGGCCGTGCGCTTCATGAACTCCGGAAAGAGCGCATAAAGCGCCCCTTCCAACACCAAAACCAAACCGATCGCCACGACGACCGTGCTCATTGCGTCGTCGGCGCAGCCTCTGGTTCGGCGTCCGCATCCGGCGTCTCGCCCGGCCTGAGGTCAAGCACGGAACCGCCTGCCGTCGCGCCGGAGGCCGGCCCACCACCCTGGGAATCCCCGAAGAAGCGGAAGAAGTCGGAATCCGGTGAGAGAACCAACGTTGTCTCGCTGCCTTCCAGCGCAGTCCGATAGGCAATCATGGAGCGGTAGAACTCGAAGAAGCCCGGATTACGCTGATAGGCTTCGGCAAAAATCCGGCTGCGATCCGCATCGCCCTGACCGCGCATAATCTCCGCCTCGCGTTCCGCCTCCGCGACGGTGACCACCGCCTCGCGATCGGCCTCCGCCCGTATGCGGGCGGCAAGCTCCGTTCCACGGGCCCTGAGCTGCGCGGCTTCAGCAAGACGCTCAGCGCGCATGCGTTCAAAGGTCTGTTGCGACACCTCCGGCAACAGATCGGTGCGTTTGATGCGCACGTCGGTGATATCGAGCCCGAGTTCTTGCTTCAGCGGCCTTAGTTGATTGCGCACCTCCACCATCATCTCAGCGCGCTGCTCCGAAAGCGCGGCCTCGAAGCTGCGACCGCCATAGACCCGACGCAGCGCCGCATCGAGCCGGGTGCGCATGTTCTCCTGCGCGATGTTGAGGCTGCCGGAGACATTCTCCCGGAAGGCGCGCGGGTCGACGATCTTGAAGACCACCAGGGCGGAGACGATGTACCGCCGGCCGTCACGCACCTGCACGCGCAGATCCTCAAGCTCGAAATTGAGCAACCGGTCTTCGATGATCTGCACCGTCTCCACGAAAGCGGTGGGAATCTTGAAGTTGATACCGGGCTCGCGGATGACCCGCGTGATCTCGCCGAACCGCAATACGAGTGCCTGCTGGCGCTCGTTGACGATGAAGATCGAGGAATAAAGAAGCGCCACCGCTACGACGATGACGACGAGGAAGATGACCGTTGCGCGTCTCATTGGCTTGCCCCCTGTGACTGAAGGCTTGTGCCGCCATTGTTGGTGCCGGTCTGCGC
This sequence comes from Afifellaceae bacterium, assembly GCA_028281235.1. Classification (GTDB taxonomy): domain Bacteria; phylum Pseudomonadota; class Alphaproteobacteria; order Rhizobiales; family Afifellaceae; genus DASWJZ01. The sequence goes on along the minus strand of JANQKG010000037.1, from coordinate 50,883 downwards.
GCGCGCGCCCGACATGCGATCACGCATCAGCCGATCGAGCGGCAGATAAGGCACGACACCCGATCCCGCCTCGTTCTCCAAGATGATCTTGTTGGAATCGGCAAGTACGCGCTCCAGCGTCTCAAAGAACAGACGCTTGCGCGTCACGTCTTCCGCCTGCTGATACTCTTCAAGAATCGACAGAAAACGCTGCGATTCACCTTCGGCGCCCGCCACCACCTGTTCCTTGTAGCCGAGCGCTGCCTCGGTGATTTGCGCAGCTTCGCCGCGCGCATCGCCGAGCCGCCGGTTGGCGTAGGCTTCAGCCTCACGCTGGAAGCGGTCGAGGTCCTGCTGCGCGCGCTGGACTTCCTCAAACGCGTCCGCCACTTCGTCGGGCGGGTCGGCTCTCTCAAGCTGCACGCCGACGATCGCCATGCCCGACTCGTACTGATCAAGCGTCGTCTGCAGAAGCTCGCGAACCCCCTCCTCCACTTCGGCACGACGTTCGGTGCGCACGTCCTCAGCGGACGAGCGCCCAACCAGCTCACGCATGGCGCTTTCGGCGACCCGCCGCAGAAGCGCCTCAGGCTCCGCCACATTGAACAGAAATTTCTTCGGCTCAGCCACGCGCCACAGCACCGAGAAGTCGATCTCCACGATGTTCTGGTCGCCCGACAGCATCAAATTGCCGTCGCCGACGGCGCGGCTGCCGGCGTCGGCGGTGAGGATTTCACGCTGCTGGCGGGTCGACACCTTTTCCACCGTCTCCACCGGCCAGAAATGGAAATGCAGCCCCTGCTCGGAGACCTCGCTCTTCGGCTTCCCGAAGACCAGTTCCTGGCCGAGCTCGTCCGGCTGCACCGTATAGACAGACTGGATGACCCACAGCACGGCAAGTGCTGCGATGATCAGAGCTGCGATGGAGAGATTGCCGCGTCCGCCGGACGGGAACACGTTGCGCAGCCGGTCCTGGCTGCGCTTCAGGAGTTCTTCAAGGTCGGGTGGCTGCGGACCTCCGCGCTGCTGCGGACCCGGACCCCAGGGGCCACCGCCGCCTTTCCATCCGCCCCCACCGCCATTGTTGCTCCAGGGCATTCACTCTCCTTCTCGTCCGCGGCCCCCAAAATCGCCGGGGCCTGGGCGTTGCGCGGGGTTATAGAGGAGCGCCGCCGATTCTGGCAACGCCGCCGGGCGGCACGGTCAACGGACTCTTCGCCGCTCCCTTCAGCCTAGCGGCGCCGCTCGTAGACGACGTATTCCGCATCCGCCGTGTCGCCCTCACTCCGGGGCAGCGGCTCACGTTTCACCGCAACCCACTCGTCCGGTGAAATCTCCGCGAACATTGTATCACCTTCCGGGGCAGCCGCGATATGGGTCACCCGGAGCCGCGCCGCCAGCGGTAATGTTGCCGCATAGAGCTCACCCCCGCCGATCACGCAAATCTCATCGGCTCCCCGCTCAGCCGCGCATTGATCAGCGACCTCCAGCGCCGTCGAAAGATCAACCGCGACGACGGCCCCGGAAGGCGCAAATCCGGGCTTTCGCGACACGACGATATTGTCGCGGCCATCCAGCGCCCGACCGATCGACTCAAATGTCTTGCGGCCCATCACGATCGGCTTGCCCATCGTAACCGATCGAAAAAGCTTCATATCCGCGCGCACCCGCCATGGGATGTCGCCGCGCGCGCCGATCACGCCATTCTCACCAATGGCGACGACGAGAGTAAGTGGCGTCTTCGTCATGCTGCCGACACCCCCCACCGGGCCGGCGGCCAAGGCCTCAAACCGCCACCTCCGCCTTGATGTGCGGGTGCGGGTCGTAGCCGGTCAGCTCGAAGTCCTCGTAGACGAAGTCGAAGATGGAATGAACGTCGGGGTTGATGCGCATGGTCGGCAGCGGCCGCGGCGCACGGCTGAGCTGCTCTTCGGCCTGCTCCACATGGTTGGCGTAAAGATGCGCATCGCCGAAGGTGTGGACGAATTCGCCGGGCTTCAGCTCCGTCACCTGCGCCACCATCATCGTGAGAAGCGCATAGGAGGCGATGTTGAACGGCACGCCCAGAAAGATATCGCCGGAGCGCTGATAGAGCTGGCAGGAGAGCCGCCCCTCCGCAACGTAAAACTGGAACAGGCAGTGGCACGGCGGCAGCGCCATCTTGTCGATATCCGCCGGATTCCAGGCGCTGACCACCAGCCTGCGCGAATCGGGATTGGTGCGGATGGCGGCGATTACGTCGGAAATCTGGTCGATTGTGCGCCCGTCGGGTGCGGCCCATGAGCGCCATTGCCGGCCGTAGACAGGCCCGAGATCGCCGTCCGCGTCCGCCCATTCGTTCCAGATCCGCACGCCGTTCTCGTTGAGGGTGCGGATGTTGGTGTCGCCGGCCAGGAACCACAGAAGCTCGTGGATGACCGATTTCACATGCAGCTTCTTGGTGGTGACCAGCGGAAAGCCGTCGTTGAGGTCAAAGCGCATCTGGTGGCCGAAGATGGACCGCGTGCCGACACCCGTGCGGTCGGACTTTCGCACGCCGTGTTTCAGGGCCCGCTCCAGGAGGTCGTGATAGTTCCGCATGGGCCCAATTTAGTGCGATTCCGCCAAAAGTCCCGCATGAACGGGTGTTTTCAACAATCCGCGGGCCATAATGACCCGCCGCAGGCGCATTGATTGCTTAACCGGGGGAGCCTATATCTCAGGCGCCGGGGCGACCCGGCTATGGCGATAAACGCTGAGCGTAATAAGCCTATCGGACCCGGGGGCGGTACCCGGCGCCTCCACCATGAACCGTGCTTCGCCCAATGATCTCCTTGGGGCTTCGCACGGCTGATGATGGGGGCGAAATAGGATCGACGAGGGTGTAAAGGCTCCGGCTTTTGCCCGGCATGGTACCACCGTTATCGGGCCGTCAAATAGTTGCAAACGACAACTATGCTGAGGCTCGTCTCGCTGCGTAATGCAGTCTGACTGCTTCAATTCAAGCCCTGGGGGTTAGCCCCCTCAGGCGGGGTTCGGAGGCACCTGGCAACAGAAGCCTCCACTTTATCCTCTGTGTTGTCCGCCATGCCTATTCTGATTGAATCCGCTTCACCTCCCGGCCGAGGCGGGCTTCGCGAAGGCGGAAAACCGGTTTCCACTTTGCCGGATCATGCTCTAGTTTCGTGGCGCAATGGTTGACGATCTGATCCGCTACGACGTGCTTTACCAGGAGGCCCTTCTCGGCCTGGTGAAGAAGGTGCTGGGCGAGGTGGCGCAGGCCGGCCTCCCCGGCGAGCACCATTTCTACGTCACGTTCGACACGCGCGCACCGGGCGTGCGGATTTCATCGCGGCTGAAGGCGGAATATCCCAACGAGATGACGGTCGTCCTGCAGCACCAGTTCTGGGACCTGACCGTTTCAGACTCCACCTTTGAAGTCGGCCTTTCCTTCAAAGGCGTACCGGAGCGGCTCGTCGTTCCGTTCCGCGCGGTGAAGAGCTTCGTTGACCCCCATGTCAGCTTTCAAGTGAAGTTCGACGTGCAGCATGAGGAAGACGCCGCCGAAGTGGTGGAGGAAGCCGCCGACGCCGAGCAACCGCCGCCCGCCGATGGTGAGACCGTCGAGGGCGAGCAGCCCGCCGCCGAAGGCGAAGGCGACGCCAAGGCCGACGTCGTGTCCCTCGATGCCTTCCGCAAGAAGAACGGCTAGTGTGGTGGGTTTGAAGTTCCTTTCATTGTTCCGGCGGGCTCGTCATAGGAACTTCAAACCCTAAAACCACACGAGCTTCAATATCTTGCTAGTGTCCCTATCGAATCTGAAGTTCGTTCGGAGCGGGCTGAGTAATCATGCGAACTTCAGATTCGGGACACTAGCCATACGGCCGCAGGATTCGACATGAGCAAGACGCGCACGGAAACCGATACGTTCGGCCCGCTGGATGTGCCGGCGGACCGTTATTGGGGCGCGCAATCTGAGCGCTCGCTCGGCAATTTCCCCATCGGATGGGAGCGGCAGCCCGCCCCGATCATCCGCGCGCTCGGCCTCATCAAGCGCGCCGCCGCTGAGGTAAACATGAACCTCGGCAAGCTTGACGCCGAGATCGGCGGCGCGATCGCGCAGGCCGCGCAGGAGGTGGCGGAGGGCAAGCTCGACGACCATTTCCCGCTCGTCGTCTGGCAAACCGGCTCCGGCACGCAATCGAACATGAACGCCAACGAGGTCGTCGCCAACCGCGCGATCGAGATCCTCGGCGGCGAATTGGGCTCCAAGAGCCCGGTTCATCCGAACGACCACGTCAATATGAGCCAGTCGTCGAACGACACCTATCCGACGGCCATGCATATCGCCTGCGCGGAGGAGATCGACCATCGCCTGCTGCCGGCGCTGCAGAAGCTCCGCAACGCCCTGAACGACAAGGCGCAAGGCTTCCGCGACATCATCAAGATCGGTCGCACGCATACGCAGGACGCCACGCCCCTTACCCTTGGCCAGGAATTCTCCGGCTACGCGCAGCAGGTGGAGAACGGCATTGCCCGCGTGCGCGATACGCTGCCCGGATTGATGCAGCTGGCTCAGGGCGGAACGGCGGTGGGCACCGGGCTGAACGCGCCAATCGGCTTTGCGGAGCGCGTCGCCGATCGCATCGCCGCGCTCACCAAGATGCAATTCACCTCCGCGCCGAACAAGTTCGAGGCGTTGGCCGCCCACGATGCGATGGTGTTTTCGCACGGTGCGCTGAACAGCGTCGCTGCGAGCCTCTTCAAGATCGCCAACGACATCCGCTTCCTCGGCTCCGGCCCCCGCTCCGGGCTCGGCGAGCTGTCGCTGCCGGAGAACGAGCCGGGCTCCTCCATCATGCCCGGCAAGGTCAACCCGACGCAGTGCGAGGCGCTGACCCAGGTCTGCGTGCATGTGTTCGGCAATCACGCGGCCATCACGTTCGCCGGCAGCCAGGGCCATTTTGAGCTGAACGTGTTCAACCCGGTGATGGCCTACAATTTCCTGCAATCGGTCCGCCTGCTTTCCGACGCCGCGGAAAGCTTCACCGACCGCTGCGTCGTCGGCATCCGCGCCAACGAGGAGCATATCGCCAATCTGATGCAGCGTTCGCTGATGCTGGTGACCGCGCTCGCCCCCAAGATCGGCTACGACAAGGCCGCCGAGATCGCCAAGACGGCGCACAAGAACGGCACGACGCTCCGCGAAGAGGCTGTCGCGCTCGGCTACGTCACCGAGGCGGAGTTCGACGCGATCGTGCGGCCGGAAAAGATGATCGGACCAGGCTGAGCTTAACAGCCATGATCAGGAAGCGCTCCGTTACGCTTCAGGCGCACGCCACCAGCGTCTCGCTGGAGGATCAATATTGGGACGAGCTGAAGCGCATGGCGGCGGAGTTGGATGTCTCGCTCAGCACGCTGATTGAGCGCGTCGACGCCGCCCGCGGCGCGCATAATCTCTCTTCCGCGCTCAGGCTCGCCGTGCTTGCCGATCTGAAGTCCAAGATCGGCGAAGCGGATCAAACCAGCGGACCATCGGGCGAGGCCAGCGCCCCACGTCAACACCGCACGCGCCTTGAGACGGGCCAATAGCGCGGACCCAGCGGCATCGAGCACGCTACCCCATCTGCGGCACGGTCGCTTGATAGGACGGTCGTGCCTTGATCGTTTCCAGCCATGCTGTGACCTTTGGAAACCGTTCAAGCGAGCCCCCGACCATCTCAAAAAGACCAAGCGTGCTGCCGATCGCGAAGTCTGCAAGCGTGGTTTCCCGGCCGATGGCCTCGCCGCTCCCCAGCCCGCGTTCCAGTCCTTCGAGCGCCGCCGCGGCGCGGCTGTGGCAGTCGCTGACCACGGACGCATCGGCGTTATCACCCATGAACAGCGTCTGGATGGCTAGCGTCTGGATTGGGGGATTGAGCGATGCATGGGTCCAATCCAGCCATGCATCAACGCGGCGCCGGGCCACCGGGTCGGCTGGGTAGAGCTCGCCCTTTCCGGCCTTGTCGACGATGTACTTCATGATCGCATGCGACTCAGCCAGGACAACGTCGCCATCGACGAGCACTGGCACTTGGCCCGCCGGGTTCATCGCCAGAAACGCGTCGGATTTATGCTCCCCCTTGTCCACAGCGACGACGTGGCATTCTGGCTCCAACTTGAGTTCGTGGCACAGCATCAGAACGCGTCTGGAATGCTGCGAAATCGGGTGCATGTAGAGCTTCACCGGTCACTCCCTATCTCGGTCAGTTGACGCACATTGAGCCAATCGTTAGATCAACCACAAGCGAACACTTGTAATTTCCAATGAGCAGAAAACTATTCACAAGTCAATACTTGTAGATAAGCCGGCGATGTCGACCCAAGCAGCAATGAAGGCGATAGCGGAGCCCAGAAGGCGGGAGCTGCTGTCCCTGCTCAGAGACGATGGCGCACAATCTGTCGGCGAACTCTCCGACAAGGTCGTCGTGACCCAGCAGGCGGTCAGCCTTCACCTCAAGGTCCTTGAGGAAGCCGGGCTTGTCGAAGCACGCAAAGAAGGAACCCGCCACATATACGCCGTGAAGCCGGAGGGCTTTAAGCCCATACAGGAGTTCGTCGCGGCGTTCTGGTCCGGCCATCTATCAGAGCTGAAGTCGACGCTAGAACGCAAATGACGGAGACCTTTAGGACCACGATCGACATTCAGGCCCCTCCCGAGGCGGTCTTCGACCATTTCGTTGAGCCCGGCCGGCTCGTGCGCTGGATGGGAGAGTTCGCGCGCCTTGATGCCAAAGAAGGCGGAGAGTTCTCAGTCGACATCGGCGGCGTTCTGATCCGTGGTCATTACCTGACACTTGACCGCCCAAGGCTGATTGAGATCGCCTGGGGTGAAAAGGGCAACGCGCAAATGCCTCCCGGAACGACCCGACTGCGCGTCGAGCTAGCGCCGAGCGAACACGGAACCGTACTCACGCTCATTCACTCCGGGCTCGTTCCCGAGGAGGCAAAGAAGCATGCCGTCGGCTGGCCACACTTTCTTGCGCGCCTGGCGGAAGCAGGCGCCGGCAAGGATCCGGGCAAGGACCCATGGCTCGAAAGTCCGCCGTCGCACGCGTAGCAGCGATTTGCCAAGCGCCCGCATCCGGTCGCGCGCATCATGACGGCCATCGGCCGTAGGAGCACTCAGCGAACCTTCACCCACACGCCGTTGGGCAGCATCCGGTATTGCGGTTCCGGCTCGGGTTCCGGCTGTGGCGGCGCGGGTGCGGGAGCGGCCTGCTCGACACGCTGGCGCGGCGCGCGGCGGCGCGTCGGTTGTGGCACCGGCTCCGGCTGCACCTCGGCTGGGGCTGGGGCTGGGGCCGCGGGTGCCAATTCCAGCGGCTGCGCGGGCTCGGCGGGAGCAGCGGGCGCAGCTGACGCAGCCGATGCCGCTTCACCCGACACCTCATTCGCTGAAGCTGCATCCGGAGCGATGGCCTGCGATGCTCGCAAGGCAGCCTGCCGCTCCGCCTCCGCTTCCTCCGCCAGACGCGCCTCTTCTTCGGCAGCGCGACGCGCTTCTTCTTCCTCCGCACGACGCGCTTCTTCCTCATCGCGCCGACGCTGCAGCTCCTCCAGCTCTCTCAGCTTGTTCTCCTGGAATCGGCTGCGCATCAAATTGAGCAGCGGAACCAGATCGACTGAGCGTGTGGGTCGCGAGATCGGACCTTCAAAGGACAACGGCACATAAGGCTCCGCCTCTTCCTCGCCGCCTTCCTCCACGCGCACCGTCCAGTCGCTGTCGATGACGAAGCTGTTCAGGTCCAGCGTCGCATCCGCCAGGACCTTGGTCGCGCCGGCCGCGATCGCCACGGGCGGAATGTTGACTGCACCATCGGCGATCGAAAACGAGCCGGCTGCCCGGCCGAAGGACAGCGCGCCGGAGCCGAACAGGCTGGCGAAGGTTTCGCGCGCGGCGTTCTCGTCGGGCTCCGCCTCACTGTCGGCCGCCTCCATCACCGCTGTCAGCGCCTCCGCGTTCAGCGCATTGAGCCGGCCTTCGTCGATCGTGAAGGTGCCGCTCCCCGACAAGGTCGCAACGATGGCGGCGGGGCTTCGGCCCCGGCCAACCGCCTCAAACGACACGTCCAGCGTGCCGGAGGCGACGGGAAGCCCGATCCGCTCCCAGACAAGCGATTGCAGCGCCACGCCGGCAAGGTCGCCACGCACCGACACATTCGATTGGCCCTCGTCCAAATCCGCCGCTGCCGTGCCCTTGATGGCGCCCCCGGCGAACGCGGCTTCTTTGATATCGAGTTCAAGCCTGTCCTCCGACAGAAGCACATCGAGCGTCGCATCAGTCGCCACAATCGGCGCGCCAAGATCAAGGCGCTCCGTCTTCAGCGACACATCCACCGCCAATGTCTCAGGCAGCACGCGCGTAAAGGGCTCATCGCTCCAGTCGCTTTGCAGGTCAGGTGCGAAGCCGACGGCTAGCCCTGCCAAGCCGGGAAGCGACGCGTCGGCGACCTCCAGCGCACCGGAGAAGCGAAGACCCTCCGCATAATCCACCGCCAGCGAGCCGGCGATCGGCCGGTCGTTCAAGGTTCCCTCGTCAAGGACGAGGCGGATGGTCTCGGCCGAATAGTCGAGCTTCCCCGCTATCGCGCCGGCGTGGCCTTCAAGCCCCGGCGTTGCGATGCCGGCCAAGAGAAGCACGGAATCGAGGTCGCCGCTTTCCGCCGTGAGGTCGCCCGATAGCATGAGCCCGGCGTCACCGTGCATGGTCTCTGCGTCATAGGTCAGGTCGATCCCGACCGCCGAGCCCTTGACCGTCAGTCGGCCCGCCGAAGCCAAGGCCCCGTCGAAATTGGCGTTGATCTGAAGCGGCGCGGCTTTCAGCGGCAACAGGTCGAAGCCGACTTGCCGCAAGATCGTCGCGCTGTCCGGACCTGACGCGTCCAAGGTCAGCGCGCCGACGAAGGTCTCCGGCTTGGCGAGCGATCCCGCCCCATCGGCCTGCAGCGAGAGGCGCGTGTCGGCAAAGCTGCCGCTCAGCGCAAGCGACACACGCTCACCCTCCGCTCCCGCCTCCGCCGAAATCTCCGCTGCCACCGGCGACAGAAGCGGCGCGACCGATTCAAACCGCCGCACCGCGTCGCTTTCCGGCAGGACGCTCAGCAGGAACTTCGCCGCGCCGCCGATGTCGTCAGCTGCAACCGAAGCGTCGAGGCGGCCGAACGGCGTGCCGAACGGATCCTGTATGCTGCCATGCGCATCGATGCTGGCGCCGGCCAGATCCGCGACCGACAGCTTGCGGAAGTTGAGCTGGCCACCCTCCAGCCCGCCCTCGATCACCACCGACTGCGCTTCAAAGCCGCCGGCGCTCAGCACCTCGGCGTCGCCGCTGAACGACAGCGTCGTCTGCTCCGCCCATCCGGTCTGCAGCGTCTTGCCGATAAGGAGCTCCGCCAAAGCGCGTGTCTCAACGAGATCGGCCTCTTCGGCGCGGAGATTGACGTCGACGATGCGCTCCCCGAGCTGCTCAAAGCTGCGGACGCCGACGGAGCCTTCCAACGCGCCCCCGGACGTGGTGATGACGAGATTGGAGAGCTGCTGATTGTCCGGCGCCAGATCAAGATTGGCCTCCACGGCGAAGGAGCCGATCTGACCGGCCGAGCCGGCTTGCCCGCGCCACCACGACGCAAAGGCCGCCGGCCGGCGCGACGCCATGCGCACCTGCCCGCGAAACGTCGTGTCGGCAGAGAGGCCAAGCGTGCCGGAAAGGTCGATGCGGGTTTCACCGGGCAGCATCGCGGCGAAGTCTTCCACGACCCACGAATTCCCCGCCGTCACGAGGTCGATCCCGACGGCCTGCACCACACTGCCGCCGACCACGACCCCTTGCGCCTCAAGCCGCAGTGATCCGGGCAGCGGCGGCGGTGCGGCCCGCGGCAGCAGCGCCACCAGCGATCCCACCGCCGCTTCAATGGCGAACGGGTCGCCCTCGCCACCGGCCAAGGTGCGGTCCAGGTCGATCTGCCGCGCGCCGAGCACGAGGTCAAAACGCGGCCTTTCGCCGAAGCCGACCTGGCCGGACGCCTCAATGATCAGCGGGCGCTCCGTGGCGCCATAGGAAATCTGCATCTCCTCAATCGTCAGATCGGCGGGCTCCAGCGCGAACGCGCCCGATGCTCGGAAATCCGCCCAGCGGGAGCGCGGCGCTTCGGCGTCCTCCGGCTGGACGCCTTCAATCGTGGCCGTGCCTTCGTAGCTCGGCGGCGTATCGGCGCTGAGATGCAGCGTGCCGTCGGCCGACAGCGTCACGGGGCTGTTGGGCGACGTAACCCGCAGATTGGTAGCGATGGTGTTGAGGTTGGTGAACCGGCCGAACCCGACGCTCACCGTCAGCGGTTCGTCTTCAAGGACCAGCTCCGCCTCAACACGGCCCGGCCCCAGCAGCGTGCTTGCCTCCAGGACCGCGTCAATCGACTGCGCAACCCATTCGCGTTCATTGACGCTGTCGGAGATGATCGCGCTGCCTTCAACAATCTGCAGCCGCTCCAGCGAGATGCGGTCCGGGTCGAGACGCCAGTCGCTGGCAAACACACCGCGGTTCTGTGCAAGCCCGCTAATATCGACGCGAAACCGCGGACGCTCCACGGCCATCTGGATGACCCGCACTTCGCCCTTGAGGAGCGGCGCGAGCTCCACTTCCGCCCGGAAGCGCTCCATCTCAACATCCGGGTTCTCTGAATCGCCGATGACGATGTCGGTGAAGCTCAAGATCGGCGTCGGCAAGAGGCGCACGCTGGCCTTGCCGGCCACCGTCACCGGGCGACCGACATAGCCGGAGGCCTCGCGCTCAAAGGTCTCCCGATACGAGGTCCAATCGACGAAGTGCGGACCGATCAGCGCGGTGAAGAGCACCACAATGATCAGACTGCCCAGCGCGATGAAGAGCTTGTTCAGCTCGCAGCCTCCTTCTCAGACGACCAACAGCGAGTCAAAGCCTCACAATCTTACCAGGATTCATAATATTCAGCGGATCAATCGCCGCCTTGATCGTACGCATCACGCCAAGCGCCGATCCGAGCTCCGCCTCCAGATAATCGATCTTGCCCTGGCCGATCCCGTGCTCCCCCGTGCACGTGCCATCCATTGCGATCGCGCGCTTGGCGAGCCTGCCGAGCAGCTCCTCCACCGCCGCGACCTCCTTGGCGTCGGCCGTGTCGACGAGGACGCTCAGATGAAAGTTGCCGTCGCCCGCGTGCCCGACGATCGGCGCCAGAATGTCGAGCCGGTCGAGGTCCGCCTTGGTCTCCATGACACAATCGGCAAGCCGCGAGATCGGCACGCAGACATCCGTCGCAAGCACGTCCGCACCGGGCCGCAAACCGCGTACGGCGAAATAGGCGTCATGGCGCGCCTGCCAGAGTTTTTGGCGATCCTCCTCGTGCGTCTCCCACACAAAGTCGCCGCCGCCGAGCTCCTCAGCGATGCCACCGAATTCTTTCGCTTGCTCCTCCACGCTCGCCGGCGTTCCGTGAAACTCCAGAAAGAGCGCCGGCGATTCGGCAAGACGGAGGCCGGAATACGCATTGCAGGCCCGTATCTGCAGTTCGTCGGCAAGCTCAATTCGTGCGACGGGAATGCCATATTGGATCGTTGCGATAACAGCACGGCAGGCCGCTTCAATGTCGGGAAAGCTGCAAACGGCTGCCGACATCGCTTGCGGGATACCCTGCAGCCGCAGCGTCAGTTCCGTGATGATGCCGAGCGTGCCCTCAGAGCCAACCAGTAGCCGCGTCAGGTCATAGCCGGCCGCCGTCTTCTTCGCCCGCTTCGCCGTTTTGACGATCGCCCCGTCCGGCATGATTGCCGTCACGTTGAGCACGTTGTCCTTCATGGTGCCGTAGCGCACCGCGTTCGTGCCAGAGGCCCGCGTCGCCGCCATGCCGCCAAGGCTCGCATCCGCACCCGGATCGATAGGAAAGAACAAGCCCTGATCGTGCAGATAGGCGTTCAATTGCTTGCGCGTGACTCCCGGTTCCACAACGCAGTCAAGATCCTCCGCATGAACCGCGACGATCCGGTTCATGCGTGACAGGTCCACCGAGACGCCACCGTAAGGTGCATTGAGGTGCCCTTCAAGCGACGTCCCGGTGCCAAACGCGATAATCGGCGCGCGGTGCTCTGCACAGACGCGCACAATCTCGCTCACCTCCTCGGTGCTTTCGGCAAAGACCACCGCATCGGGCGGCTGATTGGACAGCCACGTCGTCGTATGGCCGTGCTGTTCGCGAAGGGACGCCGACTGGCTCAGCCGCTCGCCGAACCGCTGCTTGAGGACAGAGACCGCAAGCGCGACGCCGTTCTCGTCACGCATGTCCACTTGGCTCAAAGCCATAGTCCGGCTCGTTCCTGCCTTCGACTTTAAAACCAACAAGATGCAGTCAAACCGATGTGGAGCGCCACCCCTGAGATCAACATATTCGTTTGATGCGGCCGAACGAGGTTTAAGCTGGGGCCGATGCTTGACCCGATTCAGCGCCCCTTCGCCGCAATCAGCCGCGTGATCGCACCCAATCTCGCGGCCTTCCTTGCGTCGCGTCAGCCGCTTCTATGGCTGGCCGCGCTGCTCACGGGAATCGCGGTCGGCGTCGGCGCCATCCTGTTCCGCCTGGGGATCGGCCTCGTTCAGCTCCCGTGGCTCGGCAGCACATCGGAGCGCGTGGCGAGCCTCGCCCGGGACACGCCCTGGCCTTTCGTCCTGCTCGCGCCTGCGGCCGGCGGCCTCATTGTCGGGCTGATCCTGACTTTTTTCATCCGCGGCGGCCGGCCGTTCGCCATCGCCGATGTCATTGAGGCGCGCGAGCTCGGGCCCCAGCGCATCGACGCCAAGGAGGGACTTTGGAGCGCCGTCGTATCGACGATTTCGCTGGGAAGTGGCGCCAGCGCCGGCCGCGAGGGCCCGGTCGTGCATCTCGGCGGCACCATTGCCGTCGCCGCCGCGCGGCTCTTGCGCCTCGCCGGCGCGCCGGAGCGCACGCTCCTCGCCTGCGGCGTGGCGAGTGCCGTCTCCGCCTCGTTCAACGCGCCGGTGGCCGGCGTGCTCTTCGCCCATGAGGTGATCCTCGGCCATTACGCGCTATCGGCTTTCGTGCCGGTGGTCATCGCGGCCGTGGCGGGCGGAATCCTCTCCCGCCTTTGGTTCGGCGAGGCGGCCGCTTTCGTGATCCCCGACTATCACATCGTCTCCTATTGGGAGGTGCCGGCCTTTGCGCTGCTTGGCGTGATCTGCGCAGCCGTCGCCGTGCTCTTCCAGTTCGCGCTGATGGCCGGGGACGATCTGGCGCGCCGCGTCACACTCCCGCTGTGGCTGAGGCCGGCGATCGGCGGCCTTGCCGTGGGCGCCATCGCCCTCGCCTTCCCCGATGTTCTGGGCGTTGGCTACGAGACCACCGACCTGGCGCTGAAAGGCGCGCTGCCGCTTGCACTTCTCGTTGCCCTTATCGCCGCCAAGATCGTCGCCACCGCAATCACGCTTGCCTCACGCTTCGGCGGCGGTGTGTTTTCCCCCACGCTTTATCTCGGCGCGCTGACCGGCGGCGCCTTCGGGATCGTCGCCACGGGATTGTTGCCCGACCTCTCCTCCAGCGTCGGGCTCTACGCGATCCTCGGCATGGGCGCCGTGGCCGGGGCGGTGCTTGGCGCGCCCATCTCCACCACCATCATCGTGTTCGAGCTGACCGGCGGCTACGCGCTGACCATGGCGCTGCTCTTCACCGTCTCCATTGCCACGGGCCTGAACGTCGCGCTCACCGGCCGCTCGTTCTTTGCCTGGCAATTGGAGCGCCGTGGCCTCGGCCTGACCGGCGGCCCGCACCGCACGCTTCTGCGCACCATTCGCGTGGCGCACTTCTTCGACCACACAGAGACGGAGGAGGCCGTTGAGCCAGGCGCCGTGGTCCTGCGCACTGACGATACGCTGGAGATCGCGCTTCGCCGCTTCGACGAAAGCGGCGCCGACCAGCTGCCGGTAGTGGAGCCGACCGACACCAATGTCGCAATCGGCACGGCTACTCAGCTCGCCGCGCTCCGTGTCTTCAATCAGGGCTTGGTCGACCGCTCGGCAGAGGCGCATCGTTAGCGAGCGGCATAACACTGAAGACGAGATTATGCATTGAGGTGATCCTCTTTTTGTCGTCATGCCCGGACTTGATCCGGGCATCGATCCCTGAGCCGCTCAGCTCGGCGAAACGCTGACGGTATGGATTGCCGGTCAAGCCCGGCAATGACGACGAAGAAGAACGCGACACCAGCTATCCCGCACCCCACGCCGCAACAAGCGGGCCGTCCGCGCCGAAGGCCGGATCGCTATCCGGTAGCGCCAATGTCGCGATCCGTTGCGCTGCCTCCGACACGGACATGCCACCGGCGCTGACGATGGCGCCGCTTTGGCCGGGCGGATAGCCGCCGATAACGGTGAAGCCGCCGCGCCCGGCGCTCAGCCGCTTGTGGCCCACCCCGGCGGGGATCACCACGACATCGCCGGCGGAGAATGTCACCGCCGCCCCGTGGTCTCCGCCGAAGCCGATATCAGCCTCGCCCGCCACGCAGCCGAGAACCTCGTGGCCGGTGACATGGTAGTGCCAATAATCGAAGACGCCGTTCACCCAATTGCCACCCCAGCCATTGCCGCGGAACAGCGTCTGACAGGCCAACGGGTCCTGCTGCGCCGATAACAGCGCCTGTCGGTAGAGCATCAACGGCAGCGCGCTGTTGGGGATGTCGCCTTCCCGCTCAAGCGTCAGCTTCTCGACTTGAGGTTCCAAGTCTGTCTCCTTGTCACAACCCAAGATAGAATCCATATCACACATAGACAGACAATCCTTGTCCTTCGACGCTCCGTGATGTTGGTATTGGCCAACGGTCGAACAGCAGAAAATGCGCAGAAGAACGCGCCTATCAGCAAGGGCTGCAACCGGATGCGTGCTCTTTTCACAACGGAGCGCCTCCAGGAATATGCCGGTTCGGAACTGGTGATCCTGGAAGCAGCCGAGGCGCTCCGCGCACGCGGATGGGAGTGCCTTATCGCAGCGAACGCTGTCGGCCGACCGCTGACCGACGACCTCAGGCGTGCGCACATCGACTGGACAACGAACCTCTCAGGCATCAACGCCTTTGACTTCGATCTGGTCTGGATTCAGCATCTGACGGCACCCCTTCTCCGATACGAGACGGAGCGGAGCGCACGCGAGCGGACGCTGTTCGCCTTCGCGCACCTTTCGCCATTTACGCATTTTGAGACCATCGTGACACGCCACGAGGACCTCTTAGCCGACATTGTGCTTGCCAATTCCGTGGAGACAGCGGGCCGGCTTCGTGAGCTGGCTGTGCCGCCGGGCCGTATCCAGGTCTTCCACAATGCCGCCCCGGCAGCGTTCCACAACTTAAGCCGCACCCGCGCTGGACCGCCGAAGCAGATCTTGGTCGTCGCCAAGGACCTGTCCGACGAGCTCCGCGGCGCGATCGCACTTCTGAGACGCCGGGCGAACGTCAAGCATATCGGCGGCGACGGCCCGCACACGCGTGTCTCGCCCCGCGATATCGAAGAAGCCGACGTCGTCGTCACGATCGGCAAGACCGTGCAATACGCACTGGCCGGCCGCGTGCCGGTCTACGTCTATAACGGCTTCGGCGGCCCGGGCTATCTAGATGCCGAGAACTTCGACGTCGCCGCCGCACACAATTTCTCCGGCCGTTGCTGCGGAACCCGACGCACGCCCAATGAGATCGCGGACGACATCCTCGCGCTTCACGGCAAGGCCGCGGCTTTCGTCGCCTCGCTGGAGGAGGATCGGCTCGCTTCGTTCAGACTCGATCTGTTCCTGGAGCGGCTCATTGCGATGCCCGCCGCCTCAAATCTGAGCCGCGCTCTGGCCCTCAGCGAAGAGAGAGGCTACCTGGAAAGGGAGCGCTCAACAGCTGAGGTCGTGCGCGCCCGATATCAACTCGTCCATCGCCTCCATCGGCGGCTATACGGAGCGGGATTTTTGCCGTGGTTCTTTCGCACGCTGAGCCGCCGCCGGCAGAACTTGCCGTCGTCGTAATCGCCGTTGGCGCTCCCCCCGAGTTGGAACAAGCCGTAAGGTCTCTGGTGGAGCAATCCGTTCCGCTGGAGATCGTTGTCGTCAATTCCGGCGGCGGCCGCCCGGCAGAGCAGCTCAGCGCGTTTGGCGAGCAAATCCGCATCGTGACTCACGACGAGCTTCTATGGCCGGGCGCAGCGCGCAATGTCGGCGTCGCAGAAACCACCGCGCCCTATGTCGCCTTTCTTGCTTCCGACTGCCTGGCGCTGGCCGGATGGGCCGAAAACCGCATCGCGCGCCACAAACGTGGCGCCGCCACCGTTGCCAGCGCGCTGGTCAACGATCGACCCCGCAACGTCTTCGCCACCGCAAGCCACCTCTCCCTCTTCGCGCGGCGCCTGCCCGAGGCGCCCCCCGACATCGCGCGCTGTTATGGCCTGTCTTATGCGCGGGACCTGTTTCGCCGGTACGGATCTTTTCTTGAAGACCTACGCACAAGTGAAGACACTGAGTTTGCCGCGCGTCTTGCCCCCGGCCACAAGCCGGTTTGGGCCCCGGAGGTCCTCACCGTTCACCGGTCCCCGGCCACGTTCACCGCGATGATCGCCGATCAATATGCGCGCGGCGCAAGAACAGCCGCCGCCCGCGCGGCATTGGGTCAAACGCGGCTCAAACGTCACGTGCGGTATGCCTTGCGACGCTTTGTTGATAGCGTCCGCACCACACAAAGGGTCACGCGGGGAAAGGAACGCCGGGTCGCTTTCTGCCTGCGGCCGCTCATTGCCGTCTGTGTTGTTGCCTACGTCTATGGGATGGCCAGAAGCCATGGTGTCGAATCGGATCGTGCAAGAGCGTCCCGCGATCCGTTGGCATCCCTGCACTAATGGTCCGCTTCCGACGACAATCGCCGTGCTGAGTGAAAGCATCAATCCAAAGCCGCGCCGCCGACGCCTCTTCTTAACGAGCGACAAGCCTCGCGTTGTGGCACTCTTTTCCTACCGCTTTGACGCGCATCTCG
This sequence comes from Afifellaceae bacterium, assembly GCA_028281235.1. Lineage (GTDB taxonomy): Bacteria > Pseudomonadota > Alphaproteobacteria > Rhizobiales > Afifellaceae > DASWJZ01. The sequence goes on along the minus strand of JANQKG010000037.1, from coordinate 33,849 downwards.
TTCCCGATCTCCTGCAGAACATCGCACCGCTGGTCGACGGCTGGATCGCCTTCGACGACCGCGCGGGCGATGGTGTGTTCACAAGCGAGACGGAAAGGCGCCGCGTGCTCATGGCGCGGGCCCGCGAGGTGCACGCGGAATGGGTTTTGTTTGTGGATCCCGACGAGCGCTTTGAAGAGGCCGCCGCCGCCCGCTTCGACAAGCTGACACGCGCGCGCGGCCGGGTCGTATGGGCTTTCAACATCCGCGAGATGTATACGCCCGACGCCTACCGCGTGGACGGCGTCTGGGGCCGGAAGAAGCGCGGGTCAATGTTCCGCCTGCGCGAGGGACAGGTGTTCTCCGACATGCCGGTGCACGGGCCCTGCTACCCGATCAAGCCGAAGCACAAGACACGGTCCTCCGGCCTGAACGTCTACCATCTGAAGATGATCGCGCCGGAGCGGCGCCACGCACGCCGAGACCTCTACAAGCACCTTGACCCGAAAAGCGCTCACCAGCAGATCGGCTATGATTATCTCGCCGACGAGACCGGCATTCAGTTGGAGACGATCCCGCCCGGGCGCGGCTATGTCCCCGAACATCGTGACGATGGCGCGCTGTGGATGGCGGATCTGCCGGGCGGCGCGGCGGACTGAGCGCACGGCGCACTCGTGTCGGGCCGAATGTTGTCCTATTGTTCCATTAGCGGCACGAATCGAGACACGATGAGCGAATCCGTAAACGAACCGGAGTCAACCGCACCGCCCGCCCCCCGCCCGGGCGGCATTGCCGCGCGCGCCATGGGGCCCGACGGCGGCGAGCCCTGGCTCGCCGATCTCAATCCGGAACAGCGCCAGGCGATCGAGCACACCGACGGCCCGCTCCTGGTGCTTGCCGGCGCAGGCACCGGCAAGACACGGGTACTGACAGCACGCATCGCCCACATCCTCGCGACCGGCCGCGCCTGGCCGTCACAAATTCTCGCCGTCACCTTCACCAACAAGGCGGCGCGCGAGATGAAGAGCCGCGTCGCCGCGATGATTGGCGAAGGCCGCGCGGAAGGCATGCCGTGGCTCGGCACGTTCCATTCCATCGGCGTGAAGATTTTGCGCCGGCATGCGGAGATGGTTGGCCTTCGCTCCGATTTCACCATCCTCGACACCGACGACCAGATCCGCCTCTTGAAGCAGATCGTCGCGGCTAACAATGTCGACGAGAAGCGCTGGCCGGCACGCCAGCTCGCAGCGGCCATCGACGGCTGGAAGAACCGCGGCCTGACGCCGGACAAGGTGCCGGACGGCGAGGCCTACTCATACGCCAACGGCAAGGGCCGGGAACTCTACACCGAATACCAGCAACGCCTGAAAGTGCTGAATGCCGCCGATTTCGGCGACCTGTTGATTGAGTGCCTCAACATCTTCCGTGGTGAGCCGGAAGTACTCGCCGACTTTCAAAAACGCTTCCGCTACATGCTGGTCGATGAATATCAGGACACCAACGTCGCCCAATATCTGTGGCTCAGGCTCCTGGCGCAGGGCAATCCGAATGTCTGCTGCGTCGGCGACGACGACCAGTCCATCTATGGCTGGCGCGGTGCGGAGGTCGACAACATCCTGCGCTTTGAGCGCGACTTCCCTGGCGCGACCGTCATCCGCCTGGAGCGCAATTACCGCTCCACCGGCCACATCCTCGCTGCCGCCTCGGGCCTGATCGCCCATAATGAAGGCCGCCTCGGCAAGACGCTCTTCACCGACACCGCAGAGATGGGCGAAAAGGTCGCCGTCACGTCGGGCTGGGATTCCTCAGAAGAAGCGCGCGCAATCGGCGACGACATCGAACAGCTTCAGCGCCAGGGCCATGCGCTGAACGACATGGCGATCCTGGTGCGCGCCTCATCCCAGATGCGCGAATTCGAGGAACGCTTCGTGACGCTGGGCCTGAACTATCGCGTGATCGGCGGCCCGCGCTTCTATGAGCGTATGGAAATCCGAGACGCGCTCGCCTATCTGCGCGCCACCGTAAACCCGGCCGACGATCTCGCCTTTGAGCGCATCGTCAACACGCCCAGACGCGGCCTCGGCACGACCACAATCAAGCTCATTCACAGCCATGCACGCGCCCGCTCCGTCCCGCTCATGGCGGCGGTGAACGAGCTCCTTTCGACGGAGGAGCTGAAAGCCACACAGCGGCACGCGCTCTCCACGCTCATGAACAATTTTGCGCGCTGGTCGGGCCTGGTCGACACCATGAGCCACATCGACCTCGCCGAGACCATCCTTGAGGAATCCGGCTACACGGAGATGTGGCAGATGGACCGCAGGGCCGAGGCGCCGGGGCGGTTGGAGAACCTCAAGGAGCTCATCAACAATATGGGCGAGTACGAATCGCTCGCCGGGTTCCTGGAGCATGTCTCGCTGGTGATGGACGCCGAGGGCGATGCGGCTCAGGACGCTGTCTCCATCATGACGCTGCACTCCGCCAAAGGGCTGGAGTTCGACATTGTCTACCTGCCCGGCTGGGAGGAAGGGTTGTTCCCCTCACAGCGCACGATCGACGAGAACGGCCGCGCCGGATTGGAGGAGGAGCGCCGCCTCGCCTATGTCGGGCTGACGCGCGCGCGCAAGGCCGCGAAGGTCTGGTTCGTCTCCAACCGCCGCATGCGCGGCCTGTGGCAATCGACCGTACCGTCGCGCTTCCTCGACGAACTGCCGGAGGACCATGTGGAGGTGTCGGAGCCGGCAAGCTACGGCGGCTACGGCATAAGTGGGATGGGCGGCTACGGCTCGCGCTTCGACGACATGGAGCCGTTCAACTCCGCCTATCGCACGCCGGGCTGGCAACGCGCGCAGGCCAGCCGCGGCGCACACGACCCGCGAAGCCGCGTGGAGCGCGAACCCCTCACCATCGAGGGCGAGCTGGTGGCACGCAGCGTCATCGGCGGCGACGAGAAGTTCGCCACCGGCGACCGTGTCTTTCACCTGAAGTTCGGCCCAGGCACCGTCGCTGCCGTGGACGGCAACAAGCTAACGGTGGATTTCGACAAGGCCGGGCAGAAGAAGGTCGTGGACAGTTTTGTGGAGGCGGCGTGATCATTGTCACGCCCCCGCCCGCCCCAGCGCCTCGAGCTTCGCCAGCGCCGCCTTGCGCTTAGCATCGTCTTTCGCTGCGACCATGCCGATCAGCGTCTCGCGGATCGGCTTGATGCCGACGAATTTGAGGATGTTGCGCTCCAGGCTCTTCAGGCTGTGGGCGCCGAAGAACCAGCGATAGAAGAAGGCCGGCATGCCCATGGTCACGACGATGCGCGCCGAGCGGCCGGCAAGCTTCGGCTCACGCCAGCCGCCGGTCTCCTCCTCCGGGTACACCGCAAAGCCCGGCCGCATCACCTGCTCCAGGAACCCCTTGAGAAGCGCCGGCATGCCGCCGAGCCATAGCGGATAGATGATGATTAGGTGCTCCGCCCAGGCGATGTCCTGCTGCGCGCGCTCAATATCGGGAAAGGCGAGCGGCGCGTGCCACTCCTCCTGCGAGCGCAGCAGCTGGAAGGACAAAGCCGCGACATCGATGCGCCGCACCTCGTGCCCGCCGGCGCGTGCGCCGCGCTCATAGGCGCTGGCCAGCGCGCGGCAGAAGCGCTCCGGCGCCTGATCGGGATGCCCCTCAATGATGGCGATGCGCTTGGACATCGTCGCGTACAGCCCTTGATGCAACCGTTACGCCGGCATAGTCCCGTCTCAGATGACCGTCAAAGCCACCTTCACCGCCGCCTACCCGGAAGCACGGCGCATCGCGGAATTTCTGGAGCGCGACCACGCCGAATCCGGCGTCGCCGTCTCGCTCAGCGAAGCCGACGCGCAGACTTGGGCGGTCGAAGCCTATGTCGACGGCGACGACACAGATTCCGTCGCTGCCATGCTCACCGACGGTCTGGGCATGGACGGCTTTGCCGCGCCACTTCGCGTGGAGGTGCTGCCCGACACCGACTGGGTCGCGGCAAGCCAGCGCGTGCTTGCGCCCGTTTCAGCGGGCCGCTTTCTGGTGCACGGCAGCCACGACCGTGACGCGGTCCCCGCCGGGCGCATCTTGATCGAAGTCGATGCGGGCGAGGCCTTCGGCACCGGCCACCACGCCACGACCGCGGGCTGCCTTTCCATTATCGACGGGCTGATCGGCACGCGACGCTTCGCCAATCCGCTCGATATCGGCACCGGCTCGGGCGTGCTGGCGATCGCGCTTGCTAAGGCGAACCGCGCGCCCGTTGTGGCGACCGATATTGATCCGGTCGCCGTCCGCGTGGCGCGCGGCAACGCATTGTTGAACGGGGTGGCGAATAGAATTCGCCTTGTTCAAGCGAAAGGGCCCGGCCACGCCGAAATCCGCCGCCGCGCGCCCTATGATTTGATCGTGGCGAACATCCTGGCCGAGCCGCTTTGCCGCATGGCGCCCGCTATCGCGCCGCTCTTGGCGCAAGACGGCGTGCTGGTCCTGTCCGGATTGCTGCCGGGCCAGCGCGCCCGCGTTGTCGCCGCTTATGCCGGGCAGCGCGTCGCGCTCGTCAAAGCGCACACGCTGAACGGCTGGTCCGTGCTCGTGCTGAAGCGCGCGCGCGTCTGAGAGGAGATCAGAGCCAGCGCGGGCCGGACGGCCAGTCGCTGACTTCGTCGCGCGTATAGCCGATCTCCTTTAGATCGGCATCGCTCATGTCGAGCAGGTAGGGTTTGGCGATGGCGCGTGCGCGAACCATTTGCGTCCTGGTCCAGTGCTCATAGACCCGCGCCAGGAACCCGCGCCGCGGTTCCTTCTCCGCGTGCAAGCTGTCAACGGTCACCGTAGCCATATCGGCTCTCCTGATTTCAATCCTTGCCCCTCAGATAGTCGGCGCGTCGGCGCGCCGTTAGGTGAGAAAATGCATGGCAGCCAAGCGCTTGCTGCAACGCACAAGATGCGGCGCTCAATGCGCTGCCCACTCGCGGCCTGTCCTGCTTGATGGTAAGGAGCAGCGCCATGTTCCAAAGTTTTGAGGAAAAGGCGGACCCCGCAAAAGGTGCGGAGCGCGCCGCAGCCCTTCGCGCCGAGTTGAAGGCGCGCGCGCTCGACGGGTTCGTCGTGCCGCGCGCCGACGAGCACCAGGGCGAGTCAGTTCCGAAATCCGCCGAACGCCTCGCTTGGCTGACCGGATTCACGGGCTCTGCCGGAACGGCGGTCGTGCTGGCCGGCAAGGCCGCGATCTTCGTCGATGGCCGCTACACGCTTCAGGTCCGTGAACAAGTGGATGTCGCGATCTTCAAGCCCGTCGCGGTGATGGAAACCTCCGTCGCGGATTGGCTGAAGGTTAACGCAACGCCCGGCCAGCAGATCGGCTACGATCCCTGGCTGATGACGCGTGCTGAAGTCCGCCGCATCGCCGATGCGCTGGAGATGGCGGAAGCGGAATTTGCGCCGGTCGCTTCAAATCCGGTCGACGCGATCTGGAGCGATCGGCCCGAACCGCCGTTGGCGCAGGTGAGCGAGCAGCCGGAGGCGCTGGCAGGCCGCTCGACAACCGACAAGCTGGAGCAGGTCGGCCGCGCCATCGCCGAGAAGCGCGCAGACGCAGCGATCCTCACCGATCCCGCCTCCGTGGCTTGGCTTTTCAACATCCGCGGCGCCGACGTGCCGCACACGCCGCTCCCCCTCTCCTTCGCCGTCGCCCGAGCCGAGGGCCGACCAGAACTCTTCATCGACGGCCGCAAACTTTCCAACGCCATCCGCGACACGCTGGAGCGCACCGCCGATGTGCACGAGACACGCGACTTCGCAGCACGGCTGGACGCGCTGGGCGAGGCCGGCCTTCGCGTTCTCTACGATCGCACCGGCTCGGCGGAAGCCGTGGCGCAACGCGTTGAGGAGGCCGGCGGCACGATCGTTGAAGGGAGCGATCCGGTGGCGCTACCCAGGGCGAGGAAATGCGCCGCCGAGCTGGCTGGAACGCGGGCTGCACATATCCGCGACGGCGTCGCCATGGCGCGTTTTCTGCGCTTTGTTGAGAAGAGCGCGCCGGGCGCGCTGTCTGAGATCGACGCCGCGAAGCGTTTGGAGGCGCTCCGCGTTGAGACGGCGGCCGAAGGCGGCATGGCGCTTAACGACATCTCCTTTGAGACCATCTCCTCAACCGGCCCCAACGCTGCCATCAATCATTACCGGGTGACGGAGCGGACCAACCGCATATTGGCCGACGGCGACCTCTATCTCGTTGATTCCGGGGGCCAATATCGCGACGGCACGACCGACATCACACGCACCATTCTCATCGGTGACGCGCCGCCGGCGCGACGCGACCTTTATCGCGATCGCTTCACGCGCGTGCTGAGAGGCCACATCGCGATTTCCCTGGCGCGCTTCCCCAAGGGCACCACCGGCGCGCAGCTCGACGCCTTGGCGCGGAATGCTCTATGGCAGTCGGGCCTTGATTTCGACCACGGCACCGGCCACGGCGTCGGCTCCTATCTCGGCGTGCACGAGGGCCCGCAGCGCATCTCAAAGACCGGCCATGTGCCGCTGAGCCCCGGCATGATCATCTCCAACGAGCCGGGCTTCTACGCCGCCAATGATTTCGGCATCCGGATCGAGAATCTCGTCGTCGTGCGCGAGCCGGAGCCGGTGCCCGGCGGCGACCGGCCGATGCACGCTTTTGAGACGATCACCTTGGCGCCGATCGACCGGCGGCTGATTGAGCCCCGGCTGATGAGCGCGGCGGAGATCGCCTGGCTCGATTGCTATCACATGCGCGTCTACGGCGTGCTCGGCGGTTGGCCGACCTTAAGCTCAGACGACCGCGCCTGGCTGGCAGCCGCCTGTCGCCCGATCGCCGGCTGAGGGAAAAGCCGCTCCGCCTCCGCCTCGCCTTTGCTGATGGCCACGAGCCAGCGCGCGACGCGGCGCGCCGGCACGCTAAGCTCTTCATCGGCGGGGTAGACCAGATAATAGGCGCAGCCGCTTTCATCGGCGCTGCCGAACGGCGCCACCAGCCGCCCGTCCTCAAGCCAGGAATCAACCAGAGGCCGCCGGCCAATGGCGATCCCCAAACCCTCGGCGGACGCCGCCAAGATCTGCTCGCTGCTGTCCAGCCCCAATGCACCCTCCAGCGACGGCGGCAGAACGCCATGCGCCTCGGCCCATTCGCGCCATTCCTCCCGGTAGCCGACGCCGACGATGATCCGCCGCCCCTCAAGCGCGGCCGGCAGTTCGACGTCCTCGCCAAGAAAGCCCGGGCGGCAGACCGGGAAGGCCTGCTCGTCAAAAAGATGATGCGCAATGGTGCCCGGCCAATGGCCTTTGCCGTAGCGGATCGCCAGATCGATCTGCTCACGGCGCAGATCCAGAACGCGCGGTGACGGCGTCATCTGCAGGTTCAGCTCCGGCAGCGCCGCCTCCAGCTGCGCCAGCCGCGGGATCAGCCACAGCGTGGCCAGCGAGTTTGTGAGCGTCAGCGACACACGACAGCACGGACCGGACACCGCCTCCGTTGCCCGCCTGATGCGCGACAACGCCGGATCGATCTCTTCAAAATAAGCCTGCCCGGCCAACGTCAGGCAAACGGCGTTGCCGCCCCGCTCAAACAGCGGCACGCCGAGATAATCCTCCAGCTTCCGCACCTGATGGCTGACCGCCGATTCCGACAGGCCAAGTGCTGCCGCCGCTTCGCGAAACCGGCCGAACCGGGCGGCAGCATGAAAGCTCCTCAGCGCGTGCAGCGGCGGCAAGGCGGAGAGTTTGTCATCAGCCATCAAGCATGAACCTCATTCATGCTGACTTGCATCCTATGCGTTGGACCACGGCCCTCGTCCCTGCGAAAGAGGGATTACACGACATACAGCCATCCCGCAAGGATGAGTAAGGTTCATGGAGAACAGGATGAGCATCTTCACCATTTTCACCAGAGCGCGCCGCCGCAGACAGACGGCCCGCGACCTGAAAAGCCTGCCGCCCGCCCTCTTGCGCGACATCGGAATCGAGCCGGACCGGATCGATGAGGCCGCATCCGGATTGGTGGCGCAAATGGAAAGGCCACCGGTCACGCGCCGCACTGCGCCGCAAGCACCGGCGACGATCGCTCCCGCAGCAGCGCCCTGCGGTGCCCGCGCTTGAATTGCTGCGCACATTCGTCGCGAGCTGCGAAGCCGCCATACCGTAGCTCGCATGAAGCGTGAGCGTAATGCGGGGCTCACTCGCACACCCCCTCGTTTGTCATCCCGGCCGAACGTCGTGAGGGCCGGGACCCATAATCACCGGGGCAACAGGATAGGTACTCGGCGTTGTGCTCCCGCACCGTCTGTGTTCATGGGTCCCGGTCTCGGCCTGACGGCCGAACCGGGATGACAGACGAGAGGTTGATCATTGCCGGTCCGTCTCCCGGATTGCGCTGCGCTCCATCCGGGCTACTCGGCTGCGGCCCCTTACCCCCAAGGGAGGCTGGGCTGCGCCTAAAGCCCCACTGCGCGAAGAACCGTAACCGCGACCGCTGCGACAACGAGCGTCGGCAGGATCGGCAGCTTAAACGCCGCGACGACGGTCACCATAGCGGCAATCGATTCCGCCGCACCGGTCACCAGCGCCACCGGCGCAACCAATGCGGTGATGACGGCTACCGGCACGGCATCGAGCGCCGCTTCCACCCGCAGGTTCAGCCGCGAGATGCGCGCCAGCACGAGATAGCCGCTGACGCGCAGGCCATAGGTGACCACGCCGAGCAGCACGATCAGGACCATGTTCATGGTGTCGGCGTTCATGACGTCGCTCCGTCCGGCTTGGCTGTTGCCGCGGCAATCGCAATGCCCGCGGCCGCGCCACTGGCGAAATGCCAAGGCGACCCGACCGCCAAATAGGTGGCGACGGATGCCGCAGCGCTCGCCAGAATGACCCATATCGCGCCCGGCCGCCCGCGAAACGCCAGAAGCACGTGCACGAAATAGGCAAGCACCACGAAATCGAGCCCGATCGCCTGCGGATCATCGATCAGGCTGCCGACGAAATAGCCGATGCCCGTCATGACGACCCAATTGAGATAGATCGGCAGCGCCACCGCCGCGTAATAGGCGCCGCTCAGGCGCTGCCCGCCTCTCAGTTCCACGAGCGCGATCGTCGGATCGGTGATCACGCTGATCCCCGCATAGCGGGCGGGCGCCGACCAGTGGCCGATCCGCCGCCCCATCGCCGCGCCGTAGAGCACCAGACGCAGATTGACCGCCAGCACCGACAGCACGATCGCCACGAAAGGCAACGGATGAACCCAAAGCTCAAGGGCAGTGAACTGCGCCAGGCCGGCAAACATCAGCGCGCTCATGAGCACGCTGTCGGTGAATGACAGCCCCTGCGCAGACGCAACGGTGCCAAAGACCATTCCGAACGGAATGGTCGCCACGACGATCGGCCAAATATCCAGCAAGCCCTGCGTGACGTCCTGGCGCCAGGCGCGCCCAGGCTCCGTGGAAGCAATGCGATCCTGCATGGCGGGGAACTTATTGAGGCGGCGTTGGGCTGTCGCGTTCATTCCGCTGAACGAATCGAACAATGGCGGTGAAGACGCAAACCGTCACCTTACTCGGCACAAATCGCTCAGCGTCCGTCATTAGCGTGAGTTCTCCCCACGCATGTCGTCACAAGCAGGCTGACCGACGGCAACGATTACTTTAGAAGGATTATAAGGAACCCGTGTGAGACCGGCGGGCAGCGACAGAAAGGCCGGCGATGGACATAAGCATCTGGATGGTTCTCGTCGCCGGCGTTGTCACCGCCCTCATGACCGGGTTGGGGGCGCTGCCCTTCCTGTTCGTGCGGCAGGTCGGCCGAGCCTGGCTCGGCTACGCCAACGCCATGGCCGCCGGGCTGATGCTCGCCGCCACGCACAGCTTGATCGCCGAAGGGGCAGCGCTCAGCGAAGGACGCGTCGTTTTGGGCGTGTTCATCGGCTTGGCGGCAATCGTCCTCGCAAAGCGCCTGGTGACCAACGATAGCGGCTTCAAGATCGCCGAACTGAGCGGCGCGGACGCTCAGAAGGCTCTACTGATTCTGGGGATCATGACCGCCCACTCCTTTGCGGAGGGCGTGGGGGTCGGCGTCTCGTTCGGCGGCACGGAGGCGCTCGGCATCTTCATCACCACCGCGATAGCGCTGCATAACGTGCCGGAGGGCCTGGCCATATCCTTAGTGCTGGTGCCGAGGGGCACACCCGTCTGGAAGGCCGGCGCATGGAGCATCTTCACCAGCCTGCCGCAGCCATTGATGGCCGTGCCGGCGTTTCTGTTCGTGCAGACCTTCGAGCCATTTCTTCCCGTCGGCCTCGGTATTGCCGCGGGCGCCATGATCTGGATGGTCTTTGCCGAGCTCATTCCCGACGCTTTGGACAAAGCCCCGGCATCACACATTGCAACCGCCGTCACGCTGGCGTTCACGGCCATGCTGGCATTCCAGATTTTGGTGCTGGCGGGCTGAACCCAGATGATCGACGCGCGGCAACAGGTCTAGTTTCCGGTCGAAGCCGGCAACGGAATACGGCGGGCGTTTTGCGCGCCCTGCATGACGAGCGCCCCGTCCTCCTCCACGAGCACCAGCCGCCGCCCGTCGCAATTCACAGGAAGAAGGAGGCCTTCCGGCGATCCCGTGTCCACATCTGCATGCCGGCAGCGGTCCACCAGAACGTCGCGTTCCCGATTGCCCCGACGGGTGAAGACCGAGACGTCGGTGACGGAGGAGCCTTCGCCATCAAGCCGCAAGCCGTAGGCCGGACGTGAGCTGGTCAGAGCGGGGCTATCACCGGATTCCGCAACATGCGTGGTTTCCGTGCATCCCGCCAAAGATGCCAGGCCGAAGGCGCAGATTGCGTTGTACAGAAAACGCACCCCTGCCCTCCTTCCACAAGCATTTGATGTATGGCTTCACAAAATTCTATCTCCGGTTATGGTTAACGAGGCGTTAAAGGGCTGGGGGGAACATGCGGCTCGCCATCATCGCCGCCGTCGCCATGCTGCTCGCGGCATGCGCCACGCGGCCACCATCTTCCGGGGATCGACCGAACTGGGATGCCAGTCCCGTCGCCAGCGATGAATGCGAGATCATCATCTCCAAGGATCTCGGGCACATCAAATTCTGCCAGCGCGGCGACTACGCAGAGATCTTCAGGCTCGACTGAAGCCGCCGGCGGGCTGCACACCTGCCTCAGCCCTGACAGGGCACGCGCACAAGCGTGTAGTGATCGGGCTCCAGGAGCACGCGCGTCTGAAGATAGACGGCCGGAATGCGCTCATGATGGACGCGCGCGCCGTCAACGATATCGCCCCGCCACACATAGCGTTCCGGCTGCACGAGCTTGCCGCGCGTGTTCACCAGATAGAGTGCTGGAACGTATTCGACGCGGTAACAGCTATGGCGCGGCAGATCGGCGTCCACGACGCCGAGATTGCCGCGGACAATGCGCTCCCCCGCATGCGCAGCGTCAAAGAGCCCGGCAAGCACCACAACGAGCGTTGCGACTCTCCCCAGCGACATGCTCAAGCCGTCGCCCCTATCCGCTCGACATCGGCACGTTCACCTGCCGGCTTCCACCGCGCACAACGAAGCTGCCGTCCTCGGCCGTCAACACGATGCGCCGACCATCACACCGAATCGGCATCAGCAGGCCTTCGGGCAGAAACTCATCCGTATCGATATCCGCGCATCGATCGACGAAATACTCCGATTCCGATTCGCCGCGGCCGATCACAAGGAACAAGGACGTCGGCCCGGTCTCGGAACCGATCATCCGGAACCTGCATTCCTCATCGGTGCCGATTGCTTCCTTGCGGCTGAGCATGACGATGTTGTCGGTGTACGGCCGCGCCAAGATTTCCTGACGGTGCTGCTCCACGCCGGTGCGGTTCGCTGATGTCACGGAGCTGTCCTGCAACGCCACCATGTCAGTGCACCCGGTGAGCACCAACGATAGGAGAACGGGCACGACTAAGGAAACGGACTTGGAGTACATGGCACGCGACCTCCTTCATGAACAATAATGCCACAAGCAATGATGCATGCGCGCGAACCCATCGACGGCAGGCCACCAACGCAAGCGGGCCGCACCATCTTCCGGGTTCGCGCTTGAATGTCCTGCCAGCGGGTCTCCGCGTCAGCAGGGCTTCAGCGTGTAGTGATCCTTCTCAAGAAGTTTCCGCGTCTGGAGATAGGTCGCAGGGACACGGCGGTGATAGATCTTGTTGCCGTCGGCGATCTCGCCTTCCCAAACGTAGCGCTCAGGTTTGACCAGCTTGCCGCGCGTGTTCACCAGATAGGTCGCCTGGATGTATTCCACGACGTAGCACTTCTTGTTGTTCGGCGTGACCCATTCCTTGAAGGTCTTCGCCTCGGCCGCTGCAACAGTCAGCGCCAGCGCCCCAACACCCAGCATGAACGTCTTCAGCATGTTCAACCCTCCATACAGTAACAGCCGCCCTCAAGCCGCCGCTCTCTTTTCGGGCTGACAAAAACGAGGCTATTTGCAGGCTCACTACAATGTCAAGTGGAGAACTTATTTCAATATAGATTATCAGTTGTGTGGGGATGATGGAGATGATTCAGCCTGTGCGCACCTCATAGGTTGCATAATCGATACTCAATATTTCTAATACTCGCAAAACATGTATATGGAGATTTCGTCGCTTGAAGCATGGATGCGCGTCACGCAACCCAGTGCGCGAACGATTTCGCTGTCGGATTTCGGCCATCCGGTGCGTCCTTGCAGGACTGGTGCTGCAAGGAGAGAAATCGATGACGCTTGGCTTCGTTTGGCGCACACTTGCTTATCTGATCACCGTCTTCGCCTTCGCCGTCATCTGGCACGTTGTTCTGTTCGAAGACCTTTATCGCGATCTCGGGTATTTTCAGCGGGAGCAGCCGGGCTTCCTTCTCGGTCTCATCTCCATTGCGACGCAAGGTGCGCTTCTGTCCGCCATCTATCCGGTCTTTGTGCATCGGCGCGATGGCTTACGCATCGCAACGTTCGTCTTCGCGGCGTTCGTCTACCTTTGGAGTTCTCACGTCATGAGCGATGCTGCGAAGTTCAGTCTCGATCCGGTAAGCACATACATCCCACTTGAGACGCTCTATCTGGCGATACAGTTCACTCTCTATGGGGCGTTGCTCTACGCTCTGGAGCGGCGCACCACAGAGCCAACCGAAGCGGACGGTGCAGGGCGGACGTAACTGATCCGCGGTGCTGCCGGGTGACCTCCGCGGCCCGGGCCCCCAGCTCAGCCGCCGACCCGCTCAAACCACGCATCCTCGTCGATCACCTCCACGCCGAGTTCGCCGGCTTTCTTCAGCTTTGAGCCGGCGCCTGGGCCGGCAACCACCAGATCGGTCTTAGCCGACACGGAGCCGGAGACCTTCGCCCCGAGCCGTTCCGCCATGGCCTTGGCCTCGTCTCGCGTCATGCGCTCAAGCGAGCCGGTAAAGACGACCGTCTTGCCGGCCACGGGCGAGTCGCCGGCGACCGCCTCCATCGGTGTCGGCGTCACTTCGTCAAGCAGCCGGTCGAGCTCCTCCTGGTTATGCGCCTCGCCGAAGAACTGCGTCACAGCCTCCGCCACCACCGGGCCGACGCCATCAATGCCGTCGATCTCCGCAAGCGCGTCTTCATCGCCGGCGGCCGCTCTTGTGGCGGCCGCGCGCAGCGCTTCGAAACTGCCGAAATGGCGGGCCAGAAGTCGCGCATTGATCTCGCCGATATGGCGGATGCCGAGCGCATGGATGAAGCGGTTCAGCTCAATCTGCCGCCGCTCCTCGATCGCCCGTATCAGATTGCCGATGGAGGTCTCCTTGTAACCCTCGCGCCCCTCCAGCATCTCCGCCTTGAGACGGAAAATGTCGGAAGGATGCTTGATCAGGCTGTCGCGATAGAAGGCCTCCACCTGCTTCGCGCCGAGCCCCTCAATGTCGAACGTGTCGCGCCCGACAAAGTAGCGAAGCCGCTCCACCGCCTGCGCCGGGCAGATGAGCCCGCCGGTGCAGCGACGGACGGAATCCTCGCGGCCGGTCTTGGGATTGTGCTCGCGCACCGCGTCGCTGCCGCATTCGGGGCATTTCTGAGGAAAGACATAGCGCTTCGCGCCGCGCGGGCGCTTGTCGAGGATCACGTCCACGATCTGCGGAATGACATCGCCGGCGCGCTGCACGATCACCGTGTCGCCGGCGCGGACATCCTTGCCGTCGCGGATCGGCTCGCCGTCATTCCCTATGCCTTTGATGTAGTCCTCGTTGTGCAGGCTGGCGTTCTGCACCACGACGCCGCCGACGGTCACCGGGCGGAGCTTGGCGACCGGCGTCAGCGCGCCGGTTCGCCCGACCTGGATCTCAATCGCCTCAAGGACGGTCGTCGCTTTCTCCGCGGCGAATTTGTGCGCCACCGCCCAGCGCGGCTCGCGCGACACGATTCCAAGCCGCTCCTGCAGATCCAGCCGGTCCACCTTGTAGACGACGCCGTCAATGTCATAGCCGAGCGACGCCCGCGCCTCCTCTGTCTCGCTGTGGAAGGCAATAAGCTCTTCGACGCTCATGCAGCGCCGCATGCGTGGGTCGATCGGAAAACCCCACGCGCCAAGGCGCTGCACCATCTCAAACTGCGTTTCAGCCGGCATGACGCTCATCTCGCCCCAAGCATAGGCGAAGAAATGCAGCGGCCGTTCGGCGGTGATCGCCGGATCAAGCTGCCGAAGCGCACCCGCCGCCGTATTGCGCGGATTGACGAAGGTCCGGCCGCTGCGCTCCGCCTCACGCGCGTTGAGCGCTGCAAAATCGGCGTGCGTCATGTAGACCTCGCCGCGCACTTCAACGATGTCTGGCACCCCCTTGGGGAGCCGCTCGGGGATGTCGCCGATAGTGCGGAGATTGGCCGTTACGTCCTCGCCTTCCGTGCCGTCGCCGCGCGTGGCGCCCTGCACGAGCACGCCGGATTCGTAGCGCAAAGACGCCGACAGGCCGTCGATCTTCGGCTCAGCGGTGAGCGCCAGCCCCTCATCCTCCGGCAGCTTCAGGAAGCGGCGCACGCGCGCCACGAAATCCGATACATTCGCTTCGTTGAAGGCGTTGCCCAGCGACAGCATGGGCACCGCATGGCGCACTTTCTTGAAGCGGCCGGAAGGCTTGGCACCAACGCGCTTCGACGGGGAGTCGGCGCGAACCAGGTGCGGGAAATGCGCTTCGATCGCCGCGTTTCTCTGGCGGAGCGCATCATAATCCGCATCGGAAACGCTCGGCCGGTCCTCCTGATAGTAGCGTTGGTCGTGCGCGGCGATCTCTTCGGCAAGCCGCGCAAGCTCGGCGACGGCTTCGTTCTCGGTCAGGTCGTCGACGGCCTTCACCTTGTCTTTCGATCGCCGCTTGGCCATCCGGCACCCCTACCCGGCCATCAGCCGTTCGGCCGCCGCCCGCGCCTCGTCGGAAATCGTCTCACCGGCGAGCATGCGCGCGATCTCCTCGCGCCGCGCCTCCTCCGCGATCGGCGTCACGGCCGTGGCGACTTGCTTGCCGCGTTTGGTCTTGGCCTTGGTGATGAGAAAATGCCGGCCGGCATGTGCCGCCACTTGCGGCGCGTGCGTGACGGAGAGCACCTGAGCGCGCTCAGCCAGCCGCGCCAGCCGCCGCCCGATCGCCTCCGCGACCGCCCCGCCGGCGCCCGTATCGATCTCATCGAAGATCAGCGTCGGCGCCGAGCCGCGATCGGCGAGCGCCACCTTCAGCGCCAACAGAAATCGCGACAGCTCACCACCCGACGCCACCTTCATCAGCGGGCCGGGCTCGGTGCCGGGATTGGTGCGAACCTGGAACACCACACGGTCGAACCCGTCCGGCGAGACCGCGTCAGCGTCACGCACGATCGCCACCATGAACCGCGCGGCATCCAGCTTAAGCGCGGGAAGCTCCGCGTTGACCGTCTTCTCAAGCGCCTTGGCCGCAACAGCGCGCCGCTCTGAGAGCGTTTGTGCTGCGGTCCGGTACGACGCCAGAGCTTCCGCCACTGCGGCCTCCCGCGCCTTCAGCCGCTCGCCGCCGAGATCGATGTCGGTGAGCTTGGCGGCGAACTCCGCCGCCACCGCCGGCAGATCATCGACCGCCACATTGTGCTTGCGCGCCGCGGCGCGCAGAGCAAAAAGCCGCTCCTCGGCGCGCTCCAGCTCATGCGGATCGAACTCCGATTGCCTGAGCGCCGCCTCCAGCCCGCCGCGGACCTCCTCCAGATGGTCGAGCGCTGCGCCAAGTGCTGCGACGGTGTCCTCCAAAAGGCCCGGCGCCTCCGCCGATTTCCGCTCCAGCCGCCGCGCCAGACCGACAAGCTCCGGCACCGGCGACGCCGACCCGCCCACGAAATCATAGGCCTCGTTAAGGTCGGTGGTGATCTTCTCCGCCCGCATCAGGAACTGCCGCCGCTCCGCGAGCCGTTCTTCCTCGCCGGGCTCCGGCGCCAAGGCCTCCAGTTCAGCGACAGATGCGCTGACATAGTCCGCTTCGCGTGCCGCCGCTTCCACCGCCTCGCGCAGCTTTGCGGCTTCCGCTTCAAGCGCCCGCAAAGCGGCGTAACGCGCCGCGACCTCCGCGGCATCCGGCTCCAGCCACCCGAACGCATCAAGCAAACGCCGATGCTCCTCACTGCTCACCAATGCACGCTCGTCATGCTGGCCGTGAATCTCCACCAGTGCCGCACCGACGGCCTTGAGCAGGGTTGCGCTGCACGGCTGGTCGTTGATGAAGGCCCGCGTCTTGCCATCGGCCGATTGCACGCGCTTCAGGATCAGTGGACCATCAGCGGCGATCGCGTTCTCCTGCAGGAGATCGTGGATGTGGTGGTCAGTCGGCGGCTCGAACATAGCGGTCACTTGGCCACGCTCAGCGCCCGCGCGCACCAAACTGGCATCGCCGCGCGCGCCCAGCGCCAGCGACAGCGCATCTAGAAGGATGGACTTGCCCGCCCCGGTCTCGCCAGTCAGCACCGTCAACCCGTCGGCGAAATCGATGCCGAGCCGCTCGATAAGGACGATGTCTTGGACGGTGAGATGCGCCAGCATGGCCCGGCGGGGCCGGTCAGGCGCGAAACGCCCGCGAAATCCAGGAGCCCTGGTTCTCCTGGGGCGCAACGCCGGCCTTGCCCAACAGACTGTAGCTGTCCTTGTACCAGTCGCTGTCGGGGAAATTGTGCCCAAGCACGGCTGCCGCCGTCTGCGCCTCCGGCACGATGCCGAGCGCCAGATACGCCTCCGTCAGCCGGTGCAGCGCCTCCTCCACGTGCCGTGTGGTCTGGTATTGCTGAACCACAGCCTTGAAACGATTGACGCCGGCAAGATACTCACGCCGCTCCATATAGTAGCGTCCGATCTGCATTTCCTTGCCCGCCAGCTGGTCACGCGCCACTTCGATCTTGCGGCGCGCATCGTTGGCGTATTCCGAATCGGGATATTTGCGCACCACGTCGCCCATGGCCTCCATGGCCTTGCGCGACAGGTCCTGATCGCGGGTCACATCCGGTATCTGGCGGAAATAGGATTCGCCGATCAGATATTGCGCGTAGGCCGCGTCGGGACTGGCGGGAAACAGCGTGACGAAGCGCTGCGCGTTGTTGATCGCTTCGGGATAATCGCCGCGGCGGAAGTTGATATAGGCCGACATGAGCGTGGAGCGCCGCGCATAATCGGAATACGGGTGCTCCTTGTCGATGGTCTCGAATTTTTCGGCCGCCTTCCCGGCTTCGCCGGCCTCCAGATGCGCCAGCGCCTCATTGTAGAGAAGATCAGGCGGCGCGACCTGCACGACCTCTTCGGTCTTCGCGCCGCGCCCCAAACAGCCGGAGACGGCGAAAGCCAGCGCCGGAATCAGGAGCCAGGCGAATTTGCGCGCGCGCGGTGATGCCGCGGAAGAGCCGTCAACCATGGAAGCCATGTCCGTATTCGCGCCGATTGTCATAACGGAGGCGGAGCGCGTTTCAAGGGCGTTCACCACGCAATGATGGCCGCCCTGTGGCTAATTAGAGAGATTTCCGGCGCCGATTAGCGCACTTCCGGTGCGTAAGCCGCTGCCGCCAGGCCCGCTGCGGGCTCCACGCGGCCGGCCGGGCGGGTCTCCCGCTCCTCCGCTGCCGTGCGCAGGGTCCATGCCCCGCTTTCCGCCAGAAGTGCTGCAAGCGCGCTGGCGTTCAGCCTGTGGCCGCCCTTGTGGGAGCGGAAGAGGCCCTGGATCGGCGCGCCCGCCAGCGACAGATCGCCGATCGTATCGAGTACCTTGTGGCGGACGAACTCGTCCGGGTAGCGCAGCCCCTCGGGATTGACGACGATGCCGTCGCCGATGACCACGGCGTTCTCAAGCGATGAGCCACGTGCAAACCCCGCCGCCCACAGCGCTTCCACTTCGCTCAAATAGCCGTAGGTCCGGGCACTGGCGATATCGCGACGAAAACCGTCCGGCGACAGGTCGAAAGCGTAGGCTTGGCGGCCGATGATTTCGCAGTCGTAATCGATGCTGATCTCGAAGCGGCAGCCATCATGCGGCAGGAACTCCGCAAACGCGTCGCCCTGCTCCACACGCACCGGCTTATCGATCCGCAGGACGCGCTTTGGCGCGCTCTGCACGACAAGGCCAGCCTGGTCGATCGCTTCGACGAAGGCCCTGGAGCTGCCGTCCATCACCGGCACTTCGGAGCCGTCGATCTCAATCAGGCAATTGTCGACGCCCAGGCCGGCAAGCGCGGCCAGAAGGTGCTCCACGGTCGCGACATGCGCGCCTTTGGGATCGCCGAGCACCGTGCACAGCGCCGTCGCGCCGACCGCACTGGAGCGCGCCGGTATCTCGACTTCGCCGTTATCGGAGGCCCGTAGAAACGAGATGCCGCTGTTCGGGTCGGCCGGATTGAGGACGACCGAAACCTCAGCGCCGCTGTGGACGCCTATACCGCTCAGGCTGACGCGCTCTTTCAGCGTCGTCTGGCCACGATTCCTTGAGAACCCCATACGCTTTATAGCCCCCAGGCCGGTCGTAATCGGGTCCACCCTTGCTCTATGACCCGAATCTGCTTGCCGCCTCTATTTATGGGCCGGACGCTACCGGTCGCGCACCGACTTCGCCAATCAACGTTTTTTACCCTTTGTTACGGATAAAACGCGGATCGGCGCGCACAGCATAAGGCCCGACACGCGCAGGCGTATCGGGCCTCAGGATTCAGGTTACCGGCGTTTGTCGGCTAACTCGACTGGCGCCTGAGAAATGCCGGGATTTCAAGCTGATCCTCGCGGCTTGGCTCCTGCGGCAGCGGCCGCCCCCGGGGGTCGAGATTGCCGGCAGCCGCGGCTTGCTCGCCCATTCGCCGCGGTTGCGGCTTCTTGGCGAATTCCGCTGCCGACGGATCCGGCTGGATCTGCGGCTGAGGCTGCGCATGGACGATGCGAGGCTCAGCGTCGCTTGCCGCCGGACGGCTTTCCTCATGCTGGCGCATCTCGTCGTCTTCCTCACGCCGGCCGAAACCGCTGGTCAGCTTGGCAAAAAGCCCGCGCGCCCGGCGGCTTTCGTCCTGACCGCCCTCTCCACTCTGCCGGGCCCGCATCTGCCGCTGCGCGACCGGCGGAAAGTCCTCCACGCGCGGCATGCGCGGCTGTTGCCCCTCCGGGTGCTCAGCCGGCGGCGGAATGAAGTCCTGTGCCGCGGCAGCGTGCTGCGCCTCTACTGCAAGCGCCTGATTGGCCTGCGCATCGGCCTGTCGGGCGGCAACGAGCGACGGATCGGGACGGAACGGGCCGATCCGCACGCCCGGATCGCCGGCATGCTGGGCGACGGCGCGGGCCGGCTGGGCCTGACGGACCTGCTGTGCGGCTTGCTGATGGGGGACGGCGAGTTCCTGCTCCAATCCCTCCAAGGCATAGGCCGGCACGTCCTGGCGCTGCTGCTGCGGCTGCGGCGCCTGCGGCCGGTGGAGCGGCTGCCGCGCGACTTGCGGTGGCTGGGCGGCCGGCTGCTGTTGCGGCTGTGCCTGCGCCTGCGCCGGTGCCGGCGTGCTGACGGTCTTCAGCCGGCGCGTCAGTTCCGCCATGCCCGCCGTCGGCGGCGCAATCGCCTCCTGGGCCTCTTCCTGCTCGATGCCGGTCGCCACCACGGAGACCCGGATGATGCCCTCCAGCCCTTCGTCGAAGGTCGCGCCGAAGATGATATTGGCCTCGCCGTCAACTTCCTCGCGCACGCGGCTGGCGGCCTCGTCGACCTCAAACAACGTCATGTCGCGCCCGCCGGTGATGGAGATCAACAGACCCCGCGCGCCGCGCATGCACACATCGTCGAGCAGCGGATTGGCGATCGCCTTCTCCGCCGCGTCGATGGCGCGCTTGTCGCCCGACGCTTCGCCGGTTCCCATCATCGCCTTGCCCATCTCGCGCATCACGGAGCGGACATCGGCGAAATCGAGATTGATGAGGCCGTCCTTCACCATCAGATCGGTGATGCAGGCGACGCCGGAATAAAGCACCTCGTCGGCCATGGCGAAGGCATCGGCGAAGGTGGTCTTGTCGTTGGCGACGCGGAAGAGGTTCTGGTTGGGGATGATGATCAGCGTGTCGACGCTCTTCTGCAGCTCGATGATGCCGGCATCGGCAATGCGCATGCGCCGCTGTCCCTCAAACTGGAACGGCTTGGTGACGACGCCGACGGTCAGGATCCCCGCATCGCGGGCCGCGCGCGCCACGATCGGCGCGGCACCCGTGCCCGTCCCGCCGCCCATGCCGGCGGTGATGAAGGCCATATGCGCGCCGCTCATATGGTCGTTGATCTCGTCGATCGTCTCCTCGGCTGCGGCGCGACCGATCTCCGGCTGCGAGCCGGCGCCAAGCCCCTGTGTGACGGCGACGCCCATCTGAATCAGCCGATCGGCCTTGGTCATCGTCAGCGCCTGGGAATCGGTGTTCGCGACGACGAACTCCACGCCCTGCAGCCCGGCCTCAATCATGTTGTTGACGGCGTTGCAGCCGGCGCCGCCGACCCCGAAGACGGTGATCCTCGGCTTCAGTTCCGTGATGTCCGGCATTTTCAGATTGATACTCATGGTTCCGTCCTCTTCCGCCTTTGCGCCAGGTCCGGCTGCGCCGCCTGATCCGTTCCGTTCCACTGCTCCCTCAGAAGCTGTCTCTGAACCAGCGCCCGACGCGCGCCAGATATCCGTCGGTTCCCGTCCGTGAGAGTTGCGCCGGCTGGCCGGCGCGGAATTGTTCGATGCGCGCGACCTGCGGGTAGATGATCAGCCCCACCGCGGCTGAGAACGCTGGCCCCTTCGCCGCTTCCGGCAGGCCCTGAATTCCGAGCGGCCGCCCAACCCGGACGCTGCGTCCGAGAATCCGCCGCGCCGTCTCCTCAAGTCCAGTGAGCTCACTCGCCCCGCCGGTCAGCACCACGCGCTTGCCGACTTGATCGGCGAAACCGGAACCCGTCAGCATGTCGCGCGTCATCTCAAGCGTCTCTTCCACGCGCGGCTTGATGATCCGGATCAGCGCGGAACGTGGCACCGCGTTGGGATGGTCGCGTTCATCCTCGCCCACCGGCGGGATCGTGATGATGTCCTTCTCGTCGGAGATCGACGACAGCGACGAGCCGTGCCGCACTTTGATGCGCTCTGCATCGACGAGATTGGTCGACAGGCCGCGCGCAATATCGAGCGTCACATGCTGCCCGCCGACAGGGATGGCGTCGGCGTGTACGAACTCGCCATTATGGAAGACGCCGAGCGTCGTCGTTCCGCCGCCCATGTCGACGCAGGCGACGCCGAGATCGGCTTCGTCGTCAACCAGCGCTGCAAGCCCCGATGCATAGGGTGTCGCGACGATCGTCTCCACGTCGAGGTGGCAGCGATTGACGGCGAGCTCAAGATTACGCAGCGGCGCCTCGTCGGCCGTCACCACATGCATGTCGACGCCCAGCGTCTCGCCCAGCATGCCGGCTGGATCTTGGATGCCGTGATGAGCGTCGAGCGCGTAGCCGATCGGCAAGGAGTGCAAGACCATGCGCCCCTCGCTGACCGAATGCGCGCCGCCGGCGGCCAACACCCGATGCGTATCGGCCGCCGTCACCGGCCCGTTGACCTGGACGCTTGCAGAGAATGTCTCGCTTTTCAGCCGGCCGCAGGAAATGTTCACCATCAGGCTGTTGACAGTCACTTCCGCCATGCGTTCGGCGGCATCGACGGCAAGCCTGATGGCGCGCTCCGCCTGCTCCAGGTCGATGACCACGCCCGATTTGATGCCGCGCGAGCGGGTGGAGGCGAAGCCGAGCACCTCCACATTGTGGGTGCGCCGGCGATGCCCGTCGCCCTCGCGCGGTTTCAGGCGCGCGATCGTGCAACAGATCTTGGTGGACCCGACATCGAGGACGCTGACGGTCATGGACCGCCGCGTGCTGAGCGGCTTGATGCGCGACACACCGGCCGCGCCGCTGTGCTGGCGGCGGCTCATGTTGGCCTCCGCGCCAACGCCGCGTCGGAGGTCACGTCGTCCAGCGAGCGCCCTTCCGGCAGCCGCACGGTGATGCGATCGGGAAGCCTGAGATCGATGACGGTCACGTCGCGCTGAAGAAGCTGGTGCTCGGCATCGAGCTTGACGAGCTGAGCCAGCGCCTGGCGCACGTCCTTCTCCGGCAGCTTGACGGAGA
Source organism: Afifellaceae bacterium (assembly GCA_028281235.1). Classification (GTDB taxonomy): domain Bacteria; phylum Pseudomonadota; class Alphaproteobacteria; order Rhizobiales; family Afifellaceae; genus DASWJZ01. Next base: position 11,196 of record JANQKG010000037.1, on the reverse strand, counting down.
CGCCGTCATCCAGATGCAGGTCCCAGCGCCGCCCCGCCACAAGCACCGCTGCGCGCATCTGCGAGGCGATCTCCGGCTGCGTGAAGAGGTCAGCGAGGAATTGCGGCGCGGTGGCGTTGGCGCCGCCCCCCACCATAAACGGAAGCTTGGTGAAGCGGGTCTCCGCCAGTGGCTCGATTTCCACACCGCCTTTGTCGATGACAAAGACCTCGCCGCGTCGCTGCCACAACGCAAAGGGCTTGCGTTCTTCGATCTCGACGGACAGCGTGCCGGGATAGAATTTCCGCACGCTGGCGCTGGCCACCCATGGCAGGGACTCAACACGCACCTCCGCCGCCACCACGTCGAAGGCGATAAGCGAGCCATCAAGCTCCAGCTTCTCCAGGATCGCGATCTGCGACGTCTCGTGCTGACCCTTGACCGCAACGTCGTCGATGCCGAAACCGACGAACACCAGAAGCGCGTCGCCGACCCGTCCGATCTGGCCGCCGACGACCAGCGCGTAGAGGATCGTGACGACAAGAAAGCCGGCGGCCGCCACCTGCCCAACGGGCCGGTTGCGGCGCTTCTCGATACGCTCTGCCGCGCGGCGCAGCCGCCGCGGCAGGAGATTGGCGAGCGGACGCAAGAGCCGGCCGAGCGCGTGGTCCAGCGCGGCCAGAAAAGCCGTTCCAACCGATCCCGCGCTGTTTACCGTCGGCAAGAAGCGTCCTCCACCATCCACCGCACCAACTCCGGAAAGCTCTGCCCCGCGAGCGCGGCGAGTTCTGGAACCAGTGACGTGCGCGTCATGCCCGGCTGCGTGTTGACCTCCAGCCACACGACCTCCCCCGTTCCGATGTCGTCGTAGCGAAAGTCGGAACGCGAGACGCCGCGGCAGCCGATGGCGCGATGCGCTTCAAGGGCGAGCGTGCGAATATTTTGGTAAACAAAGGGTTTAATCGGCGCCGGACAGAGGTGTTTTGATCCGCCCTCGGCATATTTGGCGTCGTAATCGTAGAAGCCCGATCCCACGGGGACGATCTCCGTCACGTCCATGGCATCGTCCCCCTTCACCGCGCAGGTGAGTTCGCGGCCCGGGATGAAGCGCTCCACCATGACGCGGTCACCGAACGTCCAGTCGTCGCGGGCAAGCGATTGCGGCGGATGCGTCTGATCCTCCGACACGATCATGACGCCGAACGAGGAGCCTTCCGCAATCGGCTTCACCACGTAGGGCGGCTTCATGACGTGGCGATCGGCCGCGTCGAAGCGGCTGACGATCTTATGCTCTGCCACGGGAATGCCGACCGCCGCGGCGATGGCCTTGGCCTTCTCCTTGTCCATGGCAAGCGCGGAGGCGAGCATGCCGGAATGCGTGTAGGGGATCTCCAGAACCTCAAGAACGCCCTGGATCGCGCCGCCCTCGCCATCAGGCCCATGCAGCGCGTTGAACGCCACATCGGGGCGGAGCTTGGCGAGCACGTCGGCGATGTCGCGCTGAACGTCGATGCGCGTGACGCGGTAGCCCGCCTCCTCCAGCGCGTCGGCGCATTCCTTGCCCGAGTTCAGGCTGACCGGCCGCTCCGCCGACCAGCCACCCATCAGCACCGCGACATGCGTCTCACCCGCCATTGGCGGAACTCCTCATCACACTGGCGATTCGTGCGATGAGGTTGGAGGAGAAATCGGTGAGAAAGTGTTAACTAAGGTTACTCGACCTCAAACCCAATTCTCGACCTGAAGGCCGGGCATCCCGTCGAAATCGCGGCGGTTGTTCGTGACGAGCGTCAACCCCTTGCTGCGCGCGTGAGCCCCGATCAGTGTATCCTGAGCGCTGACGTGCTTGCCTTGCCGTTTGAGGTGCAACTGACCGAAATGCACTGCGGCGGCTGAATCGAAGGACAAGACGGTCAGCGCGCTGGCAAAGCGCTCAACCCCCAGCAAATTCTCCGAGCCATGATCAGACTTTTCGGCCCCCGCATAAAGCTCCGCCAGGGTGATTGCAGATATGCAGAGCTCCTCACGCGCCGCTTCGAACTTGGCGCGCAGCTTCGCCGGCCGGTTCTTCATGACATAGATGCAGATGTTCGTGTCGAGCATGAGCCGCAGCATCACAGCGGCTCGCGGTCGGGGAAATCCCAGTCCTCTCGGTCGGCCATGAAATCGTCTGTGACGAACGGGCCGTTCTGGAAGTAATCGGCCCAACTCTTGCCGGCCGGCGTGATCACCAAGCGATCCCCGGCCCGGATGATCTCAACCTCCTCCACGCCCTCCGGAAAGGCCACGGCCTTCGGAATGCGCACTGCCTGGCTGCGATTGCTCTTGAAAAGCTTGGATTTCACGATCATGGGCGGCCTCAAGACTATGTATATCCCAGTGGGATATACATAGTGATTGGCGGCGCTGCAGGCAAGCTGAGCCAGGCTTTGCTCAGCCGCGCCCCAGGAAAGGCTCGACCTCTCCGGTCGCGAACCTTCCGATCCGCCTGATCTCCCATTCAAGGCGTACGCCGGAATGCTCAAGCACGCGCGCCCGCACCGTTTCGCCTAGAAGCTCCAGATCGTGGCCGGTCGCCTCGCCTGTGTTGATTAGAAAATTGCAGTGCATCTCCGACACCTGCGCCGCCCCGATCATGAGCCCTCGACAGCCCGCCGCGTCGATGAGCTGCCAAGCGCGCCGCTGGTTCGGCGTACCGGGCGGGTCGGGGTTCTTGAAGGTGGAGCCGCCCGTGCGGCTCTTGATCGGCTGCGCCGTCTCACGATGCGTCTGCACGTCCTCCATCGACGATCGGATCGCGTCGCGTGCTTCCAGGTGCCCCTCGAACAGCGCCTCGACAAAGATGAGGTCGTCCGGCGCCTCCGAATGACGGTAGGAGTAGCCCATTTCGGCATTCGTCAGCACACGCCGCTCGCCGCGCCGATCGATCGCGACAACCTCAACAAGCCGCTCGCGCGTCTCCACGCCATTGGCGCCGGCGTTCATCCGCAGCGCTCCACCGATCGCACCCGGAATGCCGTAATAGAAGGCAAAACCACCGAGGCCGGCTTCAAGCGCATGCCCCGCCAGCCGCTTGTCGGCCAAGGCCGCGCCAACGCGAATACGCTTGCCCTCGGTCGTTACGGCGCCGAAACCACGTGCCGAAAGCCTGACGACGACACCCTCGATGCCTCCGTCACGCACCAGAAGGTTGGAGCCGAGCCCGACGATCGTGACCGGAACCTCCTCCGGCAGCGCCCGCATGAGGAATTGCAGGTCCTCCACATCCGCCGGCATGGCGAGGATTTCCGCCGGCCCGCCGGCGCGAAACCACACAAACGGCGCCAGCGGCTGATCAGCCTGCAGCGTGCCGCGAAAGCCGGTGAGGCTTGGCCGCAACCGGTCGAGAAGGTGCTCAGGCATGGCGGATCGGGGCGTTGCCCGCCGCACGGATGGGGGCACGTTTTCGCCTTCGCTTATTTCTGTCATCCCGGTTCCGCCAAAGGCCGAGACCGGGACTCATGAACACCCCCACGGAGCGAGTCCCGCATTTCGCTTGCGCTTCATGCGGGCTACGGGTTTGCTTGGCCTCGTAGCCCGGATGGAGCGAAGCGCAATCCGGGGACACAAAAGCGTCCCACCCGCGCCGCGCGCTGAACCGGGATGACAAACGGAAAGGATATCGGCGAAGCGTATCGCTCACGCACGACCCTCCTTTGCGAGCACCTCAAGCGCATCCGGCAACGCGCCGGCCCATCTGGTGATCGACCCGGCCCCCAGGCAGAGCACCATATCGCCGGGCTCCACGAGCGAGGCGATCAGCTCCGGCAGCGCCTCCTCGCTTTCCAGCGACCGTGCATCGAGGTGGCCGCCGGAACGCAGCCCCTCCACCAACGAGTCACGCGAGGCACCCTCAATCGGCGTTTCGCCGGCCGCATACACATCGGCGACGATGACAGTGTCCGCTTCGTTGAAGCAGGCGCAGAAATCCGCAAAAAGGTCGTTGAGACGCGTATAGCGATGCGGCTGCGCCACCGCGACGACCCGGCCCTCTGTGGCGGCACGCGCCGCCTTGAGTACAGCGGTGATCTCCACGGGGTGGTGGGCGTAATCGTCGTAAATGGCCACGCCGTTCCAATTGCCCGTCAGCGTGAAGCGGCGCTTGACGCCGCCGAAGCTCGCCAGGCCGCTGCGGATCGCCTCAGCCGGAATACCGATCGCCCGCGCCACCGCAATAGCCGCCGTCGCATTGGAGACGTTGTGCTCACCCGGCATCGACATGGTGAGGCCGTCGATCGTCTCCGTCTCGCCGCTCACCCGATCATGGCGCTCCACATTGAACGTCACCTTGCCGCCTTCGGTGGCGATATCCTGATAGCGCACCTCAGCCTGCGGATTGCTGCCATAGGTGATGACGCGGCGGTCCTCGATCGTGCCAATCAGCGCCTGCACCTCGGGATGGTCGAGACACATGGCGGCGAAGCCATAGAACGGCACGTTCTCCACGAAAGCACGGAACGCCTCGCGCAGCGCGTCGAATGTGCCGTAATGGTCCAGATGCTCCGGGTCGATATTGGTGACCACCACGATGTCGGCGGGCAGCTTGACGAAGGTGCCGTCCGATTCATCAGACTCCACGACCATCCAATCGCCGTCGCCGATGCGCGCATTCGTTCCGTAGGAATTGATGATGCCGCCATTGATGACCGTCGGGTCGAGCCCACCGGCATCGAGCAACGCCGCAATCATGGATGTCGTCGTCGTCTTGCCGTGCGTGCCGCCGACGGCGATCGCCGTCTTCAGCCGCATCAGCTCCGCCAGCATCTCCGCGCGGCGTACGACAGGCAGGCCCCGCGCCCGCGCCTCCGTTAGCTCCGGATTGTCGCGCTTGATCGCCGAGGAGACGACCACGACCGCCGCGTCATTCAGATGTGCCGCGTCGTGGCCGATGGCGACGTCGATGCCGAGCCCACGCAGCCGCTGCACGTTGGCGCTGTCCGCGACGTCTGAGCCGCGCACGCGGTAGTTCTGGTTGGCCAGCACCTCGGCAATGCCGCTCATGCCGATCCCGCCGATGCCGACGAAATGGATGGGGCCGATGTCGCGCGGCAGTTTCATTCCAAAGCCTCGTTACGCGGTTCTGATGTCCTGCGTCGCATAGCCCAGAGCGGCTGCGTCATCAAAGGGTCACGGACCGGCTAGGGCCCGGCCAACTGCTCCACCAGTTCCGCCAGTCGCTCAGCCGCATCGGGACGGCCGGCTGTCTTGGCCGCCTCCGCCGCGTTGCGAAGGTCCTCCGGCCTCTCCATCAGCGCGGCGATGCGTGCGGCGAGCGTCGATGCCGTCAGGTCCCTCTGCGGCATCAGCCAGCCGCCGCCGACGCTTGAGAGCGCGCGTGCATTCTCCGCCTGATCGTGATCAAGCGCATAGGGGTAGGGCACGAGGATGGCGGGACGCCCTGAAACCGCAAGCTCAGCCACGGTCGACGCGCCGGCCCGACAGATCACGAGATGCGCCGCCGCCAAGCGCTCGCCGATATCCGCGAAGAACGGTTCAACCTCCGCAGCAACCCCCATGCCCCGATAGGCCTCACGCGTCGCCGCCAGATCCTCCGGCCGCGCCTGCTGAACGACGCTCACGCGCTGCCGCTTTTCGTCGTCGAGCGCCGCCAGCGCACCCGGCACAAGCTCCGAAAACGCATGCGCGCCCTGGCTGCCGCCCACGACGAAAAGCCGAAGCGGACCGTCCGCGCTGAGCGGCTCGTAAGGCCGCGCCGCGTCCTTGATCGCATCGCGCACCGGATTGCCGACATGCGCGCTCGCCCTGGCGCGCTCCCCGCCTTTCGGCTTGTCAAAGCCCGTCGCCAATGTCGCGCCAAAGCGGATCAACAGCCGATTGGCGCGACCGAGAACGGCGTTCTGCTCATGCACGACGATGCGCATGCCACTGAGCCGCGCCGCAACAACCGGCGGCACGGTTGGATAGCCGCCGAAGCCGACGAGGATATCCGGCTTCAATTCTCTCAGAAGTCTGCGCGAACGAAGGACGCCGCGGGCGAGCGTGACGAGCGAGCCGGCCATGGCGATGGGCGATCCACCGGAGATCGTTGCTGACGGGATGCGATGCGTCTCCTCCGGCGGCACGCCGGCGATCAGCTCGCCGACGCGCGGATCGGTGGCGACATGCACGTGCCAGCCGCGCGCCACCAGCACCTCGCGCAGCGCCAATGCGGGAAAGAGGTGGCCGCCGGTGCCTCCGGCGACAAGCAGCGCGGTCTGCGCCAAGCCCGCCTCACGCCTCCGCGACAAGCGTCCGCCGCGGCACGATGGTGACTTGTTGATCGGCGGAGCGGCGCGACAGCGCCAGCAAGAAGCCCATGGTGACGGCCACGGAAAGGAGCGCCGACCCGCCATACGAGATGAACGGCAGCGTCATGCCCTTGGCCGGCAACAAATGCAGGTTCACGCCGATATTGATGAAGGCCTGAACGCCGATCAGCGTCGCAAGCCCGGCGATGGCCATGCGCTCAAAGGCGCTGTTGCGCCGAAACGCCTGCAAAAGCCCGCGCATCACCAGGACGCAGAACAAGGCGACGATCAAAAGGCAGAGCAGAATGCCGAATTCCTCGCCAACCACTGCAAAGACAAAGTCGGTGTGAGAATCCGGCAGGACCCGCTTCATGATGCCCTCGCCAGGGCCCGTCCCCGACCACCCGCCACGTTCAAACGACTGCATCGCCGTCATGATCTGGAAATTGTCGCCACTTTCCGGATCGAGGAAGCGATTGATGCGCGAGGCCACATGCGGGAAGGCGAAATAGGCGAAGATCGAACCCACGACGCCCACTCCGAACAGTCCGACGACGATCGCCATGTTCACGCCGGCCAGGAAGAACAGCGCACCCCACACGGCAACGAAAAGCAGCGTCTGGCCAAGATCGGGCTCCGCCACTAGAAGCGTCGCCACGACCACCAGCAGCGCAACGGCAAGCATCTTGCCCGGCACGTCCGGTCGCCGACTGCCTTCGGCGAAGAGCCACGCCGTGATGACGATGAAGGCCGGCTTGATCAGCTCCGACGGCTGAACGGAAATGCCGGCGATGTAGAGCCAGCGCCGCGATCCCTTAATCTCCTCACCGATGAAAAGGACCAGCACCATCATCGCCAGGAAGACGACGAGCATGACGAGCGCCACGCGGCGGACGTGACGCGGTGTGAGCAGCGACAGGCCGAGCATGACGGCAACCGCGAGCGGCACGTAGAAGGCGTGCCGCTTGACGAAATGGAAGCTCTCAAGGTCGAGTCGTTCCGCTACCGGCGGGCTGGCGGCGAAGGAGAACACCAGGCCGATCAGCAAAAGCACCAACACCAGCGAGACCATGGGCCGATCAACTGTCCACCACCAATTGGAAATCGGCGAATTGTGTGCACGGCTGATCATGCGACCGCCTCCAAGGGGTTCGTGTCGATGGCGTTGACGGCGGAGCAGAACGCTTCGCCGCGCGCTTCAAAATCCGCGAACTGATCGAAGGAGGCGCAGGCCGGCGAGAAGAGCACCGCCGGCTCGGCACGCCGGTCGATCGATGCATCTTCAGCTGCCATGCGCACGGCGGTGTCGACATCGCCAGCAATCACATGCGGCACGCGGCGCGCAAGCGTTGCGGAGAACGCCTCCGCTGCCGCACCGATCAGATAGGCCTTGGTGATCTTGGGGAAATACTCGGCAAGACCCTCAATGCCACCCTCCTTCGCCAAGCCGCCGGCAATCCAGTAGATCGGATCAAAGGTCGCCAAGGCCCGCTCCGCCGCATCAGCATTGGTCGCCTTGGAATCGTTGACAAAGAGCACCGTGCCGCGACGGCCCACCAATTCCATGCGGTGCGCCAGGCCCGGAAAGCTTGAAAGGCCGGCGAGGATCGCATCGCCGTCCAGACCGAGCGCTTTGGCAGCGCCCCAAGCGGCGGCCGCATTCTGCCAATTGTGATGCCCGCGCAAGGCCGGCAGACCAGCGAGCGACGCCGCCCTCTCGCCGGAGTGAAAGAGTTCGCCGTCGGCATTGACGAGGAGCGCTGCGTTGTCGTGCTTGGTGATCGACATCGTCAGAAGCTTTGGCCGCCCCTGCCCTGCGATGGCGCGTGCCACGACCTGCATCTCAGGCTCGTCGATCCCGGCGATCGCCGTGTCGTCCGTCGTCATGTTCAAAAAAATGCGCGCCTTGGCCTTGGCATAGCCGGTCATACTGCCGTGGCGATCGAGATGGTCCGGCGTGAGGTTGAGCCACACCGCCACGTCGGGTCGAAAACGGCGCGTCAGATCAAGCTGATAGGAGGAAAGCTCAAGGACATAGACGCGCCCCTCCTCCAACGGCTCAAGGTCAAGCGCGGCGCGTCCGATATTGCCGCCGACGGAGACCGGCAATCCGGCCGCGTCGAGCACATGGCCGAGAAGCGCCGCGGTCGTCGATTTGCCGTTCGTTCCGGTGATTCCGACGAAGCGCGCGCGACCCTGCCCCTCGCGCCACAGAAGCTCAATGTCGGAGATGATCTCAACGCCCTCATGCTGGGCGACGCCGACGATCGCATGCGGTTTGGGATGCGTGAGCGGAACGCCCGGCGAAAGCACCAGGCAGTGAAGCCGCTCCCACGGCCAGGCGGACGGGTCTTCCACCGTGGCACCAAGCTCCTCCGCCTTTATCCGCGCTTCCTCTTTGTCGTCCCAGGCGATGACATCGGTCGCACCGCCGGCGAGCGCCGCTGCGACCGTGGCAAGCCCGCTCCGTGCCAAGCCGAAAACGCCGATCGCTTGTCCCTGAAGATGCGTGAGCTGAACCGCCATCGCTACCTCAGCTTCCCCTATCTCAGCTTCAGAGTCGAAAGGCCGATCAGCGCCAGCACGACAGCGATGATCCAGAAGCGGATGACGACTTGCGGCTCCGTCCAGCCCAATTGCTCGAAATGGTGATGGATGGGCGCCATGCGGAACACGCGCCGCCCGGTCATCTTGAACGACGCGACCTGAATGATGACGGAAAGCGCCTCCATGACGAAGATGCCGCCGATGATGGCAAGCACGATCTCATGCTTGGTCGCCACGGCGATCGCGCCGAGCATTCCGCCGAGCGCCAGCGAGCCGGTGTCGCCCATGAAGATCGCTGCCGGCGGCGCGTTGAACCATAAGAAGCCGAGCCCGGCGCCGATCATTGCGCCGATCACCACGGAGAGCTCGCCGGTGCCGGGCACGTGGTTGATCTGCAGATATTCGGTGAAGTCGACGCGGCCGACCAGATAGGCGATCAGGCCGAAACTCGCCCCCGCGATGATCACCGGCACGATGGCAAGCCCATCGAGACCGTCCGTCAGGTTCACCGCGTTGCCGGCGCCGACAATGACGAAGGCGCCGAAGATGACGTAGAAATAGCTGAGGTTGATCGCCGTGTCCTTGAGGAAGGGAAGCGCCAGCGCGGTGTGCAGCTCCTGGTCGCCGCCGAAGATCATCAGCGCGACGGCGGCAGCGGCGATCACCGATTCAAGGCTCAGCCGCGCGCGGCCGGAGAAGCCGTGATTGGTCGCCTGCGTGACCTTGAGATAATCGTCGTAGAAGCCGATCAGCCCGAAGCCGACAGCCACCAGAAGCACGGCCCAGACATAGACGTTGGTCGGGTTGGCCCACAGCAATGATGAGACCAGCACGCCCGACATGATCATCAGCCCGCCCATTGTCGGCGTCCCGGCCTTGGCGAGATGTGTCTGCGGTCCGTCGGCGCGGATCGGCTGGCCGCGCCCTTGGCGCAGGCGCAGCGCCTGAATGATCCCCGGGCCGAAGAGGAAGACGAACAACAGCGCCGTCATCGTCGCAGCACCAGTGCGGAACGTGATGTAGCGGAAGACGTTCAGCACCTGGAACTGGTCGCTGAACTGGACGAGCTGTGTCAGCATTCTAGGCGCGCGCCCCGTTCATTCTGCCTGCTCCGCATAATAGCGCCTCATGGCCTCAACAATCGGACCGAGCCGCGTGCCCAGCGACGCCTTGACCATGACCACATCGCCCGGCCCGATGGTCTCAAAGAGAATCGGCTGAAGCTCCGCGGCATCTGCGGCATAGGCCCCACGACGCCGATGGGGCAAGTCCTCCCAGAGGCTTTGCATCAGCGGCCCGACCAGAAACACAAGGTCGGCGCCTGCTTCCTCCACCGCCGGAAGCAGCGCGCGATGCCGCTCGCGTGCGGTGTCGCCAAGCTCCAGCATGTCGCCGAGCACGGCGATGCGCCGCCCGCGGCCGGTCGGCTGCGTCTGACCAAGCAGCGCCAAAGCCGCCCGGACGGAGGCCGGATTGGCGTTGTAGCTCTCGTCGATCAGCGTGAAGGGGCCGGAGGCATGATGCAGTTCAAGTCGCGCGCCGCGCCCCTGCGGCGCCTGAAAACGCGACAGCGACAGCGCCACACGCGTCAGATCGGCGTCGACCGCCCGGCAGGCGGCGAGCACGGCCAGCGAGTTCTGCACCAGGTGACGCCCCGGCGCACCGAGCCGGTAGGTCACCGGCTCGCCGGCGAGCACCGCCTTGACGCTTGAGCCATCCGCACCGAGCGAAACGTGCTCAAGCCGCACATCGGCGGCGGGATGCTCGCCGAAGGTCACGATGCGCCCGCCCTGCTCAGCCGCACGCTCCGCCAGGAGATCGAACCATTGATTGTCGCGGTTGAGCACCGCCGTCCCGTCCGGCTCAAGCCCCTCCAAAATCTCCGCCTTGGCTTCCGCGATTCCCTCTTCGCTGTCGAAATGCTCAATGTGCACGGCAGCCACCGCCGTGATGATGGCGACGTGCGGGCGCACCATCCGCGTCAGCGGACGAATCTCGCCAGCGTGGTTCATGCCGATCTCAAACACGCCGTATTGTGCCTCCGCCGGCATGCGCGCCAGCGTTAGCGGAACACCCCACTGATTGTTGTAGGACCCGACCGGCGCGTGCGTCGGGCCAAGCGACGACAGGCCAAGCCTCAGCATCTCCTTGGTGCCGGTCTTGCCTACCGAGCCGGTGACGGCCACGACCGCGCCGTGCATGCGCGCACGTGAGGCAACACCGACACGCTCCAAAGCGATGAGCGGATCGTCGGGCACGACAAGCAGCGGGCCGGCACCATCCTGCGCCCGCCCCTCCTGAACCACCGCGCACGCCGCGCCGCCTTCCAGCGCGGCGCCAACGAATTCATGCCCATCACGGTTGGGGCCCTTGATGGCGACGA
>JANQKG010000029.1 GCA_028281235.1 Afifellaceae bacterium | reverse complement strand
CACTAGACAACTTATTGAAGCTCGTGTGGTTTTAGGGTTTGAAGTTCCTATGATGAGCCCGCTGGAATAATGATAGGAACTTCAAACCCACCACACTAGCCCAGATCCCGCTCTATGCGGATCAGCGCCTGCTGGGTTGCGAAGGCCACATAGCGGTAATCCTGCGACTGCAGCACTTCGTTCAGCGCCTTAAACTCGCCGTTCTCCCAATTGGGATAGCCATGATGCTCGTCAAGAAGGACCAGCGTCCCCTCCCGCAATCTGCTTCGGCAAAGGTCCAGCGCCAGACGCGCCGGCGTATAGGTGTCCATATCAAGGTGCATAAAGGCGATCGAACCGGGATTCTCCGCAAGAAACGGCTCCAGCGTGTCCTGCAGCCATCCGACAACCAGATTCACGTTCGGACGCACGCGCGGTGTCTTTCCGCCGTAGTTGAAATTGGTCTCCTTCGGCAAGGACTTGCCGAACCAATCCTCCGAGAGGCCACGAAATGCGTCAAAGCCGTAAAGCGGCCGCTCATCACCACGACCTGCCAAGATGCCCGCCATCTGGTTGATGCTGTCGCCCAGATTGACGCCGAACTCCAGCAGCAATCCTTGCTCCACGACGCGCCGGATGGCGAGCGCCCGTATCTCCTCGGCAGTGCGAATGAGAAGTGCTGACGAAAGGTGTGGCTGAACGAAATCCGCCGACGTCTCCAACGCGCGCTGATAGAGCACATCGTTGACAGCCGGCCTCGGCACCTTGCGACGCGGCACCCACCCCAGGCGACGCTTCAGCGCGTTCTTCCACTTGCCCAATCTGCGTGCTCCAAACCAGCGGGTGATCTAAGTCAGGCACGCTTGGCCGTCTACCCCGTCTTTGCCTGCGGTGCCGCGCCACCGCCCGGCATGGCGAAGGGCTCGCCGAGGAGCGCTTCGCTCGCCTCCCACAACTGCGTCCAGGCGGCCTTGTCGAGCGCGTGGTCGGCGACCAGCGCATCGCCGACGGGCCCGCGCGCCTCGCTCATCTTCTGCGGGCCGTAATAGGCGCCGCGCTTGGCTTCCGTCCCGGCTGCCGCCAGCACCGTAGGGATGGCGCCGGCCTCCGCACCTTGCGCCATGAGGGCATTCGTCACCTTGTAGATCAGGTTGAGCAGACCCGTCGGACCGGTGCTCTGCAGAGCGGTGTTGGAATAGCCGGGATGACAGGCGATCGCGATCGCCTTGGCGCCGACCTCCTGCAGGCGCCGGTCGAGCTCGAACGCGAAGATCAGGTTGGAGAGCTTGGACTGCCCATAGGCTTTTGTCGGCGTGTAGCCGGTCTCGTGCATGAGATCGTCGAAATTCATGCGGCCGAACTTGTGCGCGATGCTTGAGACCATCACGACGCGGCCTTCGGCCGCCTCCACCAGATCGATCAGCAGGCTGGTCCACAGGAAGTGGCCGAGATGGTTGGTTCCGAACTGCAGCTCAAAGCCGTCCTTGGTCTTCATCGGCGGCGTCTGCATGATGCCGGCATTGTTGACGAGCCCGTCGATGCGGCTGAGTTTGCCTCTAAGCTCTGAAGCCGCCGCACGCACCGATTCAAGATCGGAGAGATCGAGCCGCACCACTTCGACGCCTTTCACGTCACCGGCGAGCGCGGCCTTGGCACTCTCGGCCTTCTCCAGGGACCGGCACGCCAGCACGACGTCGCCGCCCGCTCGCCCCAGCATCCGCGCCGCTTCCAGGCCGATGCCGCTATTGCCGCCGGTGATCACATAGGTCTTGCCGGAGAGGTCGGACAGCCGCGCGGGCGTCCAGCTCTTGAAGCCGCTATCGATAATATGGCGCGCCATCGTGATTCTCCATCGGCGGGTGCCGCCGAGCGTTTCTCGGCTGCATTAGGACGTGATTTACAAATTGTGCCGAAAATGTCAATAACGGTCAAATGGAAAACGAAACCGATCTCAAGAACGCCCTCGCCGTCTTCGCTCATTACGGATTCCGCAAGGCGTCGATGGACGATCTGGCGCAGGCCTTCGGCGTATCGCGACAGACGCTCTACAATCGCTTCAAGACCAAGGAGGCGGTGCGCGACTGGGCGGTCGAAGGCTTCAGCCGGCACATGGTCGCCCGCGCCGCGGCGGAATTGGAGAACGACAAGGCGACGACCGCCGATTGTCTGCTCCAGGCCTTTGGCCGCTGGAAGGGCGATCACATCGCGCTGCTGCGCTCAGCCCCCCATGGCGCAGAGATCATCGAGATCGCAACGGAAGCGCTGAAGAGCATCGAGGACAGTCCGCTGGCGGCGTTCGAGCAGCAGATCGTCCGCTTCCTGATGAAGCGCAAGGCCTGCGCAAACCGAAAGCGCGCCGAGGACATCGCCCACACGCTCGACATTGCCTCCAAGGGGCTCATGGTCACCGCCGAAAGCCCGGACGCTTTCGCCGCCGGCATGAAGCGCGTCATCAACGCGCTTCTGGATTGAAGATCGCGGCCGACGCGCCGCGCCTCTCCGCGATCCGCCTCAGTCGAGCGCCTTGCGCAGCCGGTCATAGGCGTCCTTCATACGCAGCGCCAATTGCATGGCCGCATCGCCGACCTCGTCGCGGCTCTTGTCGAATTGCGCTTTCTCCAGGAAGCGATCCCATTCGTCGACAACGCGGTCCCACTCCTCCTCCGCTTCCTTGGTGCCGAGATGAAGCTGCAGGCGCATCTCGTCGCGCTTCTGCTTCATGTCGGCAATGAACTTGGAGAGATCGTCACTCATCGAAGCCTCCTCGATTTTCAATCGGCCGGCTCGGCGCGATAGTCGCTGTCGTCGACCGGTTCAAGCCATTCGACATGGCTCCCGTCGATTGCCTCATGGAATGCCACATGCACCATGCGCGTCTCGGGTCCTGCGCCGTGCCAGTGTTTCTCGCCGGGCGCGATCCACACCGTGTCGCCCGGCCGGATCGCACGCACCGGCTCGCCATGCTTCTGCACCCGCCCCACGCCGGAGAGCACAAAAAGCGTCTGACCAAGCGGATGCGTGTGCCAGTTCGTGCGTGCGCCGGGCTCAAACGAGACCACCACCGCCCGTCCCCGCGCCGGCTCAGGCGTGTCGATAATGGCGTCCTGCCACACCGTGCCGGTGAACCAATCCGGATTGCCCTTCAGGGTCGCACGCTGGCCGGCCCGGTAGATATCCATGTCGATCCCTCAGTGTCTTCCGGCGCGCGCGGCAAAATCCGCCGCCTACTCCCCGTAGGGCACCCAAATATTCTTCACCTGGGTGGCGTGACGGAGATAGTCGCGGCCCTGCCCTTCGATCGGGTCGGACCAGCGGATCGGCCGCCCGTGATTGACCCATGTGGCCTTCAGATTGCCGATTGAGCCCGCCTCCGCGGCAGCACTCCCCTCCTTCGTCCCGAAATACCAGAACGCGGCGATGTCATCGTGCTCCGCCATGGTCTTGGCGAGTTCCTCGTGGTCGCCTGTGATGATGTTCACCACGCCGGCCGGCACGTCGCTGGTGTCGAGCACTTGATAAAGATCGGTGGCGACAAGCGGATGAACCGGCGACGGCGTCACCACCACCCGGTTGCCCATGGCAATGGCGGGCATCACCAGCGACACGAAAGCCAGAAGCGGCGCCTCGTTCGGGCACGCAATGCCCATCACGCCCCACGGCTCGTTCATGGCGAGCGTCACATGGCGCGACTGCGTGGAATGCACGGCCCCGTCATACTTATCGGCATGCGCGGCGTAGAAGGTGATGCGGCGGATCGAGGCTGCAACTTCCTCCGCTGCGGCCTTGGCGCTAGCGCCGGTGAGTGTGGCGATGCGGTCGCGAAACTCCGCGGCGCGCGCCTCAAGGTTCTCCGCCAGATAGAAGAGCACCTGCGCGCGATTGTGTCCGCTGACGCTCGACCAGGCGCCCGCCTTGCCGGCCGCTTCCACGGCGTTGCGGACATCCTTGCGGTTGCCGAGCCCGGCCTGGCCGATGGGCGTTCCGGAAGCGGAGAATACCGCGTAGGAATAGCCGGAATCCGGCCGCGCCTGCTTGCCGCCGATATAGAGCTTGGCCGTGCGGTCGAGCCGCGGGACATCGCCCCGAGCCTCCGGCGGCGTGAGCGCCGGCCCAGCCGCAAAGTTCGCCGCCTGCGTCTTCACCGCCTTGGCCGGCTTCTTCGCCCAGTCCGGCGCGAGATACTCGTAGAGGCCCTCGCGGCCGCCTTCCCGCCCGAATCCGGATTCGCGATAGCCGCCGAACCCGGCCGCTGCGTCGAAAAGGTTCGTGGAATTCACCCACACCACGCCGGCCTTGACCCGCGCCGCTGCATCGAGCGTGACATTGATCGATTCAGACCAGATCGACGCGGCGAGCCCGTAGCGCGAATTATTGGCAAGCGCCAAAGCCTCGTCCTGCGTGCGGAACGTCATGGAGACCAGCACCGGCCCAAAGATTTCCTCCTGCGCCAGGGTCGATGCCGGCGCGATATTGGCGACCAAAGTCGGCGGGTAGAAGAAGCCGTTCTCAGGCAGCGCACAATCCGGCTGCCAGCATTCGCCGCCCTCCGCCTTGCCCTGCTCCACCAGCGTTTTGATGCGCTCAAGCTGTACGTGATCGACGATCGCCCCGATATCGGTCGACTTGTCGAGCGGATCGCCGACGCGGAGCTTGGCCATGCGCGCCTTCAGCTTGGCGTGCATCGCTTCCGCCACCGCTTCCTGCACGATCAGCCGTGACCCGGCACAACAGACCTGGCCCTGATTGAACCAGATCGCGTCGACCACGCCCTCAACAGCACTGTCGAGATCGGCGTCGTCGAACACCACGAACGGCGACTTGCCGCCAAGCTCCAGCGACAGCTTCTTACCGGTGCCGGCCGTCGCCTTACGGATGATGCGGCCGACCTCGGTGGAACCGGTGAAGGCGATCTTGTCGATATCCGCGTGCTTGGTGATGAGCGCACCGGTGGCGCCGTCGCCGGTGACGATATTGACCACACCCGCCGGCAGCCCGGCCTCGACGCACACCTCCGCAAAGGCGAGTGCGGTCAGCGGCGTAAACTCCGCCGGCTTCAAGATCACCGTGTTCCCCGCAGCCAAGGCAGGCGCGATCTTCCAGGCAAGCATCAGGAGCGGAAAGTTCCACGGGATGATCTGCCCGCACACGCCAACCGGCCCGTAGCCGGGGAACTCGCTGTCAATCAGCTCGGCCCAGCCGGCATGGTGATAGAAATGGCGCGCCACCAGCGGGATATCGATATCGCGGCTCTCGCGGATCGGCTTGCCGTTATCCGTCGACTCCAGCACCGCGAAGAAGCGCGAGCGCTTCTGCAGAATGCGGGCAATGGCATAGAGATGACGCGCCCGCGCATCGCCGGAGAGCTTTGACCAGGATTTGAACGCCTTCCGCGCGGCTGCGACCGCCGCGTCGACATCCGCTGCGCCGCCCTCGGCGCATTCGGCAATCGTCTCGCCGGTGGCCGGATTGAGGACCGCAAAGGAGCCCCCTTCAGCCGGCGCAACAAATTTGCCGCCAATGAAATGCTGAAAGCGCCGGTCGTGCTTCTCAAGCCATGCGACGACGCGGTCGCTCGCTTCCGGCGCGACGCCGTAATCCATTGTGTGAAGGATGTCGGTGACGGCAGTCATGACGCTCTTCTCGAATCCTTGTCCTTGCTACGTACCTTTAGAGCATGCACGCCGCTTCTGTGTCGTCATTGCCGGGCTTGACCCGGCAATCCACTCCGCCTTGGCTGCGACGCAAACGCAATGGATGCCCGGATCAAGTCCGGGCATGACGACAGAAACAAAGTTCAGTCCGCCACCTCTTGCCGCTGCGCGGCAAACCGGGATGACAAACGATGGAGTGAGTGCGCATCAAGCCACCGCATGGCGGTTGGCGGCGGAGTAGCGGCCGGTCACGAAATGCTCAATCTGCCGTTCAATGTCGCCAAGCAGCGAGCTCGCCCCGATTCGGAAGAGATCAGGCTGAAGCCAATCATTGCCGAGTTCCTCCTTCATGAGGATCTGCCAGGCGAGCGCGTCCTTCGCTGTCTTCAGGCCGCCCGCCGGCTTGAAGCCGACCTTGGCCCCGGTCCGCTCCAGATAGTCGCGGATGGCCCGCACCATGACGAGGCTCACCGGCAGAGTGGCGTTGACGTCCTCTTTGCCGGTGGAGGTCTTGATGAAATCGGCGCCCGCCTGCATGGCGACCATGGACGCGCGATGCACATTCCTGAGCGTCTTCAGGTCGCCGGTTGCAAGAATCGCCTTCAAATGCGCCGCGCCGCAGGCCTCGCGCATGGCGGAAATCTCGTCGTAGAGCGCCGGCCAGTCCTGATTAAGCACATGCGCACGGGTGACGACGATGTCGATCTCGAGCGCGCCCTCCCCGACCGCATAGCGGATTTCCTCCAGCCGGAGCGGCAGCGGCGTCAGGCCGGCGGGAAAGCCGGTGGCCACGGACGCGACGGGAATACCGGTTCCCTGAAGCGCCTTCACCGCATGGCCGACCATGGTCGGATAGACGCAAACCGCGCCGGTCGCTGGCATGTGCTCAAGCCCGAGCGCTTCCACCAGATCCTGCCGCAACGGATTGCGTGCCTTGGCGCAAAGCCGCGCCACCCGGTCGGGCGTGTCGTCGCCGGCAAGCGTGGTGAGGTCGATGCAGGTGATGGCCTTGATCAGCCACGCCGCCTGCCATTCCTTCTTGACACTGCGCCGGGCCGTCAGCGTCGCCGCGCGGCGCTCAACCGCGGAGCGGTTCACCCGCACCGCCTCGACCCAGTCGACATTGAGCGGTGTGCCGGGATTGCGCGCCACGTTTGCGCGGTCGTGACCCATCGCCACAGTAGCCGTGTTGGACGATGCTGCGCTGGGGCCGCTCGGCCGCGTGCCGCCCGACCGCAGCCTCACAACAGGATCTCTAGCCATGTTAGATCGCTCCCGGACTGCCCGCGCCGGCGCCCTCACGCCGCGCTTCCCGTGGACGGATCATACGGCAGCCGACGCCACCAAGTCTTGTCGAGGAGCAGGTGGAGCGCAAGTCCATTTGTGCCTCCCCTTGCACCGCTGCGCGCTCACGCGGTAGGTGTCACGGATCGCCCAATCGGACCCGCATGGCCTGTGCCAAGGAGCCTGCCCGTGAGGCTGTTGCGCGGCAATAACGCGACAAACCGCCACCGCCGGTGATAAGGCGTGCGGCATACAATCGCTTCCCTCCTCCTGTCGGCTGAAGATGACCCGGGACGACTCTTCGGCGGGCGAACGCACCGCATGAACACACGCAAGCTTCGCACCCGGCCGGGACGCATCTTCTATCCGACCTTCGACTTTGAGCCACCCCGGCGGAGAAAGCTCACGGAGCCCACACAAACGGGCGTTTCCCGCAACACCGGAGCGAGGTGAATGCACCTACGTCGGTCCGCTCGGCACATTGCGTGGCGAATGGGGAACTATGTCCTCCCGCCGTTTCGCTACCGGCAAGAACCGCAGCCGGGACCTGACACAGCACGCGCAATCATCGTCTCGTTCTACATGCACAACATCCCAGACGAAGTGGTCACCGCACAGCGGAAGGTGCTGGAGTTGTTCGCGCCGCCCGATGTCGCCATTGCGCAAATCCGAACGCGGCTCATTCACAGCGAGTCGATCAATCTTTTTATGCGCAAGACGCAATACCCGGTGGTGCTCTTTCTTGATATCGATTGCGTGCCCGTCCGACAGGGCGCCATTGACGCCCTCATTGCTCAGGCTGACGCGGGCGCCCTCGCCGGTTCGGCGCAGCGCTCTACTCATATCGACAATCAGCGGCACATCTACGTCGCGCCATCCTGCATGGCGGTGTCGCAAGCGACGTTCAATACAATGGGACGGCCGAGTGCCGTAAAGACGCCAAGGGGGGATGTGGCTGAGGAGTTCACATACGCAGCCGAAGCGCATGGCGTGCCCATCGAGCTCCACTGGCCGGTCCATGCCGAAGAGCCGCTATGGCCGCTTAAAGGCGAAAAATTGGCGTTTGGTCGCGGCACGACTTTCGAAAACGGCTTCTGGCACCTATTCTCGATTCGGGAAGAACGGCACCAACTGTTGTTCATTACGCGCTGCGACGAGATCGCCGCGGCTGCTGCGGCTCCCTAAAAGCAACATACGCGACAGATTCATGCTGCCGACTTACCTCATCAATCTTGACCGCTCCAAAGAAAGACTCACGTTCATGGAGACGGAGTTCGCGCGTGTTGGCGTCCCTTTTATACGCTTCCCGGCATTTGATGGTGCCGCAATGAGCCAGGATGAAGTCGAGCGCTGGGTCGCGAAACGACCGTACTTCGCAGCCAGCGAGTGGTTTGTCGGTGATGTTGGCTTGTTTCGCAGCCACCTCAGCGTGTGGCAAGAGATTGCCGCGGGGACCGCCGCCGCCGCCGCTGTCTTCGAAGATGATGTTCACCTCGGGTCAGATCTCGGCGCGCTGCTTTCCAGCAGGGACTGGATACCGGCTGACGCCGATATTGTGCGACTGGAGTCCAACAGCAAGATGGTCCTGCGCAATGGTCGTTCCCTCGGCGTTCTGACTGACAGGAAGCTCTACCGCGTTTTTTCGAGTACGTGGGGGACAGCCGGCTACATAATCACCAAGACCGCAGCAGCCAGGCTCTCCGACCTACCATCGGACCAGCATGCAATCGTCGATACGTTTCTGTTCAAGCCTACCCGCTCTCCAGTAGCGGCAAGCTTGCGCTGCTACCAGGTGCTGCCGGCCATGTGCATCCAGGACAATTATCTGAACGGGCAACACGGGCGGTTGAAGGACGACATCAGTGGGGGACTGCGGCAGGTGAAGCCCCCGCCCAAACCCCGCTTCTATGACGGCCTCATTCCCGGTCGGAAACGAACAGTGCCTTTTCGACTTTGAATGTCAGTGCCCAGGCCCCTCGTTCTGATCGTCCAGTGGTTCGGCCCTTGGCCGGACTGGATCAACTTCTTCGTCGAAAGCTGCAAGTGGAACAAAGATGTCGACTGGCTGGTCATCACCGACCAGCGCCCGCCGGACAATCGCGCCGGCAATGTGCGCTACCGACATGCCAGTTTTGCGACGCACGTCGAGTTCATCGGCGAACGGATCGGAATTCGTCTGGCTGCATCCGAGCCTTACAAAGCGTGTGACTTCAAACCGTGTCTGGGCTTCGCGTATGAAGACGAAATCGCCGGCTACGCCAATTTCGGCTACTGCGATCTGGACGTGATCTTCGGCAACATCAGGGCTTTCTACACCGATGACCTTTTGCAGCGATATGACGTCCTCTCAACCCATGAACGACGGCTCTCAGGTCACCTCACCGTATTGAGGAACGATTCGCTTCACCGCAACGCCTTCAGACGGATTAGACATTGGAGACGGAAAGTGGCTAGTCCCCGCCACACCGCGCTCGACGAAAAGCGCTTCGGCACTGTCTTCACGCAGCCTTCGCTTTGGTCGCGTTTAACCGAACCGAGGGCCCATGTGCTCTTGGAGGAACGGTACTCCACACCATGGTCGCGCAGGCCGTGGCTCGATGGGACCTATCAATACCCGGAGAGATGGTTCTGGAAACACGGCGCGCTGACAGCCGAAGGTTATGGTGACCGCCAGTTCTTGTATCTCCACTTCATGAACCTGAAGTCCGACCGCTTCCGCGATCAGGAGAAATACGGTGCGGCGCCCTGGCCCAGGTTAAATCAAATCGTTGGGATGAACTGGCGACAAGCCGCACAGGAGGGTTTCATGATCTCCGCTGAGGGCTTCACGCCGCTCCCGCTTAGTCGGAAATGACACGGCGCGGTTAGGCGAGTGCTGCCTCGCCGCTTCGTCGCCCGCTGCAACGGCCGCAGCTGGCTGAACTCATCAGGACGCACCAAGCTCATGCTGCCAGCGATCCTCATCAATCTCGATCGGTCGAGAGATAGGCTTGCGCACATGGAGGCCGAGTTCGCCCGTGTCGATGTCGGTTTCAGCCGGCTAAGTGGTACCGATACGCGAAGCTGGACCGCTGAGGAGGCCGACGACTTCTTTCGCAACCGGAGCTTTTCGCCGCAGGAGCGTCTTCCCGGCGATGCGGGCGCCTTTCTCAGCCACCGCAGCGCCTGGCGACAGAACGCGGACGGAAACAGCCGCGCGGTAGCGGTGTTTGAGGACGACGTCCATCTCGCAAATGACGTGAAGGCGCTGCTGCGTGCTGCCGACTGAAGCCGACATCGTCAGATTGGAGTCCAACGCAAAAATGGTGCTGCGGGCCGGTCGCCGGATTGAGGCCGCGCCGAAGCGAAAGCTCTATCGGGCGGCGTCCGGTACATGGGGGGCGGCCGGATACATCCTTACCAAGGATGCGGCGGCCAGGTTGCTCGAAGTTCCCTCCACCCAACACACACACATCGACTGGTTCCTGTTCAAGCCGACACGCTCTTCCGTGGCTGCCGGCCTGACCTGCTACCAGGTGCTGCCGGCAGTCTGCATCCAGGACGAATATCTGCACGGTACGCGCGCAACGATGCGCAGCGTGGTCAGCGCCGGCGCCCGTGTCGTGGCGCCGCCTCCCCGGCCTAAGCCCTGGACCGGGGCAATCCCCGGTCGCAAGCGGCCCGTGCCATTTAAGCCGTAGGGTCCCCGGGCAGCGGCGCGCCTCACCGCCCCTCTGTTCCCGGCTCCGCAAGAAGCGCATCAAAATAAGCGATGGTGCGCGTCAGGCCCTCCTTGAGCGGCGTTGTGGGCTCCCAGCCCAGCACGTCGCGGGCCTGCGAGATATCGGGCTGCCGCTGGCGCGGATCATCTTCCGGTATCGGCACTTGAACGATGCGTGAGCACGACCCGGTCAGCTCGATCGTCAGCTCAGCAAGCTGAGCGATCGTGAACTCCGCCGGATTGCCGACATTGATTGGACCGGTGACGTCGTCGTCCGTCTGCATGAAGTGCACGAGCGCATCGATCAAATCGTCGACGTAGCAGAAGGCGCGCGTCTGCGTGCCATCGCCGCTGACCGTGATGTCCTTCCCCGTCAGCGCCTGCACGATGAAGTTCGATACCACCCGCCCGTCATTGGGATGCATGCGTGGCCCGTAGGTGTTGAAGATGCGCGCCACCTTCACAGGCATCTTGTGCTGCCGCCGATAGTCGAAGAACAGCGTCTCAGCACAGCGCTTGCCTTCGTCGTAGCAGGCGCGCGCGCCGATCGGATTGACGTTGCCCCAATAATCTTCCGGCTGCGGGTGCACATCGGGGTCGCCATAGACCTCCGACGTGGACGCTTGCAGGATGCGGGCCTTCAGCCGCTTGGCGAGCCCCAGCATATTGATCGCGCCGATGACGCTGGTCTTGGTCGTCTGCACGGGGTCATGCTGGTAATGAACCGGCGAGGCGGGACACGCGAGATTGTAGATGCGGTCGACCTCCACATAGAGCGGGAAGGTGACGTCGTGGCGCAGAAACTCAAAGCGCGGATGCCCCAAGAGATGCTCGATGCTGCGCCGTGCCCCGGTGAAGTAATTGTCGACGCAAAGAACTTCCGCGCCATCCGCCAGGAGGCGGTCGCAGAGATGCGAGCCGAGGAAGCCTGCGCCCCCCGTCACCAGAACACGCTCCCGTAGATGCCGCTGCATGCTTATGCTTCCTCTCCCGCTCACGCGCCGACCCTGATCGGCCAAAGGTCATACAGCGCAAAGCGTTTGGCAAGAAAGCCCAGGCCGGGCGGAGCGCCGGGGCCTTGCGAGCCGCACCACGAAATGTGAGAAAAGCCGCCACCCCGACCGCCTGAGCAACATGCGCAAGCCGCTTATCCTCTTTTCCCAATGGTTCGGCCCGTGGCCGGAATGGATCGAATTCTTCGTGGAATCCTGCAAGTGGAACCGCGACATCGATTGGCTGATCTTCACCGACCAGGAGCCACCGCAGAACCAGGCGCCGAACGTTCGCTATAGGAAGATCGACTTCGACGCACACAAGGCGCTGATCGCCCAGGCAATCGGTTTTGATCTGACGCACGTCAACCCGCTGAAGCTGTGCGATCTCAAACCGACCCTCGGCCACGTCTTCAGCGCCGAGACGGAAGGCTACCGCAATTACGGCCATTGCGACCTCGACCTGATCTTCGGCGACATCCGCAGCTTTTACAGTGACGATGTGCTGGAGAGGTACGAGGTGCTGTCCACGCACGACGACCGCATGTCCGGCCACCTCTGCGTCTTGCGAAACAACGCGTTCAACAAGACCGCCTTCCGCCGCATCAAGGGCTGGCGGCGAAAGGTGATGGACCCGCACATGCACGCCATCGACGAATACCGCTTCGGCAATGTGTTCGTCCGTCCGAAATTCTGGCGCAGGCTGACGGAACGCCGCGTCCCGGCTTTGTTTGAGGAGCGCTTCACCACGCCATTGACGCGGAAACCCTGGCTCGACGGCACGTCCAACTTCCCGAGCCGCTGGTATTGGCAGAACGGAAAGCTCACCGCAGAAGGGTACACGGACCGCGAATTCATCTATCTGCATTTCATGAACTGGAAGGCGTCCACCTCCCATGTGGTGCGCGGCGGCGCGACGGAAGCACCGTGGGCGCGGCTTGTGCGCATCGTGTCGATGGACTGGCGACTGGCGGCAACTGACGGCTTCATGATCTCGCACGATGGTATCGGCGCGCTGCCACAATCTCGCCGGCAGCCGCCGGAACAGGCCGTCGAGCCAGCCGGGTGAGGGAGCGGCGCGGGCCGAACCTTGCGCCGTGAGACAAGCGCTGAAGGCCTACCTCATCAATCTCGATCGATCCGCCGACCGGCTGGCGCATATGCAGGCGGCCTTCGCGGGCGCCGGCGTCACGTTCCGGCGTGTCGCGGCCGTCGATGGTGCCGCGCTTGAGGCCGCTTCGCTGGAGGCTTTTCGCCAGGAGGCGCCGCGCCATACGGACTGGCGTCCCGGCGAAATCGGCTGCTTCCTCAGCCACTTGGACGCGTGGCGGCACATTGCTAACAATCCTGATTCCTTCGGGGCGATCTTTGAGGACGACATCCACGTCTCGCCGGAGCTTGGCCGGCTGCTGGCTTCGGCGGATTGGATTCCGCCCGACGCCGACCTTGTGCGCCTGGAGGCCAATCGTCCGATGCGCCTCAGCGACGGCCGCACGATCCCCAGCCTGGCGCACCGGAAGGTCTATCGCGCGCTGTCGGGAACCTCAGGTACTGCCGCCTACATCCTCGCAAGAGAGGCCGCCGCTCGGCTCTGCGACGCCGCATCCGAACTTCGCATGCCGGCCGACCTGTTCCTCTTCAAACCAAAAGTGTCGCCCATGGCCAGGCAGCTCAGCCGCTATCAAATCGTGCCCGCCCTGTGCGTGCAGGAGGGCATCATGCAGGGCGACACGGCGGCACTGGAAAGCTTGATCAAGCCGCGCACCAGCCGCGGCCGCGGCTATCGCGACAGCATCCACCCGCTGCTTCGGCTGTGGCCGATCCGCCGACACGCCGTGCCGTTCCGCCGGTAGTCGTCTCAGGCGGCTAGATTCCGTAGCGCGTGAGCGTCTGGTAAAGCGTATCGAGCTGCGAGCCCGGAAGCGTCTCCAATCCCCTCACGCCGTCGCCCAGCCCTTCCGCCGTCAGGCCTGAGAACGTGATGGCGAAGGCCCGCCGATCGGTGATCATCGCCTGGTGCTCGATGGCGTCGCGCTTTGGCGGCTTATAGGCATCGGCGAAGAGGATTCCGGTCGGCCGACGCGAGGCGATGCTTTCAGCCAGCATCGACATGGAATCCGCCGTGACCAGGACGAGGTCAGCGGAGAAGGCGGGATTGTTGGAAAGGAGCCCCTGGTCGGCGAAGCGCACAAAGGTCACCGGCGCGCCCGTCGGCTCAACAATCTCCACCAGCCGTTCAAACTCCGCTTTCGGGCTGCGGCGTGAGTCAAAAAGCGTCCAGGTCAGCCAGGGCATGTCCTGCCCAAGCGCAACAAGCCGCTCCGCCAGGCGCTCCATATCGGCGAACGTGTAATCATAGTGCTTCGACTGCCCCCCGAAGAGCAGTGCCGCACGCCGCTCCGTTCCGTCCGCGACGAGCGGACGCGCCTCAGCCAGCTCTGTCGCGTCAAGCTCGGAGGGGCGCAGCGTGTAGCCACGATGCGGATGCGGTCGTCGCCGTTCGGACGTGAGAAGCACGGTGTAGAAGCCGTCGGCCGGCCATTTTGAGAAGCCGAAATAGACGTTCTTCGCCTTGAGGCGGCGCGCCACCGCAATGTTGGCGGCCGATGTCTTGGGGCCGGTGGAGATCACCAGGTCGAACGGCGCATCCGGGATAGCATCCGTCAAAGGGAGCGGATTGAAGGGGCTTGCGCCGTCGCCGATCGTGTAGAAGGCCCGCCAGAACGCCTCGAAGGGCATGACCGCCGCAAGCGTACGCTTGACCCGGCGCGACAGGTGGCGCGTCTCGCGGATCGGAAGAACCACGGCCTCCGCCGCACGGTGTCTTTGAAGGGCCGCCAGTATCCCCAGCGACGAGCGGTCGTGGCCGGCGATCCCGTCCGACAGAATGAGAACGCGCATGATGGTCACGGCTGCGGCCTGACCTCGATATTCGCGATCGCCGGCATCAGCGCCAATGCTCGGCAATCCAAGGCGTCGGCCGCACGTGCTTGTAGACGGCCTTCCAGCGTTGCTTCGTCGGCCAGACCCCATCGCGCGCATCGTCGGGATTGGGCAGGCCGGTGAAGCACACCACCCGCGCCTCCTCCGGCAGTGGCGTCGTCTTGATGAAGTTCATCGGCCAGCGTGGCATGAGCGTATGCTTGAAGCTGACGCACCAATCCGCCGGCCAATAGGCCATGCTGGAGATGGTGCGCGAGGCGAAGGTCTGGCTGTTGCGGAACTTTGCCACCGTGCCGGCGGGATCGGCCATCAGCGTATCGTAAACCTCGCTATGTGCCCCGATGCGCAGACGGAAGACGGAGGTGTTCCCGATCCCCTTCCCCATCTGCGTCCAGTTCTCAATCACGCAATAGGAGGCTTCCGGCTTGAAGTCGAAAAACACATCGATCGATCCGGTGACCACGACGTCAAGGTCGAAGAACAGGACATCGCCCTCCAGCCCCGGCAATTCGCGCTGCCACAGCGATATCTTGCGCCACGCCTTCCATTGGTGCGATTGCGGCAGGTCGATCGGCGGCAGCGGCATCGCCTCAATTTCCGGCCTGAGCTCGGAGGCGTCGTCGGTGAAGCACACGAGCCGCAACGGCCGCGACGTATTGCGGCTCAACATCGCGTAAAGGATGTTGGCGTATTCCGCGCCGTATCCCGTGCCCCATTTGATGCAAATAGCCGTCTGCACCCTGCCACTCCCCTCCGCGCGCCGCCGGCAATCGCCGAAGGCGCGCTCAAAGGCCATGTCCTTGCGCCATCTGGCCGCCAGCTTCAATGCCGCCGGGCACAATCGAGACGCCAGGACGCGATTCAAGGCATCCTATGGCTGACAATATGCCACCGCCATTCTGGGCGAGGCCGCGCTTCGTCTTCTCCGCGATCCTGGCCTATCTCGCCGCGCACTTCGCCGTCCGCCTGGCGATGGGACCGGGACTTAGTGTCGACGACGCGGAACAGGCGCTCTTTGCCCAGCATTATGCCTGGGCCTACCGATACCGCGCCCCGCCATTGTTCACCTGGTGGCTGACCACGCTGAGCCAGGTCATGCCGGTCGGCGCACTCGCCCTGGCGCTCCTGCGCTACACGCTCCTGGGTGTCCTTTACGGCTTCCTTTACCTCACAGCACGCCGCCTTGTGACGGATGCTCGGCTTTCGGCGCTGTCTGTCTATAGCTTCGCCATCATCGGGACATTTGCTGAAGGCGTGCACCAGAACCTCACGCATTCCACGACCCTTGCGGCGCTGGTGGCTGTGACCTGGTACGTCTTCGTGCGCCTCGCCGCGAATCCGGCTCTGAGCTGGTATCTGGCGCTTGGGGTCATGTTCGGCCTTGGCATACTGGCCAAATGGAACTTCGTGATCTTCGCGGTCGCGCTGCCGCTCGCCTGCCTGCTTCGGGGCGAAAGCCGCAGCCTAGTCTGGACGTGGAAGACCATCACCGCAGGAATGATTGCGGCCTTGATCGTCCTGCCGACCTTTGTCGCAACGCTCCAGATGGGCCCGCCACCTGGCGAGGACGTTCAATCCGTCTTCGACGCCGCCGCCGGGCCGGGCCTTGCGGCCATTGCCGACGGCACGCTCAAGCTCGTCGACACGACGATCACCTACGCCCTGCCTCTTCTGCCGATCGTTATAATCGTGTTCGCCGCACCGCTATGGCGCAGCCTACATGGAACCTGGGCAGGTGCACGGACGCCGCGATCCGATGGCAAAGCCCCGCCGGCCGCCACGTATCACCCCGACGCAATGCTGGTTGGCGCGACGATCGCCATCGGCCTGGCGCTCCTGTGGGGCTTCGTGCTCGTGCTCGGCGCCACGGAGTTCAAGGTCCGCTACGTCTACCCGGTGCTTCTGATCCTACCGGTCTGGCTCTTCATGGTGATCGCGGCAGGACGACCGTCGCCCCGGGCGCTCAGCCTCTTCGCCATCATCCTGGCCGCCGCGACGCTCTTCGTCGTCGGCAAGCGGGTGGGCACGATCACCGGCGCGGTCGATTGCGACCTCTGCATGGAGATGCAGCCCTACCCCGCACTCGCCGCACAGCTGCGCCAGGCCGGCTATGGTGGAAGCGGCACGATCCTGTCCTCCGGGACAATCGCCGGCAACCTACGCGCGGCATTTCCGCAAGCACGGATCATCGACCCGAGCTACTGGCGAACGCGCTGGCCGGCGGTTCCCGGCCCGGAATCCGCCGAACAGGCGGCGTGCCTGCTTGTGTGGCAGGCAAATCCGGATAGCCCGACCGCACCTGCCGCGGGCTTTGTGGGCTATCTGGCCGATCACCTCAACGGCGACCCGGACGCCGCGCATCAGAGTGGCGTCGTGTCCGCTGCGTTTTTGCCTCCGGCCGAAGGCACGCTTCATCTGCGCTACCGGCTCTACGCAGAGCCGAACGGCCACTGCCGCTGAGCAGCCCGACAGGCCCCCCGCGGACCATTCGCCGCCGCATGTTGCTGTGGCAGGAGCGCCACGATCCCGCTAAGGGAGTGCCTGCTCGGCGCTCGCGTCGGCCTTCCATGCCGAGAGATTGGTGTCGGAGGCCGATATGACCGTCCGGGTGCGCGCCGTCTCCGCATGATGGCGCGCGGGCGCGTTGCTGGAGCAAATATGGCAGAGGTAGGAGTTCCACGGGTTTCCGTCGTTGTCCCGGTGCGCAACGAAGCCGGCAATATCACGCCGCTCGTCACCGAGATCGCCGCGGCGCTAAAGGATCGCTGGACGTTCGAGGTGATCTACGTCAACGACGGTTCTACCGATTCCACGAGCGACGAACTGCGCGCCCTGATGGTCGACCGGCCCTGGCTGCGCCAATTGCGGCACGCCCGCTCCTGCGGACAATCCGCCGCAATCCGCACCGGCGCGGCTGCCGCGCGCGGCGAGATCATCGCCACCCTTGACGGCGACGGACAGAACGACCCCGCCTTCCTGCCCAAGCTGATCGACACGCTGGAGGCCGGCGCGCCGGGTATTGGGCTCGCCGCCGGGCAGCGAGAAAAGCGCACGGACGCCGGCATGAAACGAATCGTGTCGCGACTCGCCAACCGCGTCATCAACCTGATGCACGGCACCACCGCGCGCGATACGGGCTGCGGCCTGAAGGCCATCCGGCGCGATGTTCTGCTGGCCCTTCCCTATTTCGACGGTCTGCACCGTTTCATGCCGCCGCTCGTGCGCCGCGAAGGACTGAAGATCGCCTACATCGATGTCGTCGATCGTCCGCGCGGCTTCGGCCAATCAAACTATCGGATTTGGGACCGCTTATGGGTGAGCCTCGCCGACATTCTCGGTGTGCGCTGGCTCATCAGCCGCCGCAGGCACGTCCCGGCCGTTTCAGAGGAGACGCTGAATGCTCGTTGATTTGTCCAATGCTGTGAACGGTTATCTTTTGGATGTGCTCGACCACATGGATTGGTGGGTGCTGATCGGATTTGCCGCACAGATATTGTTCAGCGCCCGCTTTCTGGTCCAGTGGATCGCCTCCGAGCGCGCCGGCAAAAGCGTCGTGCCCCTTGCCTTTTGGCTGTTTTCCATCGGTGGCGGCGTGCTCCTCCTCACCTATGCGCTCTATCGCAGGGACCCTGTTTTTATCGCCGGCCAGGGATTTGGACTGTTTGTCTATATGCGCAACCTTCATTTCGTGTTGCGCGAGCACCGCGCCTCAGCCGCACGGGCGCAGTGACCTCCGGGCTCCGACGTGAACGCAATCTCAATAACGTTCGCACGACGGCCCAGAAACAGGCTTGCGATCGTTCCGCGCGGCCCCAGATGATAGTGCTACGACCAGCTGGAGGTTGCCCATGCAGCGCCACCTGAACCGACCCACTCGATCGACAGCCAAGACCGCGACGGCCTCCCGCGCTGGCGACTGGCTGATCCTGACAGCCCTTTCGCTGGCCATTTTCGCCATGGCCAGCGCCATGGCTCAGGCCGATTGCAAGGAGGAGCCCGGCCCGGGCATCGACTGGTCGGAATGTCAGAAGACCCGCCTGATGATCAGCGGGCGTGATCTTTCCGGCGGCACATTTGAGCTGACGTTCTTCACATCAACCGATCTACGCAACGCTGACCTGTCGGGCGCAAATCTCGTTCGCGCCGAATTCTCCAACGCCAGCTTGGCGGGTGCGGAGCTCCCCGGCGCCAACCTGGAGAAGGCCGCGGGCCTGCGTACTGATTTCTCCGGAGCGAACCTTGCCGACGCGCGGCTCTACGGCGCTGAGTTCTCGCGCGCCAACTTCAAGCGCGCCACCCTGACGGGCGTCGATTTCGGTGCCTCTGAGATGAACCGCTCCGATTTCACGGAGGCCGACCTCACCGGCGCCAACATGGCCAAAGCGGAGCTTGCCCGCGTCACTGTTACTGATGCGGTGATCTCCGGCGTATCCTTCAGCTTCTCCAACATCTCGCGCGCCGATTTCCGCGGCGTTGACCTCGACGACGCGGACCTCACCGGCACCTACATGTTCCTGACGCAGCTTGGCGGCGCCGATCTCAGTCGCACCAAAGGCCTGACCGCCGGCCAGCTGGAAATCGCCTGCGGCTCCGGGTCGACGCTTCTGCCCGCTGGTCTTTCAGCACCAGATTCCTGGCCCTGCCCGGACTACGCAGCCGAGTAGCTGCCCCGCATAATTGCAACGCGGGTGCGCTTCGCGCGCTCATCATCCAACGCGACTTGACGTAGCCCTGACCCGCATGGTCTGAGCGCCCCCAGACCATGCAGGTTGCGTGACCATGCGCGACGGGAGCTCCTATGACGCAAACAGACGGCCGGTTCGAAGGCCGCAAAGCGATCGTAACCGGCGGTGCATCCGGTATCGGATGGGCCGTCACCAAGCGGTTGGCGCAGGAAGGCGCCGTCGTTCGCGTCTGGGATATCGGGGACCTGCCATCGGATGCGCCGGACGGCGCTGCAATCGAGGCGGTCAAGCTGAACCTCACGGACGCCGCCGCCGTCGAGGCGGCCACCAACGACGCAGCCGCGGCGCTCGGTGGCATCGATGTGCTGGTGTGCAGCGCCGGCGTCGCGGGCCAGGTCGCCACGTTGTGGGACTATCCGATCGATCATTGGCGCGACGTCTTCGACATCAACGTGCACGCGGTCTTCTACTGCAACCGCTTCGTCGTGCCGCACATGATGGCGAAGAAGTACGGCCGTATCGTCAATATCGCCTCCATCGCCGGCAAGGAAGGCAACCCCAACGCATCCGCTTACAGCGCCTCAAAAGCGGCCGTCATCGGCCTCACCAAATCGCTCGGCAAAGAGCTGGCAAAGACTGGGATCACCGTGAATTCCGTCACCCCTGCGGCGGTGCGCACGCCGATCTTCGATCAGATCACGGAGGAGCATGTGCAGTTCATGCTCTCCAAGATCCCGATGGGGCGGCTCGGCACCGTCGACGAGATCGCCGCGCTGGTCTGCTGGTTGGCAAGCGAGGAATGCTCCTTCACCACCGGCGCGGTGTTCGACGCATCCGGCGGTCGCGCCGTGTATTAGGCCGACGCTTCGGCAGCTTTCAGAGCCGCGCGCGCGGCAGCGGCGCCGCTCCCCATCGCACCGGAATATCCGCCGCTGCCCGCGTATGAGGAGGCAAGCCACAAACCCTCAACGCTCGTCGCCACCTGCACCGGTGCCTTGATCGGGCCACGGGGTGGGTGCATGGCAAAGCCGTAGAGCGCGCCCTCAGGCGTGTTCAAATAGTCCCGCATCGAACGAGCGGTCATGATCGTCGATTCCGCAACAGAATCAGCAAAACCAGGCCATTCCTGATCGAGGCATCTGATGATGGCCCCGAGCCACGCATCCTTCCGCGCGCTGTAGGCCTCCGCATCAAGCCCCTCCCAATTGGAAACCTGATCGATTGTGTCGGCGCTTAACGGATAGAGCCCGTCGCCGCGCAGGTCGCTGTCGATTTGGCTATAGTCGACAACCGCCAGAAGCGGCATGCGATCGCCCGGCGCCTCGGCCAAAAGGTCAGCATTCTTCTTGTAGTCGGAGAGCTTCTGTACCCAATCCGGAAGGAGTTGCGTCGAATAGTGGGTCACGCCCAGTTCGGCTGGCGGCCGTTTCAGCCCAAAGGCTGCATAGAGCAGCGTGATGGAGAGCGGCCTGTCGCGATAAGGCGCCATGAACGCATCGCGCGCCTCACCTGGCAGCATCTCGGCGATCCGATGCGGCGCAGCGTTGGCAAAAATCACCGGCGCCTCGGCGACCGTCTCAGCTCCGTTATTTCCGGCCCGATAGCGCACGCCGGACGCCCGGCCCTCGGAATTGAGCTCAACATCAAAAACTTCGCATCTCGACTTCGCTTCGCCGCCTGCGTCGCGAAGAGCCTTCAGCAGACCGTTGCTCAATTGCTGAGAGCCGCCTCTGACAAAATGGCCGCCACCCTCGAGGTATCCCCCCTGTCCCAAGGCGTAGCCGAGCCACCAGAGTGCGTCGGGGTCGTCCGTGTAATAATGCAGGTTCGCAGCCAGCGCGATCTTGATCGCCTCATCGTCACCGAAGAAACGTTCGAACACCTCGGACAGCGACGAACGGAAGTCGCGCACAACCGCCCAGAGCTCCAGCGGCAGTTCGGCCGCATGCGCGATTTGCCAGAGCGTGCTGTGGCCGCCACCCACATAGTCGAGCGCTTTCAGGGCGCGGCGCATATGGCGCAAGAACGGCGTGATGTTCTTCTCCTGATGGGGGAAGCGCGCCCTCAGCGCAGTCTCGATCGCCGCAAATCCGTGCGGCAGCACGAACGGCTCCCCGACAATTGAGCCACGCACTTCGTAAATGTTCGGGGCCCGCACGAACTCCAGGTCGTCGTAAAGGTCGAGCGCCTCCAGAACCGCGCCTTTCGGATCGGTGATTGCGCGCGGATCGGCAGTCTCGTGAAGCGAGCCCTCAACCGTCATGGTGCCGTGACGATAGGTCGTTGCAGCGCCGCCGAAATTGGCGTTCCGTTCAAGCAGCAGCACCCGCTTTCCGGCATGCGCATAAAGCGCCCCCGCCGTTAATCCGCCGAGCCCTGATCCGATCACGACTGCATCGTAGCGCTCTGCCATTGAGGCCTCCTCGCTACTGGTGTTCGTGTCAGAGACGCTACTCTCCCGCCGCCGCATTGATCCCGGTCAACACGCAAGGCCTTTGAGATAACGATCTACGCCACAGCACCCTCCGGCGACAGGGTCTTCTCCGTCTCAGCGTCGAACAGCGTCGCCCGCTTCAAATTGATGTCGATGGCTACGGTTTCGCCCGGCGCGCTGACATCATGCGCCTGCAATTCCGCCACCACCGGCTCCTCCCCCATGCGGAACGTTGCGCAGACGCGCGGGCCCGTCGGCTGTAGAAGCTCAATCTTCGCCTCGTAACGCATCGTGCCGTCGGGCGGCGAGACACGCACGGCGCGCGCCATGTGTTCCGGCCTCAGGCCGAGAAAGACGGACGTACCGTCGGCCATGCTCTGCGGCAGCCGGTTCGGCGGCAGCGGCACGCTCATGCCGCCATTGGCGAGCCGCACGGCCGGTCCCGCTTCGTTACGCGCGATCGTCCCGGTCAGAAAATTCATCTTCAGCGCCCCGAAGAACCCGGCAACAAAGCGCGAGGCGGGCCGCTCGAACAGTTCAACCGGTGTGCCCTGTTGCTCCACCGCGCCGTCGCGCAGAAGCACGATGCGGTCGGCGAGGTTCATCGCCTCCATGTGGTTCTGCGTGACATAGACGATCGTCATCCTCTTTTCCTGATGCAGCTGCTTCAGGGCAGCGCGCATGGGTTCGCGGCGGGCATTGTCGAGCCGTGACAGCGGCTCGTCGAACAGATGGACGAGCGCGTCGCGAGCAATCGATTGGGCGACCGCGACCTTCTGGCACTCGCCTGCAGTAAGACCACGCACCGGCCGGCTGAGCCGGGCGGGGAGATCGACGAGGGCGCCGGCCCGTTCGACACGCTTGGTGATTTCCGCGCGAGCGAGGCCACGCGTGCGCAGCCCAAACGCGATGTTCTCAAAGACCGACAGGGTTGGAAACAGCACCGGCGCCTGCGGCACCAGGGCGACGTTGCGGTCGCGCGGCATCAGATCGTTCACCGGCTCGCCGTCGAATGCGATGGTTCCGGCGTCGGCCGTCTCCAGCCCGGCAAGCGTCCGCAGGAGCATCGACTTGCCGCTGCCGGAGGGCCCCACGACGACGACGAACTCACCGTCCTGAATGGCGAGATCGATGTTCTTCAGCACGCGCGCGCGGCCAACCGACTTCGTCAATCCGGAAATCGAAACGTTGGCCATGCCTCAATCCCTGACCAGCCCAAGCGACAGCGTTCGCGCCAGCCGGCCATGCATGAAGATCAACGCGACGAGCACCGGCGCAACGGCCACCAGACAAAGCGCTGCCACGCCACCCCTGGCCTCAGGCTGGGTGCCGATCTCCGCCAGGAGGACCGGCAGCGTCATGGCGCTGTCGCCAGCTAACACGAGCGCGAAGGCAAGCTCGTTCCAAGCCAGCACGAAGGTAAAGGCGGTGGTGGCGAAAACGCCGCCACGCACGATCGGCCAGGCAACCATGACAGGAAGCTGCCGCCGGGTGAGCCCAGCGACGAGCGCCGTCTCCTCCAAGGCAATCGGCACGTCGCGGAAATAGCCGCGCATCATCCACATCACGTAAGGCAGGTTGAAGATCGTCAGGACCGTCACCAGCGTAACAAGACTGCCCGCCCAGCCGAAGCGGCCGAACGCCAGGACGGCGAGAAGCGCAAGCAGGACCGGCGGCACCAAGCGGCTCGCCACGGCCCATGCCGCAAAAAATCTGCCGCCGAGCCCGGACCGGGCAAGCGCGTAGGCGGATATGGTTCCAAGCGACACCGCCAAGGCCGTGGAAAGAACCGCCACGATGAGACTGTTGGCGATCACCCAAAGCGTCTCACGCTCAAACAATATTGCGAAGCTCTTGAACTGCGGCGCAGCCGGCCACCAAACCGGCGGATAGGTGAGGACTTCCTCCGGCGTCTTCATGGCAGTGACAGCGAGCCAATAAAGCGGGAAGAGAAACACAACGAGCGCGACAATTGCCACGGCGTAGCGCACCCCGAGCCATGCAGCAGCACGCCAATTCATGCCCCCGTTCATGTTGCCTCACCTTGCCGGTTGCGCCCGAGATAGACGACCAATAACGCTGTAAGCAGCGTGACGCTAAGAAGCGTGGTGAAGGCAAGCGCTGCTGAACCGGCAGTGCCGCCGCCCTCGATAAGCCCCAGATAGACGAACACGGAGAGTGTCTCGGTGGTGGCCTCCGGCCCGCCGCGCGTCAGCACCCATACGACATCAAAAAGCCTGAGCAGGTCGAGCCCGCGGATCAGCACCGCCACGACAATTGCCGGCAGCAGCGCCGGTAGCACGACCCTGAAGAACGTCCGCCAGGGGCCGGCATCGTTGATTGCGGCCGCCTCGCGCTGCCCGCGGCTTACATTCGTCAACGCCGCAAACATCAGCAGGAACATGAACGGGGTCCATTGCCAGATATCGGCAATCAACACGGCACGAAAGGCGAAGCTCGGATCCTGCGTCCACAGCGTCATCACCGCGCTGCCGCTAATCGCGCTGAGGATGTGGTTGACCGGCCCATAATCGTTGTCGAACAGGAGGCGCCACGTCACACCGGAAACCGCCGGCGCAACGAGGGCCGGCAACGCC
Organism: Afifellaceae bacterium; assembly: GCA_028281235.1. GTDB lineage: Bacteria > Pseudomonadota > Alphaproteobacteria > Rhizobiales > Afifellaceae > DASWJZ01. The sequence continues at coordinate 71,840 of JANQKG010000029.1, read as the reverse complement.
AGAAGCACAACGAAAAGGCGCCTGCCCGGCATGGGCTTCGCCAACAATCCGGCGAGTGCCAAACCAAGCACAAGCTCAATCGGCAGCGCGATCGACGCCAGAAGGAGCGTCCGCCGCGCGGCTTCCCAGAAACTTGGATCGGCACGCAAGTCTTCAAAGCCGTTCGGAGCGGCCTCAAGGCTGAGCAACAGCGCATAGAGGAGCGGAACGATGCTGATGGCCAGGACAGCCGCAACAGCCGGCAGCAACAGCCAGGGCCTGAGGTCACGCGGCCGCGCGATCGTCTTGGCGGCCGTTGAGGATGCCTTGCCGGCATCGGCGACCGCGATGTTCATACCACCCACGCTCAACTTCGCGACGGCAAACGCTACAGGAATTGGAGCAACCAGATTGCCGATTCCGGCCGCCATGCGCAAACCGAAACATGCTCGGCTATGCCGACATGGCGCGAGTACGGCCTCGCCGCCGCTGCTGCGAGGCCGCGCCCGTCTTAGATCAGGCTGCCTTCGAGGCGCGCTTGGGCGTGTTGTCGACGTTGCCGGCCACGCCAACACCGGTGAAGCGGATGCCTGCCTCGTCGCGCCGCTGCCAGGCAGGAACGGCGGGGATCGTCAGGTCGGCGGTGACCAGACACAAATGAAATGCGTTCGGTAGATCGACGGGTCCGTCAAACTCAAGCCGAGCGCCGCCGGGGCTGATGTCGCGCACCATGCATCGCACCGAGACCCACTCGGTGAGCATCAACTTGCCCTCCTTCAGGACCCGTTTGCGCCGCTCGCGACGTCTGTCGCGCATATGCCGATCCCCCGCGCTGAACCGTCGGCAGTTTGCGCCGGCACAGTAAACAGGACGTTATCGTCAGCGGTCGAATCACGGGATTCGGTGGTATCGCGCCGACCTTTCTGCAAACAAATAGGTTAAACCGACCCGGGCCAACTCACGGTAATAGAACAACTCTCTGAAGTTGCACAAAGCGTCGTGAACGTGTCACGAGCACATCACGCAAGCCATTTAATGATCTATCTGGGCCGGGACCCCTTGAGTGCGGGGGCGCACTAGTGTTGCATGAGGACGGGGCAGGCTCAGGGGGAGCTATGCAGGGGGTCGTAGACTGGTTTGTCAGGCACGGCGAGCGTCCGCTCGCCCCTCCCGCGCGCTTTCGTGAGTACGCGCCGCTTGACGACGACCCCGACGGAACCAACGATTTCTCCGATCAATCGATCCGCGGGCTGACCTTCGCGCTGGAATATTGCGACAGTCGCGGATGGGACAGCACGCGCACCATCCGCTGCCTGGCTGTTGATCCGATACACCCGGCGGCCATCAGGGCGCATTGCAATGTCCGTGATGAGGCGCGGACGTTCCGGGTCGACCGCTTCATATCGATTGCCGATCTCAGGACAGGCCGCATTCTGTCGAGCCACGAGCAGATGGCGCTCTTGGCCCCCTACCTGAATGGTGCCTACCGCGATCCCGATTCTGTGGCACTTGCCGCCCTGCAGGAGGCCACCCGCGACGGCGTCTTTGCCTTGCTGCAATTGGCTATGCCGGATGGAACGCTAGGGGCGGCGGCGCGCGTTGCAGTGCTCAACTACGTGAAGGCCGAAGCCAAGGCGGTCGGCTGCCGTGTGCCGCCCCATGCCTATATCGAGCTTTGGCTCGACAATCTTTCCCCGCCGCTGGAGGCGGTCGCCGATTCCGTCGCTAACCTCCTTGCCGACAAGGACAAATTCGCCCGGCTCCTGCCCTGCCTGTTGAAGGTCATGCGCAGCCACGACGGCCACCCGAACCGTGAAGACGCCATGCGCGAACTGATGGGCAAAGTGCGCAGCCACTTCCGCCACAAGATTTTCGCCTGGCCGCGCGACGTTCGCGCCACCCGCTAGACAGCCGTCAAAACCAGGCTGCGCAGCGCCAAATCGGGCTGGCATTTGGCGTCTCGTCATGATTGCTTCATGAAATGGCAATCGACGAACCGTCAACGATCGGGATTGAGGAGGAATATCTCCTCGTCGACCTAGAGACGCGAGACCTCTACGTCGACCCACCGGAAGCCTTTATGAAGACGTGCCGCTGGCTGCTCGGCGAGCACGTCACGCCGGAGTTTCTCCGCTGCCAGATCGAGGTCGGAACGCGCGTCTGCGAAACCATCGCAGAGGCACGCCACGAGCTGGCATTCTATCGCCGCACCATCGCAGCGGAGGCTAAAAGGCACGGCATGGGGCTGGTCGCCGCCTCCACGCACCCGATCGCCGATTGGAGCACACAGGTCACGACCGACAAGGAGCGCTACACCCAGCTGGCGCGGGACCTGCGCGCCGTCGCCCGGCGGCTCCTCATCTGCGGCATGCATGTGCACGTGTCGGTGCCCGACGATGAGCTCAGGATCGACCTGCACGGGCAGCTGACCTATTTTCTGCCGCACCTCCTGGCGCTCTCCACCTCATCGCCGTTCTGGCGGGGAAGCAATACCGGCCTGAAATCCTACCGCTCGTCGATCTCCATCGAGCTGCCGCGCGCCGGACTGCCGCAGACGTTCGGCAGCGCCGGCGAATACAACCGTATGGTAGATCTTCTGGTTGACCTCAACTGCATCGAAGATGCCACCAAGATCTGGTGGGACCTGCGCCCGTCCGCGCGATTCCCGACGTTGGAAATGCGCATCGCCGACATCTGCACACGGCTGGAGGACGGCATCGCCATTGCGGCGACCTTCCAATCGATCGTGCATATGCTGACCACGCTGAAGCGGAAGAACCAGCGCTGGCGCCAATACCTTCCGCCGCTGATCGCGGAGAACCGCTGGCTTGCTCAGCTCAACGGCGTCAGCGGCGAGCTCATCGACTTCGGCCGCGGTGAGTCCGTGCCGTTCTCCGATCTTATGGAGGAGTTGATCGCGCTCATCGCCGACGAGGCGGATGCTCTGGGCTGTCTGGCCGAAGTGGAGCGGCTGCGCGTGATCGCCGCGGAAGGCACCAGCGCTGACCGCCAGCTCGATATCTTCAACCGGGCCATGGCGGACGGCGCCGACCAGCGGGAAGCGCTCTGCCGCGTCGTCGACCATCTGATCGTCGAAACGCTTGAGGGGTGCGAGGCGAGCTAGCTCTCCGCCAATGCGCCATGCTCCAGATCGATCGTTGGACATTCGCGGTCAGCGCCGCCCGGATCCTCCTTTTCGCTAACTTCATGACCGTCGCAGCGGTCATCCCGATCCTGCTCGATGAGTGGCAGATCAACGGCGCCGAAGCCGGAGCCATTATCACAGCATTCACAATCAGTTACGCGGCCTCGCTTTTCGGCTTCGCGTGGGCCGCCGATCATATCGGCGCAAGACGCGCCGTGGAGATCTCCGCAATTGCGAGCGCAGCCGCCTCCGCCGCATTCGGGTTCTTCGCCCGCGACTGGCTGAGCGCAACGCTCCTCTATGGACTGGTCGGGCTGGCCCAAGGCGGCGTCTACACGCCGCTGATCATGCTCTTCTCGGAGCGCACCGATCCGGTTAGGCGCGGCACGGCCATGGGTTGGCTCATCGCGTCCACCTCGGTGGGATATGCCGGCTCATTGATCCTGAGCGGACTGGCCCTCAGTCAGGGAGGCTACCAGGCCGCGTTCATCCTGACGGGACTCGCACCGGCCGTCGGTGCGGTCCTGCTTCTCATCTGCCTGCGTGGCACGCCCAACCGTGTCCACCCGCGCACGTCGCGCGGCAGCATCTGGCAGCACACCTTCGGCGGTCGCGATGCGCGGCTGTTGACGACAGGCTACACCGCACATTGCTGGGAGCTTCTGGGGAGCTGGGCCTGGCTCCCTGCCCTCATCGCCGCAGCCTACACGCTGAACGGCAGCTCAATCGCCGCCGCCAGCCAGTCAAGCGCCATGGCAACCGGCGCCATGCATCTGATTGGCGCCACGGCCTCCTTCGTCATGGGCGCGCTGTCAGATCAGCTCGGCCGCCGTACCGTGCTCCTCGGCGTGGCAGCCGCCGCCGCGATCCTGTCGCTGTCGATCGGCTGGGTCATCTGGCTTCCCGTGTGGATCGTGCTGGCGCTGGCGATCCTCTACGCCTTCCTCACCATCGGCGACTCCCCGGTGCTCACCACAGCGATCACGGAAGTCACCGAGCCGGGCCGGCTCGGGGCTGTCCTGGCGCTCAGATCACTGCTGGGCTTCGGCGCCGGGGCCATCGCCCCGCTCGCCGCCGGCTTCACCTTTGACGCTGCGACGGCGATGGCCTGGCGCCCGGCCTTCGTGTGGGGCTGGACGTTTGCCGTGCTTGGAATCGGCGGGGTCATCGCGGCTTTCTGCGCGGCCGGGCTTACGCGCCGCTAAACGTGACGGCGACAGTTACGCTGCGACCGTCTCGCCGCCGCGAATGCGCTCCGTCGGCGCTGAAAACGTCACCAGCTCCTCGCTGGCCGTCGGGTGCACCGCCATGGTCGCGTCGAAATCCGCCTTGGTCGCGTGCATCTTGATGGGGATCGCCAGAAGCTGCGCCATCTCGCCTGCGCCGGGGCCCAGCACATGCGCGCCGAGCACGCAATCGGAATCCGCGTCGACCACGAGCTTCATCAGCATCCGATCGGAGCGCCCCGTAAGCGTCCCCTTCAAGGGGCGGAACGCCGTCTTGTAGATGTCGAGATTGGCGTGGCGGCTGCGGGCTGCATCTTCCGTCAGGCCGACGGTTCCGATCTCCGGCTGTGAAAACACCGCCGTCGCCACGCTGCCATAGTCGGGCTTCGTCGGTCGACCGTGAAAGACAGTGTCGACGAAGCACATCGCTTCATGAATCGCGACAGGCGTGAGCTGAATGCGGTCGGTCACATCGCCGATCGCCCAGATGTGGTCGACGCTCGTCTGCGAATATTCGTCGACGGGGATGGCGTGGGTCTTGGTCAGCTCAATCCCCACCGTCTCCAGCCCCAGGCCCTCAACGTTTGGCTGGCGGCCGACGGCCAGCAGGATCTGGTCCGCCTCTTCGACCCCGCCGCCGGAAAGCTGCGCGCTCAGCCCACCGTCAGGTCGCTTCTCGACCTGCGTGATGATCTGCTGGCACAGGATGCGGATGCCCTTGTTGGTCGCTTCCGCATGCAGGAGCCGCCGCAGATCCATATCGAAGCGCGACAGCACCTCGCGGCCGCGATAGACGATCGTGGTCTCAACCCCGAGCCCGTGGAAGATGCCTGCGAACTCAATGGCGATGTAGCCGCCGCCCTCAATCAGCACGCGCTTGGGCAGGCTCGGCAGATGGAATGCCTCGTTTGAGGTGATGCAATGCTCATGACCGCGCAGCGCCCGGTGCGGGTTCGGCCGGCCGCCCGTTGCGACGAGAATGCGCTCGGCGGTGACCGTCCGCCTCGGCCCGTCGAGCTTCACCCGATGCGGCCCCTCAAGCGACGCGCGCGTTTCAAGCAGCTCAACCCCGGCCTTCTCTAGATTGGCCCGATAAAGGCCCTCCAGCCGCGCGATCTCCTTGTCCTTGTTGGCGATCAGCGTCGGCCAGTCGAAAGCTGCCGGGCCGATCGTCCACCCATACGCCGCGCTGTCCTCGAACTCTTCGTGGAAATGCGAGGCATAGACCAGGAGCTTCTTGGGGATGCAGCCGCGGATCACGCATGTCCCGCCCACGCGATCCGATTCCGCAATGGCGACGCGGGCGCCCGCCTCCGCCGCGCGCCGTGCGGCGCGCACGCCGCCCGATCCGGCGCCGATGACGAAAAGGTCGTAATCGTAGGCCACGGCGTGTTGTTACGGAGCTATTGCTGCGGCGCTTCTTCCTGCGCCGGACCGGCAACGTCGCCTTCCAACGCCCGCTGGTCGGCCTCAGCTGCCGTGCGCAGCTCCTCGCGGACGCGCTGATCGAGGTCGGCCGCCACGGACTTTGCCCATTCCTCAGCTGCGGCCGTCTGCACGGCCAACAACTGGCCGTGCGTCTGCGCGAACTTCTGGCCGGTCTCGCTGCTGTAGAACTCGATCAACACCTGCATCTCGTCGTCGGTGAACCCCGACGCCCAGACGCGCGCAAGATAGCGATCAAGCTCCGGACGGCGTGAGACCAACTCCACGGCCACCTGGTCGACCACCGCGATGATGCCGAGCTGCATTTGCGGATTGGCGCGAATGAAGCTGTTCTTCGCTTCGTCGGCGATATTCGGCAACAGCGTGTCGAACAACCGCGCCGTTCCGGTGATCTGCACGAGCCGATCAGCCAGCTCCTTGGTTCTGGGCGGCAGCTCGTTCTGGATGATTTCGCGCAGCGCCGTTGCCTCGTCAGATGCGTCCTGCGCATAAGCAGGCGCGCTGAAGATCACTGCCGCCAGGACGAGAGGCGCGGCAAGCAAACGTTTCATGAGATCCTCCGTGGGCGGCCACGCCGCCAGCATTCATTGATACCGATCATGCTTCGATTTCTGTAACGCCCTGCGGCGAGGCGACAAGCGCCAAGTCCGCAAGGCCAAGGAAAAGGCCGTGTTCCACGACGCCGGGGATGTTTGCAAGCCTGTCGGACAGCGTCTTTGGGTCCGGAATGCGGCCAAAAGAGGCATCGAGGATGGGATTCCCGTTCTCCGTCACAAACGCGCCGGCGCCGGCCTGCCGCTCTTGAAGCGTGGCGCTGAGCCCCAGTTCCGCTGCCGTTTGCTCGATCGCTGCCGCGGTTGCGTTCTTGCCGTATGCAACCACCTCAATCGGCAGAGGAAAGGCGCCGAGCGTCTCCACGCTCTTGCTGGCATCGGCGATCACGATCATGCGCTTCGACGCGCATGCCACGATCTTCTCGCGCAGAAGCGCCCCGCCGCCGCCCTTGATGAGCGCCAATTCGGGCCCGATCTCGTCGGCGCCGTCCACGTCGAGATCAAGCTCCGGCGTCTCCGCCAGCGTGGTCAGCGGGACACCGGCCTCGCGCGCCAGCTCAGCCGTGGCCTCAGAGGTCGCCACGCCCACCACGTTCAGCCCGGACGACACGCGCTGCCCAAGCAGGCTGACGAAATGCGCCGCCGTGGAGCCGCTGCCCAGCCCCAGGCGCATACCGTCCTCCACATAGGCAAGCGCGGCTTCAGCGGCGCGGCGTTTCAGATAATCCGACATGTCTCCCACACCGCTTTGACGATGCCGGGCGCGCCTTAGCATGCGCTCTTCGCTGCACCAAGAGGCACCAATACCGGCTTGCTAAGCCCGCCACCGGGCGATAATCGCGGTCGAATGAACGCACCGCTCCTCGTCTTCGATCTCGACGGCACACTCGTCGACACCGCTCCCGATCTCCTGGCAACGCTCGACGCCGTGCTGCCGCGCCACGGCTTTAAGCCCATGGCCGACGCATCGCTCCGTGACACGATCGGCCATGGCGCGCGCCACATGATCAAGCAAGCACTGTCGCGCCGTGACGTGACGCTCTCCGACCAGGCGTTGGACGCCATAAACGACGACTTCCTGGCGCATTACGAAGCAAATATCTGCCGGCATTCCAGGCTCTACCCGGGGACGGAGGCGCTCCTTGACCGCTTTGCCGAGGCTGGATGGCGGTTTGCCGTCTGCACCAACAAGAAGGAGCACCTCTCCAAGCTGCTCCTGCAGGCGATCGGCGTGAGCGGCTGCTTCGCGGCCATATGCGGCGGCGATACGTTCGCAGCACCCAAGCCCGATCCGACACATCTCGGCGGCACGATTGCCGCTGCATCCGGCACGCCGGCCCAGACCTTGATGGTGGGCGATTCCCGCACCGACCGCGACGCGGCGCGGAATGTCGGCGTCGCCTTTGTCGGCGTGAACTTCGGCTATACCGATGTGCCGATGGCGAAGCTTGGCGCAGACCTCCTCATCGACCATTTCGACGAACTGACGATGGATGCCGCTAAGAGGCTACTGGCCAACGCAGCCATGGCCGGGGCCACGGCAGTGCCGGCGCCCGGTTCTTGATTTCGCCTCCCGCGGCTCCTATTAGACCGGGAGCCGGCGGGCGGTTAGCTCAGCGGGAGAGCACACGCTTCACACGCGTGGGGTCACTGGTTCAATCCCAGTACCGCCCACCATATCCGCAACCTGAATGCTGCGGCTTCGCTGAACGGCAATTGTAGGAGCGGCTGGGCATCGAAATCGGCCGGCGTTGCAGGCGTCCGTAGGCCGGCCCAGCCACCGCCGGAACAAAGGCAGGAAGAGCGGAACCCGCCCCATGGCCGACTCCATTCGTGTAGCGGAGATCGACCAACCCAACGTGACGTTTCAGCGAGACGTGCGGCCTTTCGGCGAGATGTGTGAGGCCAGCTACTTGGCCGGCATTTTCCGCAACCTCGCGCTCGAAATGGGCCAGAACTTCTTCGACTATCAATTCATCATCTTCTCAGGCCGGAGCACCGACTACCTCCAAATCAGCGATTGCGATCCGCGAAACACGGTGATCATTCAAATCTCCGACGAGCTGTCAGGCGTGCCCCACGAGCTATGCGGACGCACGCTCGCCGTCTTCAAAAACTATCTGCCGTCAGAGCGTCTCCTACCAAATCTGTTCTCGCTGCCTCTGGGCTATGTCGTCTCAACGCCCTACCTGCCCCCGCTCCCAATGCGCGAACGCCGCTACGACGTGTTCTTCTCCGGAGCACTGCGAAAGAACCGGCGGAAGCTGTTCCGCGTTGTCGCCAATCCGCACTACTGTCCGATCTTGTTGCCGTACCGGCTGCTCGCCCCCTTCCACCCCCTGGGGGAGCACTTAAAGTTCGTCGGCAATTCCTACATCCCTTTCACAGAGCGATTTCGCGATGGATTGCCCGGCGACAAATATGCCGAGATCCTGACGAGCAGCCGCGTGGCGCTGTGTCCTTCCGGCTACTACACGCCGGAGACCTTCCGTCATTTTGAGGCCATGCGTGCCGGCGCCATCGTCGTAAGCGAGCCGCTACCCGAGTTGGATTTCTATGTCGGGAGCCCAATTGTAGTCATCCGCGACTGGCGCTCCGCCCGTAGGACGATTCAGAACCTCCTGGCGGATCCCGATGCGCTGGCAGAGCGGCAGCAGCGCACGCTCGATTGGTGGGAGCGCCATTGTTCCGAACACGCAGTGGCAATCCGCATGGCCAGCGCGATCTCTGAGCTTTCCAAGCGGGTATAGGCCGCTCACGCCGTCTTATCGGTCGGAGCAATCTCCTTATAGAGTGCGGCGTAATGGGCCGCCGGGGCGCCCCATCCGACATTGGTCGCCAACCCGTTGGCCTGCATTCTTCGCCAGACCTTGGGCTGCCGCCACAATCGAGCGGCACGCACCAGCGCATGCTCCAGCGGCTCCCGCGCCACCGGCGCAAACTGGATGCCGGTGGCGACGCCCGCGGCAATCGCCATCTCGTTGGCATCGATGATCGTGTCGGCCAGTCCGCCGACGCGCGCGACAACCGGCACCGATCCGTAACGCATGGCACAAAGCTGCGTCAGGCCGCAGGGCTCAAAGCGCGACGGCACGAGCAGAGCATCGGTTCCGCCCTGGACGAGATGCGCCAGCGGCTCGTCGTATCCGATGAACACACCGATCCGCCCCGGATCTTTGCTCGCCTCCGCAAGGAATGCGCGCTCCAGCGCGGCATCGCCGGAACCAAGCACCACCAAGTCGGCGCCAAGCGCCTTCAGCCGCGGCAGCGCGGCGAGCAACAGATCAAGCCCCTTCTGTTCGCTGAGACGACTGATCACGCCGAACAGCAGATTCTCCGACGGCGTGGTCAGACCTAGCCGCTCCTTCAGCGCCGCCTTGTTGCGCGCCCGCCAAGCCAGGCCGTTGCCACGGCGCCTGGCCTTGAGATGCGGATCGGCAGCGGGATCCCATACCGCCTCGTCAATGCCGTTCAGAATGCCAGAGAGCAAATCGGCGCGACCGCCGATCAAACCGCCAAGCCCCATGCCGCCTTCCACGGTGGAAATCTCCGCCGCATAGGTCGGCGACACAGTGGTGATGCGGTCAGCGAGGCGCAGCCCCGCTTTGAGAAACCCGATACCGCCGAAATATTCCACGCCGTCCATGGACAGCGCTTTCTGAGGAAGCCCGAGCGGGCCAAGCAGCTCGGCGGGAAAACGCCCCTGAAAGGCAAGATTGTGCACGGTCATGATGGTGCCCGGCCGTCTTCTGCCTGCATAGGCGAGGTAAGCGGGCGCCAGACCGGCCTGCCAATCATGCGCGTGCACGACGTGCGGCCGGTAGCGCGGCAAAAGCCCGAGCCCGATATCGGCGGCAACCTTCGACAGCGCCGCAAACCGCTGCGCGTTGTCCGGCCAGTCCAGCCCGAGGCTATCGATATAGGGATTGCCCGGCCGCTCGTAGAGATGGCGCGCGTCGAGCACCAGCACGTCGAGACCATCGACATCCGCGCCAAGGAGCCGCGCGTCGCCGCCGAAGAGCCCGCTGATGCGACGAAGCGTCTTTGGCGCGTCAAGCTTCTCCAGCACAATCGGATAGCCCGGAAGAAGCGTGCGCACGGTTACGCCGCGCTGCGCCAGCGCGCCCGGCAGCGCGCCCGCCACATCGGCGAGCCCACCCGTCTTGACGAGCGGAAAAACCTCCGACGCAACGGAGAGAACGCGCAAGGCGCGTGGCTTCCGTTTCAGAGCGCCAGCCGGTCGATCATGGGCTGAGTGATGAGACAGACACCGCGCTCCGTCCGACGGAAGCGCTGGGCATCGCGCTCTGGATCCTCCCCAACGACCAGGCCCTCCGGAATCTTCACGCCGCGATCGATGACGACGTTCTTCAGCCGGGCGCTTCGCGCCACGTCGACATAGGGCATGATCACCGCGTTCTCAACCTCGGCGAACGAATGCACATGAACGCCGGTGAACAGAAACGAGCGGCGTAGGCTGGCGCCGGAAATGATGCAGCCGCCCGACACCAGCGAGTCCACCGCCTGCCCTCTGCGGCCCTCGTCGTTGAACACGAACTTGGCCGGCGGCGTGATCTCCGCATAGGTCCAGATCGGCCAGCTCCTGTCGTAAAGGTCGAGACCGGGAACGGGCGCGGTGAGATCGACATTGGCCTCCCAATAGGCGTCGATCGTGCCCACGTCGCGCCAATAGGCCTCCGCTCCGTCGCTGGTGCGCACGCACGACGTCTCGAACTGATGCGCCACCGCTTTTCCGTTCTTCACCAGATAGGGAATGATGTCCTTGCCGAAATCGTGGTTTGAATTCGGATCGGCGGCATCGCGCCTGAGCTGGTCGAACAGGAACTGCGTCTCGAAGACATAGATGCCCATGCTGGCGAGCGCCTTGTCCGGCTTGCCCGGCATGCCGGGCGGGTCCTGCGGCTTTTCAAGGAACGATACGATCGTATCGGTCTCATCGATCGCCATGACGCCAAAGGCCGACGCCTCCGGCCGCGGAACCGCAAAGCATCCCACCGTGACGTCAGCGCCTGAGTCCACGTGCTGCCGCAGCATGGGCTCGTAGTCCATCTTGTAGATGTGATCGCCGGCAAGCACGATCACATAGGCCGGCGCGTAGCTCTGGATGATGTCGATATTCTGAAAGACCGCATCGGCCGTGCCGGCGTACCACATGGTCTCCGACACGCGCTGGCTGGCGGGCAGGATATCGAAGCTCTCGTTGCGCTCAGGCCGAAAGAAGTTCCAGCCGCGCTGCATATGGCGGATGAGGCTGTGGGCCTTGTATTGGGTCGCCACGGAAATGCGGCGGATGCCGGAATTGAGCGCATTCGACAAGACGAAATCGATGATGCGCGACTTGCCGCCGAAATAGACGGCCGGCTTGGCCCGCTTGTCAGTGAGCTCCATCAGCCGACTGCCACGACCGCCGGCCAGCACATAGGCCATGGCGTCGCGCACCAACGGCCTGCCATTTGGTTCTGATGCCGCCACAACGCCCCTCCCACGCAACACGGCCAATATAGCCACTATCGGGGTTGGGCGGCGGCAGGGCAACCATGGAGGTTTACGCGGCGGAAACCTCACTGCCCTAAGCAGTCGGGAAAGACCACCAGAACGCAAGGGCAGGCCCGTTTCATGAATCCTTCACACCCGGCGCCGGCGCTCCACGTGCGCGGCCTCTCAAAGCGCTTCGACCGCCCCGCCGTCGACGGGCTCGACCTCACGGTGCGCGCCGGCGAGTTCTATACGCTGCTCGGGCCGAACGGCGCCGGCAAGACGACCACGCTCAGGATGGTCGCCGGGCTCCTGCAGCCCGATGCCGGCGACATCGCCATCTTCGGGATCGACGCGCGGCTGGACCAGGTCGCCGCGAAGCAGATCGTCGCCTGGGTCTCCGACGAGCCGATGATCTACGACAAGCTGACGCCCTACGAATATCTGGAATTCGTCGCCGGCCTTTGGAACACCGATGCCGGCAAGGCGCGGGCGAGCGCCGACGCGCTGATCGATTGGCTGGGCCTCGCCCCGCACGCCCATGAGCGCTGCGAGAGCTTTTCGCGCGGCATGCGCCAGAAGGTAGCGCTCGCCGGTGCGCTGGTGCATGACCCGCGGCTGATCATTCTTGACGAACCGCTGACCGGCCTCGACGCCGGCTCCGCCCGCCAGGTGAAGGACGTGCTCTTGGCCCGCGTACGCGCCGGCGGCACGGTGCTGATGACAACGCATATCCTTGAGGTGGCGGAGCGCATGGCGGAGCGCATCGGCGTCATCGCCAATGGCCGCCTTATCGCGGAAGGCACGCTTGCGGAACTGCGCGCGCAGGCCGGCGGCGAGGGAAGCAGCCTGGAAGACATCTTCCTCGATCTGGTCGCCGAAGAGACCGCTGAGCAAGCGAGCGGACAGGCTGCCGCCGCATGAACCAGCCCGCGTCGCTCCTTTGGCTGGCGCGCCACGAGCTGCAGCTCTCCTGGCGCGACTGGCAGACCCTGGTCACCGGCGGCCAGCGCCGACGCATTCCGATCGTCGCGGGCGTCATCCTGATCGTCGCGGTGCTGATGCACGCGCTCGCCTATCATCTGATCGGTCCCTACGCGCCGTCCGGCATCGATCCGGAGCGCGCTACGCTGATCCTGGTGACCGGATGCGCGCTGCTTTCCGGCTCGCTGACTTTGTCGCAGGCCATGGAGATGGTGACGCGCGTCTTCTACGCGCGCGCCGACCTCGATCTCGTCTTCTCCTCGCCGGTGTCAGCGCGGAAAGTCTTCGCCGTCCGCGTGGCCGCGATTGCGCTTTCCACAACGGTGATGACGGTGCCACTCGCCGCGCCCTTCATCAATGTACTCGCCTATTCCGGGGGCCTCAGATGGCTCGGCGCTTATGGAGTGGCTGTCGCGATGGGGCTGACCGCCTCGGCAGTCGCGCTGACGCTGACGGTCGCCCTCTTCCGCACGCTCGGCGCGCGGCGCACGCGGCTCGTCGCACAGATCGTCGCGGCGATCGTCGGCGCCATCTTCGTCATCGGCGTGCAGGCGCTGGCTATCCTTTCCACCAACACGCTGTCGCGCTTCGCAGCCCTGCAATCCGACGCGCTCAAGACGATCGCGCCCGGCCTGGACAGCCCCTTCTGGTGGCCGGCGCGGGCGATCATGGGTGACGTGCCCGCGCTCATCGGCGTCCTCATGGCCAGCCTGGTTCTCTTGGCGGCGACCACGCTCGCCTTCTCCGGGCGCTTCGCCAGCTACGCCACCGCCGCGGCGGGCGTCTCCGCCACCCTCATCCGCCAGCGGCCGCGCGCCAACGCATTCCGCGACACGACACCGCAACACATCTTGCGGCGTAAGGAATGGGCGCTCCTCAAGCGTGATCCCTGGCTGGTCTCCCAGTCGCTGATGCAGGTGCTCTACCTGCTGCCACCCGCTTTGCTGCTGTGGCGCAACTATGGAACAGGCGGCGAGGCCATCGTCGTGCTGGTGCCTGTCCTGGTGATGGCCGCCGGACAGTTGGCGGGCGGTCTCGCATGGCTTGCCGTCTCCGGAGAAGATGCGCCGGACCTTGTGGCGACGGCGCCCGTGCCGCAGGCGCGCATCCTGAGAGCCAAGGTCGAAGCCGTTCTCGGCAGCATCGTTATGGTCGTCGCGCCGCTGATCATCCTGCTTGCGCTGACCTCGCTCTACGAGGCGTTCGTCACCATCATCGGCGTGATGCTCGCCGCTGCGTCCGCCACCCTCATCCAGCTCTGGTTCCGCAAGCAGGCGAAGCGCAGCCATTTCCGACGCCGGCAAACCTCCTCCCGGATCGCCACTTTCGCCGAAGCCTTCTCGTCGATCTCCTGGGCGGGCACCGCGGGCCTGGCCGCGGCGGGAAGCTGGTTTGCGATCGGATCGGGAATCTTGGCGTTCGGCCTCCTCGCCGGCGTGCGCGCGATAAGGCCCCGCTAACCGAACCGAGCGAAACATGGCGGAATCGTGGCACATGGGCCACAGCCGGCGGCTTTCGGCCCTGTATAGCCTCGTCTGGCAGGATCGTGACTTGCCGCGCTTAACCGATTGGAGAAACACCGTGCCCTAGGGTCACGTCCATCAGGGGCGTTGAATGGGGCTGACAATGATACGATCTGGGACACGATTTGGGCTCATCGCGGCTTTCGCGGTTTCCGGCTTTCTTCTGACGAGCATTCCCGCCGCAGACGCGGCGGCGACGCGTTTCTTCGATCCACAGACCAAGACCTGGCAGGAGGTCACGCCGGGGCGCAGCATGCGCAATCCCGTGCCGCGTGAGGTCGTGGATTATGACGGGCCACACAAGGCCAATACCATCATCGTCGACACGTCCGAGCGCCGGCTCTATCTTGTTCTGGGCGACGGCAAGGCACTGAAATACGGTGTCGGCGTCGGCCGCCAGGGCTTTCAATGGTCCGGCACGCACCGCATCACGCGGAAAGCCGAGTGGCCCGGCTGGACGCCGCCGGCGGCCATGCGCAAGCGCCAGCCGCACCTTCCGAGGTACATGGAGGGCGGCCCCAACAATCCGCTTGGCGCGCGGGCGCTTTACATCGGCTCCACACTCTACCGCATCCACGGCTCCAACCAGCCCTGGTCGATCGGACAGGCCGTGTCGTCAGGCTGCATCCGCATGGTCAACGAGGACGTCATCCACCTCTATGACCAGATCAAGGTGGGCGCCAAGGTGATCGTGCGGCGGTGAGCCGCCCCCACGCGTATAAACACCAAGGGCCGGCGCCGCAGCCGGCCCTTTTTGTTTCTACCTTGCCGGTTCCGTCAGCCAACCTCGATAAGAGCGCTGAGATAGGCCGTCAGCCGCTTGCGAATGGCCTCGCGCTCCGCAGCATTCCGCGGCGGGCTCTGAAGGACGCGAAACCGCAGAATGAGACCGGCAAGCTGGGTCGCAATCAGAGTTGCCCGCGCCGCCTTGTCTTTGCCCTTGAGCACACGCTTGAGCGGCTCTATCGCCTGCCGCTCAAGCGCTTCGATCAGAAGCGGTCCAACGTCCGGGCTCGAAACCGACTTGAGCAAAACAACGAAGGGATCGAACCCGTCCATCGGCGTCGTATGGACGTAGACGTCCGCAAGCCTGTCCGCGAGGCTTTCGACCGGCTCATCGAAGAACCGCTCAAGGCTGAGATACGGCGTGATGGCCTTTTCGAACAATCCTCGCTTGGAACCGAAGTAGCGGCTGATGAGGGCGATATTGACACCCGCACGATCGGCGATCTCGCGCGTCGTGGCGCCGTCATAGCCTCTTTTGTGAAAGACCTCCTGCGCGCAATGCAAGATCCGCTCCGCCGTCGCTTCCGCGTCGCGTTTGTTCGTCGTCCTTCCGTCGCCCAAATCGTCGCCTCTTGTAATCAACCGTTGACTTGTCGCATGGCGCGACTTTAGTAATCAAGTGATTACCCATCATTGCGGAAGCCCGATCTAGCGATGGAGGAGCGGCATGTCGAACCGAGAAAACGCCCCTAGAAATCACCAGACCGAAACAGCGAAGACGACAAGACGCGACGTCTTGGCCGGCACGGCCGCCGGAATCGGACTGGCCGCCGGTGCGTTGGCCTCCGCCTCCAGCGCCATGGCGCAGAGCCAAACGACGGGTGAATATGCCGGCAAGACCGCCTTCGTGACCGGCGCCGCGCGCGGCATTGGTCGCGCATGCGCCGAAGCGCTGGCGGCTGGCGGCGCGAATGTCGTGATTTTCGATATTGCCGAACAGATTCCGGACGTGCCCTATCCGCTCGCAACCGCGGAAGACCTTGCCGACACAAAGGCGGCGATTGAGGCGATGGGCGTCGGCTGCATCTCCGTGCAAGGCGATGTGCGCGACTTTGAGGCGCAGAAATCGGCTGTCGATCAGGCCATCTCCGAATTCGGGAGCCTCGATTTTGCGATCGCAAATGCCGGCATCACTCAGATCGGGGCCTTGGAAGGCTTCGACGAGGCTGAGCTGTCGCTCGTCATCGACATCAACTTGAAAGGCGTGATCAAGACGGTGCAGGCCGCAACGCCGATCATGAGGGAGCAAGGCTCCGGACGCATGATCCTGATGTCCTCGGTCACCGGGCGCGCCGGCAGCGCAAACTTCCCTGTCTATTCCGCCACCAAGTGGGCCGTTATCGGCCTTGCCAAGAGCACCGCCCTGGCTCTCGGCAAGTCGAATGTGACATGCAACGCCGTCTGCCCGACGCTGGTGCACACGAAGCTGCTCGACAATGACTACATCCTGTCCAGCATCGTTCCGGGACAGAGCCTGACATTTGAGCAATTCAACGAGGGCGCCAAGGGACGCCACATTCTCCCCGTCGGACTCTACGAGCCCTCGCGGATCGGCGATTGCGTAAGGTTCCTGTGCGGCGAAGGCGCCGCTCTGATCTCAGGCGACGTGTTTGATGTGGGCGCCGGCCTGAACGCCCAGTTCCCGGCTTGAGCCGGCTTTGACGATCGACGTGGAAACGCGGCCGGTTAGGATCTCTCTCTCACCAGGCCGCGCTCCTCAAGCTCTTCCAGGTAGCGCGCCCATAGCGTCTCGCGTTCCGTGCCGAGCTTCTGAAGGTAGTCCCACGAATAGATGCCCGTATCGTGGGCGTCGTCGAAGCGCAGCTTGATGGCGTAATTGCCGACCGCCTCAATGTCGATCACCAGCACGTCCGCCTTGCCGCCCAGCACCTTGCGCTGCTCCGGCGAGTGGCCCTGCACCTCCGCCGACGGCGAAAAGACCCGCAGATACTCTGCTGCAAGCGCGTGGCGCTCCCCGTTGTCAAACGACACGGAGAGCGTGCGGCGGTCCTTCGACAGCCGGATTTCCGTTGGCCAAGGTGCTGTCAAGCTTGCGTCCTCCGCACAGATACGTCACCCAACGACCCTTGGATCATCCGGTGCAGCCGACTAGATTGTTGTTCAGTCGGCTCAGCGCAAGCTGGCAGCAGCAGGTTTTTAGTGGAGATGGCCGTGGACGACAAAAGCGCAGGATCAGGCCCGATGATCGACCCCTTCGGGCGCGCTGTCACCTATCTGCGCGTCTCCGTCACGGACCGCTGCGACTTCCGCTGCGTCTACTGCATGGCGGAGGACATGACCTTCCTGCCCAAACGCGACCTCCTGACGCTGGAGGAGCTGGAGCGCCTTTGCGGCGCTTTCATCGACAAGGGCGTCCGCAAGCTCCGCATCACCGGCGGCGAGCCGCTCGTCCGGCGCAATATCATGAGCCTCTTCAAAGCGTTAGGAAGGCATCTTGAGACCGGCGCGCTGGATGAGCTGACAGTGACAACCAACGGCTCACAGCTTGAGCGCTTCGCGCCCGCCCTCAGGGACGCAGGCGTCCGTCGCATCAACGTCTCGCTCGACACGCTCGACCGGCAGAAGTTCAAGGCGATCACCCGCTGGGGTGACCTCGGCAAGGTGATGGCCGGCATTCGCGCTGCTGAACAGGCCGGATTGCAGATCAAAATCAACGCCGTGGCGCTGAAGGGCGTCAACGACACCGAGATCCCGGAGATGCTGCGTTTCGCGCACGACCGGGGCATGGACCTGACGCTGATCGAGACAATGCCGCTTGGCGACATCGACGGCGACCGCACCGATCAATATCTGCCGCTGTCGCAGGTGCGCGCGGAGCTCGCCGAGCATTTCACGCTGGAGGACATCGACTACAAGACCGGCGGCCCGGCGCGCTATGTGCGCGTGGCCGAGACCGGCGGCCGCCTCGGCTTCATTACGCCGCTGACCCACAATTTCTGCGAGAGCTGCAACCGCGTACGCATCACCTGTACGGGCACGCTCTACATGTGCCTCGGCCAGGATGACGCCGCCGATCTGCGCGCGCCCTTGCGTGCCTCAGAAGGCAACGAACTCCTGAACCGCGCTATCGACGAGGCGATCACCCGCAAACCCAAGGGCCATGACTTCGTCATCGACCGCCGTACGCAGGCGCCGGCCGTGTCACGTCATATGAGCGTGACGGGCGGCTGATCTTCAGTAGAGCCGCTCTACGGAATCATTGTCGATGGCCATCTGAAGCTCGTCGGCCGATTCCGCCAGCTTCGCATGCTCAACCAGGATTTCGGCGAGCGAGGGCACGGCCGCGGCGTCCGGCCAAGCATCCGATTTCCACAGATGCGACCGGATCATGCATTTCGGGCAATGTGAGAGCACCCGCTCCACCGCCACCACGATCGCATGATCAGGAGCCTTGCCGTTGATGGCCATCGACTGACGCAGATCGTCATCGCGCACGATGATCGCCTTGCCGCTGATGCGCAGTGTGTGGTTGACGCCGGGAATGAGGAAGATCAGCCCGACATCGGGATTGGCGAGGATGTTGCGAAAGGAATCGAGCCGGCGGTTTCCGAGGCGATCGGGAATGGCAATGGTCTTTTCGTCGAGCACCTTCACGAAGCCCGCGGGGTCGCCCTTCGGCGAAAGGTCCATCGCGCCGTCGGCGTCGGCCGTTGCGATAAGAATGAACGGCGACGCGGCGATGAAGCGGGCGGCAAAATCGTCGACGATGGGGATCACTTTCGCATTGGCGCGCGGACTCGGCTCGCCGAGGACGTCGCGAAGCTCCGCCTCCGATCGAACGATATCCCGGAAGCGTTCGGCAAGGCCGTTGCCGTTGGTGGCCATTTCTGAATCCTCTCCTGAGAGTGGGGCCGGCGGCGCACCTTAGCCCACCCTGCACACCCCAAGCGAGTGCATAGCTCGCCTCCGAGCTATGCCTTCCGCCGGCCGGTGTGACCTGTTAGGCCACTCTGGCACCCGCCAGTTGAGCCCCATGTCCACCGCCTCCCCCTTCAGCGAGAACGCTCGCGGCATCCTTTTCATGCTGGGTTCATCGATCGGGTTCATCCTCAGCGACACCTTTGTGAAGCTGGCCACTGAGACCCTCTCCGTCGGCCAGGTCGTTGCCCTGCGCAGCATCATCGCGTTGCCGGTCGTTGTCATCATCAGCGTGCAGCAGGGCGCATTCAGCAACTTCAGGCTGAACGGTCGCGTGATCTGGCTCAGAACCGTTGGCGAGATCGGGGCGACCGCGTTCTACCTGGCGGCACTTGCCCGCATGAACATCGCCAACGCCACCGCCGTCATTCAGATCATTCCACTCGCCGTGACGGCAGCTGCGGCGATCGTGCTTGGCGAGCGGGTCGGCATCCGCCGCTGGACCGCAATCCTGATTGGTCTCGGTGCGGTGTTGATGATCATTCGCCCGGGCATGGAAGGTTTCAACATCTGGTCGCTTTCGGCGCTCGCGGCCGTCGGCTTCATTGCGCTGCGTGATCTGTCGTCGCGAAAACTGCCTGAAGACATGCACCCGCTGGCCGTTGTGACGTTGTCGCTTGTCGCCATGATTGTGCTTGGACTGATCATGCTGCCGTTTTCGTTTTGGGGTCCGCTGACCATGGGCGGCTTGTTCCTGTGTGCGGGAAGCGGCCTCCTCCTCTCCTTCGCCTTTTTGATGATCATCGAGGCCATGCGTCACGGCGAAATCGCCGTGATCTCGCCATTCCGCTACAGCGTCATGCTGTTCGCGATCCTCGTTCAGATCTTGGTCTTTGCCGTCTGGCCCGACGCCCTCACCTTGATCGGAAGTGCGGTGCTCATCGCCACTGGGCTTTACACGCTCTACCGCGAGCGCAAGGTCAAAATTGCCGGCGCCGCCATGGCATCCGAACCAGCCGCACGCACGCTGCCGCGATGAACGACGCAACAATCAAGAGATGCGAACCGCACGCCGGCCCGACGCCCTCCGCGCCCCGCCGGCCGGCCGTTTTCGCGCTGATCGCCATCTCCGGGCTGAGCCCGTTCGCCATCAACTCGGTCGTCCCGTCCATGCCGGCGATATCGCTGGCCTTCGACGCGCCATATGCGCGCGTCCAACTCATGCTCTCCGCGTTCCTGGCATCTGTTGCCATTGCGCAGATCATCATCGGTCCGCTCTCCGACCGGTTCGGACGTCGACCGGTCCTCCTGGGCGGCTTTCTCGTCTTTGTGGCGGTCACCGCCCTCGCCCCCGCGGCGCCGTCGATCGATGTGCTGATCGCCATCCGCATCGTGCAGGGTGCGTCTGGCTGTGTGGGAATTGTTCTAAGCCGTGCCATCGTCCGCGACCTCTTTGAGCGGCGACAGGCGGCAAGCATGCTCGGCTACGTGACCATGGGCCTCGCCGTGGCGCCCATGGTCGCGCCGACGATCGGCGGCCTATTGCAGGCGGCGTTCGGCTGGACATCGATCTTCTGGTTCACTGCCATCCTCGGCGCGTGCTGCATCGCCGTCGCCTGGGTCTATGTGCCGGAAACCAACATGCAGCCGACCGAGCGCTTGAGCTTCGCGACGGTCTTTGGCGACTTCGGCGCGCTGGTGCGCAACGTCGACTTCGTGCTGTTCACCGCAAGCAGCAGCCTGACCACCGGCGTCTTCTTCGCGTTTATGGGCGGCACGCCATACGTCTCCGAGCGCATCCTCGACCTTTCGCCGGCAATCTACGGGCTGTGGTTCGCCGCCGCCCCGGTCGGCTACGTGGCCGGCAATTACCTCGCCGGCCGCTTCACGGAGCACTTCGGCGTCGCACGCATGATTTTGGCCGGGTCGGCCCTCGCGCTTCTTGGCGCCGCCATTCCGTTCATCTTGTTCTCTGCCGGGATGGCCAGCGCCGAGGCGTTGTTTCTGCCGATGATTCTGGTCGGAATCGCCAACGGCGTATCCCTGCCGAGCGCAATCTCCGGCGCCGTCAGTGTCAGGCCCGATATTGCCGGCTCCGCTGCCGGCCTCTCCGGAGCCGCACAGATGGGCGTCGGCGCGGCGATCTCGGCAGTCGCGGGCGCCGTTCTTACCGGCCAAACCTCCGCAACGCCCATGTTTCTCCTGATGCTGGGGGCCGCCGCCTTGGCCCTGATCGTGGCCCTCGTGCTCTACCCGCGGAACCGACCCCAGGCCTGACCACCGGACCGTCAGCTAGGCCCGCTTGTCCCGTGCGGGGGCGCTACCTATTGTCTCCGCCATGCGCGAGCTGCCCCCGACCGAGACAGTGCTGCCCGACCCCGACGATCCGCGCCTGTCGCGATCGGTGACCGGTATCGATCAGACCGGCGCGCCGACTGAGGCCAAGGTGGTCACCGAACGGCCGCTGACGCTCTACCTGAACAGCCAGGAGATCGTCACCATGATGACGATCGGCGATTATCCGGAGCTGCTGGCCGTCGGTTACCTGAAGAACCAGGCCATGCTGCCGGCCGACAACCCGGTGACCGGCGTTGAATATGACGATGAACTCGGCGTGGTTATTGTGCGTACCGAACGCGAAACCGATTACGAAGAAAAGCTGGCGAAGAAGACACGGACCTCCGGCTGCGCACAGGGCACAATCTTTGGCGACGTCATGGCGGGCTTTGAGGACATCGCGCTCGCCGCCGACGCGCGACTCAGGACGAGCTGGCTCTACGCCCTCACCAAGACGATCAACACGACGCCGTCGCTCTATCTGGCGGCCGGCGCCATCCATGGTTGTGTACTGTGCGAGGAGGATCGTCCGCTCGTCTACATGGAGGATGTCGGCCGCCACAACGCCGTCGACAAGATCGCCGGCTGGATGTGGCAGAACACTATTTCCCCGCACGACAAGGTCTTCTATACGACCGGGCGCCTCACCTCCGAGATGGTGATCAAGACCGTCATGATGGAGATACCCATCCTCATCTCGCGCTCCGGCTTCACGGCCTGGGGCGTTGAGCTTGCCCGGCAGGCCGGCCTGACCCTGATCGGGCGCGCCCGTGGGCGACGGTTCGTGGCGCTGGCGGGAACGGAGCGCATTATCTTTGACGCTGACGCGTCGGTTGCCGACGAAGAAGCGCCCCACCATGTCCGCAAAGCGGCGCGCGCAATCGCCGGAGAGGCGGCGGAGTAATTTCGGCTATGGGCGAACAAGCACAGAAAACCTCCCACATCGGCGTCATCCTGGCGGGCGGGCTTGGCAAGCGCATGGGCGGCGGCGACAAGCCGCTCGTGACCCTTAGCGGCAAGCCCATGCTCGATCGCGTCATTGAGCGCCTGCGCCCGCAAGTGGAGCAGATCGTGCTGAACGCCAACGGCGATCCAGCACGCTTTGCCGCCTACGACCTGCCGTTCGTTCCCGATACGATCGACGGCTTCGCGGGGCCGTTGGCCGGCCTCCTCGCCGGCATGCGCTGGGTTCAGGCGAACGCACCGGAGGTGCGCTTCCTCGTCACTGTGGCCGCCGATACGCCGTTCATTCCCTCAAACCTGGTGCAGCAGCTTGCCGATTGCGGCGGCGACGCCGAAGACACCGTTGCGCTGGCCGCTTCGCCTGCCGGCACGCACCCGGTGATGGGCCGTTGGCCAGTGGCGCTGGCCGACGATCTGGAGGCGTTCCTGACCAGCGGTGAGCACGCCAAGATCCTGGTCTTCGCCGACCGCTATATCCGGCTGAACGTGCCGTTCGATGAGATCGCACTGCCGAACGGCGAGACGATCGATCCGTTCTTCAACGTCAACACGCCGGAAGACGCAATCGAAGCGGAAGTCGCCGCCGCGGCGATCGAGGGGCGCGCTGCGTGACAACCCCCGTCTTCGGTGTCACCGGCTGGAAGAACTCTGGCAAGACGACGCTGCTGACGCGGCTCGTCAAGACGTTCACCGAGCGCGGGCTGACGGTCTCCACGCTGAAGCATGCGCATCACGCCTTCGACGTCGATCACCCCGGCACGGATTCGTTCCGCCACCGAGAGGCCGGCGCGCGGGAGGTGATGCTCGTCTCCGGCGTGCGCTGGGCGCTGATGCATGAGCTCCGCGACAGCCCCGAGCCGCCGCTGGAGGCCGCGCTGGAGCGCATCTCGCCCTGCGACCTGATACTGATTGAAGGATACAAGCGCGCCGGCCATCCGAAGATCGAAGTGCGCCGGCAGGCGACCAGCCGGGAGCAGAAGCTGGCCGACGACGATGCCTCCATCCGCGCGATCGCCGCCGACTTTCCCACCGATTCCGCGGGCCGGCCGCTGTTCGACCTCAACGACGTGAACGGCCTGGCGGATTTCATCGCCGCGGAGCTCAGCCTAAAACAGACGGATGGCTGAGCGCCGGCTCATCGACGATTGTTTTGTCACTGACAGCGAACGGCTTCGTCACGACGATGCGCTGGCGATCCTGCGCGAACGCGTCGGCCCGGTCGTGGAGGCGGAGCGGATTGGGCTCACGGCCGCTCACGGCCGCATTCTG
The DNA here is from genome assembly GCA_028281235.1 of Afifellaceae bacterium. Lineage (GTDB taxonomy): Bacteria > Pseudomonadota > Alphaproteobacteria > Rhizobiales > Afifellaceae > DASWJZ01. The sequence goes on along the minus strand of JANQKG010000029.1, from coordinate 48,253 downwards.
GCGGAGCGCATCGTCAGCCCGCGCAACGTGCCGCCCGCCGATAATGCAGCGGTCGACGGCTATGCTTATGCCAGCGGCGACTACGACGCCGCGGGCGGCTATTTTCCGGTCGTCGCGCGGCTCGCTGCTGGTCACGCCGCTTCCGCGCACATGCCCGGCACGGCCGTGCGCATCTTCACCGGCGCGGCCATGCCCGACGGCGCCGACATTGTCGCCATGCAGGAGGATTGCGAGCCGCATGTGCAGGACGCGCAGGCTTTCGTCGCCATTCCGCCCGGCCTCAAGCCCGGCGCGAACCGGCGCAAAGCGGGCGAGGATCTCGCAAAGGGCGGCGTCTTGGCAGAGCCCGGCACACGATTGAGGCCGCAGGAGATCGCCGCCATCGCATCCATCGGACAGACGGATTTTTCTGTCTTCCGCCGGCTGAAGATCGCGACCGTTTCAACGGGTGACGAGATCGTCCGCCCGGGAGTGCCGCTGAAGCCGGGGCAGCTTTACGATTCAAACTTCGCGCTGCTCGACGCACTTCTGGCGGGCGCCGATTGTGAGCTGACCGATGCCGGCGTCCTACCGGACGATTCCGACACGGTACGCGAGACACTCGCCAAGCTCGCTGCGGAGCATCATGCCATCATCACGACCGGCGGCGCGTCGCAGGGCGAGGAGGATCATCTCGCAGCAAGCCTCACCGCGCTCGGCAAACGGCACCTGTGGCAGCTTGCTATCAAGCCCGGCCGCCCGGTCGGCTTCGGGCAGATCGGCGATTGTGCCGTCGTGGCGCTCCCGGGCAATCCTGTTGCCGCCTTCGTCTGCTTCTTGATCTATGTGCGGCCCATGCTGACGGTGATGGCCGGCGGCGCATGGCCTGAGCCGCAGCGCTTTCAGCTCGCCGCGGATTTTGAGATCGCCACGCGCAAGACCGGCCGGCGCGAGTTCCTCCGCGGGCGGCTTTCGGCCGATCAGTCCGGGCGCCCTGTGGTTCAGAAATTCCCACGCGACGGCTCCGGCCTCATCACCTCGCTCCGCGAAGCGGACGGGCTGATTGAGATCGAAGAAGACATTCCCTCGGTGCGGCGCGGGGGCCTGGTGACCTTCCTGCCATTTTCCGGGCTTGGCCTGGCGCCCTGACCGAAAACCGGCATATTCGCATGACGTAGGCGTAGCCCGCATGGAGCGTAAGCGAAAGGCGCGGGCCATCTGCGCCGCACTCTCCTTTGTCATTCCGGAAGCCGAGCAACGCGAGGCTGTCCGGAACCCATAACCACTAGCGCCACGTGTGTGTTCATAGGTCCCGGTCTTGGCCTGGCGGCCAAACCGGGATGACAACAAGAGGTTTGATCGCGGTCGCGCTTCTGTCCCGGATTGCGCTTCTGTCCATCCGGGCTACGGGCGGTCGCCGCAAACCACTTTGATTCCGAGAGAAATCGCGGCAGACTGTCGCCACCCAAGCCGGCTCGCCACTGGACGGGCCGCGCGGCCCTGTTGTTGCAAACATCAGGGCACACCCTGAACCTACTTGCTGGGAGGCAGTATGCGTATCCTCACCCGTTTGGCCGCCACTGCGGCCGCGATTGTTTTCTCTGCTGGGCTTGCCGCAGCTGAGGACAAAGTCCGTATCGGCACCGAAGGCGCCTATCCGCCGTTCAACAACCTGGAAGCGGACGGCTCGCTCGTCGGCTTCGACATCGATATCGCCAACGCGCTCTGCGAGGAGATGCAGGTGGAGTGCGAGTTTGTCGTGCAGGACTGGGACGGCATGATCCCTGCGCTGCTCGCCGGCAAGTTCGACGCCATCATCGCCTCCATGTCGATCACCGAGGAGCGCATGGAGGTCATCGACTTCACCGAGAAGTACTACAACACCCCGCCGGCGATCGCCGTGCCGCTGGATTCTGAGTTGAAGGGCGTAACGCCGGACGATCTCTCCGGTATCCGCATGGGCGCGCAATCGGCAACCACCCACTCAAACTATGCGGAGGAGAAGTTCCCTGACGCCGACCTGCAGCTCTACCCGACACCGGACGAGTATAAACTCGACCTCGCCAATGGCCGCATCGACGCCGCCATCGACGACGTTGTGGTGCTGTCGAAATGGCTGGAGAGCGACGACGGCCAGTGCTGCCGGATTCTTGGCACGCTGACGCCTGATCCCGTCATCAATGGCGAAGGCGCCGGTGTCGGCATCCGCAAGGGCGAGGATGATCTCAAGGCGAAGTTCAATGCCGCGATTCAGGCGATCCGCGAGAACGGCAAGTACAAAGAGATCAACGACAAATACTTCGCCTTCGACGTCTACGGCAGCTAGACTGGGACGCAAACTAAGGACGTTCGGCGGGTACCCACCCGCCGAACGCAACGAAGGAGGGGCGGATGGAGTCCGTCTGGACCCTTATCTCCTTCGGCGACCAGGGCTGGGGGGACGAGATTGCACGCGGCGTGGTCGTGACCGTCGCGCTGGCGCTCGCCACCCTGCCCTTCGGTCTTCTGCTCGGCTTCTTCATCGCGCTTGCCAAGGATTCCGATGAGCCGTCGCTGAAGCGCGCAGCGGAAATCTACACCACCATCTTCCGTGGCCTGCCGGAGCTGTTGACGCTCTTCATCGTCTATTTCGGCGTGCAGATCGGCGTCCGACGGATCGCGGAGCTGTTCGTCGAAGACCCGGCCATCGAAGTGAACTCTTTCGTCGCCGGCATGGTGGCGCTCGGCTTCGTGTTCTCCTCATACGCCAGCGAGGCGTTTCTGTCCGCCTTCAAGGGCATCCCTCGCGGCCAGTACGAAGGCGGCTACGCCGTCGGCTTGAGCGGGCTGCAAACGATGCGGCTTGTTGTGCTGCCGCAGCTCATCAAGCTCGCTCTTCCCGCGCTCTCCAATCTGTGGCTGATCTTGTTGAAGGACACCGCTCTCGTCTCCGTCATTGGGCTCGCTGACACCTTGCGCCAGGCCGGTATCGCCGCGCGTGTCACGAAAGAGGCGTTCCTGTTCTTCGGCATCGCCTGCCTGATCTATCTGGCGCTGGCGATCCTCTCCTCCTTTGCGCTCGGTTGGATTGAACGCTGGAGCCAACGCGGCGAGGCCGCGCGATGAGCGAAGTCACCGCCAATGCCGGGGCGCTAGCCGCTCCGCCCTCGCCGGCCAAGGCCTGGACCAAGGGGCGCATCACCGGCCACGCACTCATGGCGGTGTGGATCGCCGCGGGCGCGGCGTTGGTCATCCACCTCATCACCGGCTACGATGCCGCCTTCTACGCGCGCTACACACCGAAATTCATTGACGGAACGATCGTCACAATACAGATCGTGACGCTCTCGGTGCTGATCGGCGCGGCGATCTCCGTGCCCGTAGCAATGGCGCGCATGTCGCAAAGCATGCTCGCCGGCGCGCCCGCTTTTGCGTTTGTCTACTTCTTCCGCGGCACGCCGCTCATCGCTCAGACGTTCCTCGTCTATTACGGCGCCGGCACGTTCCGTGATGCGCTGGACGCCGCCGGTCTATGGTGGTTCTTCCGCGATGCCTACAATTGCGTGATCTTCACCTTCGCGCTGAACACGGCCGCCTACCAGGCGGAGATCCTGCGCGGCGCCATCCAGAATGTTCCACGCGGGCAGAGCGAAGCAGCCGCCGCGCTCGGCATTCCCAAATGGGTCATCTACAGTAAGATCATCCTGCCGCAGGCGCTGATTGTTGCGCTCAGGCCCTACGGCAACGAGATCGTGCTGATGATCAAAGGGTCCGCCGTTGCCTCCATCGTCACGGTTTTCGACCTGATGGGCGAAACGCGGCGTGCCTTTTCGCGCTCCTTCGACTTTGAGACCTATATCTGGGCCGCCATCATCTATCTCGTCATGGTGGAAGCGCTCAGGCGCGTATGGGACCGGCTGGAGCTGCGGCTGACGCGCCACCTGAGACGCGGCGACTGAGTTTCCGCGTGCCGGGCTGACCTTGTGGCGCTGCCGCGCTAAGAAGGTCGCGCAATCTCCACCTCAATCCACAAGGACAGACACGGATGGCAAAGGTCGCCTTCATCGGACTCGGAATCATGGGCTATCCCATGGCGAGGCATCTGGCCAAGACGGGAGGGCATGACCTCACTGTCTATAACCGCACGGCCGAGAAGGCGAAGACATGGGTGGCGGAGAATGGCGGTGCGCACGCCGACACGCCACGCGCCGCGGCCGAAGGCGCCGATTTCGTCTTCACCTGCGTCGGCAACGACGATGATCTGCGCTCCGTGACCTTGGGCGACACCGGCGCCATTGCCGGCCTGAAATCCGGGGCCGCGCTGATCGACAACACCACGGCCAGCGCCGCAGTCGCGCGCGAGATCGCAGCAGCTTCGGAGGCTGCCGGCGCCGGCTTCCTCGACGCGCCCGTCTCCGGCGGACAGGCCGGCGCGGAGAACGGCCAGCTCACGGTCATGGTGGGCGGCGACCAGGCGACCTTCGACAAGGCCAAGCCGGTCATCGACAGCTACGCCAAGATGGTGGGCCTCATGGGTCCGGTCGGCGCCGGTCAGCTCACCAAGATGGTCAACCAGATCTGCATCGCCGGCCTCGTCCAGGGCCTGTCGGAGGGCATCCACTTCGCGAAGAAGGCGGGCCTCGACGTGGAGAAGGTCATATCGGTGATCTCCAAAGGCGCGGCGCAATCCTGGCAGATGGAGAACCGCTGGAAGACGATGGACGAAGGCTTCTTCGACCACGGCTTCGCCGTCAACTGGATGCGCAAGGACCTCGATATCTGCACCGCGGCGGCGCGCGAGAATGGCGCGCACCTGCCCGTTGCCGCCCTCGTCGACCAGTTCTACGCCGAGGTGCAGACGATGGGCGGCGGACGCTGGGATACCTCAAGCCTCATCGCCCGGCTGGAGCGGGAGTAGCGGCGCACCGTGTAACTCTCCCCTGACGGGGGGCGCAGCGTCGTAGCCCGGATGGAGCGAAGCGCAATCCGGGGGACGGATCACCGACAAACAACCTCGCGTCTGTCACCCCGGTCCGGCCAAAGGCCGAGACCGGGGCCCATGAACGCCTACGTGTCGGGTCACACGGCGTTTCGTCCGCTTGCTCCGATGGTTATGGGTTCCGGACAAGCGCTTGCCGCGCTTTCCGGAATGACGAACGAAAGGGTGTGCGCTTGAGCTGCTGCTACGAGCTCCGTTTAACCCTCCCCTTGAGGGAGGGTCGAAAGCGGCTTCGCCGCTTTCGGGGAGGGGTGAGCGGACAGCCCTTTCATCCCGTCCCTCGAGGCGAGCTTCGGCCTCACCTCTGGCAACACGCCCGCTCGCAAAGCCTTTGTTAACCTTGATAAATCATGATCTGCGGGTCGATTTCGCGCAATCACCCGTGACCATGGTGCATCCAAGCCAGCAGCGTCAGCCCCTACCCCGTCCCGAACCAGCATCGAGCCTGACCGTGATGTTCCGCGGCAAGGCGCGCGTGCTGAACATCCGGCCCTGGGTCGCAGTCACGGTGCTCAGTTTCACTGTGCTGTTCGTCACCACCTATGTCGGCGCGGCCGCCTACATCATCTTTCGCGACGAGCTTCTGGGCGCCGCCGTCTCGCGCCAGGTGGAGATGCAATATTCCTACGAGGAGCGAATCGCCACGCTACGCGCGGAGCTTGATCGCGTCACCAGCCGCCACATCGTGCAGTCGGAAGGCCTGGAACAGCAGCTCGCCACGCTCCTCAGCCGGCAGGAGCTGATCGATCATCGCCAGTCGGTGCTCGATGGCCTTGTCTCCAAGGCACGCGCTTCCGGCATAGATGTGGCCATGGCCGAAGCACGGCTGCCGCGGCCGCGACCGGCAGGCGAAGCAGAAACCGTCTCTGCGGGCGACGCCGCCATTGCCGCCCTTGGATATCTGCCTGAGGGCGGCGGGAGCTCGGCCGACCAGGCCATCTTGGACACGCTTCTGACGCGCGGTGCTGAAGGCACGCCGAACCCGGCGCTGCGCACGACGTTCTCACGTATCGAATCGTCTCTGGACGATGCTCAGGCGCGCCAGGGCCAGGCGCTTTCCGCCTTAGGGGCAACCGTGCAGGCGGAATCGGAGCGCCTGTCCAAGGCGCTCACGCCGCTGGGCATCCAAGTTGAGCACGCCGACGACGATGGCACCGAGCCGCAGGGTGGCCCCTTCGTCCCGACCGGCGCCCTGCACTTCGTGGAGCGTGCAGCCGAACTCGACAGGACCCTCGACGCGCTCAGCCTCATGCGCCGCTCCGCCTCGGCGATGCCTGTGGCGGCACCATTGAAGGTCATGCGTCTGTCGAGCGGCTTCGGTTCCCGCATCGATCCGTTCTTGAAGCGGCGCGCCTTCCACGCTGGCCTGGATTTCGTCGCCCCGAAGGGCACCATCGTGCACGCCACAGCCCCCGGCGAGGTCGTCTCCGCCGGCCGGAAAGGCGGCTACGGGATCATGGTGGAGATCCGCCATGCCAACGGCATTTCGACACGCTACGGCCACCTCGCCAAGGCGCTCGTGACGCCTGGAACCGTCGTCTCCGCCGGCACGCCGATCGGTCGCGTCGGCTCCACCGGCCGCTCCACCGGGCCGCACCTTCACTACGAAACCCACCGCAACGGCAAAGCTGTCAACCCGGCGACTTTCGTCAGTGCCGGGCGGGCCCTTCGTAGCGCTGAATAGGCCCGCTCTTCTCCTAACGGCCAACTTGTCCAACGATTCAAGAACCTCAGACGTAAACGGACGCCTCTGGGGCGCACGCGCCGCGGACTGGGCAAACATTCAGGAGCGCGTGCACGAGCCCGTCTATCGTGCCGTGCTCAATGCAGCGCAAGTCGGCCAGGGCACGCGCTTTCTTGATGCGGGGTGCGGCGCCGGTATGGCCATACAATTAGCAGCTGCGCGCGGCGCTGAGACGGCTGGCCTGGATGCCGCCGAAGAACTCTTGACAATAGCCGCATCTCGCACGCCCGCAGCAGCGTTCCATCGTGGCGATCTCGAAGCACTTCCATTCGATGATGGCGCGTTTGATGTTGTGACCGGGATAAACGCCTTTCAATACGCTGGTGACCCGAGCGCGGCCCTAGCGGAGGCAAGACGGGTCGTCTGCGACAACGGCACGGTAGTCATCGTCACCTGGGGTGACCCGGACGGCATGGAAGCCGCCAAGCTGGTCGGAGCGCTTAAGCCGTTGATGCCTCCTCCGCCACCCGGTGCACCGGGGCCATTTGCTTTGTCCGATGAAAATGTGCTCCGAAATTTTGCCGAACAAGCCGGCCTCAAAACGCTCGACCTCCTCGACGTCGACAGTCCATTTAAGTACGCCGATGAAGAAGCCGCCGTTCGGGGATTGAGCTCAGCCGGCGTCGCGGTCAAGGTTATGGAAGCGGTCGGGGAGAAGGCCGTTGAGGACGCTTATCGAAACGCGATCGCCGAGTTCCGGCAACCGGACGGCAGCGTGAGAATTGCCGCCTCCTTCCGTTGCCTTGTCACTGGCCCATCGAACTGATGAGAGATTAAGCGTCCTTACTCCGCGCCGGCCTCCGCCTCGCCGGCGCCCACACGCTGCGCCAGCGACGCCTCCATGAAGCGGTCGAGGTCGCCGTCGAGTACCTGGCTTGGTGTGGTGTGCTCCACATTGGTGCGCAGGTCTTTGACGAGTTGGTAAGGCTGCAGCACGTAGGAGCGGATCTGGTGGCCCCAGCCGATTTCCGTCTTGCCGGCCTCCGTCGCCATGGCCGCCTCCTCACGCCGCTTCAGCTCTTCCTCGTAAAGGCGCGCGCGCAGCATGTCCCACGCGGTGGCGCGGTTCTTGTGCTGCGAGCGCTCGCTCTGGCAGGCGACCTGAATGCCGGTCGGGACATGCGTCAGGCGAACGGCGGAATCCGTCGTGTTGACATGCTGCCCGCCGGCGCCTGAAGCGCGATAGGTGTCGGTGCGCACGTCGCCTTCGTTGATCTCCACCTCGATGCGGTCATCGACGACCGGGAACACCCAGACGCTGGCGAAGCTCGTGTGGCGGCGCGCGGCGCTGTCGAACGGCGATATCCGCACGAGCCGGTGCACGCCCGATTCCGTCTTGAGCCAACCATAGGCGTTGTCGCCCTTGACGAGCAGCGTGGCGGATTTGATGCCCGCCTCCTCGCCGGAATGAATCTGCAGGACCTCCACCTTGTAGCCGCGGCGCTCCGCCCAGCGCGTATACATGCGCAAGAGCATCTCCGCCCAATCCTGGCTTTCCGTCCCGCCAGCGCCGGCGTGGATCTCAAGATAGGTGTCGTTGCCGTCGGCCTCGCCGGAGAGCAACATCTCCACCTGACGCCGCGCCAGCATCTCCGAAAGGTGGGCGATCTCTGCCTCCGCTTCGGCGACGACGCTGTCATCGTCGTCGGCCTCGCCGAGCTCAATCAGGCCCAGATTATCGTCCAGCTCGCGCTCAGCTTTTGTGACGGCGCTGATGGAATCGTCCAGCCGCTGGCGCTCGCGCATGACGCTTTGCGCCTCTTGGGGATTGTTCCAAAGATCGGGGTCCTCGACGCGAGCGTTCAGTTCCGCCAGCCGGCGCTCAGCGACATCCCAGTCAAAGATGCCTCCGGATCAACGCAATCGCGCTGCGGATGTCATTGACGATGGCCTGCGTCTCGGCGCGCATAGGTCTCTCCTGGGATGGGCTGGTGCGGGCGCTGAAGCGCCCGGCAACGGGCTCTAATAGAGGCCGCCGGTCCCCGTCGCAACGGCACGGTCGGCTTCGTCTGAGATCGACGCCGGTACACCCATGGAATCCTGGTAGCCGATGATGGAATAGTTCGACGGCGGCGCAGTGCCAGGCTTGAACGCCTCCAGGATCACGCCACCGCCGCTCGCCTGCGTGCGCAACCCGGTGCGGCGATCGATCGGGATCAGCTCGATGCCTGGCGGCGTCTGGAATTCCTTCGGCGGAGAATCGGCCAACGCCGCCTTCATGAACTCCGTGAAGATCGGCGCCGCCAAGACGCCGCCGGTCTGCCCTTTGCCCATGGGGCGGGGCTGGTCGTAGCCGATGAACACGCCGACCACGAGATCAGGCGAGAAGCCGACGAACCAGGCGTCCTTCTCGTCATTGGTCGTGCCGGTCTTGCCGGCGATCGGCTTGCCGACATTGCGCACCACCGTTGCCGTGCCGCGCTGCACCACTCCCTCCATCATGGAAGTGATCTGGTAGACGGTCATCGGGTCGAGCACCTGCTCGCGGCGGTCGGTGAGCTGCGGCTCCGGCTGGTCGGCCCAATCGTCCGCCGTGCAGCCGGCGCATTCGCGCTGGTCGTGCTGATAGATCGTCTTCCCGAAACGATCCTGGATGCGATCGATCAGCGTGGATTTGATCTTGCGTCCGCCATTGGCGATCGTGCCGTAGGCGGTGACAAGCTTAAGCACGGTGGTTTCACCGGCACCGAGCGACATCGGCAGATACGGCCCGAGATCATCGTAGATGCCGAAGCGCCGCGCGTATTCCGCTACCAGCGGCATGCCCATGTCCTGCGCCAGCCGCACCGTCATGACGTTGCGCGAGCGCTCCACGCCAGTGCGCAGCGTCGCGGGCCCATAAAACTTGCCGCCATAATTCTGCGGCCGCCAGACCTCGGTGCCGGCGCGGATTTCGATCGGCGCGTCCATCACCACCGAAGACGGCGTGTAACCATTGTCGAGCGCCGCCGCATAGACGAATGGCTTGAACGACGAGCCCGGCTGGCGCTGCGCCTGCGTGGCGCGATTAAACTCGCTTTCAGAGAAGGAGAAGCCGCCCTGCATGGCAAGCACGCGGCCCGTATAGGGGTCCATGGCGACGAGCGCGCCCTGGATCTCAGGCGGCTGCCGCAGCTTCCAAGCGCCTGGCTCGCCTTCGACCGCCTGCACGTAGACGACGCTGCCGGCGGGAAGCTGACTACGCTTCGCCCATTTCATCTGGCTGAAGGGCAGCGCGCCGGTATCCCGGTCCGCTGCAAGCCGTCCGTTCGGCAAGGTGCCCGGCTTCAGGCCGATCGTCAGCGCACTGCCGCCGACCTCAAGCACGACCGCCAGACGCCATTCCGGCACGTCGGACAGATCGTCCACCTCACCGAGCGGCTCGCCCCAATCGCCCGAGACATCAATGGAAGTCACCGGGCCGCGGTAGCCGCGCGCGATATCGAACTTGATCAGCCCATCGTGAAGCTTCTCGCGCGCCAGGCGCTGCAGCGCCGGATCAAGCGTCGTGCGGACCGAAAGCCCGCCCTCGTAAAGCTTGTCGCTACCGTAAAGCTCGATGAGATTGCGCCGCACCTCTTCTGAGAAGAACTCCGAGCCGGCGAGATAGGTGCCGCGGCGGCGCACCGAGACTTCGATCGGACCTTCTTTGGCGGCTTCACCGTCCTCACGGCGGATGTAGCCGTTCTCGATCATGCGATCGATGACCCAGTTGCGGCGCTGCTTGGCGCGCTCCGGGTGGCGGAAAGGATTGTAGTTTTCCGGCGCCTTGGGCAGAGCCGCCAGATATGCGGCTTCGGCGATGCCAAGCTGGTTCACGGGCTTGGAGAAATAGTTCAGCGCCGCCGCCGCGATGCCGTAGGAGCCAAGGCCCAGATAGATCTCGTTCAGATAGAGCTCGAAGATGCGGTCCTTGGAATAGGCCTGCTCGATCCTGAGCGCCAGGAGTGCTTCCTTGATCTTGCGCTCATAGGAGATCTCGTTCGACAGCAGAAAATTCTTGGCGACCTGCTGCGTGATGGTCGACGCGCCCACCGGCCGCTTGCCGGAACCGGCGTTGCGCACATTCACGACCATCGCCCGCGCCACACCGGCAATATCGATGCCTTCGTGATCGTAGAAGCTCTTGTCCTCCGCAGAGAGGAAGGCCGCCTTGATCAGGTCCGGCACGGCCTGGATTGGGAGGTAGAGCCGGCGCTCGCGCGCGTGCTCGGCGATCAGCTGCCCGTCGGCAGCGTGGATGCGCGTCATCACCGGCGGCTCGTATTGCGCCAGGCTCTCATAGTCGGGCAGGTCGGCGTTGAAGGTCTGCAAGAGGACGCCCACCGCCACGGCAAGGCTGAGAAGCATGAAGGCTCCTATACCGAATACGTAGCCAGATATCCTCAATAGCATGAGTTACGGCGCCGTGTGTGAATCGCTTGCGAAGCAGTAATGAGATCGATCCCTTTATGATCAAACTGAGGCGATGCTTCCAGTATCTGTATCGTTTGCCGGATAACGGTGCCTAAACGTCCGCTTTCGGGTGGCCTGTCGCCTAAGGGACTCGCTTGCCGGCCGTCAACTGGTCGGCCAGAAACGACTCCACGGCCCGGGCGATCGCCTTGGCCTGCGCTTCAGGCCACTTCTCGGAGCGGAACATCTCCTCATCCTCGGCATTGGAGAGATAGCCGAGTTCCAAGAGAACGGAGGGCACCTCAGGCGCCTTCAGCACCTTGAACGCGGCCCGCCGCCAGGGGTTGGAGTTCAACGTGAAGGCGTCCTCCATGTCTCCGACAAGCGATTTGGCGAAGCGCACGGAGAGATTTCGCGTCTCGCGGCGCGCCAGATCGACCAGGATGTCCGCCACCTCGTCGGGCTGATCCTCAATCGCCAGGCCGGCGAGGATATCGGAGCGGTTCTCCCGCTCCGCGAGTGCCGCGGCCAGTTCGTCGGAGGCGTCGTCGGAGAGCGTATAGACCGTCGCCCCGCGCACGTAGTCCTGCCGCACGGTGTCGGCATGGATGGAAACGAACAGCGCCGCCTGATTGTCGCGCGCCACGTCCACCCGATCAGACAGCGAAACGAAGGTGTCGTCCTCGCGGGTCAGGAGCGGTTCCAGCTTCCCGGCAGCCCGCAGCTCTTGCGCCAGCGCCAGCGCGAACTCCAGCGTCACCTCCTTCTCGCGGAGCCCACCCTGCCCCACCGCTCCGGAATCGATGCCGCCATGGCCTGGATCCAGCACGACGAGCGGAAGCCCGGTGTCCGCCAAGGGCGGTCCGGGGCGCGGCGCGGCACGCGCTCGCGCCTGCTGCGGCCGGTCGCGGCCGACCGCGGCCTGGAATTGCTCCGTCGATGTCGGCGCCAGATCGATGACAAGCCGCGCGGGCTCCGGGCTGACCGGATCAAGAACGAAGGTGTTCACGACCTCAACCGGTGCGCCGAGGTCGAGCACGATCCGCGCTTTTCCGGGCGCAATCAGGCCATAGCGATAGTCGGAGACGAGCCCCCGCCCCTCGCCGGGCTCCGGCGGCCCGTCAAATTCAGCATCCGGCAGGTCGATGATCAGACGATCGGGATCGGAAAGCCGCGAGATCACGTATTCCGGGCTCGTTTCCATATCGACGACGAAGCGCGTCCGCTCTGCATCGCCGATCAGCCGCATGTCGGCGACGATATTCGCCCAGGCACTACCAGCAATGGCAGTCGCCATAACGAAACACAGAAAACGAAGCATATTCCGCATAAATAGTGGTCCTCGGGCGCCTCAATCGCTCGTCTGTGTGCCCGAAACAAGGCGAAATACGTCACTATAAGCAGAAATCGCCGCTGCCCTGGCCCACTACACCGCCGCCGCGCTATTCTCCACTGGCGGCAGTACTAAAGGAAAGCGCGCAAGGACTTAGGATGCTCCACTGGTTGAGGTCCAGACGAAACCGCGCGCGGTTGGACGACCAATTGGCGAGGGAATGGATCGCCCGCCATGGCCGCCGCGCGCGCTTTTTGGCGCGGCTGCGCTCCATGGACGCCTACCTCCTGGGCGATCTGGCGGAGCAGGAACGCTGGGGCCGAATCCGCGAATTGATCGACGAGGCAGAGGGCACGGACACGTTCTCCACGCCCGATTCTGAGGTCCCGCCCCGGCGACGTTAGCCGGAACACTTTGATTTCCTATAAGAAACGCTGGTGCTTGCATTCATAGGCGCGCGTTCCTAATACAGGGATGACGGATTCCTCCATGGCCGTCTTCCGGCGCGGGCGTGACGCGAGTTCCTCGCCAGCCGCATTTGCCGGACTTCGACTTGGACGAAGACGGACTGCTGCCGCCAAGCGCGCACCAGTCACGATCATGGGGCCTCAGGGCCCCGCGACCCGAAAGGCATCTCAATGCAGCTTCGGCATGTGATTCCCGCTTCACCGCGATCCGGACCGGCTCTTCGCCGTTCGCCGCGCGGGGGTGAATCGCGCATGCCGAACCGCAACCGTACGATGCGCCTTTCGCCCATCAACAGAATTGGACCCGCCGATGCGCGCGGCGTTTTGCGCCCGGGTCCGGAGTCATTTTTCCATGTCAAACAAGATGCTGATCGATGCGACTCACCCGGAGGAAACCCGGGTCGTCGTTTTGCGTGGCAACCGAGTTGAGGAGTTCGATTTCGAGGCGGCCGACCGCCAGCAGCTCAGAGGAAATATCTATCTTGCCAAGGTGACCAGGGTCGAACCGTCCCTGCAGGCGGCCTTCGTCGATTACGGCGGCAACCGCCACGGCTTCCTCGCGTTCTCCGAAATCCACCCCGATTACTACCAAATCCCGTTTGCCGATCGTCAGGCGCTTCTCCAGGAGCAGGCGCGCGAGGACGCCGAACAGGCGGAGCGCGACGACGCAGAGGGCGAGAAGGACGCCCGGCGAAAATCGGCGCGCGCCAAAAAGCGGACGCCGGACGCGGCCGCCGAGAACCAAGATAGCGACGACGCGGCCAACCTCGCGGCCGACGGCCAACCCGCCGAGCCGGCGCCGCAGGCAGCCAAACCTGATGTCGACGATGTGGCGGCCGCCGTCCAGGAGGCCATCGCCGCCGACCTGACCCCCACTCCAAGCGTCAAGGAGCCGGTCGAAGCAGAGCCGGCGGACTCAGAAGACGCCACCGGCGACGAGAACGGCTACGGCGTCGCTGAAGAGGACGAGAACGTTGAAAGCGTCGGGGCTGAGGACGCGCTGGAGGAGGTCCCCGAGAGGCGCAAGCCGCGACCGCGGCAATACAAGATTCAAGAAGTGATCAAGCGCCGCCAGGTGATGCTGGTGCAGGTCGTCAAGGAGGAGCGCGGCAGCAAGGGCGCCGCCCTCACCACCTATCTGTCGCTCGCCGGGCGCTATTCGGTGCTGATGCCGAACACGGCGCGCGGCGGCGGCATCTCGCGCAAGATCACGCAGCCGACCGACCGCAAGCGGCTGAAGTCGATCGCCTCTGAGCTCGACGTGCCGGAGGGCATGGGCGTCATCCTGCGCACGGCCGGGGCGTCGCGCACCAAGAGCGAGATCAAGCGCGACTTCGAATATCTGCTGCGGCTTTGGGAGAATGTGCGCGAGCTGACGCTGCGCTCCACGGCGCCCAAGCTGGTCTACGAGGAAGGCAGCCTGATCAAGCGCTCCATCCGCGACCTCTACTCTCGTGAGATCGACCAGGTCATGGTTGCCGGAGATGATGCCTACCGCGAAGCGAAGGACTTCATGCGCATGCTCATGCCGAGCCATGCGCGCAACGTGCAGCTTTACAAAGAGACCACGCCGATCTTTTCGCGGAGCAACGTCGACGCGCAGCTCGACGCGATGTTCTCCCCGCAGGTGACGTTGAAGTCGGGCGGCTACATCGTCATTAACCAGACGGAGGCCTTGGTTTCCATCGACGTCAACTCAGGACGGTCCACGCGCGAGCATTCCATCGAGGACACCGCGCTCAAGACCAATCTGGAGGCGGCGGAAGAGATATCGCGCCAGCTTCGCCTGCGCGACCTTGCGGGCCTCATCGTCATCGACTTCATCGACATGGAGGAGAAGCGCAACAACCGCGCCGTGGAACGCAAGCTGAAAGACTGTCTGCGCGCCGACCGCGCGCGCATACAGGTCGGCCGCATCTCCCATTTCGGGCTCCTGGAAATGTCGCGCCAGCGCATTCGCACCGGCGTCTTGGAAAGCTCCACAGTGCCGTGCACGCATTGCCGCGGCACGGGGCAGGTTCGGTCCGTCTCCTCGTTGTCCCTGCAGATCCTCCGGTCCTTGGAGGAGCATCTGGTCAAGCACAGCACACACAATCTTTCAGTGCGTTGTCGCCCGGAAGTGGCGCTTTACGTGCTCAACCAGAAGCGCCGGCACCTGAACGAGCTTGAGGAGCGCTTCGGCGTCACCATCGCAATCAGCGGCGAGGCGCCGGAGAACGGTGCGGGCTTCCTGGTGGCGCGCGGCGCTTTGGTTGAAGATCGCGCCGAGCGCAGCGGCGCTATCGCCATGACCGACATGCCTGAGCCGGATGAGACGCTTGCTGCCGACGATGACGCCGAGGCAGCGGACGATGGTCGCGAGCGCCGTCGCCGCCGTCGCCGCCGTCGCAGCAACGGCGAGGATCGGGCTGAGCGCAGCGCGGCCGAAGCGGACGGTGCTGAGGCAGAGGACGCTGAAAGCGGCGACGCAGATGTGGAGGTCGCCGAGGCGGGCGAAGCTGAGCCGACCCGCAAGCGCCGCCGTGGTCGCCGCGGCGGCCGCCGACGGGGGCGCGGTCGTGACAACGGCGCCGATGAGGCAGGTACGGCCGAGGCAATGCAGGCCGACGCCGAGGCCGGCGAGCAGCCCTCTCCGCAGGAGCCTGATGCAGACGTTGAGGCCGACACCCCGGAGCCGGATGCCGAGCCGCAGATGGGGAATGGCAGCGACGATGTCGATGAGGCAGTCACCGTGTCCACCGAAGAAGCACCGGTCGACGCCGAGGCCACAGAGCCGGAGCTCATCCAGCCCGACGAGGTGCCCACCTCCGCTGAGGCCGATGGCGACCAGGATCAGGCGCCGGGTGACATTGCAACCTCAGTGCCGCAGGCGGTGGAGGACGACCGTCCGAAGCGCAGCGGCTGGTGGAGCCGGCGTACGTCGTTCTTCTAGACCGGGCCAATGGAGTAGCCCGGATGGAGCGAAGCGCAATACGGGAGACGGTTCGGCAACGCTCCAATCTCTCGTTTGTCATCCCGGTTCGGCCGCAGGCCGAGACTGGGACCCATACCCCTCGCCGGGCGAGATGTAGCAGAGCGCGTCCGCCTCGCTTACGCTGGTGGTTATAGGTCCCGCACAGCGACGCCCCGCGCCGCTTGCGGGATGACAACAGAGAGGGCGTGCGAGCAAGCACCCGGCTGCACACCATCCCGCAAGGGGGAGGTTGAGCTGCGCCGCAGATAGAGCGTTTTCGCGTAAGGCTGAATCGCTCCAACGCTCTATCTCTTTGTCGGAGCAAGATCTTATCCGACCTTGCTTCGCCCGCCGAAGCGGGCTTCGCGAAGGCGGGAAAGATGGTGTCGACTTTTCGGGATCGTGCTCTAGCGCGGAAGAACCCTAATAGAGGGAGGCTGAATCATGATCGTGCGCGTCTTCCAGGTCACGACGCGCCCCGGCACCTCAAGGAAAGAGCGGAAGCTGCATCAGCCCCGTCGTTTCCTCAATGCCAAAGGCGACGTTGAGGTTCTGCAGCGCGTGGCCGGCGGCACCCTTCACCAGATTGTCGATCACCGAGATGACGATGGCGCGACCGTCGATGCGGTCGGCGAAGACGCCGATCTGCACGTAGTTGGAGCCACGCACGTTCTGCGTCTGCGGCAGCACGCCCTCCGGCGCGACGCGCACAAACGGCTCCTCGCGATAGGTCTCCGCCAGATGCGCGCGCAGATCATCGGCGCTGGCGCCCTTCAGCCGCACATGCGACGTGCACAACTCGCCGCGGCTCATCGGCACAAGGTGCGGCGTGAAGTTGACCTTAATTGAGGCGCCGACCGCCGCGCCGATCTCCTGCTCGATCTCCGGCGCGTGGCGATGCTGGGCAACGGCGTAGGGTGACAGCCCCTCGCCTGCCTCACAGAAAAGCGTGTTCTGCTTCAGCCCGCGCCCCGCGCCGCTGACGCCCGATTTCGCATCGATGATGATGTCGTTGGCGTCGATCAGCCCGGCTTGGGCAATCGGGACGAGCGCCAAGAGCGCGGCGCTTGGATAACAGCCCGGGCAGGCGATGATCCGCGCTTTTCTGATGGCGTCGCGGTTGAGCTCGGTCAGGCCGTAAGCCGCCTCGCTTTGCAGCTCCGGCGCAAGGTGCAGATGGCCGTAATGAGCGGCGTAGACATCCATGTTGCGGAAGCGGAAATCCGCCGACATGTCGATGATCTTGATCTGCGGGTTGGCGGCGACAATCGCCGCGATGATCTCCTGGGCCGTGCCGTGCGGCAGGCCGCAAACCGCCGCGTCGAGCGTGGTCCAGTCAACATCCTCCCACGTCACAAGAGACGGAAGGTCGAGCATGAAGAAGTGCGGGAACACCTCGCCCATGGCCTTCCCCGCATGGGTGTTCGCAGCGAGCGCGGCGATCTCGATATGCGGGTGGCGGGCGGCCAGGCGCACGAAGTCGGCGCCGGTATAGCCGGACGCACCGAGAACGCCGATCCTAATCGTCTTCATGGGCCAACTCCCGCCATTTGAGGCGCGCTGCGGTCTAACGGCTACCGGCCGCGGAGTAAATGCTCAGCGCCGCCGGTTGCATCACGCTTTAGAAAACACTACGGCTTCCTCAGCAAACCGCCAGCAACCAAGGAGCTTTGATGTCATCCGTTGCCCGACCGCGCGCTGGCGAGGAAACCGCCGCTTAGACTGCGCTCGGCATCGCCGTGCGTAGTAAGCGCAGGCGTTCACCTCGACCAGCAAACATGCCGCCCGTCGGTGCTGCGGCGCCGACGCGTCGTCACGCGCCCGAAAACCGGGCCAATTCGGTCGAGACCCATGACAGAGTCCTTCGCAGACCTTGCCGCCTTCGGCTGGTCGAACCATTTCCAATCGCAATGCCTTGAGGACGACCTCGCCGCAGCTTTGCCGGTGCGGGTCGTTGCGGTGCACCGCAACCGCCTGGAGGTCGCCGGCTCTGCAATTGAGGCCAGCGTTCCGGTCTTCGCCGCCGGCGACGACGCTGCAACGATCGGCGACTGGCTGCTTCTTGATCGCGCCACACACACGCCGATGCGCCAGTTGCAGCGCAAGAGCCTCTTCCGCCGCAAAGCCGCGGGCGCCGTCCAGCGCATGCAGCCGATCGCCGCCAATGTCGACACGCTCTTCATCGTCACGTCGTGCAACCAGGACTTCAATGCAGCACGGCTGGAGCGATACCTGGCGCTCGCTCGCGAAGCGGACGTGACGCCGCTCGTCGTGCTTACAAAGGCCGACCTGACCGACGACACGCGGCAGTTCCTCTCCGCTGCCCTGCGGCTTGCGCCTGGCCTGCATGCCGAAACGATCGACGCACGCGACGAAGCGAGCGTCGCCGCCCTGCGACCGTGGTGCGGCCAAGGCCAGACTGTCGCGGTTGTCGGCTCCTCCGGAGTCGGCAAGTCGACGCTGATCAACACGCTGCTTGGCCGCGATGTGCAGGCGACGACCGGTATCCGCGAGGACGACGCCAAAGGTCGGCATACGACGCGCGGCCGCTCCATGCATCGCCTTGAGGCCGGCGGTTGGATGATCGACACGCCCGGCATGCGTGAGCTGCAGATCGCCGACGCCAGCGATGGGCTGGAGCAGGTCTTTGCCGAGATTGCCGAGTTGGCCACCCAATGCCGCTTTGCCGATTGCGGACACGAAAGCGAGCCCGGCTGTGCCGTGCGCAACGCGTTGGAAAGCGGTGCACTCGACCCGGAGCGTCTGCGACGCTATCGCAAGCTCGCCGCGGAGGAACGGCATAACTCAGAAGCCGTTCACGAGCGGCGCGCGCGCGAACGCGGCTTCGGCAAGATGATCAAGTCGATCGTGGCGGAGACAAAGTCGCGCGGAAAGCTATGATCGCGACGCTCAGCTCAAGCCAGGCCCGTCTCTCGCTGAAAGTAAATGAGGTCGAGTGACGGGGCCGCATCCCGGCCGCCGATCTGTGTCAGCAGGCTGTGCGCCTGTCCGCGATGGTGAGTCTGGTGATTGAAGAAGTGCGCAAGCGCAGGCGCGAGCGGCTGCGTGACATCTTCTGGGCCGGTGATAGTTCGGTAGCTGATGGCGCCGGCGAGGTCGCCCTCGCCTAGCGATCCGACCCAATCGATGATCCGCTCGTCCTCCGCCTCACGCTCGGCGCGCAGCGTGGGAAAATCATTGCATGGGACCGTATCGAGGTCCGTGTAGGTCGGCCCCTCGCCCGTGAAGCGGCGCATCCAAATCCGATCGCCGACGAGAATGTGATTAAGCGTTCCGTGGAGCGACCCGAAGAACGCGCCGCGCGCCGCCCGGTAGTCGGCCTCGTCCACTTTGGCCGCAGAATCATAGAGCCGACGATTGGCCCAACGATTGTACGCAGCGAACATCCGCATATTCTCGATCATGTCGTTGCCTTTGTTCAGTGATTCTTCTTCGCTTTCGGCTGCGCGATCGGCCGTACGCATTTGGGCAAGCTTTCAACGATCGTCTCGCCGATCGCTCGATAATGCGCAGCGCGCGGGTCGGTCGCGCGGAAGGCGAGCGCGATCGTGCGATGCGCGCGTGGATCGTCGATCTCCACGTAGCGCAGCAAGCCGCCGACGCTCTCTCGGCCCTCCGCCGCAAGAGCGGGAATGAGCGAGCAGCCGGCGCCCGCAGCCACCATATGGCGCAACGTCTCCAGACTGGTGGCGTGGCGGCGCGCCTTCGGATCGGCGCGGGCGCAGAGCGCAAGCGCCTGGTCGCGCAGGCAATGCCCGTCCTCCAGGAGAAGCATATTGGCGTCGTCGAGATCGTCGATGGTGATCGGCGTGCGATCCGCCAGCGCAATATCGGCGGGATGAATCGCCACGAACGGCTCGTCGAAAAGCGGCAGCAGCGCCAGCCCCTCCTCGCGCACCGGCGGTGAGAGAAGCGCCAGGTCCGTCTCACCGGCGGCGAGCGCGGCAACGATGTCGTGGGTCTGCCCTTCCCGAAGGACGAACGAGACGCCTTTAAAGCGCCGGCGGAGCGGCCGCAGAATATGCGGCACGATATACGGCCCGAGCGTGGCGATCGCATCAATGCGCAACTCGCCCGACAGCGCGCCCGAAGCCGATGCGAGTTCCAGGAACCGGCGACCCTCGTCGAGCATCCGCCGCGACTGGCGGATCAGGATCTTGCCGCTTTCCGTCACGATCACGCCGCGCGGCGTGCGCTCGAAAAGCTGTGCGCCGAGCATGTCCTCCAGCTTCTTCACCTGCGCCGACAGCGCCGGTTGCGAGACATGGCAGCGCGCGGCCGCGCGACCGAAATGCCGCTCCTCAGCGACCGCGACGGCATATTCCAGATCGCGAAGCGAGAGTGTTTTCAACGACATGGACGACCTTCATGCGATAGATATTGTTTATCGCAGCGGACGTGGTCATGCAAATGACCTATCATCAAAATCGCTTGTCGCCGCCGGGCGGTTCGGCCACCTTGCCCGCAGAACACCAATCACGGGCCGGCCATGGCGATCCTCCTTTATGATTTGTGCGGGCGTGACCCGAAGCATCTGTTCAGCCCCTATTGCTGGCGCGTCAGGATGGCGCTTGCGCATAAAGGGCTCACGCCGGAGACGCGGCCGACCGCCTTCACTGAGATCGCAAGTATCGAAGGCGGTGCGTCGCCGACCCTGCCGGTCCTCAACGACAACGGCACGATCACGCACGATTCCTTTGAGATCGCGCTTTATCTGGAGCGCACCTATCCCGACCCGCCGCCGCTCTTCGGCGACGACGCGTCCATCGCGTCCTGCCGGCTGATTGAGACTTGGGTCAATGGTACGCTGCACTCGATCATCATGCGCATGATGGCGAAGACGATCTGGGAGACGCTTGGCGACGCGGACCAGGACTACTTCCGTCGCAGCCGGGAGGAGCGTCTTGGGCGCAGCCTTGAGGAACACCAGACCGGCGTGGAGGCGAACGCCGAAGCTTTGCGCCAAGCGCTTCTCCCGGCGCGTCGCACATTGCGCTTCCATGATTGGCTCGGCGGCCCGACGCCACGCTTCGCCGATTACATTCTCTTCGGGTCGTTGATGTGGCTGACGGTGATCGCCGGCCAATTGCCATTGCCGCCGGAGAACGAGGTCTCAAAGTGGTTTGAGCGCGCGCTCGATCTCCACGGCGGTATCGCCCGCGCCGCGCCACGGGTGAACGCGGCTTAGGCGGGACATGGCCTACGCCGAACCTGCTGCGATCAACCCTCCCTTGAGGGGGAGGTTATAGGAGCCGCGCTCCAACCTCTCGTCTGTCATCCCGGTTCGGCCGCAGGCCGAGACCGGGAGCCATGAACACCTTCGGTGAGGACCAAGCGCCCGTACTCACCCTGCCCTCTTCGGATTATAGGTTCCGGACAAGCGCGTTCCCGCGCTTTCCGGAATGACAAACGAGAGGGCGTGCGAACGAGCCCGGTGGCCTCCCGCCAGCCGCTCTCAAGCCAGATCGAAGCGGTCGGCGTTCATCACCTTGGCCCACGCCGCCACGAAGTCGTGCACGAACTTCTGTTGCGTGTCGTCCTGACCATAGACTTCCGCCAGCGCACGAAGCTGCGAGTTGGACCCGAAGATCAGGTCGACACGCGTGGCGGTCCACTTGACCGCACCGCTTGCGCGATCGCGGCCTTCAAACACATCCGCAGCCTCCGACGCCGCCTTCCATTCGGTGCCCATGTCGAGCAGGTTCACGAAGAAGTCGGTGGAGAGCGTCCCCGGCCGGTCGGTGAACAATCCGTGCTTTGACTGCCCGTGATTTGCGCCAAGCACACGCATGCCGCCGACCAGGACCGTCATCTCCGGCGCCGTCAGCGTCAGCAATTGCGCCTTGTCGACGAGCAGCTCTTCCGCGGAGACTCGATATTGGGCCTTTTGATAGTTGCGGAAACCATCGGCGATCGGCTCAAGAACCGCAAACGATTCCACGTCGGTCTGCTCCTGCGACGCGTCGGTGCGGCCCGGCGTAAAGGGGACCGTCACGTCATGGCCGCCGTCCTTCGCGGCCTTCTCGACCGCTGCGCAGCCACCCAGCACGATCAAGTCCGCGAGCGACACCTTCTTGCCGCCGGCTCCGTTGCCGGATTGTGCATTGAACGCCGCCTGGATGCCCTCGTAAGTCTTAAGCACCTTTGAGAGCTGGTTCGGTTCGTTGACCTCCCAGTCTTTCTGTGGGCTGAGGCGGATGCGCGCGCCGTTCGCCCCGCCGCGCTTGTCGGAACCGCGGAAGGTCGACGCCGACGCCCAGGCGGCCGCAACGAGCTCTGAGACCGAAAGCCCGGATGCGAGAATCTTCTCTTTGAGTCCCGCGACGTCCTTGTCGTCGATCAGCGCGTGATCGACGGCCGGAACCGGGTCTTGCCAGAGGAGTTCCTCGTCCGGAACCTCCGGGCCGAGATAGCGTGAGATCGGGCCCATGTCGCGATGCGTCAGCTTGAACCAAGCCCGTGCGAATGCGTCCGCAAAAGCATCCGGATTCTCGTGGAAGCGCCGCGAGATTGTCTCGTACGCCGGGTCGAACCGCAGCGAGAGGTCGGTGGTCAGCATGGACGGCGCATGACGCTTCGCCGCGTCATACGCATCCGGCACCGTATCGGCACCCGAGCCGTTCTTCGGCGTCCATTGATGCGCGCCGGCTGGGCTTTTGGTCAGCTCCCATTCATAGCCGAACAGGTTCTCAAAAAAGTTGTTGCTCCACTTCGTCGGCGTCGTGGTCCAGATGACCTCCAGGCCCGACGTAATGGCGTCGCCGGCTTTGCCGCTGCCATGGCTGCTCTTCCAGCCGAGCCCCTGCTCCTCAATGTCGGCGCCTTCTGGTTCCGGCCCGACCAGCGCGGCATCCCCTGCGCCATGCGTCTTGCCGAACGTGTGGCCGCCGGCGATCAGCGCCACGGTTTCCTCGTCGTCCATGGCCATGCGCGCAAAGGTCTCACGGATATCGCGCGCCGCGGCGACCGGATCGGGATTGCCGTTCGGGCCTTCGGGATTGACGTAGATGAGGCCCATCTGAACGGCGGCCAACGGGTTCTCCAGGTCGCGGTCGCCGGAATAGCGCTCATCGTCCAGCCATTCCGATTCCGCGCCCCAATAGATGTCCTCCTCCGGCTCCCAGACGTCCTCGCGCCCGCCGCCAAAGCCGAAGGTCTTGAAGCCCATGGATTCCAGGGCGCAATTGCCGGCGAGGATCAACAGGTCGGCCCAGGAGATCTTGTTGCCGTATTTCTGCTTGATCGGCCAAAGCAGCCGGCGCGCCTTGTCGAGATTGGCGTTGTCCGGCCACGAATTCAGCGGCGCGAAGCGCTGCGTGCCGGAAGCGCCGCCGCCGCGGCCGTCGCCCGTGCGATAGGTGCCCGCGCTGTGCCAGGCCATGCGGATGAAGAGCGGCCCGTAATGGCCGTAATCCGCCGGCCACCAATCCTGCGACTCCGTCATCAGCGCGTAGAGGTCGTTCTTCAGCGCCTTGAGATCGAGCGTCTCAAACGCCTCACGGTAGTTGAACGCTCCGCCCATCGGGTCGCTGAGGGCAGAGTTCTGGTGGAGCATCTTGAGGTTCAGCTGGTTCGGCCACCAGTCGCGGTTGGATCGCACGCCGATATGGGCGTGCATGACCGGGCACTTGCCGGCGCTCTCGTCAGTCTTTACGTCCATCTCTATCTCCAACTTGTTCTGCAATTCTCTGGCCGCCGCACCCGCAGACGGGGCGCCGCTGAACGCAGCGCGCGTCGTCAGCCGACGATGGCGATGGGACGGCCTCCTCCGAAGCTGTTCACAAGGTGAATACGGCACGCCGCCGCATAAAGGCAAATACTCAATACCTCTCGGCGCGATAGGTATCATTTATGGCATGTGCAGCGCCGCACGACTTGCCCGACGCCCGGTTCCTGCCCCATAAGCCAGGCAACTCAACGCCGAAAACCAAGGGACATCATGGCCACCGAGCGCACGTTCTCCATCATCAAGCCCGACGCGACCGAGCGGAACATCACCGGCAAGATCATCGATAAGCTTGAGGGCGCCGGGCTCCGTATCGTGGCGCAGAAGCGCATTCACATGACGCGTGAACAGGCGGAAGGCTTCTACGCCGTCCACAAGGAACGGCCGTTCTTCGGCGAACTCGTGGAGTTCATGATGTCGGGCCCCGTCGTCGTGCAGGTACTGGAAGGCGAGGACGCCATCGCCAAGAACCGTGAAATCATGGGCGCCACCAATCCCAAGGACGCCGCCCCGGGCACCATTCGTGCTGAGTATGCCAGAAGCCTGGGCGAGAATTCCGTGCACGGCTCCGACGGCCCGGACACGGCGAAGGCGGAGATCGCCTTCTTCTTCAGCGACAACGAGATCGTCGGCTAGGCGGCGGGCAAACCTCGACGAAGACCCACTGTCGTCATACCCGGACTTGATCCGGGCATCCATTCCGCTCTCAAAACGGCAGACGTTGTGCTGTGTTTTTTGGATTGCCGGGTCAAGCCCGGCAATGACGACAGAGGTTCGCTGGAACCTAGCTGCATAGACGCATTCCGCTCACGCTCCATGCGGGCTACGAAGCAGCGGGGGGGCCGAATGCCTAGCTCAGAACCGACAACCGCAGACCCGACGGGAAGAGTTCTGATGCCGCCTGCGCCTGGTTTTCGGCCGACTGGACGTCGCCCTGGTCATCAGCCTTGTCGCCATGCGATGCGTCGCCGCCGTTGGCATGCATCTCGCTGTCGCCATTGGCATGGCCATTGCTGTTGGCCCCATGACCGTAAACACCGTTACCGTTGGTGCCATGACCATTGCTGTGGCCGTTGCCGTTGATCGCAGCGTGCTCGCCTTCCCCCGACCCGTTGCCGTTGGCGTGACCGTTGCCGTTCGTGCCATTGAGGCCTGCTGTTGCGTGGCGCTCCGAGATGATCGCCATGGATACGCTGATTGCGCTGAGCGAGCGCGCAATGGCTTTGGCAATAAGCTCCGCCGGCATGTGGAGATTGCCGTAGCGCTCGGCCAGTTCTTCGGATTTGGCTGCCAAGTCGATGGACTGACCGGCATGCGCGGCAAGCACCAGCTTGCCGATTTCGCGGAATAGGTCGCCGTGGGATCCAGACATGATAACTCCCCCTACGCCGCGGTCCCAACAAAACGGGTTGTCCACAGCCTGTCCACAGCCGCCCCGATTTAAAGCGTCAAATTCGTCAACGGGTTGGCGGATTTGTTGCAGGAATACAACAAAAGTAAGGCGGCCAACTGGCGGGAATCATTCGGCGAGACCCACGCCAGGCGAGCATGTTCGACCGAAATCTCACCTGAATTAGCGCTAGTAATAGCCTGAAAAATAAAAGAAACCGGCGAGAGCGCATGCTCCCGCCGGTCTCAACCGCCGCTGGCAACGCCCCTAGCGCGGGGCGTGCCCAATCTGTGGCGCTATTGCGGCAACTGGTCGTCGATGCCCTGCACGTACCAGTTCATGCCGAGCAGCGTGCCGTCGTCGAGGTTCTCGCCCTCGCCGATGACCTGCTCGCCGGCCTGATTGAAGATCGGTCCCTTGAACGGATGCAGCTCGCCGTTCGTGATAGCGGCTTCAGTGGCTTGAGCCTCCGCCTTCACGTCGTCCGGCATGTTGGTGTAGGGCGCCATCACGACCAGACCTTCTTTCAGCCCATACCAGGTCGATTGCGTTTCCCATGTACCGTTGAGCACAGCCTGGGCGCGCTCAATATAGTACGGCCCCCAATTGTCGATGATGGCGGTGAGCTGTGCATTGGGCGCGAACTCGATCTGGTCGAACGCCTGGCCGAATGCGTGCAGCCCGCGCTCCTCGGCGATCTGCAGCGGTGCCGGCGAATCCGTGTGCTGCGTGATGATGTCCGCCCCCTGGTCGAAGAGCGCCTTGGCCGCGTCGGCTTCCTTGGCCGGATCGAACCACGTGTTGATCCACACGATCTTGACCTGGAAGTCCGGATTGACCGACTGCGCCCCGAGCATGAAGGCGTTGATGCCCATCACCACCTCAGGGATCGGGAACGAAGCGATGTAGCCGGCCACGCCCGCCTCGGAGATCTTGGCAGCGATCTGCCCGATGATGTAGCGGCCCTGATAGAAGCGCGCATTGTAGCTGGTCACGTTGTCGGCGGTCTTGTAGCCGGTGGCGTGCTCGAACTTCACGTCGGGAAACTTCTCAGCCGCCGCGATCGTCGGGTCCATGAAGCCGAACGACGTGGTGAAGATGAGCCCGCAGCCGGATCGCGCCAGGCGTTCGATCGCGCGCTCCGCGTCAGGGCCCTCCGCGACATTCTCCACATAGCTGGACTCGACCTTGTCGTTGAGCGCCTCCTGAAGCATCTCGCGCCCATGCTCGTGGCCCTCGCTCCAGCCGCCGTCATTATGGGGGCCCACATAGACGAAGCAGACCTTAAGCTTGTCCTCAGCCGTGGCCGTGCCCGCCGCCAGCGCCAGCGCCAATACCGCCCCGCAGGCGGTGATCGCTCTTTTCATCATCGTCTCCCTGT
The DNA here is from genome assembly GCA_028281235.1 of Afifellaceae bacterium. Classification (GTDB taxonomy): domain Bacteria; phylum Pseudomonadota; class Alphaproteobacteria; order Rhizobiales; family Afifellaceae; genus DASWJZ01. The sequence continues at coordinate 21,907 of JANQKG010000029.1, read as the reverse complement.
TGGAACGTCCACAATCGTCCTTGCAAGGACCGGGCCACAAACCGCCGCGGCACGGCCGAATTTGCGCCGAGCTTAGCCCATCAGCGGTCCGGCACGAAAGGCTGACCCAGGCAGGCCGGCGTGTTCACTCTGAGAAGCAGACGGTTGCGCGATATGATGACCAGCACCACGATCGTGGTGAGATAGGGCAGCATCGACAGGAACTGCGACGCCACGGCCACGTCTCTGGCCTGGGCATGAAGCTGAAGGATGCTGACGGCGCCAAAAATGAGCGCCCCGAGCACAACGCGGCCCGGCAGCCAGGTGGCGAACACGACCAGCGCCAGCGCGATCCATCCGCGTCCGTTGGTCATGTCCTGAGCCCATTGCGGCGTATAGACGAGCGACAGGTAGCCGCCGGCAAGGCCGGCGCAGGCGCCGCCGAAAAGCACCGCCATGAAGCGCACGCCGATCACGTTATAGCCGAGCGCGTGCGCCGAGGCATGGCTGTCGCCCACGGCGCGCAGAACCAGCCCGCCGCGTGAGCGGAACAGGAACCACCACACCGCCACCGCCAGCGCCGCCGCGACATAGGTGATCGGGTCGAGGCCGAAGACGAGCGCCCCCACCAGAGGCAGGTCGGAGAGCACCGGAATGTCAAGGTTCCCCATGCCGACGCCCGGGCGGCCGACATAGGCGGAACCGAGCATGCCCGATAGGCCAAGACCGAACAAAGTGAGCGCCAGACCGGACGCCACCTGATTGGCGACGAAGATCAGCGTGACGACGCCGAAGAGCGCCGCCATGATGATTCCGCCGGCAATCGCCGCCAGGAAGCCCAGCACCGGCTCTCCTGTCTCAAAGGCTACCGCGAAGCCGCACACCGCGCCCACGGCCATCATGCCTTCCACACCGAGATTGAGGACGCCGGAGCGTTCCGCCACCAATTCGCCGAGTGCGGCGATCAACAACGGCGTCGCGGCCGTGATGATGGTCAGCATAATGCCTTCGATCATGCCCATCTCACGCCTCCGCCGCGGCTGCGTGCTTAGTGCGAACACGCACGCGGTAATGGATGAACGTGTCGCAGGCGAGCACGTAGAAAAGCAGCATCCCCTGGAAGACGCGCGTCATCTGCTCCGGCAGGCCGAGCATGATCTGCGCCCCCTCCCCGCCGAGGAACGTCAGCGCCAGGACGAAGCCCGCGATGAGAATGCCGATCGGATTGAGCCGGCCCAGAAACGCCACGATGATGGCCGTGAAGCCGTAGCCGGGCGATACGGAGATCCTGAGTTGCCCGATCGGCCCGGCCACTTCGCTGACGCCGGCCAGTCCGGCAAAGCCGCCGGAGATCAGGAAGACCAGCAGGATCATACGGTTGCGGCTGAAGCCGGCGAACGCGCCGGCGCGCGGCGCCTCACCGATGACACGCACCTGAAATCCGGTGATCGTGGAGCGCATCACGAAGGCGACCACCACCACCGCCAAGATGACGAAGGCGATGGAGAGATGGATTTCGGTGCCGAAGAGTTTTGGCAGAAGCTGCCAGCCTTCGAATGGCCGGCTGTCGGGAAAGTTCAGGCCTTCAGGGTTCCGCCACGGGCCGCGCGCCAGATAGTCGACCATAAGCTGGGCGACATAGACCAGCATCAGGCTCGTCAGGATTTCGTTGGCGCCGAAGCGTACCTTGAGGACCGCAGGAATGGCGCCATAGAGCATGCCGCCGAGAATGCCCATGGCAATCATGACCGGCAGGATGAGCGGCCCTTGCCATTCGGGGAAGAAGATCGGCGGGATGGAGCCGAAGATGGCGCCGGCGATGAGCTGACCCTCCGCCCCGATATTCCAGGTGTTGGAGAGGAAGCAGACCGACAACCCGATCGCGATCAGCACGATCGGCGTCGCCTTAACCACCAACTCCTCAAGCGACCACGCGGCCGTTAGCGGCTCAATGAAGAAGAAGTAGAGCGCCTCCAGCGGATCGACGCCAAAGGCTGCGAAGATCACAAAGCCGGTCGCCACCGTCAGCGCCACGGCGACCAACGGCGAGGCGACCGTCATCAGCGTCGACGGCGCGGGCCGGCGGATCAGTTCAAGACGCACGCGCATTCTCCTCATGCGGGAGCCCGTCATGCGCATGATGCACGCCGCCCATCAGAAGCCCGACCTTTTCGGCCGTCAATGTCTCCGTCGGCTGCGCCGGCGAGAGCTTGCCTTCCGACAACACGGCGACGCGGTCGGCAATCTCGAAAATCTCGTCAAGGTCCTGGCTGATGATCAAGACGGCGGAGCCGTTGCGCGCCAGATCCACCAGCGCCTGGCGAATGGCGCGCGCAGCGCCCGCATCGACGCCCCAGGTCGGCTGGTTCACGACGAGAATGCCGGGCGTGCGGTCGATCTCACGGCCCATGATGAATTTCTGCAGATTGCCACCGGAAAGCGCACTCGCTTTCGGGTCGGGGCCGGAGCGGCGGACATCGAAACGCTCGCCAACGCGCGATTCGACATCACGCGCCGCGCGGCGATCGATGACGAAGCGCGCGATCTGCTCGCCGGTGCCGTGACGCGTCAGCACGACATTCTCCGACAAGCGGAAGCCCGGCACGGCTCCGTGGCCGATGCGCTCCTCCGGAACGAATGCGGCGCCGAGACGACGGCGCGCATTCACGCCGGCGCGTCCCACAGGCTTGCCGTCGATCTGCATCATGTCGTCGCGCGCCAGGGGGCGCTCGCCGGATATGGCGTCGAAGAACTCCGACTGGCCGTTGCCGGCAACCCCGGCGACGCCGAGCACCTCGCCGGCATTCACCGTCAGCGCGATGTCGCTGAGCGTCGTGGCGAAGGGGTTGTCGGCGGGAAGCGACAGGTTGCTCAAAACAAGCCGCGGCGTCGTCGCCGCCGGTCCGCTTGCCTCACGCTTGATCCCGCCGACATCGGAGCCGACCATCATGGCCGCAAGGCTCTTGGCGCTTTCCGCCTTCGGGTCCGCCGTCTCGACAAGCTTGCCGCGTCGCAGGATCGTCGCGCGATGCGCCAGTTCCAGCACCTCCGACAGCCGGTGCGTGATGTAGAGGATCGCAACGCCCTCCGCCGACAGCCGGCGCAGCGTCACGAAGAGAAGGTCCGCCTCCTGCGGCGTCAGCACCGAAGTCGGCTCATCCATGATGATGAGCCGCGGCTCCTGCAGGAGGCAGCGCACGATCTCCACCCGCTGGCGCTCGCCGACGGAAAGGTCCGCCACGCCGGCGGACGGATCGAGAGGCAGGCCATATTCGCGCGACACCGCGCGGATCGTATCGGCAAGCTCGCGTCGCCCGCGCGGCGGCAGCGCCAATGCAATGTTGTCCGCGACGCTCAGCGCCTCAAACAGCGAGAAATGCTGGAACACCATGCCGATGCCGAGACGCCGCGCCTCCGCCGGGCTGGAGATGGTGACCGGCCTCCCCTCCCACAGAATGCGCCCCTCATCGGGCGCAAGCGAGCCGTAGAGCATCTTCACCAGCGTCGACTTGCCGGCGCCGTTCTCGCCAAGCAGCGCATGCACCTCGCCATGCCGGATATTGAGACTGATGTGGTCGCAGGCGGTGAGCGACCCGAAGCGCTTGGTCAGCCCGTCGGTCGCCAGCAGCACAGTCTCGCCGGCGGCCGTGGCGACGCTTGCGGCCTGGTCCATGCCTGCCCCTTTCCCCCAAGGGCATGATCCCGAAAAGTGGAAACCGGTTTTCCGATAAGATCATGCCCAGCACTAAGATAGAGCGTTGGAAGCGATTCAACGACGCGCGGCAACGCTCTATCGGCAGGTTAGGCAGTGCGCGAAGGGGGCGCCAGCCCAAAAACGGCGGGACGTGGATGGGTTGGCTGCGATCCGCGCTCAGCCAGGCCGCCAGGCGAGCGGGTGTTGGGATAGCTTCTGATCTCGCGTTACCAGACGCATGGCCTCTACATGGCACTGCGCAAGCAGAAGCCGGTCGAAGGGGTCCTTGGTCTCCGGTTCCGGATCTAGGCTGTGCAGAACATGCGTCTCTTCAATCGTGAGGAGTTCTATGCCCAAGTTAACGAGCAGGCTGGGCAAAGTCGGAAGAGCCGGCTTGAGCTTCAACTTCCCTGTGCGTGACTTGATGGCGATCTCCCAGAGGCTTGCGACGCTGACGTACAGCGAGGCATCGGGGGCGGCGACCACCTGAGACAGCGCCCCGGGGCAGCCGAGCCATGCTTTCGTCAATGACCGGGAGGACGATGTTTGTATCGAGTAAGAGCCCGCTCACTCTGGCAGAGGCCTGAGCAGAAAGTCCTCAGGCAGCGGGTCGTCGAAATCGTCGGCGACATACTCCACGATCTTGTCGATCCCGTGCTTGCGTTTGTATTCGGCGATGGCCTCCCAATTGAGCCCGCCCTGCCGCTTGTGCGGCACGAGATCGATCACTGGCTTGCCGTTGCGCGTCACCACGACGGTCTCGCCCTCCTCAACGCGGCGGGCGAGCTCGGTGAGCCGGTTTTTGGCTTCCTTGATGGAGACGGTCGTCATCGAAAGAATGTGGCTACTTGTAGCTACCGACGCAAATGAGCGCCGCGACTAAGGAACAAGCACTGTCGCACCGGTCGTCTTGCGCCCCTCCAGGGCGCGATGCGCGTCGGCCGCGTCCTTCAGCGCGAATTCCTGCTTCACCTCCACCTTGATCGTTCCGTCGGTGATGAGCTGGAACGTCTCTTCCGCCATCTCGCGGAGCCTCTCAGGCGTCGACGCATAATGAAAAAGCGTCGGTCGCGTCACGAAGAGCGAGCCCTTTTGGGCAAGCATGCCGAGGTCGAAGCCTTCCACCACGCCCGACGACTGGCCGAAAAGCGCCCACAGGCCACGCGGCTTCAGGCAATCGAGCGAGCCGGGAAATGTCCCACGGCCGACGGAATCGTAGACCACGTCGCATTTCTCGCCCTTGGTGATCTCCGCAACGCGCTCGACAAAATCTTCCGTCGTGTAGTTGATGACGTGATCGCAGCCATGCGCGCGGGCGAGCGCCGCTTTCTCTTCCGAGCTGACGGTGCCGATGACCGTCGCACCGAGATGATGCGCCCATTGGCAGGCGATCATGCCCACGCCACCCGCCGCAGCATGGAAGAGGATGGTGTGCTCAGGCCCGACCTGAAACGACTGGCGCAGCAGATATTGCGCCGTCAGGCCCTTAAGCGTCACGGCCGCGGCGATGCGGGTGTCCATCTCGGAGGGAACCACCACAAGCCGGTCAGCCGGCATGATCCGCTCTTCGCAATAGGAACCCGTGGGACCGTTATAGGACACGCGGTCTCCCGATTTGAGATGCGTCACGTCCGGCCCGACGGCGACGACCGTTCCAGCGCCCTCATTGCCTGGGATATAGGGCAGCCCGTTCGCCGGCTTGTAGAGGCCGGTCCGGAAATAGACGTCGATGAAGTTCAGCCCGACCGCCTCATGCTTGACGCGCGCCTCACCGGGCCCGGGATCGCCGACCGCGACATCCTCCCACACCATCTTCTCCGGCCCACCATGCTCGTGGACGACAATTGCCTTGCCCATTCTATCCCCCGGCTCGTCTGCGCGCCCGGCGCGCCATCACGTTGAACATCTCCACCAGCGCCGCGAACGCCATCGCAAAATAGATGTAGGCGCGCGGGATATGGAAACCGAGACCATCGGCAACGAGCGCCGTGCCGATCAGAAGCAAAAACGCAAGCGCCAGCATCTTTGTCGTGGGGTTGCGCTTGACGAAATCGGCGATCGGCCCGGACGCCACATACATGATCACGATGGCGACGAGCACGGCGGCGACCATCACCTCCACATCGTCCGCCATCCCGACGGCCGTCAGGATGGAATCGACGGAGAACACCATGTCGATGACGACGATCTGCGCGATGATGGCCGCAAACGTATCGGCGGCCGCTTTGCCCAGCGATTTCTCCTCATGCTCGATCTCGCTGTGAATTTCCCGCGTTGCCTTGACCAGCAGAAAGAGGCCGCCGGCGACGAGGATCACATCGCGCCAGGAGATTTCCGGATCGAACAATTTGTGGCCATCGGAAAGCGCCAGCTCAAACGGCACCGTGAAGAACGGCGCGGTCAGCCCAATCACCCAGGTAATGCCGAAGAGCAGGATCACGCGGAACAGAAACGCCAAGAACAGGCCGATCTGCCGGGCGCGTGTCGCCAGCGGTTCCGGTAGCTTGCCGACCAGAATTGAGATGAAGATGATGTTGTCGATGCCGAGCACGATCTCCATCACCGACAACGCGACAAAGGCGGCCCAGGCTTCGGGACTGGTCAGCAATTCCAGCATGGGAGTGTCGACTCCTAATCGCTTCGCAGGCTCTGCTGCACGGCGGCTATGCAGAAGAGGTAGGCAGAGGCGGCGAGCAGGACGTATTTCACCGCGGCCGGCGCCATAAAATTCGTCGCCAAGAGCCACAGCGCGCACAGCACCCATACGCCGACGACGCTGAGCGTCCCTATGCGCCAACGCACAACGCGGATCGGGTGGACGAAGTTGACCGGGACGAAGGTCAACACGGCCAGCGCAAGGACCGAAAGAAACGTCACCGCCGGCGGCGGCTGAAAGGCGAAGAGAACGAAGACCGGCATGTTCCACACGGCCGGAAAGCCACGGAACGAATTGTCCGGCTGCTTCATGCGCGTGTCGGCGAAATAAAGCGCGCCCGATACGGCGACCACGACGGCAGCAATCGCGCCCAGCAGCGGCGGCAGGTCAAGTGCCCGCCCCACGATGATCGCCGGCGCGAATACATAGGTCACGTAATCGACGACAAAGTCGAGCGCTGCGCCATCCCATTTCGGCAGCCGCTCGCGGACGCGATGCCGCCGCGCCAGGGGGCCGTCGATGCCGTCCACAAGCGTCGCAATGCCCAGCCAGAAGAAGGCGGCCCGCCAATCCTGGTCAGCGATGGCCAACACTGAAAGGATCGCGAGCGCCGCACCGCTGGCGGTGAGGAGGTGTATGGCAAAGAGATGCCGCTGGCCCACGCTGTCCCTCAAACCGCCCCTTTTCCGTCAGGCCGGCGAAGTGAGCGGCCCACTGGTTCGCCGCCCCTCGCGCCTGAATCGCTGGCGACCGTCTTGCCGGGCCGTTCTATCAAGCGCAACCCCGGCGCGGGATAATTGCGGGGCCGCGGCAGAACACGCCATTGCGAACCGCTCCCGGCAGGCTCATCTTGCCGGTATGGTTCAGACCGATAAGGGCGCTTTCGACGTCGCCGTGGTCGGGGGCGGCGCAACCGGCGTGGCTGCCGCTCTTGTGGCCGCAGAGGCCGGCCTGCGAACGGTGCTTTTCGCGCCGCCGGCGAGCTTTCCGCCGGGACGCACGGCAGCGCTGCTGGACGGGTCCATGCGGCTCCTCGATGCGCTTGGCGTCACGCCAGCGCTAGCCGATTGCGCCGAGCCGCTGAAAGCGATCCGCCTGATCGACGCCACACGACGCCTCATTCGCGCACCCGAGACGACCTTCTACGCCTCCGAGATCGGCCTGGCGGCATTCGGCTACAACATTCCCAATGGCGACCTGGTCAATGCGTTGCGGCACCAGGCAGAGGAGGTCGGCAACATTGAGCTAATGCCTACGCCGGTGCAGTCCGTCTCATTGGGCAGCGCAAGGGGAACGCTTGAGACGGCCGACGCGTCCTACACCGCGAAACTGATCGTCGCGGCAGACGGCGCCCGCTCGCTGGTCCGGGAAGCGGCCGGCATCAACGTGCGCACCTGGAGCTATCCGCAGACCGCGCTCGTCGTGACACTGACCGTGCAGCACCATCATGGCGGGGTCTCCACCGAGTTTCATACCGAGCGAGGCCCGTTCACGCTGGTTCCCCTTCCCGGCAACCGCGTCAGCCTTGTGTGGGTTGACACACCCAAGGCCGCCGATCGCGCGATTGAGATGGACGACGCGGCCCTCGCCAGCGCGATCGAAACGCGCGCCCACTCCATTCATGGCGCCATGCAGGTGGAAAGCCGACCCGCATCGGTTCGGCTCCGCGCGGCCCTGGCGGACCGGTTCGCCGCAAGCGGCACGGTGCTCGTCGGAGAAACGGCGCATCTCTTCCCGCCAATCGGCGCCCAGGGCCTCAATCTCGGCTTCCGTGACGTGGCGGCGCTGCAGCGTATGCTGGCGCGTCACCGCGATAATCCAGGCGGAGCAGATGCCATTCGATCGTTCCACGCCATGCGCCAAGCCGACATCCGCTCGCGCACCTATGCGGTCGACCTCCTCAACCGCTCGCTGCTGACCGATTTCCTGCCTGTCCAGGCTGGCCGCGCCCTCGGCATCGGCGCCGCCGGTGCACTGCCGCCGCTGCGTCGTCTGCTCATGCGCCAGGGTGTGACGAGCCACGCCGGCGCTTAGAAGGAACGGCCGCGCTGCGCCGCGTCGCCGCGCCTTCGCCAAGAGGGTTGCATGCCACCCGGTGACGGGCGAAGGTCGCTATCATGAAGTTCGGACAGGCGAAATTCCAGGTGGGCCAGATCGTGCGCCACCGTTTCTACCCGTTCCGCGGCGTGGTGTTCGACGTCGATCCGCAATTCGCCAACACGGAAGAATGGTACGAGGCCATTCCGGAGGAGATCCGGCCGTCCAAGGACCAACCGTTCTATCATCTGCTGGCGGAAAACGAGGATACCGAATACATCGCCTATGTATCGGAGCAGAACCTCTTGCCCGACGACAGCGGCGAACCGGTGCGGCACCCACAGGTGCGCGATCTCTTCGGCAGTTTTGAGAACGGCCTCTACCGCAGCCGCGAAATGCCCAACTGAGCCGCCACTGCTGCGCGACAGCTAATCAGAGGCGACAAACACCCTCTCCTTTGTCATCCCGGAGGGCGCGTCAGCGCCAGTCCGGGATCCATGGCCACCGAGCGGCGTGGGTGTTCATGGGTCCCGGTCTCGGCCTGCGGCCGAACCGGGATGACAGACGAGAGGCCCCTTAGCGGAGCCTAAGCCGTAACGCGACCGCGTGCCGAATCTACTGCGTGCTCGATTGCTGCTGCAGGTCCAGGAGCCTTTGGCGGGCCTCGTCGGCCTTGCGCTTCAGCTCGTCCTCAAGCCGCTGCTGGCGGGCACGCGCCTGCTCCGGGTCGATGCCCGGCCCGTCATAGGTCGCCGTGAAGCCGACGAGGCTGATATCGAAATTCACTGGCTTGCCCTGCGGGTTCAGCATGGTGATGACAACGTTGCCGCCGCGCTTCAGCCTGGAGATGAAATCATCATTGATCTCACCGAGCGCCAGGCATTCGCCGGGCGTGCACACGACGTATTTCACGCCGCTGGCCTCGCCGTCGTCGATCTTGACCTGGACGCCGGGTTGGATCAGCGCCACAGGCGGGACCGCGACCTGCAGAAGCTTTTTGTCACCGCGCTCAATCACAAGGAACTGCGCGATCGGCTGCCCGGTCGCCGCCAGGCGCTTGCGACTGATGTGGCACTCTTGATTGTCGTTGATGTTGCCGCAGACCTTTTCCCATTCGGGCTGCTCGACGGCCGCGGCGGCCGGCGCCTGTTGCTGGTCCTGGGCTTGGGCTGGGATCGCAGCCAAGGCGGCAAACGTTGCAAACGCGGCCCCTGCGGCCAGCGACGCGACGTTGCTCGAAAGCGAGCGCTTCAATGCCATGTGTAACCTCGTAATCGCCCGTCGGCCCTCTGCCGACGGATCGCTGCCGGGCGTCTGCCGAGTAAATTTGGCGACAGATTGACCCTTCGATCCCTCTCATTAGCGGGCATTTGCGAAAGATTCCAGTTTGTCGCAGAGTACCGCCACGTTTCGCAGCCAGGATTCGGTCGGGCCCTGAGCGTGAAAGGACAATCCTCCGTGAAAACAGTTATTCCGGCGGCCCCGCCCCTCCGCGGTTTCGCCACGCCTTCCACCCCCCTTGCCGCTGCCATAGTCGTCATTGCCGTGATCGCCGGAATGATCGCGGCCCTCAGTGGCACGGCGCTGGCTGAGCCGAAGCATGCCATCGCCATGCATGGCGAGCCGGCGCTTCCGCCGGATTTCCAGCACTTCCCCTCCGCCAATTCGGACGCGCCCAAGGGCGGTTCCATCAGCTTTGCCGGACAGGGCACCTTCGACAGCCTCAATCCGTTCATCCGCAAGGGCAGCGTGCCCGACGGATTGTGGGGCCGCAGCTCGCCCTTCTGGAGCAACAACGTCTGGGAGAGCCTGCTCGTGCGGAACTGGGACGAGCCGTTCACGCTCTATGGCCATCTGGCGGAGTTTGTAGAGGTGCCGGAGGACCGCTCCTGGGTGGAGTTCACCATGAACCCCAACGCGCGCTTCTCCGACGGCGAGCCGGTGACGGCCGATGACGTGGTCTTCTCCTTCAACCTCCTCAAGGAGAAAGGCACCCCGCGCGGCTGGTACGAAAAGATCGATCGCGTGGAGACCAAGCCCGGCGACAAGGTGCGCTTCGTCTTCGGAGAGGGTTTTGACCGGGAGCTGCCTCTGATCGTCGGGCTGATGGCCGTCATCCCCAAGCATGCCACCGAACCGGAAGAGTTCGGCGAGAGCTCGCTGGAAAAGTTCATCGGCAGCGGCCCCTATCTCATCGACCGCGTCGATCCGGGAAAGACCGTCACGCTGAAGAAGAACCCCGATTATTGGGGCAAGGACCTGCCGACAAAGCGCGGCTTCGACAATTTCGACGAGGTGCGCGTGGAATATTTCCGCGACGCCAACACCCTCTTTGAGGCGTTCAAGAAGGGCCTCTTCGACATCAATGTGGAAACCGACACCACACGCTGGTCGAGCGGTTACGACTTCCCCGCCGTGGAGGACGGCCGCGTGACGTTGGAGGCGTTTGAGACCGGCACGCCGCGCGGCATGAACGGGCTTGTCTTCAACATGCGCAACCCGATCTTCCAGGACGTACGGGTGCGCGAAGCGCTGACCTATTTCCTCGACTTTGAGTGGATCAATCCGAGCCTTTACGAGGGCCGCTACCGCCGCACCGGAAGCTACTTCCAGGGCTCAATTCTCTCAGCGCTCGGCCGCCCGGCGAGCGCACGTGAACGCGAACTCTTGGCACCCTTCCCCGACGCGGTGCGGGAGGACATCATGGAGGGCACCTATGCGCCCCCGGTCAGCGACGGGTCGGGCCGCGACCGCAACAATCTGCGCCAGGGCATCGCGCTCCTGACGGAAGCCGGCTACGAGCGCCGCGACAACAAACTGGTGCACAAGGAGACCGGTGCGGCGCTGGCGTTTGAGATGCTGGTGCGCAACGCCGAGGAGGAGCGCCTGGCGCTTGCCTTCCAGCAGGCGCTGCGCATCGGCGGCATCGACATGTCGGTCCGGCAGGTCGATTCCGCGCAATATTGGGAGCGCATCCTCAACACCCGACAATTCGACATGATGCACTGGGTCTATTCCGCGTCGCTGTCCCCAGGCAACGAACAGGTCGGCCGCTGGTCGAAGATCGACGCCGACACGTTCGGCCGGCTGAACTTTGCCGGCGTGTCGAGCCCGGCCGTCGACGCCATGATCCAAGCGCTGTTGGCCGCGAAGAGCCAGGAGGAGTTCATCGATGCGGTGCGCGCCTATGACCGGGTGCTGATGTCGGGCTTCTATGTGGTCCCGCTCTTTCACGCGCCGGCGCAGTGGGTCGCGTATTGGACGCGCCTCCAGCATCCGGAAAAGACCTCGCTCTACGGCGTGCTGCCCATGACATGGTGGACGCGCCAGTGAACCCGCCGACAACGAGCACAGCCGATCCGGTCACAATCGACGTCATCTCCGACGTGATGTGCCCGTGGTGCTTCGTCGGCAAGCGGCGGCTGGAGAAGGCGATCGCCCAATCAATGATGCCGCTTCACATCCGCTGGCGGCCGTTTCAGCTCGACCCGACGATCCCGCCGGAAGGGAAGTCGCGCCGAGACTATTTAGAAGGGAAGTTCGGCAGCCAGGAGCGCATCGACGAACTCCTTGGGAGCTTGAGGGTTGCCGGCGAGGCGGAGGGGATCGCTTTCGCTTTTGAGCGGATCGCGTTCGCGCCGAACACGCTGGACGCGCACCGGTTGATTCGCTGGGCCGGCGAAGGCAGCGACCGTCAGGGCGCAATCGTGGAGGCGCTCTTTCGCGCCTATTTCCTGGAGGGCCGCCATATCGGCGACCACGCGGTGCTGGCCGATATCGCCGCGGCGCACGGCCTGGAACGCGAGGCGACCGCCGCGCGGCTGGCTAGCGATGAGGACCGGACGGCCGTAGAGGCGGAGATCGCCGCCGCCCAGCGGATCGGCGTCACCGGCGTGCCGACCTTTGTCCTCGATCAGCGCTACGCGCTGGTCGGCGCACAGCCGCCCGACGTGCTGGCTGAGGCGATCAAGGAGGTGGCGCAATACCAAGTGGCGGCCGCCAGCGCTTGATTTGAAGCGCTGACTGGCAAACCAGGCCCTCTCGATTGTCACCCCGACTAGCCGCCAGGCCGAGACCGGGACCCATGAACACTTATCGTGATGTTTGATTACGGCCCGAGCGCGGGCCTTTCTGACAGGGGTTGTGGGTCCCGGACAAGCGCTGGCGCGCTTTCCGGGATGATAAACGAGAAGAATGTGCCGACACCCCAAGTCCGGGCATGACGACGAAGTAGGTTCTCGGGACCGGCGGTACTCCTGGCCCCCTCCCCTCAATGCGTGGCCAGGAGTTTCTCCACCTTGGCGATCGGGTGGTTGACCAGATCCTTGTCCACCTCCCCGACAGTCCGGTTCTTCACCGAAGCCGGGAGCGCGGTGCGTAAATCTGCAAGCGCGCGCGGCGCCGCGACCAGGATCAAACTGCCGACATCCTTCGACCGGCAGAGGCGCTCCAATTCCGCAGCGACGCTTTTGACGAAGGCAGTTTCCGCCTGCGCGTGCCAATCGGTTTGGCCGACGGCGCTGCGGCCGGGGCTCATGCGGTCGTGAGAGCGGCCCGGACGGTCCGTCCCGTGCTCGCGGGTCGGCGGGTTGGGCTCCGCCTCCAGCACCTTTCGGATGGCGAGCTTGGGCTCAAAGGGCGAGCCGACATTTTGAGTGATAAGCGCCTTGGCGCCGTCCGCGATAACGACCCAGCCTTCGTGATCGATCTTCATACCTTGTTCCCTGCCAGCCCACTCAAACGAAGCGCCGCCGGACTGCACCCGGCGGCGCTTTATGTAAATCGTGCTGTCGGTCAGTAGCCCGGCGGGCACTCAATCACAACCGTCCGGCCCTGCGGATCGCGCGCATAGCAATAGCCCGGACGATCCGTCACCGCACCGATGATGGCGCCCGCCGCACCGCCGGCCGCCGCGCCGAGCAGCGCGCCTTCCACATCGCCGGTGATGGCTGCGCCCGCGACAGCGCCGAACCCGGCCCCTAGTCCGGCCCCTGTGCCAATCCGTTGTTCGTGCTGCGTGCAAGCGCCGATAGCCAAAGCAACAGCGCCCACAAGCGCCAATGTCCTGATCATAGAATGAACCTTCCGTTCCTGTCGGCGATGGCCCCCTACTGGCCGGAAACAACGTTCAAGCCGTGCCGAATCCGGCCAAACGCGTATGATTCCCTCGTTGCGTGCGAAATTCGGCGTTTTTTGGGAGATGAATCAAGCCCTCGTCGCCAAGACCTGCGGCATTTTCTTCATTTGGCCGCCGGATCGCTCCACGCTGCCGCAGCTTCCGCCGCGAAATCTGCATAGCGTCCGGCCGCGATCGCGGCGCGCGCACCTGCCATCAGGTCCTGGTAATAGGCAAGATTGTTCCAGGTGAGAAGCATCGCGCCGAGCGACTCTCCGGCTTTGACCAGATGGTGGAGATAGGCGCGCGAATAGTCGCGCGCCGCCGGGCAAGCGCTCTTGTCGTTGAGCGGTCGCGGATCATCGGCGTGTGCGGCGTTCTTCATGTTGAGCTTGCCGAAGCGCGTATAGGCCAGGCCATGGCGACCCGCGCGCGTCGGCAGCACGCAGTCGAACATGTCGACGCCAAGCGCAATGCACTTCAAGATGTCGTCGGGCGTGCCGACGCCCATCAGATAGCGCGGCTGATCGACGGGAAGCGCCGACGCCGTCTCTGCCAAGATCGCCAGCATGGTCGCCTGCGGCTCGCCTACGGCCAAGCCGCCGATCGCATAACCGTCAAAGCCGATGGCGCGAAGCCCCTCCGCCGACTGACGCCGCAGGCGTGGATCGGCACCGCCCTGCACAATGCCGAAAAGCGCGCGGCCCTCGGGGCTGCCAAAGGCGGCCCTGCAACGTTCGCCCCAGTCCAGCGAGAGCTGCATGGCCCCCTCCACCGCGTCGGGCGAAGCCGGCAGCTTCACGCATTCGTCGAGCTGCATGACGATGTCGGAGCCGAGAAGCGTCTGGATTTCGATGGCGCGCTCCGGCGTCAGCCGATGCTCCGACCCGTCGATATGTGAGCGGAACGTCACGCCGTCGCGGTCGATCTTGCGAAGTGCCGCCAGCGACATGACCTGGAAGCCACCGGAATCGGTGAGGATCGGATGCGGCCATTGCATGAAGGCATGCAAGCCCCCGAGCCGCGCGACGCGCTCCGCACCCGGGCGCAGCATCAAATGGTAGGTGTTGCCGAGCACGATGTCGGCGCCGAGCGACCGCACCTGCTCCGGATACATCGCCTTGACGGTCGCCTGCGTGCCGACCGGCATGAAGGCCGGTGTGCGGATGTCGCCGCGGGGCGTTTCGATGGCGCCGGTCCGCGCCGCGCCGTCCGTCGCGGAGATGGCGAGCGGAAAGCCGCTCACGGCGCTTGCTCCGGGCGCTCCGGATGAAGCAGGCAGGCATCGCCGTAGGAGTAGAAGCGGTAGCCGGCGGCAATGGCGTGCGCATAGGCCGCCTTCATCGTGGCGAGGCCGGAAAACGCCGAGACTAACATGAAGAGCGTCGAGCGCGGCAGGTGGAAGTTGGTCATCAGGACATCCACGGCGCGAAAACGATATCCCGGCGTGATGAAAATATCCGTCGCGCCGTCGAACGCGTTTATCTGACCCCCAGCATCGGCGGCCGCCTCCAGGAGCCGCAGCGCCGTCGTGCCCACGGCGACGATCCGGCCACCGCTCGCGCGCGCCTGGTTCAGCCGCTCCGCCGTCGCCGCGCTGACCACACCGCGCTCCGCATGCATCACATGGTCGGCCGTGTCATCGGCCTTGACTGGAAAGAACGTCCCTGGCCCCACATGAAGCGTAACAAATTCCTCTTGGATTCCAGCATGTTCCAAAGCCTGCATCAGTTCCTTCGTGAAGTGCAGGCCGGCGGTCGGCGCGGCAACGGCGCCCGCATGCGTGGCATAGACGGTCTGGTAATCGCTCTGATCGCGCGCATCGGGCGCACGGCGTGCGGCGATATAGGGCGGCAGCGGCGCGGCGCCGAGCGCCGCGATTGCCGCGTCGAGGGCCGTGCCCTTCTGCACGAACGCCAAGCGGACGCGACCGTCTGCCAGCTTGTCTTCAACAATCGCTTCAAGTGTTTCGGCGGGGCGCTCGCGCATGTCCTGCCCAAAGCCGATCGTATCCCCCACCTTCAACCGCCGCCCCGGCTTGGCCAGCGCCCACCAGGCCGATTCATCTATGCGTTCCAACAACGTAACGGAGACGTCTAAGGCGGAGTCTCCGCGCGTCCGCCGGCCCTGAAGGTGTACGGGGATCACCTTCGTGTCGTTAAAGACGAGAACATCGCCGGGCCGCAGCAAATCTGTCAGGTCGCCGACATGCCGGTCCGCGAAAGCCTCGCCCGGCCGCACGACAAGCAGCCGTGCCGCATCGCGCGGCACCGCCGGCCTGAGCGCAATGCGCTCTTCAGGAAGCTCAAAGTCGAAATCGTCGACGCGCATGGCTGAGCTTTATCACGCGCCGGACAAAGGCGCGGCGCGCGCGAGCGCCGCAGCCATGCGCCTCAAGCGTCAGCCGCCACCTTCATGGAGACGATGTGGTCCGGCTCGCGCGGCGGCTCGCCCTTATTGATGGCGTCGATACTGTCCATGCCGGCGATCACCTGCCCCCAGGCCGTATATTGCTTGTTCAGCCACGGCGCCTCCGCAAAGCAGATGAAGAACTGGCTGTCGCCGGAATTGGGATCGTTGGCGCGCGCCATGGAGACCGTACCGCGCACATGCTTCTCGTCGGAAAACTCAGCCGGAAGCTTTTGCCCCGAGCCGCCTGTGCCGGTGCCTTGCGGACAGCCGGTCTGTGCCATGAATCCGTCGATGACGCGGTGGAACTTCAGCCCGTCATAGAACCCCTGCCGGGCAAGCTCCTTGATGCGCGTCACGTGGCCCGGCGCCAGATCCGGCCGCATGGCGATGACCACCTCGCCTTTCGAGGTCTCCATCACCAGCGTGTTTTCAGGGTCCTTGATGTCGGCCATGTCTCTCTCCTCGCACCTATTCCGATGCAATCGTCATGCGGATGATCTTGTCTGGATCGGCCACGGCGCCGTTATTGGCCTGCGAGCCTTTCTTGATGGCGTCGACCGCCTCCATCCCATCTGTCACCGCGCCTACGACGGTGTATTGACCGTTCAGCCAGGGCGCGTCGGCATAAGTGATGAAAAACTGCGAGTTGGCGCTGTCGGGGTCTTGCGTGCGCGCCATGCCGATGACGCCGCGCGTGAACGGCATCTCGGAAAACTCCGCCTTCAGGTCCGGCAATTCGGAGCCGCCGGCTCCCGTGCCGGTCGGGTCGCCGGTCTGCGCCATGAAATCCGGAATCACGCGATGGAAGACCAATCCGTCATAGAAGCCTTGCGCCGTGAGGGCCTTCAGCCGCTCCACATGGTTCGGCGCGATGTCGGGCCGCAGCGTGATCGTCACGGTACCGCCGTCAAGCTCCATCTTCAGCGTGTTGCTGGCTTTGCTCGGCGTTTCCTGCGGCGCACTCGTTTCAATCGCCGCCTCACGGGTGCAGGCAGCGGCAAACAGCAGCAAACCGGCAGCCAACAGGGCCGCGGAGCTTCGGACGCGCATCATCTCAATCCTTCAGTCGGTTCAGAACGAAAGCTAATCGTCGGCACGCCGGAGGCGCTCCAACACGGCCTCCGGCACGAAAGGCGCAATGTCGCCGCCCATCGCCGCGATCTGCCGAACGAGCGTGGCGGTGATGTGGCGCACATCCGGGCTCGCCGGCAGAAACACGGTCTGCAGGCCCGGCGCCATGGTGGAGTTCATGCCGGCCATCTGCATCTCATAGTCAAAGTCGCCGCCGTCGCGGAGCCCGCGGATCAGGATCGTCGCGCCGACCTCACGCGCCAGATCGACCGCGAGATTATCGAACGTGCACACCTCTACCGCGACCCCAGCGGCCTCGCCCAAGGGGCACGCAATCGCCTCAATCAGTTCCAGCCGATCGTCGACGGCAAACATCGGCGTCTTGTTGGGATGCACGCCGACCGCCACGACGACCTTCTCGCAGAGCTTGAAGGCCGCCTCCAATATATCGACATGACCGTTGGTGAACGGGTCGAAGCTGCCGGGATAGATGGCGGTGCGCGGCATGGGAGCGGCTTAACGGCTTCGCGCGCGACGTGCAAATGCGGGGACGGACCGGCAACGACCCAACTTCACGTCTGTCATCCCGGCTACGAGGTGGTTGGCCATTGACCAACGCCGGATCATATCTCTGTCGTCATGCCCGGACTTGATCCGGGCATCCATTCCTGAGCCGCCCAGCTTCACGAAGTGCATGCCACATGGATTGCCGGGTCAAGCCCGGCAATGACGACAAACAGAGAGGCGGGTCCACAGCTCACCCCTCCCCGAAAGCGGCTTCGCCGCTTTCGGCCCTCCCTCAAGGGGAGGGTTGATCGCGGCAGAGACTGCCCGGATTGCGCGTCACTCCATCCGGGCTACGAGGAGGCGGCCTCACCGCCGTCCTCTCCGTTTTCGCCGTCCGCGCCATTGCCGTTCTCCTCCTGCTCCGGGATGTGCTCCACGGAGACGACGCTTTCGTCCTCGTCGAGATCGAACAGGATGACGCCCTGCGAGTTGCGGCCGACGATGCGGATCGGCTTGTCGCCCTCCACCGGCATGCGGATGGTCTGCCCACCATCGGTGACCAGCATGATCTGGTCTTCCGTGTTCACCGGGAACGACGCAATGAGCGGCCCGTTGCGCTCATTCACGACCATGGCGACGATGCCTTTGCCGCCGCGGCGCGTGATACGGTACTCGAAGGAAGATGTGCGCTTGCCGTAACCGTTCTCCGAGACCGTGAGGATGAACTCTTCCGCCGCGCTCATCTCCGCATAGCGCTCTTGGCTGAGCTCGCCGGCGGCGGCTTCTTCCTCCGTGTCGCCGTTCTCCGGTGGCTCGCCCTCGCCGCGCACGGCTCGGCTCATCTTCAGATAGGCGGCGCGCTCCGCCGGATTCGCCTCGAAATGGCGCAGCACCGCCATCTCGATCACCTCGTCCTCGTCTTCCAGCACAATGCCGCGCACGCCCACGGAGCTGCGCCCGGCGAAGACCCGCACCTCAGGCACCGGGAAGCGGATGCACTGCCCTTTCGTGCTGGTCAGCAGCACATCGTCGGCTTCGGTACAGATGTCCACGCCGAGAATGGCATCGCCCTCGCCGAGCTTCATGGCGATGATGCCGGAACGGCGGACGTCGACGAAATCGGAGAGCTTGTTCCGCCGCACCGTGCCGCGCGTCGTGGCGAACACAACATCGAGGCGGTCCCAGCTCTCCTCGTCCTCCGGCAGCGGCAGGATGGAGGTGATGCGTTCACCGGCGCTGAGCGGCAGGATGTTGACCAGCGCCTTGCCGCGCCCCTGCGGGGCGGCGAGCGGCAACCGCCACACCTTCATCTTGTAGACCATGCCGCGGGAGGAGAAGAACAGAACCGGCGTATGGGTGTTGGCAACAAACAGCTTGGTGACGAAATCCTCTTCGCGCGTCGCCATGCCGGAGCGGCCTTTGCCGCCGCGCTTCTGCGCCCGATACTCCGAAAGCGCCACGCGCTTGATGTAACCGGAATGCGAGAACGTGACGACCATGTCCTCGCGCTGGATCAGGTCCTCGTCTTCAAGGTCGGCGCCGCCCTCCACGATCTCCGTGCGGCGTGGCGTGGTGAATTCCTCCCGCACCGCGGCAAGCTCATCCTTGACGATGGATTGGATGCGCGCGCGCGAGGCGAGGATGTCGAGATAATCACGGATCTCCGCCGCAAGCTTCTCCAGCTCCTCGGCGATCTCGTCGCGCCCAAGCGCCGTCAGCCGTTGCAAGCGCAGTTCGAGGATGGCGCGCGCCTGCTCCTCCGACAGCTGATAGGTGCCGTCCTCGCCGATCTGATGGCGCGGGTCAGCGATCAGCTGCACAAGAGGCTCAATATCCCGCGCAGGCCAGCGGCGCTCCATCAACCGCTCGCGCGCCGTCTGCGGATCGGGCGCGGCGCGGATTAGCGCAATCACTTCATCGATATTGGCAACGGCCGTCGCCAGTCCCACGAGCACATGCGCCCGGTCGCGCGCCTTGCCGAGCAGGAACTTGGTGCGGCGGCTGACAACGTCCTCGCGGAAGGCAATGAAGTTGACGAGCACGTCCTTCAGCCCGAGCTGTTCAGGCCGCCCGCCGTTCAGCGCCACCATGTTGACGCCAAAACTCGTCTGCAGCGGCGTGAAGCGATAGAGCTGGTTCAGCACGACATCGCCGACCGCGTCGCGCTTCAGCTCAATGACGACGCGCACGCCGTCGCGGTCAGATTCGTCGCGAATGTCGGAGATGCCCTCAATGCGCTTGTCGCGCACCAGCTCCGCCATCTTCTCCTGCATCGTCGCCTTGTTCACCTGATAGGGGATCTCGGTGACGACAATCGCCTCGCGGTCGCGGCGCACGGTTTCAAAGGCCACCTTGGCGCGCATTAAGACGGAGCCGCGGCCGGTCTCGTAGGCGGAGCGGATGCCGGAGCGCCCGAGAATGAGCCCGCCGGTCGGGAAATCCGGGCCTTGGATGAATTGCATCAGCTCCGGCACGCCGAGCCGCGGGTCGTCGATCAGCGCCATGGTGGCGTCGATCACCTCGCCGAGATTGTGCGGCGGGATGTTGGTGGCCATGCCCACGGCAATGCCGCCGGCGCCGTTCACCAGGATGTTGGGGAAGCGCGCCGGCAGGACCGTCGGCTCCTGCTGGGAATCGTCGTAATTGTTGCGGAAGTCGACCGTCGCCTTGTCGAGGTCCTCCAGCAGCGAATGCGCCACCTTCTCCAGCCGCACTTCCGTGTAGCGCATCGCCGCGGGCGGATCGCCGTCGAGTGAACCGAAATTGCCCTGCCCGTCGATCAGCGGCACGCGCATGGAGAAATCCTGCGCCAGACGCACCAGCGCATCATAGACGGCGCCCTCGCCGTGCGGGTGGTATTTACCGACTACGTCGCCCACGACGCGCGCTGATTTGCGATAGGGCTTGTTCCAATCGTAGCCGCTCTCGCTCATGGAAAAGAGGATGCGCCGATGCACCGGCTTCAGCCCGTCGCGCACATCCGGCAGCGCCCGCGAGACAATCACGCTCATGGCGTAATTGACGTAGGACTCCCGCATTTCGTCGGTGATGGAAATGGGCTTTATGTCGCCGTCGCGGTCGATCGGCGGGGAATTGTTGTTGTCGTCAGCCAAGGGAAGAATCGCCGTCTGTCAGAATGCTCAGCTTCTAGCCCATCCGGGCCTGGAAAGCGACCCTGGCGGCCGCCAATTCAGTCCGAAAAAGCGCTTATATTTCAGTCTATTGAGAAGACGCGGCGCGTCGCCTCTGCAAGCCTAGGCCCGGCTGGCATAAAGCGCCACGTCACCGCCCAGCCGGGCCTCGACCCAGCGCCGCCGGGCGGGCGATTTCGGCATAGGAAATACGCCGTCGCGCTCAGTCGTCGCCGGTCTTCCCCCATATAGGTCAGCACCCACTGGTTCGGTAGGGACGTGTCAACCAACCTCGGTTGCTTCGCCCGGGTTGGGGCTTATCGTGGGTATCGTGACCGGGAAGTAGCTGACTTTGAGATCAAGCAAATGGGCGAAGACGTTTCAAAGAGAGAGCTTATCCAAAAACTCCTCAAGGGCATTGAAACCGGGGACGCAAAAGCGGCAGCCGTCGTCAACGAAGCGAAGTACATTCAGCACAATCCGCAGACGCATGAGGGAAGCGAGGGCCTGACGGCGTTGTTTGCACGGCTGTCAAAGACGGATCCGCGTGTCACCTTTGTGCGGGTCTTCGAGGATGGGGATTTTGCTTTCGCACACAACGAATATGACTTCTCCAGCCTCAGGGTCGCGTTCGAGGTTTTCCGGTTCGAGGACGGTCAAGCCGTCGAGCATTGGGACAATATCCAAAGCAAGCGGGGACCCAATCCCTCAGGCCGCGGGATGCTGGACGGCGCGACTGAGATCACCGATCTCGACAGAACCGAGGCCAACAGGGCATTCGCCCGCGCCTTCGTCGAAGAGGTGCTGGTTCAACGGCAGCTCGATCGTCTCGACAATTATGTCGACACTGAATTGATCCAGCACAGCCCCGAGATCGCCGATGGGATCGCCGCACTTCGCGCGGCCCTGGAGGCCACGACCGATGAAGGCCTCGCAATCCAATACGACAAGCTCCACAAAGTGCTCGCGGAGGGCAACTTCGTTCTTGCCATGAGCGAGGGGACACGCGGCGGCATCCACTCAAGTTTCTACGATCTCTTCCGCATCGCCGACGGAAGGATAGTGGAGCATTGGGATACGATCGAGGCCATCGCCCCGCGCAGCGAATGGAAGAATAAGAACGGCAAGTTCTGATCGCGGAGCCTGCGCCACGACCTGCTCGACGACGGCGTGCTGGCGCCTCGTGGCGCAGGGCGGGAATTAGCGTGACCCTGCCCCTTAAGTGTCCCCATTTATAGGGAGAGTCTGTTCAGGTTCTGGTCCATCTGGGACTGGTTGGCAAACTCGTTTGGGGTGAGGCCGCT
>JANQKG010000054.1 GCA_028281235.1 Afifellaceae bacterium | reverse complement strand
GGAGTTCTACCATGGGTTGTTGAAGACTCAGTGCCGAGGGCGTCGAGTTGACCGAAGGATTGTCCAGAACTTCGAACGCCCGTCTGTAGGCCGCTTCTGCTACGGTATAAATCTCGCTGAGATTGGCTCCACTGATATCCAGGTTCACACTGCGCGAGCCTCCATCGTTGCTGGAGATAATAGAGCCGCGGCTGATGAAATTTCGGATACCAGGAAATTGTTTAAAGTACTCCTGGAAAATCGCCCTTAGTTCATTGATGCGTTTCGGGTCGTGGGTCTCAGCCACGATGGTCGTCCGCTGATTGCCCACGATAAATAGCATCCGGACGATCATGGGCCAGGGAGCCGAGCATGCGCTCCATGCGCTCGGCATAGGGCCGGGCGGCCTCGACATGCTCCTGGGCGCGGCGCAGCTTGGCCGCCGCGACCATCTTCATGGCCGAGGTGATCTTCTGCGTCGACCTGACGCTGGCGATCCGGAGCCGGAGATCCTTGAGACTTGGCATGGGCCCTTACCCGCTTCCTCCGCCGTCGCGCGACCTAGACGAAGGTCCTGCCGAAGGCCTCCAGGAAGGACTTGAGCTTCTCCTCGGTCGCATCAGAGATCTGCTTCTCCGCGCGCAGCGTCTCCAGGATGTCCTGCCCGTTGGCCCTGATCTCGGCGCGCAGCTTTTGCTCATAGCTGGTCACCTTGTCGACCGGGACGTCGTCCAGGAAGCCGCGCACGCCCGCGAAGATCACCGCGACCTGCTCCTCGACCGGCAGGGGATCGTACTGATTCTGCTTCAGGAGCTCGGTCAGGCGCGAGCCGCGCGCGAGCAGGCGCTGGGTGGCGGCATCGAGGTCGGAGGCGAACTGCGCGAAGGCCTCCATCTCGCGGTACTGCGCGAGCTCCAGCTTGATCGTGCCGGCGACCTGCTTCATGGCCTTGACCTGGGCCGCCGAGCCGACGCGGCTGACCGAGAGGCCGACGTTCACGGCCGGGCGCACGCCCTTATAGAAGAGGTTCGTCTCCAGGAAGATCTGGCCGTCGGTGATGGAGATCACGTTGGTCGGAATATAGGCCGAGACGTCGCCGGCCTGGGTCTCGATGACCGGCAGCGCGGTGAGCGAGCCGTTGCCGGCGCCCTCGCCCATCTTGGCGGCGCGCTCGAGCAGGCGCGAATGCAGGTAGAAGACGTCGCCGGGATAGGCCTCGCGCCCGGGCGGGCGGCGCAGGAGCAGCGACATCTGGCGATAGGACACGGCCTGCTTGGAGAGATCGTCATAGGCGATCACCGCGTGCATCTTGTTGTCGCGGAAATATTCGCCCATGGCGCAGCCGGAAAACGGCGCCAAGAACTGCATCGGCGCGGGGTCGGAAGCCGTTGCGGCGATGATGATGGCGTAGTCGAGCGCGCCGTTCTCTTCCAGCGTCTTGGCGAATTGCACCACCGTGGAGCGTTTCTGACCGACGGCCACGTAGATGCAGTAGAGCTTCTTGTTCTCGTCGCCGGCGTCAAAGGCCGGCTTCTGATTGAGGATCGTGTCCAGGATGATCGCCGATTTGCCGGTCTGGCGGTCGCCGATGATGAGCTCGCGCTGGCCACGGCCGATGGGGATGAGCGCGTCGATCGCCTTCAGGCCGGTGGCCATGGGCTCGTGCACGGATTTGCGCGGAATGATACCCGGCGCCTTCACATCGACGAGGCGTCGCTCGGCGGCCTCAATCGGGCCCTTGCCGTCGATCGGGTTGCCGAGAGCATCAACGACGCGGCCAAGGAGGCCGGTGCCGACGGGCACCTCGACGATGGCGCCGGTGCGCTTGACGGTGTCGCCTTCCTTGATGTCGCGGTCGGAGCCGAAGATGACGACGCCGACATTGTCGACCTCAAGGTTGAGCGCCATGCCGCGCACGCCGCCCTCGAACTCCACCATCTCGCCGGCCTGCACGTTGTCGAGGCCGTAGACGCGGGCGATGCCGTCACCGACGGAGAGCACCTGCCCGACCTCTGAGATTTCAGCTTCCTTGCCGAAATTCTTGATCTGCTCGCGCAGGATGGAGGAGATTTCAGCGGCTCGAATATCCATCAGCCGACCTCTTTGAGATGGGATTTAACGGTCATGAGTCTGGTGCGCAGCGAGGAATCGACCATGCGTGAGCCGACCTTCACCACAAGCCCGCCGAGAAGCGCCGGATTGACCTTGGCGGCGAGCGAAACGTCCTTGCCGAGCTTGTCCTTCAGCGCCGCCTTGAGCGCAGCGACCTGATCGTCGCTCAGCGGGTGTGCGGAGGTGACCTCGGCGCTGACCTCACCGCGATCAGCAGCGGCCATGGCGCGAAACGCGCGGATGACGCCCGGCAGGATGAAGAGCCGGCGGTTGCGCGCTGCAAGCCGCAGGAAGTTGCCGGTCAAGCCTGTGATCCCGGCCTTGTCGGCGATGGCGCCGATCGCCTTTTCCTGATCTTCCGCGGAGAAGACCGGGCTTTCGATCAGCCGCCGCAGGTCGGCGCTGTCGGCGATCATCGTCGCCAGTTGTTCAAGCTCCGCCTCGATGGCTGCTACGGCGGAGTCCTCTCGGGCCAGATCGAAAAGCGCTGACGCGTAGCGTTCGGCAACGCCGGAAACGAGGGGTGTCTGATCCGCCACGCGCAGGTCTCTTCTCTTGCGGAAGGCCCGTCTTGAGGCGGGCTCTCGGCTAGGGGCAAAAGCTCAGCGGGCGCGGTCCAGCAGGTCCGGGCCGAGCGAGGGTCGAATAGCATGGCGATTTTGGCGGCGCAACATAGCGAAGCGCGGCGTTTTTGGTGGGCTTGGCGTCGGCCGTTTCACAGCAAGACGAATGCCGAGCAGCACTTGACAGGTATGAATATATTCCTATGAATTGTCCTAGGTAAACAACTAAGGGCCGGCACTTGAGCTCGTTGCACGAAACCCGCGGAAAGCTGCTTCGTTTTCGATGGCACGTGGCGGCTACGGCACTGGAGACGAGCCTTGCCTCGTTGACGCGTTCGCTGAAGGCTGGCTTTGATCCCAATCAGCCGCGGGTGCCGGCCGGCAATCCCGATGGCGGGCAATGGACGCGCGTTGAAGAGCAAGAGGGGCGCGTCCGCCTTGCGCAAGGTGACCGGCTTCAGGGCTACCAAATCGACTTGCGCGAAGAGGAACGCCTCGGCGGCCATCCGATCAGTCGCCACGTCGGCAAAAGCGATGCTTTCCTCAAAGCGCGGGTGCAAGACGAGGCAAGAAAAGCTATAGAAAGAGGTGACCTTTTTGACGGAATCTCCGTCGGCTCCTTTTTGTCACTGGACGCGGCGACAAGGCTGGTCAATGCAGCACTCGCGCGAAACCCGGATCAGGTTGCCCGCGTGGCCAATGGCGAGGAATCGCCAATTATCATCAATGTCCGGTTTCGTTCCGCCACCGGCAAAGAGGCTTACTTGCGGACATTCCACGCCCGGCCCGTGATGCGGTCGACCTCTGGTGTTCGAGTCTTGCTTGTTTACGATCCGCGCGTCAGCAAAGGCTTTCGTGTTCAGTCCGCCTTTCCGATCAGGTAGAAGACATGCCACCGCCCAAAGTCTACAAACTCACGATCGACCATGACGGCGTCCACTGGGACGTGCGGCTGCGCGGGAAGAAGCGGTTCTTGGAGGAGCGCACATTCTTGCACCAACTGGTCGGCAATCCGGCCAAGGAGCGCCCGGTTCCGGATCCGTCAACGGATTACTTCATGCTCAACGACGAGCAACTCGAGGCCTATAGCGCGTTCCGCAAGAAGATGAAGCGCTCCGCCTAATCGAGGGCGTCGCACCTCTGCTCGCGGCAGGGCGGTGGCTTCTCCAGTCAGCCGTCGAGCCGTGGATTGTCAAAGTGCAAGGTACCCTCGCCGGAGGGGTCGACAATCTTTCCGATCAGGTAGAAGACATGCCACCGCCCAAAGTCTACAAACTCACGATCGACCATTACGGCGTCCACTGGGACGTGCGGCTACGCGGGAAGAAGCGGTTCCTGCAGGAGCGCGCGTTTCTGGACCAGTTGGTGGGCTATCCGCCCGTGCCGCGCCCGGCGCCGGACCCGACATCCGATTACTACATGCTCAGCGATGAGCAACTCGATGCGTATATTGAGTTTCGCAAGAAGATTAAGCGCTCCGCATAATCGAGCAGCGGGCGTCGCACCTCTGCTCGCGAAAGGGCGGTGGCTTCAGTCAGCCGTCGAGCTGCCCATTGTCAAGGCGCAAGGTACCCTCGCCGCGGAGGGGTCGACAATCTTGCGATCAGGTAGAAACATGTCGCAGCGCAAAGTCTACAAGCTCACGATCTACCATGAGGGTGCCCACTGGGACGTGCGGCTGCGCGGGAAGAAGCGATTCCTGCAGGAACGCGCGTTTCTGGACCAGTTGATGGGCTATCCGCCCGTGCCGCGCCCGGCGCCGGACCCGACATCCGACCTTTACATGCTCAACGACGAGCAACTCGAGGCCTATAGCGCGTTCCGCAAGAAGATGAAGCGCTCGGAATAGAGTGGCGCTTCGCCCCTGCAAAGTGCTGCATTATCGCTACAAAAAGCTCATCGGGTCGATGTCGATCGCCACGCGCACGCTGCCGCGCGTCTTCGGCGCTCTGGCGAGCCAAACGCGCAGCCAGTCGTGCAGCGTGCCGGCCTTCTGCGCCTGCGCCAGAAGTCGAAAGCGGTGGCGGCCGCGCAGCACCGCAAACGGCGCTTCCGCCGGCCCGAGGAGCCGCACCCCCTCCTCCAGCGGCGCGGCCATTGCCATAGCGCGCGCGTGCGCTTCCGCGCTCAGCCGGTCGGCGGCGGAGACGATGATGGAGGCAAGCCGGCCGAAGGGCGGCAGCGCGCCACGCCGACGTGTCTCGATTTCGGTGGCGTAGAACGCTTCCCTGTCGCCGGAGACCAACGCCTGCACGACCGGGTGGTCGGGCGAATGCGTCTGAAGGAGTCCTTTGCTCAACTGGCCGGAGCGCCCGGCCCGGCCTGTAACTTGTGTGAGAAGCTGCCATGTGCGTTCTGCGGCGCGCGGATCGCCATGCGCCAGGCCGAGATCGGCGTCGACCACGCCGACCAGCGCCAGGCCCGGAAAGTTGTGCCCCTTGGCGACAAGCTGCGTGCCGATGACGATATCGACCTCGCCCTCGGCAATGGCGCGAAGCTCTGCGCGGAGCCGCTCCACGCCGCCGGGCATGTCGCTCGACATGACCAGCGTACGCGCCTCAGGGAAGCGCTCCAGCACCTCCTCCTGAAGCCGCTCCACGCCCGGCCCGCAGGCGACCAAACTCTCCTCCGCGTCGCAGCTTGGACAGATATCGGGTCGCCGCTCCTCATGGCCGCAATGGTGGCACACCAGAAGCTTGCGGAAGCGGTGCTCCACAAGCCAGGCAGAGCAATACGGGCACGCCATGCGATGGCCGCAGGTGCGGCAGAGCGTGAGCGGCGCATAGCCGCGGCGGTTGAGAAAAAGCAGCGCCTGCTCGCCGTGCGCGATGGTCTCCGCAATCGCCGTGGCAAGCGGCGGAGACAGCCAGCACTGCCGATCGGGCGGATGGGCGCGCAGGTCGATTGCAGTAATCTCAGGTTTCTGCGCCACGCCATAGCGTGCAGGCAGAAGCACATGATCGTAGCGCCCGCGATCAGCGTTGACGCGACTTTCTACCGAGGGCGTGGCGGAGGAGAGCACGATCGGGAATCCCGACAGACTGCCGCGCACCACGGCCATGTCGCGGGCGTGATAAGCGACACCGTCTTCCTGCTTGTAGGCAGGGTCGTGCTCCTCGTCGACGACGATCAGGCCGAGATCGGGATAGGGCAGAAAAAGCGCCGAGCGCGCGCCGACGACCGCCCTCACCTCGCCATTGGCCACGGCGCGCCAGACGCGTTCGCGCGTGCGCGCGCCGACCTCTGAGTGCCACTCGGCCGGCCGCGAGCCGAAGCGCGCGGCGAAGCGGTCCAGAAACGCGCCGGTCAATGCGATCTCCGGCAGAAGGATCAGCGCCTGCTTGCCGCGCTTGAGGGTTTCGGCGACAGCCTCGAAATAGACCTCCGTCTTGCCGGACCCGGTGACGCCATCGAGCAGCGAGACATGAAATGCGCCGCGCGCGGCATCGCGGAGCGTCTCCGCTGCCGCTTCCTGTGCGGGCGACAGGTCTGGGCGCTGGTGTTCCGGATCGAGATCGGCGGCGATCGGCTTGGGCGGCATGGCCACCAGTTCCAGCGTGCCGTGCGACAGGAGGCCGTCGACAACGCCCGGCGACACGCCGGCCGCGCCCGCCAAACCCGATTTCGACCAGGCGAGGCCGTCGCCGGCCACATCGAGCACGCGCCGCCGCGCGGCCGTCAGGCGCTCAGGCGGCGGACCGGCCAGGCGTACGCCGACGATCGGCTTCTCCGGCAAGAGCGCGTCGGGGGCGCGGAGCACCATGCGCAGCACCATGCCGCGGGGGCTGAGCGTGTAATCCGCCATCCAATCCACGAACTTGATCAGCGCCTCAGGAAGCGGCGGCGCATCGTAGATCGTGTCGATCTCGCGCAGCTTCTTCGCCGGCACATCGTCCGGCTTGCCTGGCCAAACAGCGCCCAACGTGACGCGCGTGCCGAGCGGCACGGTGACCAAGGCCCCCGGTGCAAGCGGGCGATCTGAGGCGTAAGAATACGGCCGGTCGACGGCGACCGGGATCAGGACGGAGACAAGGTGTGTGCCGCTCACGCTGCGGATTTAGCCGACTCGGGAGTGCCCTGAAACATCAGAGGCCGACTCGTGCGCTGCAGCAGCCGGGGCCGCGTCGACCTCCGCCTCAAAGTCGAAGGCGAATTGATCGGCATCGAATGTCGTGTCCTGCGGCACCATGGCGGCGCTTGCGGCGAACACGCCCTCCTCCTGGGTCGCGGTCTCCGCTGCCTCCTTCAGCGCCACGCGCAAGAGGGCGAACAAGCCGATGCCCGCCAGCGC
Source organism: Afifellaceae bacterium (assembly GCA_028281235.1). Classification (GTDB taxonomy): domain Bacteria; phylum Pseudomonadota; class Alphaproteobacteria; order Rhizobiales; family Afifellaceae; genus DASWJZ01. Next base: position 30,337 of record JANQKG010000054.1, on the reverse strand, counting down.
CGCGGCCATGAACGCGAAGAGGCCGGACGGCCCGAAGCGGCCCATGGCGGCGGAGGCGATCGGACCGGCGAGCGCCGATCCAATTGAGAAGGACAGGATCAGCGCCGCGGCGGCAGGTACGATGGAGGTCTCCGGCAGGCGATCGTTCACATGCGCGATGACCACGGAATAAAGCGGCATCGCCGCGAAGCCGGCCAGCACCGCGCCGAAAGCGAGCACCGAGACGAGCGGCCCCAGCCAGGCGAGCATCAGCACCTCGGCGGCGCAACCGACAGCCAGCGCCAGTGCCGCGGCGGCGACCACCACGCGCCGGTCCATGCGATCCGACAGCCAGCCGAGCGGGTATTGGATGGCGGCGCCGGCGACGAGCGCGCCGGTCATGAACAGCGAAACCCCTGAGACCGACAGGCCGGCCTGCGCGCCGAACACCGAGCCAAGACCAAGAAATGCACCTTGCAAAAGCCCGGTGCCCAGGCAGACGACCGCCCCGAATGGCGTCTCGCGGTAGAGGCGCCTGAGCGAGTAGCTCTCAGCACTGGACGCCAGGCCGGAGACGACCGGCGCGCTGAAGCGCGTCAGCGCGACCGGCACCAGCGCCACCGACATGAGGATCGACGCCACGGCGAAGAGCGCCAAGCCGTCGATCTCGCCGAGCGTGGCGAAGAGCGGACCCACGGCGTAGCCGCCGATCGCCGCAACGCTTGCGATCGCCAGAACCTGCCCACGCACATCGCGGGTCGATTTGGCGTTCAGCCAGCTTTCCGTGACGGTCGCCAGGCAGGCGAAGCACAGGCCAGCGACGAATCTGAGGGCAATCCAGAAGTAGGCGTCGACCCAAAGACCATGCGCCAGGACAAGCGCTGAGATGATGGCGGAGACCGCGGCAAAGGCGCGGATATGGCCGATCCGCTCCACGAGCTGCGGCACGGTGAAGGTGCCGAGCGCGTAGCCGGTATAATACGTCGCCGTCATCGCACCGACGACGGAGACGGAGAGACCGGCGGATTCAGCACGCAGCCCAAGGATGACGAATTGCAGGCTGTTGCCGGCAAGCAGGATGGTCACGCTGGAGATCAGCGCCATGACCGACAGGAGCACGGCTCCCATGCGAACCTCCCACCTCTCCTATCGCACTGCACTCGACCCATCGGCCAGGCAGGAAAAGCAGCGGCTCAGGCGCCGGTCTTTGCTGATCGTCACCAATTCTAAACCGTGACGCGCTGATGATCCGTCTAAATGAGGCAAAATGAATAGCGCAGAGCGACTTCTGATCACTGCCCGCCCGTCACTGCGCCAGGCGGCGCTGGATTGGCGGGAGCACCTCGCCAACGAGCGGCGGCTCGCGGCGCGGACGCTTGAGGCCTATGGCCGCGATCTGGAGCAGTTCTTCCGGTTCCTCACAGATCATGTCGGCGAACCGCCGGGGCTCGGCGACATCTCGGCGCTGCGGCCGGCGGATGTGCGTGCCTTCATGGCGCAAAGGCGACGCGATGGCGCGGGGCCACGCACGCTTGGCCGCCAGATTGCGGCGCTGCGCTCGTTCGCCCGCTTCTCAGAGAAGCGCGGGCTTGCCGCCACCACGGCTTTCGCGAGCGTGCGCCCGCCGAAGCAGCCGAAGAGCCTGCCCAAGGCGCTCAGCGTCGACGACAGCCGATCTTTGGTCGAGACGGCGGATGCGATGGCGGAGGAGCCGTGGATTGCGGCGCGCGACGTGGCGATCCTCATGCTGCTCTATGGCTGCGGCCTGCGTATCTCCGAGGCGTTGAGCCTTACAGCCGAGGCGGCGCCCACCGGTGCGCAGGACATCATCCGCGTCGTCGGCAAGGGCGGGCGGGAGCGCGTCGTCCCCGTGCTGCCGGCGGTGCGTCAGGCGGTGGAGGCTTACTTGGGTAGCTGCCCGTTCGCGCTGGAGCCGGACGAGCCGCTGTTTCGCGGTGCGCGCGGCGGGCCGCTGTCGCCGCGCATGGTGCAGAAGACGACCGAGCGCTTGCGCAGCGCGCTGGGGCTAGAGCCGAGCGCCACGCCGCATGCGCTGCGCCATTCCTTCGCAACGCACCTTCTCGGCCGCGGCGGCGACCTCAGAACCATTCAGGAGCTCCTCGGCCACGCCAGCCTGTCGACGACGCAGATCTATACGAAAGTCGATTCGGAGCGGCTGCTCGACGTCTATCGAAAGGCTCATCCACGCGCCTAAGCCTTTGGGAAACCTCGCATCACCGGTTGTTGAAGGCGACGGGCTTGGTGGTGGCCGCGCTTGCCATTAGTGTTTGGCGCTCCGGGCTGCGGCCCCGCTCCGACAACGAGGCAACGACATGCAGAAGCTTTTCACCGGTTTCGCTGCCGCTGCGGCGCTGACGTTCCTGGTTTCGGCCGGGCAAGCGTGCGGCTTTCATAACAAGGACGTCACCGCAAGCCTTGAAAAGGCCGAAGAAAGCGTCGCCATGAGCACCTATGACGGTGTGACCGTGCCGCCGGTCGTCGCAGACGTTGCCCAGACGGCGGCCGCGCCTGAGTGCCCGGTGGGCAGCATGGCTTGCGTGCCTGCTGCCGAGTAGGTCTCCTGTCTGAATCGCATCCTGACCAGTCCAGGTTGCTGAGCGCCGGCCTTCGGGTCGGCGCTCTTCTTTTTGGGCGACACCCGCCCCTCTCGTCTGTCATCCCGGTTCGGCCGAAGGCCGAGACCGGGATCCATGAACACAGTGGCTGTGGGGCGGACCGGGGGTGCTGGTCATGGATCCCGCACAGCGTCGCTGTGCTCCGCTTGCGGGATGACAAAGGGAGAGGGTGTGAACATGAGCCCCCGCATTTCGCCTGCGCTCCATGCGGGCTACGAATGATCGCAGCCATGTAGCCCGGACGAAGAGGAGCGCAATCGGGGGACCGTCCACTTCATCATCCCGGCCGAGCGCAGCGAGGGCCGGGACCACTGAACACCGGCTGTGCTATGAAGGCATGGCCGCGAGGCCCCTCATCCTCATTGCTGTGCACCCCTCAGCTTCAGTGGTTATGGGTCCCGGTCTCGGCCTTATGGCCGAACCGGGATGACAGAATGGAAAGTACGACGTTGCCGAACCCCGTTCCCGCATTTCGCTTCGCTCCATGCGGGCTACGGACGATCGAATGAACAAGCCACCGACAGCCGAACTCTCCGGCGAAACCGCTACCGTCCCGCCCGCTCCTGCGGCGGACAGGCGCGACGCGCTGTGGATCGGCTATGTCTGCGCGGCGAGCGGCGCGTTCCTGTTCTCCTCCAAGGCGATCATCATCAAGCTCGCCTATGCAGAGGGGCTGAACGCAGAGACCTTGATTGCGCTCAGGATGGTGCTGGCGCTCCCCATCTATGTCGTGATCGGGCTGCTGGCCGTGCGCGACCGCGGGCGGCGCGGCGATGCGCTGCCGGATTTCGCGCTGGTGTGGCGCGCCGGCGCAGTCGGCGTGCTCGGCTATTGGTTCGCCAGCTATTCCGACTTTCTCGGCCTCATCTATATCTCTGCGCAGTTCGAGCGGCTGATCCTGTTCACCTACCCGGCCTTTGTCGTCATCTTCGGCGCGCTATTCTTCGCCCAACCGATCCGAATGCGCGCCGTCTTGGGCATTGCCGTCAGCTATGCGGGGTTGCTCCTCATCTTCGCCACGCGCCTGACGACGCTCGGCAGCGATGTCGCCAAGGGCGCTGCGTTCGTGCTCGCCGCGGCGATCGCGTTTGCGCTTTATCAGCTCCTCGCCAAGGAGTTGATTGCGAAGATGGGGCCGCGGCTCTTCACCTGCATCGCCATGGGGGCGGCGGCGCTTGTTGCGATCGCGCAGTTCGGACTGACTCAGCCGACCGCAAACATCGCGCTGTTGGGCAATCCGACGGTGCTCTATTACGGGCTCCTGATCGCGATTGCGGCGACGGTGCTGCCGTCGTTTCTGCTCAACACCGCGCTTCACCGCATCTCAGCACAAGCCAACGCCACAATCGGGACGATGAGCCCGATCGCCACGATCGTGCTGGCGATGTTCATCCTCAATGAGAGTTTTGGCCTGATCGATGCGGCGGGCGCGGCGCTGGTGCTTGCCGGCGTCGGCTGGTTCACAATCGCGGATCGGAAGCGCTGAGCTTGGCCGGTCTAAGCATCCATGCACAAACTTCTCGTCTGTCATCCCGGTTCGGCCGAAGGCCGAGACCGGGACCCATGAACACCCACTGAGGAGATAAAGCAGAGGGTGTCCGCTTCGCATTCGCTGGTGGTTATGGATCCCGCACAAGCGCTAACGCGCTTTGCGGGATGACAAACGAGAGGGTGTGCGAGTGAGCCCCGCATTTCGCTTGCGCTTCATGCGGGCTACGAATGATCGCGGCCGCGTAGCCCGGATGGAGCGAAGCGAAATGCGGGACATCGTCGACGCATGGCTCACATATGGATCGGCTTGAACCACGCCGCCATGGCCGCCTCGCGCACGGCCTCCGACATGGTGGGATGCGCATGACAGGTGCGCGCCAGATCCTCAGCCGCGCCGCCGAACTCCATCAGCACCGCGGCTTCCTGGATCATCTCGCTGGCGCCGGCGCCCACCATATGCACGCCGAGCACGCGGTCGCTCGCCTTGTCGGCCAGCACCTTCACGAAGCCGTCCGTCTGGTTTATGGCGCGCGCGCGGCCATTGGCGGTGAAGGGAAACTTGCCGACATTGTAAGCGACATCCGCTGCCTTCAGCTCCTCCTCGCCGCGACCGACGGAGGCGATCTCCGGCATGGTGTAAACGACGTTGGGGATCACCTCGTAGTTCACATGCCCTGCCTGGCCGGCGAGTATCTCAGCGAGTGCGCTTCCCTCGTCTTCGGCTTTGTGGGCAAGCATCGGTCCGGCAATGGCGTCGCCGATGGCATATATGCCGTCGACGTTCGTCCGGTAGTGCGCATCGGTCTTGACGCGACCGCGATCGTCGAGCGCAACGCCGATTTCCGCCAGTCCGAGCCCTTCGGTGTAGGGTCGCCGGCCAATGGCGACGAGCACGATGTCGGCGTCGATCGTTTCGCCGTCGCCCTCTCCGGAAGCGGGTGCCACTGCGACCTTCAGCGCTCCGCCCTCTTCGCTCACGCCGGTGACCTTTGAGCCGAGGCGGAAATCAAAACCCTGTTTCTGGAAAATGCGCTGGCTCTGCTTCGCCACTTCATTGTCCATGCCGGGCAGGATGCGGTCGAGGAACTCCACGACCGTCACATTGGAACCGAGCCGCTGCCATACGGAGCCCATCTCCAGCCCGATGACGCCGGCGCCGACGACAACGAGCCGCTCCGGCACGCTTGGAAGCTCCAGCGCACCGGTGGAGGTCACGACGCGCTTCTCGTCAATCTCGACGCCGGGCAACGGCGTTGATTCCGAGCCGGTGGCAATCACAACGGCCTTGGCCTCGACAATCTCCGTCTTGCCGTCTTCGGTTGCCACCTCGACTTTGCCCGGCGCAGCTATGCGCCCGGTGCCGTGAAACGCTTTGATCTTGTTCTTCTTGAAGAGGTATTCGACGCCGTCCGTGTTGGCCTTCACGGTGGCGTCCTTGTGGGCGAGCATGGCGGCAAGATCGAGCTCCGGCTTCACCTTGATGCCGAATGCGCCGAAGCCGTGCGCGGCCTCATGGAACATCTCGGAGGTATGGAGCAGCGCCTTTGAGGGAATGCAGCCGACATTGAGGCAAGTGCCGCCATGGGCCGCGCGCTTCTCCACGACCACGACATTCATGCCGAGCTGTGCGGCGCGGATGGCGCAGACATAGCCGCCCGGACCGGTGCCGATGATTGCGAGATCGTAACTGGGCATGAGGGCGCCTTTCGACTTGAGCGTTTTTGCGCTTCGTTGAACCCCGCGCGGGCTATGGCTCCTTGAATGCCATCAGCGATCGGCAAACGCCAACCGTAATCCGAACCCGGCAAAGGCGGCGGCGACTGCGCGCCGCATCCACAACAGGATTGTCGGGCTTTTGAGCACGCGCTCGCCGATCAAGGCGGCGAACGTGCCATAGCCGACAAAGATGACAAACGTCATCGCCATGAAGATCGCGCCGAGCGCCAGCATCTGCGGGATGGGAGAGGCCGCGTCGACGCTGACGAATTGCGGCAGGAAGGCGAGGAAGAACACCGAGAGTTTTGGGTTCAAGACATTGATCAGGCAGCCGGTGCGCGCAATCGCATAGAGGCTCCGCGATCGCGGCGCGCCGTCGGCAACCGGCAGAGGGCCCGAATCGCGAAGCGTCTGCCACGCCAGATAGAGGAGATACGCGACGCCGCAGAATTTCAGGGCCTGGAAGGCGAGCGCGCTCGTATGAAGAATGGCTGAGAGGCCGATGACTGAAGCGACAATCGCCGGCACGATCCCCAGCGTGCAACCAAAGGCGGCCGCCACGCTCTCTCGCCGTCCCGCGGTCAGGCCGGTGGCTACGGTGTAGACCACGCCGGTGCCCGGAACCAAAACCACGATCAGTGCGGTGAGGAGGAATTCAATGGGCATGGCCCGCCGCCGTCAATCACTTCCGCGCAGGCTATTCCGCGGCGGCCAGCTCGTCGACCGCATGCTGCTCGGCCTCGTAGCGGAGCGCGTCGGCGCACAGATCCACCTCATCACCGTCGGGGTCGACCCAATAGAGCCAGCGACCGTCTTCACCTATCTGGACTTTCGCGAACTGCGATGCGTCGTGAAGGAAAGCAAACACGCCTCCGGCTTCAATCAGGCGCGCCACAGTGACTTCGCCTTCGAAGCCGTCACGGTAGCGAAGACGGATGCGGCCGGCATCCAGCGGCGTTGCCGTTTCAATATGGTACATCACGTCAATCCCCGATCCGCCACTCACAAATCCAACAGCAGCCGCTGCGGGTCCTCCAGCGCCTCCTTGACGCGGACCAGGAAGGTCACGGCCTCACGCCCGTCGACGATGCGGTGGTCATAGGAGAGCGCCAGATACATGATGGGGCGCACGACCACCTCGCCGCCGCGCACGACCGGGCGCTCCTCGATGCGATGCATACCCAAAATGCCCGATTGCGGGGCATTGAGGATCGGCGTTGACAGCAGCGAGCCATAGACGCCGCCATTGGAGATGGTGAAGGTGCCGCCTTGCATCTCCTCAATCTTGAGCTGCCCATCGCGGGCGCGGCGGCCGAAATCGTTGATCGTCTTCTCAATGTCGGCGAGTGACAGATCCTGCGCGTCGCGCACCACCGGAACGACGAGCCCCTTCTCCGTGCCGACGGCGACGCCGATGTGGTAGTAGTTCTTGTAGATGATGTCCTCGCCGTCGATCTCCGCATTGACGGCCGGAATCTCCCTCAGCGCGTGTACGCAGGCCTTCACGAAGAAGCCCATGAAGCCGAGCCGCACGCTGTGTTTCTTCTCAAAAAGGTCGCGGTAGGTCTTCCGCAGATCCATGACGGCGCTCATGTCCACGTCGTTGAACGTGGTGAGCATGGCGGCATTGTCCTGCGCCTGCTTCAGCCGGCGGGCGATAGTCTGGCGCAGGCGCGTCATCTTCACGCGCTCCTCGCGCGCGGCATCGTCGGGAACGGAGGCCGGACGCGCTTCAGCCGGCATTTCGGCTCGCGCGTCTCCGACGCCGGCGAGCGCCTCCAGCACGTCGCCTTTCAGGACCTGGCCGCGCTTGCCTGAGCCGGCGATTGCCGACGGCTCAATCCCGCCCTCCTTCATGAGCTTGGCGGCCGATGGCGCGGGCGGCACAGAGGGAGCGGGCGCAGCCTCGCCGTCGGCCTTCTCCGCCTTCGGTTCGGACGGTTTCGGCGGCATCGTTGAGCTGGATGTTGGGGCGGCCTTGCCGGCTTCGCCTTCGGCCAGCATTGCGAGCAGCGCACCGACCTCCACCGTGTCTCCGTCCTTCACAGCGATCTTTTCCAGCTTGCCAGTGGCCGGTGCGGGTACCTCGATCGTCACCTTGTCGGTTTCAAGTTCCACCAGCGGCTCGTCGCGTGCGACCGCGTCGCCCTCGTGCTTGAACCATTGCCCAACGGTCGCCTCGGTGACCGATTCACCGAGCGTGGGAACCTTGATTTCCAGGGCCATGTCTTTCCGTTCCAGTCGCTTGCTGCGGAGCGTTCCCGTTCTGCTTAGTCACGAAGCGCTTCGTCAAGCAAATGGTCGCGCTGCGCCATATGTTTCGACATCAGCCCGGTCGCCGGCGAGGCCGCAGCCGGCCGGCCGGCGTAGCGCACGGGCTTGTGTCCCCGGTTCAGGCCATCAAGCACCGTGCTGAGGCGCGGCTCCACGAAAGTCCAGCTTCCCATGTTCTGCGGCTCTTCCTGGCACCACACGATCTCCGCATCCGGGAAACGCGACAGCACGTCGCCGGTCGCCTTCAACGGGAAGGGATAAAGCTGCTCAACACGCAGGAGGTAGATGTCGTCGATCCCGCGCGCCTCACGCTCCGCGTAGAGGTCGAAATAGACCTTGCCGGAGCAGAGCACGACACGCCGGACGCGCTCGTCGGGAACCAGCTTGATCGCCTGGTCGCGCATCATCTCCGCGTCGTCATAGAGCAGGCGATGGAACGTCGATTCCTCCGCCATCTCGTCAAGCCGTGACACCGCACGCTTGTCCCGAAGCATCGATTTCGGCGTCATGAGGATGAGCGGCTTGCGGAAATTGCGGTGCATCTGGCGCCGCAGGATGTGGAAGTAGTTGGCCGGGGTCGTGCAATTGGCGACCTGCATGTTGTCTTCCGCGCAAAGCTGCAGGTAGCGCTCAAGTCGCGCGGAGGAGTGCTCCGGCCCCTGCCCCTCAAAACCGTGCGGCAGGAGCATCACCAGCCCGGACATGCGCAGCCATTTGCGTTCGCCCGACGAGACGAACTGATCGACCACCATCTGCGCGCCGTTCGCGAAGTCGCCAAACTGCGCCTCCCACAAAGTCAGCGCCTTCGGCTCCGCCAGCGAATAGCCGTATTCGAAGCCGAGCACGGCGAGCTCCGAAAGCATCGAGTTGATGACCTCAAAGGCCGCCTGACCCTCGCGCAGATTGTTGAGCGGGGTGTAGCGCTCCTCCGTCACCTGATCGAACAGGACCGAGTGGCGCTGCGAGAAGGTGCCGCGCTCAACATCCTGACCGGAGAGCCGCACCTTGTAGCCTTCGTCGAGCAATGCCGCGAAGGCTAACGCCTCGCCCATCGCCCAATCGATGCCTTCGCCCGTCTCGATCATCTTGCGGCGATTGTCGAGGAAGCGCCGGGCCGTGCGATGGATGTTGAAGTCGTCAGGCAGGCGCGCAAGGCTCTCGCCCAGCTCGCGCAAGGTGGCCATGGCCACGCCGGTCTTGCCGACGCGGCGCTCATCGCTTGCCTGCGGCGTCGTCAAGCCCGACCAGGCGCCATCAAGCCAGTCGGCCTTGTTGGGGCGATAGGCCTGGCCAACCTCGAACTCCTCGTCGAGGCGATCACGCCATTGTTGCTGGGTCTGCTCCACTTCTTCGGCGGTGACCACGCCCTCGCTGACCAGCTTCTCGGAATAGATCTTCAGCGTCGTCGGGTGGCTGCCGATAGCCTTGTACATGATCGGCTGCGTGAAGCCCGGCTCATCGCCTTCATTGTGGCCGAAGCGGCGATAGCAGAACATGTCGACGACGACAGGCTTGTGGAACGTTTGGCGGAACTCCGTCGCCACCTTGGCGGCGTAAACGACAGCCTCGGGGTCATCGCCATTGCAATGGAAGATCGGCGCTTCGACGAGCTTCGCCACGTCGGAGGGATAGGGCGAAGAGCGCGAGTAGCGCGGGTTGGTCGTGAAGCCGATCTGGTTGTTGACGATGACATGCAGTGAGCCGCCGGTGCGGTGCCCGCGCAGGCCCGACAGGCCAAAGCACTCGGCCACGACGCCCTGCCCGGCAAAGGCGGCGTCGCCGTGGAGAAGCAGCGGCAGCACCTGGCTGCGCTCCTTGTCGCCGAGCTGATCCTGCTTGGCGCGCGCCTTACCCAACACCACCGGGTCCACGATCTCCAGATGCGAGGGATTGGCGGTCAGCGACACATGCACCTTGTTGCCGTCGAACTCGCGGTCGGACGACGCGCCGAGGTGATATTTCACGTCGCCGGAGCCTTCCACGTCGTCGGGCGTGAACGAACCGCCCTTGAACTCGTGAAAGATGGCGCGCAGCGGCTTGCCCATGACCTGGGCCAGCACGTTCAGCCGGCCGCGATGCGCCATGCCGAGCACAATGTCGCGCACGCCCATCGCGCCGCCGCGCTTGATGATCTGCTCCAGGGCAGGCACGACGGATTCCGCGCCGTCCAGGCCAAAGCGCTTGGTGCCGGTATATTTGACGTTGAGGAAGGTCTCGAAGCCTTCGGCCTCAAAGAGCTTGTTGAGGATGGCGCGCTTGCCCTCATTGGTGAAGGCGATGCCCTTGTCGGGACCCTCAATCCGCTCCTGAATCCACGCCTTCTCCTGCGGGTCGGAGATGTGCATGAACTCCACGCCGAGCGTTGAGCAATAGGTCCGGCGCAGGATTTCAAGCATCTCCGCGATCGTGCCGAACTCCAGGCCAAGCACGTGGTCGAGGAAGATCGGCCGGTTGAAGTCCGCTTCTGTGAAGCCGTAGGTCTCCGGGTCGAGTTCGTTGTGCTCGTCGCGCAGGCCGGATAGCCCGAGGGGGTCGAGATTGGCGTGCAGGTGACCGCGCATGCGGTAGGCGCGGATCATCATCAGCGCGCGCAGCGAGTCCCGCGTCGCCTGGAAGACCTCCTGCTCGGAAACCTCAACGCCGCGCGTCTGCGCGCCAGCCCTGATCTTCTCGCCGACGTCCTGCTCAACCGGCTGCCAGTTGCCGTCAAAGGCGGCGACAATCTCGCCATTGGCGATGACCGGCCAGTCGCTGCGTTGCCATTGCGGCCCGCGCGCCTCGGCGATGACCGCCTCTTTGGTATCCTTCAGCCCAGCAAAAAACGCCGCCCAACCCGGCTCCACGGTGTCAGGGCGCTCCTGGTAACGGGCGTACATTTCTTCGAGATATGCGGCGTTGCCGCCGTAGAGGAAGGAGGAGAGCTGAAAGGCTTCGTTCGCTTCTCGACGTGCCATCATTGTTTACGGGGCACCACCCCGTCCTTTCGATTGCCGGCCCAACCAGGCCGCGCCGTTAAGGACCGGGTGCCAATCCGGCCCGATATTCAGCCCCGCAGAAGCGTGGCCAGTGTCTCCCCCAACTTCGCCGGAGACGGCGAAACCCTGATCCCTGCGGCCTCCAAAGCCGCGATTTTATCCTCCGCACCGCCCTTGCCGCCGGAAATCACAGCGCCGGCGTGGCCCATGGTGCGCCCCGGCGGGGCGGTGCGCCCGGCGACGAAGCCGACGACCGGCTTCCAGCGTCCTTTCTTCTTCTCGTCCGCCAGAAACTGCGCCGCCTCCTCTTCTGCCGTGCCGCCAATCTCACCGATCATGATGATGGATTGTGTTGCCTCGTCGTCAAGGAACATCTCAAGCACGTCAATAAACTCGGTTCCCTTGACCGGGTCACCCCCAATCCCGACCGCGGTCGTCTGGCCGAGGCCGGCGCGCGAGGTCTGGAACACGGCTTCGTAAGTAAGCGTCCCGGAGCGCGAAACAACACCCACGCTGCCTTTTTGGAAGATGGAGCCCGGCATGATGCCGATCTTGCATGCTTCCGGCGTCAGCACACCGGGGCAATTGGGGCCGACCAAGCGCGAGGAGGACCGGTCGAGCTCGGCCTTCACCCGCACCATATCAAGCGCCGGCACGCCTTCGGTGATGCAAACGATGAGCGGAATCTCCGCATCGATCGCCTCCTCAATGGCGGCGGCGGCCCCGGCGGGCGGCACGTAGACGACCGAGGCGTTGGCGCCGGTCTCCTCCTTGGCCTCCGCCACGGTTGTGAAAATCGGCAACTCCACCTGGCGGCCGTCGGCGTCGCCGATCCATGTCTCCCCGCCCTTCTTGGGATGGGTGCCGGCGACCATCTGCGTGCCGTAATAGGCAAGCGCCTGCTCGGTATGGAAGGTGCCGGTCTTGCCGGTCAGGCCCTGAACGATGATTTTGGTGTTCTTGTCGATGAGAATGGACATCAGGTTCTCAGACCGTTGGTTCGGGGGCGGTAAGCGGCGCAGGCTCTCTCGACGGCGCTTCTGACGGCGTATGCGGATACGAGCCACCATGCCGCGACGGCCACGGTCACAATGAGCCCATACCCAAGACTGGAGCTAATAATACCCATCGCCTCAAGGGGAATAGGCGTGAGAGAAAGGGCCAGCACCACCCAGATCAACAAGTGCGCCATACTCGACCGCCCCATTGCTTGCATATGGCCAACAAGGCGCAGCGCCCCATAGAACACGACGACCCAGAAGACGAGCGGCATCGTCGTTCGCGCGTCAAGGAGACGAGCGGTGTTCCCGGAGCACGCTGGCGACGCTATTGCTGACGGCGTACGCGGATGCAAGCCAAAACGCACCCAGCACGTAGATTACCGGCGACGAAAACACGTCAAGGACAATGGCTGCCCTACCCATTTCAGGTGGCGCGTTGAAGCTGACAATCCCGCCAAAGGCCAGCGGCAGGACTGCTCCGGCAAAACCAATCCAGATGACTACCTGGGCTGCACCCCTCCGCCCTCCGGCGCGCTTTGTCTCGACTAAGCGCAGCGCGCCGTAGAGAACCACTGAACCGATAGCAACAAAGAAAAGCAGACCGGCCATTGCGCTTATCTGGATGCCGCCACGATCTGATGTTGGTATCGAGAAAGGCGCTCGGCATAAGTCGCCTCCCGATCAAACGTCCAGTTCTGCCCCAGCCGCGCCTGCGTGTTCCGGCTCAGCTCAAGAACTCGCTCGACCGCCTCGCGTCTCTGCTCCGGCAAGTCTACCTCCTTGGCCTTCTCCTGCAGAAATTCAGCGACCAGGCGGTCGACCGTCGTCTTCTCGCGGACAGCGACCGCTGCACTTTCTGGAGCACCTCATCATCGACTTGGAGCGTGATGCTCTTGCTCATGCTTCGACTCCGTCAATCAAGCCGCATCTATGGCCTATCAGCCCTGCCGCCGTCTATCCATGCGCTCCTGGCCAGCTTTGCGGCGAGGTTGACGCTGTCGGCCACCGTTTCAGGTCCCGCCGACCGCTGCGACGATTTTTTGGGCAGCGTCGTCGAGATCGTCGGCGGCCACCACATTGAGGCCGCTGTCGTTCAGGATCGCCTTGCCCTGGTCGACATTCGTGCCTTCCAGCCGCACCACCAGCGGCACCTTGAGCCCCACCTCCTTCACTGCAGTGACAACGCCCTCAGCAATGGTGTCGCAGCGCATGATGCCGCCGAAGATGTTGACCAGAATGCCCTTCACATTCGGGTCGGCGGTGATGATCTTGAAGGCGGCGGTCACCTTCTTCACCGAGGCGCCGCCACCGACGTCGAGGAAGTTGGCCGGTTCGCCTCCGTACAATTTAATTATGTCCATCGTGGCCATGGCGAGGCCGGCGCCGTTCACCATGCAGCCGATCGTGCCGTCGAGCGCCACGTAGGCGAGGTCGTGCTTTGAGGCCTCGATCTCCTTGGGGTCCTCCTCCGTTTCGTCGCGCAGTTCGGCAATATCGGGATGGCGGAAGAGCGCATTTCCGTCGAAGGAGACTTTTGCGTCGAGCACGCGCAGATGGCCGTCGCTCAGGACAACGAGCGGATTGATCTCCAGGAGGCTCATGTCCTTCTCAACAAAAGCCTGATAGAGCGCCTTAAAAAGCGCTGCACTCTCGCCGCGTGCCGGGTCCTCAAGCTTCAGCGCATCGGCAAGTGCAGCGGCATCGGCGTCGGTGACGGCGTGCTCCGGGTCGATCGGCACATTGATGATCTTCTCCGGCGTCGCCGCGGCGACGGTCTCAATGTCCATGCCGCCTTCCGTGGAGGCAACAAACGCGACGCGGCCGACGGAGCGATCGATGAGAAGCGAGAGGTAAAGCTCGCGCGCGATGTCCGCACCGTCCTCTATATAGAGGCGATTGACTTGCTTGCCGGCCTTGCCGGTCTGCTTGGTGACCAGCGTGTTGCCGAGCATCTCAGCGGCGTGAGCGGCGACTTCGTCGACGCTTCTGGCGAGGCGCACACCGCCGGCGGCGTCCTCGCCAAGCTCCTTGAAGCGGCCCTTGCCGCGGCCGCCGGCATGAATCTGGCTCTTCACCACATAGACCGGACCCGGCAAGTTGCGGGCGGCCCCCTCCGCCTCGTTGGCGGCCGTGATGGCGACGCCATCGGCGACAGGCGCGCCATAGGCCTTCAGTACGGCCTTTGCCTGATACTCGTGGATGTTCATCGTAGCACTCCGGGCGGCGGGGAACGTTGGCGCTTAGGCCAAGGCGGGCTGTATGCGGGTGCAGGCCTCGCACAGACCGCGCACCGCCTCAACGGAGCTTTCAAACATCGCCCGCTCAGTGCGGTCGAGGTCGATCTCGATGATGCGCTCCACGCCGGCCGCACCAATCACCACCGGAACGCCGACATAAAGGCCATCGAGCCCATACTGGCCCTGGAGACGCGCTGCACAGGGGAGCACGCGCTTCTTGTCCTTCAAGAAACTCTCCGTCATGGCGATGGCGGACGCGGCGGGCGCGTAAAAGGCGGAGCCGGTCTTCAAGAGGCCGACGATCTCTGCGCCGCCGTCGCGCGTGCGCTGCACCACCTCGTTGAGGCGCTTGTCAGTGATCCAGCCCATCTTAACCAGATCGGGCAGCGGGATGCCGGCCACCGTGGAGTAGCGGGTCAGCGGCACCATCGTGTCGCCGTGACCGCCCAGCACGAACGCCGTCACGTCTTCCACCGAGACATTGAATTCCTGGGACAGGAAATAGCGGAAGCGCGAGGAGTCCAACACGCCGGCCATGCCGACGACCATGTTGCCCGGCAGGCCGGAGAATTTTTGCAGCGCCCACACCATCGCGTCGAGCGGATTGGTGATGCAGATGACGAACGCATCGGCCGCATATTTACGGATGCCGGCGCCGACCTGCTCCATAACCTTCAGATTGACTTCAAGAAGATCGTCGCGGCTCATGCCCGGCTTACGCGGCACACCGGCAGTGACGATGATGACGTCAGCGCCTTTGATCGCTTCATAGGATTGCGCACCGGCGTAGCGCACATCGAAACCGTCAATTGGAGACGATTCCGCTATGTCGAGAGCCTTTCCGTCGGGGATGCCTTCTTGAATGTCGAAGAGGACGACATCGCCGAGTTCTTTCAGTCCGATGAGGTGCGCAAGCGTACCGCCAATCTGACCGGCGCCAATGAGCGCGATTTTTCTCCGCCCCATGAGATGCCTTCCCGCGAACGATATGATGGTTGGATGCGCGCGGGTCACTACCGCGATTGCCATGGTGTGGCAAGCAGAACGAGGCTGTAGAAAAATTCACTTAGGATGCAACTCTTCTCTTACGCATCCATTGCGTCTTTGCTAGCGTCTCGCCGGCCGATAAATGAGTCGGTCATCAGGGGAGACCACTATGGCCAAAGCAACGACCGGCAGGAGAACTTCTGGCGCGAGGGCCGCGAGCAAGTCCGCTGCGAAGAAAGCCGCAGCGAAAAAGTCACGCAAGCCCGCCGCCAAGAAGAAGACCGCGAAGCGGAAACCTGCCAAGAAGAAACCTGTGAAGCGTAAGGTGGCTGCGAAAAAGAAAGTCGCCAAGAAGAAGACTGTGAAGCGGAAAGCGCCGGCGAAAAAGAAAGCCGCAAAGCGGAAACCCGCCAAGCGCAAGACCGCGAAAAGAAGGTAGCTTTCGCAGCGAAAACTTCCTTAGTTTTCCGAAACTTAAGAGGCCCGGGATCAAACGTTCCGGGTCTCTTTTTTGTCGCTTCGCGATGCTGCGTGCGACGACGACATGTCGCTGGGAACTGCCGCCGCGTTCCAATACGCATCGGAACGCATCTCAATCAAACGCGACGCCGTGCGCATGAACTCAAACGTGACGGCGGCATCCTTTCCGTTCCAAAGCGCAACGGGTTCAGCTTCCGCCGACACGATCAATCGCACATGTCTGTCGTAGAGCGTGTCGATCAGATTGATCATCCGTTTGGCTTCGTTTCGGCGAACCGGAGAGAGAATCGGTATGTTGGCGAGAATGATCGTGTGGAAGCGTTTTGTGATCGCCAGATAGTCGCCGGCGCCGAGCGGATGTGAACACAGATCGGTGAAATCGAAACGCGCGACGCCTTCTGCGGCCTGCGGCACGTTGATGCGCCGCCCCTTGTTGACCACCTCCGTTTGCTCCGTTGATGCGTTTTTGGTCAGGCGAGCGAAGTGTGCGTCCAGGCATGCGTCGGCTTGCGGACCGAGCGGTGTTGCATATCGCGGCTCGGTGCCGGCGGAGCCCTGGCGGTAATCTTGCGGCGCATCGAGATGAAAGACGGACATATGCGCCTTGATCAGCGCAATGGCGGGAACAAACAGAGCCCGATTGATGCCGCCTTTGTAAAGATCGTCGGGTGCGATGTTGGTTGTCGCCACGACGATTACGCCGTACTGAAAGAGCTGCTCGAACAAGCGGCCGAGGATCATTGCATCTGCGATGTCGCTAACGATGAACTCGTCGAAGCAGAGAAGCTCAACATTGGCGGCGACGTCACGTGCGACAGGCGGGATCGGATCGCTTCGCCCTCTACGGTCTTTGCGGAAGGCGCCCAGGCGATCGTGGATCTCTGCCATGAACTCATGGAAGTGCACGCGGCGCTTACGGGTCGTGGGCGCGTCATCGAAGAACAGATCCATGAGCAGCGTCTTGCCGCGCCCGACGCCGCCCCAGATGTAAAGGCCACAGAGCGGCTGCGGCTTGCGGCGACGCAGCCTGCGGCGACCAAGCCAGCTTGTGCCGTGCGCCTCATCGCGCGCGCCGATCGCCTCCCCCAACGCATCAAGCGCTGAGACCAGCGTCAACTGCATCTCGTCGGGTTTGATCTTGCCGGAATCCACCAGCGCCCAATAGCGCCGCGCCACAGGTCCGCCCGCCGGGGGTTGCGCAGACGGCTCGCGCCTCGCTTCGGTGCTCATGTTGATCTTCGTGCGCGGCACCGAATGCCTCGGCCCGTTTGTGCCCTCACCGGCCCGCGCGGTTTACCGTGTGAGCGTCACCGGCCCTCCGCCGGTGGACTGTCCGTCGAGCTGCGACTTGGAAGTGGGATAGAGGCGCGCGATCGTGGAGCCGGCGTCATTGAAGAGCTGCACCTGCCCGGCCTCGATATTCCAGGCTGAGATGCCTTGGAGCGACGCATTGGTGCAGCCGCGCGTGGACGCGCGATAGCCGCCGGCCCAAGTGGTCAAAGTCATGAAGAGCTGACAGGACTCGCCGGCGGCCGCCATTGTCCATCCGCCGAGCAGATCGGTGCGGCCGAGCTCGTTACTGGTCGCGGCGGCAGGCGCTGGCGCGGCATTGGCCGACGGGTCGAGCGCAGCCAAACCGGTCGGCGCTTCGGCTGTGGTCCCCGTGGCGGCACCGGCGGCGTCCGGGGGCGGCAGGGCGGAGCCGGTCACCGTGCCGGCCGGCGCGACCGTAAGCGGCGCGGGCGGTGGCGGCGGATCGTTGCGTCCGAACAGTCTGAGGCTGCAGCCGCTTGTCATGAGAGCGGCCAGGGCAAGTGTCACAAAAGTGTGGAATCGCAATTCCATGTTCGTCCCGTGTATTCTCAACGGCGCGCGGGGCGGCCTTCATTGCATTGGCTCGCGGACTTGACCGCTTTACTTGCACGTCCTACGCCCTTTGTCACCAACGGCGGATCTCAGCATGGCTGTTCCCAGGAATGTCGGGGAAGTGCGACCGAGCGTGCTGGAGCTTGATGCGCCGCGCACTCCGCATATTGCCGACCAACTGATCGCCGAACGCGGCGAGAAGATCGTCAACAGCCGCTGGTGGCCGCTTATCCGGCCGTTTCTCTACAAGATTCTGCATTATGACGAAGCGGTGCGCATGGCCGACGAGCTCGCGCCGCTGACCGGCCACGGCGCGATGGAATATGTCAGCCGGCTTCTGGCGCTTGACCTCGACATCACCGGGCTTGAGCGAATCCCCAAAGAGGGGGCGTTCGTCATGGCGGTGAATCATCCCACCGGAATCGCCGACGGCGTGGCCGTCTATGACGCGCTGAAGCGCGTTCGCCGGGATATCGCCATCTTCACCAACCGGGATGCGCTTCGCGTCAACGAGCGCCTCTCCGAAGTGCTCATCCCCGTCGAATGGCGGGAGGATCTGCGCGACCGCACGAAGATGCGTGAGACGCTGCGCCTCTCATCGCAAGCCTTCAAGGACGGCCGCGCGGTGGTCATGTTTCCCTCAGGCCGCATCGCCTATTGGCGCGACGGCAGCCTGCATGAGCGGCCCTGGCAAAGCACGGCAGTGACATTGCCACGGCGGCAGCGCGTGCCGATCCTTCCGGTCAACGTCCGCGCCCGCAATTCCGGCCTGTTCTACTGGTTCGCCAATTGGAACACGGAGCTGCGGGACATGACCGTGTTCCACGAGCTGCTCAACAAACAGGGCAAGACCTTTCACATCACGATCGGTCCGCTCATCCCGCATGCGCGCTTTGCCGATTGCGAACCGGCTGCGACCGCGCAGCAATTGCAGCGACATGTCGTGGAGCGGCTGGCGGCCGATCGCGACGCGGAATTTTGACGGCGCGAACGGCGGAGGCTTAAGCGCGCCAACTTGCTCTTCGTCATCCCGCTTGGGCCGAGCAGCGTGAGGCTGTGCGGCCCATCAACACGATGCACGCCGTCCGGCTGTGACCGCCGGCGCCGGGATTATGGACCCCGGTCTTGGCCTTCGGCCGAACCGGGATGACAGACGAGAGATTCGATCGTAGCCGATCGCCCCCCTCTCGTTTGTCATCCCGCAAGCGGCGCGGAACGCGGCGCTGTGCGGGATCCATACCCACCGGAGCAAACGGACGAAGGACGCGACGCTGAATCTAACAACGCCCGTTGGTTGGTCATGGGTCCCGGTCTCGGCCTGGCGGCCGAACCGGGATGACAGCAGAGGATAGCCGGAACGTTATCGCGTTTCGCCGCATTCGCCGGCCACGCTCCAGGCTCTACCCGCCGAGCGCGCGATAGATCTTGCCGCCGGCGCGGCCCGTCGGCTGCATGCCGAAGCGCTTCTCCGCCTCCTTGATCGCAGCGCGGGTGATCGGTCCGATCTTCCCATCCACTTCGCCGATGTCGTAGCCATGGGCGAGCAGCAATTCCTGCAGGCGCTTGCGTTCGGCGCGTGACAGCGGCGGATCGTCGGTCGGCCAGGGCGTGCGCAGCGCCGGATAGCCGGCCAAGCGGTCGGCGAGATGCGAGATGGCGAGCGCGTAGGATTCCGCCTGATTGTAGGCGTAGATCGCATCAAAATTCTTGAAGACGAGAAAGCCAGGACCGTTGGAGCCTGCAGGAAGGAGCAGGCCGGCATTGGCGCCGCCGGAAAGCTGCGCTCCATCAGCCCGCACGACGCCGCGCTTGGCCCATGTCGATAGCGACGCGCGGTTCTTGCGCCCGGTCGGCCCCTTGTAGCCGCGCGGCGCCTTCACCTCGATCATCCACGAGGCGCCCGGCTGCCAGCCGGCGCGCTTGAGGTAATTCGCCGTGGAGCCCAACGCATCGGCGATGGAGCGGACTAGGTCGCGCCGCCCGTCACCGTCGAAATCGACGGCCAGGCGCTTATAGGTCGACGGGATGAACTGCGTCTGGCCGAAGGCGCCGGCCCACGATCCGTAAAGCTCGTTCAGTTGCAGGTCACCGCGATCGACGAGCGTCAACGCCGCGATCAGCTCGCCGCGCCAGAATTTCGTGCGGCGTCCGCCTTCGCAAACCAGCGTCGCCAGGGATTGCGGCAGATAATGCTTGCCCGTTTGCTGTCCGTAATTGCTTTCCACGCCCCACACGGCCGCGATCACATACCGGTTCACGCCAAAGCGCTGCTCGGCGGCGCGCAGCACGCTGTCGTATTGGCGCATCACGGCCTGGCCGTCCTCGATGCGCTGCTCGTCGACCAAGAAGCCGAGATAGTCCCAGATTGGCGTCTTGAACTCCGGCTGCCGCTTGGAGCGCCGGATCACGTCCTCGTCATATTGCACCCGATCAAGCGCTTGCGACGCCACGCTGCGGCTGATTCCGGCATTGATGGCCGCACTTTTCAGATTGGCGATGCAGGAGGAGAAGCTCGCGGCGGCCGGCGCGGCGTAAAGGCAGGCTGCGCCGACGGTCAACGAGATGGCGAAAGGAATGGCGCGGCGCATCTTGTCAGCCCTGTCGATTTCGGTTCGGCCGGACTATCGAGGAGCCATGCCTAACCGATTCTTAACAAACCGCCCCCGCCCCTTGGTCGCTAGACCTGACGCACGACCATCATCTTCTTGATTTCGGCAATCGCCTTTGCCGGGTTCAGCCCCTTTGGGCAAGTCTGTGCGCAGTTCATAATCGTGTGACAGCGATAGAGGCGGAACGGGTCCTCCAGATCGTCGAGCCGCTCGCCGGTCGCCTCGTCACGCGAGTCGATCAGCCAGCGATAGGCCTGCAACAAAGCGGCGGGACCGAGATAGCGGTCGCCGTTCCACCAATAGCTGGGGCACGAGGTGGAGCAGCAGGCGCACAGGATGCACTCGTAGAGCCCGTCAAGCTTCTGGCGATCCTCATGGCTTTGCAGCCATTCGCGCTGCGGCGTCGGCGATACTGTCTTCAGCCACGGCTCGACAAAAGCGTGCTGCGCGAAGAAGTGCGTCTGGTCCGGCACAAGGTCCTTTACCACCTGCATGTGCGGCAGCGGATAGACCTTCACCTCGCCCTCAACCTCGTCGTGGCCGTGGGTGCAGGCGAGCGTGTTCATGCCGTCGATGTTCATGGCGCAGGAGCCGCACACGCCCTCGCGGCACGAGCGGCGCAGCGTCAGCGTCGGATCGACGTTGTTCTTGATCCATAAAAGCGCGTCGAGCACCATCGGCCCGCAATCGCCGAGGTCGACGAAGAACGTGTCGATGCGCGGGTTCTGACCGTCCTCCGGGTCCCAGCGATAGACACGAAACGCCTTCACGCGCGTCGCGCCCTCGGGCTTGGGCCAGGTCTTGCCCTCGCCGATTTGGGAGTTCTTTGGGAGCGTGAGCTGGACCAAGGGCTATCCCTCCGCCGCGGTTTCTATGGCCGGACCGAGGTCGTTGTTCTCCTCAATACGGAGCATCCGGATGTCGCGAACGGACGGCCGGAACCAGTCAAAGCGCTTCGTGAGGTCTTGGATCGCCACGACGCAGGTCACGGCGTTTACCTGATCACTGCCAAAATAAACGCTGCCCTGCTGCCATTCGAATCCATGCCCTAACAGAGCCTTGCGAATGTCTGTATAGGCATTACGCCAAGCGGCACTTCCATAGCTTTCCTCGAGGACTTGCGTATCGAGATCGAAAGTAATCGCATACATTGAACCGCCTCCGCGGTTGTGACCAATGCCCGATCTCTCCCAACGCGTGGTGCGCCCGGCTTGGCTGATCGCTCTCATGACGCCGCCGCCCGCCGCGCCTTGCGGATCACCAGCTTCAGGCCGGACCAGGTGGCGTCGATGGCAGCGACCTTCACGTCCACCAAATCCAGCTTCAGTGCTGCCTCGCGCACGCGGTCCTCCGTTACGTCCGTCGCCACCTTCGCGGCCTTCTTCGGCCAGGACACCCAAATGGCACCATCGGGCCTTAACGCGTCTTGCAGTGCGGCAAGTCGCGCGTCCAGATCGGACTTGGCGGTGGTGAATGCGTGAATCAAATCACATCCGCCGGAGGGAAGCCTGGCGTGCCAGGTCGTAAGCGTCTTCACGGAACCGAATGCCACGGACTTCGCCAAGCTCTTCTGCTCCTCCGGCAACGCAATGAAGACGGCGCGCTGACCGGGCCTGTATCCCAGCTTCTCGTGCAGGGGCTTTTGCGAGTAGCCGGTCGCGGCAGATGTCATGCGGTGCTTCTCCGGCTTATCCGGCGCACGCGGCGGGCATCTCGTTCATGCGCTCGCCGATGCTCGTCATTTCTTCAGGCGTCATGCCTTGCATCGCCGCCATCTGGGCGTCCCTGTCATTCTTGATGACGGCCATGAAGAACGCAAATTCCTGTTCGTTGAACTCGTTCATCGCCTTGTCGGCGACGCAATTGCAGCCTGCTGCGGATAGTCCGAGGTTGACCGCGCACGACGCCAGAATGTCGGCGCGATCGTCGGCGAATGCTGTGCCACACAATCCCAAGCCCAATATCGCCGACCAGATCATTCTGTGCATGGCTGCCTCCTACCGGTGTGGCACTCAATAGACCCGCGCCTTGGGCTCGATGTAGTTGACGTCGTTGGTGAGCGTGTAGGTGTGCACGGGGCGGTCGTCCAACCGCACCGATTTCGTTGCATCGTCGGCCCAAGCGAGCGTGTGCTTCATCCAGTCGACATCGTCACGGTCGGGATAGTCCTCGCGCGCATGCGCACCGCGGCTCTCGGTACGGTTCACCGCCGATTCCATGGTCACTACGGCCTGCGCCATCAAGCTCTGCAGCTCCAGCGTCTCAATCAGATCGCTGTTCCAGATGAGCCCGCGGTCGGTGACGTGGAGATCGTCGGCTGAGCGCCACACCTCATTGATCTTGTCGCGGCCTTCGCTCAGCACGTCGCCGGTCCGGAACACGGCGCAGAATTCCTGCATCACCTTCTGCATGCGCTCGCGCAGTCGTGCCGTCGGCGTACCGCCCGACGCGTGGCGCGCCTGGTCGAGCCGCGACAATGCCGGCTCGTCGGCGTCGGGTGGCAATTGGGCGTGGCTTTCGCCCGGCGATATGGTTTCCGCGCAGCGCAGGCCGGCGGCGCGGCCGAACACGACGAGATCGGTCAGCGAGTTGGAGCCAAGCCGGTTGGCGCCATGCACGGACACGGCGGCCGCTTCGCCCACCGCCATGAGGCCGGGCACGACCGCGTCCGGGTCGCCGTTCATCTTGGTCAGAGCTTCGCCGAGATAATTCGTCGGGATGCCGCCCATATTGTAATGCACCGTGGGCAGCACGGGGATCGGCTCGTGCGTCACGTCAACGCCGGCAAAGATGCGCGCCGATTCTGAGATGCCCGGCAGCCGCTCAGCCAGAAGGTCGACGCCCAGATGCTCCAGGTGCAGGAAGATGTGGTCCTTCTGTGACCCGACGCCGCGGCCTTCGCGGATTTCCAGGGTCATGGCACGCGAAACCACGTCGCGCGAGGCGAGGTCCTTGGCCGTCGGCGCGTAGCGCTCCATGAAGCGCTCGCCTTCGGCATTTGTCAGATAGCCGCCCTCTGCCCGCGAGCCCTCGGTGATCAGGCAGCCGGCGCCATAGATGCCGGTCGGGTGGAACTGCACGAATTCCATGTCCTGCAGCGGCAGGCCGGCACGCAGCACCATGGCGTTGCCATCGCCGGTCTGTGTGTGGGCGCCGGTGCAGGATTGGTAGACGCGCCCGTAGCCTCCGGTCGCCAGAACGGTCTTGTGGGCGCGGAAGCGATGGATCGAGCCGTCATCCAGCGCCATCGCCACCACGCCGCGGCACGCGCCGTCATCCATCAGGAGGTCGATGGCGAAATATTCGATGAAGAACTCAGCGGAGTGCCTGAGCGACTGGCCATAGAGCGTGTGCAGCATGGCGTGGCCCGTGCGGTCGGCCGCCGCACAGGTGCGGTGCGCAATCCCCTCGCCGTAATTGGAGGTCATGCCGCCGAAGGTGCGCTGATAGATCCGGCCGTCCTCGGTTCGCGAGAACGGCACGCCCCAGTGCTCGAGCTCATAGACAGCCTGCGGCGCGTTGCGGCAGAGATATTCGATCGCGTCCTGGTCGCCGAGCCAGTCCGATCCCTTGACGGTGTCGTACATGTGCCAGCGCCAATCGTCGGGCTCGATATTGCCGAGGGCTGCGGCGATGCCGCCTTGCGCGGCGACCGTGTGGGAGCGCGTGGGAAAGACCTTGGTAACGCAGGCGGTCTTCAGTCCCGCCTGTGCGGCACCCAGCACCGCGCGCAGGCCGGCGCCACCGGCACCCACGACCACGACGTCAAATACATGCTCGGTGACCGGATAGGCGCGGCCGTTCGCCGAAGGCGCGGCCCGGCCATCTCCACCGCTTGCGCCGTTCCCCGGCATCAGGCGCCTCCGAACGCGATCTTCAAAATGGCAAAGGCCGCAATCAGCGCGACCGCCCAGGAGAGAATCCAGTTGGCGATCAATGCGGCAATCTTCAGGTCCTCGCGCGGCACATAATCCTCAATGACAGCCCGCATGCCCACGACCATATGCACGGTCGTGACGAGCACGCTGGCGAGCACGATCAGCGCCACCAGCGGCGAGGACAGCGTCGCCACGACGGTCGCGTGGGTTTCGCCGTTCAGCGACACGATCACGATGATGAACAGCGTCAGAAGCACGACGAGCGCCACGGCTGACACGCGCTGGACGATGAACTCGCCCGTTCCATGGCGCGCCGAGCCGAGGCCGCGTACCTTGCTGAGCGGCGTGCGCATCAGCGGGCTCCTTTGAGCATGACGGAGCAGACCGACAGGGCACGGCGCCCTCCTCTCCCCCTTGGGGAGAGGGTGGTTGGGAGCAAAGCGAGCAACCGGGTGAGGGGGAAGTCGCCGGCGTTTGCCCCCTCACCCGGCCGCTTTGCGGCCGACCTCTCCCCGGCGGGGAGAGGAAGGGAGCGGGTGGCAATGCCGAACCTTCTTCCCGACAAGAAGGAGATCATGGACACGACACCAGTGCCGTCGTGCGACGCGTTCGGATCGCTAGCGCGCCGCATAGCCGATGATCCAAAGCAGAAGCGTCAGGCCGGCCGAACCGATAATCGACGCCCAGGCGAGGCGGTCGGCGGTTTTCAGATCAAAGCCGTAGCCGGCATCCATCACGAGATGGCGAATGCCGCCGAGCATGTGGTGGATGAGCGCCCAGGTGAAGCCGAACAGGATGAACCGGCCGAACCACGAGCCGAAGAAGGCGTTGACCGTATCGAACGCCGCCGGCCCGCTGGCGGCGGCAATTAGCCACCAGGCGAGGAAGATCATGCCGACATAGAGGCCGATGCCCGTGATGCGATGCACGATGGACATGACCATCGTGATGATCGGGCGAAAGACCGTAAGATGCGGGGAAAGCGGGCGGTTTGCGGCCGCGGACGGCGCCTTCAGATGAGTCTCGGCCATGGCGGCGGAAGACATACCGCAGCGCGGCATAGGAGGCAAAGGGGGTGATAGGGTGGTGGAGCGCGAGAATTGGAGAGCTGGCGTTCCCTTTGTCCGAGGACGGTCCAGTGATATAGGCGGAGCCATGACGAAGCTTCTAGAGAAAGCGCTGGAATCCGTTCGGCGGCTACCTGTGAACCGCCAAGATGAGATCGCGGAAGCGATGTTGACGCTGGCGGACGACGAGGTCGAAGACATCGATCCTTCGCACCTGGCCGACGTACTTGAAAGCCTGGCCCAGGCGCGTCGGCGGCAATTCGCGACTGACGCTGAGATAGAGTCCGCCTTTCGACGCTTTGAGGGATGAGGCTTCGCTTCACGCCGCTAGCCGTTCAAGACGTTGTCGAGATTGCCGATTACCTCAAAGAACGTAGCCCATCCGCCGCCCTTAGCGTTCGGTCGGCTATCTATTCGAGCCTGGAGCGTCTGCTCTTGTTCCCTTCTCTTGGCCGCCGACAATGACCGAAGGGGTGCGTAAGCTTGTCATACCGCGATACGGCTATCTCGTTTACTACGCGCTAGACGCGGATAATGACGGAATTGTCGTTCTCAGTGTGAAACATCCATCGCGCGAACGCGATCACAAAGATGACTGAAGCCATCTCCAATGCCCGCCCGCACCGATGAGTTGAACCGGTTTGTCCGCGAAGCGATGGCGCTTGGCGTGTCGCGCGACAAAATCGAAGAAGCGCTGCTGGAGGCGGGCTGGCACCGCGAGCAGGCAGCGAAGGCGCTCGCCGCCTATGCGGACGTGTCCTTTCCCCTCCCCGTGCCGCGACCGGTGCCGCATGTCTCAGCCAGCGAGGCGTTCGCCTATCTTGTGCTCTTTACGGCGCTCGGGACGGCGGCCTTCTCGGTTCTGGAGCTTCTCTTCAGCCTCATTGAACTCACCTTTGCCGATCCCGCCGATCCGCCGGCGATCACGCGCGACGCCTGGCTCTCCAGCATGCGCTGGGCGGTGGCGCGGGTGGTGATTGCGTTTCCCGTCTATCTTTTCACGGCGTGGTGGATCGGCCGCATGCTGGCGCGGGAGCCGGCTGAACGCGCCTCACCCGTGCGCCGCTGGCTCACCTATGTCGCGATGTTCATCGCCGTTGCCGTCATCATCGGCGACCTCGTAACGCTCGTCGCCTATGTGCTCGCCGGTGAGACGACCTTGCGCTTCCTGCTCAAGGTCGCGGCGGTCGCTGCG
Source organism: Afifellaceae bacterium (assembly GCA_028281235.1). Lineage (GTDB taxonomy): Bacteria > Pseudomonadota > Alphaproteobacteria > Rhizobiales > Afifellaceae > DASWJZ01. The sequence continues at coordinate 3,946 of JANQKG010000054.1, read as the reverse complement.
ATGGCCGGCGGCATTCTCAGCTATTATCTGTGGGACCTCCGTGAAACCGCGCGCGAACGCGGCTCGGCGCTTTCCATCGCGCTTGTCGCGGCGCAAGTGGCCGTGGCGCTCTTCGCCGTCAGCGCCGGGCTTTGGATGCTGGGGCCGCCGTCGGAGCAGGCGGCACTGCGCATCGACGACCGCCGCGTCGAGGAGTTGAAAGCCATCGCCCGTGCTGTCGACGTTTATTACGAGCGCAACGCCCGTCTGCCGGAAAGCCTGGAGACGCTGAAAGCCGCGCTTGAGGCGACGCTCGTCACCCAGGACCCTGAGACCGGTGCCGCTTACGAGTACCGGCCCGGCGACGGCAAAGCCTTTGAGTTGTGCACCGACTTCGCCAAGGCCTCGCTCAGCGTGTCGCGCGATACGACGTGGACGCATGGCGCCGGGCGTCAGTGTTTCCCGCTTGAGGCGGGCGACGAGGACCGGAAGTAGCGGCCGGTCCTCGCCTCTTCTCTTGTCGTCATTGCCGGGCAACACGACGTGAGTGGTGACGGTTCGCGACCCCGCTGGAACCAGCGGGCTTGCTGCCACCGCCCCTTCAAATCTTGCGGCTGTCGTAGGCCCAGTGCAGCAGCGCCTGACGCTGGCGGCGACGGCAGTGGATGTCGCCGGGCGCGCAGTTCTTCTTGATCTGCGCCACATGACGGCGGATCGCCTTCCACCGCTTGATCTGACGCTCGTCCTCGCCCGGCATCCGGCGTCCGCGATAGTAACGGCAGTACCATTGGAACCAGCCGCGCGGGTCGTCGGGATGCACCCAGCCCTTGCGGCGCCATTCTGAAAGCGGCTGTGAGGCGTCGACGCCGAAGAAATTGAGCGTGCGGTCGCGGCGCTGCGGCGCGAGCTTGGCGTGCTTGAACCACGCGGCGGGAAACTCATCGCGGCAGTCGGTCATGTATTTGCCGCAGAAGATTCCGAGCCGGAGCATCTCAGGCGGCGTCAGGTCGGGTGTGAAGTCCGGATCGAACTGCTCGCCCTCCGGCTCGCTCAGCACGTAGCGATAGCCCTGCTGCATCCGGTCGTTCACAACGATCGTGCGCGTCCGCATCCCGTTCCCTCAATAGGCGCCGAGCCGGAAATCCGCCTTGGCGCTTTCCCTCTCCCAATCGCCCTCCACCTCCTTCACCACGGCCTGGGCGGCGACGGGTCGGCCGCGCTGCGTGTCGAACGTGAGGCTCGGCGAGCCGTGAAGCTCCCAGCCGGCATTCAGCACGGCCGACACTTTCTTGCAGAACGCCGCGTCGTCCTCGCCCGTCAGCAACCGATAGAGCTTCATGTCCCCTCTCTCTCGGCGATCGCAGCGGCGAGCACCAGCACGCGCTCCGCCTCGGCTAGATGCAGGCGCTCCACCATGCGCCCGTCAAGCGCAATCACCGCCTTGTTCTGGTTTTCCGGCCTGGCGAATGCCGCAACCACCTCTTCCGCTGCGGCGCGTTCCTCAGGAGTGGGTGCGAAGATCGCGTTGGCCGGTCCGATCTGATCGGGATGGATCAGCGACTTGCCGTCTATGCCCAGTGCCCGGGCCTGCCGGCACTCCGCCTCAAAGCGCGACAGGTCGCGGAAGGCGTTGCATGGGCCGTCGATCACATCGATCCCGTAGGCACGCCCCGCCGCGACGATCTGCATGAACCACGGGATAAAGGCGGCTCGGTCCTCGCCGAGCGGCACGCGGGTGGCGAGCGACAGGTCGTTGGTGCCAATGACGAAACAGGCAAGTGGCACGTCAGGTTCATCGGCCAATGCCGCGATGGAAGGCAGGTTCAGAAGCGCCTTCGGCGTCTCGATCATTGCCCAGATATCAACGGAATCGAGCGCGTCAGCCTGGTCGAGCGCATCGGCAACGACGCGGATGTCGCCGGATCCATCGGGCTTCGGGACGAGCACGGCATCGGCGCGGGCGGCAAGCGCGGCGAGGATATCTTCCGTTGCCCAATCGGTATCGAGGCCATTGATCCGCACGGCGACCTCGCTTTCGAAAGGCTCAGCGAGCGCGTCGCGCATGGCTTCGCGGGCGCGCGCCTTCTCCTCCGGCGCGACGGAATCCTCCAGGTCGAGGATGACGGCATCCGCCGCCAAGGTGCGTGCCTTGTCGATGGCGCGCGGCTTGTTGGCCGGGACATAAAGAACCGAGCGGCGGGGCTGGATGTCGGGCATCACGCTTGTCTAGAGCGCTGCCGCGTTTCGTCGAAGTCGCCTCAGCGCTCTATGTCTTTGATGGAGCATGATCTTATCCGAAAACCGGTTCCCACTTTTCGGGATCATGCTCTAAAGAGCCGTAGCGCGTACTGAAAGGGCAAAGCGTGAGCCAGATTGAGGCGGCGGCATGAGATCAAACGGCGTCGTAGTCGTCATCTCCAGCCATGTGGCGCGCGGCAGCGTGGGTAACAGGGCGATGGTCTTTGCGCTGGAGCGGCTCGGCTTCACGGTCTGGGCCGTGCCGACAGTGCTTCTCCCCCATCATCCGGGCCTCGGCGCGGCGGAGCGAATTGTGCCCGAAAGCGGCGCTTTCGAGCGGCTTCTTCAAGCTCTGATTCAGGATGAACGCGCCTCCTCCGTCGCCGGTATCGTGTCGGGCTACCTGGCGCATGAGGCGCAGGCGCGGGCGGTGGCGGCTTTCGTGGAGGCGGTCAAGGCGCAGCGGCCGGACACACTTTACGTCTGCGACCCCGTGATCGGCGACAGCGCCGGAGGTGACGGCGGCGGCCTTTATGTCGACGAGGATATCGCAGATTCCGTGCGTGACCGGCTCCTGCCGCTCGCCGACGCAGCGACGCCCAACGCCTTTGAGTGCGCCTGGCTCGCCGGACATGCTGGCGGCGATGCGCCGGACCTTGCTGCGCTTGCGGGGCAACTCCCCTCGCCGATCGTGCTGGCGACCTCAGCACCCGGGCTGATGCGCGGCCAGATCGGCAATCTTCTGGTGCGCGGCAATCGGGTCGCGCTTTATGAGCACTTGCTGCTCGACACGGCCATCAAGGGAACGGGGGATGTACTGACGGCGCTTCTGCTTGCGCGGCGGCTTGAGGGCCTGCCCTGGCCGGCGGCGGTTGAGCTGGCGCTTTCCAGCGTGGCGGAGATGTTGGCGGCCAGCGTGAAGGCCGACGCGGACTCGCTTCTCCTCGCCCCGCTTCAGGCGGCACTTGTCGATCCGCGCATGCGGGTCAGCGTGCGGCGGATGGGTAGCGCGGGCTAGCGCGCGGCCGTTACGGCGCTCAGGACGATCGATGCGGCTTCTTCCAATCGCGCCTGCGTGAATCCGGCCTGCCCCACCGGCGGAACATGCACGAACCCGACGCACGGCGCGGCTTCAGCGTGAAGCGAGCGGTAGAGCGCGGCGTTGCAGACATAGGCGCCGGCGTCGTCGGACGGCACGGCCGCAACGCCGCTTCGCACAAGCGCATCGACGATCTCCGCAACCGGCAGCGTGGCGGAAAGCGTGTCCGGGCCGGAGCCCAGCACGCGGCCTGACGACGGCATGTGACCGGCGGCGTCTGGCTTGTCGGGATCGGCGTGGTTGCGCCCCACCCGCTCTACGAGGATAGCCTCGGCGCGCAAGCTCAGGCCGAAATGCACCACAATATCGGGGGCGAAATCGGCATAGAGCTGCCGGAGCAGCTCCCACGAGCAGGCATATTCGGTGGGAAGCACGACCGCCTTCAATGCGGCCACTCGGAGGGAACCGAGCGGCGCGTCGCGCAGCGTCCCCATCAACGGTTCGGTCGGGTTCTCCGGCGCGCCGGGAAACGGCCCGAAGCCGGTAACGAGGAGTTTCAAGCTGCCCTACCGTTAGCACTTTCTGTCGGCACCGCCTCCGCTGCGCCTTATAGGCGCAATCGCGCCGTCGCAGATATTCTATGTGGTAGCATCACTTTCCTACGTTTTGTCCACCGCCGCCCTGCCTCCA
>JANQKG010000017.1 GCA_028281235.1 Afifellaceae bacterium | reverse complement strand
ACGATCCCGAAAAGTGGACACCACTTTTCGGATAAGATCTTGCTCCAACAAAGAGATAGAGCGTTGGAGCGATTCAACCTTACGCGAAAACGCTCTAGGAGGACGCGCATGCGACTGACGGGCTACAGCGACCGCTGGTCGGTCCGGCCGCGCGAGACCATCTCGTTCCACGTTCACAGCGAAGCCGCGACTTATCAGGCAAAGCTCGTGCGCCTTATTCATGGCGATGAGAATCCGCGCGGGCCCGGCTTCAAGGAGATCGAGGTCGACAGCGCGCTCGACGGCAAACACGCTGGCGCGCCGTGCGAAATCCGCAAAGGCTCCTACGGCCTCGTCCCTTACGCCCTGCCGGCCGGTGACTTTGTGCTCGATCTGTGGGTCTGGCCCACGCTCTTCGGGCCCGACCGGCAGGGCGTCGCGACATGGCTGACGACGGACGGGGCCGCCGCGCTCGGCCTTTTTCTTACCGCCGACGGCCGGCCGGCTTTGGGTGGCGCCGGCCTGCCGTCGCTTGAAGCGCAGCGACCGCTTGTGACGCGCCAATGGTATCGCCTCCGCCTGACAATCGACCGGACGGACGGACGGATTGCGCTTGATGTCGAACCGAAGCGAAATGCGCCGGGCATCGCGGAGCCGGAGCGCGCGGAGGTGGAGCTAACCATGCCTGAGGGCCCGGCCGAGCCCCTTGTCTTTGCTGCCGGCGCACTCGACGAGACCGCCGACGGGCTGCGGCCGCGCGAAGTCTTCAACGGCAAGATCGCCGCGCCACGCATTGTTGCCGGTGACGGGTCGATGCTGGCCGGTTGGGACTTCGCCGCCGATTCCGGGACAGCACGGCTTGTCGGAATTGCCGGCGCGCCCGACGGCCATACGGTCAACCGCCCCGCCCGCGCCATGACCGGGCCGGGCTGGCCGGGCGACAACATGTCCGGCGCGGCAGAGGCAGAAACCCACGACGCCATCCACTTCCACGACGACGACGTGGCCGATCTCGGCTGGCAGGCGAGCCATGTTTTTAACGTGCCCGACGATCTGCCCTCCGGGGTCTACGCGCTCCGCCTCAACGCTGGCGAAGACGAAGACCACCTGCCCTTCTTCGTCTGCCCGGCGAAAGGCCGGGAGAAGCCACTTGCGGTTCTCATGCCGACCATGAGCTACCTGGCCTACGCGAATGAATCGCTCGATGTGAGCGGCGGCCTGGACACATCACCGCGCCAGAACATGGCGATCACGCCCGAGCGCTACGCCTATGTGGAAGCGAACGGCCTGAAGAGCCTCTACGACGTCCACCGCGACGGTAGCGGGATTGCCTATGGTTCGCTCAGGCGACCGATCATCGACTTCCGCCCCAAGGCGCACTGCCGTACGTTTGACGCGCCGCACCAGTTTCCCGCCGACCTCTATCTGATCGATTGGCTGACGGAGAAAGGCTACGCCTTCGATATCATCACCGATCATCTGCTCCACGAAGAAGGCGCCTCCGCACTAAACCCGCATCGGGTGATCATTTCCGGCAGTCACCCGGAATATTGGACAAGCGAGATGCTCGACGCCCGTGACAATTGGCTCGAAGCCGGCGGTCGCTTCCTTTATCTCGGCGGCAACGGCTTCTATTGGGTCACCGCACTCGCTCCGGACGCGCCTGACGTTATCGAGGTTCGCCGCTATGGCGGCACGCGAACCTGGATGGGCGAGCCCGGCGAGGAGACCGTCAGTGCGACCGGCGAGCGCGGCGGCCTGTGGCGCGACCGGGGCCGTCCGCCCAACGAGCGAATGGGGGTCGCCTTCACCGGCCAGGGCTTCGACCGCGGGGCGCCGTTTCATCGGACCGCTGCCAGCCGGTCGCCCGAACATGCCTGGATCTTTGCGGGCGTCGACGACGATGTCGTGGGCGCCGGGCCGGCGCTGGTGCTGGGACATGGCGCGGCGGGCTTTGAGGTCGACAAGGCGGACCCGCTGAACGGCACGCCGCCGCACGCAACGGTGCTCGCCTCCACCAAGGGCTTCACCAACGCCTATCAGGGCGCCATTGAATCGGTGCCGCAGGTCCACCCAAAGATGGGCGGCGCGCATCCGGAATCCGGCGTCCAGGCCGATATCGTATTCATACATGGGCCAAACGACGGCGCGGTGTTCTCGGCCGGGTCGATCACCTGGTCGTCAACGCTCAGCGCCAACAATTATGACAGCGACACCTCACGCATCACTGCTAACGTAATCGACGCATTCCTTGGCGGACGGCTGCCCGGTGCGCCGTCGTCGGACGAATAGTCAACAGGAGAGGATCGGTGTCGGAGAAACCTATAGCCATAACGAAGTCCCGCGGCGCCCCGCCCGCCGGCAGCTACACCCCGGCGCTCGTCTTTCGCGACCTCGTGTTCGTGTCCGGCCAGGGCCCGCTCGATCCGAACGGCGCGATCGTCTCCGGCACGATCGAGGAGGAGACGGAGCGGACGCTCCGCAACGTCGAAGCGCTTCTGGTCGCCGCCGACAGCGGCCTCGATCGCGTGTTGAAATGCACCTGCTACCTCGCCGACATCGAAGACTTCGACCGGTTCGATGAAGCCTATCGCCGCGTCTTCGCCGGCCACCTGCCGACGCGCACGACGGTGGAGGCCGGGCTTGCCGGCATCAAGGTTGAGATCGACGCGATCGCCTATCGCACGACCTGAAAATCAGGCCCAAAGCTGCTTACGCGTTCGACCAGTCCAGCACAACCTTACCCGTTTCGCCCTTGCGCATGACCTCAAAAGCCTCGGCAAAGTCGGCAAGCGAGAAGCGGTGGGTGATGACGGAGCGGATATCGAGGCCCGATTGCAGCATGGCGATCATCTTGTGCCAGGTCTCGAACATTTCGCGCCCGCAGATGCCGCGGATGGTCAGCATGTGGAACACGATCTTGTTCCAATCGACCGGGAACGGCCGCGCGGGAATGCCGAGCATGGCGATCTTGCCGCCGACCAGGATCGTATCGAGCATCTGGTTGAGCGCGGCTTCCGCCCCGCTCATCTCCAGGCCGACATCGAAGCCCTCGCGCATGCCGAGCCGCTGCATCACGGCTTGCAGGTCCTCCTCCGCCACATTGACCGGCACGACATCAGCGACGCGGCCGGCCAGCTCCAGCCGGTAGGCATTGATGTCGGTGATCACCACGTGGCGCGCGCCAACATGCCGCGCCACCGCCGCGGCCATGATGCCGATGGGTCCGGCGCCGGTGATCAGCACGTCCTCGCCGACGAGATCGAAGGAAAGCGCTGTATGCACGGCATTGCCGAGTGGGTCGAGGATGGCGCCGAGCTCGTCGTCGATATCGTCGGGCAACACCACGGCGTTGAAAGCGGGGATCTTCACATATTCCGCGAAGGCGCCCGGAATGTTGACGCCGATGCCACGCGTCTCCGGGTCGAGATGGTAGCGCCCGCCCCGCGCCGCGCGACTGAGCATGGAGATGACATGCCCCTCCCCGGTGACACGCTGGCCGGGCTTCAGGCGGCGGACGGCTGAGCCCACCTCAACGATCTCGCCAGAATATTCGTGGCCAACGATCATCGGCACGGGAATCGTCTTTTGAGCCCACTCGTCCCAGTTCCAGATGTGAATGTCGGTGCCGCAGATGCCGGTCTTGGCGACCTTCACCAGCACCTCGTCGGGACCGATTTCCGGCACCGGCTCGTCCTGCAGCCACAGGCCGGGCTCGGCCCTCGCCTTCACCAGCGCCTTCATGTCATTGCGCATCACAATACTCCCAGCTCGCGCCCCGCGTCCGTGAACGCCTGGACCGCGATGTCCACATCAGCCTCGCTGAGCCCCGCTGACATCTGCGTGCGGATGCGCGCCTGGCCTTTGGGCACGACTGGATAGAAGAAGCCAGCCACGTAGATTCCGCGCTGATCGAGCGCTGCCGCCATCTCTTGTGCCAGCTTGGCGTCGCCCAGCATGACAGGCACAATCGGCGTCTCGCCGGGCAGTAGATCGAAGCCGGCTGCTTCCATGCCGCTTCGGAACCGCGCCACCAGCTGCATGAGG
>JANQKG010000016.1 GCA_028281235.1 Afifellaceae bacterium | reverse complement strand
ACGATCCCGAAAAGTGGACACCACTTTTCGGATAAGATCTTGCTCCAACAAAGAGATAGAGCGTTGGAGCGATTCAACCTTACGCGAAAACGCTCTAGGTCACGCACGCTTTCACCAGCGGTCGAACAAACCTCCGCCGCCAAAGCCGAAGCGGCTGTTGTCCTTCCAGATCGGCGGCACCGGATCGCAGCGATAGCCGAGGCGGCAGCGCGCGGCATCGCGCGTCGGCGCATACGCCGTGTAGGCATATTCACCCGGCATGCAGGCCCGCGGCGAAGCGACAAAGCGCTCAAATGTGTGGCGTCCGGTGCTGAGCACCGCCGCGCCACGCGCGGCCACGACACTCTTTGCCTGGGCGCAGCTCATGCCGAGCGTGCTGGGGCGCTGCGCGAAAGCGGCGTCAGACACCAGAAGAACGGATAGGACGGATAGTAAGACGGCGAAGCGCATCGGGCCCTCCAGAATGTGGCCACGCCCCCCGCGAAAGTTGGCTCCCCGGGCCGGACTCGAACCAGCGACCCAGCGGTTAACAGCCGCTTGCTCTACCAACTGAGCTACCGGGGATCAGGGGCCATATATTGCACCAGGACTTGCCAATGCAAGCATGCCGGGCCATTGAGGCGCGCCGCCGCGCTTGGGCGTCGCGGCGCTCAACCGATCATGACGGGACTTGCGGGACATGGCCGAGAACCGAGGCACCGGCGGATTCGTCCGGATCGGCTCGCGTAAGTTCGAGCTTCCGCGCTCCCGGCTGCTGCGCATCGTCATCGGCAGCCTGCTGATCCTGTTCGGGATATTCGGCTTCCTGCCGATCGTCGGCTTCTGGATGATCCCGCTGGGGCTCCTGGTTCTGTCCATCGATATCCCCGCCGTCCGCCGTTGGCGCCGCCGCGTCGCGGTGTGGTTTGCCCGAAAATACCCCGGCACGGCCGCGAAGCTTCGCATCACCGGCAAGAACAACCACTACAACAATGCGGCAAGGAACAAAGAGGGCTCGCCTTGACGGATCGGGCGTCCTCGGCAATAAGCGCCGCATGAACGGCAAAGACAGCGCCTCTTCACGCGCCATTTGCATTATCGGGATTATTTGCAGCTAGCTTTTCCGCTGGCTGGTGCCGTTCGCTTGTTCCCTTCGTAAGAATCAGTCCGAACGCCCGGCCAGCGGCCGGAGATCGGCATGGACGACAGCCAAGCGTTCAGGGGCCTTCGCCTCACCAACACGCTGACCGGGCGGAAAGAGGACTTTGTTCCCGCCGACCCGGCAAACGTGCGCATGTATGTCTGCGGGCCGACCGTCTACGACTTCGCCCATATCGGTAATGCACGGCCGGCCATCGTCTTCGACGTGCTCTACCGGCTGCTACGGCATCTCTATCCAGAGCCGGATCACCGCGTCACCTATGTCCGCAACATCACCGATGTCGACGACAAGATTAATGCGCGCGCCGCGGAGGAACATCCCGACCTGCCGCTGAACGAGGCGATCGCCAAGGTCACCGCGACGACCGAGCGGCAATATCACGAGGACGTGGCAGCACTCGGCTGCCTGCCGCCCGACGTGGAGCCGCGCGCCACCGAGCACATCGACGAGATGGTGGCGATGATCGCCACGCTCGTGGATGACGGCCACGCCTATCCGGCCGAAGGCCATGTGCTCTTCGACGTGAAGTCGTGGAAGGCGGCCGACGGCTCGCTGGCCTACGGAAAGCTCTCGCGTCGCTCGCTCGACGACATGATCGCCGGCGCGCGCGTTGAGGTCGCGCCTTACAAGCGCGATCCCATGGATTTCGTGCTGTGGAAGCCGTCGAAGCCCGGCGAGCCGTCATGGCCCTCGCCGTGGGGGGAGGGGCGTCCCGGCTGGCACATTGAATGCTCGGCCATGGCCAAGAAGCATCTCGGCGAGACCTTTGACATCCATGGCGGCGGCCTCGACCTGATCTTTCCCCACCACGAGAACGAGATCGCCCAGTCACGTTGCGCCAACCAGTCCGACGCGATGGCGAAGTATTGGGTGCATAACGGCTTCCTCCAGGTCGAAGGCCGCAAGATGGCGAAGTCGGAGGGGAATTTTGTCACGATCCGCGATTTGCTCGCGGATTGGCCGGGCGAGGTGCTGCGTTTCAACATGCTGCGTACGCATTATCGCCAGCCGATCGACTGGACGCTTTCGGGGCTTGAGGAAAGCGAACGTGTTCTGACCGGCTGGGCGAGCATCGTTAATGGAGTGACCGAGCCCGTCCAGTCGACCGAGGTCGTGGCTGCTTTGCAGGATGACCTGAACACGCCACGCGCCATCGCCGAACTTCATTCCCTTGCAAACCAAGGTCACGCCGCGCCGCTCGCGGGCGCGCTTGAGATGCTGGGTGTTTCGGTGGACGGGCTCGACCGATGGCGGTCTGGGCGCAAGGAATCTGTAGCACGCCAGGTCGACGGCATCGACGACCAAATCGCCGCCCGCGCCGTTGCTCGCAAAGTCAAAGATTTTGCCGAAGCCGACCGCATCCGCGATGAACTCGCCGCCCAGGGCATCCAGCTCAAGGATGCCAAGGACCCCGAGACCGGCGAACTGGTCACGACCTGGGAGGTCAAGCGATGAGCAGGCCTGTCGATGCCAATCTCCTCACGTCACCTGATGACGCCGCCGTGGGCCGAGCCGTTCGCGGGTTCGCGGTCGCAGTGCAACGCATCTACGGTGATCGTCTCAAGGGCATCTACTTGTTCGGCAGCCGAGCGCGTGGAGATCACACATTGGAGAGCGACGCGGATGTAGCGATCGTTCTCGCCGATGGCGCATGGAGTCGCTGGGACGAGAAGATGCGGATCGCCGATCTCGAATATGACGTGATCGTCGCGACCGGCGCAGAACCGCAGGGCTGGCCGGTCAGCGAGAGCGAATGGTCCAACCCGGATCGTCATTCAAACCCGGCGCTGGTGCACGCCATGCGGCGCGACGCCATAGACCTGTTGGCGCCCGCATGAGCGATCTTCCAACAGCCGCCAGGGAAGCGGCCGAAGAGGCGCGCGCTCTCTTTCGGCTGTCGCTCTATCGTGGTGCCTGCAGCCGCGCTTACTACGCCATGTTTAATGCCGCCCGAGCGATGCTGCTTATGAAGGGGCACAGGCGGGAGGCGGCGAAGACTCATAAGTCTGTGCTGCGGCTCTTCTCGCTTGAGTTTGTTCAAACAGGAGCTTTCGACGCTGAACTCGCGCGGGCGCTTAGGCGAGCGGCCGATGCGCGCCACATGGCTGATTACGAAGGCGGCGTATCGGAAGAGGAAGCGGCTCAGATCATGGTGGTGCTTGATGCGTTCATGAGCGCTGTGGAAACCGCCCTTGCCCAAGAGGGTCATCGCGATGAGTGACGAACGGACCGTCCGCATCACCGGCGGATGCCAATGCGGCGGCGTGCGCTATGCGCTTAAGCAGCAGCCGCATAACCCGCATATCTGCCATTGCCGCATGTGCCAAAAAGCCTTCGGCTCCTATTTCGCGCCGCTCGCCGGCGTGCTCACCAAAAATTTTCAGCTGACGCGCGGCGCGCTTGCCACCTTCATGAGCTCCGGAAAGACGGCGCGCGGCTTCTGCTCCGATTGCGGCACCCCGCTGACGCTCCAGGACGAGCGCGCTGAGAAGATCTTCATCGCGCTGGGTTCGCTCGACGCGCCGGCAAAGATCGAGCCGGAGAACCAATACGGCATCGAAGGCCGGGTCCCGTGGTTCGCGGCTTTGCCGAGCCTCCCCGGCGACAAGACGACGGAGGAGGACGATCCCGATCTCGCCGCCCGCATCGCTGACTCCAACCACCAGCATCCCGATTACGACACCGACGCATGGCCTCCCGAAGGAGCCGGCCCATGAGTAAAGAGCGCCTCTATCTCTTCGACACCACGTTGCGCGACGGCCAGCAGACGCCCGGCATCGACTTCTCCGTTGAGGACAAGATGCTGGTCGCGGAGATGCTCGACGGGATCGGCGTCGATTATGTCGAGGGCGGCTATCCCGGCGCCAATCCGACCGACACGGCGTTCTTCTCAAAGAAGCGCACCCAGCGCGCCACCTTCACCGCTTTCGGCATGGTGAAGCGCGCCGGCCGTTCCGTCGCCAACGATCCGGGCGTGCAGGACCTTATCAACGCTGAGGCCGACGCCATCTGCTTCGTCGCCAAGGCGTGGGACTTTCACGTGAAGCTGGCCCTCGGCTGCAGCAACGAAGAAAACCTGGAATCGATCGCCCAATCCGTCGCCGCATCCGTTGCCGTGGGCCGCGGGACGCTGCTCGATTGCGAGCACTTCTTCGATGGCTACAAGGCCAATCCGGACTATGCGCTTCGCTGCGTTGAGCGCGCGCTTGAAGCGGGCGCGCGCTGGGCCGTGCTGTGCGATACCAATGGCGGCACGCTGCCCGGCGAGGTCGCGACCATCGTCGCCGCCGTCTGTGAAAAGTTCGGCGGCGAGCGGATCGGCATCCACACGCACAACGACACTGGCCAGGCCGTGGCCAATTCGCTGGCCGCAATCGGCGCGGGGGCGCGCCAGATCCAGGGCACGCTGAACGGCATTGGCGAGCGCTGCGGCAATGCCGACCTCACCTCCATCATCCCGACGCTGCTTTTGAAGTCGCCCTACGCGGAATGCTTCGAGACCGGCGTGTCTCCCGACGCGCTGAAGACGCTGACGCATATATCGCGCGCCTTCGATGAGCTTTTGAACCGCGCGCCCAACCGCCAGGCGCCCTATGTCGGCGGCTCCGCTTTCGCGACGAAGGCCGGCATTCACGCCTCCGCCATCCTCAAGGCGCCGGAGACATACGAGCACGTTCCCCCCGAGCTGGTGGGCAATCAGCGTCATGTCCTTGTCTCCGACCAGGCCGGCAAATCGAACCTTCTGTCGGAGCTGGAGCGGTTTGGCCTCGCCGTCGACCGCGCTGACCCGCGCCTCGACGGCCTGCTCGCCGAGATCAAGGACCGCGAGGCTGAGGGCTACGCTTACGAAGCCGCCGACGCGTCATTGGAGCTGCTCGCCCGCCGCCGCCTCGGCGAGGAGCCGTCATTCTTCAAGGTCGAGGGCTTTCGCGTGAACGTCGAGCGACGCTTCGATGCCAGGGGCAATCTGAAGACGGTGGCGGAGGCCATCGTAAAGGTCGATGTCGGCGGTGACCAGCGCATGTCGGTCGCCGAAGGCAATGGCCCGGTCAACGCGCTCGATCTGGCGCTCCGCAAAGATCTCGGCGAACTCAATCCGTGGATCAATGATCTTGAGCTGGTGGATTACAAGGTGCGTATCCTGAACGGCGGCACCGAAGCCATCACGCGCGTCCTGATCGAAAGCCGCGACGGCGAGGGCCATCGCTGGTTCACTGTCGGCGTCTCGTCGAACATCATCGACGCATCGTTTGAGGCGTTGCTCGATTCGGTGAACTTCAAGCTGATCAAAGCGTCCGACGGTCCGCTGCGTTCCGCCGCCGAGTAGTGACCCATGCCCCGCATTTCGCGCATGCTTCATGCGGGCTACGAGCGATCGCAAGGCCACGTAGCCCGGATGGAGCAAAGCGCAATCCGGGACCTGTGCTCAGCTACATCCGCGTCAGCGGCTCTTCCGGTGCCTTGTCGAGCTCCGCCTGCGGACGCTCAGCCACGGCGCGCTGCAGCATCGGCAGGATATCCTCCGCCCGCTCCACCACGAGGCACGACACCTCAAATTCGCTGCGGATGTAATCCTGCTCGCGCATCTGGTCCAAAAGGCGGATGAAGGCGTCCCAGAAGCCGTCGATATTGGCGAGCAGGACCGGCTTCTCATGTTGCCCGAGCTGCGCCCAGGTCATCTGCTCCACGAGCTCTTCCAGCGTCCCCACGCCGCCGGGCAGCGCGACGAAGGCTTCCGCGCGCTCGTACATGAGCATCTTGCGCTCGTGCATGTCCTCCGTGACGATCGTCTCCGTCAGGTCCTCCATGAGGACCTCACGCCGTTCAAGGAAGCGCGGGATGATGCCGGTCACCTGGCCGCCCGCGTCGAGCGTGGCGCGCGCAATGATCCCCATCAGGCCGATCGAGCCGCCGCCGTAGATCAGCCGCACGCCGGCTTTCGCCATGGCGCGGCCGAGAATCCGCGCCGCCTCGGCATGGGCGGGGTTCGTCCCAAGGCCGGAGCCACAATAGACGCATATGCTTGATAAGACAGCCATGAACGACAACGCATGGCACCCGGCAAACGCGTAATCAAGCGCGCTGCCGCCGTTTGCCGACGGCCTTGAGTGCTAAGCCGTTGCGTCATACAACTTTTAGGGACGTCCTTATCGATTCTGTGATCGAGGTTCGTAGCGTCCATGGCCCGTCCCGCAGTTGCGCTTGCCGTCCTCTTCGCCGTCGTGATCATTGGCGCGGCGGTGCTTCTGTATCAGTCGGGCCAGCAGCCTGCGCCCGAAGTGGCGGTCGCTCCGGCGCCGGCAGGGCAGGACTCCACGGCGGCTCCGGAGCCCGAGCCCGCGGAGACCCAGGCTGTGGCGGAGGAGCCGGCCGCTGAAATTGCCGCCGCGCCCACCGAGGAACCGACGCCGGAAGAGCCTGCAGAGGCCGCCGAGGCGACCGCAGACGCCCCCACAACGCCGCCCGCCGGTGCCGAAGAGCAGGCTGCCGAAACGACCGCCGAGGCCGAAGCGATGCCGAGCGCGCCGGAAGCCGGCCAAGGCGAGATGGCCGCGGCCGAGGAGCCGTCACCTGAGGCCGCCGCTTCTGCGGCTGAGGAGGACGTTGCAGCGGCGCCTGACGGGACGACAGCGACCGAGGGGGAGCCTGAGGCAACACCGGGCGCCCCGGAGGAGGTTGCCGAACAGGCCACGGAGCCAAGCGAAGCCACCGAGGTGACAAGAGGCGAAGCGGCGACTGCGGAAGCCGAGGCGACAGGCGAGAGTGCCGTGGCCGAGCCATCCGACGCCATGACCGCCGAGGTCGAGGCCGGCCAGGAACCCGAAGCCGAAATCGCGGCCACGGCCGAACCTGAGGCAGAGACCACCGTCGAAGCCGGTGACGCGACGACCGCGGAAGCCGAGGCAACGGGTGAGGGCGCCGTCGCCGAGCCGTCGGAAGCGATGACGGCAGAGGCTGAAGCCGGCCAGGAACCCGAAGCCGAAATGGCCGCGGCAGCCGAACCTCAGGCGGAGACAACAATCAAAGCCGGTGAAGCGACGACCGCGGAAGCCGAGGCCACCGGTGAGGGCACTTTGGCAGCGCCATCCGAAGAGATGACGGCTGAGCCTGGCCAGGAGCCCGAAACAGAAATCGCCGCTTCGGCTGAAAGCCAGCCGGAGGTCGTTGTGGACGCCGGAGCAACGCCGTCCACCAATGGCGAAGCGGTCGCCGAAGGCGCGATCGCCGAGCCCAGCGGGCCGCTTGAGGCGGGGGCGGAGGCCGGTCGCGAAGCCGAAACGGTGATCGCCGCGCTCAGCGAAACGCAGCCTGAGGTCGAGATCGAGGCCGGCAAGGCCGCCACGTCGGCCGAAGCGGGAGCCGCGGCCGAGGGTGCGCCCGAAATGCCGGCTGAAGAACTGGCAGCACGCGCCGATCCGCCGAGCGATGGGTCGAGCTCAGAGGCCACGGCGCCGGCCGACACCGTTGCGCCGGCCGAGCAGTTGGTCATCCGCGGCGAGGCGCAGCATGAGGAGCAGAGCGTGGAGGCCGTGGCCTCCGTTGTGCCGGAGGCGATGGATGTGACCATTCGCGCGGCGGAGGCGGAAACCGGCACGCTCTATGTGGCGGGCGAAGCGCCGCCGGGCACTTTCCTCAACATCTTCGTCGACGGCAAGCTGGTCGGTGAAGCGCAGGCGGGAACGGATGGGGCGTGGCTCCTGGAGGCGCCCGAAGACGTGCCGCCGGGCGAAGTCGTGCTGCGTGTGGAGGCCATTGCCGATTCAGCGGACAGCCGAACCGCTTCAGCCGAAGTGCCCTTCATGCGCTACGCGGAAGGCATCGTGCTTGAGCCTGTCGTCACCGCCGACAGCCAGCAGGGCGGAACCATCGAAGCGACCGGCGCACCGCCGCCGCCGACTTATGTCATTATCCGTCGCGGCGACAATCTGTGGCGCATCGCACGGAGAAACTACGGTCGCGGCATCCGTTACCAGGCGATTTTCGCCGCGAACGCCGACCGCATCCGCAATCCGCACCGTATCTTCCCCGGTCAGGTCTTCATCATCCCCAAATCGGATCGCAGCTGGCCCGCCACTGCCACGAACTGATCGCCGGACGGGCATTGCATTCATCGTAAATCGACGATATACGATGAATTGACGGCGAGCCGACCGCGCCGCCGAAAGCCGCCGATCAAAGGAATGACAGCGTGGCGACTGAGAAAGCCGCCGACCGCCTCAAGGCGCTCGGTCATCCGGTACGATTGTCGATCGTGAAGGCGCTGGCGGAGGGCGATTGCTGCTGCTGTGCGGATGTTTGCAGCCGCCTGCCGCTCGCCCAATCGACGGTGTCGCAGCATCTGAAGGTCCTCAAGGACGCCGGCCTCGTCAATTGCCGCCGCGACGGCGTGCGCTCCGCCTATGTGCTGAACCCAGCGGCGTTCGCCGAGCTTAAGGCTGATCTCGACGGCATCGCAGACCTTGTCGAAACCGCTGCCGGCGCGTGCCCGGCGAGCGAGGTGGCCAATGGCTGACGTCGCCGCAAATCCAAAGATTTCCGCAAGCGCCAGGACGCTGCCGACGCTGCGCAATCTGTGGCCCTATATGTGGCCATCCGACCGGCCGGACCTGAAAATGCGTGTCGGCGTCGCTCTGATGGCGCTGCTGGCCGCCAAGATCGTCACCGTGCTGGTGCCTTATTCCTACAAATGGGCAACCGACGCGCTGACGGGGCAGGGGGACGCGCCGTCCATGCTGCCGCTCTTTCTGGTGACGCCGCTTATCCTGGTGCTTGCCTATAATTTCGGCCGCGTCTTCGGCATCGCGCTGAACCAGCTCCGCGACGCGCTGTTCGCCAAGGTGGGCCAGCACGCCGTGCGGCAGCTCGCCTATCGCACGTTCGTGCATCTGCACGGCCTGTCACTGCGCTTCCATCTCGACCGCCGCACCGGCGGCCTGTCGCGCATCGTGGAGCGCGGCACGACCGGCATTGAGACGATCGTCCGCTTCACGCTGCTCAACACCGTGCCGACGATCGTCGAGTTCGGCTTGGCGGCCTTGGTGATCTGGTACCAGTTCAACATCTGGTATGTCGCCATCATCGCCGTGACGGTGTCGGCCTATGTCTGGTTCACCGTACGCGCCAGCGATTGGCGCATCACCATCCGCCGCGAGATGAACGATTCCGACACCGACGCCCACACCAAGGCGGTGGACTCGCTTCTGAACTTCGAGACGGTCAAATATTTCGGCAACGAAGCGCGAGAGGTCACCCGCTTCGACGGCTCCATGGCGCGCTACGAGCAGGCGGCGGTCCGCACCTGGACGTCGCTGGCCTGGCTCAATCTCGGCCAGTCGGTCATCTTTGCCGCCGGCATGGCCACCTGCATGGTCCTGTCGGCGCGCGCCGTCATGGCGGGAACGCAGACGATCGGCGACTTCGTGCTGATCAACGCGCTTTTGATGCAGCTTGCGATCCCCCTCAACTTCATCGGCTTCGTCTATCGCGAGATCAAGCAGGGGCTGGTCGATATTGAGGCGATGTTCTCATTGCTGGAGGTTCCCGCCGAAGTGACCGACAAGCCCGACGCGCCGCCGCTTGAAGTCACGCAGGGCACCATCCGCCTTGAGGACGTGCACTTCGCTTACGACCCGGCGCGGCCGATCCTTCGCGGCGTGAGCTTTGAGGTTCCCGCCAACGCCACGGTGGCCGTGGTCGGCCCGTCCGGCGCCGGCAAATCGACCTTGGCGCGGCTGCTTTATCGTTTCTACGACGTCACCGGCGGGCGCATTCTCGTCGACGGGCAGGATATCCGCGAGGTTCGGCAGGATACGCTGCGCGCGGCGATCGGCATCGTCCCGCAGGACACCGTGCTCTTCAACGACACGATCGGCTACAACATCCGCTACGGCCGCTGGGAAGCCACTGACGAGGAGGTGCGCGCCGCCGCCCGCATGGCCCAGCTTGCCGGCTTCATTGAAGGCCTGCCGGAAGGCTACGATACGCCGGTCGGCGAGCGCGGCCTAAAGCTCTCCGGCGGTGAGAAGCAGCGCGTCGCCATTGCCCGCACGATCCTGAAGGGGCCGCCCATCCTCATTCTCGACGAGGCCACCTCGGCGCTCGATACCGCGACGGAGCAGGAGATTCAGTCGGCGATCGACGACGTGTCGAGCAATCGCACGACCTTGGTCATTGCGCACCGACTGTCCACCGTCGTGAACGCCGACATGATCATCGTCTTGCAGGATGGCGCCATCGCCGAACGGGGCCGGCATGCGGAACTCATGGCGCAAGACGGGCTCTACGCCGCCATGTGGAAACGCCAGCGCGAGGTCGACGAGATGGCCGAGCGGCTGCGCTGCGTGCGCGAGGAGGCCGGCGATTATCTGCCGCCAATTCACGTGGAGACGGAGGCGGCCGAATAGCGCCGCTTGGAACTCACTTCGTCATTCGCTAAGAGCGCCGGATGCTGCGCTCCGTACAGGAGGCCATCCCGCCCGTTCATCGCGAGGGATGGCTGTTCATAGCGATTGCGGCGGCGCTCGCCGTCGTCCTCTCGTTCGTCTCCACGTCGCTCTTCTGGATCTTGGCGATCCTCACCGGCTGGATGGTGATCTTCTTCCGCGATCCGGTGCGGGTCGTTCCCACCGCGCCGGGCCTGGTCGTCAGCCCGGCCGACGGACGCGTGGAGCCGGTCGTGTCCGCGCCGCCACCGCCGGAACTGGGTCTCGGCACAGCACCGCTCACGCGGATCTCCGTGTTCATGAATGTCTTCGATTGTCACATCAACCGCGCGCCCGTGGCCGGCCGCGTCGCCAAAATCGCATACAAACGCGGCCGCTTCCTGAGCGCCGATCTAGACAAGGCCAGTGAGCACAATGAGCGCAATTCAGTGCTTCTGGAAACCGGCGACGGGCTCAAAGTGGGCGTTGTTCAGATCGCCGGACTGGTGGCGCGCCGCATTCTGTGCTGGAGCGAGGAGGGCGAGGAGCTGGCAACTGGCGCGCGCTTCGGCATGATCCGCTTCGGCTCGCGGCTCGACATCTATCTGCCGGAAGGCGCCGTTCCGACTGTGAGCGCCGGCCAGCGCGCCATTGCCGGCGAGACGATCATCGCGCACCTGCCGGGCGCGGCATTCAAGCCGCCCATGCCGACGCGCCGCGATTAGAGCATGATCCCGAAAAGTGGACACCGGTTTCCCGCCTTCGCGAAGCCCGCTTCGGCGGGCGAAGCAAGGTCGGA
>JANQKG010000007.1 GCA_028281235.1 Afifellaceae bacterium | reverse complement strand
GACGGGGCGCTTACTGCCTGGGCTCGATGGCCGACAGACCCCGAAGCCTGGCTCGGCTTCATCGAGCAACAGCCGGAGCCGATCGTCGCGACCAACGTGACTGTCCGAAACGGGCAGGCGCGGGGGTTCGCGCATTGCTTCACGAAGATGGGCAGGTACTACGACGAAGCAGGTAAGCGACTTCGAGAGAAGCGGGCGATCTACACGGTCGACGACGATCCGATAGAAGGCGCTCCACAAATATGGAGAGCGACGTTTCTTCCCTCCTTCGCCTATCGCGACGAGTATCTGTTCCTGTTCACTAACATTTACTTAGACTCGGTCAGAGGAGACGTGTGATGCCCACGCTGACAGACCTCCAAATCGCGGCTGCCCTAAGCGAGCAAGCCTATCGCCGGAGTGATCTCGACCAGCAACTGAACAACAACGACATTGGAGTAGCTGACGCGGTCCAAAGCGTGTCGGGGATGGTGGAGGATGGTGGGTATTTCTACAATTACGCAACGGGCTTTGTCGGCCGTATTGTCGAGGCCAATGGAAAGATCTTTGTCGTCTATCGGGGCACGGACGTGTCCGGCGGGCCTTTGGCCATCGCGGATGCCATAGCCGGCACCGGATGGGCGGACGGGTACGCCGATACTCATGACTGGCAGAACAATCTCGCTCTTGGCTCCGGAACGCTTGGGGAATCGCAGCTTGCAGACGCCCTGGCATTGTATGAGGCCGCTGTCGTGGAGGCCAATGGCCGCGAAGTTGTCGTAACCGGACAGTCCCTGGGCGGTGGACTGGCCGGGCTCGTTTCGGCGATAAAAGACGTTACGGGCTATGCGATTGCGCCCGCACCCTTCCTCAATCAGCTCCGCTATGAGGCGACTTTCGCTGCCCTCGATGTGCAGGGGATCAGCCGCGAAGACGTTGATATGTGGAACAGCATCTATGAAGGCGGCATTCTGTACTCCGTTGACGACGCCTTTGCGGAAGGCGGAACGGCACTTGAGAAGGTTTTGCAGCAGACGTCGCTGAGCGCTGTTCAAAAGGCCGCTGTCGTGGCCGATCGAGAGGCTTTTCTCGACACGTATACTCAATCGATACAACAGAAGCTGAACATACACACCATTCAAGGGGAGGCGCTCACCAGTGGCGCAATAGGATCAGTTCTCAACGTTCTGGGCGCGGAGCAACTTCACGCGCCCGATGTGCAATACGACGTGGGTGACGGCAGTGCGGTTTCGCTCCATGGTTCGGGGCTGCACAACCTCGTGATCCGAACGGAGGGGTCCAGCCAAGCGTTTAGCGAGCTCCTGCGGTCCGACAAAATCCTTCGTGACGCCTTCCTTGATAATCCCGAAATCGTCGCGCCGGAAGAACACGACCGTGCGGATCCGGATGTGCCGGAAAATACCAGCAGGATGCTCGGCGACGGGCCAAACCCGGCGATCATCTACAATGCGCTCTGGAAAACCGTCGATACCGTGGGAGGCTTCTACGAGAACTTCTACAATCGCTTCGATACTTGGCTTTCCTACGGTGCGGTGGAGGACGGCAAGTCGGCGAGCGTCTTGAACGACTTCACGGTTCATGCCGGTGTGGTGCGGATAGGGCTGCAGGTCGTCCGCGACGCGGTCGACCTGGCGGACGGTAATGCAGTGTCGGCCGTTGGTACTGAGGTGTTCGGCGCGGGAACCGCTGAAGGCCCGACCGCTGGCTATGTCAGGGTCAGTCTCGACGACATCTCCAGTTCGGCCAGAGATGAATTTGATCAATATTACGGCGAGCAGGATATCAATATTGCCGTATACAATGCGGCTACTGATTCAGTGGGTAATCAGCTTGGCGCGGTGGCCCTTGTCAGTGACGCGCTCGGAGAAAGCGGAAGCGAGCTGCTGCTCGGTGCTTCTTTGGGAGGCTGGCGTGTTCTCGTCGCCCAGGCGGGAACCGCATCGGCGCCGGATTCTTCCATCACGTTCACACCGGCATCCGGAGATTCGGATAAGTCGCACGTTGTCTTTGGCGGAGCGAGTGTCGACACGATCAAGGGGTCGAGCGCGACCGACTATCTGATCGGCGGGAACGGGGACAACGTTTTTGAGGCGAGCGGGGGCAGGGACGTCATCGTCGGCGGAGAGGACGATGACACCTACTTGGCTGCCACGACGCCAGCAGGCGCGGAAGGCGGGGTCTTCTTCTTCGGCGGAATCGACGGTGGCGATAAGGCAGATTACTCTGGGTATTCTCCTGACGGTGTCGTCGCCACCTGGTACTCCCTGCCGGACGTGTCGTTTGGCCGTTTGGTCGTCGATCGGCAGGATTCGGGCTCACCGGACATTCACTACGACATTGAGAAGTTCGTCGGGACCGATCAGACCGATCATCTGTTCATTGCTGAATCAGGCAGTGAATTCGTTTCCGTCGACACCGGCGGGGGGGATGACATCGTCGATGCAGGCGGCACTGTTGGCGTGAACATCCAGCTTGGGGCAGGCCAGGACGAGGTCAAGGGCGGCATCGGTTCCCTCATCCACACCGGCTCCGACAATGATCAGGACATCATCCACTGGAGCCCCGGCAGCATCGTCACCAATGGCGCGCGCGGCGACGTGCTGATGCTCGGTGAGCAGGTCGTGACGCTCGCAACTCTCGTCGGTGAATCGGAATCGCCCTACGCCTATGGGCTCGGTGGGCTGGTCAAGGTCGGCTTCAACGATGCCGGCGAGATGGGCGTCGGCTCGATGGTCCGTGAGGGCCACGGTGCAGCCGACCTCATGTATTTCGCCGAAGGCAACCCCGACCCGCTGGCCTCTCATGAGGAGCTCACCGCCGGCGTCCGCACCGGCAAGATCGAGATCAACGCCTATCAGCTGCTTAACGTGCCGGCCGGCATCTCCACCGCCGACAATGCCGATCTGTGGGAATTCATGCGGCTGTCGCTGAAGGATTTCTTCGCCGAGCATCGGGTGGGCGGCACCGACCCGCTGGTGCTCGACCTTGATGGCGACGGGCTGGAGCTTTCGGCCGTCGGCCTCACCGGCGGGCTCTTCGACATGGACGGCGACCTCTTCGCCGAGCCCACCGGATGGGTCCTTGGCGATGACGGGTTCCTGGCGATCGACCTCAATTCAAACGGCACGATCGACGACATTTCGGAGTTCTTCGGCCATGGCGACGTGTCGGGCTTTGCGGAGCTTGCCGCGCTCGATTCCAACACCGACGGCGTGATCGACGCGGCCGACACGGCCTTCGCCGATCTGCGGGTCTGGCAGGACCTTGACGGGGATTCCGTCACCGATCCCGGCGAGCTGAAGACGCTCGCGGAGCTCGACATCGCGTCGATCGGGCTGACCGCCACGCCGGACGGCTCGACCAATGCGCTCAATACAGTGGCGCGCACCGGCACCTTCACCCGCACCGACGCCACCACCGGCACGATCGGCGACATCGAATTCCGCATCGACAATTACAACACGACGTTTTTGGGCGACACTTCCGTCGACCCGGCGATCGCCGCGACGATGCCCAACCTCAAGGGGCGCGGCACGCTCACCGATCTGCACGTGGCCATGACGCTTGAGGGCACAAGCGGCCCGCTTGAGGCAACCATCAATTCCGTGCTGCCAACGCTCGACGTGATCGACCTTGCGACGCTGCGCGAGCGCGCGCTGCCGATCCTTCAGGCCTGGGCCGCGGCGCCGCCTGCCGTGCCGCCGCCCGGCAATCCCGACGTGCCGGTACTTGTCCACGACACGGCCGGCGGCACGCAGATCCTCGATTTCGCCGTGGAGGTGACGGAGACCATCACGCTGCCGGACCAGACCACGCAGGACGTCACGTTCTGGCGGCTGGCGAGCGGCGCGGCGGTGAAGGACGACCAGGACCAGGTCATCGAGCATCCGACCTATGCGGAGGTGCTGGCGCAGATCACCGGCGATCCCGACAAGACCTGGGACGTGCTGACCGGCGCGGAGCTCGATTATCTGGAGCGCTATATCGGCGAGGACATCCCCATCGAGGACCCGCGCGCGCTCAATCTCGGCGCGGTCACCGCGCTCTCCGACCTGCTGGAGAAGGGGCATCACATTATCGAGCTGCAGGCGCTGCGGCTTGCCATGCAGGGGCCGCTTGAGCCGTATTTCGCGGGCGTGGAATACGATCCCGTCGATGACGGCTTCAAGCCGACTACCAACGGCCAGCTCGTGCCGATGTTTGAGGCGATCTTCACCGCCGCGCCGGGGGACGCGGCAGGCGCCACCGCGTGGCTGCAATCATGGGAGCCGCTGATCGACGCGTTCCTCGCCGATTATGAGCGCGGCGGGTCGCTTCTCAACACCTTCCCCTTCATGTTCACGACCGTCGTGGCGGCGGCGGAGAATGTCGGCCTTGCCATCTCCGTCAAGGAGGCCGCCGTTGCGCTCGGCCTGCCCGGCGCGCAGATCGATGACGGCAGCGGCACACGCGACGGCACGTCGACTGGCGACATCTTCTATCTCTCCAGCGGCGACGACGTGGTGCGTGGCGGTCAGGGTGCCGACGTCTATGTCGTCGGCCAGAATTTCGGCAGCGACGTCATCGACGACATTGAGACCGGCGCCGACGAATACGACACGCTGCGCTTTGCCCATATCAATCCTGCGGACGTGACCCTCTACCGTAACGGCCGCGACCTGCAGATCGTGGAGAACGCCACCGGCAACACCATCACTGTCCTTGAAGAGTTTCACGACATCCTGCCGGATGCGCTTGGCAACAACACGCTGCCTGATCGCGGCGTCAACGAGATCGTCTTTGCCGACGGCACGGTGTGGACGCGCTCGGAGATCGCGCTCGCCGTTTCGCATCCGACTGCCGCCGACGAGGTTCTGGAAGGCACCGACCATATCGATGTGCTCGACGGCGGCGGCGGCAATGACATCCTGCGCGGCGGCAACAACACCGACATCTACGTGTTCGGTCGCGATTACGGGACGGACCGGGTGGAGGAGGATTCCAGCGCCAACATCCTCATCAGCACGGAGGACTTTCTGCGGCTCGGGCCGAATGTGCGACGCGAGGATCTGACATTTTCCCGCGATGGCGACGATCTGATCATCAGCATTGACGGGACAACCGACCAGCTCACCATCGCAGGGCAGTTCGCCGCCACCTATACCGGTCCGTTCGGGCAGCAATGGTTCAACCGCGTCGAGACACTGATCTTCGATGACGGTCGGACCATGTCGTGGGACGAGGTCGCCAGGCAGGTGCTCCTCGACAGCTCCACTGACGGCGACGACACCATCATCGGCTATTCGACGGAGGATGTACTCGACGGCGGCGCCGGCAACGATTATCTCTCCGGCGGCAATGAGAACGACACCTATTATTTCGGTCTCGGCTACGGCCACGACACGATCGAAGACAATCTGACCAACATTCTTTCCGGTCAGGTCGACAAGGTGATCTTTCGCGACGGGATCGCGTCCGCCGACGTTACCTTCCTGCGTGACGCGAACGGCGACCTGGAGGTCGCCATTACCGGCGCCACCGACAAGCTGACCGTGGTCGGACAGTTTGACTTCGTCGATACCGGCCCGTTCGGCATTCAAGCCTTCGACATGATCGAGTCGTTTGAGTTTGCCGACGGCACCGCCGTCACGTGGCAGACGGTCATGGAACAAGCCGTCGCCAACCAGGCCAGCGCCGGCGACGATACGATCCATGGCTTTTATTTCGGCGACAGGCTCGATGGCGGGGCCGGCAATGACCTTTTGTCGGGCCATTCCGGCGACGACGTTTATGTCTTTGGGCGCGGCTACGGTCATGACATCGTCGACGATGCCCAGGGCTCCACCGGCGACGCCGCCGACGCGGTGGAGTTCACCTCTGGCCTCACACTCGCTGACGTCACGTTCGCGCGCGGTGTCGACGATCAGGATCTGCTGATCACAACGGACACCGGCGATACGCTGACGCTCAAGGACCAGTTCACGCCGACCGGTTTTGGCTGGATATTCAACGAGATCGAAGAGTTCCGCTTTGAGGACGGCACCACGCTGACCAGCGCCGCCATGCGGCAGCTCCTTGTCGACCAGGCCACCACGGCCGGCAACGACGTCATCCTCGGCAGCGGTCGCGGCGAGACGTTCCACGCCTCCGCTGGCGACGATGTTCTCAATGGCGCGGGCGGCCCGGACATTTACGAGTTCGGCCCCGGTTCCGGCCACGACACGATCAACGAAAGCCGCTTCAACATCTGGGACGACGATCCGAACGAGGTTCACTTTTCCGCCGGCGTCCTGCCGTCGGATGTTCAGATCAGCCGCAACGGCACCGATCTTGTTCTGACGCTCGCTTCGACCGGTGACACGCTGACGGTCACCGAGCAGTTCGATACGAACTCAGACCGTTACGTGGAGAGCTATGTCTTCACCGACGGAACAGTGTGGACGCGCGCCGACATGGTGGCGGCGGTCGCGACTATGACGGGCACAAGCGGCAACGATACCTTGGTCGGTGCGCCGATCGACGAGACGTTCTACGGCCTGGAGGGGAACGACGTTCTCAACGGTGATGGCGGCGCCGACCAGATGTTCGGTGGGGCGGGCGACGATACGATATTCGCCGACGGCGGTAACGATACACTCGAAGGCGGCACGGGCAACGACCATCTGGAGGGGAGCTCCGGAGGGGATACCTACACATACCGCCGCGGCGACGGCGATGACGTCATCTTCGATCATCGTTGGTATGACTGGGCCAACGACACCGACCGTGTCGTGTTCGCCGATATCGATTCAACCGAAGTGAGTGTCTCGCGCGACGGAAACAGCGCCGACCTGCTTCTGACGGTCGGCGGGTCGATCCCCGGTTCGATTCTGGTGACGGATCATTTCGAGACGGATCACGAGATCGAAAGCTTCGAATTTGCCGACAGTGTGGTCTGGAGTGCCGCCGACGTGCGCGCCATGCTGGTCAGTGCGGCTGGCACACCGGGAGACGACACGATCAACGGAACAAGCTCGCCCGACATTATTGCGGGGTTGGCCGGTAACGACACGATCTATGCGCATGGCAGTAACGATACGATCGAAGGCGGCACCGGCAACGACCATCTGGAGGGCAGCGCCGGAAACGACATCTACATCTATAGTCGCGGCGACGGCGACGACGTGATCTTCGATCATCGCTGGTATGATTGGAGCCACGACACGGATCGGATCGTGTTCACCGACATCGACTCCACCGAGGCCAGCCTGACGCGCAGCGGCGGCAGCCCGAACCTTCTGCTGACGATCGGCGGGGCGGTACCGGGCTCCGTCCTGGTGACGGAGCAATTCGAGACCGACCATCGGATCGAGTTCTTCGAGTTCGCTGACAACGTCGAATGGAGTGCCGCTGATGTCCGCTCGTTGGTTCTGGCCGCAGCCACGACGAGCGGGGACGATACGATCCATGGCTTCAACGACGACGACACCATTGCCGGTGGCGCGGGCAATGACACGGTCTATGCGCACGGCGGCAGCGACACGATCGAAGGCGGCACCGGAAACGACTATCTGGAAGGAAGCTCAGGAAGCGACATCTACACGTACCGCCGCGGCGACGGCGACGACGTGATCTTCGATCATCGCTGGTATGATTGGAGCCACGACACGGATCGGATCGTGTTCACCGACATCGACTCCACAGAGGTCAGCCTGTCGCGCAATGGCAACAGCCCGAAGCTTCTATTGACGATCGGCGGGGCGGTGCCGGGGTCCATCCTGGTGACGGAGCAATTCGAGACCGACCATCGGATCGAGTTCTTCGAGTTCGCTGACAACGTCGAATGGAATGCCGCAGACATCCAGGCGCTGGTGCTGGCCGCAGCCGCGACGAGCGGGGACGACACGATCCATGGCTTCAACGACGACGACACCATTGCCGGTGGCGCGGGTAATGACACGATCTACGGCTATGGCGGCAGCGACACGATCGAGGGCGGCACCGGAAACGATCGCCTGGAGGGCAGCTCAGACAGCGACATCTACATCTATAATCGCGGCGACGGCGATGACGTGATCTCCGACTATCAATGGTGGGGCAGCAGCTCGGACCGGCTTGTCTTCACGGACATTAATTCCACCGAAGTGAGTGTGAGCCGTGCCGACAATGGTGCCGACATCGTTCTGACGGTCGGTGGCGGAGTTCCCGGGTCTATCGTGATCAACGATCACACCGACCCGAAATACACTCTGGAGGTGATTGAGTTCGCCGACGCCGTGACCTGGGGAAATGCCGAGCTTTCGGCAGCCTATCTTGCCAGCGCTGCGACGGGCGGAGACGACGTCATCTGGGGCTTTGACGGCGTCAATGAGACCATCAATGGTGGCGCAGGCAACGACACTCTTTATGGCTATTCCGGCGATGACACGCTGCTCGGCGGTGACGGAGACGATCTGCTGATCGGCGGGTCCGGCGTCGACAACCTTGACGGCGGCGCTGGCATCGATACGGCTGATTACAGCGACGGCGGCACTTGGACGCTCGACCTTTCAGCCGGCACCGCCACGTCCGGCTCTACGGTCGAGAGCTTGACCGCGATAGAGAACATCAAAAGTGGCGGGGGCGCCGATACGCTCGTCGGCAACGCCGACGATAACGTTTTGATGGGCGGCTATGGCAGTGACCTTTACCGCTTCAGTCAGGGCGGCGGCGATGACGAGATCGTCGAAGACGGCAGCAGCAGCAATTTCGACACGCTGGAGCTTGTCGGCCTCAACGTTGCGGATATCGTTCTGTCGCGGACTCCATCGGATCTGCTGGTCACAATTGCGGCCACCGGCGAGACAATGCGGGTCACCGACCATTTCTTGAGCAAGCAGCGTGGAATCGAAACGCTGCGCTTTGCCGACGGAACGGAATGGAACCGCGGCACCATGGAGGCGGAGGCCTGGTATCGCGGCACATCCGGCAACGACATTATTGTCGGGACCGGCGGCTCTGAGACATTTGTGGGCGGCACCGGCGACGACATCCTTGACGGCTCCTATGGCAGCGACACCTATCGCTACGCGTCCGGCGACGGCAACGACCAGATTACTGAGAACAACTCCACCACCCCCAACGATGTTCTTCACCTGGTCGATCTCAACATCGGCGACGTCAAGCTAGGACGGCCCTTTGCCGCAACGTCGGACCTTGAAGTGACGGTGATCGCGACCGGTGAATCGATCCTCATTCCCAACCATTTCGCCAGCAAGAAGTACGGGATCGAGACGCTGCGTTTTGCTGACGGAACGGAATGGAACGGCGGAACGATCTCAAGCAATGCGCCCTATCGTGGCACCGACGGCGATGACAGCTTCACCGGGAACAGCTCCGCAAACATCATCTATGGCGAGGCCGGCAACGATATTCTCAAAGGCGGCTCTGGCGACGACCAGCTATTCGGTGACGCAGGCGATGATGTCCTTCAGGGCGATGGCGGCACGGACAGCTTTGACGGCGGGGCCGGAAACGACACCGTGGATTACGGCTATTGGACATCAACCTCCGGCACGATCAATCTGGCAACCGGCATTGGCTCCGCCGGGGGTGTTTCGGAGACATTGGTGTCGATCGAGAACGTCATAACCGGCGGCGGAAACGACACGCTGATCGGCGATGCTGGCGCCAACGTGCTGACGGCGGGCGGCGGCAATGACGACATCGAGGGCGGCGCCGGCGATGACACGCTGACAGGCAATAGCGGGGCCGACACTTTCATCTTCAGGGCCGGCTTCGGAGCCGACACGATCACCGACTTCGAGCCGGGCACTGGAGGAGGCGACGTCATCGCGTTTCATGATGGGCTCTTTGCAGACTTCGCCGATGTCTTGGCAGCCGCCACGGAGACAGCCAGCGACGTGCACATCAACTACGATGCCAACAACGTCGTAACGTTGAAGAACGTACAGCTTTCTGCGCTCCACCAGGACGATTTCCAGTTCGCGGCCTAGAAGGAGCCGATCGCGCCCTCGCGCATCGTTCCAGGTCGCTTCTGCTGACTACCTTGGAGACCGCGATAGGAGGTGCAACAGCAAGCGGGAGAGGCATCGCTCGTGATGCCGCCGAAGGAGCAACCGCCCCGGAAACTCTCAGGCAAACGGACCGCTTGTCGTCGACAACACTCTGGAAAGTGAAGCAGGCCTGCTTCCGCCGACGGTGTCACAGCGCTCTGTCGGACTGCAGCGGCTACGGGTTCATCGCCTTCGTGCATATCGTCCATAGGCGCGGCAGCCGGCCCAGGACTTGAGCCGACCTCCGACAGAGTTCACTGGTGAATCTTTGCGTAGCGCACGTTAACGCCGACCTGTTCTTCGATAACCTTGAAGAGAGCAGCAAGGTCGTCTTCGCCGAAGCCTTTCTCGACCGCGGCCGTGAGGGCCGCTTGCGTTGCTCGGCCAATCGTCGGCGTCACGCCTGCTTCGATCATCATCTGGAGCGCCAGTCTTTGATCCTTCTGGGCAAGCTTGACCTTGAAGCCCGCCGAGAAGTCACCGGCGAAGGCTTTTGTCGGCATGGCCCGCGACATGTTGGCGTTGGCTGCGTTGGTCGAGCCTAGGACGTCCAGCATCAGCTCCAGGCTCAGCCCCTGCCCAATGCCGGCCGTCAGGGCCTCTGCTATGAGCGCAACTGTGCCTTGGCTGATGTAATTGTTGACCAGCTTCATGACGGCGCCGGCGCCGTTGGGCCCGCAATAGGTTATGCGCTCGGCGAAGGTCGCAAGGATCGGCTCGATGTCATCGAAGAGATCGGGTGCGCACCCCACCATCACCGCCGACGTGCCCTTCCAGGCATCCTCCACGCTGCGGCCGACCGGCGCATCGGCGACGCGAATGCCTTTCGCTGAGAAGTGCGCGTTCAACTCACGGCTTGTTGCGGGATCAACGGTGCTCATGTCGATGTAGATCGTGCCGGACCGAATATTCTGGGAAACGGCTTCGGCTCCGGTGATCGCCGCTTCGAGCACTTCCGGCCGGTCGGGCACCATGGTGATGACGATGTCGGCGTTCGCTGCGGCATCGGCGGGTGACGTGGCGGCCGTGCAACCGTCCGCCACGAATTTCTCCAACGTCGGCTCATGCGCGTCGAACCCGACCAGATCGTGCCCGGCCCGAGCGATGCGTGTGGCAATTGGATAACCCATGTGGCCGAGGCCAATAAACGCGATCTTCACACTGTCCTCCCTTCTTGCTGTTGGGGCGGCGCCTCAATCACACGCTAGCCTTTCACGGCGCCGGTCAGCGCATTGACGAGCCGCCGCTGAAACACCAGCGCGGCTATCATGACCGGCAGCATCGCCACGGTGCCGAACGCCATCACATTGCCGAAATGAATGCCTTCGTCGGTCTTAAAGTCGAGCGCTGCGACGGTGAGCGTCCGCGTCTGCGACCCGGTCGCGATGAAGGCAAAGGGAAACTCGTTCCACGACGAGAGGAGGCAGAAGATCGCGGCGGCGACCACGCCGCCTTTCGCAAGCGGAAGCGCGACCATGTAGAAAACCTGCCACTGATTGCAGCCATCGATGTGGGCGGCCTCTTCGATTTCCTTAGGCAGGTCGCGGAAGAAGCCCAGCATCAGCCACAGGACGAACGGCATGTTGAAAGCCGCGTGAAGAAAGACGAGACCGAAATAGGTGTCGCCTACGCCTATGGTTCGGATGAACAGGAACAGCGGCGTCATCACCGCGATGGGCGGGACCATGCGAATGACGAACACGGACATGGCCGTGAAGTTTCCTGCCAATTGGTATCTGGCGACGGCGTAAGCCGCCATCGTGCCGAGCGCCACCGAAACGATGGTGCTCAATACGCCGATGATGATGGAATTCAGGAGGAATCTTGAATAGGGCCCGAGCAGGAAGACTTCGCGGTAATTCTCGAAGGTGGGCGTGAAGATCCACCGCGTCGGCTTTGCCAGAATCTCCGGGAGCGGCTTCAGCGAAATGTTGAACATCACCACGATCGGCATCAACGTGAAGATGATGACCGCAATCATCGCGGCGTGAATGATGATCTTCTTCCAAATCGCCATCACCACCGCCTCAATGTTGTTTGGTGCGCAGCGCGCGCATGTAGATCAGCGCGACGGCGAAGATCACAAGGAAGGTGAGGAACGATTGGGCTGAAGCGTCGCCCATGCGCCAGAACTTGAACCCGGTCCGATAGACCTCCATCGAAACGACGTTGGTTGCAACGCCCGGGCCGCCCCCCGTCATGACGAGGATGAGCCCGAATACGCGATAGGCATCGATCGTGTTGGTCAACAGCGTAACGAGGATGACGGGCTTCAGCATCGGCAGCATCAGCTGCCAGAAGAGCTGCGATTCAGAAGCGCCATCGACCCGTGCAGCGTCGAAGGGATCCTTGGGTAGGGCCTCCAATCCGGCAAGGGTGAGCAGCACGACGAGCGGCGTCCACTGCCAGATCGAGGCGATCGATATGGAGATCAGCGCGAGCGTCGGCGTGTTGAGCCAGTTGACCGGCCCGAGACCGACGACCTCAAGAACCTGGTTGACGAAACCAAGATCGGTATCGAGCAGGAATCCCCAGATCAGTCCGACGACGATCGGAGACGCCATCAACGGCATGATGATGATGGAGCGGATCAGCGTGACGCCATAGGTGGAGCGCACGTAATCGGAATTGAGCATCACGGCGATGGATATCCCCACGACCATCTGTGTAGTGATCGTGATCAGGAGAAACTTGAACGTCAGCCAAAGCGCGGCCCAGTAGGACTTTGTCGTGAAGATATCGATGAAGTTGTCGAAACCGACCCAGCGCCGACCCTGATGGGGCTTGAGCGGACTGAAATCGTAGAAGCTCAGTTGAAGCGAGTTGATGATCGGATAGACGTAGACGACAACAATGAAGAAGACCGCCGGCAGAAGGAGCAGGATTCCAAAGTAGTTTCTTTGAAAGTATGCCTTGAGGGCGATCATCGAAATCGTCTGATTCAGTCGCCGGATGTTTTTGGCCGGGCAGGAGCCCGGCCAAGCTGCTTGTTAAACGACGTTCCGCGTGCCGGCTTAGTAGTAGCCAGCATCCTCCATGATCTTCATCATCTCGGCGGCCGCGTCGTCAAGCGCCTCTCTGGCGGTCTTGGAACCTGTGACCGCCTCGGAGATGGCGGTGCTCAGCGCAAAGCTCAGCTCATTGCCTTCCGGGATCGGGAACAGAAGCTTGGCGTTGTTGAGCACGTCAAGGACTTGCGGAAGTGCGGGGAACTTCTCGACGACTTCGGGGTCCTGGAGGGAGGCCGTGTAGGCGCCTTGCCCGACATGCTTCGCCAAACGAAGGTCGTTGGTCTCGTTGGTCGCCCAAGCAAGGAACTCATAGGCGGCCTCCTCATTGGCCGTGTTGCGCGGGATAACGAGCCCCCAGCCGCCGAGAATGGCAGTTGCGGTCGCGGGCGTATCCTTTGAGCGGAGCGGGAAGCGGCAGTAGCCCATGTTGGCGGCGTGTGGATTCACGTCCGGATTTCCAAGTGCCAGCGCCGCCACGGACTCAAAGGTGGCCATGGCGATCCGACCGTCGATCATGCCGGCGCGGTTCTGGTCGATGTTGTAGCTTGCAACGCCTTCGGGCGTGACCTTGTCGTTCAGGATGAGATCGACCCAGAACTCCAGCGCCGCAACACCTTCGTCACTGTTGACGGTGATCTTCTTGTCTTCATCCCACACGTCACCGCCTGCCGCGAAGAGATACGGCACCCAGTTGAGAACGTTCCACGCGCCCGAAGCAGCCGACATCGACATGCCCGCTTGATCGGCCGAGTTCAGCGCATTGGCGGCTGCGCGCAGCTCCTCCCAGGTTTCGGGCGGCTCCAATCCGGCGGCATCCAGGAGGTCCTGGCGGTAGAAGAACATCCGCGTGCCCGCATTGATGGGCATGGAGAATTGCTTGCCGTCGAACTTGTGGGCATTGAGGGCGGCCTGGATCATTCCGTCGAAATTGATCTTGCCGCCATATTTGGCGTCAAGCTCACCGATGTCATGCACCAGACCGCTTGCGGCGTATCCGGGCACCCACTCGATGACGTCTGCGATGACATCGAACGAGCCCGTGCTCGCCGTCATTTCGAGCACGGAACGCTCTGAGAGGACGTCATATCCAACGACGGTGAAGTTGACCTTGATGCCACTGGCGTCGGTGAATTCCTGGATATTCTCCTGAATGACATCCTTGAACGGATGGCCTCCAAGCATGACGTTGATTTCCTGGGCGCTTGCAGTCGCAAACGGCAGCGCGGCCGCCATGGCGCCAGCCACGACTGTCCCAGTCAGATACTTGGCTGCCTTCGTCATTCCTGATCCCTCCCTATTACCCTTTGAACAGGTCGTTTCAGACGCTCCTCACCCGGAGTTGCCTCACCGAATAGCACAGTGATGTTCGAATGTGAATACCGGTATACTGTTTATGATTCGCTCTTTTTTGGGGCGACTTGTTGGGCAAGTCACCATTGACACACAGGGCGTCTGGGAGGGCGGTGAGGTTAAGCGATCAGCCGGTGCTGCGGCCAAGTTGGGGCACAAGCAGGCGCGACGATTGCCCGCCATCGACGGCGATCGACGTCCCGGTGATGAAGCCCGCCGCATCGGTGGTGAGAAAATTGATGATGTCGGCGAGTTCCTCGCCGGAGCCGACGCGCCCAAGCGGCTGCGACGCGGCAAACTTGTCGCGTGCGGCTTCGGGCGTGTCGTCGGGGAAGAACCTCGTCGTGCCTTCAGTCAGGGCAGGGGAGGCAAAGGGGCCGAGGATCAGTGAAATGGCCCGGATATTGTCTTGCGACAGGTCGGCAGCCAGGTTCCTGGCCATTGCGATCAGGCCGGCTTTGGTAACGGCGTACATCGTGCGGGAGGGTGCCGCGAGCACGCCATGAACCGACGAGACCAGAACGATCAGCCCTTTTGTCTTGGCAAGGTGCGGCACGGCAGCCTGCGCCAGGGCGAACGGTGCGGTGAGATTGACTGTTAACGTATCCTGCCAGTCGTCGAGCGTAATCGATCGGACATCGGCAAATCCCTGTGTTGCGGCGTTGCAGATCAGAACGTCGATTCGGCCAAAAGCGCTGGCGACGTCGTCGACGACCTGCGGGAGGCGCGCGATGTCGTTCATCTCGGCTGTGAAGTATCGCAGATCGGGATGTGGCGCCGGGTCGACCTCGGAGCGAACGGTCGCGGCCACACGAAAGCCCTTTTCACAAAGCCGCGTCGCGACGATGCGCCCCAATCCGCTGGCGCCGCCCGTTATGAGAGCAACTTTTCCATGGGGCACGTGATGGCACCTCGACGGTCTTTTGATGAACTCAAACGGCAGCGCGATCCGGGCGAACGGCCGCTTCGGATGCACCTGCCGGGCGCGGCTGGCCCGGAGCGGCCCCGAGCAGCCAAGCGTTCGTGAGCTTTGAACGCAAAGGCTCCGATCCGACGTGTCGGTATTCCGGTATGTTGGTTTATGTCAATTGGTTATTGTAACGATGGAGCGGCGACCGGTAGCGTATGATGGAAGATTCGTGCGGCGCCCAGGGCGGCCAATCGTTTCCGATCTGCTGCTCTGTAAGTTTTTGGTCCAGGAGGAATTGTGCCGAGGCATCCAGCTGATCACATCCCGACGGAGTTCGGGTCGTTCAACCTGGACTCAGCGCAGCCTATTGTTCCGCAGCTCTATTCGGAGCTGCGCGCCAAGATCCTCACATTGCAACTGAAGCCGGGCGACGCGATCAGCGAATCGGAGCTGGCGCTTGCTTCAGGTGTCAGCCGCACGCCCGCTCGACAGGTGATCAAGCAACTCGTCGGAGAGAATCTGCTCGTCGCGTTTTCGAGCCGCGGCACATATGTTTCGAAGATCGACGCGGCCCGCCTCAAAGACGCGCTGCTCATCCGGCGGCTCCTGGAACCGCATTTGGCACGCGAATGCGCTAGCGCCCGCGATCGGGATCGCCTCGTGGCCGATCTGCGATCGGTGCTGAAGGAGCAGCACAGCGCGCTGAAGGCGGGGACGGTCGACAAGGCCTACAAGATCGACGCAGCGTTTCACAAAACCATTGCGACATGTGCCGGCGGCGCGTTGGTTTGGCAAACACTGCGCCAGGCCCGAACGGAGGCCGACAGGTTGCACACGCTCAGCCGAAACCGGGAGAACTCCCTGCAGAACGCGCTACGTCAGCATCGCAAGATCGTCGATGCCATTGAGGCAGGCGATGCGGAAGGCAGCTTCCAAGCGATGCATCATCATATGGAGACGAACGAGCGGGCATTTGCGCGCACACTCAAGGAAGATCCGCAGCTTTTCTCAGCTTCGAATGCCGCGTGACCTTGCATCTCCCGGTTCGTCGCCGCTTCGTATAAGCGCGATCTAACCGCCTGGGCGGTCAATCCGTTTGCAGGTCCAGCCTCTCTTGCCTTTAACCCGTATACCGGTATTGCGATTGATCATCGCGCACGTTACAACTGGAAGCTAACCAGAACGGGCAGGCTCCAGGGGATGGCGCGACAGCAATATAAGCGCGTTGGCGTGACGGTGATGCCGGAATACTTTCAGAGCGAAGGTATCGAGGCTGTTCTCACCAATGTGGTCGATCGGCTGGGCGCAACGTCTGTCACGACGTCACCCTATGTCGCCGCACCGGCGCCTCCCGCCCTGGGTTTTCGGGAACCGCCACCCGATGCAGGGGCGGGCAGCAAGCGTTTATTGGAGCGCCCGCTTTGGGGGCGGCAGGAAGTCCATATGGTGGCGGCGCCGAGTTTTGTGCCGGACCGTGCGCTTTATGCCGGTGGCCAATACGCGCCGGAAGTTCCCACCGAGCTGACGGAATCGGACGGGCCGCTGGTTCGAACGTTCCTTCGCCGCGCCGGCGACAGGGGCTTGAAAACGTATCTTCAGGTCATGGCTGCGATGCCGCCGGCACTCCGCGTTCAAGTCGGCAGGCCTGCAGACGGCGACGAGCCGTTGCTTCCCGACGGCTCGCCCGTTCCCTCGCGAGTTGATCGCAACACGACGCTGGCTTCGCATGGCGTCCGGTCATATATGCGCGCGCTGATCGGGGATCTCTGTCAAAACTATCCGGAATGCGACGGGTTCCGCTTCGATTGGCCGGAATACCCGCCCTACCATTTCATGTCGTTGTTCGCCGACTACAATCCTCAGGTCGCACCCTATGCGGAGGAGATCGGGCTCGAACTCTCACAGCTCGCTCAAGGCTTCACCGATGCACTCAATCTTTTGAAGACGAAAGGCGACCTTGACCAATATCGAGAGGTCTCGGTTACGGAGGCATGCCACGACCTTCGAAGGCGCTTTCCCGCTATTGATGACCATTGTCGACTGAGGGAGCATCTCGTTCGGCGTTTCGCTGCCTTCTTGCGCGAATGCGTTGACGATGCGAGCCGTGGATCGAAGGCCGTGCTTTTGCAGGGTTTCCCGCCGCCATGGAACACGTTGTCGGGGTTTGAACCAAAGGCTTTGCGCAGGCACGCCGACGAACTTGCTATCAAGTTCTACACCATGCACTGGCCGATGATCGGTGCCAATTATGTGGAGAGCGTTGTTCGCGAGTTCGACGTGTCGGAAGAGAGTGCGGCTGACTATTTTCGACTGCGGTTCATGGGGCAGGCATCCGGCGGACACTCATCTGCGCCGCTCGCCTATCCCGAGCCTGGGCATCCCCATGGAATCTCGGCGGAGCGGATGCGCTCCGCTTATCAAGAGTTTGGGGACAGCGCGGCGATCGCGATACTGCACAGCTACGGGCCATGCGACGATGTTGTAGAGCGCTGTGAGGCCATCATGGTCGCATCAAATAACAATATTGAGATCAATCGCTACGCCTATCTGGGCGAAGAGAAGCTGGATGCCATGTCTGCTCTCTTCAACAGGGTGATCGGAGACGCTGTGAGCGGCTGATCCGCGACCGCACCCGCAAGCCCGTATGATCTTCAGCTATGCTGAAGATGGCATGATGCACGACCGGCTCACGGTATACATGCTGCCAAAACTCAGCGTGAGCTCTCGCGATCTTTCGATAACGTCAGCCGTGCATGCCGAGCCAGACCGACATCGCGGCGTTGAATATGTCGGGTTGCTCAATGTTCGATAGATGGGCGGCGCGGGGGATGGTCACGCAGGTCGAATTTGGCGTGCGTTCGTCCATTTCGGCCATGACATGCGGCGGGGCGGCCGGGTCCTCACTGCCGACGAGGTACAGCACCGGAACGGCGATGTCGCGCAGCCGCGGCAGCAGGTTCAACGATTGCAAGCAGCGCGCTGCGTAGCGGTAACCGGGTTCCGGCATGGCGCCTACCATGCCGGCGATCTGCTTCAGCGCGGGTTCGTTTGCCGGATCGGATCGGAATTCCGGTGTCAGCCAGCGCTCCAGCGTCGGCGCGACCAGCGCGGCCATACCGTGCTCCTCCATGATCGCCAGATTGCCGTCCCACAGCGCGCGATAGGCGTCGGGCGCATCGGCTCTGGCATCGGCGCAGATCACCGATTGCACGCGTTCCGGTGACGACAGGGCGGTCTCTAGGGCGGTCATTCCGCCCAGCGACAGGCCCGCCACATTGGCGCGCGCGATGCCATAATGGTCCAGCACTGCGATCACATCTGCCGCCAGAACATCCAGTCCCGGCGCTGCGGAGCCGACAGTGCTGGAGCCATGACCGCGCGTATCGTAGCAAACGATGCCGAACCGATCCGCCAGCGCCGCGATCTGCGGCGCCCACATGTCGTGCGTGGTTGCCAGCGAGTTCGACAAGATGACCCACGGCGCTTCGGCGCGCCCGAGCGCTTTGCAAGCGATCTGCGCGCCATCGGGTCGCAACACAATGCTGACATCAGCGGCGTCTGCCGGCATCAGGCAGCCTCGGCACGTGTGGCGTCCTGAAGCAGCGGGAGAACTTCCTCGGCCATGAGAATCATCGAATTGCGACCGAGATCGTAGTCCGTCCAATCATGACCGGCGTAGATGAGATGTTGGAACGGTCCGGTGACTTCGCGCAGCGCGAGGATCTGGTCGGCCACGGATTGAGGATCGCCGTGGATGACGAGCGCGTCGAGAACATTGTCAAGCGTCACCGCTTCGTCCGGCATCTGCGGATCATCCTTGAAGAGATTGAGGCGTCCGGCTGCCTGCATCTTCTGCAACAATTGGCTGAAGTAGAGCACATAAGGACTGCCGGGATCGCGCGCATATGCCCGCGCCGTTTCCTTTGTGGGGGCCACGCATATGTTCTTGGCGACGCGCCAATTGGCGTAGCTCGCCGTCCTGCCGCCCTTAGCGCATCCGTCCGCGTAATTGGGCCAATGGGTCGCGACCCATTTCGGCAGCAGAAAGTTTGCCGAGATCGGATCCCATCCGCGTGCCGCCATGGCGGTCACACCTTTCGAATAGGGGGCCACCGCCGTGCCCACGATGGGCGGATGCGGTGTCTGGTAGGGCTTAATGATCTCGCCCTGGCCGATTTCGGGCATCATCGTGCGCGATGTGGTCACGCTGAAGAACTGGCCGCTCAGATCGTAGGGCGCCTTGCCGGCCCAGATATCAAGGACCATGTCGATGCACTCGACGAACATCGCGTTGCGGTCGTTATCCAGATTGCCGAAGACTTCGGCGTCGGAAAGCAGGCCGCCCGGCGATATGCCGAAGTTGAGGCGTCCTTCCAGCATATGGTCCAGCATGGCGACCTCGGCGGCAATGCGGGCGGGGTGCGCGTTTGGAAGATTGACCGTGCCGGTGCCGAGCCGGATCTGTTTCGTCTCGTAGGCCAGGCTTGCCAGAAACGCGACCGTAGAGGTGATGATCTCAGCCGCGTCCGTTGTGTGCTCACCACAATAGGCTTCAGCGAAACCAAGCTTGTCGGCGAGCAGAAAGGCCTCCCGATCCTCCGCCAGGCTCTGCCAGACCGGCTTTCCAAGTGGGTGGATCGGCATCGTAAAGAACGACAGCTTCATGGACGAACTCCAGATTGGAGACGCCAACTAGCCGCATCCGTGAGGCAACAAAAAACGATAGTTATTGATGTTTAGTATTAGTCTTTCTTATATCGGAGAGTGTGTCGTCCCATTGCAGAGCCGCTTCCAGTTCCTCGCACAGCACCTGGTTGAACACCTGCGCGGCGTCGCCAAGCCCGCGGCTCGCCGGCTCGATGCGGATGTAGGTCACCGCCAGAATCGGATCATCGATCGGATGGATCGTGCGAACGGTCCCCGCGGCGTCGGCCGAGCACAGAATCCCCGGCAATATCGCGACCCAGTCTGAACGGGTCACCAGCTCCAGCGTCGCCAGCATGGCGTCGAGCTCCATGATCTCCGCGACCTCAACGCCGTTGTCAGCGATGTAACCTTCGATGCGGCGGCGGCGGGCATTGGCGCGGCCGGGCAGCACCAGCCGCAGCGGCCACAGGTCGCGTAGACGGACCGGTTTGCGGTTCGGCAGGCCGACGCGCGGTGAGCAAACCAGGTATTCGCGGTCGATCGCCAGGTGCGACGCGGTTAGCGAAGGCTGCTCGTCAAAGGCCGGCACGACCGCAAAGTCCAGTTGCCCTTGCGCCGTCATCTCCGACAGCTGTGCCGAATAGGCTTCGCAGACGGTGGAGCTGATAAGCGGGTGCTCGGCATTCAGACGCAGCAGCGTGTCCGGCAGCACGGAGCGCGTGAATGTGGGCATCAATCCGACGCGCACGTCGCCCGCGACCTCACCCTTGATCCGCTTCAGCTCGTCCTCCGCCTCTGAGACCTTCCGAAGAACCTGGCTTGCGTGGCGGTAGAAGCGGGTTCCGGCGTCCGTTGGAGAGACGCCCGCCGTGCTGCGGTCGAACAGCCTCACGCCATAGCGGTCCTCTAATTCGCGCACCTGCATTGAGAGCCCGGATTGTGTGGCTTTGGCCCGCACCGCACCGGCTGAAAAAGACCCTTCCTCGTACACCGCAACAAAATATCTGAGCTGCTGCAATTTCATGGCGGTATCAGTTTTCCTAATCCCCATCATAAGTCAATATTAGTTGTCCTGAAGGCTGCGCCTGCTCAACAATCGCGTTGTGTGGCTTTGCACATTGGGGAAACCGTTGATGAATGCGCATGAGGCGATTTCATCGGACAATGCTGTCGATCCTCGCCAATTGCGTGACGTCCTCGGGTGTTTCGCGACCGGCGTGACGGTGATCACCACCGCTGCCGAAGACGGGTCTCCGATCGGTCTGGTCGTCAATTCATTCAGTTCGTTGTCGCTGGATCCGCCGCTCGTCCAATGGAGCATCGCCCGACAGACACCAAGCTACGGTGCCTTCCGTGATCACAACGCGTTCGCGGTCAACATCATGGGGGCTGACGCCAGGGACATTGCGCTGCAGTTCGCAAGGCCGGCGCGCAACAAGTTCGCTGGGGTGCGCTGGGAGCCCGGCTTCATGGGCGTTCCGTTGCTGAGCGACGCGCTGGCCTTCGTCGAGTGCCGTACGGTCGATCGTTTGCCCGGCGGCGATCATGAGATCCTGGTGGGGCAGGTGCAACGGTGCTGCAGCCGGCAGGGCGATCCCCTCGTCTTCTATCGCGGTGACTTTGCCACCATCGGGGAACGGCTATGAGCGCGGTCACGCCCTCAGTGCAACTGGCCATCGTCGGGTTCGGATGGTGGGGACGCCATATCGCGCAGCGCTTGAGAGGGTATGAGACGGTAACGGCAATCGGCGTAGTGGAAACGGATTGCACCCGTCACGACGACATAAGCGCGATGAAGCTCGCAATCTACGACGATCTCGGTTCGGCGCTGGCTGATCCAAGCGTCGACGCCGTGGTGCTGGCCACACCCAATCCGCTGCACGAGGCGCAGGTCGTCGCGGCAGCAGCGGCGGGCAAGCATGTCTATTGCGAGAAGCCTTTGGCACTCAAAGCTGCGGGAGCCAGACGAGCGGTTCAGGCCTGTAACGAGGCCGGGGTGCAGCTCGCCGTCGGTCATGAACGGCGTCTTGAGCCGGCAATGATCGCAGTCGCCGACGCCGTTGAACGCGGCGATCTGGGTACGATCATGCATGCGGAGGCGGCCTTCAGCCACGATAAGCTTGTCGACGTGCCGAAGGGGGATTGGCGAACGGCAAGGACTGTCGCACCTGCTGCGGGCATGACAGCGATGGGGATCCATCTGACGGACCTGTTCATTGCGATGTTCGGGTCGGTTGAGACCGTGCAGGCGATGGTTTCGCGCCGTTCTTTGGACTGGGACACGGGCGATGTGGTCTGCGCGCAATTGGGATTCTCAACCGGCGTGACTGCGTCTTTCAGTGCGGTCTTGCACACGCCTCATTTCATGCGATTTCACGTCTTCGGAAGTCGGCAATGGATCGAGGTCCTCAATCACAGCCATCCCGACACGCCCGGCGGCCGCACCACATATCGGGTGTCGGAATCGGGTTCGAAGATGCGCGAGCACGATTATGCGTGGACCGACACGGTGGTGGCCAATCTGGAAGCATTCGCGCGCGCCGTGCGTGGGGTTGAACCCTATCACATTCCGCAATGGCAGATGGTGCACAACATCGAGGTTCTTGAGGCCGTCACGCAGTCAGCGGAGACGGGCCAGACGATTCACATGAAGGCGCACGATGTTGCCGCTTGAGCCGGCGCGGTCTTCAGAACCGGTGGGACGTTTGAATGTCTGAACGGGACGCGTCGAGGAAGGTGCGGACAGACATGCTGCTGTCCGGCGCCGAGGCGGCAGGGACCGGGGCGGTCAGTGCGCCGGGCGGACTGGGCCGCCAATGGCCGGCCGCGGAGATTCAGATTCTCTCGGCCATCATCGTCCTTTGCATCGTCTTCTCGTTCATGTTTCCCGACAGCTTCGCGACGACCGGCACGCTCTTGAACATGGCGCGCGTGGCCGGAATTCTGCTCGTGGTGGCGATCGGCCAGAGCTTCGCCCTCATCGTCGGCGGTTTCGACATATCGGTCGGATCCACCATGGGCTTGGTCAGTGTGGTGTGCGCAACGCTGATGCTGTCCGATTTTGGCGTGGGCACGGCGATTGCTCTGGGCATTCTGACCGGCGCCGCCGTGGGTCTTGTCAACGGCATTGGCATTGCCTTCTTTCGGGTGACGCCGTTCGTCATGACTTTGGGCATGCTGACGGCGGCGCGCGGCCTGGCCGACTGGATCGCCAATGGCGGTACGATGACGGGTCTGCCGCGTGCGTTCGCCATGTTCGGCCGCAACATGTGGTGGGGCGTTCCGAGCGCCGCATGCATTGCCCTCATCGTCGGCGTGATTGCCTGGCTGGTGCTGCAACGGACGCGGGCGGGCCTCTACATCTATGCGATCGGCGGAAGTCTGGAGACGGCCCGCGTCGCTGGCGTGCCGATCGTCCGCTACCAGATGCTGGCCTACACAATCTGCGGCGCACTCGCCGGCATTGCCGGCTTGATGCTGACGTCGCGCGTGGGCGTGGCCCAAGGCAGCCTGGGGCAGGGCTACGAGCTTCTCTCAGTCGCCACTGCCGTGATTGGTGGCGTGCTGATCGGCGGCGGTGTCGGGCGGCTCAGCGGCGTGGTGCTCGGCGTCATTCTCATCACCGTGCTGACCACCGGCCTCGATATCGCCGGCGTCAATCCCTTCGTGCAGCAGATGGTCACCGGCTGTGTGCTGGTCGGCGCCGTTCTGGTCGCCAATGCCCGTTCCGGCAAGGTGTTCAGACTGTTCCGAAATCGCGGCGAGCCCTAGCCCGCGCCGGTTTCGATTCAACACCAAATCTCAGACAGGAGGAAATCGCGATGACATGCAAGGAGTACACAATTCGCTTGGCGGCAGCGGCGGCGGTCTTGTCGGTGGCATCCATCGGGACGGCCGCCGCTCAGGGTCTGACTTTCACCGATGAAGAGAAGACGCCGCTTGCCTGCGATCGCAAGTTCTCGGTGGCGGAGCTGGCCGAATACGCGCCGCCGAAGCCCAATGAATCTTACACGATCGCCATATCGGTGCCGTCCTTTGCGAACCCCTATATCCAGGCATTGATCTATGGTGCAGAGGTTGCCGCTGAGG
The DNA here is from genome assembly GCA_028281235.1 of Afifellaceae bacterium. Lineage (GTDB taxonomy): Bacteria > Pseudomonadota > Alphaproteobacteria > Rhizobiales > Afifellaceae > DASWJZ01. The sequence goes on along the minus strand of JANQKG010000007.1, from coordinate 271,399 downwards.
AGGCCGGCGTGACGCTGGCGGTCGGGGCCGGACGCGGCTTCATGGATCCCGCCTCGCAGATCACGCAGCTTGAGAATGCGCTGACGCAGCGTCCGGATGCGGTGCTGATCAATCCGGCCGATCCGGCGGGCCTTGCCTTGGCAATCGATGACGCGATTGCCGCCGGCACACCGGTGGTGGAAGTGGGGACATTGTCGGCCAGCGAGATCGCCACCAAGCTGGTTCAGGATGATTACATGATCGGCCGCAGCGCAGCGCAAGGCGTGGGTGAAGCATTTGCCGATGGCGGCCAGGGGATCGTGATGGGCGGTCCCGCCAATGCGAGTTGGTCGAGGCGGCGCGTGGCCGGCTTCCTGGACGGCATCGTGGAGTTCCCCAACGTCCAGGTGAATGCCGTCGTCAACACCGACATCGACCCGCAAGAGGGCCTGACGCGCTTCACCAACACGACCCAAGCCCATCCGCAGGTCGACTGGGTCTACTCGACCGGCTCGTTCCTGCTTGCCCCGCAGTCGATCCCGGAGGAGTTCTCCGAGACCCGCTATTTTGCCGGTGGGCTTACGCCAGTGACCATCGACGCGCTCAATGCGGGCAGCGCCGATGTCATCTTGCCCGATTTCCCGGTGTCAGTCGGCTATATCGGCGTGGGCCTGGCGATCGCCAAGCTGAACGGCGAGGAGGTGCCGCAGCGCAACTGCATTCCTGACGACACGATGACCGTCAGCGATCTGTCAGAGCCGGTCTGGATTGAGACAAGCGTCGTGGCGGAGGATTGGGAAGCGCCGCAATAGGCTGTCGATACGAGCCGCTGCGCTGATCCCTCGGCGCAGCGGCGCGTCTCATTTCGGCCGCTGACCAAAGCAGATGACCGTGCAGCGCCATCACGGCCCGATCCTTCAGCTTGAGGGCATATCGAAGCGCTTCCCCGGCGTGGCGGCGCTTGAGAACGTACACCTTGAACTGGAGCAGGAGCAGATCCATGCGCTGCTTGGTGAAAACGGCGCCGGCAAGTCGACGCTGATCAAGATCCTCACCGGGGTGCAGAAACAGGACGAGGGTCACATCCGGCTCGCCGGGCATCCCGTGACCATCTCCACGCCGAAGGATGCGCAGCGCTTCGGCATAAGCCTTGTGCCGCAAGAGACGCTCGTGGTGCCGGAGCTGTCCATCGGCCGCAACATCCTTTTGGGCATTGAGTCCGGCATGGCCAGCCGGGGCGCTTTGTCGTCAGCCGAGCAGGTGCAGGTTGAGGCGGCGCTGGACAAGATCGGCGCCGATTTCGATGTCGAAACACCGGCCAAGGAACTCAGCGTTCCGCAACTGCGTCTGGCGCAGATCGCCAGGGCGTTGCTGCAACCGGGCAGCATCATGGTTCTCGACGAGCCGACCGCTGTGCTTTCGGAGCCGGATGCGGAGCATCTGCTTGAGAGGCTTGATGCGCTCCGCTCAGAAGGCCAGGCGATTCTTTATGTGACGCATCGCCTGTCGGAGGTCATGCGCCTGGCTGATCGCATGACCATTCTGCGCGATGGCCGCCTTGTCGGCGTCTATTCCAGAGGCGAAATCGATCGCGACGAGATGGTGCGGCTGATCGCCCGCGATGTGGGAACGAGGACAGGTGATCAACCGACGAAGACACGGGATTTGCCACCCGTTGCGCGCGACGCGCCGCCGCGACTTGAGGTGACGGGCCTGACGGCAGAGCGGCACTTCGCTGATGCGAGTCTCAGCGTGCCGCAAGGCCGGATCGCCGGGATCGCAGGTGTTCAGGGATCAGGGCATGGCGCCTTCGTGCGGGCAATCGGAGGCGTTGATCCAGTGGTCAGTGGTAAGGTGTGTGTCAACGGCCGCTCCATTGGCACAGGGTCGCCGGAACATGCCGCGCGGCACGGGGTGCTGACCGTGCCTGCGGATCGTCGCGGTGCTGCCATCGTGCCGGACCTGTCCATCCGAGCGAACTTGGCGATCAGCGGACGCATTCGTGCGGCGGCGCGGCGCTGGGGGCTGCGCTGGCACGACAAGGAGCGCGCCGTCATGGAAGGCTACATTGCGGATCTGTCGATCCGCCCGCCGTCCACGGAAACGAAGATCGCCAAGCTCAGCGGCGGCAACCAGCAGAAGCTCGCATTGGCGCGCGTCCTTGAGGGAAGCGCCGATGTGCTCTTGATCGAAGAGCCCACGCAAGGCGTCGACGTCAGCGCTAAAGCGGAAATCCATGCCCTGCTGCGCCGCGTTGCCAGAGAGACGGGCTGCGCGGTCGTGATTGCCAGTTCGGAGTTTGAGGAACTCGTCGGACTTGCCGACGACGTCTACGTGATGCGGTCCGGTCGACTGGGCGACCACATGACCGGCGACACCACCACTTATCACAAGATACTCGAGAAGGCGCTTCCCTAGGCGGTGGAGCGGTTGCATCGCTGCGGGCAATTGGCGCCTGCGGGGGAGCATCGGGGTCTTGCAACGACGCGTTTGATCAGCCCGACACGGGTTGCAGCACTGGAGGAGAAAGACGGTGACAAGTAGCAAATCCAAGGCGCCACAGGCGGTCTGGCCCGACGGTACGCCCAAGCCACTCATGCCGTATTCGCCTGCGATCAAAGCCGGCGGCTGGCTTTTCGTATCCGGTCACCTGGCCAGCGACTATGTGGAAGACGTGGCGCCGGAAGCTGCTCCTCCCAACCCCAATCTTGAGAGCAAGCTTGAACTGCAATCGCGCTACCTCTTGCGCAACATCCAGAAGACGATCGAGGCGGCCGGCCTCGACATGAGCAAGGACGCGGTGCGTATCTGGCAATGGTTCACCTCCGAACACCCGACCAAGGAGGAGTTCAAAGAGGGCAATACGTGGCCGCGCATCTCCATCACCGACTATCTCGATACGCGCAACGAGTTCATCTTTGAGCCGCGCCCGGCTTCCACCGGCATGGGCATCAAGGAGCTTTTGGTGCGCGACACGATCGTAGAGGTGGACCTCATTCTGATTGAGGACGGCGAGAGTGAAGGCTTCGCCGTTCCCGAAGGTGTCCCGAGCCCGTTGGCTGGCTATTCACCGGCGATCAGTCGCGGTGACTGGGTCTTCCTCGCCGGAGAGATACCGGTGGATTGGACGGGCGATTTCGGGCGGGCCGAGCGGTACGGTGCCGAAAGCGCGTTAGCGGTCGATGCGCGCATCAATCCTTACGTCTGGTACGGTTCGGAGATTGAGAAGCAGACCGAGTACACGCTCTGGAAGCTCCAAAAAATCGCCGAGGCCGCCGGCACGTCGCTCGACCGAACGGTCAAGGCGGATGTCTATATCGGTGATCCGTCTGACTATCTGGGCATGGAGCGCGTGTGGAAGCGCTGGTTCCCGAACAATCCGCCAGCCCGTTGCGTGATCCCCTATATGGGCCTGGGCGGCAAGGGGAGCCGGGTTGAGATCGCGCTCACCATGCTCTCCGGTGATTCCAAGCTCGACATCGAGACCGTGCACACCGACAAGGCGCCCAAACCGTTCAGCCACGAGCCGCAGGCGGTCAAAGCCGGCGACTTTCTGTTTCTCAGCCAACAGATCGCGGCTGACGAGAACGGTGTCCTGCCGGCGGGCATGTCACGCGATCCGCGCTTCCCGTATTACGGTCAGCCGGCGCGAGCGCAGATGCGTTACATGCTGGAGAACGTCGCGGCTATCTGCGAGGCTGGTGGCACCAGCCTGGAGAACATCGTCCGGCGCGCCTGCTTCCACGACGAGGGGCAATGGTTTCCTGAGTCGATCGATGAGTGGGCGTCGCATTTTCCGGGCATCAAGCCGTGCTCGACCACGATGGTGCTCGGCGGTCCGTTCGTCGTGCCCGGCGCCCATACGCTGCTCGATTTGATCGCTTACGTGCCTGACTAGAGCCTTATCCAAATCGCTGCCCGGCGGACCGCACGCTGCAGCGCCGATTGGAACGGTTCCGCACCTCACATGGGCGCGGGCAAGCCCACCAACTTTGCCGCCTCGAACGGCCGGCGTCGAAATCAGGAGAAGCCGATGAGCTTCACGACCGAACAGCAAGGCATGGCGATCGATTGGGATGTACCGATCGAAATGGACGACGGAATTGTCCTACGCGCCGATGTGTTCCGCCCGCTTCAACACGGGCGTTATCCGGTGCTGATCACCTACGGCCCCTATGCGAAGGGCCTGGCCTTCCAGGACGGCTATCCGAGCGCCTGGCAGCGCATGGTGGCGGAGCATCCCGACGTGCCGCATGGGTCGAGCAATCTTCACCAGAACTGGGAGGTCGTCGATCCGGAGAAATGGGTGCCGCACGGCTATGTCTGCGTGCGTGTCGACAGCCGCGGCACCGGACGCTCGCCCGGTTATGTCGATCATTTCTCCCCGCGTGAGACGAAGGACTTTTACGACTGCATCGAATGGGCCGGCGCGCAGCCCTGGTCCTCCGGCAAGGTCGGGATCAATGGCGTCTCCTATTACGGCATCAACCAGTGGCACGTCGCCAGCCTGCAGCCGTCGCATCTGGCGGCGATGTGCATCTGGGAAGGCGCAGCCGATTGGTATCGCGACATGACGCATCATGGCGGCATCCTGTCGACGTTCTGGGCCAATTGGTACGACATGCAGGTGCGCACCGTGCAGTACGGTCTGGGCGAGCGCGGAGGGCGCTCCAAGGTCAGCGGCATGCTGATCTGCGGGGACGAGATGCTGTCGGACGACGAACTGGCGGCCAATCGCTGCAGCTTCGGCGACGCGATTCTCGCCCATCCGCTTGATGATGATTATCACAAGGCGCGGTCGCCGATCTGGGACAAGGTGACGGTGCCGTTCCTGTCGGCGGCCAATTGGGGCGGGCAGGGGCTTCACCCGCGCGGCAATTTTGAGGGCTTCTTCCGGGCAGCCTCAAAGGACAAGTGGCTGGAAGCGCACGGGCTTGAGCACTGGACGCATTTCTACACCGATTATGGGCGAAACATTCAGCTCCAGTTCTTCGATCATTTTCTGAAGGGCGAGGATAATGGCTGGGGGGAGCGCCGCCGTGTCCAGCTCCAAGTTCGTCACGTCGACAGGTTCGAGGAGCGCTTTGAGGACGACTGGCCGCTGCCGTCGACCAACTGGACGCGATTCTACCTCGATCCTGTCTGTCAAACCCTGTCGCTTGATCCGCCGGCCGAGCCGGCGCAACTGCCATTTGAGGCGATGGGGGAGGGGCTCACCTTCATGTCGGAGCCGCTCGAACACGAAACCGAGATCACGGGTCCGCTCGCCGCCAAGCTGAAAATATCTTCAAGCACCGAGGACGCCGACATCTTCCTCGTCTTCCGTATCTTCACGCCCGATCTGCGCGAGGTCACTTTCATGGGCGCGATCGACCCGCATACGCCGATCGCCCAAGGCTGGCTGCGGGCATCCCACCGCAAGTTGGACGAGGCACTCAGCGAGCCGTTCCGTCCGTATCATACGCATGACGAGATCGAGCCGTTGACGCCGGGTGAGCCGGTTGATCTCGATATCGAGATCTGGCCGACAAGCATCGTCGTGCCGAAAGGCCACCGCATTGCGCTGAGCGTGCGCGGCAAGGACTATACGTGGCAGAAGACGACCGGTGCGCGCCTGTCCAACTTCAAGAACGAGCTGCTCGGCTGCGGTCCGTTTCTGCATGACGATCCGCGCGACAGGCCGCCAAGCGTGTTCGGCGGCACGACGATTGTACATATAGACCCGGACGCGCCGGCCCATGTCCTTCTGCCGGTGATCGAATAGAGACAGGCGGGGTATTGCTCCCGCCTGCACCGACAGAAGGTGGACACTGATGACCAGTGAGGCACGCATGCGTTCGGTCGGGATCATCGGCCTCGGCATCATGGGTAAGGCCTACGCTGCGAATTTGGTGGCAAGCGGCTTTGACGTGTGCGGCTATGACGTCGACAAGGAGGCAGTCGCGGCGTTGGTGGCCGGTGGCGGACGCGGCTGCAGCGACATCACGGAGCTGACGGGTGCAGCCGATGTCATTTTGGTTGCGCTCGCCAGCGAAGCCGCGCTCGCCAGCGTGACCGACGCTTTGGTGGCAAAAGCCCGGCCCGACACGATCGCCGTCGAGATGGGCACCTTGTCGGCGACAGCCAAGGAACGGTCCCGCGCGCAATTGTCGGCCGTCGGCGTCACAATGCTGGACTGCCCGGTCTCCGGAACCGGGGCGCAGGCGGCACACGGCGATCTTGTCGTTTTCGCCAGCGGTGCGCACGACGCATATGAGCGGGTCAAACCCGTGTTGCAGGCGATCGCGCGCGACGTCCGGCATGTCGGCTCGTTCGGCGCAGGCATGAAGCTCAAGCTTGTCGCCAATCTCTTGGTGGCTGTGCACAATCTTGCGACCGCGGAGGCGCTGCTGCTTGCCGGCCGGTCCGGTCTCGACCCGGAGACGACGCTGGACGCGCTCCGCTCCGGGGCCGCCGGCTCACGCATGCTCGATCTGCGCGGGCCGCTCATGGTGTCCGGGACCTACGAGCCTGCCACCATGAAGATGGATGTTTTCATGAAGGATTTGGCGCTGATCGCCGAGCAGGCCCGCGACGTTGGTGCGCCGGTGCCGCTTTTCTCCGCCAGCTTGCCCTTCTACACCGCCGCCCTGTCGGAGGGGCGTGATGAGCAGGATACCGCTGCCGTGTTTGAGGCGCTGCGCGCCATGACGGGAGTGGGAACATAGCCCGCGGCTGCCATGTTTTGGTTGGCCGCTCTATTGCAACAACGATCAGCGACCGCCGAAGCCGGAGCCTACGCGCGAGTGGGTGACTGCTCCCGCCCAGACAGGTTCTCCGCTCAGCGCTCGGTCTTCTGTCCACCTGCCGCGATGATCACGCCCACGATGATGAGGCCGGTGAGCACAAGTCTGATTCCTGCGCCGAGACCGAACGTGTTCAGCATCGCTTCCACCAGGAAGAGGAACATGGCCGCTGCCCATAGGCCGGGGACGTTCGCGAAGCCCCCGGCAACCGACGTGCCACCGATGACGACTACCGCGATGGAGTTCAGCAGGTAGGCCTGCCCCATGTTAAGGGCGGCTCCGCCGGAGAACGCAGAAAAGAAGAAGCCGTTCACCGCGGCCAGAACGGCGCAGAACACGTACGTCTGGAAACGCACGCGATCGACATTGATCCCGGCAAGAGCGGCCGCGCGTGTGTTCTGCCCGACCGCCGTAACGGCCCGCCCATAAGTGGTGCGATGCAGGACGACATGCACGATCACGGCCAGAAGGATGACGGCAGCGGCGAGCAGCGGCAGACCGAGGACATCGCGCGTGGCGATGTCGGCAAGCTGCGGCGGCGGCTTGATCCGCAGGCCGCGATTGTACCAGATGGCGGCCGACTGGAAGAGGAAGCTCGACGAGAGCGTCGCGATGATCGGCGGGATCTGCAGAAGACGGATCAGCCCGTAATTGAAGAGCCCCACGCCCAACCCGACGGCCAGGGCCAGCAGGAAGCCCACCAGGATCATTGAATCCTGCGTGTCCATCACCTTGGTCGCCACCGTGCCGGCAAGCGTCATGGTGGCCGGGATGGACAGGTCGACGTTGCCCGGGCCGAGCGTGATCACCATCATCTGGCCCAGCGCCACGATGACGGAGAACGTCGCGAAGGCGAGTGCGGCCGTCAGCAGGTCGCCGCCGCCCTGGCCCTGAGTGAAGACCATCGTGGCGCCCCAGACCGCGATCGCCGCGATATAGACCCAAATCCACGGCCGCTCCAAAATCTGCTTCACGGCCGCCGGCATCAGTTCCGCACCTCGCCGCGGCTGATGAGGACGCGCAACGCAAGCACGATGATGAGGATCGCCCCTTGCGCGCCGATCTGCCAGTCCGGATTGAGCCGCAGGAACGTCAGAAACGAATTGGCCAAGGTCAGTGTGGCTGCGCCGATAACCGCACCGATCGGCGAGACGCGACCGCCGACAAACTCGCTGCCGCCGAGAATCGCGCCGGCAATGGAGAGCAATGTGTAGCGAACGGCGATGTTGGCATCGCCGGCCGTCGTCAGGCCGAGAAGAGCGAGACCGGACAGGACGCCGAAGAGCCCCGCCAGCCCGAACGCCGCCATCTTGACCCTGACGAGAGACCAGCCTGCCCGCGCGACCGACCGCGGATTTCCGCCCGAGCCGCGGATCACCGCGCCATAGGCCGATCGCATCAGCAAGAGATGGACGACGAGGCCGATGACGATCAGCGCCACGATGGGAAACGGAACGATCGGCACCTGCAGCGTCATCAGACCGCGCAGCCAGGTCGGCGCACTTCCGCCCGGTGTCGGCAGGACGAGCACGGCAAGTCCGGCCCAGATGAACGACATGCCAAGCGTGACCACGATGGAGGGGAGGTTTCGCAGCTGTATAACCGCGCCCAAAAGGGCGTAGACGCCTATCGCAGCCGCGAGTACGACGATTCCCGCGAGTGGTGTGGTGAATATCCAGGGCGCCGGGTCCGGGATCAGCCCCTCCAGAAGCGGCAGTCCCGCAAGTCCGCCCGACAGCATCGTGGAGCCCACCGCCACCACGAAGCCGACATAAGCGCCGATCGAAAGGTCGAGGTCGTTCACCGCGAGCACGAACATCTGGGCGATGGTTGCCAAGGCGATCGGCACGGCGAGATTGAACAGGAGCTTCATGCCGATCGGGCTCATGGCCCGCGGCTGCAAGTAGAAGATCGCGATCAGGATGACGGCCAGCGAAAAGGCCGGCAGCAGCGACCGCAGGACCCTCGGGGACGTCGACCAGGCGTAGCCTCTGCCCAGCAACGTCGTGGATGGAGCACCCTCGCTCATGCCTCCGGCTCGAATGATGAGTGCAGAACCCGCTCCTCGGTCAGTTCGTCCCGGGCGAGGTCGGCGACGATGCGGCTGTCGCGGAAGACATAGACGTGGTCGCAATGGTCCAGCTCATCCATCTCGGTCGTGTACCAGATGAATGTGCGACCCTTGTCGGCTTCACGCCGCACCAGATTGTAGACTTCCTGCTTTGTGCCGACGTCGACCCCGCGCATGGGATCGTCCATGAGAATAATCTCCGCGTCAGACGCCAGGGCGCGGGCAAACAGTGTTTTTTGCTGGTTGCCGCCCGAGAGCGACAGGATGCCGTTGTTGAGGTCGGGTGTGCGGATGTTGATTTTGTCGCGCCATTCCGCCGCAAGGTCGTCCTCTTTCGTGCGGTCGATCAGGGCGCCGGTTCGCAGCGACTTGAGCGACCGGATGCCGATATTGCGGGCGATTGACCACAGCGGGAAGATTCCCTCGTTCTGTCGGTCGCCGGCCACCAGCGCCGTCGCTCCTTCGACATAGGCCATGTCGGAGCGCCGTTTGCGGGCCTGCAGGATGCCGATGAGAATCTCTTTTTGGCCGTGTCCCTCAAGGCCAGCAAGACCGACGATTTCGCCCTGGTGGGCCAGAAGCTCAAGCTTGTCCGTCTGGGCAGCGGGGCGCGCACGGACGCGCGGTTCTCCGCTGCTACGCCTGGATGTTGCCGCTGCGGTATGCTCTCCCCGCTCTTCGACCACGCTGCCCATCGCCGAGACAAGGGTCGTCCGATTGAACTCGTTGGCGGGTCGCCTGGCGACGACTTTGCCGTCACGCATAACGACGATCCGAGTCGCTGTCTGAAGTATCTCTCCGAGAAGATGCGAGATCAGAATGCAGGCACCGCCGCCCGCGATGAAGCGGCGCACATAATCCAACAATTGATTGGCAACATGCGCATCGAGTGACGAGGTCGGCTCATCCAGGATGACGAGAGCCGCCGGCGTATCGGTCACGGAAAAGGCACGCGCAATCTCAACCATCTGTCTGCGGGCGATGGACAAATCCCCGACCATATTGCCTGCTTCGATGCCGTGACCGGGGAAGATCTCATCGAGTTTGCCGACAATGAGAGCTCCAGCGCGCCGTCGCCATCCGAACCCGGAAAACGACGGGTGCATGATGCGCGCGTTCTCCGCGACCGTCAGGTTGGGGCAGAGCGAAAGCTCCTGAAAGACGCAGCGGATGCCTTGTCGGGTCGCCGCGGCGACGCCATACGCGCCGGTCAGGTCAGCACCGCCGATGACGATGCTGCCGGCGCCCGGCGACGTCGTCCCGGCCAGCACGTTCATGAGCGTCGACTTGCCTGCTCCGTTGTGGCCAACCAGCCCAACACATTCGCCGGCGTCGACATTCAGGTCGACGCCGTCCAGAGCGCGGACGGCGCCGAAGTGCTTTTCGACGCCGTCCAGTCGTACGATGGTGGTCGTATCAGCGTGCATCTCTCGCCGGCTCTTACCGGTGAGGGCCGCGAAAGGGGAGTCGGCTACATCGCTTTTGCTTCCGCCACGACACTTGCGGCGTCTTCCGCCGAATACAGCGTGTTGGCCACGCCGCCGGCTTCGGTGTTGGCGAGGTTCTCCTCCAGATTGTCTTGATCGATGCGGAGGAACGGCACGGTCAGGTCCTTCGGTACGTCCTGGCCGCTCAGGATCATCTGCGCCACCCAGAAGGCCAGCGTCGACACGCCGGGCGCGATGGAGACCGACATTGTCTCATACCCGTTGGCGTCCTTCTGCTCCTTCCACCAGGTCAGCTCGTCGTGCCGGTTGCCCATGATGATGACCGGCATGTCGCGCCCGGCGGCCTTGATGGCTTGCGCGGCGCCGTAACCGTCACCGCCCTGTGTCACGACACCGACGATGTCGGGAAGGCTCGGCAGGATGCCGGCCACCGCCTTCTGGGCGACATCTTGCGCCCAGTCGCCGTGCACGGAGCCGACTATGTTGAACTGCGGGTTCTCCGCTACGCCTTCATGGATACCGGCGCTGATCTCATCGTCGACGAAGACGCCGGCAAGACCGCGGATCTCCAGAAGGTTGCCGCCATCGGGCAGCTTCTCGGCGAGATAAAGCACCTCGTCCTTGCCCATCTGCTTGAAGTCGACGGCAATCCGCCAGGCGCAAGGCTCGGTGACGACACCATCGAACGAGACGACGGTAATGCCCGCGTCGCAGGCTTCCTTGACCGCACCGTTCAGGCCTTCCGGCGAGGCGGCGTTCAGCACGATCGCGTCATAGCCTTCAAGGATGAGGTTCTGTATCTGCGCCGCCTGCTCGGTAACCTGGTTCTCAGCGGTCGTGAAGGCGTCGGCCGCCGCAACGACCCCGTCGGTCACGGCTTGACCGGTGACGCTTTCCCAACTGCGGAGCATGGCCTGGCGCCACGAATTGCCGGCGTAATTGTTGGAGAGCGCGATGCGCTTATCCGATGTGTCGGCGACGGCAACACCGCCGCCGGCTACGGCGAGCAGCGCTGCCGCCAGAGTCACGTTGATCCATTTCATGTTATGTCCTCCCTTGCTCTGCTTGTCGCAGCTTATGCAGCCGGGTCGCAGGGCATGGCCCGGAAGCGAGCCCGGCTCCCATATTCAGGCCGCTTCGCCTTGCCCTCGCTTAGGCAGCGAGCACCCAACGCCCCCATTGCATGATTGGTAAGACCGATCTACTTTTGTGTCAATTGGTCAAGCCAATCTCATGTCGGCAACCACGCATCTCCCGAAGAAGAACTTTCGGCGCTATCGCGAGATCGCCGATCGGATCGTCGACCGTATCGTTAGCGGTGAGTACGCGGCCGGCGATCGGCTTCCGGCAGAGCGGGAACTGGTGGAGCAGTTCGCGGTCAGCCGCCCCACGCTGCGTGAAGCCATCATTGCGTTGGAGATCATGGGTTACGTCGCTGTTCGCGGCGGCTCTGGCATCTATGTGGTCGGCACCGGGCAAACGGCACCGGAGGTCGATCTCGGCATCGGCACATTTGAGCTCCTGGAGGCCAGGAAGCTCATTGAGTCAGGCGTTGCGGCGATTGCCGCCGGCGGCGCGACGCCCGAGCAGATCGTTCAACTGCGCCTGCATATCGAGCAGCAGGTTCAGGGGCAGGAGGAGGGCAGCGACCTTTTCGACATCGCCGACCGACGCTTTCATACGCACATCGCGGAGATGACCGGCAACAGCGCTTTGATCTACATCGTCGAACAGCTTTGGAACTTTCGACGGGAATCGGACATCTGGCGCATCCTCGACGAACGCTCAGACGCATATTCGACACGGGCGCGGGCGATTGAGGACCATGTCAAGATATTCGCTGCGCTGGAAGCGCGCGACCCAGAGAGCGCCAGATCGGCGATGGAGGCGCACATGCAGAACAACATTGACTGGCGCCTCAACAGCGCGTTGCAGGTTCCCGCCGTATCTGATGCCGACCGTCGCACGCGGCTAAGGCTGCGGCTGGATCGCGAAAGAGAGGCGAGGCCCAACCGGGATCCGTCCGGTTAAGGCCGTGTCTATGGTTACCTCGACCCTTCGGGCACGTATCTGAAATCCTGGAAATCGGCCGGCGTTCCTTGTCCGGTTGAATCCTGGCACGCCATGCCGACGAACGAACCGGTAAAGCTTGCGTGCTCGCCGCGCCCGGCCTCGTCAGAGCAGATTGAAGCATCCAGGACCGGACCGATGTCCTTTTTTGCCGCTCCGTCGGCGGAATAGCTGAACTGCAGCCGATCGTCGGCAACGTGCACCGTAAGTTCCACCGGCCCGTCGGCAGACAGGACGACCGGCTCCGAACAGGACCGCGCCAGCCGTGCTTCCGGCCAGTCACCCAAGCAGGACTGGATGGTCAGGATTTGGCCGAGGCGCTCATCATGCGTGACGTGGAGGTAGTGGAATTTGTGGCGGTTGTAATAGACCGTCAGGCCGGCGCAGTGCTGAAATGTGGTCGGGTGAAACGCCAACTTGACCGACGCAGAGTAGGCGAAATCGGTTGCCCGGCGGGCCACCAGTGCCTGCTCAAACCAGCTTCCGATGGCCTCGCGCCCAAAGAGCCGCAGATGTCCGGGCCGATCCGTCAGTGAAAAGATGCGTTCGGCATCGGGCGTGCGCAGCCACTGGAAATCGATTGGAAGGGTTTTGGTGTTGAAATCATATGCGACGGCCTTGTCGGCGTTTGGCCGGGTCGCGGAGCGTTTTTTGCTGGCGGGCACATTGAGGCGCGGCGCGGGCGAGCCATGCTCCAGCCGCAGCCATCCGTCATCACCCCAGACGGCCCGCTCTATGGCCGTCTCGCGCCCCAAAGGGCTGCGGCGACTGTCCGATAGCGGCCGGCTGACGAGCGAAACGACATAGACCTCGCCGTTCTCAGTCTCCACGAAGTCGCCATGTCCGGCGCGTTGCAGCGGCGCGGAGGGCGAATCCTTGGCTGTGACCAAGTGCATTTCGGGGTGAACCTCATAGGGGCCGGTCAAGGCAGGCGACCGCGCCATCGTGATGGCGTGGTTGTAGCCGGTGCCGCCCTCCGCGGTGAGCAGGTAGTACCAGTTGTTGCGTTTGTAGAGGTGGGGTCCCTCCGTGCAGCCGAGTGCGGTTCCGGGAAAGATGTTGGTGATTGCGCCGATAAGTGCGCCTCGGGAAGCATCATATTCCTGCAGCAGGATGCCGCCGAAGCGGTTGTGAGCGGGCCGATGGTCCCACACGAGGTTGACGAGCCATTTGCTGCCGTCGTCATCGTGAAAGAGTGAGGGGTCGAAACCTGACGAGTTGAGCCTGACGGGGTCGGACCACGGCCCCTCGATAGCCGGCGCGGTGACGAGGTAATTGTGCGTGTCCTTGTAGTTGCCGTCGTAGCGTTTGACGTCCGTATAGACGAGCCAGAACAAACCGTCGGCATATGTCAGGCAGGGGGCCCAGACACCGCACGAATCCGGATTGCCGCGCATATCGAGCTGGCTTGCGCGGTTCAGGGGCCTGCTTACCAACCGCCAGTTGGACAAATCGCGCGAATAGTGGATCTGCACGCCCGGATACCATTCGAATGTGGAGGTCGCGATGAAGTAATCCTCTCCGACGCGGACGATCGACGGATCGGGGTTGAAGCCTTCCAAGATCGGATTGTGAATCATGCCGTCCGTCATGCTTCAGCCCTTCACCGCGCCGCCGGTCAGTCCGGCGACGATGTATTTCTGGGCGGCAAGGAAGAAGACGACGGCCGGCGCCAGCGTCACCGTGACGAAGGCCAGCGTGCGGTTCCAATCCTGAATATACTCGCCGCGATAATCCATGGCGCCGAGCGTCCACGTATAGCCGGCGCGGTCGTTCAACATGATCAGCGGCAGCAGGTAATTGTTCCAGCTTTGCACGAAGACAAAGACCGCGATCGTGGCAAGGATCGGCGTCGACAGGGGCAGCGTGACACGAAAATAGAACTGGATGTAGCCGCATCCGTCCATGCGGGCCGCGTCGAACAGATCGGGCGGGATCTGCTCAAAGAAAGTGCGAAAAAACATCACCGAGAAGGCCATGCCGAAAGCGGCCTGCGGCAGGACGACGCCCCATGACGTATCCAAAATGCCCAGGTTCCTGACCGTCAGAAACAGCGGCATGATGGCCGCGGCGAAGGGAAACATCAGCCCGAGCAGCAGATACGTGAACAAGAAGCGCGATCCGAAGAACCGAATCTGCGCGAACGTGTAGGCCGCCATGGAGCCGAGAAGGAGCGTGAGGAAGACCGTCGCGACGGAGATGAACAGCGAGTTCCACAAATAACGCCAGAACTGCAGATCCCCGACGATCTCGCCGTAGAACTCCAAGCGCCAGACAGAGGGCAGGCCAAAGGGTTCAACGCGCAATTCGCCGGCGGATTTGAAGCCGCCGAGAATGGTCGCCACAAGTGGCACCACGACCAGCGCCGAGACCAGCACCAGGAACGAAATCCGCCAGAAATCTCGCCAGCCAAAACGGTTCATGCCGCGATTCTCCGCTGGACGGTTCCGCGATAGGTGAACGCGAACACAATGCCGATGATGAAAAGCACGACGCCAACCGCGCTGCCGAAGCCGACGCGCAGGCGGATGAAGCCGAAATTGTAGAGATAGCTGACGAGCGTGTGGCTTGAATTCGACGGGCCGCCCGCCGTCATGGGCATCACGATATCGAACACCTGCAAGGCGCCCAGAACCGAATAGAAGATGGAGATCGTGATCGCCGGCCATAAGAGCGGCAGCTTGATGTAGCGGACGATCTCAAGCGGTGTGGCGCCGTCAATGCGTGCTGCGTCGATCAGGTCGCGCGAGATGTTCTGCAGTCCGGCGATGTAGATCATCATGTGGAAGCCGAAATATTTCCACACGATGACCGCGAGGATGGCGTTGAATGCCCAGTCTTTGTCGGCCAGCGGGAAGAACGCCTCTTCAAGACCAAGAACGTCGGTGGCCGTTCGGGAAAGGCCGTAATTCCCGTCGAACACAAAGCTCCAGATCAGGCCGGTCGCGACCTCTGCCAGGATGTAGGGCACAAAGAAGATGAGCCGGAAGATCGTGTTGGCGTAGCTCTTCTCGTAGATCATCAGGGCCAGCACGAGCGCCAACGGCAGCTGGATGAACAGGGAAACCAGGATGATCTTGAAGGTGTTCGACGCAGCGGTCGCGAAGGCGGAATGTCCGGCAAGCTGCTGAAAGTTGCGCAAGCCAACCCAGTCGCCGAATGTTTGCCCGGTATCGGCGTTGAAGATCCACGGTGCCGGTCCGTAGCCGCTCCACTTGTACGGTGAGAAGAAGCTGGCGTTCAGCATCGGCAGCATCACGAAGATCGTGAAGATAAGCAGCGCCGGGGGAAGAAAAGTGAGCAACAGAGTGAGCTTCCCACTCTGGCGAAACCGCCTGAAGGCCGCGGCGCCGTAGCGCTCGTCCGATGCAGAGGGGTGATGCGTGGCTGACGCTGCGGTCACGGATTGGCTCTGCCCAAAGGGGAAGCGGCGCAGTCCGGCAAGCCGAAGCTGCGGACTGCGCCTCCTTGGATCACTGGAACTGGCGGGTCTCTTCGAGAATCGCCGCGGCTTCCTCCGGCGTGATGTCACCGGTGGCGAGCTGCGCGGAGACGTCGTTCACCGCGCCGCCGAGATCGGCGCCAAGCGCCTGATCGAGGAACAGCTGATGGAAGGTCGACTTGCCGCCGAGCGCCGCGAACTGCTTGAGGATGGAATCCTCAACCAGGGGAGCGGCCGTCGGAATCGTGGGAATATAGACGCCGCCGCGCGCCGCGTTTTCCTGCGGGACAGGCCCCATGAAGTAGCGCAGGAAATCCACCGCCTCATCCGGCGCGTTCTTGGTCACCACAAAGCCGCTGGCGCCGCCGAACGTTTCGGTCACCGCACCGCGACCGCCTTCAACGGCTGGGAACGGGATGATGCCCAATTGCTCGTTGGAGAGGCCGCCGCTTGACGACGCAGCCCGCTGCGCGCCGAGGTCCCAGTCGCCCATGAGGTGGAACACCGCGCCGCCATCGCCCCACAGGCCGGTCGCCTGATCATATTTCACGCCGAGATAGCCTTCTTGGAAAGGCTCAAGTTCGATCAGACGCAGATATTCCTGACCGACGCGCACCCAATCCTCATTGTCGAAGCCGCCATTCTCACCGAGCGACGACGTCAGAATGCCTTCACCGCCCATGATGCGCATCGCAAGCATCGAGTAGTAGAAGTGGAGCGTCCACTTGTCCTGTCCGCCGACGATGATCGGCGTGATGCCGGCGTCCTTGACTGCTTTCACCTGCTCCAAGAAGTCGTCCCAGGTTTTGATCGCAGTCGGGTCGACGCCGGCTTTGGCTGCAAGCTCCTTGTTGTACCAGATGGCGACATTCTGGGCCGCCTCCGGCGCACCGTAATTCTCGCCCTCGTAGGACAGCGCCGCCAGGCCGCCGGCGGAGGCCTCCGCACGCCAGTCGTCGCCGATCATGCCGGTGATTGGACGAAGGAAACCTTGCCTCGCTTGCTCGTAGAAGACGCCGCCGCTCCATGAAAAGAAGAGGTCGGGGGCGGCATCGGACTGAAGGAGCGTGGGTAGCTTCTGCTTGAACGCTTCGTCCTCCATATATTCGATCTCAACGGTGACGCCCGGATTGGCGGCGTTGTACTCGGTGATCGCGTCCGTGTAGATTTGCTTCCACTCCGGCGAATCTCGATTGATCGAAAGCACTTTCACCGTCGTCTCAGCGTCAGCGGTGCCGGCGACCAAGCCGGCGAGCATCATTGCGCCGGCGATCTGTTTCATCGTGTTCATCACACATTTCCTCCTTACTCGTCAGTCAATCACTGAGTTACGTACCTCAACAACGTGCGACATGCCTCGGCTCTGGAGCGTGTTCCCCCTGGATCACGGCAGATTGTCGCGCAGAAAGATGTCGGTGCGGATCTTCTCCTGGCTCTCCACGATCGGATGCCCGTCTGAGAGCGCCTTCAGCACCCGAACGGCGCTCCGCGCCTCGTGCTCCGGGTTTTGGTTGATGACTGCGTCGATCTGGCCCTGAATGAGCGCTTTGCGAACCGGCGGCGCCAGCTCGTGCACGATGAGCACGGGGCGGCGCGCGGGGTCGATTTTCTCGAGGGCTCTGAGGATGCCCACATTGCCGGCGCTGGCGGAGTAGATGCCGGCAAGCGACGTGTTCGCCTCAAGCATGTCGCGGGTGATCCGCTCCGTGACCTCGCGCACGTCGTCGCTCTCCGCAACGGGCAGCACGGATAGGTGCGGATGCTCGGCCATCACCACTTGCTCGAAGCCGATGCGGCGCTCCACATGATCGCGCATCTGCAGGGAGCCGATGATGATCCCGACTTTTGCCGGCTTCCTGGGGAGAAACCGACCCATAAGGCTGCCCGCGACGCGGCCAGCGGCAATGTTGTCGATACCGACGAAGTGCTGGCGTTTACTGTTTGAGGCATCGGTCACCAATGTCACGACCGGCAGCCCCGCCTCGACCTTCTCGTCAATCGCCTCACGTATGCCCGGTGCGTCGCTCGCCTTGACGGCCACGCCGTCCCACGCGTCCGGGTCGATGGCCTCGATCTCTTTCGCCAGCGCTGCGGCATCGGACATGTCGACGTGCTGCACCACGACATTGATGTCGTCGTGCGCGAATGCAGCAGGCGCGCCGCGCACGGCTCGCTCCAGATTCTGCGCAAAGCCGCTTGCGCGACTTGGCAGGATGAACAGCAGACGGTAGCGCCGCTGTTTCGCCAGATTGGCGGCGTGAACGTTGCGCTTGAAGTCGAGTTGCCGGGCGGCCGTCATGACCCGTTCGCGGGTCTCATGGCGCACGCCGGCGCGGTTGTTCAGCACACGGTCGACTGTTGCCAGGCTAACGCCAGCCGCCTTGGCGACATGACTCGCTGTCACCTTCCTCAGGTGGAGGTCACTCATAGCATGCAAAAATATACTCAGAAAATGAGGTGCGTCAATCAGACAGCGCGTGGCAGACGACCTTTGCCGCGCCGTGACCGAACACCAACAAGCCTACGCTTTCCCCATCGATAGTTATGTGAGCGTGCGGTGGTCTTCCACTGCATGGCAGGCCACCTGTCCTCCGCCTGCAAGCGGCAGCGGGAGAGGGCGCTCGTTTCTACAGCGGTCGGTCGCCAGCGGGCAGCGCGGATGAAAAGCACAGCCGGAAGGCGGGTCCATCGGATTGGGCACTTCGCCCGACAGCGGCGCGCTTGTTCGTCCGATCGCGTCCACGTTCGGCACGGTCTTGATGAGCAGCTGCGTATAGGGATGACGCGGTGCGCTGAAGAGCGCGTCCTTCGGTTGCAGCTCCACAAGGCGGCCGAGATACATGACGCCGACATCATCTGCCATGTGATCGATCACGGCGAGGTTATGGCTGATGAAGAGAAACGTCAGGTGATGCTCACGCTGCAGCCGGCGCATCAGATTGAGGATTTGCGCCTGCACCGAAACATCGAGCGCCGACGTGGGTTCATCGCAGATCAGGAATTCCGGATTGCTCGCCAGCGCTCGGGCGATCGCGATACGCTGACGCTGGCCACCGGAGAATTCGTGCGGATAGCGCCGGCCGTCGCTTTCGGCCAGGCCGACTTCCTCAAGCAGACCGGCTACATGCCTTCGCATCTCAGCGCGTGTCTCGACGATGCCGAAAGCCAGTAACGGATCCCCCACGGAACGCTCCACACGCCAGCGCGGATTAAGGCTGGCGTAGGGGTCCTGAAAGATCATCTGAATGCCGCGCCGTGATCCACTGTCCCAGGCGCCTGAGACCTCAAGGACATGGCCGGCAAAGTTCAGCTCGCCTTCGCTCGGCGCGACCAGGCCGGCGAGACAGCGTGCCACCGTCGACTTGCCGCATCCAGATTCGCCGACCAACCCCAGCGTGCGGCCGCGCGCGATTCCGAACGATACATCCGCGACCGCCTTGATCATCTGACGCGGACGGCGCTCCACAACACGCGTTACCAAGGGTGCGGAGACGTCGAACGTCTTCGTCAGATTGCGGACGACGACGAGCGCCTCGTCGGGCGGCGTGACGGCTGGCGTTTCAGCGCGTGTGTGGGCACTCATTGCGGTGGTCCGCTGACCGCCCAACAGGCCACGCCCACGCCGTTTGCCAAAATGTGCTGGTCGGGGGGCGTTTGCGTGCAAACCGGCAAGCATTTCTGGCAGCGCGGGTGAAAGGCGCAGCCCTCAGGCAGCGCGCCGACGCGCGGCATGACGCCGGGAATTTGCGGTAAGATGTCCACCCGCGTGCCGATATTGGGAATAGAGCTGACGAGCCCTTGCGAATAGGGATGGCGCGGGCTGCCCAGTACCTCGGCGACCGGACCGATCTCCACCACGCGGCCGGCATACATGACCGCAACACGATCGGCCGCCTCGGCGATGACCCCCATGTCATGCGTGATCAATATCACGCCGGCATTCAGCTCGCGTGCAATCCGCACCAGGAGCGCAATCACCTGCGCCTGAATGGACACGTCGAGTGCGGTGGTCGGCTCGTCGGCGACAATCAATCGCGGATGGCCGGCAAGCGCCAATGCAACGACCACACGCTGGCGCATGCCGCCTGAGAATTCGTGCGGATAGCTTCTCAGTCGGTCGCGCGCCGCGGGGATGCCGACTTCGTCCAAGAGCTCCACGGCGCGCTCCGTGGCCGCGCCGTGCCCCATGCCGGTGTGCTCGCGTATGGTCTCAATAAGCTGGCGGCCGATCGTGAAGACGGGGTTCAACGCCGTCAGCGGATCCTGGAAAACCATGCCGATACCCGCGCCGCGTAGCCGACGCATGTCACGCGGGGACAGCGTGTCGATCCGCCGGCCCTCGAACCAGATCTCGCCGGCGGTCTTGCAGAGCGGCGGCTCAAGCAGGCCGATGACCGCCGCGCCCGTGACGGACTTCCCTGCGCCCGACTCGCCGACGAGGCCAAGGACTTCGCCCGGACTGACTGAGATGCTCACGTCGTTGAGGACTGTCGCAGTCTGTGCGTCGGATTGCATCTCCACGCGCAATCCGCGGATTGAGAGGAGCGCGGCGTCGCTATCGCCTCCGCTCATGGCGTTGCTGTCCCTCTCGAAGGCGCATGGTGCGGAAGGCGAGACCAGCCGAATGCGGTTGCGACGCAAAGAGCGGCGATGGAGATCGCAAATCCGGCGGAAGAGCCGGCGGCGAGCAATCCATAGGCGGTCACTGCGAGCGCTCCGAAGAGCGTTGCGATCAGAAGCGCCAGGCTGGTGGCGGTTCCGGCAAGCGTTGGCAGCGGCTCAAGCATTGCCGCGGTGCTGGTGGGCACGATGAGTCCCATCGCACCGACCGTCAGGATCAGCGTCAAGAGGAGCAGAACGACATTCGGCGCAAGCGCGCTAACGAGAACCATGCCGGCCGCTCCGGCGAGCATCGGTCCGACGCCAAGTGCCATTGTCCGTCGTGCACCGCGCGCCGCCATGTGGCCCCGGAAGGCTGCCGCGACAAGGGCGAAGCATAAAAGCACCATCGCGATCGATATCGCATAAGCCAACTCAGAAAGCCCATATGCGCCCATGAGGACGAACGGGCTTCCCGCCATCATGATCATAAAGGCCCCGCTGGTGGCGGAGCTTATCACCAGACAGCTGCGATAGGTCGGCGAGGCGAGGAGGTCGCGCAATCCGTTGCGGATATCGGCGCCGGAGGTGGCATGTTTGCGGGCCGGCATGACGAGAAGCGCCAGTACGATGGCGACAGCAGCAACCAGCGCCGCCGCCAGAAAGGTCAGGCGCCAGTCCATGAATGTGAGCAACAGCGCGCCGAACACCGGGCTCATGGCCGGCGCAACGGCCATCGTTGCGCTCAGCAAGGATATGTAGCGGGACATCTGTGCCGGCGGGTAAGCGTCGCGGATCGTTGCGCGCGCCGTGATGATCCCGGCGACCGACCCGAATCCCTGCGCGCCGCGGGCGGCGGTCAAGGCCGCGAGGCTACCGGAATAGGCGCACGCAATGCTGGCGGCGACGAACAATGCGCCGGAGATCGCCAACATGCGCCGCCGTCCCAATCTGTCGGAGAGCGGGCCGTAGACGGCAAAGCCGACGCAGGTTCCGATGAGGTAGGCCGTCAGGGTGACTTGCGCGCCAGCCTCGCCGGTGCCGAACTCAGCCGCCACAGCCGGCAGCGCAGGAAGGTAGATGAACGAGCCGATCTGACCGGAGATGGCCACAAAGCAGAGTGCTGCGAACAGCCGAGGTCCGACGCGCGCCGGCTCGGCTGTCGCGGTGAGGTCCGCGCCGCTCAGCTCGCCATGGAGTGAACCGCGCGGCTCACCCCCTCCGCCTGGCGGGTCGGCAGGTCGTTCTTGTAGAGGCGGCCGTCCTTCAGGATCAGCGGCAGGTTCTCGCCCTGCCCATCGAGCAGCGAAATGTCTGCAAGCGGATTGCCGTCGACAACGACGAGGTCGGCCAGCGCGCCGGGGGCGACCGTTCCAAGCTCGCCGCTTTTCTTGAGGATCTCGGCGTTGACCGAGGTGGCCGACCGCAGCACGTCGATCGGCTTCTGGACCCTGGCGCGGATGACGAATTCGTGGCTCTGCGCAAACTCCATCTCACCCATCAGATCCGTGCCGAAGCCCATGCGCGTGCCGGCGCGCTCGCATATCTCAAGCATCTTGATGCCGGCATCGTTGACGTAGCGCAGCTTGCTCATGACGTAAGGCGACAGGCCGAGTTCGTCGCCGTGCTTCTCGGTGGTCTCGTAGCAGACGAGGGTCGGCACGACGAATGCGTCGTGATCGCGAACGACGGCCGCCGTCTCTTCGTCGATCAGGTTGCAGTGCTCCACGGTGCGTACGCCGTTTTTCACAGCGCGTTGCACGGCTGTGCTGCCATAAGTGTGTGCGACGACATATGAGCCGCGCATGGCGCATTCGTCGGCGGCCATGCGAATCTCTTCCTCGGAGAACTGATAGTCGTCGATGGAATCGTTGGGTGAGCCGACGCCGCCCGACGCCATCAGCTTGATGTGGTCGGCGCCCTTGCGCAGCTCGTCGCGCACGGCTTGGCGCATGGCCTCTGGCCCGTCGACGATGCGGGCGAACCAGTCCACGCCATTGGCGTTGCGGTCGATGTCGAGGCGGCTGTCGGTGCGGCGGCGGTGATCGGCGTGGCCGCCGGTTTGCGTGAGGCCGGGCCCGCCGACAAAGGCGCGCGGACCAATGATCAGCCCTTCCTCAAGCGCTTGTCTGATGCCGAAATCGGCGCCCGCAACGTCGCGCACGGTGGTGAAGCCGCGATCGAGCATCGCCTTGATGCGCGGCAGCGCCTTCGCCGTCATCAATGTCAGGGGATAATCGAGATTGTTCGCCGCCCTGAGATGCACGGCCATCAGATGCACGTGCGCATCGATCAATCCCGGCAATATCGTTCGGCCGCCGACATCGACCTCGATCGCCTCAAGCGGCGGGGCCTGCCCGTCGACGACCTCGCGGATGCGATTGCCTTCGATCACGATATCGATCGGCTCGTGCAACTCTTCAGCGAAGCCATCGAACAGGCGCGCGTTCCGGAGGACTGTCAGGGTCATTGCACGTCCTTTTTGGGATGATTGGCCGGTTTGGTCTGCGCAGCAATCATGGTCCGGGAGCGTGCTCGCGTAAAGTGTCTTGATCGCATCATTGAGGAATGTATCCTTTGCACCAACGCGTTGTAGAAAAAGGGCGCGCGTTGAAGAGGGGGGCTGGGCCTCGCGTGAAGCGAGGCGAAGCGGCGTCGAAACGCCTCACTCAATCGCCAACAGAGAGGGTCGCATGCTAAAGAAGATGTTGCTCACCGCATCTGTCGCGCTCGCGCTGACAGCCAGCCCGATGCAAGCTGCGGAACTCCGCTACGCCGGGACCACACCGGCGTTGACCATGGATCCGCACGCGACGAACGACTTCGTAACGACGGCGATCTTCCGGCAAGTTTATGACAGCGTTGTCGGCCTCACGCTGGACATGGAGCTGGCGCCGGCGCTGGCGACGGAGTGGGAATATCTCGGCGACAATACATGGCGCTTCAAGCTGCGCGAGGGTGTGGCCTTCCATGACGGCACGCCGATGACGGCGGAGGATGTCGTCTTCTCCATCATGCGCGAGAAGGACAGCCGGTTCTACACGGCATTGTTCGGCGGCATCTCCGAGGCGAAGGCCGTCGATGACCTCACCGTTGACGTCATATCGACGGCGCCTGATCCCATCCTGCCGCGCAAGATGACGCGCATGTTCGTCATGTCGAAGGCCTGGGCGGAGGCAAACGATTCTCTGGAGATACCGGACCTGGGGGCGGAGGGCGCCGAAGCTCACTCGGTGCGCAACGCCAACGGCACGGGGCCGATGAAGCTCATCTCGCATGATCCGAGCGTAGAAACCGTGTTTGAGCGCAACGAGAGTTATTGGGACGAATGGCCCGGCAATGTGGACAAGGCGACTTATCTGCCGATCGGTTCAGCGCCGACGCGCGTTGCCGCGCTTCTCTCCGGCGAGGTCGATTTGATCGTCGACCTTCCGCTGCAGGACATTGAGCGCGTGTCGTCCACGGCCGGCTTCAAGATGGAGCAGGCGCCGCAATTCCTCCTGATGCAGTTGGAAATGGACGGCACCCGCGACGTGGCGCTCGACACGTGGAACAAGGACGGGACGCCGATTGAGAGCAACCCGTTCAAGGATGTTCGCGTGCGTTTGGCCATCGCCCATGCCGTCGACGCGGAGCTTATCGTCGACCGCGTCATGCGCGGCAATGGCCGGATCGTCGGCATCGCCTCCGTGCCGGGCTTTGGCGGCTATCAGGCTGATCTTGACGAGCGTTGGCCGACCGACGTTGAGCGCGCCAAGGAATTGTTGGCGGAGGCCGGCTATGGCGACGGCTTCACCACGCAGCTCAACTGTCCGCTTGAGCGCTACGTCAACACCGACGACATCTGCCGCGCCGCTGCGTCCATGCTGGCGCAGATCGGGATTGAAGTGAGGGTGAACGGCATGGTGTGGCCGGAATTCGCCCGCATGCTGGTGAACGGCCCTACGTCGAGCTTCCACTTGATCGGCAACGGGTCGAACTCCTTTGATTCGCAGGACACGTTCACCTCGACGATGATGACCCGTGATGCGGACAAGAAGGAAGGGTTCTTCAATTGGGCGCTCTATTCCAATGAGATCGTCGACAAAGTGGCGCGCGAGCTGCCGGTGACGTTTGATCAGGAGGAGCGCACCAAGCTCTATCGGGAAGGCCTTGCCGCCGCCCGCGACACCGTCAGCGCCGTCTACCTGCACCAGCCCATGATCACTTGGGGCATGAAGGATGGGATCACTGCACCGATCCGTTCCGACGCGACCTTGACCCTCCAAAACGTCGTCGTTCCGGAATAACGTCACGACAATGAAAGGCGCGGCCGTGGCCGCGCCTTCGAGGCTAAGCCGACCGAGATGATTGCGTTCCTTGCTCGACGCCTGGTGCATGGAGCGCTGGTGTTGCTGGTGGTCAGCCTGCTGGCGTTTGCGCTATCGGCGTTCGTCGGCGACCCGGTGGCGAGCATCCTGGGTCTCAACGCCACACCGGAAGACCGCGTCGTGTTGCGCGAGCGGCTCAATCTCGACGACCCCTGGGCGAGCCGCTATCTGAGCTTTGTCGGAAAAGCGGTGCAGGGCGAGTTCGGAATGTCCTATTCCGCACAGCGCCCGGTGATCGATCTGGTGCTGGAACGGGTGCCAGCGACGCTGGAGCTGGCCGGTGTCGCGCTGGCGTTTTCGCTTCTTATCGGGCTGCCCATCGGCGTCTACGCCGCCGTCTTCCGGCACAATTGGTCAAGCGGCGCCGTCATGATGCTGTCAGTCATCGGCGTGTCGCTCCCAAGCTTCGTCGTCGGCATCTTGCTGATCTTCCTGTTTTCGGTGCGGCTGGGTTGGCTGCCCTCCTTCGGCCGCGGTGAGGTCGTGGATATCGGCTGGTGGACGACGGGCCTGCTGACCGTTTCCGGACTGACATCGCTCATCATGCCGGCCGCTGCGCTGGCGGTGGGGCAGGTGGCGCTGATCGCCCGCCTGGTGCGGGCGGAGATGCTGGAGGTGTTGCGCACCGACTATATCCGCTTTGCCCGGGCGCGCGGGTTGAAGCCGCGGGTGATCAACCTCTCGCACGCTCTGCGCAACACGCTAATCCCGGTCATCACGGTGAGCGGAATTCAGCTTGGCTTTCTGGTCGCCTTCGCGATTGTCGTCGAAGCAGTGTTTCAGTGGCCGGGGCTCGGGCTGCTCTTCCTGCAGGCGCTCGGCAGCACCGACGTGCCGGTGATCTCCGCCTTTCTTCTCCTTGCCGCCTGCTTCTTCCTGGTGATCAACACGATCGTCGATCTTCTTTATCTGGTGGCTGATCCCAGATTGCGCGTGCGCGGGGGCTTGAGCTCGGAGGGCGCGCTGTGAGTGGCGACGTCATGAGTGACGCAGTACCCACTGCATCCTCCCGCTCGGCCCTTCGCCGCATCTGGCGATCGGACCTGGCCGTCAGTTTCCGTCGCAATCCGGGAGCGATCGTCGGTGGTGCCATCTTGTTTCTGCTTGCCGCGGGCGCCTTGCTTGCGCCGTGGGTGGCGGCCACCGATCCTTACGACCTTGCCACGCTCAGTCTCCTGGATTCGCGCCTGCCGCCGATCTGGCTCGATGGCGGCGTGTGGCCCTATCTTCTGGGAACCGACACGCAAGGCGCCGACCTGTTGTCGCTGATCCTTTATGGCATGCGCACGTCGCTGCTTGTCGGGCTCGCGGCCGTGGCGCTGTCATGCACGCTCGGCTCGGCTCTGGGTCTGATCGCCGGCTATTTCGGTGGCCGTGTCGGCGGCGTCATCATGCGCGCGGCGGATATCCAGTTCACCTTTCCCGCGATCATCCTGGCGCTTCTGATCGGCGGCATCGCCCAGGCCGTGCTGCCGGCCTCGCTGCAAGCCACGTTCGCCCTGCCGGTCGTGGTGATGGCGCTTGGCCTGTCGCACTGGCCGCATTTTGCGCGGCTGGTGCGCGGCGGCGTTCTGGTGGAGAAAAAGAAAGACTATGTCGCGGCCGCCCGGCTCGCCGGCCGCGGCTCCGTATCGATCATGGTCCGCCAGTTGCTGCCCAACGTGATGAACGTGATCTTCGTTCTGGCCACGCTGGACGTGGCATTCGCGGTGATGGGCGAGGCCACGCTGAGCTTCCTGGGCTTCGGCCTGCCGCCGACCGAACCGTCTCTCGGCACGCTGATCCGCAGTGGATACAGCTATCTCTTCGCCGGTGAGTGGTGGCTGGTGATCTTCCCCGGATTGACGCTGATGCTGGTCATCGTCGCGATCAATTTGGTGGGCGACTGGCTGCGCGATGCCCTCAACCCTCGTCTCCAATAATTGAGGTCGCTGTGACGCGTTCCTACCGTGTGGGCATCGATGTCGGCGGAACCTTCACCGATTTCGTGCTGATCGATTCTGCCGGCGAGCGGCTTGAGACCTGGAAGGAGCCAAGCACGCCCGCCGACCCGGCCCGCTCCGTCGTGGACGGTTTTGCCCAATTGCTCCGACACGCAAAGCTCAAAGCCGCAGATATCGACGTGGTGGTGCATGGCACCACGCTTGGGCTTAACGCGATCCTGCAGGAGCGCGGAGGCCGAGTCGGCCTAGTCATCTCCCGCGGCTTTGGCGACATCATGGTGATCGGCCGCGGCGGGCTTCCCAACTCGCACAATTATAAGGACCCGAAGCGCCAGCCGCTGGTCCAGCGCCGGCACGTCTACGAGATTCCCGCCCGCCTGCGCGTCGACGGCTCGGTGCTTGAGGAACCGAGCGAAGCCGATTTCGACCAGGTTGCCGCTGCGGCGCGCGCGGATAATTTGCAGGCGCTCGCCGTCCTCGTCATCAATTCCTACAGCCACCCGGAGATGGAGGAAGCCGTCGCCGGCGCCCTCACCAAGCGGCTTCCTGAGGTCCGGGTGATGGCCTCAGCCGCGCTCTGGCCGGAGGTGCGTGAATTCGAGCGGGCGCTGGTGGCGGTCCTCAACGGCTACATCCACCCCATGATGGACGATTACTATGCCGCGCTTGATCGCGCGTTGTCGGCCATGGGGCTCGGCGGCCGGCTGGAGATCGCCACGTCGAACGGCGGGACGGTGGGCGTGGAGACGGCACGCCGGCGACCGATCGACACTTTATTGTCCGGCCCGGCGGCCGGCGTCTCGGCGGGCACGCGGCTGGCCGCGGACGCCGGAATCACGCACGCGATCAGCGTCGACATGGGCGGCACGTCCTCCGACATGTCGATCACGCATGACGGCGAGCCGGAATTCACCACCGAGACGCGGATCGGCGTCTATCCGGTGATCATCCCGGCTATCAATGTGTGGACGATCGGCGCCGGAGGAGGGTCGGTTCTGTGGGCCGATCCGCAGGGCTTGCTGAAAGTCGGGCCGCGAAGCGCGGGCGCCGATCCGGGGCCGGCCTGCTACGGCCGTGGCGGCAGCGAGCCGACCATCACCGATTGCTATCTCGTGCTGGGTTACCTTGATCCCGAGCACTTTCTCGGCGGCCGCATGGCGCTTGACCGCAACGCGGCGGTGACGGCCTTGGCACGGCTCGGCGAGACGATCGGCATTGACGGCGGGGAGCAGGTGGCGGAAGCGGCGATCCGTATCGCGACCGCCAAGATGTCCACCGAGGTTACGAAGGGCATGGCGCAACGCGGCTACGATCTGGCCGATTTCACGCTGCTGCCCTATGGCGGTGCGGGCCCGACCCAGGCGGCTCTGCTTGCGGAGGAGACGCGGCTCACTCGCATCCTCGTTCCGCCGTCGCCGGGCACATTCTGCGCCTTCGGCGCCGTCACCGGAGGATTGCGGCGCGACTTTGCCCGCTCGCGGCGCGCCACGCTGAACGCCGATCCCGATGCCGGCCGCGTATTCGCCGAGGCGCTGGAGAGCCTTGAGGCAGAGGCGGCCGCCTGGACAGCGGAGGAGGGCGGGCCGGCGGGGCAGGCGGAGATCGCAATCTTCGCCGACATGCAATACCCGAAGACGGCCGTGGAGCTGACGATCGCCGTGCCGACGGAGATTGCAAAGCGCGCCGACCCCCCGGAGCTTGCCGAGCTCTTCCACCGCGAGCACGAACGGCTCTACGGCTTCCGTGATGCGGCGAGCCCAGTCTACTTCACCACATTGCGCGTAACTGCCCGTCTGCCGGCACCGTCCCTCAAATTGCCGCCGCGATCGGCCAACGGTTCCGTCGCGCCCGCCGGCCGCCGTCGGGTGATCTGGCACGGCGCGCCGATCGAGGCTGAGGTCTTCACCGCCGATTCATTGCCCGCTGGTGCAGAGCTGTCCGGGCCCGCCATTGTTGAGATGATCGACAGCACGGTTCTCGTTCCGCCTGGCTGGTCGCTTGGCTGCGACGCGATCGGGTCGATGCATCTGACGCGAAAGGACTGAGATGGACCCGATCACACTTGAGATCCTCAACACCCAGGTGGCCGCCGCCTCGGAAGAGATGGCGCTGACGCTGAAGCGCACGGCGCGCTCGCTCTATGTCAAGGAGGCGGTGGATTTCGGCGTTGGGCTGGTAACTCCGGAGGGCCGCTTCTTCGGCAATCCGCGCGATTTTGGCTCAGCCCTGATCGATCACGACATCACGCCGACGCTGGAGGCGCTGGGCGAGCCGCTGGAGAGCGGCGATGTGCTCTTGACCAACCACCCGTACGAGAGCGCCGGCCTGGTCAGCCATACGCCGGACCTCACCTTGATCCGGCCCTATTACAGCGGCGCTACGCTGGTCTGCTACGGCTACACCTTCGTGCATTCAACCGATGTGGGCGGCAAGGTGCCGAGCAGCGTCTCGCCGACCAATTCGGAGCTTTTTCAGGAGGGGCTCTTGATCCCGTCCGTGAAGCTCATGCGGCGCGGCGAGTGGAACAACGACGTCCTACGCCTTTACCGAGCCAATGTGCGCACGCCGGACCTCAACTGCCATGACCTCACGGCCATGCTGGCGGCGCTTGAGACGGGCGGCAAGCGTGTCGATGCCCTGGTCGCGGAGCACGGGCTGGAGACGTTTATGCAGGGTCAGCGCGATCTGCTCGACTATGCAGCGGAGAAGGCGCGCGCGGTGCTGCGTCAGATCCCCGACGGCACGTATGACTTCTGGGATTTTCTGGACGACGACGCGATCACACCCGTGCCGATGCGCTTTCACGTGACCATGACGGTCACCGATGGCCGCATCCATCTCGATTTCACCGAGACCGACCCACAGGTGGAGAGCGCCTATAACGTGCCGACGCTTGGCCGCCGCCATGCCTGGCTCACGGTGCGCATTCTGCATTTCGTCACCACACATGATCCTTCCGTTCCGATGAATGGCGGCATCTTCCGTGACGTCACGGTGGCATTGCGCAAAGGCACGATCCTCGATCCTGCCTTTCCCGCGGCGACGGGCGTGCGTGCCGCGTCAGCCTACAGGCTGAACGACGCGGTGACCGGCGCGTTCGCTCAGGCCGTCGACGAAGACGTGCCGTGCCCCAGCGGCGGGGCCATGGTGCCTGTGGTGCTGGCCGAATACGAGCAGCTCTCCGGGGCGCGGAACGTTGTCGTGCTCAACTCCATCATCGTCGGCTCCGGCGCACGGCGCGGCAGCGACGGCTACGACGGGATCGACGGCTCGCTCTCCACGATCCGCAATACGCCGGTGGAGAAAAGCGAGTTGGAGGCAGGCGTTGAGATCCTTGAATACGGCCTGAACCGCGACAGCGCCGGGCCGGGGCAGTGGCGCGGCGGACTTGGTCTGCGCTTCACGTTCCGTGTGTCGCAATCGGGGAGTGCCGTGCTGGGGCGCGGCCTGGAGCGGTTCTATTTCCGTCCGTGGGGCATGGCCGGCGGCCTGCCGGGCGCCAACATGCGGGTCGTGCAGAATATCGGCACAGCACGCGAAAAAGCGCTCGGCAAGATCGACATCGTCTGGCTTGAGAAGGGCGACACCGTCACGTTCCTGACACCGGGCGGGGGCGGTTATGGCGATCCGTTCCTGCGCGCGCCGGAGGCGGTGCTCGACGACGTGCTCTCGGGCTTTGTCTCCCCGGAGTCGGCGGAGCGCGATTATGGCGTGAAGATTGTGGAACGCGCCATCGATCCGGAGGCGACGGCTCGCCTACGCGCCGCGCGTCCGCTGCGATCCAAGGGCAGCGGCGATGCGTTCGATTTCGGGCCGGAGCGAAACGGGTGGGACGCCGTCTTCACACGTGATCACATGCGCGCGCTGAACGATGCACTGATGACACGGCCGCCGTCGCAGCGCCAAAGCCTGCGGCAGGATCTTTTCCGTTCCGTTGTGCCGGAATTGTTCGATGCCGACGCCCGCGCGGCGCGGCGGGTCATCCCCGATCCTGAGGCGAGCGGGGAGCGACTGGAGGCGGCGATTGCCGATCTCGTGAAGGATCACTAATGCATCTGACGTTGCTTGGAACCGGCACGCCGAGCCCATCTCTTCGGCGCAGAAGTTCCGGCGCGCTCCTGGGGGTCGCCGGCGAGACCATCGTGCTCGACCATGGCGGCGGCGCGTTCGACCGATTGGTGGAAAGCGGCACGGACCCGGCCGCGGTCACGCATCTTCTGATCAGCCACCTTCACTCCGATCACACTCTGGACCTTGCACGCCTGGTCCTGCAGCGCTGGGATCAAAGCGACGGCGGGCTTTCGCCGCTCACGATCATCGGGCCGGCGCCGCTGGCGCGGATCTGCACGGCGCTCTTCGGTGAAGGGGGCGCGTTCGAGCTCGACATCCGCGTGCGGTGCGAGCATCCGGCCAGCCTGGCCTTCTATGCTGCTCGGGGCGGCGTCCCGCCGCGCGGGCCGCCGCAATGGACGGTGGAGGAGGTCATCGCCGGCGCGCGGATAAAGATTGGCTCGGTCGCTGTACGGGTCGGCGCCGCACAGCATATGGAGCCGATCCTTGAGTGCCTCTGCTATTGTTTCGAGGCTAACGGAACCGCGTTCGTCTATTCCGGCGACACGGGCTACAGCAAGGACTTCATCGCCTTCGCGAAAGGCTGCGACGTGCTGCTTGCCATGTGTCAGTATCTGGACGGCACGCCGGTGCCGCAGCTCGCCCGCGCGACCGCAGCGAGCCATCTGGAGGTCGCGCGGATGGCGGCGGCCGCGGGAACCAGGACGCTCGTGTTGACGCATCTCTCAGAGCAATTCGATGATCCTCTGGTGCGGGCGCGGGCGCACAAGGAGATGGCGGACATCTTCTCAGGCACTATTGTGTGGGGCGAAGACCTGATGCGCCTCAGCCTCCACGGGTCGATGGCTGAGGGGCGCTTCCGCTAACGTTCCAATCACTCTGCGAGATGGCAGGCGACGAGGGCGTTGTCGACGCGCCGCATTGCGGGACGTTCCCGGTGGCAAATGTCGGCAGCGATCGGGCAGCGCGGGTGAAAGGCGCAGCCTGAGGGCGGATCGATGGGATCAGGAATCTCGCCCTTTGGGGGCGGCACCTCGCGCCCGAACCCATCCATGCGCGGCGCCGCGTCCAGAAGCATCTGCGTATAGGGGTGCTTGGGCGAACTGAACAATGAACGCGGGTCCGCTTCTTCGACGAGGCGCCCGAGATAGAGGACGCCGATCCGGTCGGCCATGTGCCGCACGACCGTCAGGTCATGCGTGATCAACAGATATGTCAGGCCAAGCTCGTCTTTCAGATCGCTCATCAAATTCAGAACCTGCGCCTGCACGGATACATCCAGCGCCGATGTTGGCTCGTCGCAGACAATAAGGCGCGGTTCGGAGGCAAGCGCGCGGGCGATGCAAATCCGTTGACGCTGGCCGCCGGAAAATTCGTGCGGGAACTTCCCTGCATCCGATGGATGAAGGCCAACCTGTTCCAGCAATCTTTCGGCCAGGCCGACAGTATCCTCGCCTTTTGACGCGACGGGCTCGGTAATGATGTCGCGCACACGCCAGCGGGGATTGAGCGAAGCGTAGGGGTCTTGAAAGATCATCTGTATGTTTGAACGAACCGACGCGATCTTGTCCGCATCGACCTCAGTCGCCAGGTTCACCCCTTCGATCTCGACCTCCCCGGCGGACGGCCGCAGCAAACCGACCAATGTCCGCCCAATCGTGGATTTGCCGGACCCGCTTTCTCCAACAAGCGCGTAGGTGGTGCGTTCTTCGACCTGGAAATCGACATCCGATATCGCGGTCAGAAAGGCTTTGCCGCGTCCTTCCAACACCCGGTTCAGCCAAGGTTTTGAGACATCGAAGACGCGCGTCAGCCCGCGGACGGTCACGTAGGCGCTCATTGTGCGGTCTCCGCCTGCATCGGGAACCAGCAGGCGGCCCGCGTGTCTTCAATCGCGGGCAAGGGCGCGTGGCGGCACTTGTCTTGAGCGCGCGGGCAGCGCGGATGAAACGCGCATCCCTCCGGCATGTGGCTCAGCCGCGGCATGGCGCCGGGAATCTGGTGAAGTCGCTTTTGATCCATCGCCGCGAGCGGGGTGGAGGTCATCAGCCCGTGCGTATAGGGGTGCTCTGGCTGCTGCAGCACATCGCGCACCGGCCCAAGCTCCGCCAATCGCCCCGCATACATCACCGCGACGCGGTCTGCGGCCTCTGCGATCACGCCCATGTCGTGGGTTATGAGCATGATTGCCGTACCTCTCTCGCGGCAGAGACGCTTGAGGAGCGATATGATCTGCGCCTGAACGGAGACGTCGAGTGCCGTGGTCGGCTCGTCGGCGATCACGAGGCTCGGCTCAGCGCAAAGCGCCAGTGCGATGACGACGCGTTGCCGCATGCCGCCGGAAAATTCGTGCGGATAAGAGTCGATCCGCTCTGCTGCACCGGGTATCCCGACCTCTTCCAGCGCGGCCACGACGCGCTTCTCCGCCTCCGCCTTGCTGATTGGCAAATGGGTCAGGATCGTTTCGGCCAGTTGGTCTCCGATGGTCAAAAGTGGGTTGAGGGAGGTCAGCGGGTCCTGAAAGACCATGCCGATTTCCTTGCCGCGAACGCGCCGAATCCGTTCGCCTTGCAGAGTGTCGATGCGGTTGCCGTTCAGCCAGATCTCGCCGCCGGAGATATGGGCAGGCCGGCTCAGCAGTCCGATGACTGCGTTGCCCACCATCGATTTTCCCGCGCCGCTCTCGCCGACAACACCGAGAATTTCGCCCGCAGCGATGCCATAGCTTACGCCGTCAACCGGCTTGACGACGCCGGCGCGTGTCGGGATGTCGACCGACAGGTCATGGATGGACAGGACGGGACGGGTCACCGGAGTCTCGGGTTCAGTGCGTCCCTCAGCCAGTCGCCCAAGAGATTGACGCTCAGCGCCAGCACCAGAAGCGTGCAGGCCGGGAAGAAGAGGATCCACCATTCGCCTGAAAACAAGAACCCTTGCCCGATCCGGATAAGCGTTCCGAGCGACGGTTGCGTGGGCGGCGCGCCGACGCCGAGGAAGGAGAGGGTTGCTTCGGCGATGATCGCCAACGCCAGCGAAATCGTTGCAATCACCAGGACCGGTGAAAGGGCATTTGGGAGGATGTGCTTTATCATGATGGCCCAGGGCCTCCGCCCGATGAGGAGAGCCGCAGCGACGTAATCCTTCTTCTTCTCCACGAGTGTGGTGCCTCGGACGACGCGGGCGAATTGCACCCAGTCTGAAAGCCCTATGGCGAGGATCAGCACCCAGATGGCCATCTGGTCCCTGTACTCGACAGGCGTGAAGCCCTTGGCGATCCCGAAGATCAGCATCGCGACCAGGATCGATGGGAAGGTCAGCTGCACGTCGGCGATCCTCATGATGATCGTCTCCGTCCAGCCGCCGAAATATCCAGAAACCAGCCCCAGCACGATCCCCAGAACCATCGCGAAGAGGACCGCCGAAGCCCCGACAAACAGTGAGACGCGCATGCCGTAGAGGATGGTTGAAAACACATCCCGCCCTTGGTCGTCAGTTCCCATCAGGAATCTGGTGCCGGTGAAGGCATTCGGCTCCATGGGCGGCGTGAAGCCGTCCATCAGATTCAGGCTCGCCGGGTTGAATGGGTTTGTCGGCGCAATCCACGGCGCAAAGACGGCGGAGAACACAAGGATGCAGACGATCGTGAAGGACACCAGCGCGACTGGAGAGCGCTTGAACGCAAAGAAGAAATCGCTGTCGCGGAACCGTTCCCAGCGTCCCTTGTCGTGCACGTTTGAGGTCAGGGCCATGGGCGCATCAGCCGCTAATGAGCGCCCGACCGGTCAGCCCGAAGCCGCGGGTCGATGAAGACGTAAAGCACGTCCACAATCAGGTTGATCGCGACGAACATCACCGAGATGAGCATGAGATAGGCGGCCATGACCGGGATATCGACGAACTGGATGGCGTTGATGAAGAGCAGCCCAACACCCGGCCATTGAAAGACTGTCTCGGTGATTATGGCGAAGGCGATGATCGCACCAAGCTGCAGGCCGATCACCGTGACCACCGGCACCATGGTGTTCTTCAAGGCATGGCGAAAGTTCACCACCCGGTCCAGCAGGCCGCGCGCGCGGGCAAAGCGTATGTAGTCCTGGCGCAGGACTTCCAGCATCTCCGACCGCACCAGGCGCATGATCAGAGTCATCTGGTAGAGCCCAAGCGTGATCGACGGCAGGATCAACGCCTTCAGCCCGCTTTCGGTCAGAAACCCAGTGGTCCACCAGCCCCCCAGACTGACCGTTTCGCCGCGCCCGAACGAGGGAAGCCACCCAAGCTCGACTGAGAACAGATAGATCAGCAAGATGCCGATCAGGAAGGTCGGCAACGAGACCCCGATCAGCGAAGTGGCCATGATGAAATTCGCTGTCACGCCATTGCGCTGGATCGCCGTAAAGACGCCAAGCGCAATCCCCAGAACGATGGCAAACAGCCCCGAGACAGCGGCCAGCTCCAACGTTGCCGGCGCGCGTTCCATGATGATCTCGGCGACCGGCCGACCCTGCCGGTAGCTCACCCCGAAATTGCCCTGTGCGGCGCCTTCGAGAAACTTGAAGTATTGTATTGGGAAGGGCTGATCGAGGCCGAGCTGAGATCTCAGCCGCTCAACGTCTTCAATCGTCCGTTCCTGACCAAGCATATTGTCGATCGGGTCGCCGACAAAGCGGAACATGGAGAAGGCGACCAGTCCCACAATCAGCAGGACGAGGATCGATTGCCCGATGCGCCGGATGATGAAGGCCAGCATATGCCGTTGTCGCTCTCTCCTTCGACGCTCAAGATGAGCCCGTGTAAGCGCCCCAGGTCAAGCCCGGGGCGCTGGTTCGCCGAGATCAGTTGACGGTCACCCAACGCAGGATGAAGAAGTTGTCCGGCCTCTGGGTCAAGTCGATGTTGCTTCGCGCGCCCCAAACAAGCGGCTGCACATAGAGCGGCACATAGGCCATCTCGTCCTGCAAGATCTTGTGTGCCTCGTCGATCATTGACTGCCGCTTGCCCTGGTCGATCTCGGACTGGATCATCGGCAGAAGCTCGTCGACGCGCGCGTTGGAATATCCGCCGAAATTCCACGACCCGAGCTTCTTCTCCTCGTTCGGCGTGGAGGCAAGAAAGCGGATCGGATGCTCCGCGTCGAAGGTGCCGGGCGACCAGCCAAGCAGGTACATATCGTAATTATCGGCCCGCAGCTCCGGCCAGTAATTCTGCACCGGCATCGCGTCGAGCGTTGCCGTGATCCCGACCTGCGCCAGCATGCCCGTGACGGCCTGACAAACCGCTTCGTCGTTCAGATACCGGTTGTTCGGGCATTTAAGGCCGAAGGAGAACCCGTCGGCATAGCCCGCCTCGGCAAGCAGCGCCTTGGCCTTTTCCGGGTCGTGGGCTGGACGCGCGGCGAGCGACGCCGAATAGCCGTTCATGGCCGGCGAGACGAGCTGGCTGACTTCCTCGGCATTCCCCCGCATGATGGTTTGCAGGATCGCGGGGACATTAACCGCATGCGCCACCGCCTGGCGGACACGGACATCCGCGAAGGGGTTCGCGTCTGTTGTCTCAGCGGAAAATTTCAGCGCCTCGGCCTCATGCGGGAAGCCCAGCATGATGACCCGCGCCTCGATCCCCTGGATGACCTTGACGTCCGGATTGTCCTGAAGACGCGCCACATCCTGAATGGGCACCGGGTTGATGAAATCCACATCACCCGACAAGAGCGCGGCCAGTGCCGTCGCGGGGTTTTGGATCGGCTGGAGCGTCGCCTTGGTGATGTTGTGCTCCGCTTCGCCCCACCAGCCTTCATGTGGCTGAAGCACAGTGCGGAGCCCCGGCTCCCGTGCGGTTACCCTAAATGCGCCGGTGCCGTTCGCATTCAGCGTGGCGAAGTTCCCGTTCTCCTTGTCCGGTAGCGCGGCGTTGTTGGCCTCAGCCCATCCGCTGTCCATGATCATCCAGTTGGCGATGCTGCCGGGGAAGATCGGATTGGGGGCGTTGGTCAGAAAATCGACTGTGAAGTCATCGACCTTCACAACCTCCTTGACTGGCGCAAACCAGCTGCGCGTGTCGGAGGCTTCGTTTGAGGCCCGCTCATAGGAGAAGATTACGTCATCGGCGTTGAATTCGGCGCCGTCCTGAAACGTGACGCCCTGGCGGAGCGCAAAGCGCCAGCCTTCTCCGTCACCGATGGGCTCCCAGGACGTGGCAAGGGCAGGCTCGACGCTCATGTCCTTTCCGCGGCGGACGAGGCCTTCGTAGACATTGTTCAGAAAACCCAGAACGGGTGCCGAATTGACCGCGTGCGGGTCCATCGTCTGCGGGTCGGTGGTGACAGCCCAGGTGAACTCCTCGGCCGTCGCAGGAAGCGCAAGTGCCGTTGATAGGAGCAGCGCGGAGATCGTTCTGGTCATGGCGTCATGTCCCTTTCCAATTGTTGAAGGGCGGCCTCTTGGAATGACATTCAGGTCACTCCGGAAAGGCAGAGTGCACGCGGGGGGAAGCGATGCTTCCCCCCGCGCCGGTCGTTGACCGCGTCCAACAGATTGGCTCAGTTGATCGCGGGCATCGTGATGTATTTCACCTTCGGCTGATCCTCCGGATCGACCTCTATCCCGAAATTCTCGGCCATGCCCCAGTTCAGGACCTGGTGGTGGATCGGGATATAGAGCTGCTCATCCTGCACCACACGCCAGATGGCGGCGATGTCGGCGTTGCGCGCCGGAAGGTCGGTGTTGGAGGCCAGCGACTTGATCTTGGCGTCAAGCTCGTCGTTGTCGAAGCCGGTGCCGTTCCACGTGCCGATATCGCTTTCGCGACCGTGAACGAGGAAGTTGAAGATGTACTCAGAGTCATAAGTCGGCACACCCCAGCCCAGCATGTAGAAGTCGGTCTTTCCGTCGGTAATCAGCGGAAAGTGCTGCGCTTTGGGTTTGGCATCGAGATTCACCGTGATGCCGATCTGTCCCAGCATGCCGACCGCGGCCTGGCAGATCGCCTCGTCGTTGATGTAGCGATCGTTCGGGCAGTCGAGCCGGATGGAGAATCCGTCGCCATAACCGGCCTCCTGCATGAGCGCCTTGGCCCCCTCGATATCGGTGGAGCTTTCAGCGTCCATTGCCTCGGTCCAACCGTTGACGAAGGGCGGTGCGATCATGCCAGCCGGCTGTGACTGGCCGCGCATCACGACTTTCTGAATGGCGTCGCGATTGACAGCCATCGACATGGCTTTCCTGACGCGCACATCGGCAAGCGGGTTGGCCCCCGACACATTGTCAGCCTCGATGTCGTCGGCGCCCTGGTTCATCCCGAAGAAGATGACCCGGTTTTGCGGCGCCTGCTTGACGACCAGTCCTTCGGCACTGTTCACACGCTCAAGGTCCTGGACCGGCATGTCTTGCAGAAAGTTCACCTCGCCGGAAAGCAACGCGGCGACACGCGTCGCGGCATTCTGGATCGGGGTGTAGATGATCTCGCTTACGTCCATCGGGAACTGGTCGCGGCCCCAATAGTCGTCATTGCGTGACATCACGGTTTTGACGTCAGGCTCGCGGCTCTCCAGCTTGTAAGGGCCGGTGCCGTTGGCGTTCGTGGTGGCGAATGTAATCTCGCCACCTTCGAAATCCTGCACCTCCACTGTGTCGTTGGCCTCAGTCCAATCTTTGTCCATGATGAACAGGTTGGTGAGGTTCGACGGCAGGATCGGGTTTGGCCCATCAGTGACCATCTCGATCGTGAAGTCGTCGATTGCGCGCACTTCGGTGATTGAGCCGATAAGCTCCTTCATGTCGGAGTTCGGCTGTTTGGCGCGTTCGAAGCTGAAGACCACGTCCTCGGCGGTGAAGGCCGCCCCGTCATGGAACGTGACGCCTTCGCGCAGTTTGAACACCCAGACATTCGGGTCATCTGCGCTTGGGGCCCATTCGGTCGCCAAGGCCGCCTGGAAGGCGCCCGTCGTGTCACGGATGATGAGCGGCTCATACATCTGGTGACGGATGGTGTGAGACGGTCCCTCGTTCTGGGAATGCGGGTCGAGCGTCAACGCGTCGCCTGCACGCGCCCACCGAAGTGTCTCCGCGCTTGCCGGAATTGCGATGGCGGCGGCTAAGGATGCCAAAACGGCTTTTGCTAAAGTACTCATTTGAACTCCCTGGGATATTTCTTTCGATCGGCTAGTTTTGCCAAATTGGCTCAAATCGCAAGGCTTGTTGAAAGCACAGTTTGGTGGGCCCTGTCGCAGGGCGAATACTCAATTTGTGGCCCGCAGCCCAAAAAGAGCCTCGGCGCGCCCTTCAGCGGCGTTGGCCGGCCTGACCGGCTCTTACGCTGCGCGCGGCGGGAATGCGGCAGGTCCCCGGCTGAAGGCCACCGGTGACGTCCACGCTGGCGCCGGTGACATAGCTCGCCTCCGGGCCGTACAGTCAGACGATGAGGTCGGCGATTTCCGATGGCTCAATGACGGTCGATTTACGTCCGCATGTGGCGACCGTCGCGATAATAGCAGCGAATTGCTTCGCGGCGCGCCTCGGACTTGGCGATGGTGTCGTCGCCTCCGGACGAGCGCGCCTGCGCGATGAGTTCGGCATTGGCGGCGTCAAAATCGAAACCGAACAGCTTTCTATCACGGACAACGTCTTCGCCTGCGACGACCAAATGCTTGACGTGCCGGCGGTCGAGCCGCGCAAAGGCGAGATCAAGAAGCGACGTCCCGCTGTTCAGCCGATCGGCGACCATTGGCTCCAGGTCAAGGACGAGAAGATCGGCGGATGATCCGGATTGGAGCACGCCGTAATCCGTCTGTCCGTCGAAGACGCGGTATCCGTCGGCGAATGCGGCTTTAAGGATGCGCGCCGGCGGCATTTGGTCTGTGAGCGCCATGCCGCTCTGCAGCCGGCCAAAGAGCCGCCACTCGCGGAAGACATCCTGGTCATCGTCGAACGCCGCGCCGTCCAGGCCGATCGCAAACGGCACTCCGTGTTCGATGAAAGCTGCGACCGGCGCAATCCCGGAGCGCAGGCGCAGATTTGACGACGTATTGACGGCCACAATGACGCCGCGCTCAGCAAGCAATTCGCATTCGTCAGGGTGCAGCCAGACGCCATGCGCAATCGTCAGGCGTGGCGAAAGAAGTCCGATCGCGTCAAGGCGGCGGATCGGCCCCTCAGGCCATTCGTGGTCGAGCCATTGTCGCTGACGCTCCGTCTCCAGGAGGTGCATGTGGATCCGCATGTCCTCGCTGGCGGAAATCTCGGCGATCCTCTCAAGCGTCGAAAGCTTGCACCATTGCGGCCCGATGGGTCCGAGCTGGACATTGAACCTGTCCGATTGGTGGGCATCGCGAACCGCCAGGGCATTGTCGACCTGTTCGGCGCCTGAGGGCCCGAAGTCGGCAGCCTCCAGGAGCTCCGGCGGGTAGCCAAATTCGGCAAGCGGCGAGGGGTCGCCATAGACATGCGGATTGCGGTCTGTGATCGGGCAGGAAAAAGCGACGCGCAGGCCGACAGCATCAGCCGCGGCGGCAACCGCTCGCGCCTCATCGGCGATGCGATCGCGACGCAGCGAATTGTGGCAGTGGACGGTTGTGCCGATGCCTGAAAGGGCCATACGGCCGAACGCGACCTTCGCCTCCAACTCCGGATCGGTCTCCGGCCGGTTGGCAAGACCCGGTATCCAGCATTCAAGAGCGTCATCCGGTGCGCCGCAGGCGAGCGTGGCGATGCCGTAGCCATGATCATGGGCGTTCACCAGAGCCGGAGCTGCCAGCAAGGTCGCCGACGGTGCGTCAGTGTCGCTGACGAGGATGCGGTCGCCCTCAATGGCGATTTCCTTGGGGCCTTCGATCCGATCGAAGGCGGGCCCGGAAAGAATGTTGGCGATGATCATCGCGGCCGTATTGAGCTCCGAGCCATCCGGGCGTCTCTCCCCATGCGGCTAAGTAGCGCGCAGCTACTCACAGACGCAGCGTACAACAAATCGCAGCAACTCGCCCTGTGCGTATACAAGCTCGCACGGGTGGTCTTGCGCCGTAAGGCTGCGTTTTGCGCGACTGGGCGAGGCGGTTTCGATTGGTTCTTGGTCGGTTCAAGGTCTAAGGTCGCAGTTCGCCGGAGACGGACCACAGGCGAGATGAAATCTCTGCAAGACCTCATCGCAACCAACGAGGGTTGGCTTGTCGCGCGCGTCTTGGCCTACGCCAAGCGGCATGGCTACACCGGTTACAGCTCCACGCTGGAACAGCCGTGGAGAGAGTCGATCTGCGGCTTCTCAGAACCGATGCTGGAGGTCCTGGAGCGGCAGACCGACCGGCCGCTTGAGCTGACTGCGGGCGCTGATTACGCGCAAGAGCCGATCGCCGCGTTCGCTGTCATTGAAGCGCGGCTTCACCGTGAACGCGGCGTTCCCATCGAGATGTTCCTGGGGCTGTGCAAGTATTACAGACAGGCCTATCTCGATCTCGTCGTCGAGCAAGGATACGCGACCGAGGACCAGGAGCGGTACCGGCTGTTCATCGAAAGGTTCTTCGACCATGTCGAGATCGCGTTCTGTTCGGAATGGCTCGCCGTCGGAGATGTTGAGCAGCTGGAAGAGACGCAGGCGAAGAACCGCGAGCTGACCAACGAGAAGAACAAATACCTGACGATCTTCGAGAGCCTCAGCGATCCGGTGATCCTTGTCGATGACCGGGGGCAGGTGGAGAACCTCAATCTTGCTGCGGCTGCACTGTTCAGCCAGTCGCCGATCCCCGGCCAAGGCTATTACGCCAAGCACGATTATCCGCTGCTGGAGCGTCAGCTGGATGGACTGATTGAACAAGGAGCGCAGCCTGAGAGCTTTGAGCGCAGCCTGGAAACCGCCCACGGTCGGCGCGACTTCGTGGTCAAGACGCGGCGGCTGCTCGACATCAGCGAAAAGTTCGTAGGCCGTGTGCTGATCCTGTCTGATGTCACGGAGTACAAGCGCGCAAGGTACGAGGCCGACGCGGCCAACCGGACCAAGTCCGCCTTCCTGGCCACGATGAGCCACGAGATCAGAACGCCGATCACCGGCATTTTGGGCATTGGCCGCCTGCTGCAGGAGGATTCGCTCGCTCAGCGGCAATCCGACTATGTTGCGGCCCTGGTTTCGTCCGGTGAGGTGCTTCTCGCCCTGGTCAACGATGTTCTGGATTACTCAAAGATCGAGGCCGGAGCCGTCGCAGTCGAGGAAGGCGAATTCGATCTTCGGGACATGGCGGAGCAGGTCATCGGCATCGTCGCGACAGCGGCGGCGAATAAAGGCCTGGCGATCTCCACGCATATTGAGGACACGGTGCCGAATCGATTGCGCGGCGACCATCCCAAGATTCGACGGATCCTACTCAACCTTCTCACAAATGCCGTGAAGTTCACGCCCGCCGGCTCGGTCACGCTGTCGGTAAGCTTGAGGGAATCGGCTGTGCGGTATGCGGTGGCCGACACTGGGATCGGCATATCTCAGGGGGTGCGGCACACGCTTTTCAAGCCCTTCATGCAGCCGACGGCCGCCACGGAGGCGAACCCCGCCGGAGGGGCAGGTCTTGGCTTGGCGATCTGCAAACGTCTTGCGACCGCCATCGGGGCGGAGCTCAGCTATGAGACGCAGGAAGGCGAGGGCAGCACGTTCTGGCTGGACGCGCCGCTGGTGCGGGCGGAAGGCGACGCCACGCTTCGACCGGAGCCGGTGAAGGCACCCGACTTGCCGGCGTTGCGTGTGCTTTTGGTTGAAGACAACGAGGTCAACCGGCTGGTCACGGAAGGGTTCCTGTCGAACCATGGCCATTCCGTCACGGTCGTGGAGACCGGCGAAGCCGCGGTGGCGGCGATGACCGATGCAGGCGTTGATTTGGTTCTGATGGATGTCCGGATGCGCGGCATGGGCGGGCTTAACGCCATTCGGGCCATCCGCTCCATGAGCGATCCGGTGGCCGCGTCTGTTCCGATCCTCGTGCTCACCGCCGACCTCGCCACGACGGAGGAGGAGAGCTGCTTTGAGGCCGGTGCCGACGGGGTGCTGGAGAAGCCCTTTGACCCGTCATCGCTCAA
The DNA here is from genome assembly GCA_028281235.1 of Afifellaceae bacterium. Lineage (GTDB taxonomy): Bacteria > Pseudomonadota > Alphaproteobacteria > Rhizobiales > Afifellaceae > DASWJZ01. The sequence goes on along the minus strand of JANQKG010000007.1, from coordinate 228,577 downwards.
TCGCGCCATCAGTCGATGCTTGGTGAAAGCGCGCGGGCGTTCCACAGGCCGAGCAGCGAGCCCGAACGGAAGCGATGTCATCCTGGACCGGTCGGTGATCTTGGAGCATAGCGAGCAATTGGGCGAGGCACGCACGCGACGGATCGTTGAGACCTTCTGCGCGTCCGCGCCGGACACCCTGGACGCCATTCGCCAAGCGGCAGGGAGCGGCGATCTCGCGCGGCTCTCCGACCTCGCCCATTCTCTCAAGAGCGCTGCGGGGAATGTCGGGCTCGTGCGCCTAAGACACACCGCCAGCGGACTTGAGAAGGCGGCCGGCGCGGCCGAACAAGCCGGTATGGCCGAAGCGCTCGACGCTATTCAGGATGATGTCGACCGCTCAGTTGCGGCGCTAAGGGAGAGCGCCGCGGCCGATCTGGTGAAGTGACCGGCGCCTGTGGGGCTTATTGAGCGCTCGCTCGCCCGCTGTCTTCCCCGACGAACACATAGCCGATGCCGTGCACCGTGATGAGCCGCTTCGGCCATTTGGGATCGTCCTCGATCTTGCGGCGGACGCGGCCGACCAGGACATCGATCGTCCGGTCGTTAGGAGCCCAGTCGCGGTGGCTCACGTGATCAAGCAAGCTGTCGCGGCTCATCACCCGGCCGTTGTTCGACAGCAACGCGGCCAACAGGTCGAACTCGCCACGGGTGAGGGGAACGTCTTCTCCTGTCGGCGATGTAAGCCGGCGGCTTGCCTTGCTCAGCACCCAACCGTCGAAGCGGTTCGTCGACCTGGTGTCATCCGCTTCCCGCGCCGCGCGAGTGAGATGGATCAGGTTCTTGGCCCTGGCCAAGAGCTCGCGCGGATTGAACGGCTTGGTGACGTAATCATGCGCGCCGAGCTCAAGGCCTATGATCCGGTCGATCTCGTCGGTCTTGCCGGTGACCAGGATCACGGCGACCTCAGACGTGCGCCGCAGTTTGCGCAGGAGCGCGAACCCGTCATCGCCGGGAAGTCCGATATCGAGGAGGATCAGGTCGACTTCACTGGCCTTGAGAGCGGCCCACAATCCGGTTCCGTCCTCCGCTTCGCTGACCCGATAACCGGCCTTCGTGAAGTAGCCGGCCAGCGTCGTTCGCGTGACGGGTTCGTCGTCGACAATCAGGATGTGATCTTGATGGGCCACTGTACGTATCGACCGTAGGCTCTATCTCTCTGTTTGAGCATGATCTTATCCAAGAACCGGATCCCACTTTTCGGGATCATGCTCTGGGCGCCGGAGCCTTCGTTTACAGTGCATTTACATCATTCTACAAGCCATTCATGAAACCCGACTAGCGAGTTTACAGCGCGCCGCTATAGCCCGCCCCATATTCTTGGGCTGCCTCAGAAGGGATCGATTATGTTCCGGCGCGCATGGAACTTCTTTTGGCGTCCAAGTACGCGCTGGGGCCTGGGCCCGCTGTTCGTGGTGGGCGGTTTCACCGGGGTGATCTTCTGGGGCGGCTTCAACACGTTCATGGAATATACGAACACGATGGATTTCTGCATCTCGTGTCATGAGATGTACGACAACGTCTATCTGGAATACAAAGAGACGATTCACTACGAGAATGCATCCGGCGTACGGGCGGTCTGCTCCGATTGCCACGTCCCGGAGCCCTGGGTCTCCAAGTTCGTGCGCAAGGTCTACGCGACGAACGAGCTCTACCACCATTTTCTCGGCACCATCTCCACCAAGGAGAAATACGAGGCCCATCGCGCCGAGATGGCGAAGAGCGTCTGGGCTCAGATGGAAGCCAACGATTCCCAGGAATGCCGGAACTGTCACACCTGGGAGGCCATGGCGTTTCACATGCAGAGCGACGAGGCCTCCGTGCGGATGCAGGAGGGGATGGAGAATGGCGAGACCTGTATCGCCTGCCACAAGGGGATTGCCCACAAGCTCCCCGACCTCTCCACCGGCTACAGGCTGATGTACGAGGAGCTGCAGGCCTTTTCGCAGGACGAGGGCGCCAAGGCCGATACGCTCTATACGATTGCGGAGAAGCCCGTCTTCCTGACTGCCGATCAAGCGGAGGCGGGCGAGGAAGATGTCGGCAAGCTGCTACCTGCGACGGAACTCGCCGTCCTTGAGCGCGACGGGGATGCGCTCAAAGTCCGGCTGGAGGGCTGGCAGCAAGACGAGGTCGACCGCGTGATCTACGCGCTGATGGGGCGCCGCATCTTCTCCGTTGCCCTCGACAGCTCGGCGACTGACCAGATCGTGCGGCACGACACCCAATATGACAGCGACACGGAGCTGACCTGGCATCAGGTCAGCATGGATTTCTGGGTGACGCGCGCAGACATGGTCTCCGACCTGGACAGGCTGTGGGATTACGGCGCGGAGATGTACAACGCCAGCTGCTCGACCTGTCATAGTTTGACACCGCCTGACCATTTCCTGGCCAACCAATGGATCGGCAATCTCAAGGCGATGGCCCGCTTCATCACGCTGGACAAGCAGCAATATCGCTTCCTGCAGAAATACCTTCAGTTCCACGCCAGCGACACCGGCGGGGCAGAGCATGCCGGCGGTTAATCAGGGCGACGCGCCCACCAAAGATCACGCTCCGTCCGGGCCGGAGGATCTTTTGTCCGACGCGGAGCGGGCGTTCATCTATCGTTGGTTCGCGGCGCTTTTTGCGCGTGAGCCATCGGTGGAGATGCTGTCGGCCTACCGCTCCGACGAGGGCAGGGCGCTCCTTAATGAGCTCGGCCGGTGGGACACGCTAGCCCCGGTTGTCGTGCAGATACGCAGGCAGACTGCCCCGTCTGAGGATCTGGCCACGCGGGCGATGGATTTGGCGGGAGCGTTCTCCAGGCTCTTTCTGGGCGTTGCGGGACGGCGTTCCGCACCGCCCTATGAATCGGCCTATGTCAGCGACACGGGCCGCCTCTTCCAGGAGCCAAGCGCCCGCGCCGCGGAGTTTCTTCAAGATTTGGATCTGAAAGTGCCGGACGGCTTTCCTGAGCCGCCCGATCACCTCGCCGTTCAACTCTCCATCATGGCGGAGCTGGCCGACCGGTCGGAGGCGACGGACGAATCGATCAGCCGCCAGCAATGGTTTCTGGACCAGAGCTTGATGTCCTGGGTCGGCGACTTCCGTGACGATTGCGTCAAGGCCGATCGCTCAGGCTTCTACGCAGCGGCGGCGGAGAGCCTCGCGGCGTTCCTCCATGAGGATGCGCGTCACCTCGGTTAGCTCAGCAATTGCGGCGCGCCTCGCTCGGTTTACATCTCGGTTACATCTTTTCACAGCCCGTTAAAAACCGGCCGAAACCGCATTTACGACCCCGTGCTAATCGCCCGCGCATCGCAGGTTATCGGACACCAAAGACTGCGGGCCGCCGGATCGAGAGCCGGCCGCTGTCGACAACGACCGGGGTAGCATCATGCCAATCAACAATGCGCGGACTTCGAAGCTTGATCTCACGCGGCGGCAGTTTCTGGGGAGCACAGCCGCCGCCGGCGTCCTCGGCGCTGTGGCGCCGTCCCTGTTGGTGCGCGGCGCGGCTCAAGCCGCAGTAATGGATGGCGAGGTGCTTTCGGCCTCGCACTGGGGTGCCTTCAGAGCAACAGTTGAGGGCGGCCGCTGGACGGGCGTGCGCGGATGGGAAAACGACCCCCATCCGAGCCACCAGCTCGAAGGCGTTATGGACTCCGTCTATTCGCCGACCCGGATCAAATATCCGATGGTGCGCAGAGCCTTCCTGGAGAAGGGGCCGGGCGCCGATGTCGAGACCCGCGGCGCGGACGACTTTGTGCGCGTGAGCTGGGACCAGGCGCTTGACCTCGTCGTGAAGGAGCTGCAGCGGGTGGAGGAGACCTACGGGCCGGCCGCCACCTATGCGGGCTCCTATGGTTGGAAGAGCCCGGGCAAGCTGCACAATTGCCAGAACTTGATGCGGCGGATGCTGAATCTGAAAGGCAGCTTCGTCAACAGCTCCGGCGACTACTCCACCGGCGCGTCACAAGTGATCATGCCGCACGTCATGGGAACGCTGGAGGTCTACGAGCAGCAGACCGTTTGGCCGGTGATCGTGGAAAGCACCGACCTTCTTGTGTTCTGGGGTGCTGATCCGATGGTCACTAACCAGATTGGCTGGATCATTCCCGACCATGGCGGCTTCGCCGGAATGGAGGACTTCAAGGCGACGGGCAAGCCAGTGATCTTCATCGATCCGGTACGCAACGAAAGCTGCGACTTCTTCGGCGCGGAGTGGATTGCGCCCAAGCCGCAGACCGACGTGCCGATGATGCTCGGCATCGCCCATACGCTCTACACGGAGAACCTGCACGACACCGACTTCCTCGACGAATATACGTTCGGCTTCGACAAGTTCCTGCCCTACCTGACCGGCGAATCGGACGGCACACCGAAAACGGCGGAATGGGCCGCCGACATCTGTGGCATTCCGGCCGACACGATCAAGGAACTGGCCCGGCGCTTCGCCGACAACAGGACGATGCTCGCCAGCGGCTGGTCGCTGCAGCGCCAGCACCATGGCGAACAGCGCCACTGGATGCTGGTCGTGCTGGCCAGCATGCTCGGTCAGATCGGGCTTCCGGGTGGTGGCTTCGGCTTGAGCTACCATTATTCCAATGGCGGTTCGCCCGGCGCCAACGGGCCGGTCCTGCCCGGCATCACCGATGGCGGCACAGCGGTGGAAGGCGCGGCGTGGCTGACTGAGAGCGGCGCGGCGTCGATCCCGCTCGCCCGCGTGGTCGACATGCTGGAGAACCCCGGCGGCGAGTTCGACTTCAACGGCAAGCGCGAGACGTTCCCGGACGTCAAGATGACCTACTGGACAGGCGGCAATCCGTTTGCCCACCACCAGGACCGCAACCGCATGGTCAAAGCCTGGCAGAAGTTCGAGACGGTTATCGTCCAGGACTTCCAGTGGACCGCAACGGCCCGCTTCGCCGACATCGTGCTGCCGGCCACCACGTCCTACGAGCGCAACGACATTGAGCAATATGGCGACTATTCGCTGAAGGCGATCATCGCGATGAAGCAGGTCGTCGAACCATTGTTCGAAGCGCGCAACGACTACGACATCTTCGCGGACATCTCCGAGCGCCTCGGCAAGGGGCGCGAGTTCACCGAGGGCAAGTCGGAGATGGACTGGATCATGGAGTTCTACGGCGAAGCGGAGAAGCAAGCGCAAGCCAAGAACATCGACATGCCGAGCTTCGACGAATTCTGGGAGACGGGTTTTGTGGAATTCCCGGTCAGCGAGGCCGGCCGCAGCTTCGTGCGCTACCAGGATTACCGCGAGGACCCGCTGCTTGAGCCACTCGGTACACCGACCGGCAAGATCGAGATCTATTCCAACAATATCGAGAAGATGGGCTACGACGATTGCCCGCCGCATCCGACCTGGATGGAGCCGGTGGAGCGCCTGGACGGGCCGGGCGCGAAATACCCGCTGCATGTGGCCACCAGTCATCCGCGCGGCCGCCTGCACTCGCAGCTCTGCGGTACCAAGCTCCGCGACACCTACACGATCGCCGACCGCGAGCCCTGCCTGATCAACACCGACGACGCGGCTGCTCGCGGAATTTCAGACGGCGATGTCGTTCGCGTGTTCAACGATCGGGGCCAAATCCTGGTCGGCGCCAAGGTGACGGACGCCATCCGACCCGGCGTGATCCGGGTGAACGAGGGGGGATGGTACGATCCTGTGGAGCCGGGAGCTCCGGGCACGCTTGACTCTTATGGCGACGTCAACTGCCTCACCGTCGACATCGGCACGTCAAGCCTGGCGCAAGGCAATTGCGGCCACACGGCCGTGGCGGACGTGGAGAAGTTCACCGGAACGCTGCCGCCGATCAACGTGTTCAGCACGCCAAAGAACGGCTGACATCTATGCGGACCCGGGCACGTCCCGGGTCCGCATTGTGTTCTGAGCGGCCGAGTGTGCCGGCTCAGTTCTTCCGTACGGCAGCGAAGATGAAATCCTTCAGGCCGCCAATGATCTTTCGCTTGGAAGCGCCGCCGAGCACGCTGCTATAGGCGCTGCCTTCGATCAACTCGATGATCATCTGCGATACGTGGCGCGGATCGGGGATGCTGCGAAAATCGCCGTCGGCGATTCCGCGTTGGATGACAGTCGCCAAGGCCGTCACAAGCTCATTGCGGTTGGCAAGAAACAACGCGCCGATATCGGGTTTGCGGATCGCTTCGCTAGTGAGCTCGATTGTCAGGATGACGTTTTCCGGCACAGCTAGATACTTCGCGTAGGCCGTCACGAATTTTTCCAGGACGACCGGCGCGGCGGAATTCTTCGCCAGCAACTTCAGGAAGGGTTCAAGCTCGGACCGCTCCAGTGCTGCGATCTCGGCCAGAACGTCGTGCTTGCCGGGGAAGTGATTGTAGAGATTACCGAGGCTTATTCCTGCGCGGTTGGCGATGTCGCGCACACCCGTCTGGTGATAGCCGTTTTCCAGGAAGCACATGATTGCCGCTTCCAGGATCCTCTCGCGCCGCTCAGCCGCCGCCTTCTCGCGCTTCGTTTCGGGTTCTGTCGGTTTCTCCGGCAATCTTCTCAACTTTCTTGTTGAACGAACGATCGTTCATCATATATAACGCCACGTCGAGCAGGGCAAGGGCCTGTCGCTCGCCTACCGGCCGAGAGCGGAGCCGAAATGCTCGAAAGTTCTATCCCAGAGACCGCCGTCAAAGACACGTCCGGCAGAGATATGTCCGCCAAGGATATGCCGGCGCCCCGGCGGAAATGGCTGTGGTTCGGCCTGTCCCTGGTGATCTTGGCTGTGGTCGTGCTCGTGTTGTTTGCGGCGGAGGACAATGCAGATGTGACCTTGGCGGACACCTCAACGTCCGCGCCGATCGCCTCGGTCCTTGAGGTCGCGCCGGCTGAGGCGACCGCAAGGATCTCAGTCTTTGCCGAATTGCGCCCGCGATGGGATGCGGAAATCCGCGCCGCCGTGTCTGGGCGGATCACTAAGGTTCACGATGCGGCGCTTGCCGGCGAACGCGTCGAAGCCGGCACGTCGTTATTCTCCATCGAGAAGACACAATATGAAACCGCAATTGCCGCTGCCGAACTGAGCCTCGAAGAGGCCAAGCTGGCGCTTTGGCATGCGGAGAACGGCGTGACGCTTGCGCGCCTGCAGTTTGAGCGCGACGGCACAGCGCCGCCCAATGAACTCGCGCTGAAGCTGCCGCAATTGCGTATCGCGGAGCGCACATTGGCCTCCGCGGAGGCGCAGTTGGAAGCTGCGCGGCGGCAGCTCGCCGATACGGAGGTCTCAGCGCCGTTCTCCGGTTTCATCGTCAGGCGTATGGCAAGCCTCGGCCAGACGGTGAGCGCAGGCGAGCCGCTTCTGCATCTGTCGGACGATCGCCAATACGAGCTGATCGTCGAGATGAGTGAGGCCGATTGGGCGCTGATGGATCATCCGATCGCCGGCAAGAAAGCGAGACTGTTTCACCGCGACGGGACGCCGCTTGGGGAGGCGCGCATTCGTCAAGCCGGTGGGTTCCTGGACAAAGACACGCGCCAACGGCGCATCTTCCTCACGGTGAGCGAGCCGGCCAACGGCATCCTCGCGGGAGACTTCGTGCGGGTGGAGTTCGCCGGGCGTGCGATCGCCGACACACTGAGCCTTCCCGAAGCTGCGCTCAGCCGGGCAGGCCATGTCTGGATGGTGGATGCGGGCGATCTGCTCGTCCGCGTTGAGCCGGATATCCTGTTCCGCACCGACAGCACGCTCGTCATCCAAGCACCGGAAGGCTCCGGCCCCTGGCGTGTCGCGAAGACGCCGCTGGCGTCGTTCCTTCCCGGTCAGCGGGTCACGCTGCAAGAGGCGACGCGTTAAATCATGCATGCGCTGACCGGTTGGTTCATCCGCAATCCCGTCGCCGCCAATCTTCTGATGGCGTTGATCCTGTTCCTGGGCGTGCTCACTGCGTTTTCGATCCGCATCGAGGGGTTTCCGCGCGTGCCGCCCGAGAGCGTCGAGATCAGTGTTGAATATCCCGGCGCGACCGCCGAGCAGGTCGACGAACTGGTGACCCAGAAGATCGAGCAGGCGCTTGAAGGGCTTGAGGGCGTCCGCAGCATCACCTCGCAATCCACCAACGGCGTTGCGAGCGTTTCGGTCCGCCGCGCCGGCGGCGAGAAACTCCAGGCCGTGCTCGACCGCGTGCGTCTTCGCATCGACGGCCTGACCGATCTGCCGACCAAGGCTCGCCGGCCGGTCATCGAGGCGGCGGGCTACGATTTTCCGGCCCTTTATGTGAACCTTTACGGACCCGCCGACCCGGCCACGCTGCAAAGCGTTGCGGAGCGGCTGAAGGAAGAGCTTCTGGCTGAGCCGGAGCTGTCGCGCCTGAAAATCTGGGGCCTGATTCCGCGCAAGCTTCGCATCGACGTCGACCCTGAAGAGCTTCGCCAATATGGCCTGACCGTCGCCGACGTGACGACGGCGATCCAGGCCAACTCGCTGAACTTTCAAGCTGGGCAATTGCGCACCGATGGCGGCACCATCTTTCTGCGTGCCGATGACCGCGCGCTTTATGCGCCCGACTACGCCGCGCTGCCGGTCATCGAACGACCTGACGGATCGAAAGTTCCGCTGGGCGACCTTGCGACCATCAAGGACGGATTTCTGGAGGGCGATTTTCTGTTCCGCCTCAACGGCGAGCCCACCATCGGCATGGAGATTCTGGTTGGCCAGAAGGAGAACCTTCTGGACATCAGCCGCGTTGTGAATCGCGTCGTTGCTGATTTTGAGCGGCAACTCCCGTCCAGCATCAAGGCCAGCGTGTGGGGCGACAGCGCCGGCTACATCTCCGAGAGGTTGGCGCTTCTGCGATCGAACGGCGTGCAGGGATTGCTGCTCGTCACTTTGATGCTGTCGATCTTCCTCAATGTCCGCCTGGCGTTCTGGGTGGCGATGGGGATTCCAATCTCCGTCATGGGCGCGCTTGCGGTGTCCGGTTCGAGATGGGTGGATTATTCACTGAACGACGTGACCACCTTCGGCTTGATCATCGCGCTTGGCATTCTGGTCGACGATGCGGTCGTGGTCGGCGAAAGCGTATTTGAAGAAAGGCGCAAGATCAGGGACCCGATCAGGGGCACCGAACGGGGCGTGGAGCGCGTGGCCGTGGCGACAATCTTCGGCGTGCTGACCACGATTGCGGCGTTCTATCCGATGCTCCTGATCGATAATCCTCTGGGTAAGGTGCTGGCGAGCTTCTCCGGCATCGTGATCTTCGCACTCATCTTCTCGCTGATTGAAAGCAAGTTCATTCTGCCGGCGCATCTGGCCGGCGTGCCGCTTGAAGAAGACCGACGCCATCTGCCGGCGCGTCTCTGGGGCGGCGTGCAGGACGGCGCCCAGGCGGGGCTGAATTGGTTCCGCGACACCATCTACCGGCCCTTGCTGGTTAGATCGCTGCATCACCGATACGCCGTGCTCGTCCTGTTCGTGGCTGCGGCCATCGCGGGATTGGGGCTGATCGCCAAGGGCAAGGTCGCGACCGTGTTTTTTCCCGACGTGCCGGGTCAGGTGATCACCGTCAGTCTTGAGATGGACGCCCGCGCGCCGTTTGCTCTGACCAGAGCCAATATCGACAGGATCGAGCGCACCGGTCGCGCGCTGAACGAAGAGCTGCGCGATCGTGCGGGCATGGACAATGCGCCGATCCAGACATTCTTCACCATCATCGACGGTGCCGGTGGAGCACTGATCTATGCGGAGATGCTGCCGGTCGCCGAACGGCCGGACGTTCCGATCCTCGATGTCGTGCGCAAATGGCGCGAACGCGTCGGGCTGGCCGAGGGCGCCACCGAGCTTGAGTTCATCGGTTCTGAGGCGCTGGCGGGCGGGTTCCAGATTCGGCTGGTGTCGAAGGACACTGATCTGTTGCGTCAGGCGAGCGGCGAGACGCGAGGCTTTCTGGCGGCGCTTGAGGGTGTATCGAACATTCGCGACAGCCTCGACGGTGGCCAGCCGGAGCTGAGACTGCGCCTGCGGCCGGAGGCCCGCAATCTCGGCTTCACGGCTGAGACCCTGGCGGCTCAGATCGGCGACGGCTTCGGCGGGTCGGAGGTCGCCCGAATCCGCCGCGACGGCGCCGAGATACGCGTGGTCGTGCAGAATGCGCGTGCCGCCCGCGACACGATTGATGACCTGATGAAGACCCGCCTGCGCAGCACCACCGGCGCGTGGGTGCCGCTCATGATCGTGGCCGAGATTGAGGGCTCATATGCGTCCGGCACCGTGACCCGCCGCGACGGGAAGCGCATGAACATTGTTTCCGCCTCCATCGACCGGGGTCTCGTGGCGCCGGAGGAGGTGGGTCAGGCTTTGTTTGACCAATTGGTTCCGGAACTCGCCGCTAAATATCCCAGTGTGCAGGTCATCGCGGCCGGCGAGCTGGAGGAGATGGGCGATATCCGCGGCGGCCTGGTGAACGCGCTGATTCTGGCGGCCGTTCTGATCTATGTGCTGATGGCGGTGCCGCTGAAGAGCTATTGGCAGCCCTTCGTCATCCTTGCCATCGTTCCGTTCGGATTCGTCGCCGCAGCGATCGGCCATATGATCATGGGCGTGTCGCTGTCGGTTCTTTCCTTCTTCGGGATGCTGGCGCTGACCGGCGTGATCGTGAACGACAGCCTCGTCATTATCACGCGCTACAATCAGGCGCGCAGCGCCGGCGATGGCGTTTCGGAGGCCCTCCATGCGGCCGGTATCGGCCGCTTCCGCGCCATCTTCCTGACGACTGCGACGACCGTGATCGGCCTCATGCCGCTCCTCACCGAGACGTCGGAGCAGGCGCAATACCTGATCCCGGCGGCGGTCTCGCTCGCCTTCGGAGAGCTCTTTGGAACGGCGCTGATGCTCATCCTCGTGCCGGTCCTGATCGCCATTGCCGAGGACGTCATCGCGCTTGTCAGGCCCAAACCTCAGACCGCGTCGTCCATGACTGGTGGACCATCATGCTGACCGGCCATGAGCTGACCATCGCCACGCTCCTGCGCGTGTTCCGCTGGCGGGTCTCCCTGACTTGGGCGGTGATCCTTTGCGAGACCGGCCTCTTGGCCTTGATCCCGCTCTTTATCGGCTTTGCCATCGACGGCCTGCTGGCGGGAGGCATGCAGGAGCTGTGGCAATTGGCGGGCCTGATGGCGGCGCTGATCGTGATCGCCGTCGCCCGCCGCATCTACGATACGAGGGTCTATGGCACCATCCGAGTCGAGTTGGGCAAGGCCCAGGCGGCCCGGTCCGCGAAGCTGCCCGTTTCGGCGCTCAGCGCGCGTCTCGGTATGGGGCGGGAGCTGGTGGACTTTCTGGAGGAGATCCTGCCTCAGGCCATGGCCGCCGGCGTTCAGTTGTTGATCTCGGTCGTCATCCTCTACGCCTTCTCGCCCGTCCTTGCGCTGGCGGGCGGCGTTGCGGCCGTCGCCATGGCGGCTATCTACGCGCTGTTTCACCGGCGGTTCTATCGGCTGAACGGCGCGCTCAATCAGCAGACCGAAAGGCAAGTCAGCATCCTGGCGCGGCGCGAGGCGAAGCCGACGCTTGCGCATCTCCTGCGCCTGCGTGGTCTGGAGGTTCGGCTGTCGGATACGGAAGCCGTGCTCTACGGCGCGATCTTCGTCGTGCTTCTGGGTCTGATCCTCTTCAATCTCTGGTTCGCGACGACGGAGCTTGTCAGCACCGTGGGCACGATCTTCTCCATCATCAGCTATTCCTGGGAGTTCGTGGAAAGCGCGCTGGCTTTGCCCCTCACGCTCCAAACCTGGTCGCGTCTGTCTGAAATAACGCGGCGGCTGAATTCGCGAAACAGGCCCTTAGAGGCGTAGGTTAGCCAGCATCCACATGCTGTGCGGCCGATGCGTCGCTTCGGTGCGATGCCATGAAGGCCTGAAGCGCTTCGGCCTCCGATGCCGTAAGCCTGAGCCCGCATTTGGTTCGGCGCCACAGCACGTCTTCAGCGGTTATCGCCCATTCCTTATTCATCAGATAACGCACTTCAGCCTCGTAGAGATCGAAGCCGAAGCTGCGCCCGAGATCGTCAAGGCGCGCAGCACTGCCAAGGATGTCGCGCGCGGTCGTGCCGTAAAGCCGCGCCAGGCGACGCGTATGAGTGAGCTCCAGGAAAGGATAGGTCTGGCGGAGGTCGTCTATGAGGGCGTTAAGGTTGCCGACGGGGAAGTCTCCACCGGGGAGCGGCGCGGCCTTGGTCCAAGTGTCGCCGCGCCGGCCAAGCACGGCCTCAATCTCCACAAGCGCTGCCTCCGCAAGCTTGCGGTAGGTGGTGATCTTGCCGCCGAAGACGTTCAGCAACGCGCCACTCTCCGTCGTGGCGTCGCGCTTCAGCACATAGTCGCGCGTCGCCTCCTGCGCCCGCGACGCACCATCGTCGTAGAGCGGCCGCACGGCCGAATAGGTGGAGACCACATCATCTGACGTGATCGGCTGCACGAAATACTCGCTGGCCGCCGCGCAGAGATAGGCGGTCTCGGTCTCGGTGATCGCGACATCGCCCGGGTCGCCCTGATAGTCCTCGTCGGTCGTGCCGATCAGCGTGAAGTCGTCCTCGTAGGGAATGGCGAAGATGATGCGGCCGTCGGCGTTTTGGAAAATGTAGCAGCGGCCGTGGTCGAAAAGCGTCTTGACGATGACGTGGCTGCCTTTGACGAGGCGCACATTGCGCACGTCATTCCGCCCGGAGACGCGTGAGAGAACATTGTCGACCCACGGCCCGGCGGCGTTGATCAGCATGCGCGCACGCACCGCGTAGGTTTCAGCGCTCATGCGATCGCGGAGCGTCACGGCCCAAGTGTCGTCTTCCCAAGCTACGCCCACGACCTCCGTGCGGGTGCGCACGATTGCCCCGTGATCGGCAGCGTCGCGCGCGTTGAGCACCACCAGGCGGGCATCGTCGACCCAGCAATCGGAATATTCGAAGGCCTTTGAATAAAGCGGCGCCAGCGGCTTGCCGGCCGCATCGCGGGAGAGGTCAAGCGTGCGCGTCGGCGGCAACAGCCGCCGGCCGCCGAGATGGTCGTAGAAAAAGAGCCCCAGCCGCAGGAACCAGGCCGGCCGCAGGCCTTTGTGATGCGGAAGCACGAAGCGGAGCGGCTTGATGATGTGCGGCGCGTTCGACCACAGCACTTCGCGCTCCTTGAGCGCCTCGCGAACCAGTCGGAACTCGTAGAATTCCAGATAACGCAGCCCGCCGTGGACGAGCTTGGTGGAGCCGGAGGACGTGCCGCTGGCGAGGTCGTTCATCTCCGCCAGAAAGGCGGAATAGCCACGCCCGACGGCGTCGCGCGCAATGCCGCATCCATTGATGCCGCCGCCGATCACCAGGAGATCGTAAACGTTCGTCTCGGCAATCATACCTGGGCTGCCTGAAACTCTTCTTCGCCTTATGTGGGTGCTGCGCTCCAAGCTGAGGGAGCGGCATCAGGATTCGTTCACAGATTGTGACGCGCCGCGTCAAGGCCGGAAGTTGTAGATGCCCTGATCAAAGCGGTTGTACTCGGCGTATCGCAGGAGGTCGTAGAGTTCCTGGCGCGTCTGCATGCGGTCGATGATGTCGCGCTGAGTGCCGGTTTCGCCGATTTCTTCAAGCGCGCCGGTGACAGCCTTCATGGCGATCCGAAGCATGGTGACGGGGTAGATGACGATGCTGGCGCCAAGCGCCTCCAGCTCCTGAGCTGAGAGCAGCTCGGATTTGCCGAACTCGGTCATGTTCGCCAGGAGCGGTGCGGATATCTCCGCCTTGGCACGCCGCCAGTCGTCTGAATTGTGCAGCGCTTCGGCAAAGATCATGTCGGCGCCCGCTTCGGCATATTGGTTGGCCCGCTCGATCATGGCGTCGAGCCCCTCAATCTCCCGCGCATCGGTTCGCGCAATGATGAGGAGGTTCGCGTCGCGACGGGCGTCGACGGCCGCCTTCACGCGTCGGATCATCTCCGCCGCGCTCACCACACTCTTGCCGTCGAGGTGGCCGCAGCGCTTCGGATTGACCTGGTCTTCCAGGTGAAGGGCGGCAATGCCGCGCTCCTCCATCGTGCGGATTGCGCGCGCCACGCTCATCGGCTCGCCGAAGCCGGTGTCGCAGTCGACGATCGTCGGCAGGTCGGTCACGCGAGCGATCTGCTCTGCCCGGGCGGCGACTTCTGAAAGGGTCGTCAGGCCGATATCCGGCAGACCGAGGTCGGCCGACAGCACTGCGCCCGACACGTAGACGGCTTCGAAGCCTTTGTTCTCAATCTCCATGGCCACCAGCGGCGAGAACGCGCCGGGCGCGCGAACGATCTTCCCCTCAGCCAGACGCGCGCGCAGCCGCGCACGTTTTTCTGTGCCATCACGTTGAGAGAAGAGCATTAGAAGATGCCTTTGTTCGGGTTTGAGATCAGCTCCGTTGCCGTTGCCTCCACGTTGAGGCACGCCAGGCCGCCGGCTGCAATACCGGCCAGGCCTTCCGCTGCCTCAAGGAACCGCCGCTCTTCGGCCTCGCCAACTGCCTCGCCGGCGATCGTCCTGAATTTTCGGACATAGTGCGGCCGGTCGAATGGCCGCGCGCCGAGCGGGTGGGCGTTGGCGACTGCAATTGATTCCCGCAGCTGCGTGCCGTCCGCGAAAGTGATCACAAGCTCACCGCCGAAGGCTTTTTCGGCCGGATCGGTCGCGTGATAGCGCGCCGTCCATTCCGGTGCTTCCTCTGTCGCGATTTTTTGCCACAAACGCACGGTGTCGGCGCGGCGGGCGCGCTCCGGCAAATAGGAATCCACGTGGTGCCATCGCCGGTCCTGAAGCGCGACCGCCAGGATGTACATGATGGAATGGTCCAGCGTCTCGCGGCTCGCATGCGGATCGAATTTCTGCGGATCGTTCGACCCGGTGCCGATCACATTGTGGGTGTGATGGCTCGTGCGGTAGACGATGCTTGCGACCTTGTCCCAGTCGTCGCCCGTTTGTTCCGCGATCGCCGCGCCGACTTTGAACGCCAGGTCGATCGGGGCCTGGCTTTGATATTCAGCCGAGTGCTCCTTGGTGAAGCTCTCAAGGATGGCGCGTTTTGGTTCATCTCGCTCCGGCAGCAGCACCTCGTAGCGCGCGTCGGGACCATCGAGCATCCAGGCAATCACCGCGTCTTCGCCCTCATAGATCGGCGCGGGCGCGCCTTCGCCGCGCATAGCCCGGTCGACCGCCTCAATAGCGAGCTTACCGGCGTGCGCGGGAGCGAAGGCTTTCCAGGATGAGATTTCGCCCTTTCGCGACTGGCGCGTGGCGGTGGTCACATGCAAGGCGTGGTTCACTGCCTGGTAGATCGTCTCGACCGACAAGTTCAGAAGCGTGCCAAGGCCCGCGGCCACCGATGGGCCAAGATGCGCGACGTGGTCGATCTTGTGCTTGTGCAGGCAGATGCGGCGGCACAGGTTCATCTGTATCTCGTAGGCCGTAGCGATGGCGCGGATCAGGTCGTCGCCGCTCTTTCCGGCCTGCTGTGCCACAGCCAGAACGGCCGGGATATTGTCGGCGGGGTGTGAGTAATCGGCGGCGAGGAACGTGTCGTGATAGTCGAGTTCGCGCACCGCGACGCCGTTCGCCCAAGCCGCCCATTCCGCGCTGAAGCTCCGAGACGCCGGTAGCCCGAAGATGGTCGCACCCTTGCCCTGTTCTCGCGCCAGCGCCTGGTCGCGGGCGGTAACGACGGGTCCGCGATTGACGGACGCCATCGCGACGCCCGCATTGTCGATGATCCGGTTGATGACCATCTCCGCCACGTCGCCGTCGACGGGGACCTTGTCGGCCGCCACTTCGGCGATCTTCCAAGCCAGTTGCTCTTCGCGAGGCAGGCGGTCCTTTTCCGGGTGAACCGTGACGATATGTGACTTCATTCCGTTACCCTCGGGGCTGCGTTGCAGCGTCCGCCGCAATCGACGGCTTTAGACGCGCGGCCCGCCGCCGAGCCGTCCAACGAGAAGCAGCGCCAGGGGCGCCAGGACTGTGAGCACGAGCAATCTAAAGACATGGTGCGCGGCGACATAAGCCGGGTCCAGGCCGAGCGTGATGGCCATCGCCGCCATCGCTTCCACGCCGCCCGGCGCAAACGCCACGAGCACGAGCGCCGGCGGCAATCCGATGAAATAGGCGACGCTCAACGCGCCGAGCCCCGAGATTACGAAGGCCGTCGTTGTGAGGACCAAACCCGCACCCAACGAACGGCGCAGTTCAGTGTGGGATATGCCGGAAAAACGCGTGCCGATGAGCGCTCCCATGATTGCGAAGCTCGGCCACGACAGCCATGCCGGGACCTGGCCGGCAGTCCATCCTGAAAGGTGAACGCCTGCTGATACGAACATGCCGCTGAGAAGAAAGGCGGCCGGCGTTCTTATCTTTCTCAGACCGAAGCCAACGACGACCGCAAGCGCCAGCGTCGTTGCCAGCATGAGCAGCGACATGGATTCAGCCGATTGCCCGGGTGCGCTCGGTTCAAGGCCGAGGAGGACCACGGTGAACGGCACGATGAGGGTCAGCGCGGCGACACGCGTGCTCTGCACGACGCCCACCCATTTGACGTCGCTTCGCGTCTGGAGAGCCAAGCCCAATACGTAGCTCAGATGTCCCGGTGTGGCGGCAAGCGCTGCGGTCATGCGGTCCCTTTGCCACAGCCGCGCCAAAGCGTCGCTTCCCGCCGCCATGATCAGGATCAGCACGCCGACAAGGATCGCGAAACTGAGTGGCCATGTCAGGGCCGCGCGGTAGACGTCCGGCGTCACGCCGGCGCCGATCGACATCCCAATGACGACGAAGCAGGCGTCGCGCAGACGATCCGGCACTGAAAGGTGCTGACCGGCGAGCGATGCTGCGATCACCACTATAGCGGAGCCGGTCAGGAAAGGTGCGGGGAACGACAGGAGATACGCGCCGACACTGCCAATTCCGGCTAGTCCGAGCGCTTTAATGACGCTCACAAATTGGAATGGCGTAGCTTCCTGTTCTGAGCCGGCCGTCAATCGGTGACCGCCTGGGGCTTACGAATGAACTGGCGCAGGAACATGGGTGCGACAAAGCCGGCGATCGCCGCGACCCAAAGCCCGACGGCGATCGGCGAGGACAGCAGGAACAACGGGTCGCCGTCCGACAGCACCATCGCGCGCCGCAGGGCATCCTCCATCGCATTGCCAAGGAGAATACCGAGAATTATCGGCACGGTCGGCACGTCCATCTTGCGTAGGACATAGCCGAGCACGCCAAAGGCGACCATCAAAAGCAGATCGAAATAGCTGCCTGACAGCGAGAAGATGCCCACAAACGAGATCATGGTCACGCCGGGAAGCAGGATGCCTGGCGGCACCTGAAGCACGCGCACGAAGATCTTGACCATGGGCACGTTCATGGCCAGCAGAACGAAATTGGCGATCAGCAGCGAGGCGATCAGACCCCACACCACCTCGGGGCGCTCGGTGAAGAGCGTCGGGCCGGGCGTGATGTTGAGCGTCAAGAGCAACGCCAGCAAGACGGCCGTCGTTCCTGAGCCGGGCACGCCAAGCGTCAGCATCGGGACCAGCGCGCCGCCGGCCGCAGCGTTGTTGCCGGCCTCCGGCGCGGCGACCCCTTTGGGGGAGCCGGTGCCGAAGCCGCCATTGGGGCCGGCGATCGATTTCTCCGACATATAGGCCAGGAAGCTGCCCAACGAGGCGCCGGCACCGGGCAGAACGCCCGCGACAAAGCCGACGCCGGTTGAGCGCAGCATCGTCCAGGTGCTGGCAACGATATCGCGCACCGGCACTGTCACTTTTTCGAGTTTGACACCAATGGAGGATTTCTTGCCGTGGCTCTCGATGAAGAAGAAGACCTCAGCAACCGCAAACAGGCCGACGATGGCCACCAAAAAGTCGACGCCGTCCATGAGATGGAGGTTGCCGTAGGTGAAGCGCGGCAGGCCGCTTGAATTGTCGAGCCCGATCATCGCGATGCCCAGCCCGATGCACGACGCCAGAACCGCCTTGGCCTGGTTGTTCGAAGCGACGCCGCCAAGCGTGCTGAAGGCGAGGATGTAGAGGGCGAAATATTCCGCCGGGCCGAATAGAAATGCGACGCGCGCCAATATGGGGGCCAGCAGCATCAATCCGATGGTCGCCAGAAACGCACCGACAAAAGACGCCACGCCTGAGATCACCAAAGCGTCGCCGGCGCGGCCCTGCTTGGCCATGGGATAGCCGTCGAGCGTCGTCATGAGCGCCGGCTCGTCGCCGGGGATGTTCAACAGGATCGACGAAATCCGGCCGCCATACATGGCGCCGTAATAGACGGCGGTCATGAGGACGAGCGCCGAGGTGGCGTCGAGCCCCAGCGAAAAGGTCAACGGGATCAGGATCGCAACGCCGTTTGAGGGCCCCAGGCCCGGCAGCGAGCCGATCATAGTGCCGAGAAAGCACCCAAAGACCGCCAGCATGAGTGTGGCCGGCGTGAGCGCTACGCTGAAACCGACTGCCAGGTTGGAAAACAGCTCCATCGCACCTTATCCGTAAAACGCCTTGGGGAACGGGACGAGCCCGAGGCCAAGCGCAAAGCGGAAAATGAAGAACAAGCCGATCGACAGGCCGATTCCGGTGATGACGGAGAACAAAGGTCGTTGCGAAATCTGGTAGCTCAGGATTCCGGCCGTGATCGTCGTTGGAATCAGGAAGCCGAAGGGCTTCAGGCTGTAGGCGTAAACCACCATGACGGCGACGGAGATGCCCAGCGCACCCAATGTCGCAAGGGCCGGCCAATCCGGCTCCTCGTCCGGGCGGAAGACCATGACGCCGCCGGCGAGTGCTGCAGCGGCGCCAATGAGGATGGGGAAGGTCTTGGGGCCAACCGGGTCAGACAGGAAGCTGACCTGTATCTGTGTCGCGCTCGCTATGTAGGCGAGCGCGACCAGAATGACGACCAGACCAAGGACCCGATCGGAGCGCACTACTGAATCACGCCGATTTCGCGCGACAGCTCTTCAGTGGACGCCACGACGCCGTCGACCCATTGCTGGAAGTCGTTCCCGACCTTCGTGAACGGGGCGAGGCCGTTGGCGACCATCGCCTCTTTCCAATCGTCGCTGTCGGCGACTTTCTGGAGCTTGTCGGCCCATGTCTGGAACGCCTCGTCGGAAATGTTCTTTGGAACATAGAGACCGCGCCAGTTGACGGCGACGACATCGATGCCCTGTTCGCGTGCGGTGGGGATATCCTCAAAGCCGGGGACCCGTTCCTCCGTGAGCACGGCTACTGCGCGGACCTCACCCGACTTCAGGAAGCCGACGATCTCCGACATGTCGCCGGTCATCGCCTGCGTGAAGCCGCCGACCGTCTGCGTGATCGCGTCGGCACCGCCATCCAGACCGATATATTTAACGGAGCGGATGTCATCGAAGCCGCCGGCTCTCAGAACCTGCAGGACTTTCAGGTGGTCGAAGCCGCCCACGGCCGAGCCGCCGCCGAACGCAACGGCTTTGGGATCAGCTTTCACGGCGTCGACCAGGTCATTGAGCGATTGGAACTCTGAATCTGCGGCAACCACGATCACGCCGGGATCGGCGCCGATTGCTCCGACAAAACGGACCTGGTCGGCTGTGAGGCCGCCATATGCGTTCTGCGCGAGGCGGGTCGCGGTCGCTTGCGAGGCCGCCACAAACAGGTCCTCGTCGTCGGGGCGTTCGTTGACGACGTGGCCATAGGCCAGCCCGCCGCCACCGCCGGCCATGTTAGTGACCTGCACGGGATTATCGACGACGCCGATGTCATACATGATCTTGCCGATCTGACGGCAGGTGAAATCCCAACCACCGCCGGGATTGGCGGGGGCAATGCACTCGGCAGCCGTTGCGGCGCCGGTGAGGCCGACGACGAATACCGTCCCAAGGCCTAAGGTGCGAAGTGTTGTGGACATGTTTCTCTCCCATGCGACTTGGCTGTTTGTTGTTCCGGTGTGCCGCCGCCGCGTGGCCGGGCGTGGCACGGCACCGGTCATCAAATCACATCAGACTGACATCAGCCTGACGCTGCACTGCACAAGGGGTGCGATCCTCATGCATTTCCGATCGAACCAAACCGGGCTCTTTTTCTGGAGCATGATCTTATCCGAAAACGGTGCCCACTTTTCGGGATCATGTGTCTTTGCTGGAGCATGCTCCTATCCGAAAACCGGTGCCCACTTTTCGGGATCATGCTCTATTGCGCCGTCAGCGCTTCGTTCCAGGCACGGATCAATCGCTCGCGCTTTACCTGGTCCAGATAGACGAGCAGTCCGGGGCCGACGCGGACCGGTCTTATTCTGGTGCCGAGCAGGCCTTGCACGGAGGTCGCGGTCTCGCGGCCCTCCACATCGGGGTGAAGGGCGGGAATGCGCGCTTGTGTGGAGAAGATTTCCTGGCCGTCGCGGGACAGGAGGTATTCCAGGAAGCGTTGCCCCAGTTGCGGATTGGCCGCAGCCCGCGGCACCAACGCCACGCGGGTCATGATGACGGTGTAGTCCTCCGGCATCACGATCCCGAGGTCCGGATTGTTCACCGCCCAGTTCTGCGCATAGGACCCGAGGATGTTGTAGCCGAGGACGAACCGTCCATCCCCGACGCGTTCCAGAATGGCGGAGGAGGTGGAATAGAGCTTCACACCAGCACCGCCCATGGCACGCACAAGATCCCAGATGTCGCGATTATGCTCCGCGTCGCGCGCCAGGAAGAGAAAGCCGGCGCCTGAGCGCTCAATATCGTAGGTGCCGATCCGGCCGCGGATGTTGGCGGCGTCGTCACGGAGATAGCCGGCCAGCGCCGCGCGGGTCCTGGGTGGATCGTCGTTTGGAAAGGCCGCTTTGTTGTAGACGATCACCGCCGGCTCGAAGGTGACCCCGAAGGCGGCGTTCCGCCAGGCTGACCATTGCGGCATGGAGAAGTCGCCTGAGATGACGCGGGCATAGCCGTCATTGGCGAGCTTCAGCTGAAGGTCCATCGCTGAGGAGAACGCCAGATCGGCGGTCCGCTCGTCGTTGTCGGTCTCCGCGATGATGCGCTCGTGGATCTCGAGCGTCTGAAGCTCAAGATAATCGACGGCGAGGCTCGGATTGGCCTTTTGGAAACCGTCGATGATCGGCCGGGCAAGCGCCTCGTCGAGCGAACTGTAGACGATGACGGCTTCTTCGCTTCCATCGACGGCCGGATAATATTCCGCAGCAAGCGGTGTCGGCGCGAGGCAGCACAAGACGACAAGAGCGCGAATATCAAGCATCGCCTTTCAGTATGTGCCGCTGGCTGCATTCTTCACAAGGCTGCAAAGCATGCGAACTTCAGATTCGCGGCATGAGCGAATATGCTCCCCAATGGGAGGACGGCCCTTTGAGAATGCTGGTTGTCGAAGACAACACAGTGCTGGCCGACGGGGTGAGCCGGGTCATGCGCGACGCCGGTCACAGCGTGGATGTCGCCGCCGACGGGGAATCGGCCTTGGCGGCGCTCGCGGCCGGCGCGTTCGATCTTGTGCTGCTCGATCTCAGCCTGCCCGACATTGACGGGCTTCAGCTCCTGAAGACGATCCGCGGGCGTAATCTCGATACCGCCGTCATCGTGCTGACGGCGCGCGGCGCATTGGACGAGAAAGTCAGAGGCCTTGATCTCGGTGCAGATGATTACGTCACCAAACCTTTTGAGGTCTCCGAGCTTGAGGCGCGTGTGCGGGTCGCGCTCCGCAACCTTGCCGGTCAGCGAAAAAGCGAGATCGCGCTCGGTCCCGTCACGTTCGACGTCAACGGACGCAGCGTCGTGTTTGCCGGCAGCCCGATTGAGTTCCCCAAGCGCGAGCTGAACGTTTTTGAGATGCTCGCGCTTCGTCCTGGCAAGGTCATCTCGAAACAGCAGCTTCGCGAAAGCCTGGCCGCCTTCGACGAGGACATCTCCGACAACGCGATTGAGCAATATGTCAGTCGCGTGCGCCGCCGCATCGAACCGACCGGACTTCGCATCCTCACCGCGCGAGGCTTGGGCTACACGCTACAAGTCGACGAAGGCGACGTGCCGTGAGGTTTGCGCCGCGATCGTTGCGGGCGCGGCTCATGCTGTGGCTTCTGGCGCCGCTGCTTCTGGTGACGGCCGTGTCGCTGCCCGACGCCTATCGCCAGGCGCGCGACACGGCCAACGAGGTGCTGGATCGCGTCTTGGCCGGGTCGATCCTTGCCATCGCGGAACGGGTCGTGGTCAACGATTCCGGCGAGCTTGAGATTGATATCCCCTATGTGGCGCTCGACATGTTGACGTCGGCCGCACAGGACCGGGTGTTCTATCGCGTAGAAAGCGCCGACGGCGTGTTCCTGACCGGCTATCGTGGGCTCATTGCGCCTGAGAACGACGCGGGCGACAGTCTCGCCTTTCATGACAGTGCGTTTCAGGGCGCGCCGATTCGCTTGGCGGTTTTGACCGGCGCGGCGACAGGCGCCTTTGAGTCGGTCGGCTATCGCGTCCTTCTGGCTGAGACCACCGGCGGCCGGCGAGCGCTGGCTCAGGAGCTTCTTGCCCGATCGAGCGTCAGGCACGCCGCACTGATCGCCGTGGCGGTGCTTGTGGTCTGGCTCGGCGTCGGTTTCGGGCTTCGTCCGCTCACGAACTTGGAAGGCGCGATCGGCCGGCGCATGCCGAACGATCTGCATCCCATCACGCATCGCGTTCCTGTCGAGGTGCGGCAGCTGACGCTTGCCATCAATCAATTCATGGAGCGGCTTGACGGCGCGCTGTCGGCGCTGCGTCGCTTCACCGGCAATGCCAGCCATCAACTCAGAACGCCGCTTGCCGTCATCGGCACGCAGCTGGAACTGGCGCGGCGGGCCGATGATGAGGAATCGCGGGTGGCGGCGCTTGCGGCGGCGGCTTCTGCGGTGTCGGAATCTGAACGCATCCTGTCTCAGCTTCTGCTTCTTGCGCGGGTGGAGGAGGCGACGGCCGACGGCATGAACGAATCCGTCAACATGACGGAGCTCGCCCGCTCCGTGACGCAGGATCATCTGGAAGCCGCACGAAAGGTCGGGATGGACCTTGGCTTCAACGCCGACGGTTCGCCGGTGATCGTCAAAGGCAACGGATTGCTGCTTGGCGAGATGCTGAACAACCTCATCAACAATGTCATCGCCCATGCCAAGGGCGCGACGCAATCGACCGTTCATGTGCGGTCGCGGCGGCTCGACGAGGGATCGTCGGTCGCCGAGATCGAGATTGAAGACGACGGGCCGGGCGTCGGCATTGCGCAGCGCAAGCTGGCGCTGCAGCGCTTCGGCCGGCCGGCCGGCTCCGGCGGGAGCGGCGCCGGGCTGGGACTGGCGATCGCCCGAGAGGTCGCCGGCCTCTTCGGCGGCGATCTTTCGCTTGCTACGCCGTCCAACGGTCGCGGGTTGCTGGTGCGCGTGACGATGCCAAGTACTGGGCCAATTACTGGGCCTTGCACGGGGCCACGCGCCGGCGCGCAAGGGGACGGATTGTCGATCCCGTGACGTTTGCCAGCACCGGCCTTTGCCGCGGGCTATGTCGCAGTGGCGCGACAGGCCTCAGCCACCGCTTGCATGGGCTGCGGGGCCGATCTACGCATTGCGTTCGGTGGACAGGTCGGGCGTTAGCCGCTAGGTATACTGAAATTTGTTTGAACAGATTAAATCATGAAGCCGGCTGCTTTCGCCTATCTCAAACCGGAGAATCTGGCTGAGGCGCTTCGATTCGTGGCGGACAACGCCGACGACGGCAAGCTGCTCGCCGGTGGTCAAAGCCTTGTTCCGGCAATGAATTTCCGCTTGGCGCGGCCGGAGACTCTGATCGATATCACCGGCCTGGAGGCGCTCCAAGGCGTTGAGGAACACGCCGATGCGCTGTCGATCGGTGCGCTGACCCGCCACGCCACGTTTCACAAGCCGGTCTCGGACGGCGCGCTCGGGCGGCTTCTCGTCAAAGTGGTCGGCCACATTGCGCATTATCCGATCCGCCAGCGCGGCACGTTCGGCGGTTCGCTCTCCCATGCCGACCCGGCGGCGGAATGGTGTCTTGTGGCAACGACGCTCAATGCGACCATGCGATTGGAAAGCAGCGGCGGCGCGCGCGACGTGCCGGCAAGCGATTTCTTTCGCGGCAGCTTCACCACGGCGCTTGAGCCGAACGAAATCCTGACGCGGATCACCATACCGAAGCTGCCTGATGGAACGGGCACGGGCTTTGTAGAATTTGCGCGCCGCAAGGGCGACTTCGCCTTGGCCATGGCGCTGACCGCGCTTCACCTTGAGGGCGGCGCGATCCGGTCCGCCCGCGTGGGGCTTGGCGGTGTGGCCGATCGCGCCTTGCGCATGGACGCAATCGAAGCAGCGCTTGTCGGCCAGCCGGCAACGCCTGAGACATTCGCTACGGCTGGCCAGATGGCGCGCGATCAGATTAGCCCGCGCGGCGACATTCACGGCTCCGCCGAATATCGTCGCGACCTCGCCGGTGCGCTTCTGGAGCGCGCTCTTGCTCAGGCCGCAGAGGAGGCGCGCGGCGCCGCTCCGACATGAGTTGGGTCGGTCGCCGCCTGCCGAGACTTGAAGACCCGGCGCTGTTGACCGGGCGGGGCCAATTCGTCGCCGACCGGGCAAAGGGCGCGCTGGCCATGGCATTCGTTCGCAGCCCATTGGCCGCCGGCGCGCTCACGGAGATTGAGGTGCCGCCGATCGACGTCCCGGACAGCTTCGTCTTCACTGCCGCGGATTTGTTCGGCGTCGGCGCCATCGAGGCCATCCTGAACCGTCCCGATTACAAGCGCGTGCCGCAGCCGGTGTTGGCCGGCGACCGTGTCGTCTTCGCCGGTCAGCCGGTGGCGATCGCCGTGGCGAACTCCCGCGCCGCCGCTGAAGACCTGGCGGAACAGGTCTTCGCCGATGTCGAGCCGGATGAGCCGATCCTCACCTTTGAGGATGCGCTGGCGGACGGCGCACGCGCCGTTCATCCGGAGGCGCCCGGCAACGTGCTCGTGGAGGGGCAGCTTCGCGGCGAGGGCGTGGATTCGGCGTTCGACGCGGCTGCCGCAATCGTGGAGGTCGAGCTGCGCTCGGAGCGGCAATCCGCCATGCCGCTTGAGGCAAGAGGCGGCGTGGCGGCGTTTGATCCCGGCAGCGGCCGCGTCACGCTCTATGCCTCCGTGCAGATGCCGCACATGCTTCGCACCGGCCTGGCCGATGTGCTCAACATGCCGGAATCCGATCTCCGGGTCGTCGCCCCCGATGTCGGCGGCGGCTTCGGGCAAAAAATGTCGCTCTTCCCGGAATATGTCGCGCTGGTATGGGCGGCGCGGCATCTGAAGCGCTCGATTGCCTGGATCGAAGATCGCCGCGAGAATTTTCTTGGCGCATCGCATGCGCGCGATCAGCGCTTCCGCGCCAAAGCGGCTTTCGATTCCGATGGCCGGATCCTGGCGCTGGACGCCGACCTTCTGTCGAATGTCGGCGCGTTCTCCTGTTATCCGGTGACATGCGGGGTGGAGCCGCTGATGGCCTTTGCGGAACTGCCGGGGCCCTATCGTATCGCGCATTACGCGGTGCGCTCGCGCGGCGTGACGACGAATACGGCAATGATGGCGCCCTATCGCGGCGTGTCGCGGCCGATGCTGACTTTCACCATGGAGCAGCTCATGGACCGCGCCGCGCGGCAACTTGGGCTCAATCCGCTCGACATTCGTCGCCGCAATCTCATCTGCGATTTTCCTCACACGTCGCCGACCGGCCTGGTGCACGATTTGGGGTCGTACATCGAGGCGATGGACGCCGCCGCGCGCGTCGCCGATCTTGAGGACTTTCGTGAGCGCCAGACGCGCGCGCGAGCGGCGGGCCGCTATCTGGGCATCGGCGTCTCGGTCTTCTCCGAGCGCAGCGGTTACGGCACGCCGGCCTTCGCCGCGCGCATGATGGAAATCGTGCCAGGCTACGAGACGGTGGATTGCGAAATGGACCCGTCCGGCCGGGTGACGCTTGCCATTGGCGCGTCGCCGCATGGCCAGGGCCTGAAGACGGCGCTGGCGCAGCTCGCCGCCGACCGGCTTGGCGTCACGCCGGAGGATGTTCGCGTCGTCTCCGGCGATACCGACGCAACACCCTATGGCTGGGGCACATTCGCCAGCCGCTCCATGGTCATTGCCGGCGGCGCCAGCCAGATGGCGTCTGACAAGGTTGCGGAGAAGCTGCGTATCGCCGCGGCGCAGATGCTGGAATGCGCACCCGACGACATCGAACTCGCTGACGGACTCGCCAAGGTGCAGGGCGCCAACCGCACCATGCGCATCGCCGACATCGCCAGGGCGCTTCATCACAAGAGCCATTTGTTCGCCGATCTCGCGGCGGGGCTGAAGGAGCAGGCGTTTTATGACCCGGCTGGCACGTTCTCCAATGCGTGCCACATTGCCGAGGTGGAGGTCGAGCCGGCGACCGGCGGCGTGCGGGTCGACCGGTTCGTTGTCGTGGAGGATGCCGGCCGCCTCATCAATCCGCTGATTGCCGACGGGCAGATCGCCGGTGGCGTGGCGCAGGGTATTGCCAATGCGCTTTACGAAGAGCTCGTCTATGACGAGCACGGAACGCTTCTGACCACGTCGCTTGCCGATTACGCCGTGCCGACGGCGTTTGAGATTCCGCCCATCGACATCCACCACATGGAAACGCTCTCGCCGGCGACCGTGACCAAGGCCAAGGGCCTGGGGGAGGGCGGCACGATCGGCGCGCCGGCGGCCGTAATCGGTGCGATCAATGACGCGCTGGCGCCCTTCGCCGTTGCCATCAACACCATGCCTGCAACGCCGGACCGGATCTGGCAGGCGCTTCGGGACGCCAAGGATAAAGCCGCATGAGCGACACGCGCGACCTCACGCTTCGGGTCAACGGCACGGTCCACCATGTCAATGTGGAGCCGCGCCATAGCCTCGCCGACACGCTGCGCGAGTCCTGCGGGCTGACAGGCACGCATCTCGGCTGCGAGCATGGCGTGTGCGGCGCCTGCACGGTTTTGATCGACGGCCGCGCCACGCGCTCCTGCCTGGTTTTCGCAGTGCAGGTGGAAGGCTCAGAGATTGAGACTGTGGAGGGCCTGGCGGAGCCGGACGGCACGCTTCACCCGTTGCAGCAGGCGTTTTGGGAGCATCACGGCCTTCAATGCGGCTTCTGCACGCCCGGCTTTCTGATGCTGGCGCTGGGGGCGCTACGCGAAAATCCCGACTTGGATGATGAGGAGCTGCGCGACCTCATCGCCTCCAATCTCTGCCGCTGCACTGGCTATCAGAACATCCTGACGGCCGTGCGCGCGGCCGCCGACATTATGCGCGCAAAGGCGCGGCCCGCGCCCAATCCATGAGCGTGATTGGAGCGCGCGAGAGGCGGGTCGAGGACCGCCCGCTTCTGACCGGCGCAGGCGCATTCGTCGCCGATCTCAATCGCCCCGATCAGCTTCATATGCGCGTGGTGCGTTCGCCGCTGGCTTTCGGTCGGCTTTTGGAGGTCGATGTCGAGGACGCAGCCGTGCAGCCGGGCGTGGTCGCAATCTGGACCGCGGCGGATCTCGGCGATCTTGTCCCGATCGATTTTCGCATGACGCGGATTGAGGGCATGGAGCCCTATCGGCAATGGTGCCTGGCGCGCGACTATGTGCGCTATGTCGGCGATCCGGTTGCCGTCGTGTTCGCCGAGACCGCGCAGCAGGCGGAAGATGCCGCCGAGCTGGTCTTCTGCGATATCGACGAACAAGATCCGCATCTCGATGCGACGGCTGAGCCGGTCGCTTTCGCGCCGGAAACGTCCCCGGAGCTGATGTCGGAGCCGGCCGTTCTGCAAAAGGCCGTCGGTGATGTGGACGCCGCGTTCAACGGCGCAGCGCATGAGGTGGCGATTGAGCTCCGCGTCGGGCGCCATACCGGCGTGCCGCTGGAGACGCGCGGTGCGCTCGCCGTGCCGGGAGAAGGCGGCGGAACCGTCACCATGTACGGCGCGGCCAAGGTGCCGCATTACAATCGCGGGCAGATTGCGCGCATGCTTGGGCTGCCGCTCGACGCCGTGCAGCTCTCGGAAGGTCATGTCGGCGGCGGCTTCGGCATTCGCGGTGAGCTTTATCCGGAGGACGTGCTCGTGTGCCGCGCCGCGTTGGCGTTCAGCCGTCCGGTGAAGTGGATTGAGGATCGGCGCGAGCATCTCGTCGCCGCCAATCACAGCCGCGATCAGGCCTATCGCCTGCGCGCCGCAGTGGATGCCGAGGGCCGTGTGCTCGGGCTCGACGCGCAGTTCTTCACCGACCAGGGCGCTTATGTGCGCACGCACGGCGCGACCGTCTCCGACCTGTCGGCGGCGCTCCTGCCGGGGCCCTATCTCATCCCGGCCTATCGCGTGCGCGGGCATGTCCGGCTCACCAACAAGACGCCGGCGGGGACCTATCGGGCGCCGGGGCGCTACGAAAGCACATTTGCGCGCGAGCGGCTGATGGACGCCATTGCCGCGCGTCTCAGCCTGGATCGCGCAGAGGTGCGGCAGCGCAATCTGGTCCCGGAATCGCAAATGCCGTTCCGCCGCGGGCTCGACGCGCTGGGGACGGATGTCGTCTACGATTCCGGTCTGTTCCACGATTTGCTTGAGCGCCTGTGCGCGCATGTCTCGTGGGACGATCTGCAGGAGCGCCTGGCTGATCGCCGCAGGGCCGGCGAGCGGGTCGGCGTCGGGCTTGGCTATTTCGTTGAGAAGAGCGGGCTCGGACCGGATGATCTGGTGCGTATCAGCGTGCTGCCTGAGGGGGGGATTCGGGTCGTCACCGGCGCGGCGTCGATCGGGCAGGGCATTGAAACCGCGATGGCGCAGATCTGCGCGGACACGCTCGGAATCGGCATGCACGGGATCGACGTCGTGCACGGCCAGACGGCGCTGATTGAGAAAGGCATGGGTGCGTTCGCCACCCGCGCCACGGTCATGACCGGCTCGGCGACCAAGATGGCCGCCGATGCTTTGATTGATCGGGCGCTCGACGTGGCGGCAACGCTTCTTCAGACCGAGCGCGAGTCGCTGTCCTATGCGGGCGGAAAGGTGCACCACGCGGCAAGCGAGCGGACGCTGACGCTGTCGCAGATTGCGGCGGCATGGGACGGCGGCCTTGGCGCCGAGGCGACCTTTGTCAGCGATCACATGACCTATCCTTATGGCATTCACCTGGCGCAGGTGCGGGTCGATCCGGCGACCTGCGGCGTGGCGATTGAGCGCTTCATCGTGGCCTACGATGTTGGACGGGCGATCAATCCGACACTGGTAGAGGGCCAAATCGTCGGCGCCGTCGCGCAAGGGATCGGCGGCGCGCTCTACGAGGAATTCGTCTACGACGAGGCGGGCCAGCCGCTCGCCGCGAGCTTCGCCGATTATCTGATGCCGACGGCGCAGGAGGTGCCGGAGGTCGAGACAATCGTTCGCGAGGATGCGCCAAGCCCCATCAATCCGCTTGGCGTGAAGGGCGCGGGCGAGGCCGGTATCAACGCTGTCGGCGCCGCGATCGCTTCAGCGGTCGACGATGCCCTGGAACGGCCCGGCCTGGTGCAGCAGCTTCCCGTCACGCCGCAGCGGCTTTATGCCTGGCTGCGTGAATAGAGCATGTTAACCTCCCCCTTGAGGGGAGGTCGGAGTTTGCAAGGCGAAGCCGACGCAAACTCCGGGAGGGGGTGAGCGTCGTTCCGCTGCGGCTCAACCGCTCACCCCTCCCCGAAATCGGCTCGCGAGGCTCACCGATTTCGACCCTCCCTCAAGGGGAGGGTTACACGTGGCGGCGACCATGTCTGATGGCGCTTCGCCTCGTCCGGGCTACGCGGCAGCCTCAGGCCCGCTGCCGCGGAAACGCCCTGCTGTTGTCGTCAAAGACGTGAAAAGGCTCCGGGGGTCGGGCGTTCAGCGCGGCAGTCGAAGGGCTCTTATTCGCGCGAAAGATTGAACCAGACGGTGCGCGCGACGCTGTCGCCGTTGTTCCAGATACGGTGGCTGCGGCGCGACGGATAAGCGATCAGATCGCCCACATTCAGCACATGGCTGACATCGTCGACCTCGACGGTGAGCTGGCCCTCCAGGACAAGGCCATATTCATAGCCCTCATGCTGGAGCGGGTTCTCGTTGCTGCCGGTTCGCGGCGCGTATTCGTTGATGGCGACGGTGATACCGCGCGTGCGATCCTCCTTCATCATCCGGCGGATCACATGGGCTTCGGTCTCAACGATCTTGGCGTCTTCGGCGCGGGTGACGATCTTGCTCGATTCCTCGTCGCCGCCGCCGATCAATTCCGACATGGTCGTGCCGAGCGCCTCGCTCACCACGATGAGCGAACCGATCGAAGGGGATGCGATCCCACGTTCAACCAGGCTCAGCATCGATGAGCTCAGACCGCA
Organism: Afifellaceae bacterium; assembly: GCA_028281235.1. Taxonomy (GTDB): domain Bacteria; phylum Pseudomonadota; class Alphaproteobacteria; order Rhizobiales; family Afifellaceae; genus DASWJZ01. The sequence continues at coordinate 198,135 of JANQKG010000007.1, read as the reverse complement.
TTTGTCGGTCAGTGCCTGCAAGGTCATGCCGCGTGCCTTGCGAATCTCCCGAATGCGGCGGCCGATCGTCAACAGCGTCTGGGCGGCATTCTCGTTCAGGTCCGGTGTCCGCTCAGCCGCGCTGTCTTTTCTCAACTGCGAGTTCTCCTGTGGTGTGGATTCGCGATGCTGCGGGGATTGTGCAGGCACGTCTGTGTTGACCCACGTTAAATTTTAGCTACGATAAATTTGATCCAAGATAAGAAAAGGGCGGCTGGATGTCCATCACCCCGTCGAAAACCGTGCAAGTGATCGATAGCGCTGTAAACCGCAAAGATATAGCCCTGATCGATGGGAACGGCGCGGCTTGGGTCGTTCTGTGGCCAGGCAACGGCGCTCGCTACCGAACATTTCAGATCCTTGAGCTTCACTCCGGCGACCGAACGGTCGACCTCTGTCACGCGGCTGACTGTGTCTACTACGTGGCCGAAGGCACCGGCGGCGTGCGTGATCTTGAGACAGATGAAATACAGCCGCTTGTCGACGGGGCGATCGTGCATATCGATGCGCAGGATCGCTATCGGCTTGAAGCCGATGACGGCGGGATGCGGCTCATCGGCGGACCGGTGCCGGCCGACCCCGACCTCTACACGCAATTTGAGATGGCGGAGGCGGAGTGATGAGCATCCGTGTCTTCCATCGCGACAATCCCACGCTGCGATTGCCGCTCATCTCCAAGGACGCGCGTTTCATCGTGTGGCCGGGGACAGGCGCTTGGAACGCCAACATGAACTACGTCGTGCTTGAGCCCGGCGAGGCCAACGTACCCCACATCCATTCTCATTCGGAGGATACGATCTTCATCGTTGAGGGCGAGGGGACAGCGGTCGATCACACACACGGCACCAGCACGCCGTTTCACGCGGGCTGCGTTGTGCATGTGCCGGCGGGCGTGAAACACGCCATCCATGCCGATCGCGGCGCACGGATCGTGAGCGTCGGCGGCCCGGCGCCTGCGGATGTGCCTCTTCTGAAGAAAGTCGGTGCGATTCCGGAGGATGCGGAGGTGCCGCCCAGCTACTGTGCCGACCTTCATGAGCCCGGCGGCACCGCATGACATGACGGAGCGCTTTCTTGCCGCGGCGGTTCAGTTCGGCGCGCGGCTCTACGCGCCGGATGAGAATCGGGCGAAAGCGGAGGCGCTGGTGCAAAGCGCCGCAGCCGAAGGCGCCAGGCTGATCGTGCTGCCGGAGTTGGCGATATCCGGCTACGGATTGGACGGGGATGGATTGAGTGCTAGCGCGGAGCCGCTCGATGGGCCGACATTGGCGTCGTGGCGTGGATTGGCGCGGACGCTTGACGTTGTGATCTCCGGCGGCTTTTGCGAGATCGTCGGCGAGAGGCTCTACAATTCAGCAATCCTGGTGACGCCGGACGAGCAGGTCACGCATTACCGCAAACTGCATCTGTTCGATCGGGAGAAGGCGGTTTTTGCGCCCGGCGATCTCGGTTTGCCCGTGGCGGAAACGGTGCTCGGGCGTATCGGCATCTGCGTCTGCTACGATTTGCGTTTTGTGGAGGTCGCCCGCGGCTTGTCGCTCAAGGGCGCCGATGTGATTGCCGTGCCCACCGCCTGGGTCGGCGGTTTCGACCCTAAGCCGCGTGATGAGGCGGGGTTCATCACCCAAGCCCGCGGTGCGGTCGTGCAGGCCAACTTGAACCAGGTGGCGATGGTGTGTGCCTCGCAAGCTGGCGGTGACCAGGGCATGCGCTTTTTAGGATCGTCGCTTGTTGCGGACGCCTATGGCAAGTGCCTGACGGGGCCGCTGGACGAAGACGAGGAGACGACTGCGATCGCGCCGCTGGATGTTGCGGAAATCCGCGCAGCCAGTGAGCGTTCGCCGCTGATCCGGCCACGCGCCGACCGCCGGCAGGACGTCTACACGCTGTCGGTCGACGGCGAGACTTTTTGATTTGGCGCGGCTGCGGCCGGGCATGATCATGAAAGGCAGCGAATGAAGCTTCAGCAGGAGTTCCGCCTCGCCCGGCCGCGCGGGGATGTTTGGACGTTCTTCCAGGACGTGCCGGCCGTGGCGAGCTGCCTGCCGGGTGCGGAATATCTGGAGCAGAAAGACTCTGGCCGGCATGCGGGCAAGATGTCGGTCAAGGTCGGGCCATTTCAGGCCGCCTTCGAGGGCGAGGCGGAGGTCCAGTACGACGAGGCGTCAAACGCCATCACGATGCAGGGCAAGGGCGTGGACCGTAAAGGCGCCAGCCGCGGCAAGATGACGATGGTGTGCCGCCTGGCCGAAATCCCGGAGGGGACTGAGGTCAACGTGGACGCCGATGTGCAATTGTCGGGAACGATCGCCCAGTTCGGCCGCACGGGGATCATTCAGGATATCGCGTCGGTGTTGATCTCCGATTTCGTGCGCAACTTTGAGGCGCGAGTGCCGGCATCGAGTGCGGTCGCGGCGGCGGAGGCTGAGACAGGAACAGCGCCCGCGGCGGCGGCTCCTCCACCTCAGAGGCCCATATCGGGATTCCGGCTGGTTTGGCTCTCGTTCCTTCGCGCCATGCGGCGGCTTTTCGGCGCTTCCAACTGAACCTGGCCGGCCGCCCGCGGTGTGCGAGCGGGCACTGAAACGCCGCGAAAGATGAATCATGTCGAAAAAAATTTGACAAAACGAAAAATTTGATCAGGATTTAAAAAGGGATTGATCAGCAGCCGGGAGCCGACCGACCAAGCGGGGCACGAGATGGATATCCTCATTTTCGGCCTGATCTCGGCAAGCGTGGTGCTTCTGTCATCTGTCGGTTTCGCGCTCATCCTTCGGACGGAAGGATTTCTCCATATCGCGCACGGTCAGATGCTCCTTCTCGGTGCGTATACCGGGCTGCTCCTCTCCAATCTCGGCCTCCACATCGCGCCAACGGCCATCGGCGCGGCGCTCTTCACCGGGTTCGTCGGCGTCTTGTTCTACGGCGTACTGTTTCGCCCGATCAAAGCACGCGGCGCGCTCGTCCTGCTCTTCACGTCGGTGGGCGCAGCCTATGTGGTCTACGGGCTCGTCGGTGCGATCGCCGGCAAGCGGATGCTTGCCTTCGATCTTCCTCCGGTGCGCGCGTTTCAGCTTTTCGGGCAGCCGTTCATGACGGTCTATGAGCTGGCGATCGTCATCGTGGCGATCGCCTCCGCGCTCTGTCTGCATCTCTTCCTCGCCTACACGTCGCCCGGGCAGGCGATCCGGGCCGTTTCCGATGACGAGGCGCTGGCGCGGGTGCGCGGCATCGATCCCATGCGCACGTCCTATCTGGTGTGGTTCGTCGCTTCGGCGCTCGGCGGGCTTGCCGGCGTGTTTCTCGGCATATTGGGATCGCTGCATCTGGCCATGGGCTGGCAGCAGATCATCCTGATCCTGGCGACGACCGTGCTTGGTGGGATCGGCAGCATCTACGGCGTGATGCTCGCCGCTTTCGTGCTGGCGTTCGGGATCGAGATCGGGCTGCTCTTTGTGGAATCGTCATATCGCTCGGGGCTGGCGTTCCTCATCATCATCGTCGTGCTTCTGGTCAAACCGCAGGGCCTTCAGGCCTTGTGGGGCGGCGGCGCCGGACGGACGCATTAGGCGGCGGCGATGGAAGGGCTGATCCTCTTTGCCGTTTCGATGCTCACCCTGGGCGCGGTCTATGGGATGCTGTGCCTGGCGCTGAACCTTGAATCGGGCCTCGGCCCGCTCTGGGACCTCGGGATCGTCTCGTTCTTCGGAATCGGCGCCTACACTTATGTGCTTTTGACGGCGCCGCCGGCCGCCGACCACCAATCCTATATTTTCGGCTTCGGGCTGCCGATGTGGATCGGCGTTGTTGCGTCGATGGTCGCCGGCGGCGTCGCCGCCTGGCTGATCGGCCTGCCGACGCTGAAGCTCAAGCGCGAATACTTTCTCATCGTGACGCTCGCCTTCGCCGAGGTGATCCGTCAGGTCTACGCGAACGAAGAATGGCTCACCAACGGGGTCGCCGGCATTTACGGGCTTCAGCAGCCGCTTCGGTCGACGGTTCCGGCCATGCAATATAGCTACGTGCTACTGGCGCTTGCGTTGCTCGGCCTGGCCTTCGCCTGGGCGGTCACACGCAGCATCGGGGCCTCGCCGTTTGGTCGCGCCTGCAAGGCGCTGCGCGAGAACGAGGCGCTGGCGATCACGGCCGGGATCGATCCGCGCGGCGTGTCGATGCGGGTCTATATGGTGGCGGGTGCGCTGGCCGGCCTCGCCGGCGTCTTCGGCGTCTGGTACACGACGCTCATCATTCCGGGGCAGTTTGAGGCGGACCTGACGTTCTTCGTCTGGGCGGCCCTCATCATCGGCGGCATCGGCAATCAACGCGGCGCGCTGATCGGCGCCTTCGTGTTCATTCTGCTTCACGATGCATTGCGGTTCATCCAGGTCTCGGGCGAATGGGCTGTGACCCTGACCTCACTGCGCACCGCGTTGGTCGGGCTGGCGCTCATTCTCATTCTTCGCTTCCGCCCGGAGGGCCTCTTTGGCGAGCGCCCCGTTACCTTCGCTCAGCGTACGCCGCAGGAGGCCGAACGTGCTTGAGGCGTCGGCCGTTCATCTCTCTTATGGCGGCCTGCGCGCCGTCGACAATGTGTCGCTCAGTGTCGAAGCGGGCCGCATCGTCGGGCTGATCGGCACCAACGGCGCGGGCAAGACCTCGCTCTTCAACGTCATCAGTGGGTTTGCGCGCGCCGACAGAGGAACAATCACCTTTGAGGGCGCGCGCATCGACAGCGAGCACGCCAGCGCCATTGCGCGACGCGGATTGGTGCGGACCTTTCAGACGCCGCTCGGCTTTCCGCGCATGACGGTGCTTGAGAACATGCTGGTGTTCTCTCGCCATGACGGGAAGGCGCGCCACAGACTGGCAGGCGGCAGCCGTGTGCCCGACGACGTGCTTCAAGAAGCGATGCGGACGCTCGACGAGTTCGGCCTGGCGGCGCGCGCTGACATCTGGGTGCAGGATCTCGCGGCGCCGGAATTGAAGATGCTGGAATTCGCCCGCGCCATGATGGCGCAGCCCAAGCTCATGATGCTCGACGAGCCGGCTGCGGGCGTCAATCCGGCGCTGATTGAAAGCCTCGTCAGGCACATCAAGGACCTGCGCGAGCGGGGCGTCACGTTTCTCATCGTGGACCATAATCTGAAGTTCATCGCCGAGGTCTGCGAGGAGGTCTACGCGATGGCCGATGGGCGCATCATCGCACATGGGCCGAGCGCGGAGGTGATCGCCAACCCCGACGTCATCCGCCTCTATATCGGCGAAGCCGCCGACAAAGCGGATGGCCGGGCCGAGCAATCATTCACATCAACCAACCACGAGCAGGGAGTTCAACAATGAGGAAGCGAGCGACACACAGCTTTGGCCTGGCTCTTGCAGCCGCAATGTCGTTGGGGGCGTTGACGGCCCCGGCAATGGCGCAGGACGATGCCGTAAATCTCGGCCTTCTAGTCGGCTTTACGGGTGACATGGGTCCGTGGGCACCGGCGCTGAACAATGCGGCGATCGTCGCAGTGGAGGAGATCAACGCCGCCGGCGGCATTCTCGGCAAGACCGTCAACCTGATCTCGGAGGACAACGCCTCCACGGTCGAAGGCGCAGTGCGAGGCGCTACCAAGCTCGTCAGCGTCAACGGCGTCAGCGCGATCATCGGACCGGAAAGCGATCCGATCGTCGCCTTGCGCGGCTTTGCCAGCGACAACCAGGTGCCGGTGATCTCCACTTCCGGCGGGACGGAGGCGCTCGACGACGCCGGCGGCACCGGGACCTTCATCTACCGCACCAATGCCTCCGACAGCTTCCTCGGCGTCGTTCACGCCAAGATGCTGCTGGACGAGATGGACCAGAAGGAGATCGTGCTCGTTGTGGAAAACCTTGAGGGCACGCAGAGCGCCGCCGGCACCTTCCGCGACGCCTATGAGCGGTTCGGCGGCACGATCACAAAAGAAGTGACGCTGGCGCCGGGGCAGACCAGCTATCTGTCGGAGCTGCGCGACGTGTCTTCGGCGGAGCCGAACATGGTGTTCCTGGCCGTCGGCCAGACCACCGGCGTCAGCTTCGTGAAGCAGGCCTACCAGCGCGGCTATGATTGGACCTACTGGACCACGTCCGACCTGCAATCGCCGGACTTCGTGAATGCGGCCGGCGTGGAGATCGTGCAGGGCATCATGAACCCGGTCTCAAGCCAGGTTGAGGGCGCAGAAAGCTGGGAGCGTTTCTCAGCCGCTTATGAGGAGCGCTTCGGCGAGAAGCCGGAGCCCGGCTTCTATCAGGCGGAGACCTATGATGCGTTCATCGCCGTGGCGCTCGCGATGGAGGCCGCCGGCGACACGTCCGGCGCAATGGTCGACAAGAACCTCGTCGCGGTTTCCGGACCGGAGGGCACGAAGGTCTCAAGCTTCGCCGACGGCGTGGCGGCGCTCCGCGACGGAAAGGAGATCGACTACGAAGGCGCTTCGGGATCGCTCGATTTCGACGAGCACGGCAACGTGACCATCCCGTCCACGCGGCTCCTTCAGGTCAGTGAGACGGGCGAATGGGAGACGGTGAAGATCGTCGATTCCAGCGCGTTTCCCGCGAACTGATGATGCTTCGGGGCGAGCTCCGGCTCGCCCCGATCGCTGCCCGCCCGAATCGCTGCCCCGCCAAGCGAGCAACAGGAGCCATGACCGCGCTTCTCACTATCCGTTCCCTGACTGCCGGATACGGCAAGCTCGCCATTTTGCACGACATCTCTCTGGAGGTTGAGGACGGCACGATGCTCGCAGTGATCGGCCCGAACGGCGCCGGCAAGACGACGCTCGCCTCAGCCATCATGGGCCTTGTGCGCGTCATGGCAGGGGAGATCCGTTTCGACGGCCAGGACATCACTAACCGTCCCACCCAGGACATTGCGCGCCTGGGTATCGGCTACGTACCGCAGACCAAGAACGTCTTCGGCAGCCTCAGCGTTGAAGAGAACCTCAAGATCAGCGCCACCACCTTACCGAAGGCGCGACATCGCGCCGGCATTGAGGCAGTGTTTGAGCGGTTCCCCCGGCTTGCGGAGCGTCGCCGCCAGAGCGGGCGGTCGCTGTCGGGTGGTGAGCGTCAGATGCTGGCCATCGGGTCGGCGCTGATCACCGAGCCGCGCATGCTGGTCCTCGACGAGCCGATCACCGGGCTTTCGCCGCAGCTCACCCATGAAGTGTCGCGCGGCATTGCCGACATCCGCCAGGCCGGCGTGACTGTGATCTGGGTGGTGGAGGAAAATCCGCAGGAGATCATTGGCCTGTCCGACGAGGTGGTGGTCATGTCGACGGGGACGATCAGCTTGAAGCAGCCGGCCGAGCAGCTCCTGGCGGCGGAGAATTTTCGCGAGCTGTTCCTGGGCGTGTAGGCGTTTAGTTACCGGGCGCCGGTGCGACGGGAGGTAGGACCATGCTGGAAGCGCTTAGACCCTATTGGCACCCCCTGGCGCGGACGAATGCGATCGGCATGGCGCCGGAGCGTCATGTGCTCCTCGGCGAGGCGCTGGTGACCTGGCGCCCGGCGCCGGACGCAGCGCCGGTGGTGATGAAGGATCTGTGCATCCACCGCGGCGCGCCGCTTTCAGGTGGCGCGGTGGAGCAGGAAACGATCCGCTGCCCCTATCACGGCTGGCGCTACGATTCCGACGGGGCGTGCGTGCACATTCCCTCGCTGCCGGAGGGGGCTTCCACTCCATCGAAGGCGCGCGCAGTGCGCTATCACGCGCGCGATGCGTACGGCTTCTTGTGGGTTTCGCTGTCGGAGGAGCCGTCGGCCTTTCCGGATTTCCTTTCAACGGTGTGGGATGACCCGGCCTACCGGTCTGTCTATGTCGCGCGCTACGATTGGAACGCGGCGGCGGCGCGTGTTGCTGAAAACGCGATGGACTTCTCGCATTTCAATTTCGTGCATCAGGGCTACACGGAGCTGGCCGACGGGCCGGTGATCAAGCCGCATGAGGTTTCGCGCGACGCGCGCGGGCTGAGCTACGCCTATGACGATGGCCATCTCTTACGTGAATATGTGCTGGAGTTCCCTTTTCTCGTGCACGACCGCAAGCAGGTGACCAACCCGGCCGGCGGAGTGACATGGTCTGACGGTGATGCTGCGCGCACCGGCGACATCACACTGCTGAGCTTCCTGGCCTGTCCGGTTGCCGAGACCACGACGCAAATCCACGTGCTTGTGACGCGCAATCATGCGCTCGACCGGGACGATTCGGACTTCACATCGGGGTTCGACGTCGTCATGGAGCAGGATCGCGTCATTGTGGAGGCGCAGCGGCCTGAGCAGGTGCCGGAGGATCTGAAGGAGGAGCTTCATTTGCGGCTGCCCGATGCGGCCTCCATCACCTATCGGCGCATGCTGAGCGAACTGGGGCTGCCTGCGGAGCTCTTGCCATAGGGCCCGCCGAACCATCCATCCGATTTTGTTTCACTTGATGAAGACCGGCGACGTCGCCGCGTGAAAGGACGATCATGAAAATCACCGACATGACGCATATGATGAACATCCACACGCCGGGATGGGTCGGCTATGCCGGCAACAAGATGTATTACGCGCAGAACCTGCAGACCAAGCAGATCGTGGCGCAGCGCCTCGATGTCGCGCTCCATACCGGCACCCATATCGACGGGGCGATGCACGGAACCGACGGCATGGGCGACATGGCGTCCTATCCGATGGATTTTCTCGTCTCCGCGGGAGCGGTGGTGGATGTCTCGGAGCACATGGACGACTGGGCGGTGATCACGCCGGAGATGATCGAGAGCGCGCCGGTCGAGGTGAAGTCCAGCGACATCCTGATCATCCATACCGGCTGGCATCGCTATTGGGAGGGCAAGCCGCAGCAGGACCTCATCCGCTATTTCTGTATGCATCCCGGCGGCAAGATCGAGCTTCTGGAGTGGATGCTGGACAAGAAGATCAAATGGTTCGGGGTCGATTGCGGTTCGGGCGATCATGCGATGAACACGTCGATCCGCCATATGCGCCCCGACCTGGCGCGGCGCTTTGAGGAAAAAGTCGGCATGAGCTGTGATGCGTTCTTTGGCGACTACAGCTACACGCACAACAAATCCGGCCGTAAGGTGGTGGAGAACATCTTCCCCTTTCACTCCTATGCCTTCCAGGAGGGACTGATCCACGCCGAAAATGTCGGTGGCGACATTGAGCTCTGCCTCAACAAGCGTGGGCTGATCGGCGCCTATCCGTGGCGCTATGACGGGCTGGAGGCGAGCCCGTGTCGTATTCTATTGATGGAGGATGTCGAGGAACGGGTGGAGGCCGTGGGTGATGTTGCGCGTGCTGTCTTCGACCGGCGCACGTAACGCGAACGCATCGTTGAGCGGCTGGCGGTTGTCGCCGTCGCCGCGCAGTGTGGGGCTGCTTTGGAGCTTTCAGCGGATTAATAAAGTTTTGACAAAATCAAAATTTTCGCGCTTCATGAAGTCCCACCACCGTCAAGATCAGGAATGGGGAGTTCAGTCATGAAACAGACGAAACACCATATGCTGCGCGCTGTTCTGCTTGCCGGGGCGGCTGTGCTGGCATTTCCGCTGACGGCGGCGGCTCAGGATCTCAAAGCCGCGATGATTTATGTCGGGCCGGTCGGCGACGCGGGCTGGACCTATCGGCACGACGTTGCGCGTCAGTGCATCGAGGAACAAGGCGTGGAGACCGCCTATGTGGAGACCGTGCCGGAAACGCCCGATGTGGTGAACGTCCAGAACGATTTCCTCTCGCAAGGCTACGACATGATCTTTGCGACGGCGTTCGGCTATCAGCCGTTCACCCAGCAGGTCGCGCAGGCCAATCCGGACAAGCATTTCTTCGGCATCACGCCAACCATTGCACCGGCCGACAACATCTTGAATTTTTACGGCAAGCTCTGGGACGGGCGCTACCTGACCGGGCTCGTTGCCGGCGCCATGACGGAATCGAACAAGATCGGCTTCGTCGCCGCACAGCCGATCCCGACGGTGATCGCCGGCCTGAACGCCTTCACGCTCGGCGCACGCGCTGTCAATCCCGACGTCACCGTTGAGGTCGTATGGACGCTCTCGTGGTATGACCCGGCGGCGGAGAAGCAGGCCGCAACGGCGCTTGTGGAAGGCGGCGCGGATGTGATCGCGCAGCACCAGGATACGCCGTCCGCCGTGATCGGAGCCGCAGAGAAGGGCGCATGGGCGATCGGTTCGGAATCGGACATGACCGCGTTCGCTCCGGAGCGCGTCTTGACCGGAACGGTGTGGGACTGGTGCCCGTTCTATTCAAAGGCCGTGGAGATGGTGCGCGACGGCAGCTTTGCGCCGGGCGAGTTCTATGGCGGCCTTGACGACGGCACCGTGTCGCTGGCGCCGTTGAACGCCGCCGTGCCCGCCGATGTGGCGACGCAGGTGAAAGACGCGCAGGCCGCCATCATCGCCGGCGAGCTCGACTATTGGGCCGGGCCCATTGTCAGCAACGACGGCAATGAAGTCGTGGCCGCTGGAGCGACGCTCGGCATCAGCGACATCAACGGCATGAACTGGCTGGTTGAGGGCGTTTCCGGCAGCCTGCCGAACTAACGCCGCAGCGGAGCCGGCAAGCCTATATGCAGACCCGGCCGCTGGTCCGTTTTCGGGGTGTTAACAAGAGCTTCGGTGCGCTGCAGGCCAATGTTGATGTCTCGTTTGACCTGCGACCGGGCGCCATTCTGGCGCTTTTAGGAGAAAACGGCGCCGGCAAGTCCACGATCATGAACGTGCTTGCCGGCCTCTACGTCCCCGATAGCGGCCACATCGAAGTCGACGGTGAGCGGCTTGCGCTCGGCTCACCGCGCGCGTCTGTCGCCGCCGGCGTGGGGATGGTGCACCAGCAGTTTCGCCTGGTGGAATCGCTGTCGGGCTTTGAGAACATCTCGCTGGCGCTGCATGGCGGTCGCATTCTGCAGCCGCGAAGCGCCGATGCGAAACTTAAGGCGCTGATGGAGGAGCTTGGCTTCAACATCGATCTCGCCACGCCCGTTCACGCCATGTCGCTTGCGCGCCGGCAGCAGCTTGAAATATTGCGCACCATCGCCGCCGGCGCACGCGTGCTTGTGCTCGATGAACCGACATCGGTGCTTTCGGCGGTGGAGACGCACGGCCTTTTCGCCATCATGCGCCGTATCGTTGCCTCCGGCCGCTCCGTCATCCTGATCAGCCACAAGCTGACGGAGGTTCTTGAGGTCGCCGATGAGGTCGTCGTGATGCGCAGCGGTCGGGTTGTGCATAAGGGGCCCACGGCCGGCGCCGACCCCGACGCGCTGTCGCGCCACATTGTCGGCGACAGGAGTTTCGTGACCGATGCGCGGCCTGAACGGGCGGCCGGCGAGATCGTACTGCGTGTAGACAAGCTCGACGTCGCCGACCACCGCGGGGCGACAGTCGTCCACGGCGCCGATTTCGCGGTACGCGGTGGCGAGGTCGTGGCGATCCTCGGCGTCACGGGAAACGGCCAAACGGAGCTGATGGAAGCGATTGGCGGGCTGCGACGTCCGGTGAGCGGCCAGGTCGAAGCGCCGCGCCACAACAAGCGGCGGGCCTTTGCCTATATTCCAGCCCAGCATCTCGGCACGGCGCTGGCGCCTGGTTTGGTGCTGCGCGAGAACGCCATTCTTGGCCATCAACGCCGGCTGGGCGGCCGGGGCTGGCTGCAACGACATGTCCTCAATGCGCGCGCCGGGCATGTGAAAGGCCGGTTCGGCGTGCGGATCGACGAGCACGAGCCGGTCCGGCGCCTGTCGGGCGGCAATCTGCAACGCGTCGTGCTCGGCCGCGAGCTTCTCGACGATCCATCGCTGATCGTGGCCGACTACCCAACACGTGGGCTGGATGTCGCTTCCGCGGCGCAAATTCGTTCAGCCCTTGTCGCCGCCGCTTCAAAGGGCGCCGGCGTGCTTCTGTCGAGCGAGGAGATATCGGAATCGCTCGCCATTGCGACGCGCGTGCTTGTCATGCATGGCGGCGAGGTCGTCGCCGATCTGCCGGCCGCGGAAGCGGACCGCGAGCGGATCGGTCGGCTGATGACGCGCGGGCGGGAAGCACAATGATCGCCATCCCGAGCTTCCGCCTGGAGCCAAGGCTTGAGGCCGGGCGTCCGGGCGGTCAGGCGCTCCAGGTCCTGTCGGGCGCGGTGCTCGCCTTTGTGCTCGGCGCCTTGTTCCTGATCGCCACCGGTGAAGATGTACTCGTTGCATATGGTGCGCTTCTGCGCGGATCGTTCGGCAGCGTGAACGCGCTCTCCGGTACGTTGAACAAGGCTGTGCCGATCGGGCTCTGCGCGCTGGGCATTGCCTTCGCCTATCGGGCACGGCTGTGGAACATCGGCGCGGAGGGGCAGCTCTATATGGGCGCATTCGGCGCGGCGGGAGTCGGGCTGCACCTGCCGGCGGAAACATCTGCCATCGTCGCGCTGCCGCTGGCGCTTGCAGCCGGCATGCTTGCCGGCGCGGTGTGGGCGCTCGTCGCTGCGCTGCTCAAGGCGTATCGCGGCGTCAACGAAATCCTCACGACGCTGATGCTGAACTACATCGCCATCCTGTGGGTCGGCTATCTGGTGAACGGGCCGTGGTCCGACCCGCTGGTGTTCTCCTTTCCCTATTCGGCGGCAATCATACCGGGCGCGCAGGTCGGCAAGCTCTTCTTCGGCGTGCATGCCGGGCTTGTCGTGCTCTGCCTCATGGCGGTGCTCCTCATCGTGATCGATCGCTCGTCGCGCATCGGCTACGAGCTCAGGCTGGCGGGCGATGCGCCGCGCGCGGCACTTTATGGCGGCATCAATCAGCGTAAGCTGGTGCTGATCGGCCTGGGCGGGGCCGGCCTGCTTGCCGGACTTGCCGGCGCCATCGAGATCTCCGGGGCGACGCTGCGCCTGCAATCGGGGCTTTCTCCGGGCTACGGCTTTATGGCTATTTTGGTGGCGTGGATCGCGCAGGGGCGGCCGCTCGCGATCCTCCTGGCTTCCGTGCTCTATGCGGCGCTCATCAATGGCGGCTTCGCGCTGCAGGTGTCGGGCATTCCGCCGGCCATCGGCACCATCCTTCAGGCGGTGCTTCTCCTCAGCGTCTTCGCCGCGACGACTTTCGGCGCCTATCGGCTCAGGCGCGTACCGACGGGGAGGGTCGCGACGTGAGCCCCGACCTGCTTCTTGCCGCGGCTATCGTCGCGGGCACGCCAATTCTGTTTGCAGCCCTTGGCGAATTGCTCGCGGAGCGCGCTGGCGTGATCAATCTTGGCCTGGAAGGCACGATGCTGGTCGGGGCCGTGTCGGGATTCATCGTTGCAGCGGAGACCGGCTCGGTATGGATGGGCGTCATCGGGTCGGCGCTTTGCGGCGCGCTCTTCGGGCTGGCCTTTGCGTTCCTCACCATCACGCTCCGCATGAATCAGATCGTCACCGGGCTCGGCTTCACGATCCTTGGCGGCGGGCTGTCGGCCTATTTCGGCAGCGGCTATGTGGGGCAGCCTTTGCCCGTCTCCATGGCGCGGCCCGATCTTGGCGCGCTGGCGGATGTTCCGTTCCTGGGTGTGGCGCTCTTCCGGCACGACTTTCTAGTTTACATCGTTCTGGCGCTAGCCATCGGCATCTCGTTCTACATCTACCGCACGCGCCAGGGCCTGGTGCTGCGGGCGCTCGGCAACAGCCCGGACGTGCTCGATATGCTGGGTATGAACGTCACGGCGCTGCGCTATCTCTATGTCGGTCTGGGCACGGCGCTGGCGGGGATCGGCGGGGCGTATCTGTCGCTGGTGACGACGCCGACTTGGATTGAAAACATGACGGCGGGTCGCGGCTGGATCGCGCTGGCGCTGGTCATTTTCGCCAGCTGGCGACCGCTCTGGCTGATGTTCGGCGCGTGCCTGTTCGGCCTCGTGGAAGCATTGCGTTTCCGCATGCAGATCGGTGAGAGCGCAAGCGCTATCGATCCGCATTTCCTGAGCATGCTACCTTATGCGGCAACTGTGCTGGTTCTGGTGCTGATCAGCGGCGCACGCGCCCGGATGAACGCGCCGGTGGCGCTCGGTACGGCGTATGATCGCGAAAGCAGATGAAGAGGATGTGCCGATGAAGGCTTATGTCTATGGAGCAGAGCGCGAGCTGCCGGCGACGTTCGATGAATTCACGGAGCGAAGCGGCACGGTGATCGTCTCCATCGACATGCATCGCGGCCATTTGGAGGATTCGCCCGATTGCCCGTGTCCGGCGCCGCGAGCGCGCGAGATCGTTGCGCCCATCGACCGCTTTCACAGCGAAGCGCGCGAACTCGGCGTGCCGATCATCCATGTGCGCAGCGTGCTCAGACGCTCCGGCGTGGATGACGTGAATGGCGTTCCCTCCGCCTGGCGCAAGACGTTTCCGCTGCATGTGGGGCCGATCCCCAATGCGAAAGAGCATGCGCTTGAGGGCTCGCGTTGGACGGAGTTCGTCACCGAGGTGGCGGCCGGTGACCATGTGGTGAGCGGCAAGAAGCGGCTGTCGCCGTTCTTCGCGACCGACCTCGACTTTCTCTTGCGTCAGATGCGCGCCGAGCGTGTCGTGATCAATGGCGGCATGACGGATTGCTGTGTGCTGAACGCCGCCTTCGATGCCAGCAATCTGGGCTACCGGGTGGTGGTTGCGCGCGATCTGGTGCGCGGCACTGATGCGGAATTGGAGGACGCAGCGCTCGCAATGGTGTCGCTGCATCTGGGTCTTGTGATGGATGCGGAAGACATTCTGGCGGCTTGGGGCTCAAAGGCGAACGCGCAGGCGGATCGGCCGCTGGAGGTTGCGGAAGGCTGAGGGCGAAGACATCCCCGGATTACGCTTCGCTCCATCCGGGCTACGAGCGGTCTCGGCGTTTTGTAGCCCGCATGGAGCGTGAGCGAAATGCGGGGCAAGGCCTGCGTCAGCCCCGGAGCCAGCCGACCATCTTCTGCACGGCCACCATGCCGGCGTCGTCAAGGCCGATCGTCTTGTCGCCAAAGATCCGCGCCCGCCCGACTTTATTGGGCTGGTCGCGGAACTGATCCAGGGCCGCGTTCACGCCGTCGGAAGCGGCATTGAGCAGCTCGCCCGGGTCGCTCTTTCCTTCAGCAGCTTTTGCGGCGCCGGACAGCGCGTCGAGAACCGTCTTGTCGCCAAGCGATGATTTGCCGCGTGCCGCCAGCGCCTCGATGACGCGCTCAAGCAGTGCGGGGATGTCGCTCCAGGCGACCTCCGTCGACCCCTTGGTCTGCTTGGCGATCGTCATGAGGGCCGTGGCGAAGAGCGTGCCAAAGCTGGAGCTGGAGACCTTGTTCACCGCGACGGCGCATTGCATTGAGGCCTGGCCGAGATCGGCCGGCAAGTCACCCTTGATGCGGTCGAGCTCACGGAACGCCTTGACGAGGGTGACGCCGAGATCGCCGTCGCCGACTTGGCCGTCGAGTTCGTTGAGGGCCTCGTATTCCTGCTCCAGCCCCGCAGCGATTGCGCCGATGGCGCTTTGCAGCGAGGCGACAGTCATCGTCATGACTGGACGACCCAAAAGGCACAGGAGGCCGGTGCTCTCAGATAACGCTCCAGGTCCTCTTCAAGCCGCATCACCGTCAGCGACGCGCCGGCCATCTCCATGGAGGTGGCGTAGCGGCCGACCAGCCTGAAGGCTGGATCGATGCCAAGATCGTCGAGGCGGCTGGCGATACGATAGTAGAGGATGAAAAGCTCCTCCACCGGTGTGGCGCCGAGGCTGTTCACCAGGACGGCGACGCGGTCGCCTTTCGACAGGCCATGATCGGCAAGCACCGGATCAAGCAGTGCATCGGCAATCTGATCGGCAGGACGAAGGGGACCGCGCTCAACGCCGGGCTCGCCATGGATGCCCATGCCGATCTCCATCTCGCTCTCGCCGATCTCGAAGGTGGGCTTGCCGGCTTGCGGCACGGTGCAGGGGCCGAGCGCCACACCCATGGTGCGGCAATTGTCGGCCGCCCGTTGCGCCACGGCCGTCACGCCCTCAAGGTCAAGCCCGGCATCGGCGGCGGCGCCCGCGACCTTGAAGGTGAACACCATGCCTGCGACGCCGCGCCGCTTCTCGCGCTCTGCGAGCGGGGCGCTGGCGACATCGTCGGCAAGGAGCACCGTGGTGCTGGCGATATCCTCCATCTCAACGATATCGCCGGCCATGTCGAAGTTCATGACGTCGCCGCCGTAATTCCCGTAGAGGCGTAGCACGCCGGCACCGCTATTGGCCGCGCGCATGGCGGTCGCCATCTGATCGGCCGACGGCGAAGCGAACACGTCGCCGCAGGCGCAGGCGTCCAGGAAGCCCGGCCCGACATAGCCGGTGAAGACGGGGAGGTGGCCGGAGCCGCCGCCGGTGACGATGCCGACCTTGCCCTTGACCGGACCGTCGGGCCGCTTGATGACACGCGGGCTGTCGGGGGCTGGCGCGTAGAATTCGGGGTAGGCGCGGCAGAGCCCGGCCAGCGTTTCGTCGGCATAAGCAAACGGGTCGTTCAGAATCTTCTTCATTGGTTCCTCCCCACACGCATCGATCAGTGAACGGACCGGTCCGGCGCCGCCCTTGAAATAGGATTGCGTGCCTCGCGCGCCAATTCAATGATCTCAGTTAAGCGCGCGCCGAATCTTTCTTAATCTCTGGGTATCTTTCGGCAGCTGTCGCGCTATGTGCGACTTTCCTAGCTATCAGCCGCCAGCCAGCGCCTCCGCTACCGATGCGCCGTCATGGATGATGGCGCGCATCGCCGTGACCACCTTGGCGGGATCGGGATCCTGCCAGATGTTGCGGCCGAAGACGACGCCCTTGGCGCCGCCGGCCATGGCGCCGTGCACGACCTCAAGGGCTTCCTCGGTGCTGTCCATACGAACGCCGCCGGCAATCAGGACCGGAACCGGGCAGGTCTCAGAGACTCGCCGGAAGCTGTCGGGGTGGCCAGTATAATACGTCTTGACGATGTCGGCGCCGAGTTCAAATGCGATGCGCGAGGCCGACGCCATCATGTCGGCGGCTTTGGGATCGGGGATTCGCTCTGCCGGGCAGGGGAGCGCCTCCACCATCACCGGCAGGCCATCGGCGGCGCATTCGCCGACCACCCTGGCGACGATCTCATAGGTCCGCATCTCCACGTCGCCACCCATGAAGCCCATCACGCAGACGCCGTCCACGCCGAGGCGGCGTGCGTCCTCAACGGTGTGCAGGAGGCTCCACTCGCTATATTCAAGCCAGTCCTCGCGAAAGATCGTCGGGCCGCCATCCAGGCGAAGATAGGTGGGCACGCGGCCAATCAGCCGCTCTTTGAAATGCTTGATGACGCCGTAATTCGTCATGATCCCGTCGGCGCCGGCGTCCAGCACACGGTCAAGCGTTGTGCCGACGTCTTCCAGACCCGGCACAACGCCGAGCGTGCGAGCGTGATCCATGGCGACGACAAGGGCGCGGTCGCCGAGCTGCATGCGGGGCAAGGTGGCTCTCCTGAGGTGTTTGACAGATTAATTAAAGAAATTTACATTAACTAAGTGCCTGAAAAGGCGCAAGATGACAGGCTGAGCAAACCAAAAAATGGGCCGCCGAAAACGCGGCCGAGGGATGGAAACAGCGCTCATGGCGCGTGAGTTGGCGGGAACCAATAACGGACACGCGCGCCGCTTCAATCGCAGGGTCGTGCTTGAGGCCATCCGTGTGTTCGGTCCGATCTCGCGGGCGGAGATCGCGCGGCGCACCGCTTTGATGTTTCCCACCGTCTCCACCATCGTGGCCGGGTTCCTTGAGCAGGATATCGTGCGCACCGTCGGCCGGGCGCGTGGCTCGCGCGGTCAGCCCGCGACGTTGATCGCACTCAATGGCGGCGCTGCGTTCACCTATGGGCTGCATCTCGATCGCAATCAGATGCGGGCGGTTCTTGTCGACCTTGCCGGCGAGGTGAGGGAGCAGGCGGTGCGCTGGGTGGCGGCGCCGGATGCTGAGCAGACGGTGAGCGCGGTTGAGGAGATGGTGGAGGGCCTGCGTGCCAACGCGGCTGTGTCGCCCGATCGGATCATCGGCGCCGGGCTGACGTTGCCGGGGCCTGTCGATCGCGAAACGCTCCGGTCGGCGGCGTCGCCCTGGCGGGATTTTCCCCTTCGCGACGCGCTGCAGAAACGCCTGGGCGTGCCGGTCTGGGTGGAGCGCGACGCGCCGGCTGCAGCACTCGGCGAACGGCTTCACGGCGACGGTCGATCCGTCCGCGACTTCTTCTATATCAATTTTAGCGTCGGTGTCGGCGGCGGCCTGATATTGGGCGGGCAGCCCTATGGCGGCGCGAACGGCTATGCCGGCGAGATCGGTCACTATCCGAGCGTCAAGGATGGGCGCCAGTGCATCTGCGGCGCGCGCGGCTGTCTTGAAACCTACGTTTCGGTGGGCGCTCTGATGTCGGAATTGGGGATTGACGGGAAGCCGGATCAGGCCGCGCGGACGCTTGCCCAGCTGGCCGAAGCGCGCGATCCGCGCCTGCATGCATGGGCGGCGCGGTCGGCCGACGTCCTGGCGCCGGCACTGATGGCGATTGAGAACATGCTGGATGTAGCGGTGATCTTCTTCGGCGGTTATTTGCCGAAGGCGTTGGCCTGCGACATGATCGACCTCGTGAAGCCGGCCCTTGAGTCGATGCGCATGTCGGGCAAGAAGCGTCATCCGGAGCTTCGGCTGGCGACTTCGGGTGCTGACGCGGCGGCCATGGGGGCTGCTGTGTTGCCGGTGTTTGAGCTCCTGGCACCTGATCCCAATTTGATGCTCAAGCGCACCGAAAACAGCGCGCCAGCAGAGCCGGCAAGATCGGTGCTCCAATTATGACGATGACGCATGTCACAACGAGCTTTGAGACCATGGTGGTCTTAGGGGGAGGCGCCAGCCGCGGAGGCGGCGTTGGCGGCTCAAGTCCAACCGAGGGAGGTAGGTAATGAAGAAGACCTTCGCAGCGTTTGCACTGGCGGCCGGCGCCGCTTTGTTTCAGCCGGCGGGTGGTGCAGTCGCGCAAGATAGTTTCTCAGTCACGCTGATTCCGGGGCTGACGACGGACGCGTTCTACATCACCATGCGCAAAGGCGCGGAGGCGGCCGCGGAGAAGATGGGCGTGGATTTCAGCTTCCAGGGCGCACCGAACTTCAACCCGACGGAGCAGATACCCGTTCTTGAGGCGGTGATCGCGCAAGGGCCCGATGCGATCCTGATCGCGCCGACCGACAAGACGCAGCTTATCGAGCCGCTGCGGCAGGCCGTCAATGCGGGCATCCTGGTTCTGACGGTCGATACGTTCATCGACGACGGTTCGTATCAGGACGGGTCGGGCGCCGGCGACTTTCCGCTGTCGCTGATCTCCTCCGACAACGTGCTCGGCGGGCGCATGGCCGGCCGCGCGCTTTGCGATGCGATCGGCGGATCGGGCAAGGTCTTCGTCTCCAACGTGAACCCCGGCATCTCCACCACGGACCAGCGTGAAGAGGGCTTCAAGCTGGAAATGGCGGCAAGCTGCCCGGGCGCGGAGGTGCTTGACACGCAGTTCAACGAGAACGATTCCGCCATTGCCGCCACGCAGCTTCAGGCGGTGCTCGCCCGCGAGCCCGATCTTGCCGGTGTGTTCGGCGCCAACCTGTTCTCCGCCATCGGCACGGCAGACGGCGTCCGCGCAGCGGGCAAATCCGGCGAAATCCCCGTGGCCACGTTCGACGCCCCGCAGCGCATCGTGGAGGATCTGAAGTCCGGTCTGGTGAACATCGCCATCGCCCAGCATCCGGCCGAGATCGGCTGGTTTGGCGTGGCGGCTGCCGTTGCCGCGCTGAGCGGTCAGTCCGTGCCGACCGCCATCGGCACCGGCTTCACAATCATGACGCCGGAGAATATCGACGATCCGGCCGTGGCCGCGTTCGTCTATTCCGACTGATCGCACCGACGAAGCGTTTGCGCTAACATGATCATGTGCTGCGGGCTCTGCCCGCAGCACTTTTTATCAGATTTCCGGTGCGCCAAATGCCGGCGCCCGGCCAGGGGGACGCCTGCATGTCAACAGAGGAATCGGCCAGTCGCGGCGACAGCATTCCAAGGGGCGCAGCCGTGCTGGAGTTCATCAGCAACGCCTGGCCGTGGCTGTTCTTCCTTTTCCTTCTCACGGTGTTCGAGATGTGGGGCCGGGTCGGATTCGGCCAGTCGTTCGTCACCAATCCCTTCGTTCTGAAAAGTATCGCCGTGGCGGCCTCGTTTGCGCTGCTCCTGGCGGCGGGGCAGACCTTGGTCATCATCAGCGGCGGCATCGATCTGTCGCTGGCCTTCACCATGGGGCTCGCGGCCGTGGTGACGGCGTTCGGCATGAACATGGCGTCGCCCCATGTCGGTCCGATCCTCTCTTTCTTCTTCGGTGCCTCGTTGGCGCTGATGGTGTCCTTCATACCGGGCTTCATCAACGGCTTCCTGGTGGCGCATCTTCATGTGCCGGCCTTCATCGCGACGCTCGGATTCTTCGGGATCAATCGCAGCGCCGCCTTCATCTTCGCCGGCGGCGTCGATGAGCCGATCGCGGACCGTACGGTCGTCAGCGTCATCGGCTATTACGAGGTTTTTGGCGTGGTGCCGTTGCTGGTCGTCGTCACCGCAGTCGCCGTGCTCGGCGTCCATTACGTGCTGTCGCAGACACGCTACGGGCAATACACCTACGCCATCGGCGGCAGCATGGAGGCGGCCTCGCGCGCCGGCGTCAATGTGCGCCGGCACATCTGGTCGCTCTACGTGTTCGCCTCGCTTCTGGCGGGGCTTGCCGGGGTGCTGCATGCGACCCGCTTCGGCTCGGGGCGGGCGGATTCCGGCGAGCCGCTGCTTCTCAGCGCGGTGGCTGCCGTGGTGGTGGGCGGCGCGAGTCTGTTCGGCGGCCGCGGCACGATCATCGGCGCGCTGATCGGGACCCTCATCATCGCGACCATCCCATCCGGCCTTTCGTTCCTGCGCGTCAATCCGTTCTTCCAGTTCGGCGTGGAAGGCGTGATCATTATCGTCTCGGTGTTGATCTACATGTCGCGCGACCGCTTCAACTGGGGAGGCGGCCGTGGACAAACCTAACGCCGCGCCGATCCTCCAGGGCCGCAACATCTCCAAGCGGTTCGGCGGCGTCCAGGCGCTCGATAAGGTGTCGTTCGACCTCTATCCGGGCGAAGTGCTGGCGCTGGCCGGCGACAACGGGGCCGGCAAGTCGACGCTCATCAAGACTGTCGCCGGCGTCTATGGCGCCGACGAAGGCGAGGTCATCTATCGCGGCGAGACGGTGAAATTCGACAATCCGAGTGCCGCGCGCGGCGCCGGCATTGAGACGATCTATCAAGACCTGGCGCTCGCCGACAATCTCGACGTCGGTGCCAACGTCTTTCTCGGACGGGAGCCGACGCGCAGGCTGTTCGGGTTCCTGCCGTCGATCGACCGCCGAAAGATGCGCGAGGAATCGCGTGGCGTGCTCGACCTGCTCGACATTGAGATCAGCCCGTCGGCGCTTTCCAAGCCGGTCCATAGCCTGTCGGGCGGTCAGCGGCAGGCGGTGGCGATCGGCCGGGCGATTTTCTGGAACGCCACGGTTCTGATCATGGACGAGCCGACTGCGGCACTTGGCGTTCCGGAGCAGCGCAAGGTCATGGACCTTATCCGCCGGTTGAAGGAGCGCAGCGTCGGGATCCTGTTCATCTCGCACAATCTCAGCGACATCTTCGAGGTGTCGGATCGCATCCTCGTTCTTCGGCGCGGCAAGGCGGCCGGCGAGCGCAAGATTAGCGAGACCGACAGCGACGAGGTCGTGAAGTTGATGGTCGGCGGCTAGAGCCTCCATTTTGATTGAATCAGAATGGAGGCTCTATCTTCTTATTTGAGCATGATCTTATCCGAAAACCGGTTCCCACTTTTCGGGATCATGCTCCGAGGCTGAGAGCGGCGCGGCTCTGGCGTCGCCGATCCGTCCTACATATCGAGACCATGCGGCAGGATGGTGATGTCGCGGATGACGATCCCGTCGGGGCGCGTCAGCATGAACATCACGCATTCGGCGACCTCGTTGGCCTCCATCAGCGCCTTTGCTGCCAGCGCCTCGTCCATCTTCGCCTTGGGCCAGTCGTCGAGAAGGGCGGTGATCACCGGCCCGGGCAAGACGGCACCCATGCGGATGTTGTGCTCGATGAGCTGCCGGCGGGTTGAGTGCACGAAGGCCTGAACGGCATGTTTGGAGGCAGTGTAGATCGGCTCCCAGATGACCGGGATGACACCCGCCACCGACGAGGTGAAGACGACATCGCCGCGTTTCTTCTGGATCATATGCGGCAACACCGCATGTACGGAGCGGAACGCGGCATTGGTGTTGAGGTCAAGCACCTTGTCCCAGACATCTGGATCACCGTCGGCCACCGCGCCGCCGACATAGGCGCCGGCATTGGCGTGGAAGATGTGCAGGTCGCCGGTGAGATCGAGAATGCGCGGCAGCATGGCCGAAACCTCAGCGCCGTTGAGAAGATCGACGACAAGCGCGTGGGCGTTGGGTCCGAGCTCGCCGGAGAGTTCCTCCAGCTTTTCAGCGTCGCGGTCGATCAATATGACGCCGGCGCCTGCATCCAGCATTGCTTTCGCACAGGCCAGTCCGATGCCGGACGCAGCGCCGGTGATGGCTGCCGATTTTCCCGCTAGCGCTTCGCTCATCTTGTTCTCCTTGTCTTTAGAGCGTTGTCGCGTTTCGTTGAATCGCTCCAACGCTCTATCTCTTTGTTTGGGCATGATCTTATCCGAAAAGCGGTGTCCACTTTTCGGGATCATGCTTCAGAGCAACGGCCATGTTCGTCCGACGCCGGGGCAGGCCGGCGCCATCACGCGTCGACCGGTTCGCGTGCTTTCGTGCTGGTGCGAATGCGCTGGTCCTGATCGTCGAACAGATGGCAGAGCTCGCCGGGCAGCGTCAGGTAGATCGTCTCGCCGCCGTGATAATCGCGCTCGCCGACGGCGCGGACAGTGATCATGCCGACATCGGGCACATCGACGTAAAGAAACGCATCAGAGCCGAGCTGCTCCTCAACAAGGATGGTGCCCTGCCAGTCGCCGGAATCGTGCGAGTATCTCAGATGTTCCGGCCTGATGCCGAGTGTCATCCTGGATGCCATGTCGTCTTGCGTCAGGCCGGGCACCGAGATCTCGGTGCCGTCGCAGAGCTTCACGCGCCCGTCGGACCCGGGGCTGGCGTCGACGAAGTTCATCTTCGGCGAGCCGATGAAACCGGCGACGAACTTGTTGCTGGGATAGTCGTAGAGCTTGACCGGCGTGTCGTATTGCTCAACGCGCCCGGCGTGAAGCACGACGATCCGATCGGCCATGGTCATCGCCTCAACCTGATCGTGGGTGACGTAGACCATCGTTGTGTCAAGGGATTTATGCAGGCGGATGAGCTCAATGCGCATCTGGACGCGCAGGGCCGCGTCGAGATTCGACAAAGGCTCGTCAAACAGGAACGCCGTCGGATTGCGGACGATGGCGCGGCCGATGGCGACGCGCTGCTGCTGCCCGCCGGAGAGCTCGCGCGGCTTGCGATCCAGCAGATCGAGCATGCCGAGCGTCCTCGCGGCGGTCTCGACCTTCTGTTTGATCTCCGCCTTCGGCAGGCCGGCGATGCGCAGGCCGAAGCCGATATTGTCGCGCACGCTGATATGGGGGAATAGCGCGTAAGACTGGAAGACCATGGCGAGGCCGCGCGACGAGGGCTTGTCGTGGCTAACATCCCGATCGTCGATGATCACCTGGCCGCCTGTGAGTTCTTCCAGCCCGGTGATCAGCCGGAGCAAGGTGGACTTGCCGCATCCCGACGGGCCGACAAAAACGACGAACTCGCCATTCTCAATCTCCAGGCTCACATCGTCGATGACGGTGACGTCGCCGAACTTCTTGATGACGTTTTTCAGGGCGATCTTACCCATCGCGCGCGCCTCCGGCGCCGGGCTCTTTCACCAGCCCGTCGACTTTATGCGCGGCGTGCAGATGCGCCGTCGTGAACTGAAAGGCGTGGCGGCACAGGTCCTCGCCGTCGGACCACAGATTGCGCCAGATGCCGAGCATGCTTGAAAGCTGCGGGTTCACGACCTCGGAGCTGAAGGATTCAAACACGATCGGCCCGCCATAGCCTATGCGCGCAAGGCTCCTGAAAATGCCGTCAAAGTCGATGGAGCCGCTGCCGAGATAGCCGCGATGCGATTCGCCGATGTGGAAATAGCCGAGCCTGTCGCCGGTCTCCAGGATGGCGTGCGCTGAATCGGCCTCCTCGATGTTCATGTGATAGGTGTCGAGGTGCACCTTGACGTTCTTCGCGCCCACGCTGTCGCAGAGCGCAACGCCTTGGGCGGCCGTGTTGAGGACGTTCGATTCGTAGCGGTTCACGACTTCAAGGCCGATCTCGATTCCGAGGCCCTCGGCATGCGCACAGATGCGCCGCAGGATGTCGGCGCTCTGGTCAATCGCGGCGTCGGTTGCGGGCTCCATATATTTCTTCATCGCGGAATGGATGACCCCGCAGACATGCGTGGCGCCGATCTCGTTGGCGAGCGTGACGACCGTCTTCAGATGCGTCTCGCCGCGTTGGGCAATGTCGGGATCGGAGCTGGTTATGTCGTTGGTCGGGTCGAGCCCGAGCGAAACGGTCGCCGCGATGCCGCTCTCCTGAAGCAGGCGACGCGTCATGGCCGTGTCGATCGCCGAGGTGTCCAGCATCGGTATCTCGACGAGGTCGTATCCGAGCCGCGCGCTTCCCTCGATGGCGGTTCGCGCTTCCGCCTCGCTCCAGCCGCCGACCCAACTTAAGGCATGCACGCCGATCTTGTTCATGTCTCTCCCTCGATTGGCTCGCCGATCAATGCTTCACCTCAATGTTTCACTGCGCCCATCGTCAGACCGGAGACGATGTGCCGCTGCATCAAGAGGGTGAAGATCACCGGTGGCAGGATCTGGATCACGGTCGCTGCTGAGATCAGCTCCCAATAGGTCTTCGTCACGGTGGAGAAGGCGGAGATCACGACCGGGAACGTTTTGGCTTCACGTGTCGTCAGGAACAGTGCCAGAAGCAATTCGTTCCAGGCGAAGATGAAGACAAACGTCGCGACAGTCGCGATACCGCTCCTGGCGAGCGGCAGGGCGACGATCCAAAACGTCTGAAACCAGGAGCAGCCCTCAACACGTGCGGCCTCGATGATCTCCTTGGGAATGTTGCGGAAGAACGACATCGCCACCCAGATCGCGAAGGGCAGGTTGAAGCCCGCATAGACGATGATCAGCGTCGGCAGCGTGTCGAGCATCCCCACCGTGTTGAACACGATGAAAAGGGGAACAGCGGCGGCGATCGGCGGCATCATCCGCGTGCTCAGAATCCAGTCCGCCAAGAGGTGCCGCCCGCGGAAGCCGAAATTCACCAGTGCGAAGGCGGCCGGGAGCGCGAAGCACATACACAGCACCGTCGCGCCGAGCGTCACGATGATGGAATTGCGCAGGAACTGCCAGTTCTCCGTCAGAAGCAGCACGTAGTTTTCCAGGTAGCTGAAGTCGGGCAGCCAAACCGGCGGGATCGCGTAGATGTCGTTGATGGTCTTGAAGGAGGCCATCACCATCCACAAGATCGGCAGCGTGAAGAACAGCACGATGAAGGCTGCCGCGAAGAGCGCGACATATTGGTTGCGCCTTCTAGTCATTTTGCAATCTCCGCAGGTAGTTCACCGAGATCGTCGTCACGATGATGCTGATCAAGAGGATGATCACGGCCGCCGCCGACCCATAACCGACCTGAAAGAAGCTGAAGCTCTGGCGATAGGCGAAATAGGTGATGAGCTCGGTGGAGTCGCCGGGGCCGCCGCGGGTGGTGACGTAGACCAAGTCGAAGAGTTTGAGATTGTCGATCACCCTCAAGATCACGCCGACCAGGATCACGTCGCGAATGGCGGGAAGCTCGATCCAACGAGCGACATGGTACCATTTCGCGTTCTCCAGCTCGGCAGCCTCGTAGAGCGATGGGGGGATGGAGACGAGGCCGGCGAGCATGAGCAGCATCATGAACGGCGTCCACTGCCATGCATTGATGGCAATGACCGTCGGCAGCGCCACGGCGGGGTCGCCGAACCATGTGACGGGATCTACGCCGACCTGAGACAGCAGATAGTTTGCGATGCCCAGCGTCGGGTTCAGGATGTAGCCAAAGATCAGGCCGACGCAGATCGGCGTGATCATCATCGGCAGAATGGCGACGGAGCGCAGAACCTGGCCGGCGCGCATGTCGCGAATGCTCAAGAAGACCTTGGCGAAGGTGAAGCCGAGGATCAGCTCGATGCCGATCGACGACAGCGTCAGAAATGCGGTGTTCTGGATGGATTTCAGAAAAGTCGGGTCGGTGAGGAGGTCTTTGTAGTTCTCAAGCCCGACATAGTACTTTCGGTCAAGGCGCGTCAGCTTGGCCTGAAAGAGGCTGAGATAGACGGAATAGACGAAGGGGATGATGCTGAGACAGAACAGGTGGATGACGGCTGGAACGATGAAGAGCAGCTTGGCTGTTCGTTCCGTGTCGACGCGTTTTTGTTGCGGAAGCGACCCGGCGAGTGCCCCGGAAATATCGGTCATGGTTCCACCCACCACACTAGCGCGCACTCTCACTTGAACCGGTTCGACAGATCAAGTGCGGCTGACGGGAAGGGCCGGAGGCCCCTCCCTGGGAGGACGCGCGGCAGGATTCTGCCTGCGCCGGCTGTCCTCGTTAGAGCGTCATCGCGTTCGTTGAAACGCCATGCACTATTCGATGTATCCCGCGCGCTTCAGCATGCGCGTGATGGTCTCGTTGGCGGCATCCATGGCCTCCTGCGGCGTCGCTTCGCCGGTGATGGCCCGGTTCACCTCAAAGCCCAACGCATCGATCATCTCGAACGTGTAGGCGTGCCGCGGCCGCAGCTCCTGCCACGCCAGCTTGGCGGACTCATAAAGCGTCGGCACCCATGGCTGCGCAGCAATGATCTCCGGATCCTGCATCGCCGAATGGCGGCTTGGCGGCCCGCCGGCGAGCACGAAGGTCTTGTGCGTATCAGGATGCGCAAACCACTTCATGTAGTCCCACGCCGCGTCCTTCTTGCCGGAATGCTGATTGATGCACATCACCCAGCCGCCAACCGGAGGCACCGCCGTGGCGCCTTCCGCATGCGGGAACAGCGCGACGTCGAAGACATCCTTCACCTTGGAGATTTTCGGGTCGCTGAAAAGCGGCGTGCGGACCGACCAATTGTTGATCATCGCCACCTTGCCCTGCGTGAACGCATTGGCGCGGTCATCCCAGGCGAACTGCTCCACGCCCGGCGGGCCGTAGGGAACCATGTCCTTGAAGAACTGGATCATCTCCACAGCTTTGGGCGAGTTGAACAGCGGGGTCTGATCGGCATAGGCGTCTTCGGAGCCCGGATAGTTGCTCTCCCATGGCTTGCCGCCGGCGGAGTAGATCCACTCAAAGAATTGCTGACCGGCCGGCGAGCCGCGCTGGAAGTTCATCGCCATGCCGGCGACGTCGGGATGGTCGGGGCTTTCGGCGAAAAACTTGGCCGCGGCCATCAGCTCGTCGAAGGTCTTCGGCACTTCGAGCCCGGCCTCTTCAAAGAGGTCCGTGCGATAGTGCAGCATATGCCAGTAACCGGCGATCGGCAGGCATTGCAGCTTGCCTTCCCACACGGCCTGGCCGGCGAAGGATTCAATGTAATCGTCCATCGCCATGATTTCCGGGTCCTCGGCGGCGACCCTGTCCTCGACCGGCTCCACACACCCAGCCTCGACGAACTCGCCGATCCAGATGCCGTCTACGAACAGAACATCGTACTGATCGTCGGACTGCGAGCATCCGAGAATCTGCTTCTCGTGAAGCGGGTCATAGCCGAAGCCTTCGATCGTTACGCTGGCGCCGGTGACGCCTTCAAAGGTTGGGCTGATTTCCTTCAACGAGTCGATGAACGGGTCCTGGATAACCTGGACGCGAAGATCGACACCGCTGTGGTCGCCGAGCTCAGTGCTCCAATCGACAGCGCCGGCCGTCGTCGCCAAGGCGGCTAACGCGATCGCCGATGTCGCGATCTTGAGACTTTTTCGTCCTTTCATCACTATCTCCCTGTTGTGGTTCTGCTTCCTACCTCCAACCAAAGCCACGTCCTTCCTTTCTATGTCTTGCGTGCTCCGTTTCTTTCGTGGCTCTTGCGGCCGCGTTCGTCTCTGTGTTCATGGTCTTGCCCTGCGACCAGCCTGACCTGTTTGCGGCTGTCGCGCCGTGCCGGGACCTTGTCGGCGGGCGGCTTGTCGGCCTGTATCGGCAAGGTTGAGTCGCGGATCGCGAGCGAGCAGAGCAGGACCGCCGATTTCGGCTCGTCGATATTGCCTGCCATCCGATGAGCCAGCCGGTTCCACGCGGCCCGCGCGATTTCCAACGTAGGCTGCCGCACGGCCGTCAACGCCGTGTGCCTGGCGCTCATCCAGGGATAATCGTCGAACCCGATCAGCGACACGTCTTCCGGTATGCGGGTGCGTCGCTTCGCCAGACAAGTCAGCGTCGCAAGCGTCGTCATGTTGGTCAAAGCGAGGATCGCGGTGGGAAGTCTGTTCCGCTCCAGCCAGCGCTCAAGCGTCGTGGCGGCTTCGTCCGGCACCGGACCGACCTCCACCACCCGCGCCACGCCGCCGTGACGCTCGATCTCTTCGCGCGCGCCGTCGTTTCTCTGGCGGATGGCGACCAGGCCCATGTCGGACGCCACCATCAGCACGTCGCGGTGGCCGATCTCGGCGAGATACTTGCCGGCAATCGAGCCGCCGTCTTTGTTGTCGATGACAACACTGTCGGCAAGCGACGTATCGGCAACGCGATCGACCAGGACGAAGGGGACCTCCCCGGTCTTGGCGATGAGGTTGTCTGGCACCGCATCGGTGCAGGGGATGACGATCATGCCGGCCGGCTGCCAAGCCATCAGGGCGTTCAGCCGGCTTCTCTCAATATCGGTGTCGTCGGCGGAATTGCCGACGATGATCTCGTAGCCGCTGAGGCGGGCGAGGCTCTCTATCTCTGTGATGATGGACGTGAAGAAGGGGTCCGACAGGTCGGGCACCAAGACGGTGACCACGCGTGTCTTTCCGGTGCGCAGCTGCGATGCCGCGCGGTTGATCTCGTAGCCGAGTTCTTCTGCGGCCTGACGAACGCGCCTGGCCAGATCGACCGACACAGGCTTGGTGCCGCTGAGAACATTGGACACCGTCGCGGTGGAAACGCCCGCTCGATCGGCCACGTCTTTAATGGATACAGCGCGCCGCGCCATCGATATGCGTCCTGGCTTAAGCCGAACTGCTGTTAATCGATTAACAGAAAGTGCCGAGTTTGACCAGGATGGGCACTTGCGACCGAATGCCGCCGTGGGGTTCGGCAACGCTTCTTCCGGCGACCGGTCTTGGGTGTACGCCGCTTCAATCATTGGGCGAGCGCGTCCAGGTCGTCGTAGAGCGCCTGGCTGTGAACGTAGAGCCTGTCGAAGACGGGCTGCATGCGGCGATAGGTTTCCGCCCATCTCGGGTCCGGCGCGATCTCCTCTGAATACCCGACATGCGCGCCGACCGCGTCTTCCACTGAGGAGAATCGGCCCAACGCCATTCCCGCCATGATCGCACAGCCGACGATGCTGCACTCCGCCTCCTGCGGCACGAGGATCGGGACGTCGTAGGCGCTTGCTTTGATCTTCAGCCAAAGCGGCGTTCGCACGCCGCCGCCGGAGGCAACGATTCGCTCCAGTCGCCTGCCGGAGGCGTCTTCCATGATGTCGATGTGCCGCTTGACCCCGAACGACACGCCTTCAAGCACGGCGCGATGCAGATGGGCGAGGCCATGGCCGGCGCCGATGCCGAAGAATTGCGCGCGCGCGTTGCGATGCGCACCGAAACGCTCGCCGGCGAGGTAGGGCATGAACAGGAGGCCGTCGGCGCCGGCGGGAGCTTCTTCCGCCTTGGTGACGATCTCGTCATAGGAGAGCGTCTTCTCGTGGAAAGCGCGGCGCGCCCAGCGCATGCCGTCACCGCCGGTCTCAAGCAGCATGAAGGCGCCCCAAGCGCCTTCTACGGTGCCGACATTGGAGATGGCAGGATCAAGCAGCGGTTCGTCTGCGATCGATGTCACGATGCAGGACGTTCCAATCATCTCTGAGCCGAGCCCGGCACGGCAGACGCCGGAGCCCAAGAGCCCGACCGGATAATCGCCGCCGCCCACAAGGACGGGCGTGCCTTCCGCCAGTCCGGTCTCGCGCGCCGCCTGCGATGTCACCACGCCGAGCACATCGTGGGGGCTGCGGATGGAGGGAAGGATGCGTCTTTCCAGCTCCAGGCGCTCGCACATCTCGTCTGACCAGTCGCCGGTCTGCGGGTCCATCAGAAAGCTCGCCGCCGCCTCGGTCCGGTCCATGGTGACTTCACCGGTCAGCCGGAAGTTGATGTAGTCCTTAGGCATCAGGACGTGTGCGGCGCGGGCGTAGGCGTCGCGATCGTGGTCGCGTATCCATTGCAGCTTGAAGGCGGGCCAGGCCGGTGTCGGTGGATTGCCGGTCTTCGAAAGATAGCTTTCCGGCGGATTGCTTGCCTCAAACGCCGTGACCAGCTCCACCGTGCGCTTATCGTTCCACAGCGGCACGGCTTCGCGGGTCAGCTCGCCGGCCTCATCGATCAGGACGGTTCCGTGCATCTGGCCGCAGGCGGCGATGGCCTCGATCCGCGTGCGCGCGTCGGCTACGTCGTTAATCACGGCACGGATGGCAGCGACTGCACCGTCCCACCATTCCGCCGGGCGCTGCTCCGACCAGCCGAAGGTGGGAACGATCTGCTCGTGCTCGCGCGCCGCGATCGCCTCGATGCGGCCGGAGCCGTCAACCAGCGCCGCCCGGGCGCTGCCGGTTCCGATATCTATGGCAAGCGTAAGCGCTCTGCTCATCGGCGTGTGATCCCGATCCTGATCGGCGGGACGTCCTCCAACCGCGATCAGCGTCTTGGCAGCCTTCATGGCAAGGCGCCGCCGGCGGGCACGATGCCATTCTTGTTAGATACGTAACATCAATACGAATGCCATCTCTGTCAATCCGTGTTTCTACGGGTGGACGATGATTATTCGCTGGTTTGGCGATCATTGAACCCGTGGCTCGCTTCATGTATGTAATTCTACTACATATTGCGGAGCTTCATGAATGAATCTTGCAGAGCCCGTACGTTGTGAGGTCGCCATCGAATCCGGCACGATGACCGGCGGCAACGGCTCCTATTCAAAGCGCCTCAGCGAACTCGCCGGGCTTTATCGCGACCGCGACGCCTTCGAGACGCTGCTGGCAAAGAACGGCGACCAAGTTGTTTATGACGTCCAGGACTTCCGTCCCTCAGCCACCACCGGTGACTTGATTTTCGGATTGACGCGGATGAGCCCGGGGAGGGTCGGGGCTGAATACTTCCTGACGCGCGGGCACATCCACGCGCGCGCCGACCGGCCGGAGATCTATTACGGCCAGAAAGGCGTCGGCCTGATGCAGATGGAATCGCCTGAAGGCGAGACGCGCATCGTCGAAATCCAGCCGCAGACCATCTGCTACGTCCCGCCTTTCTGGATTCATCGCTCCATCAACACCGGCAGCGACGACCTTGTCATGGTGTTCAGCTATCCGGCCGATTCCGGTCAGGATTACGGGATCATCGAGAAGTCCGGCGGCATGCGCCATCGCGTCATGGCGAAAGCGGATGGCGGCTGGGAGCTCGTGGAAAACGCCGACTACGTGCCGCGTTCGCCGGAAACGGCGCGCGCCATCTTTGAGAACGCCGCGAACATGGAGGCGCGCAGTGCCTTATCCCATGCCTGATCCCATTGATCTTATTGCCGGGCTCGGCGTCGTGCCGGTCATCGCCATTGAGCGCGTTGCCGACGCGGTGCCGCTTGCTGATGCGCTTCTGGAAGGGGGATTGCCGGTTGCGGAGATCACCTTCCGCACCGAGGCGGCGGCTGGTGTTCTCGCCACGCTTCGCGACGAGCGGCCGGAGCTGTGCATCGGCGCGGGCACAGTCCTCACGCCAGAAGCCGTGCGGCAGGCGTTGCAATCGGGCGCGCGTTTCGCACTTGCGCCGGGGTTCGATGCGGAGGTGGTTCAGGAGGCGGCGTCGGCGGGACTGCCGTTCTGCCCTGGCGTCATGACGCCGTCCGATCTCAGTGCTGCGGCCCGCCACAATATCGCGATCGCCAAGTTCTTTCCGGCAAAGCAGGCCGGCGGTCCGTCCTTGCTGGCGGCGATTTCGGCGCCGTTTGCGCATCTTGGCATGCGGTTCATTCCGACCGGCGGCGTCAGCGCAGACACGATTGCCGAATGGCTGGCGGTGAAATCGGTGATCGCCGTCGGAGGGACCTGGATTGCGCGCACGGAGGACATTCGCGAGGGACGCTTCGCCGCCATCACCGAGAATGCCCGAGCGGCCGTGGCGGCGGCGAAGGCGGCGCTGGACGCGCGGCAATGACGTTAACGCCCGCCACGCAGCCGACGATCTACTTCATCGGCGTGACCACCGGCCAAAGCTCCATCATGCGGGTCTTTCCCGCCTGGGCGGAGCATCTCGGGCTGAGCGATGCTGTGATCAAGGGTATCGACTTTGCGCCGCACGCGGAGCCGTCCGCTTATCGGGAAGCGGTCGCCTTCATCCGCGACGATCCGCTTTCGCTCGGCGCGCTGGTGACGACCCACAAGATCGATCTCTATCACGCGTGCCGCGACCTCTTCGAGGTCATCGATCCCCATGCGCGTCTGATGGGCGAAACGAGCTGCATCTCCAAGCACGGCGGAAAGCTCGTCTGCCACGCCAAGGATCCGATCTCATCCGGCCTGGCGATCGACGGCATGTTGGCGCCCGGCTATTTCGCGGAGTCGGGCGCTGAGTTGCTGTCCATGGGCGCCGGCGGCTCCACGATCGCCATCACGTGGCATCTGATGCGTGCGGAGCGCGGCGCGGACGTGCCTTCACGCATCGTCGTCTCGAACCGGTCCGAACCGCGGCTCGATGAGATCAAGCGCATTCACGAAGCGGTTCGGCACGATGTGCCGGTGGAATACGTGCTGACGCCGCGGCCTGAAGACAATGACGCACTGCTGGCGACGCTCAAGCCCGGCTCGTTCGTCATCAATGCGACGGGCCTTGGCAAGGACGCGCCCGGATCGCCGCTCACCGGAGACGCAATGTTCCCCGAAAACGCGGTCGCGTGGGATCTCAATTATCGCGGCGATCTCGTCTTCCTCGATCAGGCGCGCTCGCAGGCGGCTGATCGTGGCGTGCGGGTCGAGGATGGCTGGACCTACTTCATCCACGGCTGGACGCAGGTGATTGCCGAGGTTTTCCATATCGAGATCGCGACGTCGGGGCCGCAATTTGAGGCGATATCGGAAATCGCCCGAAACGCGGCCAAGAGGCCGTCATGACCAAACGGGTCCTGGTGACCCCGCGTTCGCTGACCGCGGAGCCGCATCCTCGCGTGGAGGCCTTGCGCGACCAAGGCTTCGACATCGTCTATTCCGCGCCGGGCCGTCTGCCGGGTGAGGACGAACTCATCCGCCTCGTGCCGGGATGCTCCGCCTGGCTTGCCGGCGTCGAGCCGATCAGCGAGCGGGTGATTGAGGCGGCCGACGCGCTTGAGATCATCAGCCGCAACGGTACGGGCATCGACAATCTGCCCAAGGCGGCGATAGAGCGACGCGGAATTGCAATAGCGATCGCCGCCGGAGCGAACGCCACTGGCGTTGCGGAGCTGACGATCGGGCTGATCCTTGCCGCACTCCGCTCCATTCCCGCGACCGATCTTGGCATCAAGCAGGGCGAGTGGCCGCGCCGGCGCGGCAGGGAGATCACCGAGCGCACGATCGGCATTCTGGGGTGCGGCGCTATCGGTCGGCAGGTCGCGCAGATGATCATCGGTATTGGGGGCCGGGTGGTGGCCCACGATCCGGCGAACCCGGATATCGATCTGCCAGCGGACAGGTTCCGCATGGAGTCGGTCGATCGCGTCTTGGAGGAGGCGGATATTGTCTCGCTCCATTGTCCCCCGTTGCCCGGCGGTAAGCCCGTGATCGACCGGCATGCCCTGGCGCGCATCCGCAACGGCGCAATCCTCGTCAACACGGCGCGCGCCGCGCTTGTCGACGAAGCGGCTCTTCTTGACGCGCTCAATGATGGCCGCGTGTTCGCTTACGCCACGGATGTGTTCGCAGAGGAGCCGCCTGGTGATCTGGCGCTTGCCGGACATGAGCGCGTCATCGCCACCAGCCATATCGGCGCGCTGACGGAGGAAAGCATCGACCGGGCAACGCAATCGGCCGTCGACAACATCCTCCGTCATTTCGATAGGGACGCGGCGCGTGGGTGAGCTTGCAGTGATCCCGTTCGAAGAGCCGCTTGCGGATCGCCTGAGCCGGCCGCCTCTTTCGGGGACGCGGCTTTGCTGGCTCGGCCAGGCCGGCTTCATGATGGAGACCGGCGGCTACCGGCTGGTGATCGACCCCTATCTGTCCGACAGTCTCGCTGCGAAATATGTAGACGGGCCGTATCCTCACACGCGCATGATGGCGCCGCCTGTAACGCCGGGTGGCCTCGGCGACGTGGATTTGGTTCTGGCAACGCATCGCCACACGGATCACATGGATGCGGAGACGTTGCAGCCGCTTTTTGCAGACCGGCCTCACTTGCATCTCGTGGCGCCGACGGCGGTGGCGTCGCACGCGGCGGAGCGCTCCGGATTGCCGCGTGACCGGCTCATATTACTTGATGCCGGCGAGGTCGCACGGCCTCTGGAGGGCTTGCACATTGTCGCCACGCCTGCCGCGCATGAAGAGCGCGAACGCGACACCGAGAGCCGGCACGTGTTTCTCGGCTATGTGATGGAAGCCGGCGGCGTGCGCATCTGGCATTCCGGCGATTGCGTTCCGTTCCCCGGTCTGACGGAAGCAGTGGCGCCGCTTCGGCCGGACATTGCGTTGCT
Organism: Afifellaceae bacterium; assembly: GCA_028281235.1. GTDB lineage: Bacteria > Pseudomonadota > Alphaproteobacteria > Rhizobiales > Afifellaceae > DASWJZ01. The sequence goes on along the minus strand of JANQKG010000007.1, from coordinate 163,021 downwards.
GCCGGTCAATGGCCGCAGCGCTGAGCTCGCAAAGAACGGCATCCCGGGAAACTTCACGCTCAGCGAAGCCATTGGAATTGCCGAAGCGGTCGGAGCAGGCGCCATGATTGCCCATCATCACGGGATGTTCGCCTTCAACACCGAAAGCCCGGAGGCCATCGACCAGGCGGCGCGTGCCAGCGCGGTGCCTCTGTTTCGAGCGACGACGGGAGTCGTCTACGAATATGGGGCGGTGGGTTGAGATGATGAAGACCGGCGAAAGCGCATCGAGCGCCAATATCCTCGAGATCATCCGACATGCGCTGCCGACCCTGCGGAAGTCGGACCGGAAGGTTGCCGAAATTGTCCTGAGGGAGCCGCGGCGCATTCTCGGCGCGACCGTGGCGGAGACGGCGGTTCGCGCGCAGGTGAGCCAGCCGACGGTCATTCGCTTTGCCACGGCCATCGGCTGCACCGGCTATCAGGACCTCAAGCTCCGGCTTGCGCAAAGCCTGGCGCTCGGAACGCCGGCCACCCATTCGGTTCTGCTCGATACCGACACGCCAGAGGACGTCACTGAAAAGATCTTCGACTACACGATGACCAGCCTTGACTGGGCGCGCAACAAGCTCGATCGCGCCAGCCTCAACCAGGCCGTCGAGCTGCTTGCCGCAGCAACGGCGATCGAGTTCTTCGGCCTTGGCGCCTCGGGCATTGTCGCGCGCGACGCGCAGCAAAAATTTCCGTTGCTTGGCGTGCCCTGCGGTGCGCAGATCGACACGCATCAGCAATTCATGGCGGCGACGATGATGAAGCCGACCGACGTGGCGGTCGTCATCTCAAATACCGGCGGCACGCGCTCCATCATCGAGATCGCACGCACGGCGCGTGAGATGGGTGCCAAGGTCATCGGCATTGTCGGCAGCGAGTCGCCGCTTACCACCTATTGCGACGTCGTGCTGATCGTCGAGACGCTCGACAATACCGACGTCTACACGCCGACCACATCGCGGATCGCGGCCTTGGTCGTGATCGACATCCTGTCCACCAGCGTGGCTCTCAGGCGCGATGCACAGCACAAAGACAAGGTCGTCACCATGAAGCGGCGCCTGAGCGACCTCAGGGGCTACTCCGTCATGTAGAAGCGCGTGCTGGGCGCCCGTCCGGTCAGGCCCAGAGCCTGTCGCTGGCGATCTTGGCGCCCTCGTTCAAGGCCTTGAACTTTGCCCAGACAACACGCGGTTCGACCTCGGTCTTGTACATGGCCTGCGAGGAGAAGCCGCAATCGGTGCTGGCGATGACGTTCTCCCGGCCGACGCGCTCGGCGAAGCGCACGATGCGCTCCGCGACATATTCGGGATGCTCCACGACGCTTGAAGCGTGCGTGACGACGCCCGGAACGACAAGCTTGCCGTCCGGCAGCTTCACCGTCTCCCAAAGATGGTATTCGTGCTCATGGCGCGGATTGCCGGCTTCGAAAGAGTAAGCGCCGGCGTTGACGCGCAACACCTGGTCGATCATGTCGGGCAGATCGGGCTCGTAGATGCGTGGGCCCTGGTTGATGCCGTAGCAGGTGTGGAAGCGCACCTTCTCCTCAGGGATCCCCTCAAGGCTGCGATTGATGGCGTCGACATACATCGACGCCTTGGCGACACGCGCCTTCTCGTCGAGCGACTTGTCCATGTAGACGTGCGGCAGGAACGGATCGTCGACCTGTAGAAGGAAGCCGGCGTCGATGATCGCCCGATATTCCACGGCGATCGCGTCGGCCAGCGCGAACATATAGGCTTCTTCCGTGGGGTAGTGCTCGTTGAAACCGACGCCGGTGACAGCCGCACACGGCATGAAGGCTTCGGCGCAGCCGTGCCTGTCGACCGCGGCCTGCAGGTTCTCCAAATCGGTCTTCAGCGCGTCGTGGCCGACATAGCGGATGTCGCCGACGCAGCACATGGGTGCTGATGGCGCAATCGCACCGCCCGTCATGGCGCGCTTGAAATACTCGTCATAATATTCGGGGAAGGCGGCTTGCTCTTCCTTGAAATGGCCGAGATCAGCGTCCGGTCTCGGCTCAAAGCCCTCCAGCCGCTCATTGATGTAGACCGCATGACCGGGTTTCGACATTTCGCCGTCGGCGACGATGTCGATGCCGGCCTCGACCTGCTTGCCGACCATCTCCTCAACGGACTGGCGCAGTTTGTCGTTGAAAGCTGCCTCATCCACCGCTTCGCCATCCAGGCGCTGCTTGAGGATGTCGAGCAGATCGTGCGGCCGCGGCAGGCTGCCGACATGCGTAGTGAGGATGCGGTCGGTGCTGTACCTCATGCGATTTGTCTTTCTCTATCCTGTTTGCCGAAGCGATCGGGCGAGAGGCGCCGGTCGTTGAAGCGCTCCTGGAACGAGGACCATGTCCTCGCCGACACGTCAATCACGAGTTCTGACGGCAACACGGGAGCTGAACGCTGGCCCCCTGGAGCAAGCTCCATGAAGTAGGCAGATGATGACGCTCGCTACCGACGGCTGGTTCATAATTTTCGCTTTGCCTGATAGCGTGCGCCTCAATTGAGCGGCCGGCATGACGTCGTTGTAGCCGGTTTTCGTTCGCGCGTGCAGGTCAGATGGGGGGCAGGATGCGGATAGGTGTCGACGTCGGGGGAACGAACACCGACGCCGTAATCATGAGCGGGAACGACGTTCTTGCGGCGATCAAGTCGCCGACGACAGAAGATGTCGGCGGCGGCATTGTCGCCGCGGTCCGGGACGTACTGGTTCAGGCGAAGGTCGAGGCGGCGGCGATTGAGAGCGTGATGATCGGCACGACTCAATTCACCAACGCCTTCGTGGAGCGCCGGCGGCTTATGGAGGTCGGCATCATTCGCCTTGCGCTGCCGGCGACGACCAGTTTGCAGCCACTCGTGGACTGGCCGGAGGACCTGGTGGAGCGCGTCGGCACCAACGTCCACATGGCGCATGGCGGCTACGAGTTTGACGGGCGTGAGATCGCCGCGATGCGGGAGGCGGAGATCACGGAGGCGACGCGTGCGCTCGGCAAGGCCGGCATCCGGTCCATCGCCATCGGTTCCGTCTTTGCGCCGATGAACCGCAGCATGGAGACGCGCGCGGCGGAGATCGTGGCGGCGGAGCTCCCAGACGCCTACGTGACGCTCTCCAGCAATATCGGCCGGATCGGCATGGTTGAGCGGGAGAACGCGGCAATCATGAACGCCTCGCTCATGGACCTGTCGCACCGGGTGGTCGGCGCGTTCCGCTCCGCGCTGAAGGAGCTTGGGATTACGGCGCCGTTCTACATCAGCCAGAATGACGGAACGCTGATGACTGCCGATTATGTAGAGAAATATCCGGTCCTGACCTTTGCGTCGGGGCCGACCAATTCCATGCGCGGTGCGGCGTTTCTCTCCAATATCAGCGACGCCATTGTCGTCGATATCGGCGGGACCACGACCGATGTCGGTGTGCTTGCGCAAGGCTTCCCACGCGAGTCGGCCGTGGCAGTCGATGTGGGCGGGGTGAAGACCAACTTCCGCATGCCGGACATTCTCGCCATCGGCTTGGGCGGCGGCAGTCTGGTGCGCGACGACGGGGCGCGGATCGGCCCTGATTCCGTCGGCTATGAGCTGACGGAGCGGTCGCTCATCTTCGGCGGCGATACGCTCACCACGACCGATGTCGCGGTCGCCGCCGGCGCGGCGGATATCGGCGACAAAGGCAAGGTCGCGAGCGTTGACGCAGGCATCGTTGCAGCGGGGATGGACACCATCCACGCCATGCTTGAGGAGGCGATCGACCGTGTGAAGACGAGCGCTGCGGCCATGCCGGTTATTCTGGTTGGCGGCGGCGGTGTGCTTGTCGACCGGCCGCTCTCCGGCGCGTCTGAGGTCGTCACGCCCGACAATGCCGGTGTGGCCAACGCGATCGGCGCTGCTATCGCGCAAGTTGGCGGCGAGGTGGATCGCGTCTTCTCCTACGACGAGGCCGGCCGGGACGCGGCACTCGATACGGCAAAGCGCGAAGCGGAGGAGCGTGCCGTCTCCGCCGGCGCAAAGCCCGGCACCGTGTCGATCATCGACGTGGAAGAAGTGCCGCTTGCCTATCTGCCGGGCGGTGCGGTGCGCGTCCGCGTGAAAGCCGTCGGCGATCTTGCCGGCGTCGCGGCTATCTAAGGGGCTGCTTGATATGGATTTGACACTCGACAAACTGCACGACTTTGCACGCGGCGCGGCGTTTCTCGGCACTGGTGGCGGGGGTGATCCCTATGTCGGCCGGCTCATCCTGCAGCAGCAGCTCAGAAGCGGCGCACGGGTCAAGCTGATCGATCCGAGCGAGTTGGACGATGATGCGCTGGTCGTTCCGGTGGCGAATATGGGCGCGCCGACGGTACTGATTGAGCGGTTCCCCAACGGGCCGGCGGCGGTGGCGGCGGTGCGCAAGATGGAGGAGCTGCTCGGCCGCAAGGCGGCCGCCATCATGCCGATCGAGGCCGGTGGCGTGAACGCGACGCTGCCGGCCGTGGTCGGTGCGCTGATGGATTTGCCTGTCGTCGACGCAGACGGAATGGGGCGCGCCTTCCCGGAGCTTCAGATGACCACCTTCAGCGTCTATGGCGTGCCGGGCAGTCCGGTCGTCATCAAGGACGAGCACGACAACGAGGTCGTGGTGAAGGCGGTTGACGACGAGACGGCAGAGTGGCTGGCGCGCGTGGTGTGCATCCGCATGGGCGGAAAGGCGGAGATCACGCTCTATCCGATGAACGGCCACGACGCGAAGACGAAGTCGGTTCCAAGGACGATTTCGCTTGCCATGGAGATCGGCCGCGTCATCAGCGACGCACGCTCTGAGCAGCGCGATCCGTTTGAGGCGCTCGCCGCCTTCTTCGCGTCCACCGAACCGGCGCGCTGCTGCAAAATCCTGTTCGACGGGAAGGTCGTCGACCTGTTGCGCGAGACGACGCGCGGCTTTGCGATCGGGCGGCTGATCCTGCAACGCATCGACGGTGGCGGCGAGCCGATGGAGATCGCTTTCCAGAACGAGTTCCTGTCGGCGCAGATCGGTGAGGCTGTGCTGGCAACGGCCCCAGACCTGATCTGCATCCTCGATCGGGAGACCGCGGAGCCGATCACGACGGAAGGCCTGCGCTATGGGCAGCGGGTCAAGGTCGTGGGCGTCAGTGTGCCACCGGTCATGCGCACGCCGGAGGCGTTGGCGGTCTGGGGACCGCGCAAGTTTGGCGTCGACCGCGATTATGTGCCGATCGAGGAGATCGACGTCGCGGTCTAGGCGTGTGCGTGGCGGCGTGCCTGGATAGAGCGCCGGGCGGAGACGTAGAGCCCGGTTTTTTGCCATAGCTGCCGCGGCCGGGTGAGGGGGCGAACGCCAGCTTCTCCCCCTCACCCGACCCTTCGCTGACGCGAAGGGCCACCCTCTCCCGCCAGGGGAGAAGGCGGGCCGTGCCGGCCGTAGCCTAAGATTTTCTGATGCATGATCTTATCCGAAAAGGGGTGTCGACTTTTCGGGATCAGCGCTGCTTGAACCAGCCGACGGGGTGGGGGATCATCCCGCCATGAGCGATGACGCCACATCGGTAGGCTGGGCCTTCGACGCGATTGAAACGTCAGGCGGCTGGCGGCTGGTGATGCAGGGCCGGATGGAGCCGTTTGAGTCTGCGGCGGAGCACGTTGAACACCGCCATATGTTCACCCATCCCCATGCTTATCTGGGGCTGGCATTCTTTCTGGCGCGGCGGAGCGAGACGCGCAAAGCCCGCAGGCTCATCGACGAGTTGTGGGCGGCGTTTCGCGCCGGGCAGATACCGGGGCGCGAATCGTTGCGCGCCGAGTTGCCGCTCGTCGACGTTCATATCCGCTTCTACGAAGACCGGCCCATGGGCGAGGCCGAACTGCGGCTCCTGCAGGGACTGCTCACCCAATTCCCACCCGACGACCCCATCTCGCGGGCCGTCGCCATGAACCATCTGTGCACTGTCGCGCTGCATCTGGGCAATTTCAATTTCAGCCAGGGCTACGGCGAGAACGCGATCCGCGCCTATGTCGACGGCGGCGCTGAGTTCGGCGCGCTTCATCTTCACGCCCATGTCGGACAGATCCGCCTTGCCCGCGGCGATTTGGTCGGCGCGGAGCGGGAGTATCAGCTGATGAGCCGGAAGCTCGAGAAGATCGAGCCGAAGCAGCGGGAGCTGGTCTCCATCTGCCACACGCTCCGCTCGGAGGTGGCCTATGAGATGAACGAAATTGAGAAGAGCCAGGCGCTGCTCGATTCGGCTCTGCTTTCCGTTGAGGACGACGGTGCCTGGCTCGATGTGCTCGCCGCCGGCTATCGCGTCAGCACGAGATTGGCGATGCACCATTGGGGGCTTCCCGGCGCGCTGACGGCGCTGGCGCATGCGGAGACGATTGCGACGCGGCGCGGCATGCCGCGGCTCCACAGGCTGATCCAGGTGGAGAAGATCCGCGCGCTGACGCTGAGCGATGAGCTTGATTCCGCCAGAAGCGAGATCCGTCATGCCGGTCTCGATCGCTTTACGGAGATCATCGAGTGGGACGGGGAGGCGGACTGGACTTTGCGGCTCGGCTCGACTGCCGTGGCGTTGGCGCGGTTCCTCATTCTCGTGCGCCGTGCCGACCAGGCACTGGTGCTCCTCAATGCCGCGGAGGACAACGCCATCCGCAGCGGGCATATGCTCGCCGTGGCAAAGCTGCGAGTGATCCGGGCGCTGGCGCTGTGGCGGCTCAGGCAGCAGGGCGAGGCGATCAATGCGCTCGTCAGCGCCGTCCGTCTTCTCGGCAAGCAGCCGTTTCGGCGGTTCATTTTGGACGAAGGGCTGAAACTTCAGGAGATCGTGCAGGCTGCGCTCGACGGCGACCATCTTGAGGCGCGCTCAAATCAATCCGTGCGCCGGCGTCTCAGAGAGCTCAACCACCATTGGACCTTGCAGCAGGAGCAGTCGGAGAAATCCGGCAAGCAACTTCGCGGCAAGCAACGCTCCGGCCGGGAGCAATATCTGCAACTTCTTGCCGTCGGCCAATCGAACAAGGAAATCGGCCGCGCGCTTGGCGTGTCGCAGAACACGGTCAAATACCACCTGAAGATTATCTTTAAGGAACTCGGCGTGGACAATCGCGTCAGGGCTGTAAACCGGGCCCGCGATCTGGGCATGCTGTGACAAGAAACTACCCAAATGGGTAGTTGCTCCCCGGTCCGCTGGGTCTATCGTCAACAGCTTCAACGGCATTAAATCACCGCGAGGGGAGGCGGCTATGGGTGTCCACGTCCGCGTTGTCACGCCAATTACGTCCCGAGGGTTTCGCGCCGCCAGCGACTTTGAGGGTCTGCTCGGCGCTGAGGACACAGTCAGCCACGTCGAAATCGATCGTGGCCCGGCGTCCATCGAATGCGAGTATGACGAGATGCTGTCGGTGCCGGACACGGTCGCCAAGATCGTGGACGCGGAGCGCGACGGCGCCGATGCGGTCGTCATCGATTGCATGGGTGATCCAGGGCTGAAGGCCGGGCGTGAATGCGTCAACATTCCGGTGCTCGGCCCGTGCGAGACGTCGATGAATCTCGCTTGCATGCTCGGCAACAATTACAGCGTCATCACGGTGCTGAAGCGCTTGCGCGGTCAGTTTGAGAATCAGGCCAAGCTCTTTGGCGCGTGGGAGAAGTTTGCGTCCGTGCGCGCCGTCGACATTCCCGTCCTGGACCTTGAGCAGGATCCCACCGGCACGCGCAAGACGCTGACGGAGCAGGCGCTGGTGGCGGTCGAGGAAGACGGGGCCGACGTCATCATCTTCGGATGCACGGGCATGCTTGGATGTGCGGAGGCAGTCCGCGAAGGGCTGCTTGCGCGCGGCTACGACATCCCGGTCATCGATCCGGTTCCCGCGACGGTGCGGATTGCTGCGTCGCTGGCGGCGAGCAAGCTCAGCCATTCCAAGATCGCCTACGAGCTGCCGCCCAACAAGCCGGTCGTCGGCTACGATATGCCGCCGCTTCAGGGGTATCTCGCTGCTGCGGAGTAGTGCCGGTTTGCGGCCCATCGACTTAGAGGTTGTGGCGTGACGGCAGCTTTAGACACACAGCCCTATACGGACAGCTTCGGCCGCCGCCTCAGAGTCTTTCTAGGCGGCAGCCGCGTCTATTGGCTGGTGCTACCGGCATTCGCGTTCTTCCTGATCTTCTTCGTCGTGCCGGTCATGTCGCTGTTCCTGATCAGCATCGACAGGCCGGTGGCGGGCGTCGTCGATCCGCAATGGGACTTCACGGCCAAGAACTTCGTGCGCTTCTTCACGCGTGCGACTTATTACGAGGCGGCTATCCGGTCGATCGGACTTGCGAGCCTCGTGGCACTTGTCACGCTCGCGATCGGCTATCCGCTCGCCTACATGATCGCCAAGACGGAGAACCCGGGGCGCAACACCTTCTATATGATCCTGGTGCTGTGCGCGATGCAGCTCGACATGGTGATCCGGCTTTACGGACTCATGGTGTTGATGGGTGATAACGGGCTGATCAATCGGTCACTCATCGATGCCGGCTGGATCAGCGATCCGCTGCCGCTGATGTACAACTTCACCGGGGTCGTGGTCGGCCTCGTTCAGTTCACGCTACCCTTCATGGTGCTGTCGCTCATCGGCATCATCCGTTCCATCCACCCCTCGCTTGAGGAGGCGGCGCGAAGCCTTGGCGCAACCCGCAACGTGGCGTTCTGGAAGATCATCTTCCCGCTCTCCATGCCGGGTATTTTGGCCGGCTCGCTGCTTGTTTTCGCCATCTCCATCAGCTCCTACGTGGTGCCGGCGCTGATGGGCGGATGGAAGGTCGTCGTCATGCCGATCCACATCTACCAGCAGATTGCGGAGATGGGGAAATGGCAGTTCGGCGCGGCGATCGCCGTGGTGCTGTTCGCGACCAGCGTGATCGCCGTCGTCATCTACCAGCGCTACGCGGCGGTGACCGCGGGAGGGCGAACCTGATGGTCGATCAGGCGCAATCGCCGGCAATGACCGTGACCCGCCAGCGACGGTGGTCGGAGCGGGACGTGCCGCTCATCATCCAGATCGGCGCATGGATCGGTTTTGTCATCCTGCTCTTGCCGGTCGTGATCGTCGTGCTCGCCGGCCTCAATTCCGGCGAATATCTCACCTTCCCGCCGGAAGGCCTGTCGCTGCGCTGGATCATCGATTTCCTCACGTCGGAAACCTGGATGGGCGCCTATCTGTTCAGCCTGCTTCTGGCGCTGATCACGATGGCAGTCTCCACGACGCTCGGCACTATGGCGGCAATCGTTCTGGCGCGGCATCAATTCCCGGGCCGTGACCTGCTTCGCGCCTATTTCCTGTCGCCGCTGATCCTGCCGGGCGTGGTGCTCGGCCTGGCGCTTTATGTCTTCTTCGTCACGACGAATCTGGGCCTTGCCCGCAGCCTCACCGGGCTGGTGATCGGGCATGTGCTGGTGACGTGCCCCTATGTTATCGGCACCGTGTCGGCGGCGCTTGTCGCCTTCGACAAGTCACTGGAGGAAGCAGCGCGCAGCCTCGGCGCCAATCCCTGGACGGCGTTTCGCCGCGTGACGCTGCCGAACATTTCGGCCGGCATGATGGCCGGCGCGATCTTTGCCTTTATCGTCTCGTTCGGCCAGTTCGACGTGTCGCTCTTCCTCTCAACGCCCGACCTGACGCCGCTGCCGATCGCGCTCTACATCTCGCTGCGCTACACGTTTGAGCCGACGGCGGCCGCGGCGGGCATTTTCGCCATCCTTCTCGTCGTCGTGTCGATGCTTTTGACGGCGCGCCTTGTGAACATGCGCAAATTCGGAGGCATCAAGTTCAGCTGATTGACCCGCCTCAGGATCGGCCGATCCGACCGGAGGCTGGAGAAAGCCCGTGTGTCAATAAGATGGGAGATTAGTTCATGAGCAAGCTGATTGGGCCGGGGCGCAAAGGCCTCACCCGCCGATCACTCCTGAAGCGCGGTGCGGCCGCCGGAATGGCGAGCACATTGCCGCTCTTCAACATCAACCATGTCTGGTCGCAGGACGTCACCTATGACGGCGGTGTGTTCGATGCCGGCGGCGCGACCTTGAACATCGGTGAGTGGGGCGGCTTCTGGGAGGAATTCGTCAACGCCAATCTGCTTGACGATTTCAAGAAGGAGTTCAACTGCAACGTCTCCTATGACAGTTCTTGGCCGTGGTTCCCGAAATTCGTCGCCGGCGGACCGCAGAATCCCGTCTACGACATCACCAACTGGAACCTGCCGGAGATGTTCAAGACGGCGCGGGCGGGCGACTACTTCCTCACCAAGGACGAGCTCATCGCCAATGTGCCGAACGCCAATGATTGCTGGGATTTCGCCTTCGACAACGGCGTCGGCGTGACCTGGGGCTTCGGCCAATATTGCTACGCCTATCGCACCGATCTCGCCGACCCGCATCCGACGAGCTTCAAGTCGTTCTGGGATGAGCAATATGGCGGCGGCAAGCGCGGCACCTACATCACGTCCAATACGCTGCAGATGGTGTTCTTCGTCACCGCCAGCCATGTCTTCGGCGGCGATTACAAGGATATCGATGCCGGCTACGAGGCGATGCGCTCAGCCATGCCGATGAAGATTTCCGACTTCACCGGCAACATGCAGACGCTGATCGAGCGCGGCGAAGTCGTGATCGGCGTGCAATGGGAGGGCGAGGTCTACAATCAGATCGACAAGGGCGTGCCGATCGGCGCCATGGTCTGGGAGGAGCGCAAGCCGATCCTGACGCAGACCAAGACGATCAGCCGCTATTCCGATCCGATGTCGAAGAAGCTGGCCTTTGCGCTTCTGAACCGGACGCTCAGCCCGGAATATGCATTGAAGTTCGGTGAGACCTTCTACATGCGGCCGTCGAACAAGAAGGCGACCATCCCGGAGAACCTCGCCAGCAAGGGCGTCCAGAACACGGCCGACGCGACCGAAGGCATGTGGATTCCCGACTGGCACTGGTACCTGGAGAACGAGGACGACATCGTCGAGACTGTGAACGAGATCTTCGCCGGCTAGGCGCGATTACCGGCCGCGGGCCAAGCGCCCGCGGCCTCTTATTCCTCCCCTTCAAGTTATTCGGTTCACGTTCCGTGTCGACTGTCGAGATCATTGAGCTAGCGAAAACCTACGGGCAGACGGAGGCGTTGGCGCCGACGAGCCTCATGGTGGAGGAGGGCGAGTTCTTCTCGCTGCTCGGCCCATCCGGCTGCGGCAAGACGACGACGCTTCGCATGATTGCGGGCTTCGTCCCGCCCTCCAATGGGATCATCAAGATCGGCGGGACGGATGTGACGTTCCTGCCGCCGGAACGTCGCGGCATCGGGATTGTGTTCCAGAACTACGCGATCTTCCCGCACATGAACGTGTTCGACAACATCGCGTTCGGCCTGCAGATGCGGAAGGTGGAGAAGAGCGAGATCCGGCGCCGCGTGGCGGCCGCGCTGGAGCAGGTCGGCCTTGCCGGCTACGACGCGCGCTATCAGCGCGAGCTCTCCGGCGGCGAGCAGCAGCGTGTTGCGCTGGCCCGTGTGCTGATTACCGAGCCCGGCATTCTGCTCCTCGACGAACCGCTCAGCGCGCTCGACAAGAAGCTGCGCGAGGAGATGAAGTACTGGATCAAGGAGCTGCAAAGCGAGCTGAAGATCACGACGCTTTATGTGACGCACGATCAGGGCGAAGCGCTGACCATGTCGGACCGGATCGCGGTCATGAACAAGGGCCATGTCGCGCAGATCGGCGAGCCGAATGAAATCTACGAAAGGCCCTCAAGCCGCTTCGTCACCGAGTTCATCGGCGAATCCAACATTCTTGAGGTCTCCGTCACCGGCATGGCGGACGGCATCTGCGACCTCGCGCTCGGTGACCAGAAGGCGGCGGCGCGCGCTGCATCGACGCTGTCGGTGGGCGACAGCGCGGCCCTTGTCTTGCGTCCCGAGCAGGTCCTTCTCGCCGATGAGGCGGAGGCCGCATCGGGAGACGATCTCTGCCGGCTGACGGGAATCGTGCTCGACCACACCTACCAGGGCGCTTTCGTCCGGTATCGGTTGGATGTCAGCGGGCAGACGCTGATCGCAGAGGTGGCCAACCGCGTCGACCGCGACGTGGTCCCCGATGGGGCGACCGTCCCGCTGGCCTGGCGCGCCAAGGGCGCGGGTCTCCTGGCCGAATGAGTTCACCCAATCCTCCTTTCAGAAGAAGCAGGTAGAAGCCCGTGCGAATTGGAATCGATGTGGGCGGCACGAACACCGACGCCGTCCTGATGGACGGCATGGCGGTGAAGAGTTGGCACAAGAGCCCGACCACGCCGGACGTCTCCACCGGCATCATGAATGCTTTGCGCACCGTCATGGAGGAGGGCGGTGCAGCGCCCTCCGATATCAGTGCGGTGATGATCGGCACGACGCACTTCACCAACGCCGTCGTGGAGCGCAAGCGGCTCCTTGAGGTAGCAGCGGTGCGGCTCGGCCTGCCGGCCACGAAGGGCCTGCCGCCGATGGTCGACTGGCCGCCCGATCTTGGTCAGGCGCTCGGCTACCATCGCTATCTCGTGCATGGCGGTCATGAGTTCGACGGCCGCGAGATCGCGCCGTTGAACGAGGCGGAGCTCAGGGCCGCGTGCAAGGACATGGTGGCGAAGGGCGTGCGCGCGGCGGCAATTACCTCCGTGTTCTCGCCGGTCAATTCGGGAATGGAAGATCGCGCCGCCGAGATCATCGCGGAGGAGGTGCCGGGTGTAGCCTTGTCGCTCAGCCATCAGATCGGCCGTGTCGGATTTCTTGAGCGCGAGAACGCGACCGTCATGAACGCCTGTCTTGCCGACCTCGCGGCCAAGGTCGTGCAATCGTTCAAGGATGCGCTCGGCACGCTGAAGATCGAGGCACCGTTCTACATTTCGCAGAACGACGGCACGCTGATGACGGCGGAGTACGTGGAGAAGTACCCCGTCCTGACCTTCGCGTCCGGGCCGACCAATTCCATGCGCGGCGCCGCCCTGCTGGCCAACGCAAAGGAAGCGATGGTCGTCGATATCGGCGGCACGACGTCGGATGTCGGCATGCTGATTCACGGCTTCCCGCGCGAATCGTCCGTTGCCGTGGAGATTGGCGGCGTGCGGACCAATTTTCGCATGCCCGACGTGCTGGCCTTCGGCCTCGGCGGCGGCAGCATCGTGCGGGATGAGGGGAGCCGCATTGGTCCTGATTCCGTCGGCTACGAGCTGACGGAGCGGGCCCTGGTCTTCGGCGGCGATGTTCTGACCACGACGGACATTGCGGTCGCGGCGGGGCTTGCGGATATCGGCGACCGGTCAAAGGTCGCGCATCTTTCGGCAGGCCTCATCGAGACGGCGATCACCACCATGCACCGCATGGTCGACGAGGCCGTCGACAAGATGAAGACCAGCGCGGAGCCGCTTCCGGTGATCCTGGTGGGCGGCGGTTCGATCCTGATGAGCCGTGACCTGCCGAGCGCCTCGGAGATTATCAAGCCGGACCACGCTTCCGTCGCCAACGCCATTGGTGCTGCGATCGCGCAAGTCGGCGGCGAAGTGGACCGCGTCTTTTCGCTGGAGGGGCTCGGCCGCGACAAGGCGTTGGCGCAGGCCAAGGACGAAGCGTCGGAGAAAGCCATCGGCGCCGGCGCGCGTCCGGAGACCGTGCAGGTCGTGGATATCGAGGAGGTGCCGCTGGCCTACCTTCCCTCCAGCGCCACGCGCATTCGTGTCAAGGCGGTGGGTGATCTGGAGATGAGCGCATGAGGCTCAACCGCGAAGACCTGATCGATCTGTGCCGCGGGGCTGCGTTTCTCGGCACCGGCGGTGGCGGCGACCCCTATATCGGCCGGCTCATGGTCGAGCATGCGATGGCGGAATCCCATCCGGTGGAGATCATCGATCCGTCTGAAGTGCCGGACGATGCCCTGGTTCTGCCGACGGCGATGATGGGCGCGCCGACCGTGCTGGTGGAGAAGCTTCCGCGCGGCGACGAGGCCGTGAAATCGCTGCGGCGGCTGGAGGAGCATCTCGGCAAGAAGGCGTTCGCGACGATGCCGATTGAGATCGGCGGGATCAACTCGACCATGCCGTTGGTCGTGGGCGCGCGGCTGGGTCTGCCGGTGGTCGACGCCGACGGCATGGGGCGTGCCTTCCCGGAGCTGCAGATGGAAACCTTCGCAGTCTATGGCGTCTCCGGCACGCCGATGGCGATCACCAATGAATATGGCGACTGCACGCTCGTAGAGACCCACGACAACAAGATGATGGAGTGGATCGCCCGCGGCGTAACCATCCGCATGGGCGGGGCGGCTTATATCGCCGAGTATCCCATGACGGGCGAGGAGGTGAAGCGTACCTCCGTGCCGAACACGCTGACGCTTGCGTTGCGCATCGGGCGGTGCATCCGCGAGGCGCGGGAGAACCACATCAACCCCTTCCAGGCGCTGCTGGACCTCCTGCCCAAGACGCCCTACGCGTACGGCAAGATCATCTTTCGCGGTAAGATCATCGATATGTTCCGCGAGACGCGGGCGGGTTTCGCCGCCGGCCGCGCACGCATTCAGGGTCTTGACGAATGGTCGGACGTGATGGAGATCGAGATTCAGAACGAGAACCTCACCGCGCGGGTCAACGGCGAACTGAAAGCGATCGTGCCGGACCTCATCTGCATCATGGACAGCGAGACGGCCGAGCCGATCACCACGGAGACGCTCCGCTATGGCCAGCGCGTCACGGTGATGGGTGTGGCGGTGCCGCCGATCATGCGCACGCCGGAGGCGCTGGCGATTTTCGGCCCGGTCGGTTTCGGCATCGACGAGCCGTTCACGCCGATCGAAGAGATGCACTAAGGGAAGCAGCGTGCGGACGATCGGTCTTGCCGATCTCGACGATCTGTGCCGCGGTGCGGCGATCCTGGGCACCGGTGGTGGGGGCGACCCCTATATCGGCGGTCTGCTCGCAGCAGATGCGATGCGAGCGCACGGTCCGGTCACGCTCCTTAGTCTTGAGGAAACGCCTGACGATGCGCTGGTGATTGCGGTCGGCGGCATGGGCGCGCCGACGGTAACCATCGAAAAGATCCCCAACGGCGACGATTATGTGTGGGCGCTGGAGGCGCTTGAGCGTCAACTTGGACGCAACGCCGATGCCGTCATCCCGTTCGAGGCGGGCGGCATGAACTCCACCATCCCGCTCAAGGTCGCGGCCGAGCGCGGCATTCCCGTCGTCGATGGCGACGGGATGGGACGCGCCTTTCCGGAATTGCAGATGGAGACGTTCAACGTCTATGGCGTGCCGGCCGCGCCGATGGCGGTGGTCAATGAATGGGGCGACAGCGTCATCATCGAGGCGCACGATGCGAAGATGGTGGAATGGCTGGCGCGCGGCGTGACCATCCGTATGGGTGGACACAGCGCAATCGCCGAATATGCGATGGATGGTGCGACCGCGCGGCGTGTCGCCGTGCCCGGAACGCTCGGCCTGACGGTCAGCGTGGGGCGCTGGATCCGCGAGGCGCGTGAGACCCATGAGGATGTCTTCGATGCGCTGATCAAAGGCTTCGCCGACACGCATTATCAGCACGCGCGGATCTTGTATTCCGGCAAGCTCACCGACGTCTCGCGCCGCACGGCGCGGGGGTTCGCGGTCGGCCAGGCGCGCATCGAAGGGCTTGGCGCGTGGAGCGGCGAGATGCTGATTGAGTTTCAGAACGAGAACCTCGTCGCCTATCACGACGGCGTATTGCGGGCCATCGTGCCCGATCTCATCTGCATCCTCGACAGCGAGACGGCGGAAGCGATCACCACGGAGCGGCTGCGCTATGGGCAGCGCGTGACGGTTCTGGGGGTGAGCGTTCCCGACATCATGCGCACGTCTGAGGCGCTCGATGTGTTTGGGCCGGCGGCGTTCGGTCTTCAGGAGCGCTTCCGTCCGATCGAAGCGCTGACGTGAGGACTGTGGGCGTGCCGTAAGGCACCCCCGCCCGTCGTCACCCCGGACAGGGCGCCGCAAAGCGGCGTCACGTGATCCGGGTCCCAGCGCTTAACCCGGCGCGAAGCGCCGTCCATCTCATTGCTGCCATCGCTGTACGAATTCGCGCTTCGCGAGTCTCACGCTGGATACCGGGTCACGCGATGCGGCTTTGCCGCACGCGGCCCGGCATGACGACGGCAGGACATGAAGCGCGTCATGGCAGATTCACCCGCGGCGCGTTCATGTTGAGCGCGGGGTTGAGCGATAGAACCATATCCAGCGGTTTTCGCTGCGAGCACGGCACCTTGAACATTTCCTTGAGGTGACCCACGCCCATCATGGTGATCACGGCTTCATTGTCGGGAATGCCGACGCAGGATCGCATGGCTTCGTCGACATCCTTGGTTACGCTCCAGTTCAGCATGCAGGCGCCCATGCCGGCCGCATGGAAGGCAAGTGCGAGCGTCATGGCGAACATGCCGCCGTCGACCCATTGCTGATAGCGCTCACCGATGAGGTTCATGTGCTCCATGTTCGATGTCACGACCAAAACGGCGCGGACCTCATGCCCGAAGCCGCGATTGCCCGATTGGTAGGAGAGCACGCGCGCTTTGTCGTCCTTTTCGGTGAAAGCGTAGACGCGGCAGGTCTGTCGGTTGCAGACCGAAGGGGTCTGCTGCGCCGCGCGTACGGCGGCCTCAATCTCTGCGGCGGTGACCGGCCGATCGGCGAACTGCCGCACGCTGTTGCGTGTCTGCATGAAGGCGCCAAAATCCTTTGTCGATGCGGCCTTGATGTCGGCTGCGCGCAACTCCTCGGTGCCGCCGACGATGGAAGAGGTGCGGAATGCAGCCTCCTTGTTCAATTGCTCCAGCTCATCGGCGACGGCGTCGACATTCTCACCGACTTGGCGGTTGAAGGCGACCCACGCATCGAGCGCGCTGAGCGCCGAAGCGGTGGAGCCGTCGGGGCCGAACGCGATGATGTAAGCGCGCGTCTTGCGCAACAGGCTGTCCACCTTCTCCCGCCCGAAGCCGGGGCGCGGCTCAGGAAGCGAAAGCCCGTGCTCGATGGAATGAAACAGGATGTGGAGCATGGCGCGCTGGTTTTCGCGGTTGCGTTGGCCGACAACGAAAGAGGCGCGCGCAAAGCGGCGATAATCGTACCATGCATTGGCGGCAAGACGCAGCGAAGTCAGGGCATCGGACAGGAGATCCGTGGAGCGACTCATGGGGCGCGTTCCGGAGGTGTTTCGGGAGCGGGAGAGCGAACTGATTGATGAGAGAAAACAATAGCATACGGGCTTATCCTGCACAAACCTGTAATGCCTCAAACCGTGCGCTAGGATGGCGGTTCCGGCGCGTGAGATTTTCCTTCGAGCGCCCCCAACCAGCACCTGTGAGGCGGCATTGAGCGGACCACAAACGCCAGCGATTTTTGACGGTCATAACGACGCGCTGTTCAAGCTCTTCAGCGATGACGCGTTTCCCGACATCCAGTCGTTTCTCGACGGCCGGGATGACCATGTCGACGTCCCACGTTGCCTTGAGGGTGGTTTCGGCGGCGGGATGTTTGCGGTCTATGCGCCGTCTCCAATTGATATCGATGCGGCGTTCGCTGAGATGGCGGAACCTGAATACGATCTCGGTCTGCCGGAGCCGCTTGAATGGAGTGAAGCCGCCGCCGTTGCGCTTGCTCAAACCGCTGCGCTGTTCCGGCTTGAGGCGCTCGGTGCCCTCAAGGTGTGCCGATCGGTACGTGAGATCGAGGATTGTCTTGAGAATGGGCCGATGGCGGCTGTCTTGCACATGGAGGGCGCTGAGGCGATCGACGCCGATTTCAATGCGCTGGACGTGCTTTATCGTGCCGGTTTGCGGTCATTGGGACCGGTTTGGAGCCGGCCGAACATTTTTGGGCATGGCGTGCCGTTTCGCTATCCGGGGGACGGGGACACGGGGCCCGGTCTGACGGAACTCGGCGTCGAGCTCGTGCGGCGATGCGATGCGCTCGGCATTCTGATCGACCTGTCGCACATGACGGAAGCCGGCTTCTGGGATGTTGCCCGGCATTCCGATCGCCCGCTCGTCGCCACGCATTCCAACGTTCATGCGATTTCGCCACATGCGCGTAATCTGACGGACCGGCAGCTTGCGGCGATCCGTGAGCGCGACGGCATAGTAGGGATCAACTTCGCCGTGGCATTCCTGCGCGAGGACGGCCGCATGGTGGATACCGGCCTCGACATGATCCTGCGCCACATGGACCATCTGATCGACCGGCTCGGAGAAGATCGCGTCGGCTTCGGGTCGGATTTCGACGGGGCTCAGGTTCCCGTTGCGCTCGGGTCAGCGGCGGGCTTGCCGGTGCTGAGGCAGGCCATGCTAGATCACGGATTCGGTGCTGAGCTGATGAAAAAACTCTGCCACGGCAACTGGTTGCGCGTGCTCGCGCAGATCTGGGCAGAGGGCGACTAAGACAAAACAAGCCGCGGAAAATAGTACGAGACCACCCAGTTGGGCATATCGACGATCTCGCTGATGCGAAGATCAGCGCATACCGAGCAGAGCAGATAGGCGTCTTCGGGCGTCAGGCCATGCCGCGCCGTAAGCTGGTCGATCATCGCCTTCACCGCATCGCGGGCGGCGTCCATGAGATCGGGTCCCACACCGGTGGTCACTTCATAGCCCTCGCCGTCCAGATGGCGCGTGACGGGGCCGGGCGTGGTGAAGCGCGGGGTAGGGGGTGCTGCGCCCTTGATCAGGTCCAGTGTGATCTCAACATCCATTGCGCTTTCGATCGCCGTTCCGCAGACCTCGCCGTCACCTTGCGCGGCGTGGGTATCGCCCATGGAGAAGAGCGCGCCGGGAACTTCCACGGGCAGGTAGAGGATTGTTCCGGCGGCGAGATCGCGGATGTCCATGTTGCCGCCGACATGGCGCGGCGGAACGATGGAATGAAGGCCGGCCGCGCCGGGCGCCACGCCGATCGTTCCGACAAACGGTTTCAGCGGGACGCGCGCGATGTCGCCGAAGCCGGCCGGCTGTTGCGCCGTCTTGTCGTAATTCCACAGGTGCAGATGAGGGTCGGGAAACTGATCGCTCAGCAATCCGAAGCCGGGGATGTTCGCCGTCCAGCCGAGACCGGAGGGCGCGAAGGCGCCGATCGTAACTTTGAGAGCATCGCCGGGCTCCGCGCCGTCGACATAGACCGGCCCGGTGACGGGATTGACCTTGTCGAAATCGAGCGTCGCGATGTCAGCAGCGGTGCTTGTCTCGCCAAAATGCCCGTCGGCTGCGTCGCGGCATTCGATCAAGAGGGTTTCACCCGGCTCGACATGCAGAACGGGCGGAAAGGCATTATCCCAACCGCAATGCATATGCGTCCGGTGGATCGTGTGCGTCGTCTTGATGGCGCTCATTATCCGGCTCCCTTAGTGAACGCACGATGGGGCGCCAGCAGGAATGGCGGCAAGTAGCCCTGCAGATTGCTGAGCGGCAGGACTTCCGGCTTCAGGCTAATGCCCAGCGCGTCGGCCATAAACGTGCGGCGTGCTTGGATGCGCCGCCATGCATCGGGGTGGCGTTCGGCGAACGCCTCGCGTCCGGGCTCATCGAGCAGCGCGACGCCGTCCTCGATGTTACTGGTGAAATAGGGCGTGCCGGTTGCGGGGATGATGTCGCATTGCAGCGCCTGGCCGGAGCGCAGCGTCTCAGTGCTGCCAGGATAGATCGGCGTGTTCATCCATTCGTCGAGGTGAATGAGATGGCCGGGGTTGAGGCCGATTCCGAAGAACGGCTCGCCGAGGTGGCGCTTCACCAGGGCGTCGATCTCACCCCCGCTGACGCCGATGCCGATTGTCTCGTACCATTCCGCCGCACAGGCGAAGTAGGGACCGGCCAGCTTGTCAATGTAGTCGGCGATCGCGTCAGGCAGCTCGCTTGCGTCTTCCACGACCCAGCCAGCGCGACAGGTCATGCCGCCCCACAGCCCGTAGGCGATCGTGAAGGGATCGCCGCGTTCGATGGTCTTGTCGCTCGGGCTTTCCAAACCAAAGAAGGCGCGCGGCCCGCTGGAGAGCATCGGATGACAGCTGAGCGGCAGTCCGATCTGGTGCATCAATTGCGCGGCGTTAAACTCGCGCATCCCGGGCTTGAGCCCGAAAAGCACTCGCTTCACGGCCTCCGACACATGCGTGGCGGCGAACTCAAACTGCGCAAGCTGATCGATCTCGTTGACCGCGCGAAGGCCATGGCTTGCATCCATGAAGAGCGCCGTGGCGTTGATGACGCGCCCATCTTGCTCGACCAGCGCGCGCAAGGCGTCGGCGATGTAGGCGGGGACTTCCAGCCATGCCTCCGGCTCGGCGCTCTCAAGCGCTCCAGCATATTTCCAGCCGGCGACGCCGACCACCTTGCCGGGCGAAACGCCGTGCGATGTCAGAAGGTCCGTCAGGACGGGCGTCCTGCTGCGGTCCTGGCCGAGCAGGCCCAAGGAGGGGTGGAGCACCACCTCCGCGGCGATCATGGATGCCTTGGCGCGGCCGACATTCTCCGGGCCGGTCAGGATGAGCGCGTCGTCGTTTTCCGGCAGGACGAGAAGCGCCTCCTCGAAGCGAGGCTCGAACCCGGTGAGATAAGCGAAATTGGCGAAGTGCTCGCGGTCGGCGTAGACGACGAGCGTGTCGAGCCCCGCCGCATGCAACCGACGCCGCGTTTCCGTAAGCCGCTCAGTATAGATGTCGGCGCTTAGCTGCGGCTGCTCCTGCGGCACGCCAAAGTCGGGAAGCTCAATCTCGGCGAGACCTATCGACGGCATGGGCTTCCTCCACTGACTGGCTTTCAGGCGCGGCTCCGCTTGCGGGCGCTCGCATCCGGCACTTGGTCACGCCGTGGCAAGTCGCGGCGTGCCGTTGGCGATCTCCTCGTCAAGTGCCTTGAGCGCGCTGATCGCGCAACCCTGTTGCAGCAGCTCTTTCTCGTCGGGGAAACAGTGGATGGGAATGTGGCGTCGTCCGCCATATTGCGCGGCGTCCTCAAGCGCCCGGCGTATCGACGATTCCATCATGGAAAAGGCGGCGACGCCTTTGCCGACGAGCGCCACGGGCACGGGATCAAGCAATGCGAACACGCTGGCGAGCCCGGTGCCCAAAGCTTTGCCGGCTGCTTCGATGGCGGAGCGCGCGGTGGCGTCGCCACCTTCGGCACGCTCCAGGATTGCGGTAATGGCGCCGGCATCAAAAGGGCCCTGCGGTGGCGGGTCGCTTCGGTTTCCATTGGCCGCCCGATACATGGCGTAGTCCCCGGCATAGGCTTCCACGCATCCCCGGCTGCCGCAGCGGCACAATGCGCCACCGGGGACAAAGCTCATGTGACCGAACTCCATCCCCGACGATTGCGTGCCGTTGACCAAACGTCCGTTCTGGAAAAGCCCCATGCCGACGCCATGGGAGAGCAGGATGGCGGCGAAGTTGTCTCCGAACAGGTCGGGTGTTCGCCAGTGGAGGGCGTGAGCGATCATGTCGCAATCATTCGCGACATGGACGGGAACATCGAACGCATCACGCAGCCAATTGCTGATCGGCTGCTGCCGGACGGGTGTGATCGGCGACCACAGCAATGTGCGGCCATCGATGTCGACTGTGCCCTGCATACCGGCCGTTATCCGGCGCAGAGCCCGGCGGGGTCCGCCGGCTTTCGCCAATGCGGCGGACGCGCTGTCGATCAGCCGCGAACGGAGTCCGGAACGCCGGGCGCGCCTTGCCTCGAACGCAACGACATGCTCGGCGCGCATGCGGCCTGCATAGTCAAAGACGTGAGCAGCCAGCACATTGAAGTCCAGTGTCACGGCGGCGACGAGGGCGGTATCCGGATTGACGGCGAGAGCAACTTTGGGGCGGCCTCTGCTGTTGGCGGACGGCGCTCCGTTGGCGACCGGTCCGATGATGTCCTCTGCCATAAGGTCAGAGACAATTGCAGAGACAGTCGCGGCGCTGAGGCCGGTTTCCTCGGCGATCTCGGTTCTCGATATGGGCGAGGCGCGCCGAATGGCGGCTAGAATGCGGCTCCGATTGCGTTTGCGCACGTCATCGGAACGGACCATCTTTCTGTGCGTTTCGCCTCCCCGATCCATTCCGGTGGCCTTTGTCTGCGATCTGAACTTGACACGGCTGCCACTCTACGACATTTTTTTCGAGGCTCAAAATAAGTATGCTTTTTGGAGATCTTGAGCCCCATTTGGCGTGACCGCGAACAAGAAGAAACTGGTAACGTCCAAGATGGATTGCGTGGGATGTGGCGGTATCCTTCGACTGAGACGTGTAGGGAGAGAGACATGAAACAAACCAAATCAAAAAGTTTGCTGCGCGCGGCCGTTGGTGTCGCCATGGGCGTATCCGTTGCGGCAGCCATGACGTTCACGGCCGACACGGCGCTGGCGCAAAAAGTCGGGGTGTCCTGGAACAACTTCCAGGAAGAGCGTTGGAAGACTGACGAGGCAGCGATCAAGGCAGCGCTTGAGGCAGCCGGCGCGGAATACATTTCCACCGACGCGCAATCATCGGCTGAGAAGCAGCTCACCGATATTGAGAGCCTGATTGCGCAGGGTGCGAACGCGCTGATCGTGCTCGCCCAGGATTCCGAGGCCGTTCAGCCGGCCGTGCAGCGGGCGCTGGACGAGGGCGTGCCGGTGATCGGCTATGACCGGCTGATCGAGATGCCGGGCGTCTTCTACATCACCTTCGACAACCGCGAAGTCGGCCGCATGCAGGCGCGTGCGGTGTTCGACGTTCAGCCAACCGGCAACTACGTCTTCATCAAGGGCAACTCCGCCGACCCCAATGCGGATTTCGTCCATTCCGGTCAGCTCGACGTCCTGCAGGACGCCATCGATGCCGGTGACATCAAGAATGTCGGTGAGTCCTATACCGACAACTGGAACCCGTCGGTTGCGCAGACCAACATGGAGCAGTTCCTGACCGCCAACGACAATAATGTCGACGCTGTCATCTCTTCTAATGATGGCATGGCCGGCGGTGTCGTGGCGGCGCTCACGGCGCAGGGGCTTGCCGGTTCGGTGCCCGTTTCCGGGCAGGACGGGGACCATGCTGCGCTGAATCGCGTAGCGCTTGGCAGCCAGACCGTGTCGGTTTGGAAAGACGCACGTTCGCTCGGCAAGGCGGCCGGCGAAGCGGCGGTCGAGCTCGCTTCCGGCAAGGCCCTAAACGAGGTCACCGGCGCGGTGGTCTTTTCCAACGGGCCCAAGGGTGTCGACATGAACTCCATTCTGCTCGCACCAGTGCCGGTCACTGAGGACAATCTGAACCTCGTCATCGACGCGGGATGGATCTCCAAGGACGCGGTTTGCCAGGGTGTTCCCGCGGGTCGCGTCGACGTTTGCGGCTAGGCGATCAGGAAGAAGCCGTTTAAACTGGCTCTGCCCGCGCCGACCGGCAAAAGGCGGCGCGGGTAGGCCGACAAGGCGGCCTCCGGCGGCCCTCTAGGCCGCGATAAGGGACGACGGGGAAACGTCTGAATGGTTGAGGCAGCCACGGCGCAGCAGCGTCGCGACGCTCGCTTTGGGTTTTTCCAGACCTTCATGCGGGCGACTGAAATCGATACACGCCTTCTGGGGATGATCATCGCGCTCGCGGTGATCTGGGTCGGCTTCCACTTTCAATCCGGCGGCGTGTTCCTGACCCCGCGTAATCTGTGGAACCTCTCGGTGCAGACCTCGACCGTCGCGGTCATGGCGACGGGCATGGTGCTGGTCATCGTGTCGCGCAATATCGACCTGTCGGTCGGTTCGCTCATGGGGTTCCTCGGCATGGTGATGGGCGCGGTTCAGGCGCGCTTCATCCCGTTGCCGGAATATCTGGGGCTTGGCTTCGACCAGCCCTATACCTGGATTGTCACGCTGGCCGTCGGCATGGCGCTCGGCGCAGCCATCGGCGCGCTGCACGGCACGATCATCGCGTTCTTTGAGATACCGGCCTTCATCGTCACGCTGGGCGGCCTTTTGATATGGCGCGGTGCGGCCTGGTGGGTCGCCAGCGGCCAGACCATCGCGCCGCTCGATTCCACGTTCCAGCTTCTGGGGGGCGGTGCGCACGGTTCGATCGGCGCGACAATGAGCTGGATTGTCGGCGGGCTGATCTGCGTCGGGATTATTGCGACGATCATCAGCGGACGGTCACAGCGCCGGCGCTTTCAGTTTCCGCTTCGCCCCCTATGGGCGGAGTTCGTCCTGGTGGGCGTCGGCTGTGCCGCGGTTCTCGGAGCCGTGGCGGTCGTCAATTCCTATCCGTGGCCGGTCGGTATTGCGCGCCGCTATGCGGAGGCTAACAACATCCCCTGGCCGGAAGGCGGGCTGATCATACCGACGGGTATTGCCATTCCGGTTCTGATCGCCATCGGCGTGGCGATGGTCATGACCTTCATCGCCAATCGAACGCGCTTCGGGCGTTACGTTTTTGCGCTTGGCGGCAACCCGGAGGCGGCGGAGCTGGGTGGCATCAATACGCGCTGGGTCATCGTCAAGATCTTCATTGTGATGGGTATCCTTTGCGCCATCAGCGCGGCGATCGCGACGGCGCGGCTCAACGCGTCGACCAACGCGCTCGGTGTGCTGACGGAGCTCTATGTGATTGCCGCGGCGGTCATCGGCGGCTCGTCGTTCGCCGGCGGGATCGGGACGGTCCCCGGCGCGATCCTCGGCGCGCTCATCATGCAGTCACTGCAGTCGGGCATGGTGCTGATGCGCATCGACGCGCCGATGCAGAACATCGTCGTGGGGATCGTGCTCGTCCTGGCCGTCGGTCTCGACACGATCTACCGCCGACGGGCGACATGATTCTGTTCGGGTAGGAGCGGACGATGGCCCCAGATCAAACACCACTTGTGGAGATGCGGAACATCTTCGTGTCGTTCGGCGGCGTTCATGCGGTCGAGGACGCGACCGTCGACCTCTATCCGGGCGAGGTTGTCGGGCTGGTTGGCGGCAACGGGGCGGGCAAATCGACGATGATGAAGGTGCTGTCGGGTGCCTATCGGCCCGATTCCGGCGAGATCTATGTCGACGGCAAGCTGGCGACGATCCACAATCCGCGCGACGCCAAGGCGCTCGGCATTGAGACGATCTATCAAACGCTGGCGCTTGCCGACAATGTCGACGCGCCGGCCAATCTGTTCCTGGGCCGGGAGATTTTGACGCGTTGGGGCACGCTCGACGACATCGCCATGGAGGCGGCGACGCGCAAGGTGATGGGGCGCCTCAATCCGCTCTTCAAGGGTTTCAAGACCCCGGTGAAGGCGCTGTCAGGCGGCCAACGTCAGACGGTTGCGATCGCGCGGGCGATCCATTTCAACGCGCGCATTCTGATCATGGACGAGCCGACGGCCGCACTTGGTCCGGCGGAGACGGCGCAGGTGCGTGATCTCATCAAGCAGCTAAAGAAGGAAGGGATCGGCATCTTCCTGATCAGCCATGAGATTCGCGACGTGTTCGATCTGGCGGACCGCATCACGGTAATGAAGACCGCGCGTATGGTGGGGACGGTCAACAAGGATGACGTGAACGAGGACGAAGTTCTCGGCATGATCATCGGCGGGACGCTGCCGAAAACGGCCCCGGTCACCAACGCCTATGTGGAGGCGCATCCCTGAGCTGTGGGCGTATGTGGTTTCGTGTAGGGACGGCTCTCCTCGCGCTTGCGGGCAGCCTGGCAACCGCGCAGGAGTTGGCGCCGTGGAGCGAGCAGGTCATCCGCCGGCATGTCGACATGGCGACGCTCGCCGGTCCGCTTGATAAGGAGCAACTGCAGGTTCTGGCCGCACAGGGTGAGGTGCTCTTCACGGGCCGCTTTACGACGGCCGACGGCGCCGGCCGCCCGATGGCGACGCAGGCGATCATACCCACGAAGCGCAGCCGGCCGGTCGACGCTGCCTTCCAGCGCCTGGCGGGACCGGACGCCAATGCCTGCTCGTCATGCCATTTTGAGCCGGTGGCGGGGGGCGCCGGACCGTTCACGGCGAACGCCTTTGTGTCGGAAGGATTTGAGAGTGCGGATTTCGATACGCTCGATCCGCAGTTCTCCAACGAACGCAACACCAATCATCTGTTCGGCGCAGGGCTGATTGAGCTGCTTGCGCGCGAGATGACGGCCGATCTTCGCCGCCAGCGGCGGGAGGGTCAGATCAAGGCGCGCGATGGCGGCGAGCCGGTCCGCCTCGCGCTCTCCAGCAAAGGCGTCGATTTCGGCCACCTCGTCGTCGATCCCGACGGCACGATCGACAATTCGGAGATCGACGGTGTCGATGCCGACCTGACCGTCAGGCCGTTCAGCCAGAAGGGCGTCTTTGCGTCGCTCCGGCAGTTCACGATCAACGCGATGAATTCGCATCACGGGATGCAGGCGGCGGAACGATTCGGTGTGCGCTGGACGGGCACGCCGGATTTCGACGAAGATGGCCATGGCGATGAGCTGACTCCGGGGGACATCTCCGCGCTGGTCGCCTTTCAGGCGACGCTGCCGCCGCCCGGCCGTTTCGCTCCCGACGATGCGGCATGGCGCGATGCGGCCGCGCGCGGCGAAGTGTTTTTCAGCGCGATCGGATGTGCCGAATGCCACCGGCCTTCGCTGCCGTTGAAGAGCATTGCCTTTGCCGACCCGGCGCCCTTCGACGGCGCGGGCACGCTGCGCACCACCGAGGTCGAGACGGCGGCGGTCTACGATCTGGCGCTCTTGGCCTGGGCTACAAAGCTGGAGCGCAACGATGCAGGCGACTATCTGGTGCCGCTCTTCGGCGACCTGAAGCGCCACATCATGACGGACAATGAGGTCAGCGTCTTCGGCAATGAGCTGTTGGCGCAGCGCTTCGTGGAGCGGAGCGTGTTTATCACCGCGGAGCTTTGGGGTGTCGCGTCGACGGATCCGTATGGCCATCGCGGCGACATGACGACGCTTGACGAAGTTATCCGCGCGCATGGCGGAGCGGGGCGCGCCTCGCGCGATGCCTATGTGGCGGCAAGCGAAGCCGATCGTTCGGCGCTCATTGCCTTCCTGCAGACGCTGAAGATTGAGCCATGAGCCGGGCGCGCACCATCTGTCTCGGCGTTGCGCTGGCGCTCGCATCCATGCCAGCCGCGGCAGAACCTGCCGCAGCCCCGACCGGCGACGTGCCGGACTTCATCGACGATGCTGAGGCCGCCGGCATCACGCACGCCTATACGGGGCCGTGGGAGTTCTTCGTCGGCGGCGGCGTGGCCGCCTTTGATTGCGACGGCGACCGCCGGCCGGATTTGTTCCTCGCCGGCGGCACGAGTCCAGCACAGCTCATGCGCAATGCTAGTGAGACCGGCGGCCCGCTCCGCTTCGACGCGGTACCTCTCGATGTCGACGCGAAGGAATTGGAGAAGATCACCGGGGCCTATCCGCTCGATGTCGACAATGACGGTGTGCTGGACCTCTTCGTGCTTCGCCTCGGCCGCAACCTGCTGCTGAGAGGCGAGGGCGATTGCCGGTTCCGTAAGGCCAACGATCTGTGGGCGTTCGATGGCGGCAATGATTGGACCACGGCGTTCGCCGCGACGTTTGAGGCAGGCCAGCAATTTCCGACGCTGGCGATCGGCAATTACGTGGACCGCAAGGCGCCGGGCGCGCCCTTCGGCACATGCGCCGACAGCTGGCTGGCACGACCTGCGCCCGGCGATGCGCCCTCCTATTCCGATCAGTCGCCGCTCTCGCCGAGCTATTGCACGCTGTCGATGCTCTTTACCGACTGGAATCAGTCCGGCGTGCCGGCGCTGCGCGTCACCAACGATCGCCAATATTATCGCGGGGGGCAGGAGCAGCTGTGGAATGTGGAGCCGGGCGCGCGGCCGAGACTGTTCACGGCCGGCGAGGGCTGGCAGCATCTCTCCATTTGGGGGATGGGGATTGCGGAAGCCGATCTCGATGCCGATGGCTATCCGGAATATGCGCTGACATCGATGGGCGACACCAAGCTGCAGCAGCTTGATGCCGAGGCCGAAGACGGCCTGCCGGTCTATAGCGACATTGCCTTCCAGCGCGGCGCCACCGCGCAGCGCCCTTACCAGGGTGAGGATTACCGTCCGTCGACCGGCTGGCACAGCCAGTTCGCGGATGTGAACAATGATGGGCTTTTCGATCTCTTCATCGCCAAAGGCAATGTGGAGGCGATGCCGGAATTCGCCGCCTACGACCCTGACAATCTGCTGCTTGGCCAATGGGACGGTCGTTTCGTCGAAGTCGGTGGTGCCGCTGGGCTTGCCGCGGATACGCGCGGCCGCGGAGCTGCGATCGTCGACCTCAATCTCGACGGCATGCTCGATATCGTCGTGGTCAACCGCAACGCGCCGATCGGCCTGTTCCGCAATCGCGGCGTCAGGACCGAATGGGGCCACATGCCGATGGGGAACTGGATTGCGATTGAGCTTGAGCAGCCCGACATCAACAAAGTGGCAATTGGCGCGCGCGTATCGGTCAAGACCGGCAATCGGACGGTGACGCGCACGATCGCCGTCGGCGGCGGGCATGCCTCCGGTCAGCTCGGCTTCGTCCATGCGGGGCTTGGAACGGCGGAGCGGGCGGAAGTTCGCATCAAATGGCCGGACGGCGAATGGAGCCACACCTATCGCGTCTTTGCCAACAACTTCGTTCGCATCGAACGCAGCGCGCCGGCGGCGGGCTACTGGCTGCCGCCGCCGAAGCCTTAGCGCCTTAATAAGGAGAGTTCCGTTGATCTACGAGATTTGCGTTGAATCGGTGGCTGCCGTGCGTGCGGCTCAGAAGGCTGGGGCACACAGGGTTGAGCTCTGCGCCGATCTCCTGGAGGGCGGTATCACACCGAGCCTCGGCACGATTCGCCAGGCAAGGACGGTTCCCGACATCAAACTCCACGTTATCATCCGCCCGCGCGGCGGCGACTTTCTCTACAGCGATGACGAGTTTGCCGTTATGCAGGCCGATATCGCAGCGGCCAAGGCGGAAGGCGCGGACGGTGTCGTAATCGGGCTCCTCACGCCGGATGGTGATGTCGATGTCGCCCGCACGCAGGCGCTGATCGCTGAGGCGCGCCCCCTGTCGGTGACCTTCCATCGCGCGTTCGACATGACGCGGGATGCGTTCGCGGCCCTGGACGCGCTGATTGAGCTTGGCGTCGACCGGGTGCTGACCACGGGGCAGGAGCCGAGCGTGCTGGAGGGGCTGCCGCTGATTATCAAACTCATTGAGCGCGCGGCCGGGCGGACCATCATCATGCCGGGCGGCGGCATCACGCATCGCAACGTGGCGCGGATCGTTAGCGAGGCGCGGCCTGAGGAGATTCACTTCGGCGCCTTCGATCATGAAGCAAGCGGCATGACTTTCCGACCGTCGCATGTGTTCATGGGAGGCGAATTGCGTCCGGCCGAATTCGACCGGATGGTCACCTCGGCTGCTTCGGTCCGGGCGGTCATGGACGGCGCTTCAGGCTGAGTACGTTGTCGACTAGGCCCCCAGCCCGACGGCGGCCTTGGCGCTCTTGGCAAGCTCTACGGGATCATCGGTGACGCAGGCCACGTAACCATCCGGCCGCACGAGGACGAACCGGCCGGCGCTGACCGGCTCCGGCAGCGAAACGACCGTAAGGCCGGGCGGCAACGCTCCAACCTCATCTGCGGCTGAAGTGAAAAGCGTAAGGCGCGGGCCGAGTGCATCGGTGGTCGTGCGGCCATCGGCGAGCTTGATCGGCGGAAGGTGGTGGCCGGGCCGCGCGTCGAAGCTGTGCGCGCCAACGGCTGAGGGGATGCCGCCCTTGGTCTGTGAGATGACGGGCGATCCTTCGTAATGGGGCGCGAACGTGCTGATCCCTTGTGTCGCGCCGGCGCTGGCGCGTTTTGCCCACGCGGCCTCAAACGCTTCCTTGTCGCGCGCCGGATCGAACGATCGGACGAAGGCCCGATCCTCCTCGATGAACTTTGCGATGAAGTCGCGGGCGGTTGACGCAAAGACGGGCCGGCGCTCCGCCTCATAGCTCTCAAGCAGCGTCTCGCCGCCCCAGCCTTGCAGTTTCGCGGCGAGCTTCCAGCCGAGATTCCGAGCGTCCTCCAGGCCGGTGTTAACGCCATAGCCGCCATAGGGCGGATGGGAGTGCGCAGCGTCGCCGGCGATGAAGATGCGTCCGCTGCGATAGTGATCGGCGAGCGAGATGCGCAAATTCCAGAAGCCGACATAGTCGAGGTCCATCTCGATATCCGCCCCCACGGCGCGGCAGATATGGGCCTTGTAGTCGAAGCGCGCGCGGTCGGTGTCGTTCGGCACGGGCGCGTGGAAGAAGAACGATTTTTTCCACGCCACCATACCGAAAAACATCCAGTAGCCGTCGTTCTCGGGGCGAAGCACGTTGTAGAATTGCTTGTCGGGGAAGCGCTCAAGCAATTGGAAGAACGCCTCGGATCGGAACACGACAAGCGCCATGAGCCGCTCGTGGTCGTCGGCGGTTTCGCTGATTCCGGCAGCATGGCGAACGAAGGAACGGCTGCCGTCGCAGCCGACAAGGTATTTGGCGCGGCGGCGGATCGCGCCGCTCTCGCCGGCAGCGTTCAGCGTGACGCCGTCCGGGTCTTGCGCAACGGAGTTGGTTGTAGCCCCGTAGAGCATTTCGACGGAATCCAACTCGCCGACACGCTCGCGCAAGACGGCCTCAGTAAGGTATTGCGGCAGGCGTTCATTCGCCGCGTTGTAATAGGGGTCGACGGCCGCGCGCTTGAACCAGTCGTAGTGATAGCCGCTCAGCAGCGAGCCGTAAGCGGTGAGCCCACCGAGCCCGTAGCCCTTGGGTATGGTCTTGGCGGCGCGGATGCGATCTTCCACGCCCCAGGCCTGCATGTGCTCCATTGTGCGCTGCGTGAGGTTCTGCCCCTTGGGTATGCGATGAAGCGTTTCGCTTCGCTCCACGACCGAGACCTGAACGCCGCGCTGGCCGAGCTCGATTGCAAGACCCAGCCCGACCGGGCCGCCGCCTGAGATGACAACGTCGCAATCGTGATCCTGGTCAGACACGCGTGACCTTGAGCTTGGTCTTCAGGTCGGTGCGGCAGAAGGCGTGCAGGAAGCAGGTCTGCTCTGAGACATCCAACATGTCGCGAGCGATATCGTCGGGTTCCTTTGTCGTCAGGTGGACATGCGTCTCCACCGGGTCCGCCTCGCCGGCTTGGCCCGTGCCGCCCGATGCGCCGCCCAGCGAGAAATGCGTGTCCTGCACGATTGCGTAATGCGGCAGATCGAGCTTCTCCATCGACGCCATGCGGCCGAACTGCGTCATGAAGCAGAAGCCGATACCGGCGGAAATGAGGGTCACTGCGTCGGGGGCTCGGCCCTGGCCGCCGGCGGCAGGCGCCTCATCGCTTAAGAAACGGAAGACGCTGCCATGCGGGCTGTAGAGGCGTTGCTCGATCTCTTTGACGCCGTCCTCGCGCGGCGTGCAGATGGCGGCCGGGTTCAGCGTGCGGTCCTGCTCATCGGTCAGGCTGGACGCAGCGGCGAATGTGCCTTTCTTGACGGCCTTCTCAGGCGACATCCCGATGCGCTCAATCAGTGTCAGGCTGCCGATGTCGGGAAGCGGCTGCTCGCCCTGCGGCGCCAAGACGGTGGGCGCATCAAGGGCCGTGGCGTTTCCGGTCGTCAATGCCTCGCCGTTCTTGGTCAGTGTGAAGAGGCTGGAGAGCTTGCCGCGCATCAACCCGTTGAGCGGTGAAGCGGAGACCGCGTCCATCAGGAGCCCGTTCAGCGCCGCGTCTTCGAGGTCGCAATCGACCTCCACCTCCAGCTCCACCGGCAACGCACCGCCGACCATGGTGCGTTGCCGCATGGAGCCCTTCATCGTGTAGTAATTGTCCTGGATGAGCCGCAGCTTGCGCAGGGTCGCGCCGTGCTCTTCGGCAAGGGCGGTGATCTCGTTCATGTAGGCGGCGATCATGCCGGTGGTGAGGAAGGCCAGCGGGCAGGGCGCCGCGTCGTGGCCGCTGAGATACGCGCCTTCGTCGGACACAAGCCGCCACGTCAGGCCGGAGCGGGCGGAGGTGACCAGCGCCTCCTTCTGAAAGCCTGACAGAGAGCGTACATAGGTGCGCACGGCGTCGCCGCGCCGAAGCGGCGGGGGCGTGAGACCGACAGCCTCAGCATTCGCCACCTTGAAGAACGGCTGAACGCCGCTTTGGCCGATGATGTTTTCTCCGAGCTTCATGTCAGCGACTCCGATTTCCGACTTCACCCGAACATTGTGCTCGGCAGAAGAAGTGCAATCTCCGGGAATGTGAGAACGAGGATCACGGCGACCAGCATAGCAAACCAGAACGGCCAGATGCCGCGGAAGATGGTATTGAGCGGGACGTTGTGCGCAATGCCCTTTACCACGAAGACGTTCACGCCGACCGGCGGTGAGATCAGGCCCATCTCCAGCACGATCACCATCAAAACGCCGAACCATACCATGTTAACGCCCAAGGGCTCGATGATGGGTTGGACGAGCGGCACGGTGAGCACGAGGATGGCGAAGCCGTCCATGAACATGCCGAGCACGATGAAGATGGCGAGAAAGGCAATCACCACCTGCATGGCGGAGAAGCCCTGTGCGTCGACCCATAGCGACAGCGCGTAGGTCACGCCGGTGAAGCCGATGAAGGTTTTGAACACGAAGGCGCCGAAGAGGATCATGAACACCGTGCCGGAGGAGCGCAGAGTGCTGGAGAAGACCTCCTTCATGTTCAAGATGGTCAGCCGGCCGCGTATTGCGGTGACGATGATTGCGAGGAACGCGCCCACACCGGCCGCTTCGATGGCGGAGAACACGCCTGTATAGATGCCGCCGATCGTCAGCACGATGATGCCGACGATCCACCCCGCGCGCGCCATTGCGCGGAGGCGGTCCTCCAGCGAGACACGCGCCGTGCCGCCGGGCGCTTTGTCTGGGCTCCGGGCGACGACGATCCAGATGGCAAGGATGAACAGCGCCGTCAGCAGGAGCCCGGGGATGACGCCCGCCATGAAGAGCTGGCCGATGCTTTCCTCCGTGAGGATCGCGTAGATCACGAAGCCGGCAGAGGGTGGGATCAAGATGCCGAGTGTGCCGCCGGCAGCGATCGCGCCGGTCGCCAGCCCGTTGTCGTAGCGATAGCGCTGCATCTCCGGCAGGGATACGCGGCCCATGGTGAGCGCGGCGGCGAGCGAGGAGCCCGACAGGGCGGAGAAGCCGGCGCAGCCGACAACGGTGGCCGATGCCAGTCCGCCCTTGACGTGACCGAGCCAGGCGTGGGCGGCGTCGTAAAGGTCGCGGCTCATGCCTGAGACGCCGGCGAGATTCCCCATCAGCACAAAGAGCGGGATGATGGTCAGCGGGTAGTTGGACGCTTCGTTGTAGATCTCGCCGGCAAGCTTCGGGATCGCCGCCTGCGAGCGGATCATGTAGATGCCGACCGTGCCGACCAGAAGCATGGCCACGCCGACGGGCATGCGGATGAAGAGAAGAACGAACAGCGCCGCGAAACCCAGCAGCGCGATGGTTGTGCCGTCCACTAGTGCCTCATCCATTCTGATGGAATCAGAATGGAGGCCGTAGCTCTTTGTTGGAGCATGATCTTATCCGACCTTGCTTCGCCCGCCGGAGCGGGCTTCGCGAAGGCGGGAAACCGGTGTCCACTTTTCGGGATCATGCTCTAGAGCCCGATCTCGTTGGGGTCTTCGTCGCGGAAATGGTAGAGCCCGGTCAGGAGCTGCACGAAGACCTGCAAAGCGTAGACACCGATCGCAACGCCGAGAAAATAGTAGAACGGCCGGTGCTCGATACTGAAATTGTTGGTGATGCAGGCCTTCTCGATCCCGCACGCCTTGGTGAAGAGCGCCCAGGTCGCCAATGTCAGGATGGTGACGGCCAGGAGCCGCATGATCGCGTTGGTGATGCGGGTCACTTTGCGGCCTGCCACAAAGCCGATCACATCGACGCTGACATGGGCGCCGTGTCGCCCGCCATAGGCGACAGCGGCGCCGGCGACGATGGTGAGCGTCACGACCGACAAATCCTCAATCCCGAAGATCGGATCGTTAAGGAGATAGCGCCAGGTGACCGCCACGATGGTGATGCCCATGAGGGCGACGATGGCGACTGCGCCGAGCAAAGCAAGCAGCCCGGCCAGTCGGCCGAGCTGTTTGTCTGCCCAGAGGAGGGCCGGAGGCGTGTCAGCCGGCAAGGATCACTGGCCGGCCATCAGCGCCATGATCTCGCTGACGGTCATCGATCCCGCGGTGGAGGCTTTGACCCCATCCAAGGTCTCCGCGATCGTCGCCTGCCAGCGTGCCTGTTCCTCGTCCGACAGATCGATCATTTCCACTCCGGCTTCCGCGGCGATCTTAAGTCCGCGGGTGGCGGCCTTGTCGTAGAAGGCGCCGCCGGCCTCCGACAATGAAGCGTCCGCGGCAGCGTCGACCCAGCCCTTTTCCTCGTCGGAGAGGCTTGCGTAGAGGTCCTTGTTCATCAGGAGCACAAAGGCCGATCCGGAGCCCGGGAACCAGGTGGTGATGTAGTTGGCCGGTTCCTGAAGCTTGAACGATCCAATGGCCGAAGGCCCAATGGCGATGGCATCGATCACGCCGTTGGTCAGGTTCTGGTTGATCACGTTGACGGGCTGCGCCACGGCCGATGCGCCAAGCGACTCCACGATCGGCAGGTCGGACTTGTTGGTGACCCGTACCTTCAGGCCTTGAAGATCCTCAAGCGTGCGCACCGGCTTGTCCTTGGTGATGAGGACGGGCGGGGCATTGGCCCAGATGGCGAGGAGCTTCGCGTCATATTCCTTCTCCAGCACGTCGCGCGCATTGAGGAGTGCGGTTGTACATGCGGATGCGCTGTCGCAGACGCCGGGCAGGCCGACGACCTGCGTCATCGGAAAGACGTCGCCGGTATAGCCGGGCAGCGTGAAAACGATGTCGGCGACGCCGTCGAGCAGGATGGCGTATTGCTTCGGCGGCACGGAGTTCAGGGCGCCACCGGGATATTGCTGCACCGTCAGCGCACCGCCCGACAGCTCAGCCAACTTCTCCGCAAACGGCGTAAAGACGGCAGCGTTCATCGGGTGCTTCGGTCCCATGAAATAGGCCAGGCTGAGCTCCTTTGCCGTTGCAAAGGACGCCGTCGCCACAAGCGCAGCCGCCAGCAGAAATCGCAATGCTTTCATAGCCTTCCTCCCTTGTCCTAGAGCCGGGCAATGCGCGTGGCCCTAGGTCTTTTCTTCGCACTTGGCGCTCTTCGGTCGCCTGAAACTTTTGCATCAGCGTATATGCGAATCCGGCTTAGCGGAAGTCGCGGCCGCGCGGGCTTTGCGCCAATGCGCTCCAGATTCGTTCAGGCGTTGCCGGCATGGCGATATCATTGACGCCGGCCGCCGCGAGCGCGTCGGTGATCGCCAGGAAGATTGCCGGCATCGCGCCGACGGTGCCGGCTTCGCCTGCGCCTTTCACGCCGAGCGGATTGGTTGGCGAAGGCGTCGATGCCGTTTCAATTCGGATCGGCGGTATATGGTCGGCGCGCGGCATGGCGTAGTCCATGAAGCTGCCGGAGAGAAGCTGGCCGGATTCTGCGTCATAGACAATGTCCTCCAGCACGATTTGCCCCATCCCCTGCACGATGCCGCCGACCAACTGCCCTTCAAGCAGCATGGGGTTCAACACCGTGCCCACATCGTCGGCCGACACGATGCTCTTGACCTCAATTGCGCCGGTATCCGGGTCGATTTCCACCTCGGCGATCTGGCAGCCGGCCGGGAAGGCGAAGCCCTGCATTGCGAAAGCGCCGGAGCCGGTGAGGCCCGGGCTCAGATGCGCCGGGAGGTTCGGCGCGTGCGCGGCGGCTGCGACCGCGGCGATCGGCATGCTCTTATCCGTTCCCGCAATGTGGAAGGCGCCTGCCTCAAAGGCGATGTCATCGGGGCCGGCTTCAAGCATGTGGCCGGCAATGGCGCGGCCCTTTTCGATCACATCGTCGGCTGCATGGCGCAGCGCGCCTCCGCCGTTGATCATGGAGCGCGAGGCGATCGTGCCGCGGCCGAAGGCGATCGCGTCGGTGTCGCCCTGCACCAGGCGGACGTGCTCGAACGGTATGCCCAGCCAGTCGGCGACCATCTGGGCATAGACCGTTTCGTGGCCCTGGCCATGATTGAACGTGCCGGCGAGGATGGTCACGCCACCGGCGGGATCGACGCGGATCTCCGCTGCTTCGTTGGCGAGGCCGGCATTCTCGTTGTGCAGCGCGATGCCGATGCCGCGCAACCTGCCGCGCGTGTCGGCTTCAGCCTTTCGTTCACAGGCACCCTCCCAATCCGCCAGCGCCAGGGCGCGATCGAGGAGCGCGCCGTAATCGCCGGAATCGATCGTGTAGACCAGCGGCGTCTTGTAGGGCATGTCGCTGGCGCGGATCATGTTCGCCCGGCGAAGCGCGACGGGATCGCGTCCTGTCTCGCGCGCCGCCTTGTCGACCAACCGTTCGATCAGGAATGCGGCTTCCGGACGCCCGGCGCCTCGATAGGGCTGGGTGGGGGAGGTGTTGGTGTGGAGCGCGCGCGCCGCGACATGCGCGGTCGCGATGCGATAGCAGCCGGTGGCGAGCGTGCACGCAAACATCGGCGGGACGCCGCCGCCGGTGGAGAGGTAGGCGCCGGAATTGTAGTCGCAGCGCATGCGAAGCGCGAGAAAGCGCCCGTCAGTATCCAGGGCGAGCGCCGCGCGCACCATCTGGTCACGGCCGTGATAGTCGGTGAGGAGCGATTCGGAGCGTTCAGCCTGCCAGCGAATTGTCCGCTTCAATCGCCACGCCGCCCAGGCGACCAGAACGTCCTCGGGATAGATGCCGCCCTTCATTCCGAAGCCGCCGCCGACGTCCGGTGCAATCACACGAATCGCTGTCGGCGGAAGCTGAAGCGCTGCGGCCAAGTCGTTTCTGACGGCATGCGGCGCCTGGGTCGAGGTGTAGAAGGTCAGCCGATCGTCTCGGGAATCGTAGCGCGCCATCGCGCCACGCATCTCCATCGCATTGGCGGACACTCTGTTGTTATGGAAGGCGATCTCCGTGACGTGCGCCGCCTTGGAGAAGGCGGCATCGGTCGCGGCGGCATCGCCGATCTCGATGGTGTACGCGACGTTCTCCGGCGCATGCTCGTGCAGAATCGGTGCGCCTTCGGCCGCGGCTTGACCGACAGTGATCGCAGATTCCAGCGCTTCGTAATCCACCGCGATCGCCTCGGCCGCATCGCGAGCGGCGCTGCGGCTCTCGGCAATTACGACGGCGACCGGCGCGCCGACATACAAGACACGGTCCAGAGCGATCGCTGCGACGGGCTTAGTGGCCCGGTTGCGATGCATATGCGGAAGCAAAGTGTGGCATCCGAGACCACCGAGGCCGTCGTCGCGATAATCTGCGCCGGTCAGGACGGCTGTAACGCCAGGCCGCTGCCGCGCCGCGGAGGCATCGATGCGTGCGATGCGGGCATGCGCCTCCGGCGAGCGGACGATCACGGCATGAAGCGCGTCCGGCGCGGGGATGTCCTCCACATACTGGCCGCGACCGGAGAGGAACCGCGCGTCTTCCTTTCGGGGAGCCGACTGCCCAATGCCGAACTTCATCCGTCGCCTCCTCTCGCGCAATGCTTGAGGGACAGTATGCTCCGGTGGCGGGCCTTTGTCTCGCCGTGCCTATCTGCCGGCGCTCGACGTGTTACATGGCGGCGCGGAGCAGTGCGTCGTAGTCCGAAACATCGGCCGGTCGGGGATTGGTCGCGCTTAAATGGTCCTTCGATGCCTTGTCGGCGAGGTCAGGGATCAGCTTCGGATCGACGCCGAGCTCACTAAGTGTCTTCGGCATGCCGATGGCGGCGTTCAGCATCTCGATCCATTCAGCGATATCGGCGTCCGGCTCCAGGCCGATGGCTTGGCGCAGCATCGCGTATTTCTCCGCTGAGACCGGCGCATTGAAGCGCAGGACATGGGGAAGGAGCACGGCGTTCAACGTGCCGTGGTGCAGGTGCAGCTCGCCGAGCGGATGCGACATGGCGTGGACGGAGCCAAGCCCTTTTTGCAGGGCCAGGCCGCCCATCAGCGCCGCCATCATCATTTCCCAGCGGGCAGAGCGGTTCCCACCGTCCTCGACGGCGGCGCGGAGATTGGCGGCCGCGCGACGCACGCAATCGAGCGCAATCGCCCCGGCGGGCGGATTTTCCACCGGGGTCAGCCACGCCTCGATGCCGTGGCTCAGCGCGTCGATGCCGGTCGCAGCCGTCAGGCGCGGCGGCAGGGAGAATGTCAGCTCCGGGTCACAGATGACGGCGCCGGCGACCATGTTGAGGTTCACGGCCGCGGTCTTGCGCCCGTCGTCCAGCGTCATCACGGCGGCGCGGCCGACCTCAGCGCCGGTGCCGGCTGCCGTTGGCACGGCGAGGTGTGGCGCCACCGGGCCGATCCGCTCCGAGCCGCCGGTCTTCACGCCGTAATCGCCGAATGCGCCGCCATGGCTGATGAGGAGTGCGGCGGCTTTCGAGAGGTCCAGGCAGGAGCCCCCGCCAATTGCGATGGCGCCGTCGCAGCCCTCACTGCGCCAGAGCTCCAGACAGGTCCGCAGGGCGGCTTCGGTGGGATTCTCCGGCGTCTCGGCAAAGACGATCGGCTCGATCGGCTTCAGGGCCTGCATCGCACGGTCGAGGATGCCGGCTTCAGCGACGCCTGGGTCGGTGACAATCAGCGGACGAGTCAGGCCGAGACGCGCCGTTTCCTCGCCGAGAAGCGAAATCGCGCCGAAGTCGAACTGGATTCGCGTGATGTATTGTATGAGCGCCATGGTTAAGCAGTCGGATGTGGAGAACCCCTTATCAATCGTCACGCCGGGAGTCGCAACGGCGGTTTTGCGAGGGTAGGGTGCGGGAGCAATGGCACATCGTGCGTAACGTCCTGAGTCTCGTTCATGTCTGATACGCACCGCGTCGAGGCCCCGCTTTTTCTCGGTATCGACGTCGGCACAACAGGCGTGCGCGCGCTGCTTCTCGACAGCGCGGGCAATCGAGTCGGCTCAGGTGCTGCGCCCACGCCGACGGAAACGCCGGAGCCGGGCATGTGCGAATATCCGCCCGATGCGCTTTGGGACGCCGTTTGCACAGCGGTTCGGCAGTGTATGGCGTCTGCGCCAGGCTCAGCCCCAGGGCCTGCGGGGATCGCCGTCGCCAGCATCGGGGAGGCCGCGTTTGCCCTCGACAAGGCGGGCAACACGCTCGCCAATGCGACGGCGTGGTTCGATCCGCGCGGTGCGGAGGATGCAGCCTGGGCGAGCGAGCGCATCGGTCATGAGCGGTTCGTCGAAACGACGGGCATCGCGCCGGACCCAACGCTCGGTCTCAGCAAGCTTCTGTGGCTCAGGCGTTGCCGGCCTGACGTCTATTCAAAGGCGGTCCGCTGGCTCAATGTCGCCGATTGGGTGGCGTATCGCATGTGCGGCGTTGCGGCGACGGACTTTACGCTGGCGTCGCGCACCATGGCGCTCAATGTCACCGACCTCGCCTGGGCTGATGATATTTTGCGGGAGCTTGACGTCGATCCGAGTCTCTTCGCGCCGCTGACGGCCAATGGCGCAGCGCTCGGCGCGCTGAGCAAGAAAGCCGCCGGCGAGCTCGGCCTTGAGCCGGGGCCGATCGTCGGTGTTGGCGGTCACGACCATGTGTGCGGGGCGATTGCGGCAGGGGCGACGCGGCCGGGCGTGATGCTCGACAGCTTCGGCACGGCCGAAGTGGTGCTGATGGTGACGGACAAGCCGATCGCCTCGGCCAGCCTCCAGGGCACCGGGTTGGTGCGGGGCGCTTTAAACGTCGACGTGCCGCTGACCTACATCCAGGGCGGGCTTTATTCGGCAGGCGGGGCGATTGAGTGGTTTCGCGGCACGCTCGCTGCGGGGGCCGACCATGCCACTCTGCAAGCGAGCGCCGAGCGCTCGCCGGCGGGTGCCAACGGCGTTCTGTTCGAGCCCTATCTGCGCGGCCGCAACACACCCCGGCCCGATGCAGATGCACGTGGCGCGTTCGTCGGTTTGTCGGCGGAGACGAGCTTTGACGACATGGCGCGTGCGGTCCTGGAGGGCGTGGCGCGCGCGGGGCGCGAGATGGCCGACGCCGTCACCGCCATCCCTGATGTTCCTGAGGTCAAGACCATCAAGCTGATCGGTGGCGGCACGCAGAACGCGCTGTTTGTCCGTATCAAGGCCAGCGTCTACGGCCGGCCGATCCAGATTGCGCCGATGAAGGACGGTGCGGCGCGTGGCGCCGCCTTGCTCGGCGCCCAGGCGTCAGGCGCATTTTCCAGCTTCGACGACGCGCTGGATGCACTCGGCGAGCCGTTCACGCTTGTTGAGCCGGAGCCGGAATGGGTCGTGGCCTACGCCGATCGGGCCGCGGGCGCCGGTTGATCCTTCACCGCAGCACAGCGCCGCCCGATCAAACCGTGCCGCCGAGCGAGCCCTCCAGCTCTGCCAGCTCCTGACCGCCGGCCATCAAATCCTGCAGCTCGTCCGGCGTGATCTGGCCGCGTTGGGCCGTGCCCAGCGTCTTGCCGCGGTTCAAGACCGTGAACCGATCACCCACGGCCAGCGCGTGGCGGACATTGTGGGTGATGAACACGACGGCGATGTCCTGCTTGCGGACCTTGTCGACGGTGGCCAGGACATTGGAGGTCTGGCGCACGCCAAGCGCCGAGGTTGGCTCGTCGAGGATCAGCACCTTGGCGCCGAAATGCACAGCGCGGGCGATGGCGACCGTCTGCCGTTCGCCGCCAGACAGCGTGCCCACGGCCTGGTCGGGGCCGCGCAGGTTGATGCCCATCTTGCGCATCTCCTCCATGGTGATGCGGCCGGCATGCTCCTGATCGTAGAAGGGGATGCCGGCGATGCGCTTGATCGGCTCGTTGCCCATGAAGAAGTTGCGGGCAACGCTCATCAGCGGGATCATCGCGAGGTCCTGATAGACGGTTGCGATCCCGGCGGCGATCGCCATGCGCGGGTCGGCGAAGCGCATCGGCTTGCCTTCAAACAGGATCTCGCCGCTGGTTGGCTCGTGAACGCCCGACATCGTCTTGATGAAGGTCGACTTGCCCGCGCCGTTGTCGCCGAGAAGGCAATGGCATTCGCCCGGATAGACGTCGAGCGATACGCCGGCGAGCGCGATGACGGAGCCGAAATGCTTCTCGATCTCCCGCATCTGGATGATCGGTTCGTGTTGGGTTCGCGTGTTCATATCAGCGCTCCCCGGTGATCATGCGGCGGATATAGGTGTTCAGCACCACCGCGAAGAGCAGGATGACGCCGAGGAACACCCGGAACAGCGAGCTCTCCACGCCGGCGAAGAACAGGCCTTGCTGCACGACGCCGAAGATCAGCGCGCCAAGGGCCGCGCCGATGACGGAGCCGTAACCGCCCGTCAATAGTGCGCCGCCGATCACGACGGCGATGATCGCCTCGAACTCCTTCAAAAGCCCGCGGTCGGCGCCGGCGGAGCCAAATTCCATCACCTGGCAGGTGGCGAAGACGCAGGCGCAGAAGGCGGTGAACATGAACATCAGGACTTTCACCCGGTTCACCGGCACGCCGACATAGCGTGCGGCCTGCGCGTCGCCGCCGGCGGCGAATATCCAGTTGCCGAACTGCGTGCGGGTCAGAAGCAGATGGCCGACGATCACCAGCGCGATCGCCCATACGATCAACATGGGAATGCCGTCGACGACGGGGTCGCCGGCGCGCGAGCCGCGCTCGAACGTGGCGATGATACCGGTGTCGCCCATCCACTGGAACAGGCCCTTTAGAATCTTGCCGCCGAAGATGGGCGCAAGCCAGTCGCCCTCGGCGATGTCGCGAATGCCACCGATGATCGTCTTACGCTCCAGCGTCTGCGGCAGGTAAATGGTGAAGCCGCGCAGGATGAAGAGGGAAGCGAGCGTCACGATGAAGCTGGGCAACCCCGTGCGGATGACAATGAAGCCGTTGACCGCGCCGATGGCGATGCAGAGCGCAAAGGTGACGAGGATTGCGATCCAGACCGGCCATCCCATGGTGACGGAAAAGATCGCGATCATCATGCCGGAGAAGCCGATCATGGAGCCGACGGAGAGGTCGAACTCGCCGGCGATCATCAAGAGGCAGGCGCCAACGGCAATGATCATGAACTGCGCCGAAACGGTCGACCAGTTCATGACGCCCTGGCTGTTGAACATGCCGGAATCGAACGCAAACACGAAAAAGCAGGCAAAGACGACGATCGTTCCACAGATGCCGCCGAGCTCCGGGCGGATCAATGCCCGGCGGAGAGGCGACATCTCCTTGACGCGTTCGTCGGCTGCGGTTTGTTGCTGCGTCATCTCCGACATAAGCCGGCCCTCCGTCATGTCGCAGGAATGAGAATACAAGAAGGGCGGCCACCGTCTCGGGGCCGCCCTTCAGGATGTGTCAGCGGTATTCGCCGGCGAACATCTCAACCTTCTCAAGCCCATCGGCGGTCACGAAGCCGGGGCCGGAGTTGATGTTGTTGCCTGGCAGCACGCCGTAGCGGTGATAATTGGCCATGATTACCACAGGCAGATAGGCCTGCAGGAATGGCTGCTGGTCGATGCCCCATTTGATCGTGCCGGCCTTGATGGCTTTGACGATCTCTTCGCCAAGGTCGAACGTGCCAAAGTAGATGTCACCGGCCATGCCGTTTTCTTCCAGGGCCTGGATCGTCGGATCGGCGGAGACCGGGCCGAGCGTCAGGACGGCGTCGGTGTCCGGATTGGTCGACAGATAGGCCATCACCTTGTTCTTGACCTCGGCCGGGTCGGTGCCACTGTCGAGCATGGATTCGCCAAGCTCAACGCCAAGCCCGTCGGCGAAGCCCTGGCAGCGCTCGACCAACGAGGGCTGCTGGATGGTGTGGTTCACGCACAAGAAAGAGGTGATTCCGTCGCCCTTGGCGCGCAGCCCGGCGGCATAGCCAGCGTCGTATTCCGGCTGTCCGACATACATCAGCGCGCCCACTTCGCGGGCCTGATCGGCCGTGCCGGTGTTCATGATGATGACGTCGACGCCGGAGGCGACTGCATCCATGATCGGACCGCTCAAGACGTCGTAATCGGCAAGCGTCGTGATGATGCCGTTGGGGCCGCTGGCGGCCGCCTGCTCGATGATGCGCGCCATGTCGGCGATGTCGCCGGTGGGCGGGTTACGGTATTCGACCGAAACGCCCACATGATCGCCCGCCAGGGCGATGCCGTTCTTGATCGTGTTCCACCAGCTGTCGCTGTCAGGCGCGTGGCTTACCAACACGTAGCTGAGGTCGTCCTGGGCCATTGCCGGCGCTGCAACCGGAGCGACAGCGAGCACGGCGCCCACCGCCACAGATGCAATCAACGATCTCATTCGTTCCTCCCGAATGGTGTTCAGTTCAAGGTTGAAGGGGGCGGTTCACCCACCTCTTCGTTTATTAGGAAACCACAGGTCAGGTTGCATCGCAATCGGTTGCGAGGTGACCTCAACGATGACGAAAGCGTCTGTTTCTCGCTGAATTCGGCGCTCTTCACGGTCCCTGTCGATGTCTGGTCTGTTGCTTTGTCGCGATGCGCCTTACGCGACTGAAGCG
This sequence comes from Afifellaceae bacterium, assembly GCA_028281235.1. Lineage (GTDB taxonomy): Bacteria > Pseudomonadota > Alphaproteobacteria > Rhizobiales > Afifellaceae > DASWJZ01. The sequence continues at coordinate 119,343 of JANQKG010000007.1, read as the reverse complement.
GCCTCATGATGGCCGGCCGGTTGTTGCTTCAGCGGCTCTGCTTTCACTTGCGAAAGCCGGGCGCGGTGCTGGTTACCGCCGAATTTCGCGGCGACGCGGATCGGCCCTCCGTGCCCTTGACCACCAAGCCGGCGTTCGGTCCAGGCGGACGGTCAGGCGGCGCGTTTCAGCGATGCGACGACGCCCTGCCAGCTTGATGAGCGGCTGGCATGTTGTTTCAATCCTCCGGGCCGGACCCATAGGGGATCGGGGTCATGTTTGCAACCGATTTCTTTCTTTGATGCCAATGAATCATATATCTGTTTTATATTACTACATTTATTGTCTAGCAATCGGTTGCAAATCGAGGTGCCTGCCTGCCGCCGATGATCAATTGTGCAGGGAGCGCGTGAGGTGGGGCCCGCGGCGGCATCGATGATGATGAGGAGGAGCTTGGGATGCAGGATCATCCTGCGGCGGCGGACACGGTTTGGTTGAACGATCAGGCGTGCGACCTCGCTGCGTTTGAAGCGCATGTGAGCCGCAACACGCGGGCGGCTGACTATCCGATGGCGGCGGAGATTGCCGATAACATCCCGGTCTATGACGGCGCTTCGCTTCGCGAGTGCTTTGCTTCCGAGGCGACGGCGCGGCAGGTCATGGCGGAGCACAATCGTGCGTTCAAGGATGGCCCGGGCATCGTCGTCATCCGCGCCGGTCACCCTGATCACGCGCTACTCGATGATGTGACGGCGGTGCTCGCTGAGATCATCGCGGAGGAGGAGGCGAGCAGTTCAGGCAAAGGCGATCACTTCGCTGCCGCCGGTGCCAATAGCCGTTTGTGGAATGCGCATGAGAAGCTTTGTGTGCGTGCGCCGGAGCTTTATGCGCGCTACAACGCCAACGAGATTGTCCGCCGCGTCAGCGAGGCTTGGCTCGGACCGTACTACCAGCTGACCACGCAGGTGAATGTCGTGCGACCCGGTGGCAAGGCGCAGACAGCGCATCGCGACTACCACATGGGCTTCCAGACGGCCGACGCGCTTGCCGGCTACCCCGCTTCGGCACATGCGCTCTCCGCGGCGCTGACGCTGCAAGGCGGGGTGGCCCATTGTGATATGCCGGTAAAGGCGGGGCCGACGAAGCTCCTGCCTTATTCGCAAAGCTATGTGCCGGGCTACATCGCCGTGCTGCGGCAAGAGTTCCGGCAGTTCTTCGAGGAGCGCTACGTGCAGCTGCCGCTCAACAAGGGCGATCTTCTGTTTTTCAATCCGGCGACGTTCCATGCCGCGGGAGACAATCGCACGACGGATGTGCAGCGCTTCGCCAACCTGATGCAGATCGGCTCCGGTTATGGGCGCTCCATTGAGATCGTCGATCGCAGCCGCATCACCAAAGCGGTTTACTCACACCTTTTAAAGTTGTCGCAAAGCGGAGCGTTGAGCGCGCGCGAGGTCGACAATGTGGTCGCGGCGACGGCGGAGGGTTATCCGTTTCCCGCCAATCTCGACATCGATTCACCGCTGAGCGGCATGGCGCCGCCGAGCCAGCAGGACGTGCTGCGCCAGGCGCTTGCGGAAAGCTGGAGCGAGTCGCGTCTGGCGGCAGCCATCGACGAGCAGGATGGGCGCAAGCGCTCGCATTAGCTTGAAGAAGCTGCCTCCAGCGCCCGCACCAGGAGGCCAGCGGCTGGTGATCACCCCGACTTAAGCGTGTCGCGGTGCACGACCTCGCAGGGCAGGAGCCGCGTCTCCGGTGTCGCTTCGGGGTCCTTGATAAGCGACTGAACGAGGTCGACGGAGGCGGCGATGATTTCGGGAAATGGCTGGCGGATCGTCGTCAGCCGGATGCCGCGCCAGCCGGCCATATCCATGTCGTTGATCCCCATGATGCCGACATCGTCCGGCACTTTGAGACCGGCCTTGGCAAGCGCGCTCATGGCGCCAATCGCGACCACGTCGTCGCCGCAGAGATAGGCTTCCGCCAGGTCGCCTTGCGCGATCAGGCGCAACATTTCCTCATGCCCTGCGTCGTAGCTGTAGGCCTTGGCAAAGCTGCAGGCGTAATTGGGATCGCGCGGGCGGACGACGCTATCGAAGCCGCGGATGCGGTCCACGGTCGAGGTCGCGCCTTTCGGGCCGCCGAGGAACCCGATGCGCTCGTAGCCACGTTCGTAAAGCGTGTGCGCGGCAAGCTCGCCGCAATAGGCGTTGTCGACGCCGACGACATGAGTGTGGGACTCGCCGGAATAGCGCCCAAAACTATGCACAACGGGCAGCCCGGCCTTCCGGAAGGCGACGGCGAAACTCGTCGGCAGCGTGGAGGAGGCGACGATGACGCCGTCCACGGAATATTGCATCAGCATGCGTACCGACGATTCCGGCTCAGTCTCCCCTGAAAGGTTTACCAGGAGCGGGCGGAAGCCGCGCTCCTGAATGAGGCGCGTGAAGAGGTCGAAGACGACCAGAAAGATCGGGTTGCGGAAATTGTCGGCCACCAGACCGATCAGCTTGGTGCGCCGCGTCGTTAGGCTGCTCGCCAGAACGTTGGGCCGATAGCCGAGAGCCTCTGCGGCGCGAAGGACCTTCTTGCGCGTCTTGTCGGAGATGGACGCACCCTCGGTAAAGGTGCGCGAAACGGCCGATCGCGACACGCCTGCCTTCGCCGCAACTTCCTTCAGCGTCACGCGCACGGGGTTCGACCGATCCGATAAAGCCTATGGGAAACCCAGGTTTAGAGGGCGTGGGCCTTGGGTGGCAACAGGCTTATCAGAAAACCGCTTCCCGCTTCTCCGGATCATGAGTCTTCGTTGGAGCATGATCTTGTCCGAAAAGCGGTTCCCACTTTTCGGGATCATGCTCTAGAGAATGGGTTCAAGCGTCACGTCCGACCCCAGGAGGCATCCCATGTTGCAGAAGCTTGAATATAAGCGCGAAGCCAACCTCATCGGCGGTGCGTGGGTGGGCGCCGACAACGGTGCGACCATCGACGTGACCGATCCCGCGACGGGGGAGACGATCGGCTCGGTTCCCAATTGTGGGACAGCCGAGACCCGGCGTGCCATCGAGGCCGCCGAGGCTGCACAGCCTGCCTGGGCAGCGAAAACAGCCGCTGAACGCGCCGAGATTCTGCATCGCCTGGCCGCGCTCATCCGCGAGAACCAGGAAGAGCTCGCCATGCTTCTCACCTTCGAGCAGGGCAAGCCGCTTGCGGAGGCGCGCGGGGAAGTGGGCATGGGCGCTGCCTACATTCAGTGGTTTGCGGAAGAGGCGCGGCGCATCTACGGCGACATCATCCCGTCGCCCTGGGTCGGGCGGCAGTTGCTGGTACAGAAGCAGCCCGTCGGCGTGGTCGCGGCGATCACGCCGTGGAATTTTCCGGCGGCCATGATTGCGCGCAAGCTTGGCCCGGCGCTCGCGGTGGGCTGTACGGTGGTCGTTAAGCCGGCCTCGCAGACGCCCTATTCAGGGCTCGCATGGGGTGTGCTCTGCGAGAAGGCAGGCGTGCCGGCGGGCGTGGTCAACGTCGTGACGGGCTCGGCGCGCGAGATCGGCGCGGAGATCTGTGCCAATCCGCTTGTGCGCAAGGTCTCCTTCACCGGCTCCACGGAGGTCGGCAAGGTTCTGGTGGAGCAGGGCGCCGCCACGATGAAGCGCATGTCCATGGAACTCGGCGGCAACGCGCCCTTTCTCGTGTTCGACGATGCCGACGTGGACGCGGCGGTGGAGGGTGCGATGCTCGCCAAGTATCGCAATTCCGGCCAGACCTGCGTGTGCACCAATCGGTTCTATGTGCAGGCCGGCATCTACGAGGCGTTCGCTGAGAAGCTCACCGAAGCGGTCGGGCGTCTCAAAGTGGGCGACGGACGCGAGGATGGCGTGCAGCAGGGCCCGCTTATCGATGAGCGAGCCGTCGACAAGGTGCAGCAGCATATCGATGATGCGGTGAAGAAGGGCGGCACGGTGCTCGCCGGTGGCAAACGGCATGCGCTCGGCGGTACGTTCTATGAGCCAACCGTCATCCGCGACGCGTCGCAGGACATGAGTGTCGCGCAGGAGGAGACGTTCGGTCCGCTCAGCCCGATCTTCCGCTTCGAGACGGAGGACGAAGCCATCGCGCGGGCCAATGACACGGATTTCGGTCTGGCTTGCTATTTCTACACACGCGATCTCGCGCGCGTCTTCCGTGTCTCGCAAGGTCTGAAATACGGGCTGGTCGGCGTGAATGCCGGCTTCTTGACGTCGGAGGTCGCGCCGTTCGGCGGCGTCAAGGAATCCGGCATGGGCCGTGAGGGATCGAAATATGGCTGTGACGATTACCTCGACATCAAATATGTCTGTGTGGCGGGGCTGGACTGAGAGCCGGTTTGAGAATGCCGGCCGCGCGCCGTGTCGATAGCTGGTCAGACGGCCGCCTGCCAGGAAAAGGCCGGTTCAGGGCTCTTGTTCTTTAATTTCAGAGCCGGGACCGACCATGCTGGCGTGAGCGAACGTCTGATGATCCGGCCCCGCGGCGTCAGGTTGATTTTTCAAACAGGCTCTAAGCGCGGCAAGCGAGTGCGAAGATGAACATTCCCTTTGATGCAGGTGAGCTGGATCGCTTGATGGAGGCGGAGGGGATCGATCTTCTCCTCGCCACCTCGAAGCACAATGTCCAATATCTGCTTGGCGGCTATCGCTTCTTCTTCTTCGATTACATGGATGCGATCGGGCTCAGCCGCTATTTACCTATTCTCGTCTATCCGCGCGGGCGGCCGAATGACGCCGCTTACTTCGCAAATTCCATGGAGCCAATCCGGCCGGAGAACAATGCTGGCTGGCCACCGCGCGTCTCAGCGGAGAACTGGGGCACGCGGGATTCCATGGGGCAGGCCATTGCGCATGTCGAGAAACTCGGCGTTGCGCCGCGAAAGATCGGCATTGAGGCCGGCTTCCTGCCGGTCGACGCCTTCAAGATGCTGGAAGCGCGCTTCGGCAATACGCGGATCGACGACGCAGTCGTGGTTCTGGAACGGCTGCGCGCAGTGAAGACGCTTGAGGAAATCGCGCATCTGCGGCGGGCCTCGGAAGGCGTCGTGGAGTCCATGCTGACGGTCTTCGCCGCGCATGGTCCGGGCACGAAGAAGTCCGAACTGATCCACGCATTGCGCCTTGAGGAAACCAAGCGCGGGCTCACCTTCGAATATTGCCTCTCGACCGTCGGCCGGAGCCTCAATCGTTCGCCGTCCGACGATGTGTGGAACGAAGGCGAGATCGCTTCGCTCGATTCGGGCGGAAACTACAAAGGCTATATCGGCGACCTCTGCCGCATGGCGGTGCTTGGGGCGCCCGACAGCGAATTGCAGGACCTGTTGGCAGAGGTCGACAGCGTACAGCAGGCGGCGCGCAAGCCGATCCGGCCCGGTGCAAAGGGCGGCGACATCATCGCTGCCGGCGCAGCGGTGCTTGATGAGTGCCCGCACAAGGAGGTCATGCGTTACGTCGCCCACGGTATGGGGCTCGTCAGCCACGAGGCGCCGCGGCTGACGTCGCGCGGAGACGTTCCTTATCCGGGAAACGATGCCGATAAACCGCTCCAGGAGGGCATGGTCGTGTCGGTCGAAACGACGATGCAGCATCCTGGGCGCGGCTTTATCAAGCTGGAGGACACGGTGCTGGTCACTGCCGACGGTTGGGAAGGCCTTGGCGATGATGGTCGCGGCTGGACGATCGCCGGCACGCGCGCGGGTGGCTAGTTTAGGCCAGGTGTGGAGCACGTGACACCGCGCTCTATTGCGTGACGATCTCCGGCCCCATGAGGAAGGTCGGCAAGGCCGTCGATAGTTGCGGCACATAGGTCACCAGGATCAGGAACAGGAACATGATGCCGACCCAGGGGAGGGCGGCGCGCACCACGCTTGTCACCGACATCTTCGCGACGCCGGCCGTCACGAACAGATTCAGCCCCACCGGTGGCGTGATCATGCCGATCTCCATGTTCACCACCATGATGATGCCGAGGTGGATCGGATCGATCCCCAGTTCAATCGCGATCGGAAATACCAAGGGTGCGACGATGACGAGGAGGCCGGACGGCTCCATGAATTGGCCGCCGATCAGAAGCAGCACATTGACCACGACGAGGAACATGATCGGCCCGAGGCCCGCCGCCAGCATGGCCTCGGTGATCAATTGCGGAATGCGCTCCTCCGTCAGCACGTGCTTCAAAATAAGCGCGTTGGCGATGATGAAGAGCAAGGTGATGGTCACCATGCCGGCCTGGATTAGCGTCTCGCGGGTGTCGGAATGGAACCACGCCGTGATCAAGGCCTGCGGCTGTCGCAGAAGCGATTTGGGCTCGCCGTCCGTCGATTTCAGCGGGCCCATATCGCGATAGACGAAGTTGGCGATGAAGAATGCATACATGGCCGCAACCGCTGCGGCCTCGGTGGGCGTAAACACGCCGCCATAGATGCCGCCGAGGATGATGACGATCAGCGCCAGCCCCCAGATTGCGTCGCGGGCGGAGGCTAGCACTTCGCGAAACGATGCGCGCGGCTGTGACGGCAGGCCTTTGACCAGCGCCACGACGAGGATGCCGGCCATCAGCATCAAGCCGGCGACGAGGCCGGGAAAGACGCCGGCCAGGAACATGCGCCCCACCGAGACATCCACCGATGCCGCGTAGACGACCATGACGATGGAGGGCGGGATCAGGATGCCGAGCGTGCCGGCGTTGCAGATGACGCCGGCGGCGAATTCCTTGGTGTAGCCGACCTGCCGCATGCCGGCGATAACGATCGTGCCGATGGCGACGACTGTTGCCGGTGACGAGCCGGAGAGCGCGGCAAACAGCATGCAAGCGAAGACGCTGGCGATCGCCAGGCCGCCGGGGAGGTGGCCGACGGTGGCGATGGCGAAGCGGATGATGCGCTGCGCCACGCCGCCGGTCGACATGAAGGCGGAGGCAAGGATGAAGAAGGGGATCGCCAAAAGCGTGAAGTGCCCGGCGAAGGCGTTGAACAGCGTCTGCGCGATGGAGGCGAGCGATGCGTCGGAATAGACGATCAGAAAGATGATCGACGAAAGGCCGAGGCTGACGGCGATCGGAACGCCGAGAAAAAGAAAGCCGATGATGAGGACGAAGAGGAGAACGACCGACATGGATCAATCGGCCTTGTCGGAGGTTTCAGACAGCTCATCGAGCGCGTCTTCCGCCTCATGTCCGGCGATGATGCGGTCTTGCCGGCCGGTATAGACGTTCCACCCGGCTTGCGCGAAGCGGATGCACAGAAGCGTCATGCCGAGCGGCAGCGCAAAGTAGGGAATGAAGCGGGGGAGTTTCTCCCATCGTTCGCCCTCGTTCAGCCAATCCTTCAGGACCTGGAGGAACTCCGGCATGTAGATGTCGTTGACCTCGTACCAGGCCTGCGGGCCGGCGAATAAGCCCCAATATTGCCAGGAGCCGACGGCGATCAGGATGGCGTAGGCAAGGCTTACGGCCACGGCCGCCAGCCCGACGATCCGCCGCGCGCCGGGCGACAGGGCAGCAATCAGGACGTCGACGCCAAGATGGGCGTTCTGCTTGACCGCATGGGAGGCGCCGACAAGCACAAGCCAGGCGAACAGGAAGACGGTCGCCTCAAGCGCCCACAGGATATTTGAGTTGAAGCCGTAGCGGACGACGACATTGGCGAAGGTGATCAGCGTCATCAGGCCGAGAAGGATTGCGATCAGCAATTCTTCGACCAGATCGGTCCACCGTCTTGGCGCTGGTGTGTGCATGCTCCCCCCCGCTGCCCGTCTTTGCGGGCCGTCTTCTTGTTGCGCGCCTCATGTCTCCGTTGGTGGAGGCTTGGCGCGATTGCCCTGCCGCCGATTTCTCTTGGTGCCGGCGGCAGGGCTTTCTCGGCGAACGGCCGTTTAGTTCATCACATTAACGGCCGTTTAGTTCATCACATTATAGGACAAAGCGGCTTCGATCACGTCGCGGCCGATATCCTTCTCGAACTTCTCCCAGACCGGCTGCATAGCCTCTACCCAGGCCTGGCGCTGCTCCGGGGTCAGCTGGCGGATGGTGCCGCCGGCGTCGATGATGAGCTGCTTGGCTTGGTTGTTGACGGCGGTCGACTCAGCGTTCCGCAGCTCCGTCACCTCGGTGAAGATCGTGGAAAGCTGGCTGCGGACGGCGTCGTCGAGGCCTTCCCACCAACCGACCGACGTCACGACGAGATAGTCGAGAATGCCGTGGTTGGTCTCGGTGATGCCGTCCTGCACCTCGAAGAACTTCTTGCCGTAAATGTTGGACCAGGTGTTCTCCTGGCCGTCGACGACCTTGGTCTGCAGGGCGCCGTAGACCTCCGAAAAGGCCATCTTCTGCGGGCTGGCGCCGAGCGCCTCAAACTGCGCAACCAGCACGTCGGACGGCTGGACGCGGAATTTCAGTCCCTGGGCGTCCTCAGGCGTCATAAGCGGGCGGTTGGCCGACATCTGCTTCATGCCGTTATGCCAGAAGCCGAGTCCGAGCAGGCCCTTGCGCTTCATCGACGTGAGAAGTTTTTGGCCGTCCTCCGACGTCTGGTAGCGATCGACCGCATCGACGTCGGTGAACACGAACGGCAGATCGAACAGCCGGAACTTCTTGGTGAAGGTCTCGAACTTCGACAGCGACGGCGCCGCCATCTGCACGTCGCCGCGCAGCATGGCCTCAAGCACCTGGTCGTCGTTGTAAAGGCTGGAGTTTCCAAACACCTCCACGCACGCCTTGCCGTCCATCTCGGTGTTGACGCGCTCGGCGAACAATGAGGCGGCGATGCCCTTGGGATGCTTGTCGGTGTTGGTGACGTGGCTGAACTTGATGACCGTTTCGCCGGGGTCGCAAGCCGCGTGCGCATTGGCGGTGAGCGCGCCGACGAGGCCGACAGCAACGGCCAGGGTCTTGAAGTGGTTCATGGGTTCCTCCATTCAGCGGTTGATCTCGATCCCGCGCAATTCTTACGGGTTGCACCTCGCGTCTCACTGGCAGCGCGGAGATGCAATGCGAAAAAAGCGGCCGTGCGGCATTATGTGCGCGGGCGTTTGTCACGATGGGTGGAAAGCGACACAAAGGTCGGTGTCAGGTGGGTCGAACGCGACCCATACTGGAGCAATCTGCGCTTCAGCCGTCCGGTCCGTCATCGCGATAATCTTCGCGATTAAGGCCGTGCTTGCGCATCTTCTCGTAAAGCGATTTGCGCGACAGGCCGAGCGATTTGTAGGTCTCGTTCAGCCGGCCGCTCTGTGCGGCAAGCTCTGCCATGATGAGGTCGCGCTCGAACGCTTCCATCTTCTGGGCCAGCGATCCGGCTTCGTCGTTTTCGTCTTCCGCCCCGTCGCCGTCGATGCCAAGCCCGAGCGCAAACCGGTCGGCGGCATTTCTCAGTTCACGGACATTGCCCGGCCAGGCGCGCGTGGCGAGCAGGGAGAGCGTGCTTGCCGGGATGTCTGGCGGCGCTTTGTGGGACCGGGCCGCGGCCTCTGCAACGAGCTGCGTGAACAGACGCGGCACGTCGGCGACGCGCTGTTCCAGGGTCGGCATGCGCAGCGTCACGACGTTCAGGCAGTAAAGCAGATCGCTGCGGAAGCGGCCTTCCGCCGCCTCCTGCTCAAGGTCAGCCTTGCTTGCAGCGACAAAGCGGACATCAAGCGGGATCGGATCATTGGAGCCGAGGCGCGTCACGCTGCGCTCCTGCACGACCCGCAAGAGCTTGACCTGCAGATTGATGGGCATGCTCTCAATCTCGTCGAGGAAGACGGTGCCGCCGCGCGCATGCTCAAACTTGCCGTAGCGCCCCTTGGTCGCGCCGAGAAAGGCGCCGGCCTCATGGCCGAAGAGTTCGTTCTCGATGAGATCGGCCGGCAGAGCGCCGCAATTGATGGCCACAAACGGCTCACCGGCCCGCGGGCTTATGGCATGCAGCGCGCGCGCCGCCACCTCCTTGCCGGTTCCGGTGGCGCCGACGATGAGAACGTCGGCATCGGTTGAAGCAACGGCCCGGATCTGGCGCCGCAGCTCCACCATGACATCGGTGCGGCCGGTCAGCCGCGCCTCCAGCTCGTCGCGTCGTGCCACGACGGAGCGCAGTTCGCGGTTCTCCAGCGTCAAACGCCGCTTGTCGATGGCGCGCCGGACGACGTCGATCAGGTGATCGGAGGCGAACGGCTTCTCGATGAAATCGTAGGCGCCGGCGCGCATGGCCTCCACCGCGAGCTGCACGTCGCCGTGGCCAGTCACCAAGACGATCGGAAGCTCCGGATCGATGGCGAGCGCGCGCTGCATGAATGCCATGCCGTCCAGACCCGGCATCCGCATGTCGGTCACGAGCACGCCGTCATAGTCGCGATCGAGCAGATCAAGCACGGCCGATGCGTTGGAGAAGCACTCAGCTTGTAGATCAGCCAGATCGAAAGCCTGCCTGGCCGCCAGGCGGATGTGCTCTTCGTCGTCGATGAAGATGACCTGCGCGCTGCTCATTCGGCGGCTTCCACCGCACGGTCGGCGGCGTTCAGTTCAATCGTGAACGCGGCGCCTCCGCCGGGCTGGTTGGCGGCGTTCAGCGACCCGCCGAAGTCTTTGATGATGTTGTAGGAAACCGAAAGGCCCAGGCCGAGACCTTCATTGATCCCCTTGGTGGTGAAGAACGGGTCGAAGATCAAGTCGAGATGTTCTTCGGCAAGGCCGCGGCCGTTGTCGCTGACCATGATGAGGACGCGATCGTCCTGGCGTTCGGCGCGGATCATAATCTCCGGCGCGCGTTCCTCTTGAGGCACGGCGTCAAGGGCGTTGCCGATCAGATTGACCAGCACCTGCTGGAGGCGAACCTGACCGCCGACGACCAATAGCTCTTCTTCGCCCAGGTCGACATGCACGTTTGCGGCGCCGGGCCGAAGCCGGCCAGCGAGAAGCTGCAGCGCGTCATTGACGGCTGTCGCCACGGCGACCGTGCCGATCCTTTGCTGCGGCTTGCGCGCAAAGTTGCGGAGATGATTGCTGATCTCGGCCATGCGGTCGACCAGCTCCGATATCCGCGTGATGTTGTCCTGCGCCTCGCCGGTGCGCTGCCGGTCGAGATAGGCGTTGGCGTTCTCCGCATAGGACTTCATGGCAGCGAGCGGCTGATTGAACTCATGCGACAAGGCGGCCGACATCTGGCCGAGGGCGGCGAGCTTTCCGGCCTGAACGAGATCGGCCTGCGACTTGCGAAGGCGACGCTCCGCGTCCGTGCGCTCGTGGATTTCCAGCGTCAGCTGCTTGTTGGCCGCGTCGAGGTCGATGGTCCTTTCCTTGACACGCTGCTCAAGCTGCGCCTGCGCCTCGCGCTGCGCCTGAAGCCGTTCGTTCAGCCGCACGCGTCGCTGCAGAAGATATGCCGCTGCAAGAGCGGCCACCATGATCGTCAGGATCGCCGCGACAAACGCTGATGTGGCTTGCGCGGTGGCCGCAGCCTTCGGCGTCAGCAGGTGGATGGTCCAGGCGGCCTGCGGCATGTCGAGCTCGGTCATGACGAACGCCTCAGAACCGTCCTCCGCCTGAACGGTCATGAGACTGGCCGCAGGGCCAATTGCCTCCAGGCCGACGTTGAGGGGCTGCAGGCTTTCCAGCGGGTATTGCTTGGATGTCTCGATCGCCTTCAACGTCGCCGCGCCAAGCGGCGCAAGCGTCTTGAAACGCCAGGCGTCTCGGCTCGACATGAAGATCACGCCGTTCTCGTCGGTGACGATCAGTTCGCTGTCGCCCCAGCGCCAGGCGGATTCCAGGTCGTCGACGCTGACCTTCACGGCGACGACACCGACGATCGCGTCGTCGCTGCGGACCGGCGCCGCAAAATAGTAGCCGCGCTTCAGCGATGTGGTGCCGAGCGCGAAGTAGCGCCCGAGCGCGCCTTCCGCGGCCGCCTGGAAGTAGGGGCGATAGCTGAAGTTGCGGCCGATGAAGGAGGTGTCGCTATCAAAGTTGCTGGCAGCGAGAGTCACGCCGGCCGGGTCCATCACGTAAATGTCCGACGCGCCGACATCGGCGGTGATGCGCTTCAGCTCGCGATTGGTGCGATCGATCCGATCATCGGATGCGACAGCCAGCAGCGCCTTGATGTCCGTCTTGTCGGCGATCAAACCGGGCAGCGGCTCGTAGCGCATCAGTGCACCGCGCAGGCCGGCTGCGGCCAGTCGCAATGTGCCCTCGCTCTGCTCGGCGGCACGATTCAAGAAGAACCGCTCCGTGGCGCCGAAGCCGAGCCACCCGGCCAGTGCAAGCACCAGCGCCGCCAGAAGCAGCGCTGCCCAGAATTTCGACCAACGTCTTTTCACGCAACGATTATCGCGCAAACAGACGGCGCGGCATAGGTGGGCCGTCTCAGAGCCTCATTCTTCTGATCGGATCAGGATGGAGGCTCTGTCTTTTTGTTGGAGCATGATCTTATCCGAAAACCGGTTCCCACTTTTCGGGATCATGCTCAGTCCAGGCGCTCCGCATGGCGCATGAATTGTTGCGTCATTCCGGGCGCCGCCGGCAGGCAGCTCGCTTCTCCCGTCATTCTTGTGGCAGAGCACGGCCACGATGTCGTCTATTATCGGCGGCGATTCAAAGTGGGGGACAGGCATGACGACGAATGGCGAGCGGCCGGGTGAGAGCGCCGCGGCGAGCGGACTGAAGATCACCGATGTTCAGGGCCTCTATCTCCGCCTGCCGGAGATCAAAGCGCGCACGGACAGCTCGCAGGATGCGCTCATCGTGCGCATCGAGACCGATGCCGGCATCACCGGCTGGGGTGAGGTCGACGGTTGTCCTTTGGTGACGAAGGCCGTCATCGATGCGCCAATGTCGCACACTCTGGTGTCCGGCCTGCGCGTCCTCCTGCTTGGCGAGGACCCCTTCGACATCGCGCGTCTGTGGCGCAAAATGTATGAGAGCACGCTTTACTTCGGGCGCGAGGGTGCGGTGATCCAGGCCATGGCCGGGATCGACATCGCGCTGTGGGACATCAAGGGCAAGGCGCTCCGCCAGCCGGTCTGGAAGCTGCTTGGCGGCGCCTTTCGCGACAAGCTCCGGGTGTACTCCTCCAACATGTTCCAGTTCACGCCGGAGGCGACCGCTGATCGGGTTCGCAAGGCCAAGGACGAAGGCTTCACTGCGGCGAAGTTCGGCTGGGAGCCGTTCGGGCGCGACGCGGCAACGGACTGCGCCTATCTTGAGGCTCTACGCAAGGCGGCGGGCGACGATTTCGATCTGATGCTCGATGTCGGACTGGTGTGGGACGCGACGACGACGATTCAACGCGCCAAGCTGTTTGAGCCCTATGGTCTCTACTGGATCGAGGAGCCGCTCCACCCCGACGATCTTCGCGGTTACGGCACCGTCAGTCGCGCCATCTCGCAGCGCCTTGCCGCCGGCGAGGAGGAGTGCACCTATCGCGGCTTCCAACGGCTGATCGATGAGGGCGGCATCGGCCTGGCGCAGATCGACATGACGCGCTGCGGCATCAGCGAGGCGATGAGCATCGCCAGCTATGCGGCGAAGCGCGGCGTGATGGTCGCCAACCACAATTTCACGACCGACATCAACACGGCCGCGTCACTGCATTTTCTGGCCGCCGTGCCCAATGCGTTGGTGCTGGAATATTGCGTTGAGCCATCGGAAATCTCGCGCAACCTGGCGCGCGATCCGTTCCGTCAGGAAGACGGCTTCATGCGTGTGCCGGATGAGCCCGGGCTTGGCTTTGAGCCCAACATGGAGACGATTGAGCGGTTTCTGGTGAAGGATACCTAAGCGCGCATCAACCAGCCGGCTGGAACCAGCGCTTTGCATCGCTCAGGACGCCCCACACGTCCTCTTCCAGCTGCGACTTGGCGCCGGACAGACGGGTGGCGATGATGTTCATCCTGGCGCTCGGAAAAACGCTACGCAGGTCAGCGAGGTTGCCGAGCGCGATATCGGCGGTGGCGAGCGACGCCGGCACCCACGCTATCCCGACGGCCGCCTTGCTGAGCTGCAAAGCGGCGAGCGTCAGCGCGGTCTCCGCCACCGGCCAGATCACCGCCTCTGATTCGACCTTTGGCAGAATCCGCGTGTTGAAGATCTCGCCGAGAAACACGTCGGCGGGATACGCGACTACCGGCAAGTCCGCGTCCGGCTGCTGCAATGCGAGCCTCTTCGCTGCCGCTGCGTTGAACACGGCGATCAGGTCTTCGGTTCCGATCAGGATGTCCTCGGTGAAGTCAGCGCTCACGCCGGCCTGCTCATCGGGCGTCTGATAGGTCAGGATGAGATCGGCCTGACGGCTTAAGAGCAGAGCATGGCATTCGTCGCGGTTGACGGAGCGCAATCGGATCTGTGTGCGCTCCTTCTCGCCGAGTGCCTTAATGACGGCCGGCGCGAGAGACATCGTGATGGCGTGCTGGCTACCAATGACGATGCGATTGCTTCCCTGACGGGCCTCGCGCTTCACGTCCGCGATCAGCAGGCGCAGGCTCGCCGACAGCTCGCGGATTCTCCCCTCGTGCTGGAGCAGCGCGTCCGTCGGCCGGGCTGGTTTGCGGCCCCGGTCGACGATCTCGAAACCCAGCCGATCCTCCAGGGCTTTGATCCGGCGGGAAAAAGCCGGCTGCGTCAGAAGCCGGGCATTGGCGGCTTCGTTCATGGAGCCGCTTTCGACGACGGCGAGAAGGTCCTCAAGCCAATCGATATGCATGAGATGGCCCTTATATGCGGGAACTGCATCTTAAGCGCCGAATTTTGCATTTGATAGGCCGATTATCTCATGCGAGCGTTCATCATTCGCATACTAGCAGGCGTCCCTCATGCACTTCTCACGCTTTCCGCGCACCCGTCTGGCGCACCTTCCCACCGCGCTTGAGCCCATGCCGCGGCTCAGCGATGCGCTTGGCGGCCCGGAGCTGTGGATCAAACGTGACGATTGCACGGGGCTTTCCACCGGCGGCAACAAGACCCGCAAGCTTGAGTTTCTGATGGCGGAGGCGCTCTGTGAGGGCACGGACCTGATCGTGACGCAAGGCGCGACCCAGTCCAATCATGCGCGCCAGACTGCAGCCTTCGCAGCGCGTCTCGGCATGGCTTGCCACATCTTGCTTGAAGATCGCACCGGTTCAAACGAGCCGAGCTACAACGCCAATGGCAATGTGTTTCTCGACTATCTCCACGGCGCGACCGTTGAGCGGCGGCCGGGCGGTCTCGACATGAATGCCGAGATCGAGGACGTCGCAGATCGCTTCCGCAGCCAGGGCCGCAAGGTCTACACCATACCCGGCGGCGGTTCGAACGCGACCGGTGCGCTCGGCTATGCCAATTGCGCCATGGAGCTTGTGAACCAGGCCAATTGCATGGAGCTCAGGATCGATCACATCGTTCACGCAACCGGCAGTGCGGGAACGCAAGCCGGTCTGATCACCGGCCTGAAGGCGATCAATGTCAACATTCCGCTTCTGGGCATCGGCGTCCGAGCGCCGAAGGCGCAGCAGGAGGCGAATGTGCTGCGTTTGGCTCAGGCGACCGCTGAGAAGCTCGGCTGCCCCGGCGTGGTGGGCGCGGAGGACGTGGTCGCCAATACCGATTATGTCGGTGACGGCTACGGAATTCTCACGCCGGGCGGCATTGAAGCCATTGAGATGTTTGCCCGCCTGGAGGGCATTCTTCTGGACCCTGTCTACTCGGGGAAGGGGGCTGCCGGGCTGATCGACCTCATACGCAAGGGGCACTTTGAGAAGGGCGAGCGCGTGCTCTTCATCCATACCGGAGGATCGGCTGCGCTGTTTGGCTACACGCCGGCTTTCGGCTACGACGACACCCCAATCGCCGCGTAGCGTAGGATAGGCGAAGCCGATGAAGCCATTCACGGGCAGCTTCACGCAGCAGGAGGCCATCGGCGAGGACGCGATTGCCGATGCGGTCGACGTGCTGCGTTCCGGGCGATTGCATCGCTACAACGTCGCTGCCGGCGAGACGTCCGCCGTGGCACGCCTTGAAGCCGCTTATGCGGATTATCAGGGCGCGCGCTATTGCTTGGCCTGCGCGTCGGGCGGCTACGCCATGGCGATTGCGCTCAGGGCAGCCGGCCTGGAACCGGGCGCTCAGGTTTTG
This sequence comes from Afifellaceae bacterium, assembly GCA_028281235.1. GTDB lineage: Bacteria > Pseudomonadota > Alphaproteobacteria > Rhizobiales > Afifellaceae > DASWJZ01. The sequence goes on along the minus strand of JANQKG010000007.1, from coordinate 103,254 downwards.
ACCAACGCGTTTACGCTCGCCCCCGTGCCCGGCGCCATCAAGGCGGCCGGCGGACGTCCGGTCCTCGTTGAGACGACCGATGATCTGGTGGTCGATCTCGGTGACCTTGAGCGCAAGATCAAACAATCGAAGGCGCGCATCTTCCTGCTGTCCAACATGCGCGGCCATCTGGCCGACATGGAGGCGCTGAGCGCGCTTCTGGCCGATCACAACGTGACGCTGATTGAGGATTGCGCGCACACGATGGGCGCGTCGTGGAACGGCAAGAAGAGCGGCAATTTCGGCCTTGCCGGCTGCTTCTCTACCCAGACCTACAAGCATCTGAATTCCGGCGAGGGCGGGCTCCTCACGTCAGACGACGCAATGTTCATGGCCCGCGTGATCATGCTGTCGGGTTCGTACATGCATTACGGGCGCCATGGCGCTGCGCCCGACAAAACCGTGTTTGAGACGATACGGTTTGAGACGCCGAACATGTCCGGCCGCATGGACAATCTGCGTGCCGCAATCCTCCTCCCGCAGCTCCGTCGGCTGGACGAGAATATCGGCCGCTGGAACAAGCGCTATCAGGCTGTCGCCAAACGATTGGGGGCCGTGCCTGGTATCCGGCTGCCGGCGCGTCAGCCGGCGGAGCAATACGTGGGAAGCTCCATCCAGTTCTCCGTGCCTGACATCACGCACGATCACGCAAGGGCATTCGTTGCGGCCAACAAGGCGCTTGGCGTGGATATCGAATGGTTCGGCGCCGACGAGCCGGAGGCCTTCACGTCCAACTATCATTCCTGGCGCTATCTGGAGGACCAACCGCTTCCACACACGGACCGTGTCCTCGCTGGCTTGTTCGACATGCGCCTGCCGCTGACCTTCTCGCTTGAGGATTGCGACCACATCGCGTCGATCATCACCTATTGCCATGAGCAAATGCGGCTGAAGGGAGCCGCTTGATGGCCGAGCGTTTGCATAAGATCGGCGTGCTCGGCGGCATGGGCCCGGAGGCGACGGTTCTTTTCATGCTGCGTGTCATTGCCGCGACCCCGGCTGAGGACGATTGCGATCACGTGCCGATGCTGGTCGACAATAATCCGCAAGTGCCTTCGCGGATCGGTGCGCTCATTGAGGGCGGCGGCGATGACCCCGCACCTGTACTGGCGGCCATGGCGCGCGGATTGGAAGCCGCCGGCGCAGAGGCGCTGGTGATGCCCTGCAATACGGCACACAATTATACCGACGCGATCCGTACCGCTGTGTCGATCCCGTTCCTGTCGATGGTGGAACTTGCCGCGCAGGACGTCGGGCGGACGGTCGAGCCGGGAGCACGGATCGGCGTCTTGGCGTCGCCAGCCGTCAAGGCCACCGGCATCTATGATTGCGCGCTTTCCGCGCTGCCGGTGGATGTCATCTATCCGCAAGATCAGGACGCCATGCTGCGGGCGATCCGGATGCTCAAGACCTCCGCATCGTCGGACGCGGCATGGGAGGCTGTGCTTTTGGGCGCGCGCGACGTCACAGCGCGCGGCGCGCAATGGCTGCTGGTGGGATGCAGCGAGTTTTCGCTGATCAGTGAGCGGCTGGCGCGTCTTTATCCGACGATCGACAGCATCGACGTGCTGGTGAGCCACACGATCAACTTTGCCAGAGAAGGGCGCCACCCAAGTGAACTCTTGAAAATGAGCGCCTGACTGCCAATGGCGGTGCCGGACAGTTTCACGCGTCCGCAAGCCGCCCACTATCCAACTTGACCAAGGGAGAGAACGAAATGCACAGGAGAGTTACAGCTTTTCTCGCTACGGCGGCCGTCGCTGCGGTCGCGTTCGTCAGCCAAGCGGCGGCGGAGAAAGTCATCATCGGGCAGTTCGGCAACCCGACGCCGATGCAGGTTGCCGCCGCGGAAGGGAAGTTTGCGGCAGCCACGGGCTGGGAGATTGAGTGGCGCAAATTCGCCTCCGGGACGGATGTGATCGCCGCCATGGCGTCAGGCGACATCAAGGTCGCGGAACTCGGCTCCTCACCGCTCGCCATCGCCGCGTCGCAAGGCGTCGATCTGCAGCTCTTCATGCTGGCGCAGGTGATCGGCGAAGCCGAATCGCTGATCGTGCGCAATGGTTCCGGCATTGAGAGCCTGGAGGACATCAAGGGCAAGCGTATTGCCGTACCGGTGGGCTCCACGGCGCATTTTTCGCTGATGGGCGCCATCCAGCAGGCCGGGATCAGCGAGGGTGACCTCACGATCATGAACATGCCGCCTGACCAGATCGCCGCAGCTTGGCAGCAGGACGCGATTGACGGCGCGTTCATCTGGCAGCCGGTGCAATCGGAAATCCTGAAAACCGGGACGCTTCTTGTCGGCGCCGACAAGACGGCGGAATGGGGCTTTCCCACATTCGACGGCTGGGTCGTCAACAAGGACTTCGCGGCGGCCAATGCCGATGCCATGGCGGCGTTCGCCAAGGTGATGGATGAGGCGAATCGCGCCTATCTGGACAATGTCGACGGGTGGACGGCCGACAGCGCGCCGGTCCAGACGATCGCGGCACAGACCGGTGCGGCGGCCGATCAGGTGCCAGGCATCCTGAAGGGCTTTGCGTTCACCCCGTTGTCTGAACAGGTGAGCGATACGTGGCTTGGCAGCGCCGACAAGACGATGAAAGCCACGGCAGACTTCTTGAAGGCGGCGGGCCGCATCGACAGCGCGGCGGACGATTACACCCCCTTCGTCAACAAGGATATCGCCAAAGCCGCAGGCATGTAGCCCACGCGCCCGGCCCCCGGTAACATCCGGGGGCCGTTGGTTTGCAGGGCAGGGAGGACATGCCATGGGGCTGGAGATACAAACCGCGTCGGTGGTCTTTCCAGGTTCCCACGGGCGGGAGCCGGTTGAGGCGCTGCACGAAATCGATCTGACAATCGGGGAGGGCGATTTTGTTGTCGCGCTGGGTGCTTCCGGCTGCGGCAAGTCGACCTTGTTGAATCTGATTGCCGGCTTTCTGGGGCCGACAGGTGGCCAGATTCTTTTGGATGGCGCGGAGGTGCAGGGGCCGGGCGCCGACCGGGCGGTCGTGTTTCAAAAGCACGCGCTGCTGCCCTGGTTGAACGTTCTGGACAACGTCGTCTTCGGCTTGAAGCTGCGCGGCACGCCGGATGCGGAGCGCAAGCGTGTCGCGGGCGAGTTTATCGATCTTCTCGGCCTGTCGGGGTTTGAGAAATCGCCGGTCTATATGCTGTCGGGCGGCATGCAGCAGCGGGTTGGGATAGCACGCGCGCTGACCTGCGACCCCAAAGTGCTTTTGATGGACGAACCGCTCGGCGCGCTTGATGCGCTGACGCGCGAGAAGGCGCAGGAGCTCATCCTCAGGATCTGGAAGGAGACACATAAATCCGTCTTCTTCATCACCCACAGCGTGGAGGAAGCGCTGTTCATGGGCACGCATCTGATCGTCATGTCGCCGCGGCCCGGGCGCATCTCGCACCGCTTCGAGCTGCCGTTTTCGCACCGTTTCCTGGACGGCGTATCGGCGCGCGACGTGAAGGCGTCGCACGACTTCATCGAGATGCGCGAAGAGGTCTTGAAGATCATCTTTGCCGATGAGGAGGACGCAGCATGACAATGTCATCGGAGCCAAGCGTATCCTCGCCTGGCCTACTTTCCAGATTGTCGCGTGCCCGGCCGACCAAGCCGGGCGAAATCTATGGTGTGCCGGGGCACGGCGAGACTCTGTGGCTCAGTGTAGGCACGATTCTGGTATTGCTCGTCATCTGGTGGGCCGTCACCACGCTCGGCTGGGTGAAGCCGCTTTTCGTCCCGTCGCCACAATCGATCGTGGCGAAGTTTTTGGACGTGCTGCAGAACGGCTTCACCGGCGCCCCGCTTTGGGAGCACATTTGGATATCGACGGCACGTGTGTTCGGCGCGTTTCTGCTCGCCTGCGTGATCGGTGTACCGCTTGGCCTGGCCATGGGCATGAGCCCCGTCATCCGCGGGATCGTCGATCCGCCGATTGAGTTCTATCGCCCCATCCCGCCGCTCGCCTATCTGCCGCTGATGATCATCTGGTTCGGCATCGGTGAGACGTCGAAGGTGCTCTTGATCTTCCTGTCGGTGTTCGCACCGGTGGCGCTCGGCGCGCGGGCTGGCGTGCGCTCTGCGGCAATTGAGCAGATCCACGCCGCCTATTCGTTCGGCGCGACACGCTGGCAGGTGTTGCGGCAAGTGATCTTGCCGGCGGCGCTGCCGGAAATCCTCACCGCTATGCGCATCGGCATCGGCTTTGGATGGACGACGCTGGTGGCGGCGGAGATGGTCGCGGCGACCAAGGGCATCGGCTACATGGTGCTGTCGGCCTCGCAGTTCCTGCAAACGCCGACCGTCATCATGGGCATCATCATCATTGCGGCGATCGCCTACGCCTTCGACATGCTGATGCGCTACGTGGAGCGGCGGCTGGTGCCTTGGAAGGGCAAGATGTGATCGTTTGCGGACGACCCCGCGCCGGATTGGAAGAAGATGGCAATTGTGTATCTGAAGAAGGCCGCGCCGGCGGCCGCTGCGGCTGACAACGACGTACGCGAGGTCGTGCAGACCATGCTCGACGCAATCGAATCGGGCGGCGATGAGGTCGTCCGAGACTATGCGCGCACGCTCGACAAATGGGATGGCGCGATCGTCGTATCGGAGGAGGAGATCGCTCGCGCGGCACAAGCCGTTCCAGAGCGCCTGAAGGCCGATATCCGCTTCGCGCACGACAATGTGCGACGCTTTGCGGAGGCGCAGAAGGCAACGATCCGCGATTGCGACGTGGAGGTTCAGCCGGGCTTCCGGGCCGGCCAGAAGCACATCCCCGTGGCGGCGGCCGGCTGCTATGTGCCGGGTGGGCGTTACAGCCACGTGGCCTCCGCCATCATGACCATCACCACGGCCAAGGTCGCCGGCGTCCAGCACATCGCGGCGTGCTCGCCGCCCAAGCCCGGTATCGGCATTCCACCGGCGATCCTCTTCACGATGCGCGAATGCGGCGCCGACCACATTCTCAATCTCGGCGGCGTGCAGGGCGTCGCCGCCATGGTCTTCGGCCTTTTCGGTCTGCGCCCGGCCGACATCCTGGTCGGGCCGGGCAACCAATATGTGGCGGAGGCGAAGCGTATACTCTTCGGCCGCGTGGGGATCGATGTGTTCGCCGGTCCAACCGATTCCATGGTCATCGCCGACGCCACGGCGGATGCGGAGATGGTCGCCTGGGATCTCGTGGGGCAGGCGGAGCACGGCTACAATTCACCGGTCTGGCTGGTAACCGATCACGCGGCGCTCACGCGGCAGGTGATGGAGCGGGTGCCGCAGATCATCGCGTCGCTGCCTGAGACAAACGCGCAGAGTGCCGAGGCGGCCTGGCGCGACCACGCGGCGGTGATCGTCTGCTCCGATCGCGAGGAGATGGCGGCAATGGCCGATTCTCATGCGCCGGAGCATCTGCATGTTCAGGCGGTTGATCTCGACTGGTGGCTCGGCCGGCTCTCCGCGTATGGTTCTTTGTTCCTCGGAGAGGAGACCACCGTCGCCTTCGGCGACAAGGCGGCCGGACCGAACCATGTGCTGCCGACATCGGGGGCGGCACGCTATACCGGCGGATTGTCGGTGCACAAATACATGAAAACGGTGACCTGGCAGCGGGCGACGCGGGCCGGCGCAAAGCTGGTGGCGGAGGCAACGGCGCGCATCTCCAGGCTTGAAGGCATGGAAGGGCATGCCCGCACGGCCGACATTCGGCTGGAGAAGTTCTTCCCGCAGGAAACGTTCGACCTGTCAGCTGCGGAGTAGGACGGGCGCGCCGCTCATTCTGAGAATCGCGGGTGACGCCGCTGGCGTCAGATCAGCGTGGCGGTGTATTGGCGCTGAACGTCTTCGCACCAGTTTCCGACATTCCACTGGCCGTAGGCGCCCATCCCGCCGGCGGGCGCGTCACCGAAATAGACAGGGACATGGACCAGGCTGAGACCGCGATGCGCCTGGGCTTGCTCCAAAGCGTGGGTGAGGGAGACGCGGTCGAAGCCGCCCGACAGCGCAAGCACGCCCTTAACAGCGCCGGCGAGTTGGACGTAATCGACCGCCACATTGTCTGACGTGCGGTGGTCGTGACCATATTGCGCGATCTGCAATTGGCTGATCGCGGCCATGCGGCGGTTGTCGAAGAGCACGATGGTGGCGTGCACGCCGTGCTCCACGCCGTCGACGAGCACCTGCGGGTTCATCATGAAGGACCCGTCGCCGGTGAAGGCGACGGCGTAGCGCCCCTTGTCGGCGATCGCTCCGGCAAGCAGTGCGGAGACGGCAAAGCCCATATAGGACGCGCCGGCCTCGGTGAACGTCTCGCCGACCTGATCGTCCTCAACGATCTGAAAGCCGTTCGCCTGAACGTCGCCGGCATCGAAGAACTTCGTCGCCCCGACACGCTTGCAGAAATCGGCGGCGATCTTGATCGCCTGCGGCTGCGTCAGGACGGGGCGCTGCCAGACCGCATCGACCGGGCGCTCGGCTTCAAATTGTGCAGCCTTGAAGGCGCACCATTCCGATTTCTTCTCAGCGCAGTGTTTCAACCATTCCACTTTGCCGGCGGATGGCGTCGGCTCTTCGGCGGCAAGGCGATCGCTCAGGCGATCAAGGATTGCGCCGGCGTCGCCGCGCAAAGCGAGCGTGCGATTATAATGCTCAACGTCGGTCGGGTCGGCGTTGATGTTGATGACGTTCTGCACGTTCGGCCAGCCGATCCCGGAGCAGTCGCTTTGGCAGACGGCGCGACTGCCGACGACAACAAGAAGCTCCGCTTCCTGCATTGCGAAGTTGCCGCTGATGGACCCTTTCGATCCGCCGACATGCATGTTCTGCGGATGGGCGTCGGGGAGCACGCCCGTGGTGCCGGGGCTGAGCACGATTGCCGCCCCGCAGGCTTCGGCAAAGCGCCTGAGCTCGGCGCCGAACGGGCGCGCGCCGCCGCCGGCCTTTACGGCAATCCGATTGTGCTTGGCGAGCTGCGTCGCAGCATCGCTGTATGCTTGCTCATCGGCGGGCACGGCGGGCGACACGTGCGGCGCGCAGGGCAGGGCGTCGATGCGTAGGGCCACCGGTTCAGGCTGCGTGTTGAGCGGCAGGTTCAGGAAGAACGGCCCCGGCCGCCACGGGTGGAACACGGTTGTCGCACCTTTACGCAGCGCGTCACGGACGGCACCCGGCGTGTGCAGCGTATAAGACTGACCCATGAGCGCGGTGATCTGCCCGAACAGGCCCTGCACCGGCTTCGGCACTTGCTGCATGTTGTAGCCTTCGCCGCGCGTCGTCTCATCGCCGTAGATGTGATAGATTCCGATGCCGTTGGATGCGGCCGCCAGCGATCCTGCCATCGCCTGCAGGGCGCCCGGCCCGATCGAGGTGACCACCGCGCAGGTTTCCCCGTAGACCCAGCGGAGTGCCGTGCCGGCATGAGCCATCTCGACTTCGTTGCGAAACTGCCAGCTCCGGACAAGGCCGTGCGCCTCGTAGAGCCGCAACACCTCGCCGACCGCCGTGGAGCCATGGCCGAGGACGACCAGATATTTGGTGACGCCCTGGCGCATAAATCCGAGCACCAGCGCTTCTGCCAGCGGCAGAGTGATCGGCTCGCTCAAGAGGCCCGCATCGATGGCCGCTTCAAGCCCGCCGGCCTCCTTCAGCCACGCGGCGCGCGCTGCAATTGACTGGGGAACCGGTAGTGCGGGATCGGTTTTGAGCATGTCCGTCGTCAGCTTGCCGTCACGCGTCGAACGTGACGGTTTTGCCCGTGCGTGCCGATTCCTCCGCGGCGAGCGCGAAGCGGAGCACCTGTCGTCCCTCCGCTGCCGTCAGGACGGGCGGGCTGCCATTGGCGATGGCGTTGAGGAAGTGACGTGTGGAGAGGACGAAGCTTTCCTCCCAGCCGGTGGGCATGTCGTCGTAGGTGGTGAGGCTGCCGTCGCGGTAGAGTGCGACGGGCGGCGGGTTGCCCAGTCGTCCGTGACCGCAATTGATCCACAGGACGCCTTTTGAGCCGGTGATCTCAACGCGATCATCCTGCGCGTAATGCTGGGTTGCGATTTCCAATTCCGGTGAATAGACGACCTCAAGGTTGCCGATCCGATTGTCCGGGAAACGGAAGGACACGATGGATTGCGCGTCGAGCCATGTATCGTCGTGGAGCGTGGTCTTGCCGATGAAGGCGTGGACGTCGCTCGGGTTTCCCATGAAGTGCCAGGCCAATGCGAATTTGTGATGCCCGTCATCGAACACCAGCGGGCCACCGCCGGATTTCGACCGGTCCTGCCGCCATGCGGTGGCTCCCTTGGGGATCGCCCAGGCGGTTTGGCTCGTTCCGGCGTTGCTCTTGATCCTGATGGAAAGCGGCGTGCCGATGGCGCCGTCGTCAATGAGTTGCCGCGCGCGAAGCACCGGCGGATAGAAGATGAAGTTCTCAAAGATCTTCACTGGCCGATCGGCTCCGTCCGCCGCGGCGACAAGCCGATCCGCTTCGTCCAGGGACACGCACATCGGCTTTTGCAGCGAGACGATCTTGCCGGCGGCAATGGCCTTCAGCGCCGCCTCAAGATGAAGGTGGTGGGGCAGGAGAATCTCCACCAGATCGACATCGGGACGCGCCAGCAGTTCATCCAGATCGTCGGTGATTGCGACATCCGACACGCCCCAGGCGGCGGCGCGGCCTTCCGCAAGCGATGCGTCGCGATCGCACAAGGCCACGATGCGCCCGTTCGCGCTTTGCAGATATTCGATAGCGTGGAGGTCGGAGATGCGGCCCGTCCCCACGATGCCGACCCCGATGGGCGTGCGGCTCATGGGCTGCCTTCCTGCCAGGTGTCGTTGGAGACGCTGCAAACGAAGTCGCCCAGCTCGGCCAGTCGCGCGTCGTCTATACGGACTGTCGGGCCGGACAAGCCGACGGCGGCGATCATTGCGCCCTCTGCATCGTAGATCGGGCGCGCCACGCAGCGGATGCCGGGCGCGAATTCCTCATCGTCGATGGCGTATCCGCGCGCGTGCGTGGCGCGCATCTCATCACGCAGCTTGGTCGGGGAGGTGATGGTCTTGGGCGTGAACGCTTCCAGCGGCTGGACCGGCTCGGCCGCGCCAAAAGCGATGAAGGCCTTGCCCAAGGCCGTGCAATGGAGCGGCGCCAGCGAACCGATCGGATGGTCGACCTTGAGCGGGCGCGTGGAATCGATCTTGTCGATGTACCACACGCGCGATTTCACCAGGACGGCCAGGTGCGAGCACTCGCCGGTCGCGTCGACCAGCGTCTCCAGAATTGTGCGCCACGCCTCCTTGCAGGCGACGATCTCCTCCAACGAATGCTGCTTCCGGCCTGAGGCAAGGACCTTCTCGGTCGCCAGGTAGCGGCGTCCCGCGTCCTGCTCCGCGTAACCGGCCGCCACGAGCGTCTTGAGGATGTGAGAGGCGTTGGACTTCTCAACACCCAGTGCGCCCGCGACGTCCGTCAGGCGCACGGGGGCGCCCCGTTCGCCCAGATAGTCCAGGGCGGTCAGACCGCGGGACAATGATTGCAGCAGTCGCATCCGGGCGTGTCCTTGTTCCTCAAGTTTACCGATGCTGTATAATTCGTCCAACATAAGTAAACGAAGTGCCCTCTGACGGGCTCACAACCTAAAATCTTCATATTTTTTTCGATTATGCAATACTTTTTGTTGACTCTCGGCAATGATCTGCCAGAAACTGCCTTATCCGGCATCAAAAGTGCAAAATATGCGAACTGTAAGGGAGGAGCACATGCCCATTCTCAACAGGCGTACCCTGCTCGCGACCGCTATCGCCGCCCCGGCGCTCATGTTGGGAGCGGGGTCGTGGGCGCAGGAGGGCGAGGTCACCATCAGCCATTACTTCACGGGCGATCTCGGCCTCGGCGGGCTGAAAGAGATTTTCGCGACGTTCGAGGCGGAGACGGGCCTCAAGGTCAAGGACAGCCCCATTGGCCATGAGGATTTCAAGACCGGTATTCTCGTACGCGCAGCCGGCAACAATCTGCCGGACGTGTTCAGCTATTGGGCCGGCGCTCGCACGCAATTCGTGATCGATTCAAACAGCCTGCAGCCGATCGACGACATGTGGAACGCGGCCGGGCTGGACGAGATCGTCGCCAAGTCGGTGGCCGACGGCGCAACGCTCTACGGCGGCAAGCGCTACCTGGTGCCGTTCGGCTATCACTATGCGGGAATGTTCTACAACAAGAGCGTCTTCGCCGATGCGGGCATCACCGATCTGCCGAAGACCTGGGACGAATTCCTGGCGCTTGCCGAAACGCTGAAGGGTAAGGGCGTGACGCCGATTGCGCTCGGGTCGAAAGACCGCTGGCCGGCGCAGTTCTGGTTTGACTATCTGCTGCTTCGCACGGCCGGGCCGGACTATCGCGCCAAGCTCATGAGCGGCGCGGCGTCCTACGACGATCCTGAGGTCAAGGCCGCCATGGCACTGTGGAAGGAGCTCACCGACAAGGACTATTTCGTGCCCAACGCCAATGCCGACGGATGGACCGACGCGTCCGACAAGGTCGCGCGCGGCGACGCCGCCATGACGCTCATGGGCACCTGGATCACAGGCTATTGGAACGGCATCGGCCTCAAGCCCGGCGAGGATTACGATTTCTTCCCGTTCCCGGAGATCGAAAGCGGAATCGCCAACGCCGTGGTCGGCCCCGTCGACGGCCTTGTCGTCTCGGCCAATGCAGCGAACAGCGAAGGCGCGGAGAAGCTCCTCACCTTCATGGTCTCCAACGCCGACGTGCAGGCCAAATGGGCCGGCATTCAAGGCGCGCTCTCCGCCAATGTGAATGTCGATCCGGCGAACTACACGTCGGTGATGCAGAACGCGCTGGCGACGGTGGCCGCGGCGGATACTTTCGTCTTCAACTACGATCTGGCGACGCCCCCGCCTGTGGCGGAGGTGGGGCTTTCGATGTTTGCGCGTTTCATGGATGATCCGAGCAAGGTCGACGAGATACTCGCCAATGCGGCGGCCGACGCCAAGGAGGCGTTCAACGAATAGCCGTCCGCGCAAGGCGTAAGACAAGGGGTCGCCGGACGTCCGGCGGCCTCCGGTCGGAGGGCGGTTCGTGGAGCGGCAGACGCGTTTTTGGCAAGTCGCGTTGCTAGCGCTTCCGCTGACCGTCTTTGCCGTCCTGGTCATCTGGCCGCTGGCCAGCTCGTTCTATTACAGCTTCACCAATTGGAACGGATTCAGCGCCGATTACGATTTCGTCGGCCTCGCCAACTTCACGAAAATCTACACCGACGACCTGTTCCGCAACGCAATCCTCAACACAATCATCTGGATGGTGGCGGCGATCCTGCTGCCGACCCTGCTCGGGCTCGGGCTGGCGCTACTGATCGACAGCCGCATTCCCGGCGGCGCAATGTTCAAGTCGATCTTCTATCTGCCGATCTGTCTGTCGGCGATCGTCGTCGGCCAGATCTGGGTGTGGATCTACCAGCCGGATTGGGGGCTCCTGAATACCGTCATCGCTGCAATCCGCGGCGATGACATGAACTTTGCGTGGCTCGCCAAGCCGGATACCGCGCTCGGATCGGTCATCGTCGCATGGTCCTGGCAGCAGACCGGCCTTTCCATGGTGATCTACCTTGCGGGGCTGACGGCGATCTCGGAGGACCTTCTGGAAGTCTGCGAGATGGATGGCGCTTCCACCTGGCAGCGGCTCCGGCTCGTAGTCATCCCGCTTCTGACGCCGGCGACCGTCGTGGTTGTCGCGCTCAGCGTCATCAACTCGCTGAAGGGCTTCGACATCCTCTTCATCATGACCGGCGGCGGCCCGTTCAACAGCTCCGATACGCTCGCCATGCATATGTATAACGAGTCCTTCAAGAAGTACCTGATGGGCTATGGCAGTGCGATATCGGTCGTCCTGTTCCTCATCGCGCTCACCATCATCGGCATCTATTTCCGCCAGCTCAGACGGGTCGACGAGATCTATGGCTGACACGCGCGCCATCCCGACCCGCGACACCGCCATGCCGGAGGCGGCGGACAAACCGTTCGACCCGTGGCCGGCGGTGATTTTCATCGCGCTGGTCTGTCTTGCGGTGCTGTTTTTGACGCCGACGGTTGGCGTGCTCTTGTCGTCGGTGAAGACGACGCGCGAGATCGCCTTGGGCGAGCTCTGGTCGATCCCCTCCGCGCTTTATTTGGGCAACTTCACCGAGGTCCTGAACAATCCGGCGGTTCACCGCTACCTCGTCAACACGCTCCTGGTGACGGCCCCGGCGACGATCGCGTCGATCGTGCTTGGCGTGCTGGCCGGCTACGTCTTCGCCAAGCTGCCGTTTCGCGGCAGCAACCTGCTTTTCCTGGTGATTGTGTCGGGGATGTTCTTCCCGCCGCAGGTTATCCTGATCCCGCTCTTCAGGCTGTTCAATGCGGTCGGCCTCATCGATACGCTGTGGCCGATCATCCTAGTTCACACTGCGCTTGGCATTCCGATCTGCACGCTGCTGATGCGGAACTTCTTCGCCACGGTGCCGACAGCGCTCCGCGAAGCGGCCATCATTGAAGGGGCCAATGAGTGGCAGGTGCTGACGAAGGTGGCGCTGCCGATCAGCCTGCCGGCTCTGGCCGTCCTGGCAACGCTGCAGTTCACATGGATATGGAACGACTTCCTCTGGCCGCTGATTTTCACGCAATCGGATGAGAAGCGCACCATCATGCTGGGGCTCGTCAATATGAAGGGCCAGTATTCGGTGGCGTGGGGCGTGCAGGGCGCGCTGTCCCTGATCGCCAGTCTGCCGACGCTGATCGTCTTCCTCTTCTTCCAGCGCTATTTCATCAAGGGCATGACGATGGGCGCGGTGAAGGGGTGAGGGCCGCGCGGCCGAAGCAGCGATCAAAGCCGTAAATCTCTGTCGGCTTATTCCGGCTCAATCGAGAGATTGCCGCCTTCCGGCAATATCTGGCCGCCGTCCACGATAATTGTCGTGCCGGTGACGTAGGCGCCGAGATCGGACGCCAGGAACAGGCACGCCTTGCCCACGTCATGGGGCGTGCCCAGGCGGCCAAGCGGGATGGAAGCCTCCATCTGCTTGATGAAGGCGTCGCTGCGCGCTTCCTTCATGCCTTCGGTGAGGATGTTGCCCGGCTCAACGCCGTTGACGGTGATGCCCCATGGCGCGAATTCCAGCGCGGCCGCCCTAATGAACCCGTTGATGCCTGCTTTTGACGCCGAATAGTGCCCGTGTCCGGGGCTGGAGACGCGCGGGCCGGTGATCGACGAGGTGAAGATCATGCGCCCACCGCCGCGTGAGCGCATGGTTGCAAGGCAAGCCTGCGCGGAGACGAAGCAGCCGCGCAGGTTCACCGCGAGCACGTTGTCCCACTCGTCCACGGAGATGTGCTCAATCGTCGTCCAGGGAAAGATGCCGGCGTTTTGAACAAGAACATCGACGCCGCCGAATGCGGCTTCGGCCTGCTTCACCGCTGCTTCGCAATGCGCCTTGTCGGAGACGTCAAGTGCTGCGGATATGTGGTCGGTGCCGAGCCGGGCGGCTGTCTCTTTGGCTTTGTCGCCGTCGCGGTCGGCAACAAGAACGCGTGCGCCGGCGCCGGCGAAGACCTCCGCGATACCGGCGCCGATACCGCGTGCCGCGCCGATGACGATTGCTGACTTGCCTTTCAGGAGTTCGTCCACGTTCTCTCCACCCTGTCGTTCTGTTGCTTTTTGCTCGTCAGTCAGGCCACGCCAATCGCCGCGCCAAGGACGCCTGCCTTAGCTCAGTGAGCGTTTGCCCGCCAGCGCCGGCTTCTCCGGCGCTTTCAGCCTCCTGCTGCAGCCGTTCGGCGACGATCTCCGCTTCGCCGGGATGCAGGTTGCACGGGTCGAGCTCAAAGCAATTACGATCCAGAAACTCGTCGCGCACGATCACCGGCGGGTCGCCTTGAGCAAGCCGGGCGGCGAACGTTGCGGCCGCATTGCTGTCGCCCTGAAACGCCAAACGCAATCGCTGGATAGGATTGTCGGTCGGATCGTCGACCAGTTGAGTCTTGATGGCATTGTAGGGCGCGACGGCCTCACGCCAGAGCGTGAGCGTATGTTGTTGCGCGGCCCATTCGGCGTCGCGGTCGCGCTTGGCCCAGGCGTCAAGGGCAGCGATCGTGCCGGCAATCCCCTCCTTGCCGACCTTCATGCCGCGGCCGATGCCGGCGTTCTGCAGATAAGCGGCGCGCACGAGCGGCGTCTTCCCCGCGACGATGCCGCCGGTCATGCCGCCGAGCGCTTTGTGGGCGCTGTAGATCGCGATATCGGCGCCGTCGGACAGGAAGCCGCTGAGGTCCATTTCCGCTGCGGCATCGACGATGACCGGCACATTGGCTGTCCGACAAATGCGCACGCATTCGCTCAGCGGAATCTGGCCGTGCTGCATGGTCTGATGCGAGACGACGAACAGCATGGCGGCAACGTTCTCGTCCAATGCGGCAGCCAATTGGTCGGGGCGCGCCTCGTTGACGCTGCCGATTGTCCGCAGCCTGGCGCCGGTCAGCCGCACCGCCTGGTCGATCGGCGCGCTGTAATGGCAAAGATGCCCGAGTTGAACGATTACCGTGTCGCGCAATCCGGCTGTGTCAGGCAGCGCCTCGATCGCGGCGAGGTTGGCGCCGGTCATAGCGCCGGCGACGCTGATCGACACGCCGGCGGACGCGCAAGCGGTGACGCATCCCGCCTCCGCGCCGGTGGCCTTGGCGATGGCCTGGCTCGCCCGCCGCTGCAGGTCGTCGATCTCAACGAAATGCGGAAGGATGTCTGCCACCGCTTCAATCACCTCCGGCTTGGCGATGGAGGCACCCAAACTCGTCATGTTTCCGGCGACGTTGATGACACGCCGCACGCCAAGCTTGTCGTGCGGGTCGGTTGGCAAAACGCGGGGTTGCACTTGTGCCGTCCTTTCGCTTGCTGTCGTCACGCCATCTTACTTCAAATGCCTGGCAGCGCGCTTTGTAAGATGCTCAAATCCTATGTTCGCGTTTGGCCGAGCGGCCGGGGAGGAGAGCATGGACGCCTTTGGTTCATATGATGCGCTGGGCCTGGCGGCTTTGGTCAAGGCTGGGGAGGTGACGCCTCTGGAACTGGTCGACACGGCCATAGAACGTATCGAGGCGATCAATCCGCAGCTCAATGCTGTGGTTCAGACGTATTATGACGAGGCGAGGCGGCAGGCGGAGGGCGTGCCCGACGGCCCCTTCAAGGGCGTGCCCTATCTCATGAAAGAGGTCGCGACGACCTGGGCCGGCGTGCCGCAGACCAATTGCAGTCCGTTCTTCAAGGACAATGTGGCGTCCGCCGATTCTGATATCGTGGCGCGGATCAGGCGCGCCGGCTTCATCCTCGTCGGCTCCACCAACGCGCCGGAACTCGGCTGGGCGTTGACCAGCGAATGCGATTTGTTCGGGCGGGCGAACAATCCGTGGTGTGAAGGCATATCGCCGGGCGGCTCAAGCGGCGGTGCGGCGTCGGCGGTCGCTTCGCGCATGGTTCCGCTTGCCGAGGCAAGCGACGGCGCCGGCTCCATTCGCTGTCCCGCGTCGCAATGCGGTCTGTTCGGCCTGAAGCCGGCGCGCGGGCGCATGACGGTTGGTCCGGTGAATGCCGATTTCACCTATGGCGGCGTGTTCTTTCTTTGCGTCACACGCACGGTTCGCGACAGCGCGGCCTTTCTCGATGCGACCGCAGGCGCGCTGCCGGGCGAGCCCTACAATACGCCGCCGCCAGCGCGGCCCTGGCTGGAGGAAGTCGGAGCCGATCCCGGCCGCCTGCGTGTCGGTTTCACCGTGACGGCGCCGCACGGCGTGCATGAGGAAGCGGTGACCGCCGTCAAGAACACCGCGCGGCTTCTTGAGGCGCTTGGGCACGACGTGGAAGAACACGACATGGCCATCGACATCGACGCGGCGTGGCGTGCCTACTCGCAAGTCATTGTTGTGCAGATGGCGGGCTGGCTGGGCGACCGGGCTGAAGAGCTCGGCCGCGATCCGACTTTGGACGATGTGTCGGCGACCACGCTGGCTACGCTTCAGCGCGGCCGGGCGATGAGCGCAGTTGAACACGCGCGGGACGTGGAGACGATCCGCCGCTTTTCGCGGGCGATCGCCATGGATCTCGCCGATTACGACGTGTTCCTCACGCCGACCTTGACGCATCCCCCCAGGCCGTTCGGCCATTGGGACATGTCGGAGCCGGACCTTGATCGCTACCACGCTAAATGGACCGACGGTTCGTATCTGTTCCCGTTCAACGTGTCGGGCCAGCCGGCCATGTCGATGCCGCTGCACTGGTCGGCGGATGGCCTGCCCATCGGCGTCCAATTCGTCGGGCGCCCCTGCGATGAGGCGACGCTGATCCGTGTGGCGGCGCAGGTGGAGGCCGCACAGCCGTGGATCGACAGACGGCCGCCAATCTGCGCGTGGCCGTAAAGCGCACCAAGGATCCCGCCCTGATGGTTAACCGCCGGTGACAATCCGACGGAAGTTTTAAGGTTAAGCCCCCAGTTCGTTTGATTATTTCAGAAGGAGAAGGCTAACCAAAGCAATCCGTATGCGGCGGAGGTGCGTCCCTGGTGAAGGATTCTCAACAGGCGGATTGCTTCAAATCCCGGCCGGCTGTTCTGCTTCTGGGGAACTATCGGCCGACATTGGCGATTGCGCGCGCGCTTAAGCCGCTTGGCTATACCATTGTGGTGGCCGGCGAGGGCGGAGAGGGCGCAGCGGAGTATTCCCGATATGTCGATCGCATGATGCCGGCCGGCGATCTTGAGCGCGGCGCCTTGCCGGCGTGGCTCGCCGACGGCGCGAAGCTGTCTGAGGCCGGCATCGACATGGTGATTCCCGTGACGGAGGCCGCGTCGCGCAAGCTCGCCGCAGGCGCGCCGTCCCTCAGCGCCGATGTGACATGGGTGACGCCGTCGGTGGATGCCGTGCAGGCGTGCCTCGACAAGCCAAGTATGTTTGCCCGCTGCCAATCGCTGGGTGTCCCCACGGAGCCGTTCGCCAACACGACCAGCCGAGACCTTCCAGACGCAATCGACTCCGTCGGTCTTCCCTGCGTCATACGTCCTGCGGATTCCACGCGCCGCATCGGCGGCGAGAAGGCGATCTTCGTTGAGGCTCCTGCCGACCTTGAGGTGGAGGCGCTCAATGCGTTGCCGCCGAGCGAGCCGCTGGTCGTGCAGCGCAAGGCGTCCGGCACGCGCCACAATCTTTATTTCGCCGCCGCTGAGGGCCGGCTGGTGGGTGTGTGCGAAGCGCGCATCGACCGCACCGACCGGGTGGACGGGAGCGGGCTAGCGGTTGAGGGCGTCACGCTGGTGCCCAACGCCGATCTGGTCCGTTGGACGGAGGCGCTGACGCAATCGCTTGCCTATACCGGGATCGGCTGCGCACAGTTCCTTGTCGATCCCCGATCGGGCGCCACCATGTTCCTGGAGATCAATCCGCGCGTTCCCGGCAACCATGCGATTGCCGAGGCGGCCGGTCTGCCTTTGGCGCGTCTGAGCATCGATCTGGCGAGCGGGCGGGCCATGGCGGAGGAGCCGATCGTTGGCCGTGCCGGCCTGCGCTTTGCGTGGACCTATGGCGATCTGCGCGGCCTGCGCGAGGCTGTTCGCAGCCGAAGCGTTTCGTTCGGTGCTGCGCTCTCGTGGCTCGCACGGGCGACCGCGATGGCGCTTAAGGCCGATATTCACATGACCTGGTCGTGGTCCGACCCGCGGCCGACCTTGGTGTTGTTTGCGCGGCAATTGGGCGGCTTGCGACTGATGTCGCGTCGCAGAGCAGCGCTCATTATGGATGGGGCTCCTTGATTATGGCCACTGCAACCGCTCCCGCACTGGTAGGCGAGACATGCGACCTGGTGGCCCCGGCTGCTGAAGCCGGCGTTGCGCTGACGATCGTGCCGCACGGGACCTGGGACGCCGCGCTCTCGCAATTCGATGACGCAAGCTACGACCAGACCGCCGCCTTTGCATCGGCCAAGCGGGGCAGTGAGCGTGTGGTTGCCTGCCAGGTTCACCAGCGCGGCGCCCTTATCGGCGGTGCGGTGGCGACGCGGTTCTCCCTGCCTGGGCTCAGGACGGGCCTTTACTACGTCAAGTTCGGTCCGGTGTGGCGGCGCACCGGCGAGGCGGAATCGTGGACGACTTACACGCACCTTGTCCGCGCCCTGCGCCGTGAGTTTTGCGACCGGCGCGGAAGCCTTCTGACCATCGTGCCGCGCCCGAACCCGGAGTTTGCCTCGCGCGAAGCGGAGATCTTGGAAGCGGAGGGGTTCAATCGCGATCTCTACGCACCCGACCCCAACCGGTATCTGGTCGACCTCAAAGGCCCGCTCGACGCGGTTGCCGGCTTTTCGCAGAAATGGCGGTACAATCTGAAGCGCGCACGCAAGGCCGGGCTCAAGGTCGTTGAGCATGACGTGCATGAGGCCTACGCCACTTTTGCCGAGCTGCATCGCGTCATGGTGGAGCGGAAACGCTTTCACAGCGACGACGCCGTGGAGGCGGTGCCGCAGCTTGCTGACGCTCTGCCGCGTGCCTTGGCGCCCAAGATCTATCTCGCCTATGAGGGGGACCGTGCGGTTGCCGGCGCCGTCATAGGCACGCATGGCGACATGGCCAGCTACCTTTACGGCGCAAGCAGCGAGGGCGGCGCGGCGCGCAACGCCGGCTACCTCCTGCAATGGCACATCATTGAGCGACTCCGTGAAGGTGAGGCGCGCTGGTATGATCTCGGCGGCGAGGCGCTCGACCCGGGGCTACGGCAGTTCAAGCGTGGCCTGGTGGGTCGGCAGGGCGAGATTTTCGCGACGCCGGGCGAGTTCAGCTGCTGGACAAGCCCCGTGGCACGGATGGTCGGGGTTGCGACCTATGCGGCGCGGAGCGCACGGCTGGCGATGCGGAGCCTTCCAGGCCGCGGAAAATGAACGGGCTGAAGTCCATCTGGCACCTCGGCAGCCGCGCCGGCTCCCTCTTTTCAGCACGCATGGCCGCCGCTCTGCTTGGCATCGGCGTGCAGTTGCTGCTTGCGCGGCTGCTTGGTCCTGAACAACTCGGTCAGTTCTTCCTGGCGACGAGCCTGGCGACGGTCGGGGCTGTCGTCGCCGCCGGCGGCTTCCCCAACATCGTGCTCAAGATCGTTGCGATGAGCCGCAACGGCGAGCGTCGGGGCGAGGCGCTAGCGCGTGTTGCTCTCATTGACAGCGCGGCCGCAGGCTTCGTGATCGCCGTCTTGATGGCAAGTGCCGCCCTGTTGTTGTCCGGTCATGCGGCGCTTCTGGCGGCGGCGATTGCTGTGCCTGTCATCGCCTTTGGCCGGTTGCTCAGCGCCTACGCCATGGCGCGGCGCCACCCGATGATCGCCAATCTGCCGGAGCTTCTGACCCGGCCGGTCGTGTTGGCGTCGGGGTTGGTGTTGCTGCTTCTGGCGGGTGTGCGCATCGATGCGACGGACGCCGTTTGGCTCTTCACCGTCGGTGCGGCGCTGACGCTCATCTTGCTGACGGTCGGCATGGTGCGTGCCGGAATCCTGCCGCGCGTTGAACCCCGCGTTGACCGGCGGATACGCCGCCGGTTGCGGATGACGGCGTTGCCGCTTGTCAGCGTTTCGGTGCTTTCTGCGTTCTTCGGTGATCTCGCCATCATCGTCTCAAGCCTGTTCCTGTCGCCGGCGGCGCTGGGTGTGTTTGCGCTATCGCTGAAGATCGCGCTTCTGGTCGGCTTCGCCATCCAGGCGCTCTATCAGATCGAACTGCCTCGCATCGCAGCCGCTCATGGGCGGGCGTTGAGTGATGAGGTCAGGCGTATTGTCGGCCGGCTCAATCGGACCGCAATGCTGGCGACGGGAAGTGCAGCACTTGTTCTGGCGCCGCTTGCGCCGCAGGTTCTGGCCTTGTTTGGCGAGGCCTTTGTGGCCGGTGCGCCGGTGCTGGCCATCCTTGTCGTGGTGCAGGTTGCGCGGGCGTGCTGTGGCCCGTCCATCCAGGCCCTGACGCTCCTGTCGGCACAAAGGACAAGCAGTCTCCTATCGCTTGCGTCGGGCCTGGTGCTCCTTGCCGGCTGCGCGGCGCTCGCCGCCAGCTTCGGGCCAACCGGCGCGGCAATCGCGACCGGCGTTGCCATGCTGACATGGTACGGGCTCGCCGCCCATTTCGCCGCGCGATACGGGCTGGCCACCTTTGGCCTCGGCATTTCGCGCAACGAGATCGTCCCATGGCGCGCTGTGCTCCGATGGAGGTCGCCATAAACCATCCTGGAGCCATCTGAACGCCGGGCAGCAGCCCCTTCCCGGGCTCCCCCCACGCGATCTTCATCTCATGCGTGTGCAAGGCGGCGGGGATGCCGGCGTCGCGCTTCTACGAGGAAGCGGCCTTTTTGGGCAATTGCGTTGCTTCCGGCCGGCTGGGGTGTTACTATTTTAGTGTATTCACACAAATAAGAACATTTACGCTTCACAACCCAAGCTAGGGCGACATGCTGGAAAAAAGGCTTCATGCCAAGCAGCGCGAAGACCTGATCCTCGACATTCTCAAGACGACGGGATTCGTCACGGTCTCGGAGATCGCCAAACGAAGCGGCGTGACGGAGATGACCGTGCGGCGCGATCTCGACCAGCTCGCAACGCGCGATCGCCTCATACGCATCCATGGCGGCGCGCTGCACCCCGATAATCGTGACAGCTCGGAGTTTGCGGCCATTGAGCCGGCGGTCAATGAGCGCGCCAACATCAATCTGGCCGGCAAGCGGGCGATTGCCCAACGCGCCTTGCAGCACGTCGCCGCCGGCGAGATGATTGCCCTTGATCTTGGCTCTACGATGCAAACTTTCGCGCAGCTTCTCGGCGATCTCGACGTCAGGGTGATCACGTGCAGCCTGCCGGTCGCCAGCCGATTGGCCCATTCGCGCACGGAGGTCTATCTGCCAGGGGGGCGGATCGCGGGGCTGGAGCCGTCGGTCTCCGGGCCGATCGCCATTGAGCATCTCAACGAATATTGGATCGACACATTCTTTCTCGGCTGCTCGGGCGTATCGGCGGAAGGCTTCTTCGACTATTCGCCGGAAGACACGCAGATCAAGAAGGCGCTCATTCGGCGCTCCAAGCGCAAGATCGCACTGGTCGACGCGTCCAAGTTCGGGCGCGCGTCGGTCGCTCACATCGCACCGCTTTCCGGTTTTGACGCCATCATCAC
Organism: Afifellaceae bacterium; assembly: GCA_028281235.1. Lineage (GTDB taxonomy): Bacteria > Pseudomonadota > Alphaproteobacteria > Rhizobiales > Afifellaceae > DASWJZ01. The sequence continues at coordinate 81,994 of JANQKG010000007.1, read as the reverse complement.
CGATGCCAATCCCGGCAAGGACCTTGAGGCGCATCTGAAGGCGAATAATGTCGCCCTGGAGATTGCCGTCGGCAGCTAGAACCGAGCTGGCGCTTGTCCCTCCCATACGCCGCAATCAGCTAACAGAGCACGGAGCTTCGATTGGACGCGCTTGAGAAGTTCAGACTGACAGGGAGGACTGCGGTCGTCACCGGCGGGGCCCGCGGCATCGGCTATGCCGTTGCCGAACTGATGGCCGGCGCCGGCGCCGATATCGTGCTTGTCGATCGGGAGGAGGCGCTGGGACGCGAATCCGCCGAGCGGCTCGCCGGCGGTGGGCGGCGGGCTGCCTTCCTCCTTGCCGATCTGACGGACCCGGCGGAATCGACGCGTGTCGCGGCCGAAGTCGAGAAGGCGTCCGGGCCGGCGGGCATTTTGGTGAATTGCGTGGGGATTTGCCCGAACACCGATGTGCTCGACATCCCGCCGGATGAATGGCGCGAGGTCATGGATGTCAACGTCAACGCGCAGTTTTACGCCGCTCAGGCTTTCGCGCGGCAGATGGCAGCGAATGGCGGTGGCGCCATCGTGTGCATCGGATCGAATTCCGGCTTCACGGTGGACCGGCCGCAGCCGCAGGCGCATTACAACGCGAGCAAGGCCGCAGTTCATCAGATGGTCCGCTCGCTTGCCGCGGAGCTGGCGCTCAAGAACGTTCGCGTCAACGCCGTGGCGCCCGGCTACACGCTGACGGAGATGACCAAGCGTGGGTTGAGCAACAGCGAATGGGTCGAAATCTGGCGCGACATGACGCCGATGCGCCGTTTTGCGGAGCCATCGGAGATCGCCCACGCCGTTCTTTATCTCGCAAGCGACGCCGCCAGTTATGTCACCGGCACGGTGCTTCTGGTGGATGGCGGCTATAGCTGCTGGTGAGCCGTTGGCGACCAACCTCGCGTTTGTCATCCCGGTTCGGCCGTGAGGCCGAGACCGGGACCCATGACCACCGGCGCGGCGAGTGAGCTTCAGTGCCGGGTGTTTTGTCCGCTTGCTCTGATGGTTATGGGTCCCGAACAAGCGCTAACGCGCTTCTCGGGATGACAGAGGAGAGGATGTGCGTGCGTCCCCGCGTTCCGCTCACGCTTCATGCGGGCTACGACCATTCGCGCCGCGTACCAATATGGCCTCAAAAAACGTGCGCATGCGCCAGATCGGGCGCCAAAGCCACGCGCTCGCCGACAGCCGCCTTGAAGCCGGGATCGGTGAGCACGCGATAGGCGTCGCCTGCCTCCGATTGGAGGATGATCACGGTCTCCTTGCCGAGATGCTCCACGGCATAGACCTCCATGTTGATGCCGCCATCGGTGCCGGCGTCTACGATGCGAATGTGCTGCGGCCGGATGCCGACGGATGTGAGGGCCTCGATCGATCCGTCCAGTTTCGCCCGTAGGGCATCGGGGACGGAGAGGGCCATGTCGCCGGTGTGGAACGTCAGTCGATCGTTCTCTGACTTGAAAGCGCCCTCAAAGAAATTCATCGGCGGCGATCCGATGAAGCCGGCAACGAACTTGGTCTGCGGATTGTTGTAGATCTCGTCCGGCGAGCCGACTTGTTCGACATTGGCGTTGTTCATCACGACGATGACGTCGCCCATGGTCATCGCCTCCACCTGGTCATGGGTGACGAAGATGGTGGTGACGTTGAGCGTTTTTTGCAGGTGCACGAGCTCAGCACGGAGCGAGTTGCGGAGCGCCGCGTCGAGCGCAGAAAACGGCTCGTCCATAAGGAACACCGACGGCTCGCGGACGATTGCCTTGGCGAGCGCGACGCGCTGGCGCTCGCCGCCGGAGAGCGCGCTCGGCCGCTTGTCGAGCAAATGGTCGACGCGCAGCATGCTGACGACGCCAGCGACACGCGACTTCACCTGGTCGGCTGTCATGCCGGAATGGCGCAGGCTCATCTCGATATTGGCGCGCGCGTTCAGATGCGGGTAGAGCAGCGCTGACTGGAAGACCATCGCGATGTTGCGCGCATGGGGCGGAAGGCCCGTCACGTCAGTGTCGTCGAAGAGCACGCGGCCGCTGGTCGGCGCCTCCAGGCCGGCAATGCAATTGAGCGTCGTCGTCTTGCCGCAGCCTGAGGGCCCGAGCAGCACCACGAACTGGCCCTCAGCGACATCGAGCGTCAGGTCGGCGACGGCGACATGCTGGCCGAACGTCTTCTTGAGATTCTTAAGGTGGATGCTGGCCATCGATTGTCCCTAGCGAACCGGTTCCACGAGGTTCATTTCGCCGATATGGCGCTGTAGCAGGAAGGCGACCAGCGCCGGCGGCAGGATCGTCAGCGCCAGCGCCGCGGCCATGTGCTGCGGTTCGGGATGCTGAAACAGGAAGCCGCTGATGGCGGTCGGCAGCGTGTTGGCCGTGGTGCCGTTCACCAGGATCAGCGCATAGGTGTATTCATTCCACGCGAACAGAAACGCGATGACGGCAGCGACTGCCAGGCCGCTGCGGCTCATAGGCAGCATGACGTAGACAAAGGTTCCCATGCGCGAGAAGCCGTCGATGCGGGCCAGCCGTTCAACTTGCGGCAGATTGCGGAAATAGCCGATCAGCATCCAGGTGACGAAGGGGATGGTGATCGTCAGCGTGACGATGACGAGGCCGAGAATTGTGCCGTTCAAGCCGAGCTGCACATACATCGAATAGAACGGGATCAGCGTGGAGACCGGCGGCAGCGCCACGGCGAGGAGAATGGCGAAGAGCAGCTTGTTCTTGTGGGCGAAGTCGAGGCGGGCGAAGACATAAGCGAGCGGCGCCACGACGGCCAGCGTCAACACTGTCACGATGATTGAGACGATCACCGAATTCTGCAATCCGCGAATGATCTGGTTGGCCTGGCCGGAAGCGCGCCGCGTGATGCCGTTCGACAGCTCATAGTCGAAGCCGAAAATGTTGAAATAGGCCGCCGGCTGCGGCTCAAGCGGGTAGAGCGGCGGTGGGAAGCGCGCGATCTCGTCCGGCGTCAGCAGGGAGATCTTCAAGAACCAATAGATGGGCAGGAGGGTCCAGATCAGGATCACGGCGAGCGCAATCCGCGACCAAATCGTGCGGGTCATTCGTTGCTCGCCTCCCGGCGTCCCCAGATGAAGTAGAGCAGCAGCGTCGACCCGAGGATCATGGCGAGCAGATAGAACGACATGGCTGCGCCATAGCCCAGATCGAGGTCCTTAAAGCTCTCCTTGTATATCTGATAGGTGAGCACCGCCGACGTGGTTCCCGGCCCGCCGCCGGAGAGCACGAAGATGAAGTCGAAGAGCTTCATCGACAAAACGGTGGTGATGCAGGTGAAGACGAACAACGTGAAACGCAGCGGCGGCAGCGTGACGTTGAAGAAGGTCTCAAGCGGCGACATGCGGTCGATCGCCGCCAAATCGTAGAGCCGCGTGGGGATGGTCTTTAGATTGGCCAGAAGGAAGAAGGCGACGAGCGGCGTCATGTTCCAGGCATTGCCGATCGCCAGAACCTGGATGACCCAATCGCGGTTGACGAAGTTGACGGCATCCGTGCCGCCGAGCGCCGCCGCGATTGCTGTGCCCAGGCCGGTCTGACCCTTGGCGAGCTGCGAGAACATGATGCCGGTGCCGTAGAGCGACACGCACCAAGGCAGAATGACCAGCGTGCGAACCAGGCCGGCGAAGCGCATGGGCCGGTTCAGTATCAGCGCCAGCACAAGCCCCATGACCATGGCCAGGATCACTGACTGCGCGGTGAAGCTTGCGGTCACACGAACCGACTTCCAGAATTTCTTGCTATCCCAGATGTCGGCGAAATGCTCCAGGCCGACATATTCGGCCTTGTAGCCTCCGAAGAAGCTGATCTCATGCGTGCTCATCCACAGCGCGTAGCCGAGCGGGTAGGCGACCACCAAAAGCAGAAACACCAGAACAGGCAGCGCCAAGATCAGCGCGAAGCTGAAATTGGAGAGCTCGTTGGTGCGCGCGGAAGGAGAGAAGGCCATGAGATGCGTCAGGTCAGCGGCGCCGGCTTTGTGCACCGGCGCCGCCTGTCGGGCTTAGCCGAGGTCGTATTTGTCGTTGAGGTCGGTGATCTTCTCGTTGATCTCCTCAATCGTCTCAACGATGTCGCCGTCATCGAGCAGGTAGTTCTGCAGCGTCTCCTTGAGCCAGGAGTTGAACTCCTCCGCCCAGATTACGTTCCACACACCCTTCGGATAGGGGGTGGCGGCGTAAACGCCGAGAACGGCCTCAATGTCCTGTTCGCGGGCCAGGGCGTTGCGCATGCGCTCTGCCGCAGCCTCGCTCTCCATCACCGACTTGTAGCCGGAGAAGAGCATCGATTCCTGCATCCAGCGATTACCGACGAAGACGTTGCCGTCGTGGTTCTGATACCCATACCAGTTGGCGAACCGCTTGACGTCGTCGGTGTGCGCATCGGAGCGCTCGCGGCTGGTCATCAGATAGACGGCCGAATCCAGGAGGCCCCAGCTCTGGCCCTGATAGGGCAGGAGCGACGCGTAGCCGGCGATCTGTGAGCGGTCTTCGCGGTTGAAGGTCTCCAGATCATAAAGCTGCTGCGGGCTGTAGACGTAACGACCCGACGCATAGGCGTCGATGTAGCTGCTCTCGTTGTAGGTCAGCACCTCTTCCGGAACGAGGCCGTCGTTCCAGATGCGTTTCCATGCGGCGAGCGTCTTGTAAGCGGCACCGTCCTCGTCGGTCGTGAGGAGCGGCGTATGGGCTTCCGCATCGGCGACTTCGCCGCCGCGGTTCATCACCTCAAAGAGGAATGCCCAGGAGATGCCGTACCATTCGTTGATCCAGTGCGGCAGGAACGGCTGGTCGACACCCTTCTCCTTCAGCACATAGAGATGGTCGTAGAGCTCATCCCAGTTCTTGGGGAAATCGGCATCGCTCATGCCGTGCTCTTCATACTTCTTCAGATTGACGTGCATGACGCCGCGCGTCGAGACGAAGTAGGAGAGCCCGAGAAGCTTGCCCTTGTAGCTCCACGCCTCAAGGATGTTGGGATACATGTCGGCCTTGATGGCGTCGATGTTCGGCAGCTCTTCCGCGGGCATGATCCAGCCGCCGTCATAATAGCGACCGGCCTGCGAGGGATTGGCGTAGAGCACGTCGAGCTCAGCGCCGGCCATCAGGTTCTGCTCCATGATAGCGGGGTAGTCGCCGGTCACCGTGGCGTAGTCGACTTTGCCCTTCTGGCCGGAATTATATTGGTCGACGTTGTCCTGGACGATGTCGGTCTTGTACTGCCAGCCGCGGAAGAAGACTGTCTCGCCGCTGGCCGCCATCATGTCCTCGGCGATGGCGGTCGACATCAGGGCCGACAGCGCCACCGACGCAACGAGTGCGGTTGTTAAACGCGTTGATTTCATCTCATCAAACCTCCCAGGTCTGCTTGCTACTACTGAGCGCCCTTCTGGACGCCGACTCTCAAAACCTTCCTCTCAAGACTTCCGGATGCCTCCGGGACTGTCACGCCATGTAGACTCCTCCGGTGACGTTGATGGCCTGCCCGGTCATGAAACGCGCCGCGTCCGACGCGAGGAACAGAACGACATCGGCCACGTCGTCCGGCTCCGCCAGGCGGCCGAGCGGCGTCTGGTCGATCCAGGATTGGCGGACGGCGTCGGGTGTCTTGCCACTGAGTTCCGCCTCCCAGAGGATCTCGCGTGACTGCATGGAGGTGCGCACGAATCCAGGGCATACGGCGTTGATGCGGATGCCGTGCGGGGCAACTTCTCTCGCCAGCGCCTGTGTCCATCCAAGGACAGCGAACTTGCTGGCGGAGTAATGCGCGAGATAAGGTGCGCCGACCTTTGAGGCGAGTGAGGCGGTGTTGACTACGCAACCCTTGTTCTCCTCACGCAGGAAGTGGCGAACCGCGACCTGATTGGTCAGGAACACGCCTTTGGCGTTGACGTCGAAATTGAAGTCCCAATCCTCGTCGGTCAGGTCGAGTGCGTGCTTCATGCTGGAGACGCCGGCATTGGCGATCAGGCAATCGACGCGCCCGAAGGCGTCGATTGCCTGATCGAACGCGTCTTCGACCGAGCGACGGTCACGAACGTCGCAGACGATGGCGATTGTGCGCTCATCAAATTCCGCAGCGGTTTTGGCAAGGGCCTCCGCATCGCGGTCGACCAAGGCGAGGGTCGCACCCGCTTTGTGAAGCGCCTCAGCTATGGCTTGGCCGATACCGGCTGCGGCGCCCGTTACGAGAACCACGCGATCGCGGAACACGGGGGGTTACCTCTCGTCCGAAGTTCACGACACATTACAAACATTAATGTTGAAAATGCAACAAGCTGGTGTTTGATTATTTGCGTTTGGTTGCTATTGGAAACCTCAAAAAAACGCGCCGAGTGCTTGGCGCCGAGGGAGGGGTGGCGGACGACATGCGGGCATGGCGCTTGCGCCGAGATGCCTGCCTGCGGATCACCATAGAGACACCTGGCGCGACGCGGCCAGTAGGCGGGCCGGCTGCTTCTTAAAGGCGCGCCGGCAGGCGAGAGGATGCATATGTCTGTCGAGTTGCTTGCAAAGGGGGCCAAGACCATCGTCGCGATGGCGCATATCGGTGCGCTGCCCGGCTCGCCGCTCTATGATGCCGATGGCGGCGTGGAGAAGCTTATCGAAGGCGTGATGGCGGATATCGAGGCGCTGCAGGCGGGCGGTGTCGACGCCATCATGTTCGGCAACGAGAACGACCGGCCGTATCTGCTGAAGGCGACGTCGGAGAGCATTGCGGCGATGACGGCTGTCGTCACAGCGACGAAGCCGGCGCTCAATGTGCCCTTCGGCGTGAACTATTTGTGGGACCCGGAAGCCAGCGTGGCGATCGGCTGCGCCACCGGCGCGTCCTTTGTGCGGGAAATCTTCACCGGCGTCTTTGCATCGGACATGGGGATGTGGGTCCCCGATTGCGCCAAGGCGGCCAGGCTGCGCCGGGATCTCGGGCGGCCCGATATGAAGATGCTGTTCAACATCAACGCAGAGTTTGCCCATTCGCTTGACCAGCGGCCGATCGAACTGAGGGCGCGGAGTGCGGTGTTCTCGTCGCTCGCCGACGCTATTCTGGTCTCCGGGCCGATCACGGGCCAATCAGCCGACGCCTCCGACCTCAGGGAGGTGTGCGAGGCGATCCAGGACGTACCGGTGCTCGCCAATACCGGCACCAATATCGACAACATCCACGACGTGCTTTCCGTCGCCGATGGCTGCGTCATCGGCACGCATTTCAAGGTCGATGGCGACACCTGGAACCCGGTCGACGCCGATCGCGTGAAGCGGTTCATGGATGTCGTCAACGCCATCCGGGCGGCGTCGTGACCGATGCGGCCGGCATGGCGTCGCGGAAGCACAGTCCTCTGTAGCGCCATGGCTTGCTTCCTCGGCGTCGATATCGGCACGACCTCCACGATCGGCATATTAATCGCGCTGCCGGATCGCATTCTCGCCACGGCATCCAAGCCCGTGACGTTCTCTGCGCCCCATGCCGGATGGGCGGAGGAGGAGCCGCAGGAATGGTGGGCCAATCTTTGTGCGCTGGTGCCTGAGCTTTTGGGCGAGGCCGGCGTGAGCGCCGACGATGTCGCCGGCATCGGCATCACCGGCATGCTGCCGGCGGTGGTCCTCCTGGACGCGGCGGGAGAGGTGCTGCGCCCCTCCATCCAACAGAGCGACGGGCGCTGCTCAGCGGAAGTGGCGGAGCTGGCGGCGGAGATCGACGAAGCCGACTTCATCAAGCTCGCCGGCAACGGAATCAATCAGCAGCTCGTCGGCTGCAAGCTGCGCTGGATTGAGAAGAACGAGCCGGACGTTTTCGCCAAGACCGCGACATTGTTCGGCTCTTACGATTACATCAACCACCGCCTCACGGGAGAGCGGTCGGTTGAGCGGAACTGGGCGTTGGAAGGCGGCTTCATCGATATTGCCGCGAATGCGGTTTCCGATCGCCTGATTGCGCTTGCCCATGTGCCGAAGGCAGCTTTGCCGCCCGTCATTGCGTCACACGAGCTTCTCGGGGCGGTGACGGCGGAAGCCGCGTCTGCGACCGGGCTTAAGGAAGGCACGCCGGTGACGGGCGGTGCCGCCGATTTCATCGCGTCGGGCCTGGCGGCAGGCTTGGCGGAGCCGGGCGATGTGCTTTTGAAATTCGGCGGATCGGCAGACGTTCTGATCGCCACGAAAAGCGCCGTGCCCGATCCGCGGATGTATCTCGACTATCACCTGATCCCCGGCCTCTACGTGCCCAATGGCTGCATGGCGACAGGCGGCTCGGCGCTCAATTGGTTTGTGGAGCGCATCGCCTATGGCGAGAAGGCGGCGGCGGAAGAGGCGGGGCTCACCATCCACCAGCATCTTGACCGGCTGGCGGAGGCGACGCCGCCCGGCGCGGACGGCGTTCAGGTCATCCCGTATTTCCTCGGCGAGAAGACACCTATTCACGATCCGCATGCGCGCGGGATCATCTCCGGCCTCAGCCTCAATCACGGCGTGCCGCATATGTGGCGGGCGCTGTTGGAGGGTTTTGGCCATGCCTTCCGCCACCACATCGAAGTGCTTAACGACATGGGCCACCCTACCGAGCGCTATATGGCCTCGGATGGCGGCTCGAATTCGCGGTTCTGGGTGCAGATCGTCGCCGACACCCTGCAGGCGCCCATCCAGCTTCTGAAAGGACATCCGGGCTCATGCCTCGGCGCAGCGTGGACGGCGGCAATCGCCACCGGTGCAACGGACGATTGGCACGGCGCGTCGTCCTTCGTCACGCGCGGCGATGTGATTGCACCCAACCCCGATAATGCTGCGCTCTATGATGCGCGCTATCACGCCTTCCGCGAGACCTATCGCCGGCTGGCGGACATGCAGGCGGAGAGCAGTTCATGAGCGACGCCGTGCCTTTGCTATTGCCGGAATCCTCGACATCCTCGCTTTGGCGAAACGGGGCGACATGAGGGGAGCGACATGCGCGTGAAGGAGGCTTGACCATGCCCTATCGCATAGATCCGGAGAAGGACCGCCCGTTCATCGAGGAGTTCCGCAAGAACCCGATCGGTCATCACAGCCCCGGCCTCATGCGTGTCCTGAACGCCATGCGCTTCGATTCCGGCGGCCACAAGCCCATCCTCATCGTGCGCAAACCCTTCCGTGAATGGGTGCTGGGCAGCATGCCATTGGACCGCACGCAGCCGATCGTGGCGGAGATGGATCGCGTCTTCACGAGCCGCGAGGAAGCGGAATGGGCGATGTTCTGCCGGCGCTGGGAGGCGCATACGGGTGAGCGGCTCAACATGCCGTTCCGCACCGGCGACGAAGAGCGGGGGAGCGACTGATGCTGAAGATACTGGGCTATCCCGACAAATATAGCGTCGCGCCGGGGGAAGCGATCTCCTTCATGGTGTCGTCTGAGGATGGCGAGGATTACAGCGCGTCGCTGGTGCGCGTGATCTGCGGCGACGCCAACCCGGACGGGCCGGGGCTGCAGCATGCGCCGGTCAAGAGCAGTATCGAAGGCACTTATCCGGGCGCCAAGCAGGACATCGATCCGGGCTCCTACATGAGAGCGGCGGTGCCGGCGCTCGATACGCCGACCTCGTTCTCGCTTTTTGCAATTGTCTGGCCAACGCTTCTGAAGCGCGACAACCAGGTGCTCATCAGCAAATGGGACGCTGCATCGCAATCCGGCTTCAAGCTCTTCGTTACCGATAGCGGCCAGCTCAATTTCGTGACGGCCGACGGCGGCAAGAGCCAGAGCGTTGCGCTCAATGTGCGCATGTTGGAGCGCCAATGGTATCGCGTGCATTGTTCCGTCGATCTCGATGCGGGCGAGATCGTGCTGTCGCAAAGCCCGGTGCATCGCTACGCCTTCACCGATGATGAAGGCGCTGAGCGCGTGGCGCTCAAGGTGCGGCCGGCTTTCGTCGCCGCGCCGGTTCTCGTTGCCGGCTGCCCCGCCGCCGGTGGCCGGGTCGAGGATCATTTCGACGGCAAGATCGACAGTCCGGCGGTGCTTCGGGGCGTCTATGCAGCGACGACGCAGGCGGCGCTGTCGCTGCGGCCCATCAACAATTGCCTGCGCGCCGATATCCTCGCTTATTGGGATTTTTCGATCGGCATCGACACGATCGACGTGACCGATATCGGCGATCTCGGCAATCATGGCACGCTTCATGAGATGCCGGTCCGCGGCATGAAGGGCTGGAACTGGACCGGTGAATTCCACCGGTGGACGGAGCGCCCGGACTATTACGGCGCAGTGCATTTCCATCACGACGACCTGTACGACGCCGCGTGGGATGTCGCCTTCGCGCTCACCATTCCCGATGATCTCAGAAGCGGGAACTACGCCGTGCGCGTCGCCAATGGCGAGAACACGCCGGACGAGACGCGCGACTATTACATCCCCTTCTTCGTGCGCCCGGCGCGACGGCCCAAGGGCGCGCCGGGCAAGCGCGATCGTATCGCCTTTCTGGCACCGACGGCGGCCTACATTGCCTATGCCAATCACGCCGAGCACATCACTGCGGCGGAGGCGGAGCGCACGATCGGACGGCTCCTGCAGTTCGGGCACACCGACATCTACATGCATCAGCATCCGGAGGTCAGCGGCTCGCTCTACGATTCACGCGCCGACGGGTCAGGCGTCTGCTACTCATCGCGGCTTCGCCCGGTGCTCAACTTCACCTCGCAATACCATTCCTGGCTCGGCGGACATGGCTCGGCGCTTTGGCAATACAATGCCGACACGCATCTCCTGGCCTGGCTGGAGGCGAAGGGCTTCGACTTCGACATCGTGACCGATGAGGACCTACACGCCGACGGCGTCGATCTGCTCGACGATTACCGCGTCGTGCTGACCGGTACGCATCCGGAATATTACTCCACCGACATGTGGAACGCGCTAAAGGCGTGGATCGATCAGGGCGGGCGGCTCATGTATCTCGGCGCCAACGGGTTTTATTGGCGCATCGCCTTTCACAAGCAGCTACCGGGCGTCATCGAAGTGCGGCGCGCGGAGGACGGCATCCGCACCTGGGCGGCGGAGCCGGGCGAATATTATCATTCCTTCACCGGCGAGCTCGGCGGCCTGTACCGGCGGATCGGGCGTGCGCCGAACGTCATGTGCGGCGTCGGCTTCGTCGCGCAGGGCTTTGACTTGTGCTCGTATTACCGGCGTGCGCCGGACGCGGAGAACCCGCGCGCGGCCTTCATCTTCGAGGGCGTCGATGACGAATTGATCGGCGATTTCGGCCTGATCGGTGGCGGTGCGGCGGGGCTGGAGCTTGACTGCATCACCACAACGCTCGGGTCGCCGCCCAACGTTCTGCGGCTGGCGACGTCGGAAAACCACACGCAGGCGGTCATGCTGGTCAACGAGGAGTTCGGCGTCGTGCCGATGAATCTCGGCGGCGATCAGAACGACAAGGTGCGCGCCGACCTTGCTTTCTACGAAACGCCGGCGGGCGGAGCGGTGTTCTCCGTTGGCTCGATCTCCTGGTGTGGATCGCTGCCGGTCAACAGCTTCGACAACAATGTCTCGCGGATCACGGAGAACGTGCTGCGCCGGTTCGCGGACGCTGCACCCTTTGTGCCGCCTGAGAGCGACAATGATTGAGCTACGCGGCTAGCCGCGGAAATTGAGTGGAGGGGAGAATGACGGATACGGCCAAGCTGCGCATCGCCGTGGTGGGTGGCGGCTTCATGGGGCGGTTTCATGCCCAGACCGTCGCGGAATGCGAGATCGCCAGCCTGGAGGCCATTGTGGATTCCTCCGAGACCGTGGGCCGCGAAACGGCGGATGCGTTCGGCGCCAAGCACATTATGAGCATCGACGACGCATTGGCGCGCAAGGATATCGATGCCTACATCGTGGCGCTGCCGGATCGGAGTCACGAGGCCGCCATACCGATTCTGGAGGCCGGCAAGCCGGTGCTTCTGGAAAAGCCCATGGCGCATGATCTGGAGACGGCTCAGCGCCTCGCCAAAGCGTCCGCAAAGGGTGGTCGGCTCCTGGTCGGGCACATCCTGCGCTTCGATCCGCGCTACGTGCAGGCGGCTGCGACGGTGCAGTCCGGCGATATCGGCGATCCCATTCATGCATCGTCGGGTCGGCTGACGGTTCGCGACATCGGCACGCGCATGAACGGCACGTCGAGCGTGTGCTTCTATCTCGGTGTGCACGATGTCGACATTCTGCAATGGCTCTCCGGATCGAATGTCACGAAGGTCTTCTCGCGCTCCGCCAGCAAGCTGATGCCGTCGCTCGGCGTGCAATCGGAGGACGCCATCATGACGGTCTGCGAGATGGACAACGGCATGGTCGGGTCGCTCTTCTTCGGTTGGACGTTGCCGAGCGACATCCCGACCGGCATCTGGTCGCGCTCTGAAGTGATCGGCACCAAGGGCATGGTCGATATTGACGTGCGCGATCACGGATTGCGGGTGAAGAGCGCCAATGGCTGGCAGCTTCCCGATGGTCTGCACTGGCCGGAGACCAACGGGCGGATCACCGGTGATTTGCGCGAGGAGGTTGCCCATTTCGTCCGCGCGCTCCGCGACGACACACTCTTTGTGATGCCGGTTGAGGACGCCATGCGCGCTGTCGCCGTCAACGATGCGATCCTGCGCTCTTGCGAGAGCGGCGTGCAGGAGAGCGTCGCCGATTGGAGGATCTGAGTGGCTGGCTCGGCGGCCGATCTGCCCAAGGGCGCCGCGGGTGCTGCGTCGCAATGGGCGGCGCAAGACTATACGCCGCCTGACCTCGACGCGCTGCGCAGCGCGGCGCGTCTGGTGCACAAGCATGTGCAGCCGACGCTGCATTATTGCTGGCCGCTGCTCACCAAGGCCTGCGGCTGCGATGTGTGGCTGAAGCATGAGAACCAGACGCCGATCGGCGCGTTCAAAGTGCGCGGCGGGATCACCTATCTCGACGCCTTGAAGCGCGCGCAGCCGGACGTGCCGGGGATCGTTACAGCAACGAGCGGCAATCACGGGCAGAGCGTCGGCTTTGCCGGGCGCATCTACGGCGTGCCGATCACCGTGGTGGCGCCGCGTCCCGGTGCGGTGGAAAAGAAGGCGGCGATGGCGGCGCTCGGCGCGGAGATCGTCGAGCACGGCGAGAACTTCAACGACGCCTTTGAGCACGCCGTCGCGCTGGCGGAATCAACGGGCAAGCATCTCATGCCGTCCTTCCATCCGCTCCTGGTGCTCGGCGTCGCCTCCTATAGTTTGGAGCTGTTCGACGCGGTTCAGGACCTCGATGTCGTCTATGTGCCGATCGGTCTGGGCTCCGGCATCTGCGGCATGATCCACGCGCGCGATGCGCTGGGACTTAAGACTCGCATTGTCGGTGTCGTGCCGGCGGCGGCGCCGACTTATCACCGCTCGTTCGCGGCGCGGGAAGCGGTGCCAATGGAGATGGGCCCGACGATCCTCGATTCGCTGATGAACAAGCGGCCGTCGCCGGTGGCGCTGGAGGTCATCTTGAAGGGGGCTGAGCGGATCGTGGAGGTCATCGACGAAGAGGCGCTGGCGGCTGTGCGGCTCTGCTTCAAGTCTACGCACAATCTGGTGGAGCCCGGCGGTGCTGCGGCGTTGGCCGCACTTTACAAGGAACGGGAGGGCTTGGCGGGCGGCCGTGCCGGCGCGGTGCTGAGCGGTGCCAATGTCGATATGGCGAAGTTCTGCGACATTCTCGTTGAGCCCGAGGCGGGCTGACAAGCGGATCAGGGCCGTGACCACGGATACAGGCCTGCTCGATACGCTCCGCCACGGCTTGGTGGTTTCCGTGCAGCCGATCCCCGACGGTGCGATGGATCGCGACGACATTGTCGCGGCCATGGCATGTGCCGCGTTTGATGGGGGCGCGGCCGGGCTGCGGATTGAGGGGGTGAAGCGTGTCGCCAAGGTGCGTCAGGCCCTGCCCGACGTGCCGCTCATTGGTTTGGTGAAGCGCGATTTGGAGGGCAGCGATGTCCGGATCACGCCGCTGCCTGATGATGTCCGCGACCTTGCCGCGGCGGGGGCGGATGTGATCGCGATCGACGCGACGCATCGTGCGCGGCCGCATGCCTTTCGCGCCTTGGCTGGCGTCGCGCGTGATGCGGGGCGGATCGTCATGGCCGACGTTGCGACGGCGAGCGAAGCACGGGATGCGATCACGCTCGGCGCGGCGATCATCGGCACGACGCTTTCCGGCTATGCCGGCGGCGATGTGCCGGACGAGCCGGACCTTGACCTCGTTCGCGCGCTGAGGCCGCTTGATTGCTTCGTCGTGGCGGAGGGGCGGTTCAATACGCCCCAGCTTTGTCGCGCGGCGATGGAGGCGGGCGCCGATTGCGTCACCGTCGGCTCGGCGCTGACGCGCCTGGAACTGGCGACGCGCTGGTTCGCCGATGCGATTGCGGACGCGAATGCCGGCGCGTCCGGGCGGCCTTAGGCGATCGGCAAGGGACATGGCGCAAGCGGGCGACGCACTGACCGGTCTCGCCATCGATATCGGCGGCAGCAAGATCGCCGCGGCGCGCTTTCAAGCCGGCGTCATCGTCGCGCGCCGGCGTCGCGCGACCGATGGGTCGCTCAATGTCGGCGCATGGATTGCGACGATCGGCGAGCTGTTGGCGGACCTGGGCGGTACGGGCGCAGAGCCGGTCGGCGTTGCCGTGACCGGCCGCGTCGATGGCGAAGGCCGGTGGTCGGCGATCAACACGGACACGCTGTCGGGCGTCGACGGCGTGCCGCTGGCCAACGATCTACAGCAGCGTTTCGGCCCGCGGGTCGTCGCGATGAACGATGCGCTTGCCGCCGCCACCGGCGAAGCGATCTACGGTGCGGGGCAGGGCGCGCCCGCCATGGCCTATCTGACGGTCTCCACGGGCGTCGGCGGTGGCATTGTGCTGGGCGGCCGGCCGCTCACATCCGTCGATGGCCTGGCCGGCCATATCGGCTTCATGACGACGCGGCACGGCGACGTGCCGTGCCCCTCGGGCCGGGTGGGGACGCTGGAATCCGTCGCGTCGGGAAAGGCGATCGAACAAGCGGCGCGGGCTGCAGGGCGCGCGGATATTGATGCGGCAGGCGTGTTCCATCACTGGCGCCGCGGCGACGAATGGGCGGCGGCGATCGTGCAACGATCCGCGGACGCCATCGCGGACGCCTGCGCCAACCTCAAGGCCGCGCTCGGCCTCGACGTCGTCGTGATCGGTGGTAGCGTCGGCCTGGCGGAGGGCTATCTCGATCTGGTGCGCGGCGCCTCGGACCGCGAGCCGCCGCTCTTTCGAGTCGAGCTCAGGCCGGCCGCCTTGGGGGCGGACAGCCCGCTCTTCGGCGCTCTTCACACGGCGAACGAAGCCGGGTGAAGTCCGTTTGAAATATAGTCAGGGCGGCTGACCAATTAACTTTGGTGAAGCGAGCCCCTTGAGGCAGTATTAATAAAACGTTAACTTCGGCGATCGCGGCGGAACCACGTGTTCAGTAGTGGGTGGGTCCTATGCCGCGTTTTCGTATTTTGGGCAGTGCCTTGGCAATTGCCCTCGTATTCATGGCGCCGGCCGCCTTGGCCGCGCTATCCCCCGAAACTTCCGCCGACGGTGCCTTGCGGGCAACAGCATTGGTCGCTGAGCCGCCAATCCAAGTTGCTAACCGTGATCTGCGGTGCTTCGACGAACAATATCCGCACCTTCGTTTCCTTTCGTTCTGCAGCGAAGATCCTGACGAGCCTGCGGAGCGTGCCGCTCCTCCTGCCGCCGATCCGCGCGACGGGATGCGCGAGCACAAGCGCAAGAAGTACGGTAAGGGCGGCCCGAAGAAGAAGAAGAACAAGAAGAAGAAAAAGGCCGGCAACAACGAAGGCGGCGAGCCCTACGGTGAGCGTCCGAAGAACAAGAAGAAGGGCAACAACAACGAAGGCAGCCAGTCCTATGGCGGGCCTCCGAAGGACAAGGGGAAGAAAAACAACACCCCACGCGACCCCGTTCCGCTGGAGGCTAGTCAGCCGGTTGAGAACCCAGACAGCGGTGGTCAGCAGAACAATGGTCAGCAGGGAAGCAACCAGCCCTAGCTAACCTTCGCCAGGAAGAAGCATGCCGCGCTGACCGGAAGCGCGGCATGCTTTTTTGCGTGTTAGCTCAGGCTCCCAGAATACGGCGCGGCGACCACCGCGCAGCAATTGCCGGGTTTGACGCGGCACGGTTGACGCCGCGCGTAGAGAATCCCGTCGGCGTGATATTCCAGCGTCTCTGGCTCATGCTCCGGGTTCCACGGCACGTGGATGTGCCCCGCGGTCTGGCCGGCGCGAACTTCCTCGCCGTGCCGGTGGAACGGCTCATAGACGCCGTCAGTGCTGGCGAAGACATAGGCCTTCTCGCCGGGTAACTCGAGGAGCTGCGGCTCCTGATCGGGACGCTCAACTTCGCCCTCCAGCACGCCGAGATGCTTCAGCACGTTGAAAACGCCGCGCCTGCAGATGGCGACGGTGTTGGGCGAGACCGTGCCACCGCCACCCATCTCCGTGGCGACGGTGACGAGCTCGGAGCGGCAGGCCGTGGCCGTCGCGGTGCGCGGGTCGCCCATATTGTCGATGATTACGGCGGCCGGCGCGCCGAAGGCGAGTGCCGCTTCGATGTTGCGGCGGTGATGATCGCGGTCGGGGCTCGGCTCGATAACCGCGGTCGGGGTGATATCGAGCGACGATCCGCCGGAATGAAGGTCAAGGAACGCGTCACCGCGGGGAAAGATCTCGTCGGTCATGAACGCGCTGATCTGGTGGGTGATGCTGGCCAGCGGATCGCCGGGGAAGCTTCTGTTGTAGTTCACGCCGTCGACCGGCGAGGTGCGCCGCCCGGCCATCACGGCGTGGACGTTGTTGGCTGGCATGAGGATCAGCCGACCGCTGACGCTTGCGGGATCGAGCGTGCGGATCAGCTCGCCGATGACAATCGGGCCCTCATATTCGTCGCCATGATTGCCGCCCTCCAGAATCACGGTCGGGCCGTTGCCGTTGCCAATCACCGCGATGGGGATGCGCGTGGCGCCCCAGGCATCGTCATGCGGCGAATGCGGGATCATGACGAAGCCGGCCTGCCGCCCGGTCGCGTCGAGGTCGATGGTCGTGAAGGCGGTGCTTTGGCGGGGCGGGGTGGTGCGCGTTCCCATGTGATTGGTGACCTCGGTCGTTGGCGTTCGGGAGACGGGCGGAAGAAAGCGAAGAGCGCCCGGTGTTGCAAGCTGCAATGCCCTCAGCACTGCAATCCTTCCGCGCAGCTTCTCGCGCGTGCCTTTCCACTCGGGCCTTTCCTCTCAGCCGAACGCCGTTATGAATCGCCGGCGCGGAGGACGGGTGCGGAGCGGCGCACGGCCGGCCGCGCGTCTTTTGTTCAGCCGAGGCGCTCCATGTCCGACCTGTTTCTCGGTGTTGATGCCGGATCGACCGTCTGCAAGGCGGCCGTGTTTGACGCTGAGGGTCGGCAGCGATCGCTGGCGGCGCGGCGCACACCGCTTAGCCGCCCGCGCCGGGGCTGGGTGGAGGCCGATCCGGCGGCCTGTGTCGATGCCTTTCATGCGGTGATCAAAGAGGCAGCAACGGCATGCAGCGCGCCGGAGGCGATCAAGGGCATCGGCATTTCCGGCGCCATGGTGGGCGCGTGGCTTGTCGATGCAAGGGGACGTGCCCTTCGCCCCGGCATCAACTGGGAAGACAGTCGCAGCCAGGACATGCTCGATGCGATGATCGCCGCGCGGCCGGCGCTCATGTCGGACATCTTCGCCATTTCCGGCTCTGTCATGCAGCAGGGCTGCACGCTGCCCGTCCTTGCATGGCTGAAAGCGCATGAGCCGGAGGCGGTCGCAGAGGCCGCGCATGCGCTGACCTACAAGGATTTTCTGCGCATGCAATTGACCGGCATCGCCGCGGCGGAATGCAGCGAGGCCGCCGTCCTTCCAGGCGACGCTCGCAGCCAAAACCGCAGCGCGGACCTTCTGGCTCTCTTCGGCGTCGACGATCTCTCGCCGCTCTTGCCGGAGGTCCTGCCGTCAGCCGACATTGCCGGCGCGCTCAGCGCCGAGGCGGCCACCCCCACCGGGCTTAGCGAGGGCATTCCCGTCGTTGCCGGCGCGGGCGACGTGATCGCCAACGTGATCGGCGCCGGCGGGCTAAAGGCCGGCGCGGCGACGGCGATCCTGGGCACCACCTGCATGGTGGGCGTGTGCCATGACCACCCGGTGTTCACCCCGCCGGATCTGGGACTGCTGTTCTCGCTGCCGGAGCGGCACTGGTATCGCGCCATGGTCAATGTCGCAGGAACGCTCAATCTCGATTGGGCGATCGATCTTCTGGCACCGGACCTCCGAAACGAACCTGATGTGTTTGCTGAAATCACCGACATGGTCGCATCCGTGCCGCCGGGCGCGCATGGCGTCACCTATCTGCCGTATCTCTCCGAGAGCGGGATCATTGCGCCGGTGGCGTCCGCCGAGGCCCGGGCACAATTCTGCGGCCTGCATGGCGGTCACGATCGCGCAGCACTTTTTCGTGCCGTCTATGAGGGCGTCGCCTTTGCCTTCGCCGATCTGGTGGCGCTGCTTGAGCTGGCGCCCGGCGAGCCGGTGACGCTGACGGGCGGCGGCAGCCGCAGCGCGCTGTGGTGCCAGATGATCGCCGACGTGACGGAGCGCACCATCCAGGTTCCCGACGGCGCGGAGTTCGGCGCCAAGGGTGCGGCCTTGCTGGCGGCGACCGCACTCGGCCGGCACGCCAGCGTCGCGGCGGCTTCGCAGGATGCCGCCGGTGATTGCACAGCATATCAGCCTTCCCGTGATGCAGCGGAGGTGTGGGCGGAGCCGCGCCGCCGCTTCAGCGAGCATCGCGCGCGGCTGCTTGGCTGACGCCGTGCTTTGAGGGCACCGAGGGCGCTTGTGAGCGGGCGTCTTGATACGCTAACTCGGCGGGGCGTCCAAGACGGGCGCCCTTTGGCAGCGAAGAGGCCGCCAATGATCGGCACGGGAGCGCAGCGTATGAACGACGTAGCCAACACCTATCTTGATGCGCTGTGCGCCCGGCTCGCTGCGCTGAAGGCCGATGCGGCGGAGCCGATCACGGCCGCCGTCGATGCAGTCGTGGCGGCGGCTGAGGGCGACAATCTCGTCTACGTCTTCGGCACCGGCCATTCGCACATTCTGGCGGAGGAGGTGCATTACCGCGCCGGTGGCCTCGCCTGCATGGTGCCGATCCTGGCGACGGCCACCATGCTGCATGAAGGGGCGGTGGCGTCCTCCGCGACGGAGCGGCTGGAGGGCCTGGCAGCGCCGATCTTCGAGCGCTACGACATTGGTCCAAAGGACGTGCTCTTCGTCGTCTCCAATTCCGGTGTGAATGCGGCGCCGGTGGAAGCGGCCCGTATCGGCCGAGGGATCGGCTGCACGATCATTGCCATCACGTCGGTGGCCTATTCGAGCGCCAGCGCCAAGGGCCGTGAGACGCTGGCCGACGTCGCCGACATCGTTCTCGACAACGGCATTCCTCCGGGCGACGCGGTCGTCGATCTTCCCGGCACATCGATCAAATGCGGGCCGGCCTCGACGGCCATCGGTGCGGCCATCATCAATGCGATCCTGTCGCAAGCCGCCCATCGTCTCGCCGCCAGCGGCGATGCGCCGATCTATCTGAGCTCCAACATGCCCGGCTCGGCGGAGCAAAACACAAAGCTTGTCGAGCGCTATCGCTCGCGCAATCGGCACCTTTGAGGGCGGCGCAAGCGTGAAGGTCCTGATCCTGGAAACGGCCGCCGAAGCGGCAGCGCGTACGGCGGGCATCATCAGCGACTGCCTGGCCGCGCTCGACCGGCCGGTGCTCGGCCTGGCGACCGGTGGCACGATGGAGCCGGTCTACACGGCGCTGGTCGAGCTTCATCGCAACGGCAAAGCCGATTTCTCCAACGCTACGACGTTCAATCTCGACGAATATGTCGGTCTGTCGCCCAATCAACGAGGATCCTACAGCCGGTTCATGCAGGACGCGCTGTTCAGCCGCGTCAACCTCGACCCGGCGCGCTGCCACCTGCCGCGCGGGAACGCGGAAGACCCGATCGCGGAGGCGAAGCGTTACGAAGATGCGATCGCGGCGGCCGGCGGCATCGATCTGCAGCTTCTGGGGATCGGCCGAAACGGCCATATCGGGTTCAACGAACCGATCTCGAGCCTGAGCGGGCGGACGCGCGTCAAGACGCTGACGGAAAGCACGCGCCGGGCCAACGCCCGCTACTTTCCGAGCGCCAACGCCATCCCGCGCTATGCTATCACCATGGGGATCGGGACGATCCTGGATGCGCGGCATTGCCTGCTCCTGGCAACCGGCGGCGGCAAATCGGCGGCCGTGGCGCGGATGATCGAAGGGCCGGTCGCCGCCTATTGCCCGGCAAGCGCCTTGCAGATGCACCCGCAAGCGACCGTGGTTCTGGACAGGGACGCGGCCGCCGATCTGCGGCTGATTCATTACTATCAAGAGATTCATCCCGGTGGCAGAGAGCCGAAAATCCCCTGACCAGATGCGCGCCGTCGGCGCCGTGCACGCGCGCGCGCTTTATGACGGCAGCGCGGAAGAGCCGCTGCGCGATCAGGTCGTAGAGATCGCCAGCGGGCGTATTGCCACCGTGCGGCCGTTCGGCGGCGGGGAGGGGGCGAAAGCAGAGATCATCAGCGCGGACGTCGTCGCGCCGGGCTTCATCGATCTGCAGATCAATGGCGCCGCCGACGTGCAGTTCAACGAGGAGCCGAGCGTTGAAGCGATCGCGCGGATCGCTGCGGGCGCGCGCGCAGGCGGCAGCGCCCACATCCTGCCGACCTTCATCACCGCGCCGGGCATCGATTATGAGCAAGCCATCGCAGCGGCTAATGCGGCGCAGGATGAAGGCGTGCCTGGCGTGCTCGGCATCCATCTGGAAGGGCCGTTCCTGTCGCCGGAGCGGCCCGGCATTCACCCCGCACGCTACATCCGGCCACTGGACGAGACGGATGTGGCGAACATTGAACGGGCTGCGGGCGCAGTTCTCGTGACGCTAGCGCCGGAGCGCCAGGACTTGGCCTTGGTCCGGCGTTTGGCGGATCGCGGCGTGCGCGTCTTTGCCGGTCACTCGGCCGCCGGCCTCGCGGAGATGGATGAAGCGATCGATGCGGGCGTGTGCGGCGTCACGCATCTCTTCAACGCCATGTCGCAGATCGCCGGCCGCGAGCCGGGTGTCGTCGGCGCTGCCCTCATGCGGCCTGAGCTGTTCGTCAGCCTGATCGCCGACGGCCACCACGTGCATCCGTCGAACATGGCGATGGCCGCAAGACTTGCGCCCGATCGGCTTTGCCTGATCTCCGACGCGATGAAGACGCTGGCCGGCACGGTCACGCGCTTCGATCTTTATGGCGTCCCGGTCACGCTGGGGGAGGGCTGTCTGCGCGGCCCAGACGGCACGCTGGCCGGCGCGCATCTGGCGATGGACGAGGCGGTGCGCAACGCAATGTCGCTGATGAACGTCTCACCAGGTCAGGCATTGCGCATGGTGAGCGCCAATCCGGCACGCGCGCTGGGCCTCGACCACGAGCTTGGCCGCATCGCTCCGGGATACCGGGCGAGCCTTACGCTTTTGAACAGCGACCTGACGGCCAAGGCTGTCATCGTCGACGGCCGGCTGCACGCCACGCCGCATGTCTAAGCGGGACTACGCTCCGCCGTCGGTGGCGCATCGGCTGCCCGCTCATCGATGGCCGCGGCTGCCGCAGGCGACAAGGTCGCGCGCAGGATGAGATAGCCGACGGTGCCGGACACCAGCGAGCCCATGAGGACGCCGAGGCGGACGGCATTCGTCGTCTCCGCGTCGGTGAAGGCCAGCGTGCCGATGAACAGGCTCATTGTGAAGCCGATGCCGGCGAGAAGCGCGATGCCGTAGATGTGCGCCCAGGTAACGCCGCGCGGCAAGGTGCACAGACCCAGCTTTACGCCGACATAGGAGAAGCCCACAACGCCGATCTGCTTGCCGAGGAAGAGGCCGAGCGCGATGCCGAGCGGCACCGGGGCCAGCAGATTGCCGAGCGACAGCCCCTCCAGCGACACGCCGGCATTGGCGAAGGCGAAGGCCGGCATGACGGCATAGGCGACCCACGGCTTCAGGCTGTGCTCAAGCTGGATCAGCGGCGGCGTGCGCATCTCCTTGGTGCGCAGTGGCACCATCAGCGCGACCATCACGCCGGCCAAAGTCGCGTGGACGCCGGATTTCAGAACAGCGGCCCAGATGATGATGCCGATGACGATATAGACCGAAATGCGCGTGACGCCGGCGAGATTGATCGTCAAAAGCACCGCCGCGCCGGCAACTCCGATCGCCAGCGAGATCAAGGAGAGATCGGCGGTATAAAACATGGCGATGATGATGATCGCGCCGAGGTCGTCGAGGATCGCGAGCGCCAGCAGGAAGACCTTCAACTGCACCGGCACGCGCGAGCCGAGCAGCGCCAGGACGCCGAGCGCAAAGGCGATGTCGGTGGCGGCGGGAATGGCCCAGCCGCGCAGCGTCTCCGGGCTCTGGAAATTGATCGCCACATAGATCAGCGCCGGCGCCGCCATGCCGCCGATTGCGGCAAGCGCGGGCAGCGAAGCGGTGCGCCATGTGGAGAGCTGGCCCTCGACGATCTCGCGTTTGATCTCCAACCCGACCAGGAAGAAGAAGACCGCCATTAGCCCGTCATTGATCCAAAGCAGCAGCGGCTTGTCGATGGCAAAGGCGCCGATGGCAACCGTCATCGGCGTCGACAGAAGCGCTTCGTAGATGCCGGAAAGCGCGCTGTTGGCGAAAACCACGGCGAGCAGGGCGGTGGACACCAGCACCAGCGGCGGCCGCATGTCCTTGTCGACAAAGCCGCCGGTCATGAAGCGCAGCGAGCGCCGGCCGGCCGCCGATCTCGCCCTTTGCGTCAGGTCTTTAATCATCGGTCTCAAATGTCTGGCGGCCCCGGAGCCGTGCTCAAGCTCCGGGGCCGGGAAATCTCTGTCAGGCGGTTCGCTCTATTCCTGCTGGCCGCCGAAGAAATGCAGCAGGAGCATGAACAAGTTGATAAAGCTGAGATAGAGCGACAGAGCGCCCATCACCGCCAGTTTGGACGTGGTCTCCGAAGCCGCACCCTCATCGTAAAGCGACTTAATGCGCTGCGTGTCATAGGCGGTGAGGCCGGTAAACACCAAGACGCCGATGACGGATACGGCGAATTGCAGAGCCGAACTCTGTAGGAACAGGTTCACCAGCGCCGCCAGGATGACGCCGATCAGCCCCATGAAGAGGAACGATCCCCAGCCGGAGAGGTCGCGCTTCGTCGTGTAGCCGTAAAGGCTCATGGCGCCGAACAGGGCAGAGGTCACGAAGAAGGTGCGCGCGATGCTCTGGCCGGTGAAGACATGGAAGATCGACGCCATCGACAGACCCATGACAGCGGCAAACACCCAAAACAGCGTCTGTGCGCGCGCCGCCGACATGGAATCGACGCGGAACGACAGAAACATGATGAATGCGAGCGGTGCCAGTATCACGACCCATCGCAGTGGCGTGCCGAATATCAGGTTGAACAGTACCGGCGTATTGGCCGTCGCGAAGGCAACCGCGCCGGTCAAGAGCAGGCCCAGGCCCATGATGTTGTAGACCCGGAGCATATGCTGGCGGAGCCCCTCGCTATAAAGCTCCGAAGAGGCCGACGCCGTGCGTGCGTATCCGGACTGATAGAGATCGGTGGACATCATGGCTCCTTAGCAGACAGACCGAGATTTCAGACGCTTAAGGGAGCCACGGACGTCGCTCCCGCGCGTCAGATGGGCGCATCTGCTAAGAGATTCCAATTGACCGAATTGCTGATTTTGATAGAAATGCTCGATTAAAGCGGACTCCGTCTGGCGGGCGCTCGAGCGTGCGGCCATGGATACCGCCCCGGCGGAGACGGCGATGCCGACACTCAAACAATTGCGATATCTCATAGCCTTGGCGCAGGTGCTGCACTTTCGGCGTGCGGCCGAGCAATGTCACGTGACGCAGCCGACCTTGAGCAATCAGATCCAGGAGCTTGAGCGCGGCCTCGGGGTGCAGCTCGTAGAGCGAAGCCGGCGCAATCAGGTGGTGCTGACGCCGATCGGCCGCGAGATCGTCGAGCGGGCCCGCGCCGTCCTGCGCGACGTTCAAGACATCGTCGACCTCGGCCGACACGGCCAGAAATGGATGGAGGGGACGATCAAGCTCGGCGCGCTGCCGACGCTTGGCCCCTATCTTCTGCCGCACGTCTTGCCGGCGCTGCATCGGGACTTTCCGGAGCTGAAGCTCTATGTACGGGAGGGCATGCCGGCGGCGCTTTTGAGAAGCCTCGCCAATGCGGAGCTGGATTTGCTGCTCTTCCCGCTGCCGATCACGGGCGGGGATTTCACCAGCGTCCGGCTTTTCCGCGAGCCGCTTTGGGTGGTGATCCCAAGCGAGCACCCGTTGGCGGGGAAGGAGGTGATCGATCGCTCCGATCTCGCCGGTGAGACGATCCTGGCGCTGGAGCCGGGCCACCGGCTTTACGAGCAGGTGGCCGATATTTGCCGAGAGATCGGCGCGGAACTGTCCCACGATTTTGAGGGAACGAGCCTCGATACGCTTCGCCTAATGGTCGGCATGGGGCTGGGGCTCTCCTTCATGCCGACCGTCTATGTGCTTTCCGAGACGCCGAAGGACGCTCAGGTCGTGGCGCGGCCGCTCAAGCGGCGCGCACCGGAACGGACGGTCGGGCTGGCCTGGCGCCGGCACACGGCGCGGCATGACGAGTATATGGAGCTCGCCAATGTGATCCGCGGCATCCTGCAGGCCAATCTGCCCGACGTCACGACCTTAAACTGAGCGCCGGCATACACGTTTGGGCGGGGCGGACCCGCTAGGCCGCCATCGGCGATTGCTCAGCCTGTGCGGCCTGGCTCTCCAGCGCTTCCACAAGCTCCGTGGGCAGCGCCAAATTGCGGGCAAGCCCGTCCAGGTAGGCGCGCTCCGCCGGCAGGTCAGGGTCGATCGCAAGACGCGAGGCGAGGTAGAGTTCCGCTGCCTGCTCCGGACCGTCGGCCAGGCCGGCGATCTCATGCAGCGTTGGCGGGCTCATCAACGCGTCGAAGACGAACGCCTTCTCATCATCCTCCAGCGGCAGGGCGGAGACGTGCGTCACGATGGTCTGACGCTCGTCGCCGCAGATATGGCCGTCAGCGTTGGCCGCGGCGATCATGGCCTTCACGAGCGCCAGTTCGAACGGGCGGCCGTCGCGCCCGGTTATGGCGGATGGATTGAAGCGCTCCTGATCGGGGGCCGGCAGGCTGGCAGCGCTGTTGGTGTTTGTGATGGCATGCCCGTTGGTGGCGCCACCTTGAAAGGCCGCCGGGGGCGTCTGCGCCTTCTGGTCCTGCCACTTTCTGTAGGCATGGTGAGCGAGCGCGCCGAGCGCTGCAGCGCCGCCAAGGCCAACTGCGCCGCCGGCGAGCTTGCCGACCGTCTTGCGGGCCTTCTTGTTGCCGACCAACAGGCCCAGCAGGCCGCCTGCCGCCAGGCCGCCGGCGAGCCCCGTCGCGCCCGTCAGTCCTCCCAGGCCACCGGAGGCGGCAGGCGCATTGCCGCCCGGCTCGGCGCCGGCCTGCGGTCCGAGGAACTGATCAAGAAGCTTCTGAGGGTTCATCTCAAAACCTCGCTTTCCGTATAGTCCGGCGCTGGACGCCGCTGGATTGGAGGCGAGATGTGATCTGCGTCTTGGTTTATCCAATCAATAAGAAAGATGCTTCTGATAGAAAATCTCGATGAAGTGGACGCGTCTGGCCGGTTGTCGGCGGTCAGGTTATGCCCTAGCGCGACAGAAGCATGGTGACGTACGCGCCATAGACCACCAACAGGACGATGCCGTGCAGGCGGCTCACGCGCCATCCCATCACGCCGACGGGAATCAGCACGGCCGTGGCGGCGAGCATGACCCAGATGTCGAAGGAGAGGATTTCGGAAGGGATCGCAAAGGGCGTGACCAAAGCCGTGGCGCCGGTGATGCCGAGAATGTTGAAGATGTTGCTGCCGACAATGTTGCCGAACGCCACATCGCCGTGGCGCCGGAGGGCGGCCATGATTGCAGTGGCAAGTTCCGGCAGAGAGGTGCCGAGCGCGACAAGCGTCAGGCCGATGACGGCTTCCGATATGCCGAAGTCGCGCGCCACGATGATGGCGCTCTTGATGAGCAGGCTTGCGCCGAACAAGACGGCGGCGATCCCGCCGACCGCAAGGCCACCGTTCAGCAACAAGGATTCGTTGCGTGGCGCGAACTCCGCCGCCTCAGCCGCGATCGGCGAGGTGGAGCCATTGCCACGCCGCTCGCTTACGAAGCCGAAGGTGACATAGCCGACCAGGAGCATCAGGAACGCCGCACCCGTCCAACGATCGATCATGCCGACGATTACGATGATGAGGAGGAGCAGACTGGCACCGAACAGGACGGCGCCGTCGCGTCGGAACGAGCGTTGGCATGCGCCGATGGGAAGAACGACAGCCGCCGCCCCGAGGATCAGCAGAACATTGGCGATGTTGCTGCCAATGACATTGCCAATAGCAATGGCCGGCGCGCCGTAAAGCGCAGCTTCCAGGCTCGCCACAAGCTCCGGTGTCGAGGTGCCGAAACCCACCAGTGTCAGCCCGATGAGGAGCGGCGATACGCCAAGGCGCATCGCAATGCCGACGCTCCCTCGCACCAGGGCTTCCCCGCCGCCGAACAGCAATAAAAGGCCCGCGGCAAGCTCTATCCAGGTCAATCCAGTCCCCGCCTTGGTTTATCTTCTGAGCGACGTCCGCGTCCCGAGGGAACGGTCCGAGATCGGGGCTTTGGGCCTGGCGGCCCGACGCGCCTGCTGCCCCCAAGCAAGCGTGGACCGGGATTTGTGACTGGCTAAGCCGCTTGCACGGCGCGGGAGGTGGTGTTGACCGCCCCTACGTCCAATAGGGCGCGTCATTGTGTCTGATAGAACTGCTCAATAAACGGTTACGGTGGGTGCCGGCGCTGCCCGCCTTATAGGCGAAAAGATCGTGCAGTCTTCAACGAAATGAGAGTTGGCCGGCCGTTTTGATCGACGACATCAATCAGCCTGGAACGCAGAATGGGCTGGCAAACGGAGCGCCGGCTGACCATCTCACAGATAGGTTCGGGGATTGGAGTGGCTATTGCGGACCACACTGCACAGCGATGAGCGCATCATGACGAGCGTCGATCGGTGAAGCGGTTCAAGAACATTCTCGCCCTTTACGGCGACATGATCGGGGCTGACGACGTCTTCCACCAGGCTGTCGCGTTGGCCAGCGCCAACCACGCGCGGTTGACGTTCGTCGATACGCTTCCTGAGCGCTACACGACCGACGCAGAAGTCAAGGAGCGGCTGAAACGGCTGACGCGCCTGGTGCCGGCCATAAAGGCGGAGGGCGTGTCCGACGTTGATGTGAAGGTCCTTGTCGGACAGCCCTTCATTGAGGTCATCCGTCAGGTCATCCGGGCCGATCATGATCTGGTGATTGCCAGCGCCGATGGCGGGCGGAGCCTGCGCGACTTCTATTTCGGCAGCACGGCGACGCATCTGATGCGCAAATGCCCTTGCGCGGTGTGGATCGTGCAGCCGGAGCAATTGCCGAACTATTCCAAGGTTCTGGCGTGCATCGATCCACCACCCGGCGATGACGGCGAGAGCGAACTGGACCGCAAGATCCTCGACCTGGCGACGTCGCTTGCCCGCTCCGGCGAAGCGGAGCTGCATGTCATCCACGCCTGGGAAGTGGAAGGTCCGGACCGCGATACGATGCGCTCGGAGATCTCCGATGCGATGCGGCAGTCAATCCTTGCAAAGCATGAGGACAAGCACCGCGCACGGGTGGCGGCCTTGCTGGCGCATTATTCGCTCGCGGATCTGAAGCATGAGACCCATCTGCCGCGCGGCGCGCCGCAGGCCGCAATCGTGCAGGCGGTGGACGAGCATGGCATCGATCTCATTGTCATGGGAACGGTCTGCCGGACAGGCATATCGGGATTGTTCATCGGCAACGCGGCGGAATCGGTCCTATCCGCAGTGCGCTGCGGCATCTTCACGGTCAAGCCGCGCGGCTTCCAGACGCCGGTCATGATCCTCAACGACAATGAAGAGCAGCGCGCGGTCGAGGCGCACGTTTAGTCGCAGGCGGTGTGCTCTTCGGAGCGCAGAGCGTTGCGCTTCTTCGCCGCCGCGAACAGCAGCCCGTAGATGCTGATCACGACGACACTGAGCGCGATGACATGGTAGGGCTTCACGGTCTCGCCGAGGAAGAGAACTGCGAGCACCATGGTCAGTGCCGGCCACGGCGCGGCGATTGAGCTGGCCATCGACACGTCGATGAAGCGCACCGCGTAGAACCAGAAGATCAGCTCCAGGTAATAGACGAAGCCCATCAATGCGGCGAATCTCTGGAAATCGAGATTGCCGAACGCGGCGGCGATGTCGGCGGGCCCGGAGATTGCGAGCAGAACAAGCCCCAGGAACACCGACGATACCGCCACGCGGAAGAACGTCACCTGGGCGGGCGTGATCGGCGTGCGGTCCAGCACCTCCTTGATGATGACATGAGCCACGCTCCACAGGAACGGTATGCCGAGCGCCACGAGGAACCACACGGAAAAGCCATCGACGCGCCAAGTGCCGCTTGTGGCGAGGTAGTAGAGCGCGCCGAGCAGAAGCGCCGTGAAGAACAGCTCCAGCGCGCTCTTGCGCCGCTTCAAGAACAGCGTCTCCCACAGGATCGCGAATAACGGGTAGGCCTGGATCGCGATCGCCGCGCTGACGGCGCCGGCTTTCTCGATGGCGAGCACGTAGACATAGGTGGAGAGCCCGAAGATCGCGCCGGTCAAAAGGATGATGGCGATGGTGCGGCGCTTGCGATCAGGCGCCAGATCGGCGGCGAAGATGCCCTTGTCTGCCGAGCGGAGTTCGTAGAGCACAAACGGCAGGGAGAAGACCAACTGCCAGAGCGAGAGGAAGAGCGCGAAGCTTAGCGCATCGAAAGCGTCCGGCCGGCTGTTGGAGATGATCGGCATCACGCCGAGAATGCCGAGGCAAACGAAGGCCAGCGCTATGCCGGCGGTCGGATTGTCACGTTTCATCGCCGGCGCCTGTCGCCATTCCCACCCAGAGCCCTGATTGCATCGACCTGGGCCGCCCGATCAACCGGGAAGCGGACGGCGGCGATTGGTGTTGCGGGCGGGAACCGGTTGACGGGCGATTGCGGCGCCGCGCAAATGCGGGCCGGCCGATCGCGGCTGCCGGCCGCAGTGCTAAGCGGCCGCTGTTTGAGCAGGGAGGTGCGAGCGATGAAGCGTTCAGAGGTCAACACAATTATTCAGGAAGCGGACGCCTTCATCCGTTCGTTCGGCTACATCCTGCCGCCCTTCGCCTATTGGTCGCCGGACGAATTCCGTCAGCGCGCGGGCGAAGCACGTGGCCTCATCGATGCGCGGCTCGGCTGGGACATCACCGATTTCGGTCTGGGGAATTTTCCCGAACGCGGCCTCTTCCTGTTCACCGTGCGCAATGGCGATCCGGCCGATCTGGCGCGCGGCCGCGGCCGGCTCTACGCGGAGAAGATCATGATCTCCCGCCGCGATCAGCTCTGCGCCATGCACCGCCACGACATCAAGACGGAGGACATCATCAATCGCGGCGGCGGCAAGCTGGCGCTGGAGCTCTTCATGTCGGACGCGGAGGGCAACATCGATCCCGACGCGGAGGTCCAAGTCGAGGTCGACGGCGTGACGCGGCGTATGCCGCCCGGCGACATTCTTCGGCTGGCACCGGGCGAAAGCGTGACGCTGGTGGCGGGCGTGTGGCACGCCTTCTGGGCGGAGGAGGGCGACACGCTGATCGGCGAGGTATCGACGGTCAACGACGATCTGACGGACAACGTCTTTCGCGATCCGGTCGGCCGCTTCGCGGAGATCGACGAGGACGAGCCGCCGCTCCATCTCCTCGTTTCAGACTATGAGCGGGCGCTCGGCGCCTCCTAATCGAACCGGCCGGTATCGACCGCCACGGCGCTGCCGATCTCAGCCGATTGCTGCGCTGCCAAGCCCATCTCCACCGCTTTGGCGCCGTCCTCAAGCGTCACCTCCGGGTCGGCAAGGCCACGCGCCACTTCGGCAAAGCGCAGATGCTGGTAATAGGTGGCACCGTTATGCGAGCCGGCGGCCAAGAGTTCCGGCTCGATGCGGACCTCATGCGTTTCGGCAATGGCGCCGCGCCGCGGGCTGCGGATGACGAGCGGCACGTCGCAGGTTCCATCCTCCGTCGGCATGAGCCGATGCGGCCCCGGGATCCGGCACTCGATCTTGCCCTTCGGGCCGACGGCGCTGATTTCGCTTTGGTAGCGTGAGCCGTCGGCGAACATGCAAAGCTCAAGCATGGCCCGCGCGCCGCTCTCAAAGTCGACGATCACATAGCCGCAATCCCAAATGTCAGGCCGCCGGCCATCGATGACCTCATCCATGTGGTTGGCTTCCTGGCCGGCAGACGCCATGACGCGCACCGGCTCCGACTTGAGGATGAGCCGCATCAGGTCGAAGAAGTGGCAGCACTTCTCCACCATCGTTCCGCCGGTGTTTTCGTTGAAGCGGTTCCAGTCCTTGACCTTGGGCAGAAACGGAAAGCGATGTTCGCGGATGGTCAGCATGCGGACGCCGCCGGTGACATCGGCCGCCTGCTCCACGAGCGCTGCGATCGGCGGCATGTAGCGGTAGGCCATGCCGACCCAGATCGGCGCGGGGTGGTCGTGAAGGGCCTCTATCCGCAACGCGTCCTGGCGCATCGTGTAAAGCGGCTTCTCAACCAAAGTCGGCAGCGGGCAGCGGTCCGAAATGCGCTCCAGCTGCTCCACATGCAGATTGTTCGGGCTGGCGACCACCAGGCCGTTCAGCGTGGGGATTTCGAGCAGAGCATCCAGCGTTTCGAGCGTTGCAGCGTCAGGCGCAAGCTCGTGGGCGCGCTCGCGCATGCCGGTATCGGGATCGCAAAGGGCTGCAATGTTGACATTCGGCAGAAAAGCGATGTTGCGGATGTGCTCCTGGCCCATCATGCCGCAACCGACGATTCCGTAGTTCAATGTGTCCGTCATGGCTGTTTCCTGTTTCGACCTTCCCCCATAGCGTGCGATGGCGAACAAGGAAATGATGCGGAGCAAACCGCGTTGAGCGAAAAGCCCAGACCTGATCGTGCGCCTGATCGCGCCCCTGATCGTGGCGAGCTGCTGCGGCTCCTCGGCGGCGAAGTGGGCACGCTTCGCTTCACCGATGTGGAGCGCGTCGCAAGCCGGCCGAAGGACGGGATGGCGCTGGACGATTTGCGCTTCACCTCTTCGGCCGGCGAGAGCGTTGCCGCGTACTTCCTGCGGCCGGACGAAGGCGGGGCGCCGGCACCGGCGGTGCTTTACTGCCATGCTCATGGGGGACGCTACGGCATCGGCCGGGACGAGCTGATGGGCGGCCGCCCGGCACTTCGGGCGCCTTTTGGGCCGGCGCTGGCGGCGCGCGGCTATGCGGTGCTTTGCCTGGAGATGCCGTGCTTCGGCGAGCGGGCTGAACTGCAGGAAACCGCACTCTCCAAAGCGCATCACTGGCGTGGCACGACGCTCTTCGGCCGCATGCTGGCGGAGCTTTCCGCCGGCCTTGACTTCTTGGCGGACGCGCCGTCGGTCGATGCGTCACGCATCGCCACGCTGGGCATCTCGATGGGCGGGACGCATGCGTGGTGGCTCGCGGCGCTGGACGAGCGCGTTCGCGCGGCGGTGCATCTGTGCTGCTTCGCCGATCTCGATTGCCTGATCTCCGCGGGCGGGCATGACGGCCACGGGCCGTATATGACTGTGCCGGGTCTGCTTCAGCATTGCTCCACCGGGCAGCTGGCCGGCCTGATTGCACCGCGCCCGCAGCTCGTCGCCGTCGGGCTTGAAGATGTGTTTACGCCGCCGGATTGCTTCGCATTGGGGCTCAGCAAGCTTGAAGCCGCTTATGCGGCCGCGGGAGCGCGCGACGCGCTTGAGGTCGTCAGCGATCCGCGGTCCGGCCATGTCGAGACGAAGGCCATGCGGAACGCGGTTCTGGATTTTTTTGACCGGCGCCTGGGCCGACACCTGGATTGAGGCGCGGCGAAGCCGCTAATGAGCCGAGCAAATCAGCGGCGTCGCGGGCAAGAGGAACACGCATGGCGGCTTACAATCCGAAGCTAGGTGTGCTCGGGATCGATCACCGTCACATCTACGGGATGCTGGCGAACATGCTGGCGGCCGGGTGCCGTTGCGATGTTTGGTGGACGGACGGGCCGGCGGAAACGGAGCGGGGCTTCATCGAGCGACTTCCCGATCTGACCCGGGTGGAGGACCGGCGTCGCATTCTCGACGATCCCGACATCGACATGGTCCTGATTGCGGCCATTCCCGAAGACCGCGCCGACCTGGCCATTGAGGCGATGAATGCCGGCAAGGACGTGATGGTCGACAAGCCCGGCTGCACGACTGTGGAGCAGCTTGCGGCGGTGAAGGACTGCACGGAGCGGACCGGGCGCATCTGGACGGTGAATTTTTCGGAACGGTTCGAGGTGCCCGCGGTCACGAAGGCCACCGAGCTTGTCGCGGCCGGCGCCATCGGCCGCGTCATCCAGACCGTGGGGCTCGGTCCGCACCGGCAGAACCTTGCCACGCGCCCGCCCTGGTTCTTCGAGCGCAAGCGCTATGGCGGCATTCTCTGCGATGTCGCCTCCCATCAGATCGACCAGTTTCTGTTCTTCACCGGCTCAACGGAGGTGGAAATCGTCCACGCGCTCGCCGAAAACACGACACGGCCTGACCTTCCGGGCTTTCAGGATTTTGGCGAGATCACGCTGCGCGGAGAATCAGGGCACGGCTACATCCGTGTGGATTGGTTCACGCCCGATGCGCTTCCAACGTGGGGCGACGGTCGGCTCTTCCTGCTTGGTGACGAAGGCCAGATTGAGCTCCGCAAATACACCGACATCACGCGCGCGGCGGCCGGCGATCACCTCTTTCTCGTTAACGGTGAGCGGCTTGAATATATCGATTGCAGCGATGCCGGCTTGCCTTACTTCCCCCGGCTTGTCGCCGACATGCGCGATCGTACCGAGACCGCAGTCTCTCAGGCGCACACGTTCCGCACGATGGAGCTGGCGATCCGCGCGCAGATCAAGGCGGAGGGCGGTTCAGGTCATGGCTGAACGGCGCTCCGTCGCCATTGTCGGCGCCGGCATCGGCGAGAAGCATATGCAGGGCTACCAGGCGGTCTCGGAGCGCTTCTCCGTGCGCACGGTCTGCGATCTTGATGAAGCGCGCGGCCAGGCGCTGGCAGCGACCAATCCGCAGACCGGCTTCACGACTTCGCTCGATGACGTGCTTGCCGATTCGCAAATCGACATCATCGACATCTGCCTGCCGCCACATCTCCATTTCTCCGCCTGCGCGCGCGCCCTTGAAGCGGGCAAGCACGTCATCTGCGAGAAGCCTTTGGCGACAAGCCTCCGCGAAGCCGATCAGCTTGTGGAGATCGCTAAAGCCTCTGGGCGACAGCTTTTTCCCGTCTTTCAATATCGCTACGGAAAGGCCATTGCCGCGCTTCAGGCGCTCATCGATGCGGGGCTCGCGGGCGCGCCTTATGTCGCCACGCTGGAGACGCATTGGAACCGGCCGGCGTCCTATTACGCCATTGATTGGCGGGGCACTTGGGACGGCGAGAAAGGTGGCGCCGTGTTCAGCCACGCGATCCACGTGCATGATCTTGTGTGCCGGGTTCTCGGGCCTGTCGCCTCCGTCCACGCCGAGCTCGGCACGCGGGTCAACGCCATTGAGGTGGATGATTGTGCGGCGCTGGCGATTCGCATGGAAAACGGCGCGCTGGTCACCAGCTCCATCACGCTTGGCGCGTCCGACGATTCGACGCGGCTGCGCTTCTGTTTTGCCGGGCTGACAGCGGAGAGCGGCCGCAATCCCTACAGCCCCGCCACAGAGGAATGGACGTTTACGGCGCGCGCGCCGGTCAGCCAGGCCGATATCGACACCGTGCTGGCGGCCACACGGGAGCCGAAGCCCGGATTTGCGGGCTTTTTCGACGCGGTTGCCGATGCGCTTGACGGTCGCGGCGGCAACAAAGTGACCCTCCTGGAGGGGCGGCGTTCGCTGGAGTTCGTCACCGCGATCTACGCTTCGGCGCGGCGCGGCGGGCCGGTCGAACTGCCGCTCGGCTCCGATCATCCGCTTTACGGCGGGTGGTCTCCTTGATCGAGTCAGATCAAGCTATCTGTATGAAATTATTTATGAATTTTCCATCAGCGGGTCGCCGCGCGCCGACTCACATCGGGTGATTGGCTTTCCAGCGTCCAGGGGTGTTGTTTGGAAGCGCAGCACGGATTTCTGGCCCACCAGGTGTCGCCCACCAATGCGATGGGGAACAACCCTTTGATATCCTTTTGGATTATTCCCCGGTGCGCGTTGCTTCGACCGGTTGTTCCGCTCCATCATTCCGACCATCGAGGGGCTGGGATCGCCGTTGCGCCAGGTCGGAGCGACGCGACATTGTTTTCGGTAGGATGTCTTCTCCGCCGGACGCCATTTCCCTCCGAAAGGCGCCAAAAAACGCGTTAGGATTTTGGTTAGATTCACCCCGATTTCGCCCGGAAACCCGGGATTTCGTGGCAAATCTGCAACATGGACTTGGAAAGGGGGTAGCGAACTGCAAAGGGATGTTGCCTCCGCCGGATGGATGGATAGTGTCACCTCAGGCAGCCGATCGGCGGCCGCTGTTCCTTGGGGGGCAGCAAAGGGGCGGGGGCCAATTACCCCGGCCAAGCAACTTGGACTGGAGGTCTAAAATGAAACTCAAGAGCCTACTCTTCGGCTCCGCGGCAGTCCTGGCCGCCGGCACCGGGGCGCTGGCCGCCGACCTTCCCGTCGTCGAGCCGGTCGACTACGTCCGGATCTGCGACGCCTTCGGGGCGAGATTCTACTACATCCCGGGGACTGACACCTGCTTGCGTGTCGGCGGTTATGTCCGCGTTCAGTCGGGCGGTGTGTGGGGCGACAATGCCGACCTGACGGCGCGCTACGGCGTTCCGGCCGCTAACGTGAACAACTACACGACCCAGGCTCGTGGTCACATCCTGCTCGATGCCCGCACGCAGACGGATTTCGGTCTCGTCCGTGCCTACATCGCGCTTGAGATGACCGTGGGTGGTCGCAACACGACTGCAAATCGCTCAGGCGTGGCCACCTACCCGACGTCCTCGAACCTCGCTGCGGCCTACATTCAGGTCAGCAACGACTGGGGCACCTACACCGCTGGTCACACGGGGTCGTTCTTCGACTTCTACGGTGGCATGGGCTGGGGCTTCCGCCTCGGCGAGGAAGCGGGCACGGGTGAAGCGACGCTGTTCGCTTGGACCTTCGCTGGCGGGAACGGCTTCTCGTTCACGATCTCAGCTGAGGACCCGGACTCCATCGGTCGCCGCGCTGACGGTGATGACGACTACGAGGGCCTGGAAGCGCCGGACGGCGTTGCCAACATCCGCGTTGACCAGGGCTGGGGTTCCGCTCAGATCATGGGCGCGGTTCGCCACATCAATGACGTCAACGGTGACGGTATCGGCTTCGCAGTCGGTGGTGGCCTCTCCCTCAACCTGCCGGGCGGCTGGGTGTTCAGCTCGCAGGGCGGTTACTCTGAGGGCGCCGTCAAGTATGTCTCCAGCGACATCGGCAATTGGGGCGACATCGACGGCCCGACGGGCGATAACCAGAACGAGGCGTGGGGCATCCGCGCTGGTCTGAAGGGCCCGCTGATGGCCAACTGGACCGGCTGGATCGGCGGTTCGTACTACGACTACGAAGAAGAGAACAACGCCGACAACTATCAGTTCTGGTCGATCCTCGCCGGCGCGAGCTGGGAGCCTGTCTCTGGTCTCATCATGGGTCCGGAAGTGGCTTACAACAGCTACGACTTCACGAACGTGAACGGCAATGGCCTCAATCCCAACGATGTCAGGGCCGACTACGATCTCTGGAGTGTCATGTGGCGCGTGCAGCGCAGCTTCTGATCGCACTCAGAGCTTGAATACGGAAAGCCCGGCTTCGGCCGGGCTTTCTTTTTGTCCTGTTTCTTCGGGCCAAGGCGAGTATCGAAGGGGAGGTGAGGCCGCCTCGCGCGCAGCACACTCCCTTCCTCTCCCCTTGGGGAGAGAGGGGCCGGCCGTGCCAGGCCGAAACTCAGGCCAATGCGGCGTCGTCTATAGATCTAAATTCGTGGAGGGATCACCCGGCTTCAGCGCCACGAAGTGATAGCCGCGGTCCAGCATGCACGCCTTCATGCTCACGTCGGTGGCTTTTGTGGCAGCTTGACAATGTGCAATGTCACGCCGGGCCTGCTCCAGAAGAGCTGGATTGCCGGAGATTATGGTTCCGTCGGTTCGTGCCCACGCATAGCCCCGATCCTGAGATCGCTGCGACGTCGCAGAGCAAGCGGCAAGACCGATTGCGGCAAGCACCGCCACCGCAACAAGCGAACTCCTATGGACCATATCTGAGCCTCCTCGATATCCGCCATCGCGAAAGACTGTTCTGGAGCCTTTTCCATTCTGATTGAATCAGACCGGAGACTCACTCTTTTTGCTGGAGCAGGATCTTATCCGAGAAGACGGTGTCCACTTTTCGGGATCATGCTCTAACGCATATGCGCCGTTCCTATCCGCAAAAGCGTCCGGCGGACAACAAAGGAACTTCAAACCCACCACACTGGGCAAAATCGCACAAAAAAATAGCCAGCCGCAAGGCTGGCTATTTTGACAGACCTGACTGGTGTCAGCAGCAGCGACACCAACGGACGGTCATGGCACCGCCGAGCCTAGCGAACACTCTGGCAGGGGTCGTCGGCCCCGCAGCCATCATCATCCGGCTTTTCATAGGAGCCGTTGTCGTCGTCGTCATCGTCATCGTTATCATCTTCGTCGATTGAGGGCGAACTGACGTCCTGAGTGTCATCGACCTCCTCATCATAATCATCGCCCGCCCGCGCGGTCGTTGCTGCTATCGGCGCCACGACGAGACCAACGCCCAGAAGCTTGGCCACGGTCCGGCGCGACATAAGTAGAAGATCATCCATGCCTAAACCTCCAAATCGATGCCCGCTGCACCTTATCCCGTTTCTCCGTGCCGTGGTGAGGCAATTTGAGCACACTTACGGTGGTTTTCCGCGTCGGCCGGCAAGCCAACCCGTCACACCGCACGTCCCTGTTCAGCCCCGAAACCGGCTCGGTCACTCGAACTCTATAGCGGATTCCTCGCACCACTGTGAAGCTATTTGGATACAGTTGCCCAAAAGTTAAGAGAAAATGGCCGCTGTTGGCCTTGAAGGGGCGGGGGCACGACGGCAGCCGGTCGACGCACGGCTTTTGGTGTGGAGCGTGGTCTGAAGCTCGTGTCCCGAATCTGAAGTCCGCATCAGTGTTCAGCCCGCTCCGAACGAAACTTCAGATTCGATAAGGACACTAGGCAAGATGTTGAACTTCGTGTGGTTTGGGGTTTGAAGTTCCACTGATGAGCCCGCCGGAATGACGATAGGGACTTCAAACCCACCACACTAACGCCATCTGTGCACCGCTTTCTCGTGCTTCCGCGATGTGCTTAATGTTCGCGGCAACCCCTCGTCGGCGGCTCCCCGTGGCCGGCGCTCGGAGTTCGGTAACGCCTTGAGCGACTACATCCCCCCAAAGCCAAAGTCGCGTACCCGCAAGCTGTCGCCGTGGCGGCGCATCATTGACGTCCGCCATTCGTCGATCTCGGTGCTCTACGACCGTTCCTACTCCATGCATATGGGCGATGTGTGGACGCCATCGCGCCGCTGCTATTTCGTCAATCAGCCCGATCTGGTGAACCGCGTGCTCGTCAAGGAGGCCGACCGCTTTCCGAAGAGCACGTCGATGGGCGTGATGCTCGAATATCTGATGGGAACCGGCGTGTTCGTCTCCAACGGCGCGCTGTGGCGCAAGCAGCGCCGCATGCTGGACCCGGCCTTCGATCAGGCGCGCATTCGCGATGTCTTTCCACTCATGCGGGAGGCGACGGAGGACATGGTTGCCCGCTTCCATAGACACGCCGACGGCGACGTGGTGGCGATCGACGAGGAAACCACGCATGTGACCGCCGATATCATCTTCAGGACGATCTACTCCCGGCCGCTGGAAAGCGAAGAATCGCAGCAGATATTCCGTGCGTTCGTGCGCTTCCAGGAGCTCGCCTACGCACATGGCGTGTGGGAACTGGCCGGCGTTCCGAAATGGCTTTCGCTTGGGCGCTTCTTTGCGCGCCGCCAGGGGAACATCATCCGCCGGCTGCTTGAGCGCGGCATCCAAGATCGGCAGGACGAACTTGCCGCTGGCGAGGCGGTGCAGCGTAAGGACATCCTGGCCTCCTTGCTGGAGGCCAGAGACCCCGAGACGGGCGAAGCGTTCACGCGGAAGGATCTGGTGGATCAGATCTCCGTGCTTTTTCTGGCCGGCCACGAAACCTCAGCCAGCGTCCTGGGCTGGGCGCTTTATCTCATTGCCAATTGCCCGCATGTACAGGATCGCCTGCACGCGGAGGCCGTGGCGGCTTTCGGCGATCGCCGCGCGGCGTTTGGGGACATGAAGAACCTCAAGTTCGCGCGCGACGTCTTCCGTGAGGCGCTGCGTCTCTATCCGCCCGTATCGTTCATGAGCCGCGACGCAAGCGAGCCTGTGACTTTCCGCGATAAGCAGGTGAAGCCGGGTGAGATGATCTTCGTGTCCCCATGGCTCATCCAGCGGCACAAGAAGTACTGGGATCGGTCGGACGTCTTCGACCCAGACCGGTTTTCCGACCCGGAAAGCCGCGAATCGCAGCGTGCGGCCTATCTGCCCTTCAGCGCCGGGCCGCGCGTGTGCTTGGGCGCCTCCTTCGCCATGCAGGAGGGGATACTGATCCTGGCGTTGCTGGCCCGTCACTTTCGCTTCGAGCCCGTCAAGGGCCATACACCGCGCCCCATCGCGCGGCTGACCCTACGGTCGGAGAACGGCATTCGCTTGCGCGTCTTCCGGCGTGATGCGGATGGGGCGGAAGCGGCGGCGCGCGACTTGGAGCACCAAGTCGAGGCCTAAAGCGCTCCGGCCAGCGACTAAAAACGGCCAGAACAAAAAGGCGCCGGCACAACGGCCGGGCAGCAGCAACAATAATGTGGGGGAGCCGCCGTTAGTGGCTGGCGAGCGCCGGCGGGGCAACCGGCGCCAGGTCCGCGTCTTCGTCCGGCTGGGGCGTGGCGAGCACGATAGGCGCTGCGGTCACCACCTGCATGCGGTCTGTTGCGGCGTCCACGGCCAGCTTTATTCCCTTGCGGGTGAAGAAGCTTCCATTGACCTGGGCTCGTGCCAATACGACCCGGCGAAAGGCGGCGAACAGCTCCGCATCCGGCTCCGACCCGTTCAGCCAGAAGTCGTCAAGCGACCCCTGGAACGTGAGGCCCGGCACATCGTACATCGCGTTGCCAAGAACCTTCAACGGACGTCCGCGATGGAGGGCCGACAGGCCCGCCGTGCTGTTGACCAGCACGATTCCCTCGCTCTTGGCCAAAAGAGTGGGCAGATGTCCGCCATCCATGACGATGACGCGGTCGACGAGGTTCAGTTTCCGCGCAATCCGTTCCGCCTGCATGCGGAAGTTCGCCAGTCCGTTGTCCAGAGGGTGAAGCTTTGCAACGAGCATGGTGTCGGATGGCGCGGACTTGGCAAATGACTCCATCGTCACCTGCAGGACCTGCTCCATCGACCGAAACGAGGAATGGCTGCGAATCTGGTAGTCGGTCTCAAGCTGGAGCGGCAGCAGATAATAGGGGCGGCCGGTCGTTTGCAGATAACGCGACATGCGGATCGTGTGATGCCGCTCATAGGGCCCCTTGAAGAGGCGCTTCAGCCAACCGCACATCTCGACCACCGGATGCTCCGGCCGGTGGCGCCGATAGTGCGGATAAAGCGGCGTCAGCGCCAACATCGCGGTCTGGTTCAAGACCTCCCAGAAGACCCGGCGTGAGAACCCGCCGCTCACGTGCTGCGCCGATTCATCTCGGGGGCCGATCCGTTCAGCTTCCTGGAGAATGGTTTCAGCGTCGCGGGGCAGGCTGGAATGCGCGTTGGTGCCTTCTCGCTCCAGCGTGATCCATTCCGGGCGGAAATAGCCTTCCTCAAAGACGTGGACGGCGATGCCGCGGGAGCGCGCCAAGGCCAGGGCGACCTTATGATAAGGCCGGCAATCCCCGAAGAGGACGATGTCGGTGATGCCCGACTGGTGGAGAAAACCGCCAAGGAAGTCGCGCCAGCCGTCGAAACGTCCGCGATAGCTCACCGCGCCGCTCTTCGGCCAGAACAGGCGGTCGCCGCCGCTTAGGAGGATGCGATGAACCGAATGGCCCCGGCTTTCGATTTCCTTGCCGAGCCGCAACCAGAACGGTGTGGCCAGCCCCTGCAGGAAGAGGAACGAGCGCTTCGTTCCAAAGCCGACAACCATTACTCCCCCCGGGAGGTATCCCTTAGGATTCGGCCAATTAGCTCTGCCAGAACGCCGCTTCGCCGCTGCCGACTCAATCGCTTGGATGACGGGACACATCTAGCACGTTAGACGTGCCCATTAAACTCCGACCCGGCATTACGCGATGCCGACATGCTCGCCCTTCAAAGAAACAGCAGCCACTGTTGCACTTCTGCACAGCTCGACCTAATCGGCGCATATGCAAAGAATAGCGATCCTTACCAACGGCTTATGGCGGTTGAAGCGAGAGATCGCATCGCTGACCGGTATGCTTCCGGTGCGTTGGGATGGCGTAAGGCGACCCCGCTTCGATGCGGTGGCCGGATGGGGGCGCCGGGCGACGGCGGCGCGCGCCAGGCGCCTTGCGGAACGGCATGGAGCGCCGTTCATCGCATTTGAAGACGGGCCACTGCGTTCCGTGCGCCCCGGACCCTCTCAGCCGCCGATGAGCTTGGTGATGGATCGTGCCGGTATTTACTACTGGGCCGACGCGCCATCGGACCTGGTTGCGTTCGTGGCCGATCCAAGCCGGTTCGACGCGCCTGCGGCGGCCGGCGCTGATGAGGCCATTGCCGCGCTCAGGCGGCACAGGCTTTCAAAATACAATGCCGGCCCGGATCTGAGCCCCACCCAATTGGGGCTCACCGGCGACACGCCGCGCGTGCTGGTGCTTGACCAGGTTTTTGGGGATCAGTCGATCCCGGGCGCGTTGGCGGATGAGCGATCCTTCTCAGCCATGCTTGCTGCAGCTTTTGAGGAGAACTCGGGAGCCGAGATCATCGTCAAGCAGCATCCCGACGTGCTCTCCGGGCGACGGCAGGGATATCTCGCAGACGTCAGGCCGGGCGACCGGGTGAAGGTGATCGCCGAATCGGTCAATCCGTGGTCGCTCCTGGATGTCGTGGATATTGTCTATACGGTGTCGTCCGGCCTTGGCTTGGAGGCGGCGCTCGCGGGTAAGCGTGTCGTGTGCTTCGGCTCCCCGTTCTATTCCGGCTGGGGCTTTACTGAGGATCGGTCGCCGAAGATCACACGGCCGTCGCAAGGCTCCGTGCAGGCGCTTTTTGCCGCCTATTATCTGCGCTACGCACGCTATTTCGACGCTTACGCGCGGAACGAGATCACGTTCGCGGAGGCGGCTGAGCAACTCGCCTGGATGCGGGACCGGTTCTTGGAGCAGGCACGTCCGCCGGTCTGCTATCGCATCGCCGGCTGGAAGCGCCGTCCGATCGATCGCATGCTGGACGGCCCCGGCGGGCCGCCGGTTCATCATCGGAACATGGCGGCGGCGCTGGACGCCGCCAAAAAGCGTTCCGGCCGTATCGTGGCCTGGGCGTCGCGTGACAACACCAAGCTGAAATCGGCCTGCGCGGAAGCCGGCATAAGGCTGGAGCAGGTGGAGGATGGGTTTGTTCGCTCCAGCGGGCTCGGCGCGACGTTCGTTCTGCCGTCCTCGCTGGTGTTCGACGGAAGCGGCATTTTCTACGATTCCACGCAGATCAGCGATCTTGAGCGGCTCTTGAACGAAGCCGACATTGCTTCGGATATCGTCGATCGTGCGCGCCGATTGCGCCAGCTGATCGTCTCCGCTGGCACGACCAAATATAATGTTGCCGGGCGGCGCGAGGTGCACGTGGAGACCGGCGGCCGTCCGCTCATCTTGGTGCCTGGACAGGTGGAGGACGACGCCTCCATCCGCCTTGGCTCACCGCGGCTGAAGACCAACATTGCGCTTCTGGAGGCCGTGCGTCGCCGCCACGGCGACGCTTTCGTGCTCTACAAGCCGCATCCCGATGTGGAGGCGGGCATTCGTCGCGGCCGTGTGGAGGAGAAGCGGGCGTTGGCGTTCGCCGACCGCGTGGTGACGGAGACATCGATCCTCGACCTCATCGGTGTCTGCGACCGCATGGAGACGATGACATCGCTTGCCGGCTTTGAGGCGCTTCTACGCGGCAAACCGGTGACAACACACGGCCAGCCGTTTTTTGCGGGATGGGGCCTGACGGAGGATCTCTGCCCGGTTGAGCGACGCTCCCGTTTGCGCACATTGGACGAACTCGTGGCGGCCGCGCTGATCCTCTACCCATCCTACCTTGACCCGGTCAGCGGCCTCCGGTGCCCGCCGGAGCTCCTGATCAAGCGGCTGGCGAGCGCGGCAGGGCAGGCGCCGTCGCCGGTCCAGCGGTTGGTTCGGCTGGCGCAGTTTTCCGCCGCGCGGGCGCTTTACATGGGGCAAACTTTACGCCTGATGGCGCGTCGGGGTAACTGAGATGCGCCGTCGTGCCGTGATTCACGGCTTGGCGGTCGCCTATCACAGTCACGGTCGTCATTGCTTGCGTATTCGATGAACTTCCACGACAGGCTCGGATTGGACACACAGGCCCAGCGCGCGACGGTCGCGTACCGGCCAGCACCCCGTCACGTCGCCAAACGCCAGGGCCCGCTGGAACACATGGCGGCGCGTGCTGGCGCGCCGATCTTTGGGTCGCGGTTCGTCTTTCCCGGCCGCCTGAACAAAGCCGTCGCGTCTCTGCATGCCGGCCAACAGGCGGTCGACCTGCCGCCTGAACATGCGGCGGGCTATTACGGTGCCGCCCTCCACCTTGATCTGGACCCGGCAGCCCTGGTTCATCGCATCAGCGATGAGGTGATAACGCCGCGTGGCGCCCGGTGGATGGGGTGGTCCTTCCTGGACGCGGCGGACTGGGATGGTGTGATATCGCGGATCGACGAGTCGCCGATCCACAAGGAGATGTGCGAGCTTGTCGCCGGGCCGGCAGATTATCGCCACACGCAAACCTACCTGAATCTGATGCGGGGCATTGAAGTCGGCAGGCCGGCCTACCGGCACGGCGTGCTGATGTCGTCGACGGATCGCATCGACGCCTACATCATCTATT
The DNA here is from genome assembly GCA_028281235.1 of Afifellaceae bacterium. GTDB lineage: Bacteria > Pseudomonadota > Alphaproteobacteria > Rhizobiales > Afifellaceae > DASWJZ01. Next base: position 38,417 of record JANQKG010000007.1, on the reverse strand, counting down.
GCCACGATCTAATCAAAAGCGCCCGCAAGTGCGGCATCGTTCGGCACACTGTCTTGGGCAGGTTCCATCGCCTCCGGCTCAAGCATCGCCGCTTGCGTTCCATCGCGGTCGATGCCGGTGAGCGCGATGTGGGCGTGGCCATCGGCGCCGACGGCACGATCATCCGGCTTCTCGGCGGCAAGCATCGGATGGCGATTGCGCAGGCGCTCAAATTGCCGCGCATTCCGGTCGAGGTGAGGCTCGTTCACGTGGCGTGGATTGCCGAGCAGATGAAACGGACCGGCCTGCCGGCGCATCTGGCGCTGAAGGAGGGCGTGGCGGAGCTGCGTGCGGCGGCGCGCCTTTAGCCTTCGTCAGCCATTGAGACCGCTCGTCTCCGCCAGGATGGCGCGCCAGGCGGTCATCGCGCTTTGGAGCGGCGCGGTCGCGGCGATGCGTTCGCGGGTCTTCGCCGTGCGCCGGCGCATGGCATCGGGGTCGGTGAGATCAGCGTTGAGCTGCTTGGCCCATTCCTCAACGCCGCCTTCGACGAAAAGCCCGGGAATGTCGCCCGCTGCATCGCGGAGCGCCGGGTTGGGGGACATCAGCGATGCGGCGCCGGTCAATGCGTGCTCGAAGAGCTTGTTGGCTGATCGCGCGCGGTTGAACGCCGTATCGGCGAGGGGATAGAGCGCCAAGTGATAGCGCATGCGCGGCAGCGCGCGTTTGTAGCGCCACCAGCGCATCGGACGGCTGATGCGCAACTGTTTGTGCCCGCTGAGCGCCGGTGGCGGCTCCGCCAGGGTGAACAGCGTCAGCCGTGCGTGTGGGTGGGCGTCCAGCGTATCGGCGATCGCCGGTGCGACAGCGCTCAAGTCGGAGGCGTGCGAGCCGGTCCCCAGATGCACGATGTCGATCACCTGCGATCCGTCTGAGGGGTGGGGCGGCGGATCGTCCCGCCAAGCCGGAGGCAGGATGCGGGCTTTCGCCCCGTAAGTCTCCGCAAGGAACGCGCCGGGCACGATGACGATGTCGGCCGCGTCGCACAGTGTCCGCCAGGGCCCGTGGGCGAACGCGGCGAGCTTCTCCCGGTAGCGCGCGGGCAGGAGCTTGTCGTCGGCACCGGCGGCGATGTCGTCGTCGATGATGTAGACAAGCTGGCGCATGCCGGCGCGCCGCAGCCGGTCGATGTCGCCTTCGCCGCCGTAACGCACGATCACGCCGGTTCCGCCGATTGCGTAGACATTGGGCGCAAGGCATCGCGGCGGCGGCATGCGCGCGCCAGCCGCGCTGCGCCTGAGTGCGCGGAGCGGGTTCAGGAAATAGAGGTCCGTCGTCGGCAGCCGCCCGAAGGGCTCGCGCAGGGCGAGCGGCGATAGGCCAGTCATCCGCGCTTCATAGCCGAATCCCGTCGCCCGCGGCGATCCTCACAGAAACTCGGCGCGCTGATCAGAGAACCCGACCTTGAGGGTCATTGTGCCCTCGTTGATCAGCCATGGCCGAACGGTGAAGCGCCGCGCACCTGATTGATGCATCGGGTCGGTTTCAGCGATCGCCACGGCCTCTCCGCGCGAACCTGCCCGCACGATCACCATGCCCTCGCCGGCCCAGCTTGTCTCATCGTCGGTCCAAAACGGGCCGGCGGCGACCATGATCCCGCGTTTTTCAAGGTCGACCTGAAAGTCGAGGTGGTTCTCCAGCATCTCTAAGACCGGCCCCATGCCGGATGTCGGCTCGGTGAAGATCGCGTAGAGCTGCTTCTGCAGCATGCCTTTGCTGGCGTTCAGCACATCGCTTGCGGCGATCGTATCCGGTGCCGGCATTCGCCTCTCTCCTTGCTTTGGGTTGAGCCCAACAGGCGGCCAATATTGTCACCGTCCGCGGCGTCGAAGCCTGAGCGCAGCGCTTGCGCGTCTATATCTTTTGGGCAAGAAACGCCACCGAGGCCCTGCGGGCCGATATCGTGGCACATTGGCCGGGGGGCTCTTCCATGATCGATACCGGGGATACAGCGTGGATTTTGACCTCAACGGCGCTTGTGCTGTTCATGACGCTGCCGGGGCTGGCATTGTTCTATGGCGGCCTGGTGCAATCGAAGAACATCCTCTCCGTGCTGATGCACTGCATCGCCATTGCGTGCATGGCGTCGGTGATCTGGTTCGTCGCCGCCTACAGCCTCGCCTTCGCGGAGGGCAATGCGCTGATCGGCGGGCTGTCGCGGTTCCTGCTGATCGGTTTGACGCGCGATGCCGTTGTGGACGGCACGGGCATCCCGGAATCGCTGTTCTTCATGTTTCAGATGACGTTCGCCATCATCACGCCGGCTCTGATCGTCGGGGCGTTTGTTGAGCGCATCAAGTTCTCCGCCGTACTGGTCTTCTCCGGGCTGTGGCTGATCGTCGTCTATGCGCCGGTGACGCATTGGGTGTGGGGCGGCGGCTGGCTTTCCGGGCTCGGCGTGCTCGATTTCGCCGGCGGCATTGTGGTGCATCTGACGGCCGGCGTGTCGGCTCTGGTGATTGCGTGGCAGCTTGGCCCGCGCCCGGGCTTTCCCGATGGCGTGCGCCCGCCACATGCGCCCTGGCTGGTGATGGTCGGCGCCTGCATGCTGTGGGTCGGCTGGTTCGGCTTCAATGCCGGCAGCGCTCTAGCGGCCGGCGGCGACGCGGCCATGGCCATGCTCGTGACCCATATGTCGGCGGCGGTCGCCTCGCTGGTCTGGATGGTGATTGAATGGGTGAAATACGGCAAGCCATCGGTCGTCGGCCTGGTGACGGGCACGATCGCGGGGCTTGCGACCATCACGCCGGCCTCCGGCTTTGTCGGCCCGGCCGGCGGTATCTGCCTGGGCCTGGCGGGTGGCGTGTTTTGCTACATTGCCGTGGACATCGTGAAGCGGCGCCTGCGCATCGACGATTCGCTCGACGTTTTGGCCGTGCACGGCGTCGGCGGTTTGACCGGAACGCTGCTTGCGGCGTTCTTTGCGACGGCGGCGCTCGGCGGCGTCGGATTGGCGGACGGGATGAGCGTGGGAAGCCAGTTCGGCGTGCAGGTGATCGGCTGCGTGGTGACGCTGATCTGGTCGGCGCTTGCCAGCTACGTGATCATCAAGATCACGCAGGCGACCTGCGGATTGCGCGTGCCGGAAGAGGCCATGATCGACGGCCTCGACTACGCCACGCATGGCGAGCGCGGCTACAGCCTCTAAAGCATGATCCCGGAAAGCGGACGCCGCTTTTCGGATAAGGTCATGCTCAAACAAAGAGATAGAGCGTTGGAGCGCTTCAGCGCGATAACGCTCTGGAGAAGGAGCATTCCCCGTGAATTGGATCATTGCGATCATCCAGCCGCACCGCCTCGACGCGGTCCGCGACGCTCTGACGGCCGTCAACATCCACGGCCTGACGGTGACGGAGGTGAAGGGGTACGGCCGGCAGAAAGGCCACACGGAGATCTATCGCGGCGCGGAATATCAGATCACCTACATTCCCAAGCTGAAGCTTGAGATGGCGGTGGACAAGGCGCTGACCGACAAGGCGGTGGAGGCGATCCGCACATCAGCCCACACCGGCAAGATCGGCGACGGCAAGATCTTCGTGTTCGACCTGCAGACGGCCATGCGTATCCGCACGGGCGAGACCGGGGCTGAAGCGCTTTAGGGCGGTGCGTCGGCTTTGTGCGTCATCGGACCTCTCTGTCGTCATTGCCGGGCTTGACCCAGCAATCCAGCATCTCAGGATGAGGCGGGCCGCAAGCGTCACGGGATGGATGCCCGGATCAAGTCCGGGCATGACGGCGTGGATGGGGCGGGCGCCGCAATAACCATTGTATAGGCGTGCCGGGAAAGCTGACCCCTGTGGATGCGCTAATCGTGCACCAGCACGACGCGGCCCACGACCTTGCCGCCCTCTTTCAAGTCGCTGAGCGCCTCGCCGGCCTTAGCGGCGGGGACCTGCGTGACCGGAATGGGCGCCAGCTTCCCGGCTTGCGCCAATGCGATCACGGCCTTCAAATCGTCGAGCGTGCCGACATAGGAGCCGGTGATCGTCAAAAGCTTGTTGGGGAAGGTCATGGTCGGCAGCGTGACTTCGCCGCCGAAGAGCCCGACGACCACCACAAGCCCGCCGCGCCGAACAATGCTTGTTGCGTATTCGAACGTCGCGGGCGCACCGACAAAGTCGATCGCGGCGGCCGGGCCTCCGCCGGTGGTGCGCTTCGCCTCCTTGACGGCGTCCTCAGCGCCATTGTCGAGCGCGGCCTCCGCGCCGGCGGTCAAGGCGTGCGCCCGCTTCGCCGGGTCGATGTCGGCGGCGACGACGCGCGATCCCACGACGGCATCGGCAAGCTGGACGGCCGACAGGCCAACGCCGCCCACGCCGATGATGGCGAGCCAGTCGTCGGCCTGGAGGTGCTCTGCCTTCTTCAGCGCCGAATAGGCGGTGATGCCGGAGCAGGCATAGGTGCAGGCGAGCTCTTTGGCCAGGCCGTCATAGGGCACCAGGTAGCGCGGATGCGGCACGACGATATGGTCAGCGTAGCCGCCAGTGCAGCGCACGCCGAGTGAAACGGGGCTGTCGCAGAGAAGCTCTTCGCCGCCGGCGCAGCGTGAACACGTCCCGCATCCGATCCACGGATAGACGACGTAGCTTCTGCCGATTTGGACACCCGCGGCGTCGGCCGCGTCCGGGCCCATTGCGGCGACCGTGCCGACGATCTCGTGGCCCGGCGAAAAGGGCAGGTCGACGGCCGACGACATCTCCCATTTGCGGCCGCCGCCGAGGTCGAAATAGCCGTCCCAGATATGGACGTCGGAGTGACAGACGCCGCACATTTCGACCCGCACCAGGACCTCCGTCCCGGTCGGCTCCGGCGTCGGAGCGTCGACGGCGCCGACCTTGCCGCCCCATTCCATGATCGCGATCTGGCGCACGCTTGCTCTCCCAGGGCGGGCACTCCGCCGGCTGCGTTTCCGGTGCTCCGTGTTTCAGGTGCTGTCAAGCCGGCGGTCGAAGAATGGTCCTATCGGACCTCGCTTCGGGCACAGGGGCCACCTTGCGTGCAGCACGCTCCCTTCCTCTCCCGCTTGGGGAGAGGTCGGCCGCGCAGCGGCCGGGTGAGGGGGCCAACGCCAGCTCTCCCCCTCTCCCGACCCTTCGCTGACGCGAAGGGCCACCCTCTCCCACCAGGGGAGAGGGCAGGCCGCGCCTGCTGGCGCCGCATTACGGCTCCTTCATTCCGTCCTTCGAGGCGGCCTTCGCCCCCATCCAATCCGCGACGGCGCGTGCTGCGCCTGCAAGATTCTCCTTGGCCGTCACGCCGGAGCCCTTGGCCGGGCGGAAGTCGTGGTTGCCATGAGGCACCCAATGGAATGCGATCGCCGACGACAGCTTGTAGCCGTCGACATCGTCCTCAGTGCCGAAGGGGTCGCGCGTGCCCTGGCAAATCAGCGTGGGCGCCGACAGCGTTTCCAAATGTGCGGTCCTGAGCTTCTCCGGCCTGCCGGGCGGGTGAAACGGATAGCCAAGGCACACGAGCCCCGCGATGGCCTGCTCTTTGTGCAGTTCGTCGGCGACCATGCTCGCCACGCGGCCACCCATGGACTTGCCGCCGATGAAGAGCGGCCGGTCGGCCGTCAACGCCGCGACCGCGTCGCGAAACTCATCCATGACGCGCTCCGCGCGCGGCGGCGGCTTGCGTCCGGCGCCGGTGCGTCGCGCGGCCATATAGGCGAATTCGAACCGGCTCGTACGCAGGCCGTGTTCGGCCAGGGCCTCGGCAAACTCGTTCATGAAGCGGGAATCCATCGGCGCGCCCGCCCCATGCGCCAGGAGCAGACAGGCGGGTGCATCTTCAGGACCGGTGTGGAGAAATCTCATCCGACGATGCGCAGACCGTGGTTCTTGCTGGCGCCGGTGTCGCCTGGCTCACGCGGGCCTTTCATCAAGGCGATGAGCTGCAGGCCCTGCCGCGCCTTGTGTCCCCATTCAGAATCCGGGTCGAGCTCCAGATAGCGCGACCACAGCCGCACGGCCTCGTCGTGCTTGCCGGCCTCAAACTCCAGAAGCGCCAGATTGTAGATCGGATCGGGATAGTCTGCGTCGGCTTCGATCGCCTTTAAGAGGTGCCGGCGGGCGCCGGCAATGTCGTCTTCGCGGCGCGCGACCGATGCCAGGTTGAACCAGGCCTCGGCGAATGTCGGGTCGAGCTTCAGCACTGTGTTGAGCGCACGGCGGGCGCCGGCCAGCTCATCCTGCTGCAGCAATGCGTGGCTGAGGTTGAAGGCGATCACCGGGTCGCGCGGCTCCATGGCGTGGCAGCGCCGGTAGAGCGCAGTGGCGCGCGCCCAATCCTCATCGTCCTCTGCGTCCTTGGCGTCGTCGAACAACGCGTCGACGCTGTCGGCCTCTTCCGGCAAGTCGAGGATGAGCTGACCGGATAGCTCCGTCAGCGCGTCGCCGGAGCGCATCAGCACGCGATTCCATTCGGAGCGCTCCAGCCGCACCTGCGACAGCCCGCCATCGGATGAGATGGGGCTTCGCGTCTGGACGGCGCGGATCAGCGTGATCCAATCCACGCCGTCTCGGATCAGGCCGGCGCATTGACGGGCGACGACGAGATCACGGAAGCCGAAGGGCTCTTCCGCCACGCTGAAGATATCGAACAGGCGAAGGCGGTCAAAGGAGGCGGGGTCGAGCCCCGATTTGTCCATGAGCTCGGCGGCGGAGAGCTGGCGATGGTCCTCAGGCTCGCGCGCCAGGCCCAGGAGGCGCAGGAAGGCGTGCTCGCTGATGAGTGTAGCGCCGGCAGCGCGCGCTTCCTGCAGGCGCTTGTCGATGCGGTCCGCGTCGCTTTTCTGAACGAGCCGGTGGCCTATAATCGCGACTGAGGTGCCGCGTGAGACGCCGCGGCGGAGCGCGCCGCCGCGCGCCTCGATCTCTCGCGCCGCCAAGCGCTGCGGAAAGGCGTCAAGCGCTCCGATAATGGCGAATATCGCGCCTTCGACCGTCATCCGCCTCCTGTATCATGCGCTCTTCCGTTTCGGTGCGGCTTTTTTCTTCACCGGCGCCTTGCGGGCCTTGCTCTTGGCAGGCGGCTTCTCGCCCTCCAGGCTCTTCTTCAGCGCATCCATGAGGTTGATCACGTTGCCGCGTGCAGGTGCAGCCGCCATCACCGGCTCTTCGCCGGCGATCTTCGCCTTGATGACGCTGAGGAGCACCTCTTCGTAGCGATCCTTGTATTCGCCCGCGTCGAAATCGGCTGCCTTCTGCTCAATCAGCTTCAGGGCAAGGTCCAGCATTTCGGGATCGGCGCCGTCAGCGGGGATGTCCTCAAAATAAGCACTCTGGCCGCGGACTTCCTTGGACTGACGCAGCGTGCGCACCAGCATGCCGTTGTCGCGCACGCCAATGGTGACGACGCGCTCGCGGCTGGACAGCACAATCCGCGCGATCGCCATCTTCTTGGCTTTCTTCATCGCCTCGCGAATGACGACGAACGTCTCCTCCGCCACTGCGCCGTCCGGCGCGAGGTAGTAAGGCGAGTCCTGAAAGAGCACATCAACGGAGCCCTCATCGACAAAGGCTTCGATGTTGATCGTCTCCGTCGTCTCGATGCGGACCTTCTCGAAGTCCTCCTCTTCGAGGATGACGTATTGGTTCTTCTCGTATTGATAGCCCTTGACGAGGTCGCTCCGTTCCACCAACCCGAGCTCCGGATCGACCGGCTTCATCTGCACGCGGTTGTGCGTGTCCTTGTGCAGCATGTTGAACGCGATCCGCTCGCCGGAGCTGGTGGCGTTGTAAAGCCGCACCGGACAGCTCACCAACGAGAGTTTCAGATATCCCTTCCAGCTTGCACGCGGCGCCATGACATGACCCTCTCACTCGCTCGCCAGCTTGCGCGCCAAGTCCGCCCCGAGCGCGCAGGCACTGGCCTCGATCCCAGCCCAAGGATCGCCGGAATTGCTTAAAAAGCTCGGTATCGTAGCGTAGTTCAAATCACCGGGGGCGTCGATTGAGCGAAGGTCCTCCCAGTGGAGGGGGGCGGATGCGGGTAAGTCTTTCTGTGCTCTCAAGGAATAGGCGCCGACGGCGGTCGCTGAACGGGCATTTCGGTGGAAATCCAAGAAGATACGGTTCCGCCGTTCCTTCTTGGCCATAGTCGTGACGAAGGTCGTGGAATGGCGCTTGGCCAGCCGGGCGGCGATCTTGCCGCTTGTCTCATGCAGCTCTTTCCAGCTGTGACGACGATTGACGGGCACGACAATGTGAATGCCCTTGCCGCCGGTCGTCTTTGCGAAAGGAACGAGGCCGAGTTCTTCAAGCGCATCGCGGACAGTGAAGGCGGCGTCCACGACATCACGCCACGCAACGCCGTCGCCGGGATCAAGGTCGAGCACCATGCGGTCCGGCCGTTCCGGCTTGTCGACGCGACAGCCCCAGGGATGGAACTCCACGACGCCGAATTGCGCCAGCGCGAGATAGCCTTCGGCGTCCTTGATGAAAAGATAGTCACGCTCTTCCTTGTCGCCCCTTTTGGAGGGGAAGATGCCGATCTCCGCCGGCATGCCGGAGAAGGCGTGGCGCTGGAAGAAGCAATCCTTGGCGTCGCCTGTCGGACAGCGCACCAGCGACACGGGCCGATTGATCAGCTGCGGCAGCATGGTGTCGCCGACACGGGCGTAGTAGACGGCGAGGTCGAGCTTGGTCGGCCCGGTCTTGGAGAACATCCGCCGCTCCGGGTTCGTCACCCAGATCGACGCCAGATGTCGGTCGGTGATCAGGCGTTTGGCGGGCGCGGTCTTGGCGCGACTCGGCGCCGGCTCGCTCATGCCTCGGAAGACGGCGTGACGCAGATTGCCGGCCGCGGTGCGATTGGAATACTCAATCAGCACCTTGATGCGCGGCTCAACCCAATCGGCGCGCGGCGTCGGACCCTCGAACGTCACGGGCGGCTTAGCGACGGCGAGGGGATTGAGCCGCTCAAGCAGCTCGGCGGCGTCATCCGTGGAGAAGCCGGTGCCGACCTTGCCGACCGGATTGAGGCCATCGCCGCGATCCTCTGCAAGAAACAACGCAGCCAGGCCGCCGGCGGCCTTTGAGGTCGTGTAGCCGATGATCGTAAAGGTCTCCAACGGCTTGGCTTTGACCTTGACCCAGGTCTTGGAGCGCCCGCTGACATAAGTGCTGTTGACGCGTTTTGAGATGATGCCCTCCAGCTTCATCTTCGACGCCTGCTGGAAGAACGCCGTGCCGTTGCCGACGACGTGCTCGCTGAGCTGGATGGCGGACGTCCCGTTGAGGATCGACGCGACGAGCTTCTCCAGGAGCGCCTTGCGCTGCGCGAGCGGAACGGCAGTCAGGTCCCAGCCGTTCAGATGCATCAGATCGAAGGCGTAGAAGACCATGCGCCACGTCTCGCCTTCGGCGATGGCGTCTTGGAGCGCGCTGAAGCGGGTGTGACCGTGTGCGTCAGCGACGACCACTTCGCCGTCGAGGATCGCCGCGTCGCATGGCAGCATCTCAAAAGCCTTGGCGACGTCGCCGTAGCGCGTGGTCCAGTCGTGGCCGTTGCGCGTCAAGAGCTTTGCCGTGCCGTCTGCGACGATGGCGACAGTGCGGTATCCGTCGAGCTTGATCTCGTGCAGCCATCCGTCTCCGGCGGGCGGCTCGGTGAGGGTAGACGCAAGCTGCGGCTTGAAGGTCTTGGGCAGCGGCGCCTTGCGCGCGCCCTTCAGCGCGCCGGGCTTCAAGGTCGGCTTCTTGACGGGCTTCCTGGGTTGCGCTTCCGGCGGCGCCTTGAACCGCGCGGCGGGCTTGCCGGTGGTCCACATCGCGGCATCGGGACTGAGCAGTTCCTCAATCAACTTACCTGAGACGACGCTCTCCGGCCGCTCCTGGAGGATATCGAAGTCAGTCGTTGCCGCATCGTCATGCTCCTTGATGAGGAGCCAGTTCGGTTGGCGGTCGCCCTCGCGCCGCTTCAGCCGTGCCAATGTCCAGCCGCCCTTCAGCTTGTCGCCGGCAAGGCGGAATTTCAGCGTTCCGGATTCCAGGCTCTTCTCCAAGTCACCCATCGGCGCCCAGGTGCCGCTATCCCAGATCATCGTGGCGCCGGCGCCGTAATTGCCGGTGGGGATGACCCCCTCAAACGCACCGTATTCGAGCGGGTGCTCCTCCACCTCTACGGCCAGGCGCCGCTCGCTCGGGTCGAGCGAGGGACCCTTGGGTACGGCCCAGCTTTTCAACACGCCGCCGACCTGCAGCCGCAAATCGTAGTGCAGCCGCGTCGCGTCATGCTTGTGGATCATGTAGAGGTCGCCGCTTTCACCCGTCCCGCCGATATCGGCGCCGGCCGGCTCGGTCGTTTGCCGGAAGTCGCGCTTCTTGCGGTAGGTCTCAAGCTTGCGGGCAGCCATGGCGCTGCCGCATCTAGCACAAGAGTGACGCAGGTCCGAGCCTCGACGCCTTCCTGCGGCGGCACTAAGACAGGCGTGCGGGCGGCGACGCGGCAGCCCGTATCGGGTCTTCGTGGTGTGCCGGAGGAAGCCGGAAGATGGCTGCTGCTGCAGACAATGGCAAAGCGACGGCGCTTCTCTCCGTGGACGATGTCGCCGTGACCTTCGGCGGCATATCGGCGTTGAACGGCCTGAGCTTCGACATGCAGCGCGGCGAGATTCTCGGTCTGATCGGCCCGAACGGATCGGGGAAGACAACGCTCTTCAACTGCCTCAGCCGCTTCTATACGCCGTCTTCGGGCCAGATCCGCATCTCAGGCCGCGATCTGCTTGGTTTGCGGATCAGCAATGTCGCGCGCTGTGGGGTGGGGCGCACCTTTCAAAACGTCGCGGCGTTCGCCGGCCTCAGCGTGTTGGATAATGTCCGGATCGGTGCGCATGCGCGCGTCGGCGGACATGTGATCGCCGACGCGTTGCGTCTGCCGCGCGCACGGCGCGCGGAGCAGGCGATCAACGCAATCGCCGAAGCGCTGATCGATGAGCTGGCGCTCGGCGATGTCGCGTCGACGCCGGTGGGGGCGCTGCCATTGCCGCGGCAGAAGCGTGTTGAGCTGGCGCGCGCGCTGGCCACGGATCCGCAATTGCTTCTGCTCGATGAGCCGGCTGGCGGGCTCAATCATGAGGAGGCCGTCGAGCTTGGCGCGTTGATTCAGTCAATCTGCGATGCGCGCGGGATCAGCGTGCTCCTGGCGGAGCATCACATGGGCCTCGTCATGTCGATCTCCGACCGCGTGATCGTTTTGAGCTTCGGGCGCAAGATCGCCGACGGCCCACCGGCGGCCGTGCAGAACGACGCCCGCGTCATCGAAGCCTATCTCGGCGGCCGTGCGGCATGACGGCTTTGTTGTCCGTGCGCGGACTGACAGCGGCCTATGGCGACCGCAGCGTTCTGAACGGCTTGGACTTCGATATTGCCGAGGGCGGCGCGGCAGCCCTTCTTGGCGCAAACGGCGCCGGTAAGACGACAACGCTGAGGGCGCTCTGCGGCATGACGCAGCGCAGCGGCGAGATCATTTTTAGCGGGCAGGACATCGCCGGAAGGTCGACAGAGGAGATCGTGCGGCTGAGGGTCGCGCATGTGCCGGAGGGACGCGGCACGCTGACTGCGTTCACTGTGGAGGAGAACCTTGTGCTCGGCGCCATCACCCGGCCGGCGCGCGAGGCGGCGGCCGACACTGAGCGCGTCTATGCGTATTTCCCTGTCCTGAAGGAGCGGCGAAAGCAGCAGGCGGGCACGCTGAGCGGCGGCGAGCAGCAGATGCTGGCGATCGGCCGCGCGCTCATGCTGCGCCCGCGACTCATGCTTCTGGACGAGCCGTCCTTCGGTCTGGCGCCGATGCTGGTCACGGAATTGTTCGAGATGCTCGACCGCGTGCGGCGGGAGGAGGGGGTGAGCCTTCTGATCGTGGAGCAGAACGTGGCACTGGCGCTCGCCATCACCGACTATGCTTATCTGCTTCAAACCGGCGCCATCGTGCAGTCCGGTCCGTCGGCGGTGATGCTTGCCGATGATGGCGTGCGTCGTTCGTATCTCGGTTACTGATTGCGGGCGCTGGATGGAGCTCTTCACGCAGCAGGTGCTCGCCGGGATCGCCACGGGTGGAATCTATGCGCTGATGGCGCTGGCTATCGTGATGATCTACCAGGCGATCCATCACCTGAATTTCGCGCAAGGCGAAATGGGGATGTTCTCCGCCTTCGTCGCCTGGCAGCTGCTTCTTTGGGGCGCGCCATACTGGCTCGCCTTTATCGCGACGGTCGCGTTGTCATTCGTCGCCGGCGTGCTGATTGAGCGCATCGTCTTCAGACCGCTTCGGCGCGCGCCGGTGTTCAGCCACCTCGTCGTGTTCGTCGCCTTGTTTGCGATCGTCAACAGCCTGGCCGGCTTCATCTGGGACTTCACCATCAAGCCGTTCCCGAGTCCGTTCGGCACCACGCCGCTCTTCGGCGCGGGGCTGATCGGCGCGCATCAGGCGGGCATGCTGGTCGTGATTGCGCTCGTGCTTGCAGCGCTGTTCCTCTTCCTGCGTGCCACGCGCCTCGGTTTGGCGCTCCGCGCCGCGGCGGCCAATCCTGAAAGCGCGCGGCTGGTCGGTGTCCGGGTAGGCTGGATGATGGCGCTCGGCTGGGGCCTGGCATCAGCCATCGGCGCGGTGGCGGGCATGATGATTGCGCCGATTGTGTTCCTGGAACCGAACATGATGCTGAGTGTGCTGCTCTACGGGTTCGCGGGGGCTGTGCTCGGCGGGCTGGCGAGCCCGGGCGGGGCGGTACTTGGCGGATTTCTGGTCGGTGTCCTGGAGAATTTGGCCGCGACTTATGTTCCCGTCGTTGGTTCTGAGCTCAAGCTCCCGATTGCGCTTCTTCTGATCGTCGTCGTGCTGGTGCTGCGGCCCTACGGGCTGTTCGGGCGGAAGCCGGTGGAGCGGGTGTGAGCGCGGTCACGCAAAGCGCAGGAAGCGCGCGCATAGCGGCGTATGCCGGCGTCGCGGCGTTGGCTCTTTCACTGGCGCTGCCGTTTGCGGTCAGTGGCTTTGTCGTCTTTCAGCTCACGCAGGTCATGATCTTCGCCATCGCCATTCTCGGGCTGAATCTTTTGACCGGGATCAGCGGGCAGTTCTCGCTCGGGCACGGTGCGTTCTTCGCGCTTGGCGCCTACGCTGCGGCGATCGCCATCGACAGCTTCGGGCTGCACTATGGGCTGACGCTGCCGCTTGCCGCCATGATCTGTTTTCTGGTTGGCTTTTTGTTCGGTCTGCCGGCGCTCAGGCTGGAGGGCATCTATCTGGCGCTTGCCACGTTCGCGCTGGCGCTCGCCACGCCGCCGCTCCTGAAGTTCTCTCTGGTAGAGGGCTGGACCGGCAGCGTGCAGGGTGTTTTTCTGGCCAAGCCGTCGCCGCCTTTCGGACTGCCGCTGAGCGATGACCAATGGCTCTACCTTCTGACGCTTGTCGTTGGTCTGGCGCTCTATCGGGTCGCGCGCAACCTGTTGGACAGCCGCACCGGGCGGGCACTTATCGCCATCCGCGAGCATCCGATCGCCGCAGGCGCCATGGGTATCGACCTGCCGGCCTATAAGACGCTCATCTTCGGCATCAGCGCGGCCTATGCGGGTGTGGCGGGTGCGTTGAGCGCCATTGTGGTTCAGTTCGTCGCACCCGACAGCTTTGCTTTCTGGTTGTCGATCGCCTTGTTTGTCGGACTGGTTGTGGGCGGCGTCGGCTGGCTTCCCGGCGCGCTTCTAGGCGGAGCGTTCATCGTCTTTGCGCCCAACATCGCTGAAGGCATCTCCAAGGGCCTCTCCGGTGCGCTCTATGGAATCATCCTGGTTGTGCTGATCTACTTGATGCCAGCGGGCGCAGGTGGTCTCTTGCGGCGACTTGGGCTGGCGCAGGGACCGCGCACAGGCCGCTCGTCTTGAACAGGAGTTCCGCGATGCGTTGTGCGCCTTGGCGTCGGATTTGGTTTGCTGCCTCTGCTACGGCGATGGTCGTGCTCGCGCCGCACGCGGTGGCCGACGATCTGCCGGGCGTCAGCGACACGATCATCCGCATCGGCAATATCAGCCCCTATAGCGGGCCGGCCTCGGCCTATTCGCAGATCGGCAAGACGATCGAGGCCTATGTCGACAAGATCAACGCCGAAGGCGGCGTCAACGGCCGGACGATCGAGCTTCTCAGCTATGACGACGGCTATTCGCCTCCGAAGACGCTGGAGCAGGCGCGCAAGCTGGTGGAGCGCGACGATGCGCTGCTGATCTTTGCGTCGCTTGGGACGCCCACGAACTCCGCCATACACGACTATCTGAACGGCAAGGGGGTGCCGCAGCTTTTCGTCGCAACGGGGGCGTCAAAATGGGGCGATCCGAAAAACCATCCGTGGACCATGGCGTGGCAGCCGGTCTACCGCACGGAAGCAGGAATCTATGCGCGCCACGTCCTTGAGAACCGGCCCGACGGCAAGATCGCAGTCCTTTATCAGAACGACGATTACGGCCGCGATTACCTGGAAGGCTTGCGCGCCGGGCTCGGCGATCGTGCAGACTCCATGATTGTTGCGGCGCTCCCCTATGAGACGACCGATCCGACAATCGATTCCCAGATCATCAACCTGAAGGCGTCGGGAGCCGATATTTTTGTGAACGTCGCGACGCCGAAATTCGCTGCGCAGGCCATCCGCAAAGCGGCGGAAATCGGCTGGCGGCCGATGCACATCCTCAACAGCGTTTCTCAATCCGTCGGCGCCGTTTTGGTGCCCGCCGGGCTGGATGCGGCAAAAGGCATCATCAGCGCCGCTTATCTGAAGGATTCCAGCGATCCGCAATGGGCCGAGGATGAGGAGATGGCCGCCTGGCATGGCTTCATGGACGACTACTACCCGCAGGGCGATCGCAACTCGAACCTGACGGTCTACGGCTACGCGGTGACCAAAACGCTGCAGCACGTCCTGGAGGCCGCTGGCGACGATCTCAGTCGCGAAAACGTCATGAAAGTCGCCGCAAGCATGGAGAATGTGCGCGTTCCGATGCTTCTGCCGGGGATCACCATGACCACGAGCGCGACGGACTTCTTTCCGTTGCAGGACATGCAGCTTATGCGTTTTGACGGTGAGCGCTGGCAGCTTTTTGGGGATATAATTTCGGAGTAACGACGGCGATTCGCCGCGGGGTTCTCGCAAAAATCCAGCAGCCGTCGAACAATCATTTGTATCCCGCGCGCGGCATGCTTTAATGCCACTCAGTTCCAGGGGTACCTATGTCTCTCGTTGTGTATCGTGCGGCCGTCCTCGGTCTGGTCATCGGCACGCTGGCGTCGCCTGTCCATGCCCAAGAAGCGCCGGCCGAAGCGCTGCAAGTTCCGGTGGAGTTGACGGACGCAGAGGATGCCGGTCCGACGCCGCCCGACTGGGTGGTCACGTGTACGCCGAGCAGCGACACGACGAAATCGACGTGCCAGATGGCGCAAAGCCTGTTTGCGGAAGAGACGGGGCAGCCGCTGGTCCAGGCGGTGATCCGCCCGCAATCGGAAGACCGGCAGATGGGGATGCTCCTGACGCTGCCGCATGGGCTTTACTTCCCGCCGGGGCTGTCCATCCGCGTTGACCAGGGCAAGGTGACCGACGTCGCCATCCAGACCAGCGATCAGAATGGCGTCTATGCCGCCATGCCGCTGACAGAAGAATTCGTCACTGCCATGAAGCTCGGCAACAATCTGAACATCGCGCTGCAATATGCAGATGGCCGCGAGGTCGTGTTGCCGCTTACGCTGATGGGCTTCACCGCGGCGATGGAGAAGCTCACAAGCTTGCTTTGAGCCCCGGGCAGCGGCGATTCCTGTGCTTAAGCCGTTCACCTACCGCGCGCTGCCGCATCATGTCGTGTTCGGGCCGGGCCGGATCACCGAGGCGCGTGACATCGTTCACAGCTTCGGCTGCTCCAACGCATTGGTGCTCTCAGGCCCCAACCAGCGCGCCGCCGCTGAGCGGCTATACCGCCTTCTCGGCGAGCGCGCCGTCGGCATCTTCTCCGATGCGGCGATGCATACGCCGGTGGAGGTGACGGAGGCGGCGCTGGAGCTTTGCGAGGAGCTCGTCGCAGACAGCGTCGTGTCCATCGGCGGCGGCTCGACAATCGGCCTGGGCAAGGCCGTCGCGCTCAATACCGGCATGCCGCATCTCGCCATTCCGACCACCTATGCCGGATCGGAAGTCACGTCGGTGCTTGGGCAGACGAGAGACGGCGCCAAGACAACCGAGCGCCGCGACGAGATCCTGCCCAATGCGGTGATCTACGACGTGGAGCTCACGCTGTCTCTGCCCCCGCGGCTTTCCGCAGCCAGCGGTCTTAACGCCATGGCGCATGCAGTGGAGGCGCTCTACGCCAAGGATGGCAACCCGATCGTCTCGCTGATGGCGGAGGAGGGGCTGCGTGCATTCGCCGACGCCTTGCCACGGATTGTCGCTGCGCCGCACGATCTGGAAGGCCGCACGAACGCGCAGTACGGCGCATGGCTTTGCGGCATGGCGCTCGGCGCGACCAGCATGGCGCTGCATCACAAGCTCTGCCATGTGCTTGGCGGTGCGTTTGATCTGCCGCATGCGGAGACTCACGCGATCATCCTGCCGCATGCATTGGCCTTCAATGTCGTCGCTGCGCCAGAAGCTGTGGCGCGGGTCGCCCGCGCGCTCGATGTGGAAGATGCGGCCAGCGGGCTTTATGCGCTCGCAGCGTCGCTCGACGTGCCACTGGCGTTGAAGGCGATCGGCATGCCGGCCGACGGGATCGATCAGGCCGCGTCGCTTGCCATCAAGGACCCGTACTGGAACCCGCGACCTCTCGATCTGGACGCCATTCGCGGCCTTCTTGCGCGGGCTTATGAGGGATCGCCGCCAGAGGGCTAGCATAGCAGCTTCCTAAGGCGGTCGACGGTGAAAGGTCTCGATGTCGGAATCCGCGCCGCCCCGGCGTCCTTGGCGTTAGAATGACGGCGCTTGGCCGGCCGACGGCCGGGCAGCCGGCCCGGCATGCCAGGAGGATCTCTGCCCATGATCTATTCCGTTCTGATCTACGACACCGAAGAATCCATCGCCGCGATGACCGACGAGGATGAGCGTGAGCGCGTGGCGCAGCACGGCGCGTTTCAGGCGCCGCTCCGCGACAGCCGCAAGCTCGGCGCTGTCGCTAGGCTGATGCCGATCTCCACAGCGACATCACTCCGCGGCGACGGCAAGGACAAGCTCGTCACCGATGGGCCCTTTGCGGAGACGAAGGAGCGGCTTCTCGGCTTCTACCTGGTCGATGCGGAAAGCCTCGATGAGGTGATTGAGGCGGCCAAGGCGCTGCCGTCCTTCGGCACAATCGAAATTCGGCCGGTCAGCTATTTTGAGGGCTCCGATTTCCGCCATGGACCGCGATTGGTTCTCGACCAGTCTTAAGGCCTCTCGTCCTGCCGTCATCGCGGCGCTGACGCGCTATTTCGGCGATGTCGACGACGCGGAGGACGCCTTCCAGGAGGCGTGTCTGCGTGCGGCAAAGACCTGGGAGCGAAACGGGCCGCCGCGCGACGCCACCGCCTGGCTGATCTTTGTTGGACGCAATGCTGCGCTCGATCAGAAGCGAAGGCAGCGCAATCAGGTGGCGCTCCCGGATGACGACGTATTTGTCGATGATGCAGCAAACGAGGCGGAGCTGGTGGAGCGCATCGATGAGGCGCCCTATCGGGATGACATTCTGCGGCTGTTGTTCTTGTGCTGCCATCCGTCTTTGAGTTCGACGCAGCAGGTCGTTCTATTTCTCAAGGTCATTGCCGGGCTGAGCGTCGATGAGATCGCCGCGGCGTTCCTGGTGAGGCCGAAGGCCATGGAGCAGCGCATCACGCGCGCTAAACGGCGGATCGCGGAGGCGGGCGCGTCTTACGAGCTGCCCTCGGCGGAGGAGCGCTTGGAGCGGCTGAACGCCGTGCGCGCGGCCATCTATCTCATCTTCAACGAAGGTTACTCAGCAAGTGGTGGGGACGCACAGATCCGCGACGGGCTCTGCAAGGAGGCGATCCGGCTGGCGCGGCTCCTGCTCAGCATGATCCCATCGGACCCGGAGACGATGGGGCTGCTGGCCTTGTGCCTGCTACAGCATGCCCGCCGCGCGGCGCGCCTTGACGCCGATGGCGGCATCATTCTGCTGGCAGACCAGAACCGGGCACTGTGGAACCGCACTCTGATCGGCGAGGGGCAGGTGCTGGTGGAAAAGGCGCTCAGAAAGCGCGAACCCGGGCCGCTTCAGGTGCAGGCGGCGATTGCCGCCGTGCATGCCGGTGCGGCGGCCGACGACAAGACCGATTGGGAAGAGATCGCGCGGCTCTACGGCATCCTGGCAGAACTCGATCCCTCGCCTGTGGTGGCGCTGAACCGCGCCGTCGCCGTGGCGAAGGTGGCCGGTCCAGCGCGGGCGCTGGAGATGCTTCAGCCGCTTGCCGAAGCGCTCGACAATTACCTCTTCTTCCATGGCGCGCGTGGTGCACTTCTGGCTGAGGTCGGCCGGAGGGAGGAAGCAGCGCGGGCGCTTGGCCGTGCTCTGGAGCTGGCGCGCACGCCGGCGGAGGCAGTGCATATCCGCGATCGACTGGACGAACTCAACAAATCTCCCAGCGAGCTGTCGGATTGAGCCGCTGCCATGCGTCCTTGGCTGACGCCGGCTTTGGGACGCGGCGTCTGACAGCAGGAGGATGAGACGATGAGCGGTTCACCGATGGAAACGCACGGCATGTTCAGCTGGTGCGGGCACACAAGTGCTGCGCCCGACAAGGCGAAGGCGTTTTACGCTTCGGTTCTCGGTTGGACGATCGCCGATCAGGAGATGGGCGACGGCAGCAAATATTCCGTAATCACGGTCGGCGAGCAGCCGGTTGGCGGCTTTCCCACGCAGCCCGATGGCGAGGGGCAGTGGCTGCCTTATGTCACGGTGGATGACGTCGACAACCGTGTTGCGGCGGCGGAGAAGGCCGGCGGCAAGGTCATCAGTCCGGCGGTCACCGTGCCCGGTGTCGGGCGCATGGCGACGATCGCCGATCCGCTCGGCGCGAAGATTGCCTTCATCGCCTATGGCGGGTGAGGATAGGGCCCGTGCAGCGCGTCGGCCCGATGTCTGGCCGACGCGGCGCTGCGTCTTAGAGCGTTTTCGCATTACGCCCACATCGCTTCAACGCTCTATCTCTTTGTTGAAGCATGATCTTATCCGAAAAGATGGTGTCCACTTTTCGGGATCATGCTCTAGGGAGATTGCCATGGCCTACGACCTCGCCTTGGCCGAACGCGTGCGCAAGGCGCTAGAGAGCCGCGAGGGCGTCTCTGAGCGCAAGATGTTCGGCGGCCTTTGCTTCATGCTGAACGGCAACATGCTATGCGGCGTGGAGCGGAACCGCCTCATGTTCCGCGTCGGCAAAGAGCAGGAGGCGAAGGCGCTGGCCAAACCCGGCGCCGCTCCGATGGACTTTACCGGCCGGCCGCTTGGCGGGATGGTCTATGTGGATGCGGCGGCGACAAAGGGGCGTGCGCTCGCCGGCTGGATCACGTTTGCGGAGAATTTCGTCGGCAAGCTGCCGAAGAAGTAGCGGTCAGCGCCGCGCCCTGGCTGCGGATTGGCGCCTCTTCTTGCGCTTCGGCTTGCGGCGCCGGCCGCGAACAAGAAGCTTTGCCTGCGCGCGGCTGGACGCCTTGAAATCCGCCATTGCAGCGCGCATTCGTGCTCTAATCCCAAGCCGCGTAGCGCTGATGAACAAGGTCCCGTAGGCCTCGCGGTCGCGCCACAACTGGCCAAGTAGGGCGTTATCCTCCTCGCAGACTGGGTCGACGCGCTCAATGCCGCCGTCGAACAGCCAGCGCCGCGTCTCGTCGGTCATCAGCTGCTTGCCGGGGGATAGCGGCGCGAATTCCTCGTCGAATGCAATCTTCCATGGAATCGACAGCGTCCCCTGGTCGATGCGGATCAACGCCGCAATTGGCCGATCGCCGACGCGCATGACGTCGATGGCGGCGTTGTCGCTTTGCGCCAGCTGCATGATCGCGGTGCGGGCGAACTCCAGAACCTTCTGCCGCCGCGCCATGGCCGTGCCGCGCCGGCCTTTCCAGCCGGAACTCTCCAGCGCGATGAAGGCGTTGAAGGCGGCTTCGATCTCCATGGGGCTGCGGGCCGACATGAAGCTCACGGCGCCGGCCTCGCAGAGCCGCCTGAGCTGGCGGTCCAGCTCGCGCCGCCGGCGTTGACTGACCATGCGCTCAAACGCCTCCGCGCCGTCGGCAACGGCAGGGTAGAGCACTGGGCGCATCTGTCGGGCCGCGACGGTCCAGCAGCCGTGCCGCTTGGCCGCTTCGCGCAGCACGCTGGCGGAGGCGCTCGCGAGCGGCAAATGCGGTGCGATGAAAAGCTTGCGACCGCTCCTACGCATATGGCGGAGAAGGGCGTCGCCCACTTGTCGTGTCCTGTTACTGTCGATCAGCGGCACGCCGAGCGGCGCGAAAGGATGCGCCCAAACCGAAAAGTGCCGGCCGCCAAAGATCCCGCCGCCACTCGTCATCACAGGTGCGAAGAAGCGCAGGTCCTCTTTGTCGGAATAGGTGGCAAGCTTGAGCCCCTTGCGGCCGAGCGCCTGAACCGCCGGCTCAAGAAATTGTGGGAGCAGGAAGGGATTGGGCTCCAGCGACCGCTCCGCCAACCGGCTCACACGCTCCGCCAGGCGCGGCAGTGCTTCGGCCGGCTCAAGCGCAAACGTGCCGCGCCGCGGCTGTGCGCGGGCAGCCGAACTCACGGCGACGGGCGTGCGGACCAGCATCTGCATTTTCGTTGCCTTATAGGCGGAAGCGATGACCCGCCTGCCTATAAGGCGCCGTTAAGCTTAAGCCGTTTTCAGCGCACATTCGATGAATTCCGGTTCAACAATGTGCCCTATCTCGTTGACGTCTCACGCTTTCGGTAAGAAAGCCGCGCCGGCAATCCGATAGTCTTAGAGACTTATCCATTCTGATTTGAATCAGAATGGAGGCTCATTGTCTTTGCTGGAGCATGATCTTATCCGAAAACCGGTTCCCACTTTTCGGGATCATGCTCTAACCCGCGAAGCCGCCGCCGTCCAAAAACGCCTGCTCGGCCGACGTGGTGTGCCGGCCGAGAACGGCATTGCGATGCGGGAAGCGGCCGAAGCGGCGGATGATCTGTTCGTGCAGGTGTGCGTACTTCAAAGCGTCGGCGCCGCCGTGGCAATGGCACAGCGCGATGCATCGCTCCTGGTCGGCGATCGCCTCTGAGTGCATGAACGGCATGTGAAAGAACATCTGCAGCTCCGGATCGACCTGGCGGTCGAACCCGGCGTCCAGCGCGTCGGCTGCCAGCTTGGCCGCTATGGGGTCCTGAGCGAAGGCCTTGGCGCTGTCGCGGAAGAGATTGCGGGAGAACTGGTCGAGCACCAGAATAAGCGCCAGTGCGCCGTCCGGCGTGCGGCTCCATTCGGAGAGCTGTCCCTCAGCTCCCGCCTGATGCGTGGCCGCGAAGCGCTCCTTGATCTGGCGGTCGAAGGCTTCGTCCTTCTTGAACCATTTTTCGTAACCCGCCTCGCACCAGAACGTCACGACATCGGCCGGGCTGGCCGTCTCTTCGGTCAAAATCGTACTCCGCCTTTCACAATGTCCCCATAGACCGTCTCGTCGAGCTCCACGTAGGATTGCTGCTCCGGGTGCAAGAAGTAGATGACGTCGCCGGTGCCGTTGGGGTTGAAGCCTTCTTTCACCAGGTCGAGCTTGCGCTGCTTAAATGTCGATGTGGTCTCAATTTCCTGACAGATGCGCACAAAGACTGGCCGCGCATAGGCGGCAAGTTGCTGGGTGACGTGGTGCTTGAAGCCGTTGAGGTCAAGCTCCTCCTCCACCACGAGAGCAGCCATGCCGGCGCGGCCCTCAGCACCGGGCACGCGCACGCCATAGACGTTCGCCTCCTTGATGCCGGGGAAGACGGTGATGGCCTCTGAAACCTCGGAGGTAGCGACGTTCTCGCCCTTCCAGCGAAAAGTGTCGCCGATCCTGTCGATGAAATAGTAATAGCCCATCTCATCTTTTTTCATGAGGTCGCCGGTGCGGAACCAGCGGTCGCCTTTTTCAAAGACGTCGCGCAAGATCTTCCGGTCCGTGGCGGCGGCGTCGGAATATCCCTCAAAGCGCTGGCTCGGTCGGGCCGGGTCGTTGACGATCTTTGAGATCGCTTCGCCGATCTCGCCGGTCTCGCATTTGATGCAATAGCCGTCGTCGTCGCGCACGGGCTCTTCGGTCTCGATATCGAAGCGCACGATCTCCACGAAGAACTTGCTCTCCATCCATTTGGGGATGCGGCCGATGGAGCCGACCTTGCTGTCGAAGTTGAAGAAGACGCAATTGCCTTCCGTTGCGGCGTACCATTCGAGGATCTTCGGAATGCGGAAGCGCCGCTGGAAGTCGACCCAGATGTCGGGCCTCAGCCCATTGCCGCAGGCGATGCGCAGCTTGTGCTTCGTTTCCTGCGGGTGGGTGGGGCTGTTGAGGAGATAGCGGCAGAACTCGCCGATATAGACGAACGCCGTGCATTGGTGCTTGACCACGTCATCCCAGAACGTTGAGGTGGAGAAGCGCTCGCGCAACACGACACTTGCCCCGGCGGTAAGCGCCGAACCCGGGCCGAGCACACCGCCGGAGGTGTGATACATCGGCAGGCACACATAGACGCGATCATTGGGTTTCAAATTCATGGCGGCGTGGAAGCCATACATGATGCCCTGCACGCGGTAATGATTGATGTTGGCGGCCTTAGGGAGACCCGTCGTGCCGCTCGTATAGACGAACAAACACCTATCCTCGATGTTCAGTTGGGGAAGCTCCGCATCGGGGACCGGATCGTTGGGCAGTGAATCGAGCTCTGTGTCGATGCGCTGAAATCCATCTGGCGCGCCGCCGTGGCACCAGAGCGCCGCGTTGCCGCTCAGATGCGGTTCGGCCGTGCGGAAGGCGTCGACCAGGGTGCTGTCCACGATGATGTGCTTCGGCGTGACGATGTTGATGCAATGGGCGAGCGCCGATGCGGTCAGGTTCGTATTGAGGAGGGCGATCACGCCGCCGGCCCGCGAGATGCCGAGCCAAGCGGCGAGATATTCTGGCCGGTTCGGCATGAGAAGCGCGACCGTGTCGCCTTTGGCGACGCCATTGGCCATTGCCCAGCGGGCATATTGGTCGCCGCGCTGGTCGTATTGCCGATAGGTCATCTGCTCACGCTCGGAGATCAGCGCGACGCGGTCACCGTTGTCGGCGACGAGTTGACGCACGACCTGCGGATAGGTGCGGCCGGGATTCTTGGCGACCTTGGTGATCTTGGACAGGGCGCGCAGCACGCCTGTCAAATAGGCGTAGTCGCTGCTGATCCTCTGGACGAGCCCCATTCCGCCTCCCGCATGTGCAGCGCGCGTTCTTGCGTGTTCTCGTTGATTCCTCGCGCCTGGCGACGAAAAATAGCATCCGAACCAAGGCAAGGCGAGGGCCGGCGAGGCAGGTGGCAGGGATGAGCGATCCGGTCCTGATCGATGTACGCGGGCTCAAATGTCCGTTACCGGTGCTGAAAGCGGAGCGCCGCATGCGTTCGCACAACGTGGGGACGCGGTTCCTGCTCCTTGCGACCGATCCGATGGCGGCGATCGATGTGCCGCATTTCTGCAACGAGAAGGGCCACCGCCTTGTCGCCGACCACCGGGACGGCAACGAGCTGCGGTTTGAGATCGAGAAGGGTTAGACAGCTATTCCGGTGCGACCTGCTTAAGGGGGCGGGGCTGGCCGGCGGCGGCGCCGATGGCCTCGGCGGGCGCTGATGCGCCGGCATCGTCGACCGGGGCGAAGGCAGGCATCGCCACCGGCGGTTCGGCCTCCTCGCCCGGGCGAGGCCGCGGGAGGCGCGCCAAGAAGCCGGGCTCGCCATATTCGGGAGGAATGAAGGCGCTCACTTTGAGCGGCGGGCCGAGATCGATGTTTGCCGTCAGATAGGAGACCGGCTCCGCTTCTTCGCCTTCTTGGCCTTCCTGTTTCTGCTCTTGTGCGAGTGCCGCCAGCACCGCTTTGCGCCCTTTGCCGCAGACATGCGGGCGCATGTCGAAAGCCTCTGTGTGATCGGCGCCTGACGTCACGTTGAAGAGCGTCGTCTCTCCCTCGGCGCGTCGTGCCGGCGCGCTGAAGGCTGCATCAAGCAATGCGGCAGCGTGCTCATTGCGCAGATTGCCGCCATACTCACCGAACACGACGGCGATTAGCTCGCGCCCGTCGCGGCGGGCGCTGGCGACGAGGTTGTATCCCGACGAGCAGATGAAGCCGGTCTTCATGCCGGTTGTCCCGGCGAACCGGTCGATGAGCCGGTTGTAGTTGCGCAGCACCTTGCCGCCGATCTGAATGGCGTGAATGGCGTAGAAGCGACGGTGTTGGGGAAACTCGCTGAGCAAAGCGCGCGCCAGGAGCGCCATGTCGCGCGCCGACGTGACCTGGCGCTTGTCGGGCAGGCCGTGCGGGTTGACGAAATGCGAGTGCGTCATGCCGAGATCGGCCGCGGCTGCGTTCATGCGCTCGGAGAAGCCCTCGACGCTCCCGCCGATTGCTTCGGCAACGGCGACGGACACGTCGTTCGCCGATTTCACCATCATCATCTTCAGCGCGTTATCGAGGCTGATGGTGGCACCCGGCCGGAAACCCATTTTGCTCGCCGGCTGCGCGGCGGCCGTGGAATCGTACAGAACGTCACTGTCCAGCGTGATCTCGCCTGCCCGGACCGCCTGAAAGGCGACGTAGACCGTCATCATCTTGGTCGTGGACGCCGGATACCATGGGCGCGCGGCGTCGCGCTCCTCGATGATCTGACCGGTCTCGGCATCGGCGACCAGATAGGGGCCGCGGATGATCTCCAGCTCCTGCTCCTTCGCGGCGCCGGCCGTCGGCGCGCCGAACGCAATCGCCGCGGCGAGCACGGGCAGCAGGATATTGTGACGCATCAATTTCAAATCTGGCCTCATGTCAGAGGGGCTTTTACCCTATTCCAGCCGTCGCCGCACCCCACACCGGGGTGAGCAAAGCGAAATTCGGCGCGAGGATAGCGGCCGATGCACGACTGGGTGGTGGGCGCACGATTGCGTGGCGGGCGCGCTGGCGCATAAAGTCGGGCCGCGCGAGGAGAACGCCGATGCCCGTGATCAACCGATTTGCTGAGCTTCACGACGAAATCGTCGCCTGGCGGCGCGACTACCACCGCCACCCGGAGCTGCTCTACGACGTGCATCGCACGGCGGCGGATGTGGCAAAGAAGCTACGCGCCTTCGGTTTCGACGAGGTGGTGGAGGGTATTGGCCGCACGGGCGTCGTCGGGGTGCTGAAGGGTGAGTCGGACCCGGCGGAAGCCGGCGGAAGGGTCATCGGGCTTCGCGCCGACATGGATGCGCTTCCCATCCGCGAGGAAAGCGGCAAGCCGTGGGCGTCGGAGATACCCGGCAAGATGCACGCCTGCGGCCATGACGGCCACACGGCGATGCTGCTTGGCGCGGCGCGCTATCTGTCGGAGACGCGGCGTTTCTCCGGCACCGCGATCTTCATCTTCCAGCCGGCGGAGGAGGGCGGCGCCGGCGGCCGCGCCATGGTTGAGGACGGGCTCATGGACCGCTTCGCGATCGAGGAGGTCTACGGCATGCACAACATGCCCGGCCTGCCGCTTGGGCATTTTGCGCTGCGTCCCGGCCCGATCATGGCGGCGACCGACATGTTCAGCGTTGAAATCGATGGGCTTGGCGGCCATGCGGCGCAGCCGCACCGCACGATCGATACGATCGTGGCGGCGAGCGCAATTGTGCAGGCGATACAATCGATCGTGTCGCGTAACGTTGATCCGCTCGCCAGTGCCGTCGTTTCAGTGACGACGATCAATGCCGGCAGCGCGTTCAACGTCATCCCGCAGCGCGCCAAGCTGACCGGAACGGTGCGATCGCTCGACGCGTTGGTGCGCGATCAGCTGGAGCGGCGGCTGCGCGAAGTCGTGCAGAATGTCGCTGCGGCGTATGGCGCGACGGCGCATTTCACCTATACGCGAAGCTATCCGGTCACCGTGAACCATGCCGAGCAGGCTGAGAAAGCGGCGAGCGTCGCGCGTGACGTGGCCGGGGAGCTCAACGTGGACGCCAGCCACGCGCCGGTGATGGGTGGGGAGGACTTTTCGTTCATGCTGGAGGCGCGGCCCGGCGCTTTCATCTTCGTCGGCAATGGCGACACGGCCGGCCTGCATCATCCCGCCTACGACTTCAACGACGCGGCCATCAATCACGGCTCCTCCTACTGGGCGCGGCTGGTGGAGACACTCATGCCGGCGGCTTAGGCGGCACGTTTGGCCTCCGTCTTTCAGCGCTGGTTCAGCGCGTCTCCCACGGTCCGCGAGACGATTGCGGACAAGATCGGCGAGTCCAAGCTGAGGGCCCTTCGCATCACGTCGAAGGACCTTCCGGCGTTCCGGTTTCCCGACCTCTACAACGCGATTGAGTGGCACACGTCCGACGTTGGGCCGATCGACACGATTCCCACCGAGCAGGACAATGTCGACCTCAACTCCGCGCTGCATGATCGCCTGAACAATTGGGCGCAGAAGCCGGTCAAGCAGTCGCGCATGATCGGATGGTCGGTCGGCCCGACTGAGGAACGGAACCTGCCGATCGATCAATTGTGGATCGCCGGGAGCCGCAATTCGCCGACTGTCCTGCGGCTCAGCCACAACGCTTACGCCATGCAGGCGCGGCTTGAGGTTGCGCACGCGGATGCGGCGGAAGCGGCGCGCATTCTCCAGCGCCTTATCGATCGCAGCGTGTCGCATTCCATCTATCGTGGCCAGGTCATTGAGCTCGCTTTCGTCACCGGCACCAAGGACGAATATGGCGACGTGGAGCAGCCGGAGCATCTGCGGCTGCTCTTCAAGCAGCTTGAGCCGGTGGGGGAGAAGGACATCGTCATCGATGACGATGTGCGCAGCGTTCTTATCCGCAACATCGTCGATCTCCATCAGCGGCGCGACGTGCTGAAGGCGAATGGTGTGCCGGTGCGTCGCGGGGTTCTGCTTTACGGGCCGCCGGGCACAGGCAAGACCTATGCCTGCCGCTACGTGTTCGCCAAGCTGCCGGGCGTGACGCGCATCGCTGTGACCGGCACGGCGCTGACGCAGGTCACGCAGATCTTCAATCTAGCACGCCTTTATCAGCCGTCGCTGGTGCTTTTGGAGGATGTCGATCTTGTCTTCGCGTCGCGCGACATCAACCTCTACAGCTCCGTGCTCGGCGAACTGCTCGATCAGATGGACGGCCTCAGGCCGTATGAGGATATCGGCTTTCTGCTGACCACCAATTCCATTGAGCGCATGGAGGCGGCGATCAAGGACCGCCCGGGGCGCGTTGGCCAATGCATCCATTTCGGCCCGCCGAAATCGGAGCTTCGCCGCCGCTATTTGGCCCATTATCTGCGCGACTACGCGCGGGACGAAGTGGATTTCGAGGCGCTGGTGACGATGTCGGAAGACGCCACGCAGGCTTTCCTCAAGGAATGGGTGCACCGCGCCGTGCAGGTGGCCACGGAGCGGCTCGACGGACCGGATGAGAAGGCGCGGCTTTGTACAGATGATTTCAGCCACGCTATCGATGAGATGAAGCGCTTTGCGGAGGGCTCGACCGGCCGGATCATCGGTTTCGTCCGGCCGTCCTGAGCGTCGTTTTGCGAGAGGAGGTGCGCGAATGAACGAAAAGGACTTTGGCGACTGGCTGCCGATGGCGCGCGCACCGCGCGACGGCACGCGCATTCTCGTTGCGATCCGGCCGACGGAGCAGGGACCCGCGGAGGTGGATGTGGTGCGCTGGGCGAAGCCGCAGGCGGCGGCGGAGCCATGCTGGATCGCCATCGATTCCGATCCGGCGGCTTTGGTGACCTATGCGGAGGTGGAGCTGACCTGGTGGATGCCGATGCCCAATCCGTTGCCGCGCGCCACCGGCACGGGGCGGCCGATCGCGCCAACGCCGCCGCCGGAGCCGGAGGAGATCGGCGGCTCGGGGATCTGAGAGTGAGCCGAGGTCGTGGCCCGCTCATATTGCGCTTCATTTGTCATCCCGCAGGCGGCGCGAAGCGACGCTGTGCGGGATCCATAATCCCAGTCACCGAGGCTCCGCGGTCGCGCTCCGCAATCAAACGTCGCCGTGGATGTTCATGGGTCCCGGTCTCGGCCTGGCGGCCGAACCGGGATGACAGACGCGAGGTTTGATCGCGATGGTGAGGCTCCCCCGGATTGCGCTGCGCTTCATCCGGGCTACGTTCTCCCCCTTGAGCCGGGGTTGCCCCGGGGCAACAGCAGCGAAGGTTTCAACGGGCAGGCCTTGCCCCGCGATCACACCTCGCGTATCAAGCGGGCTCCACTCACTCCAACTCCGGGAGGGCCTTGCATGGTTGGCATCACTGGCATTGTCCGCGACCCCGGACCGCGCATTCCCTATTGCGCGCGGAGTGACGGCCCTCAGCCCGACTGAGCGCGTCTTTCCAACACAGCTAAGCCTTTAGTCGGCGGCCCGTCCGCCGCGTCTCAAACATTGGGAACGGCCGCGCATCTTTGCGCGCCGGTGAAGCACAATGACATCTCATCGTAACGACGAACGAGCGGAGGCGTTCCGCGCCGTTCTCAGCTTTGCTTTCGCGCATTGGCGACGGCAATGGGGCGGGGTCATCCTCATTGCGATCGCCGTGCTTCTGGCGACCATGGCTGACGTTCTCCTGCCGGTCTTCGCCGGCAAGCTTGTCGATGCGGTGGCATCGACCGACCGATCGGCGGCGCAAAACGAGATTCTCGTCGCGTTCACGGCGATCCTGCTACTTGGCGTGGTGAGTGCTGCGCTGCATCATTTGTCGTTCATGACGGTCGTGCGCTTCACGCTGAAGAGCATGAGCGACGTGGCGCAGGAAGCGTTTCATCGCGTACAGCATTTCTCTACGGAGTGGCACGCCAATTCGTTCGCAGGCTCCACCGTGCGGAAGATTTCACGCGGCATGTGGGCGCTCGACCTGATGAACGATACCGTCTTGGTATCGTTGCTGGCGTCCTTCGTCGTGCTGGTCGGCTCTGCTCTGGTGTTGGCGCTCTACTGGCCGATCATGGGATTGGTCGTGTTTCTTGGCGGGGCGGCCTATGTCGGCATGACGGCAGCGTTGTCGCTCTATTACGTCGCGCCGGCGGCGCGTCTTTCCAATCAGTGGGACACGAAGGTGGGCGGTGCGCTTGCCGACGCCATCGGCTGCAATGCCGTGGTGAAGGCATTCGGTGCGGAGACGCGCGAGGAAAAGCGGCTCGCCGGTGTGGTCGGGAAGTGGCGAAACCGGACGTCGCGCACCTGGCGGCGCATGGTGGTCAACGGCACGGCGCAGTTCGCGGCGTTGGTGGCGCTCAGAGCGCTCTTCATCGGCACGGTGCTGTGGCTGTGGTGGAACGGCCGGGCGACCCCCGGGGACGTGACCTATGTGCTTGCGTCCTACTTCGTGATCCACGGCTATCTGCGCGAGGTCGGCCACCATATCCGCAATCTGCAGCGCTCCATCAGCGACATGGAGGAGCTGGTCGCATTTTACGACGAGCCGATCGGCGTGGCCGACCGTGCCGGCGCGAAGCCCATCGGAATCGATGCGGGCGAGGTCATGTTCGATCGCGTCACCTTTCACTATGGCGGGCATGCGACGCCGCTTTATCGGGACTTTTCCGTGCGTATTGCGGCTGGTGAGAAGGTCGGCCTTGTCGGGCGCTCCGGCTCGGGCAAGACGACCTTCGTCAAGCTCATCCAGCGTCTATATGACGTGAACGAAGGCCGTGTCCTGATCGATGGGCAGGAAATCGCCGGCGCCACGCAGGCGTCGCTGCGCGGGCAGATCGCTATCGTCCAGCAGGAGCCGATCCTCTTTCACCGCTCGCTGTCGGAGAACATCGCCTATGCGCGGCCCGGCGCGTCGATGGCAGAAATTGAGCATGCCGCAGAACTCGCCAACGCGCACGCCTTCATCTCCGCGCTGCCCAAGGGCTACGGTACGCTGGTGGGCGAGCGGGGGGTGAAGCTTTCGGGCGGCGAGCGCCAACGTGTGGCGCTGGCGCGGGCATTCCTGGCGGATGCGCCGATCCTGATCCTCGACGAGGCGACATCAAGCCTGGACTCTGAGTCGGAGCTTCTGATCCAGGACGCGATCGCGCGGCTGATGCGAGGCCGCACGGCGATCGTCATCGCCCACCGGCTTTCGACTGTGCGCGCGATGGACCGCATCCTCGTCTTTGATCACGGGCGGATCGTGGAGGAAGGCGACCACGCGACATTGGTACGCCGGGAAGGCGGCATCTACCGGAGCCTGTTTGAGAAGCAGGCGCTGGAGCTGTCGCGCGGCCTAGAGCATGATCCCGAAAAGTGGACGCCGGTTTTCGGATAAGATCACGCTCCAAAAAAAGAGCTAGAGCGTCAGAGCGATTCAACGAAACGCGAAATTGGTCCTACCGGTAGCGTAGGGCGAGCGGGATCGGATTGGGGACCGGAGAGACCAGAACGGCGTCGGCACTTGTGTCCCACGGCGGCAGGATCACGCGGACGGTCTCGTCCTCTGCGGCCGGTTCGGTGTGCGTGCTCGTTGCGGTGTCGATGGCGAATGCCAAAGCGCCGAGGCGGTTCAGCGCCGTCTCTGGATCGCCGCCCGGCGCCGGCCGCGGACGCGGTAACGGATGCGCCTCAGGCTCGGCGCCAACGGACTCTGCAATGGCGGCGTAGCGCCAGACCGGCGGTGTGCCGCATGTGCAGCTATCGTCAAGTGCGTCGCGGTACGCAAACGCATTCTCAAGCTCAGAGTAGCGCTTGCCCTCGATGGAGCGCATCTGTTCGGGGCCTTGGCTGCCGGAATGATAGTAGAGCTCAGCTTCTACGGCAGGGCAGAGGTGCTGGCAGACCACCCGGTCGTATTCCAGATGCTTGCGCCTGGTGGCGTTGCTGATGGGGAAGTAATAGCCGTCACATGGGCGGACACACAAAGTGCGGTACGTCCCCGCCGGCGCCGAATGATCGCTCCCGCGGCGGGCGCGTTGAACGGGTGCGGCCTGCTGGCGCTCTCTGGGCTTGAACAAGTTGTTGGGCTTGAACAAGTTGATTTCCGAATTTTCACCCCAGGTCGCCGCGGTGCCTTTGCCTTGGCAGGCATCCAACCGGGCGCGCGCGGCGGCGATTTGGGCGGCCGTTCCGGACCCGCCCTGCAGCCGCAACAGATCCATCTCGTGGTAACGGCAGCTGGCTTGGGCGTCGCTTTCAAGCAGGTAGCCGAGCGCTGCGCTGATCAAACAGGCCGTGAGAAGCCGCCGCACCATACCAGCCTTGCTCCCACGCCTTTACGCTGCCCGACATCGGCGGATGCCGCTCGCCTCGCGAAGGCTCCCCCCTTTAGGGCGCGATGTTTGCTTGAAGTCACGCGAGAGTCTAGCCAAAGTTGAACGCCGACGCGGTCTTCGATCCGCTCGCCGATCACATTTTTGTTGGCTGTTGCTTGGTCGCTTCGCTGCGCCGCCGTCGGCCGAGCGGATAGTCGGGGGCGGCTTCTCTGAATGGCTGTGTGAGCATGCGGTCGAGCCGCAGCTCGCCGGCGTCGCGGAACTGCGTGATGCCGATCGTCATGCCCTCATGGCCGGCTTCCGGCTGAGCCCGGTAGGTGCCGAAAAGCCGGTCCCACCAGGGCAGATTGAAGCCGAAATTGCTGTTGGCCTCGCGCACGACGATCGAGTGATGCACGCGGTGCATCTCAGGCGTCACGACGACGAGGCGGAGCCACCGGTCAATGCCTGCGGGAAGACGGACATTGCCGTGGTTGAACATGGAGGTGGCGTTCAGGAGCACCTCGAAGATCAGCACGCCGACGGCCGGCGCGCCGATGGCGGCAACGATTGCGAACTTGATC
The DNA here is from genome assembly GCA_028281235.1 of Afifellaceae bacterium. Lineage (GTDB taxonomy): Bacteria > Pseudomonadota > Alphaproteobacteria > Rhizobiales > Afifellaceae > DASWJZ01. The sequence continues at coordinate 6,412 of JANQKG010000007.1, read as the reverse complement.
ACCATCGACAGGAGGATTTCGATCGGGTGGAAACGGATGCCCGTGGTGACGTCGAATTCCAGGTCCGCGTGGTGCATGCGATGCAGCCGCCACAGAAGCGGCACGGCGTGGAAGAGCACGTGCTGCAAATAGATCGCCAGATCGAGAAGGACGACCGCCAAGATGACCGCAAGCGGGAAGGGCACGGCATAGGCGTTGAAGAGGCCCCAGCCGTGCTCCTCGGCAACGAGCGCCATACCCACAGCCGCGGTTGGGAAAACAAGCCGCACCAGCAGCGTATCGACGACAACGACGCCCAGATTGCCGGGCCAGCGACGGCCGCGGCCAATCTCCTGTTGGCGGCGCGGCGCAGAAAGTTCCCACAGCGCCATCGCCGCCAGAACGCCGGCGAAGGCCGCCAGACGGATAAGCGGTTCGTTCGCGAAGAGGATATCGGTCATGCGACTCGTGTCCCGAATCTGAAGTTCGCATCATTGTTCAGCCAGCTCCGGACGAACTTCAGATTCGATAAGGACACTAGCAAAATATTGAATCTCGTGTGGTTTTTGCGTTTGAAGTTCCTATGGCGAGCCCACGAGAATAACGATGGGCACTTCAAACCCACCACACTGGCCTTGGCCAGCTGGCCACCAATTACGCGCCGACACATAACGATTTCGGCCGGAGATCGCGAAGGGTGTGGCGTCGCAGCTTGCGGGCTCCGCGGAGACTGGCGGCTGCGGCGCGCTACGTGCCGCCGGAGAGGGCGGTCTTGGCGCAGGCGCGCGCGACGTTCTGCACCCATTCGCCGCGGTTCTCATAAAGCACTTTGCCGAAACGGTCCTCGCGCTCGTCGAGGCTGGCGCCTTGCATGATGTAGCGCTTCCTGCCGTTCGGTATATTGACGAGCACGGCGTTGACGCACGCGATCATGGCAGTCTTCTGCTGCGGGCCCATCTCGCTGATGCGCCCCTCGGTCTGCGCGTTGAGGATTTCGGCAACGATTGCGGCGAACTCCTCCGTCACGCCGCCGCTGGACGGCGTGGCGACGAGCTGCAGACATCCGAATGCAGCGAGAAAGGCTGTGGTCCGAACGGCGTTCATCATGACTCTACGCACCTGCATATGCCCCCGAGCCAACCCTAGTTCAGCGCAACGGCGGTCGTCATCTGTCGCAACGGAGCGTTGCGTCGTTTGTTGGCGGACGCGCTCACGATGCAACACCAGTGGGAGATGCTCGTCCGCGTTTCTTTGGCAAAAGACGAGAGATGGTGCCCCTGGCCGGACTCGAACCAGCACGCCCTTGCGGGCAGCAGATTTTGAGTCTGCCGCGTCTACCATTCCGCCACAGGGGCATCACCGGCCTGCGATATCGGGGCTTTGTCGGCTCTGGCCAGCCCCGGCAGGCCGGCTGGCATATAGAGCACGATCTTGCGCGCTGTCCACTGTCGGGGCGGGTGGCCTCAAGTCGCCGCCGGCGCCTGAAGTGGCGGCCGGCCGCCGGACCTGCGGCCGCTCAGAACGAAAGTATCCAGCCTGGCACGCCGCTTGACGCAATAGGCGAGGGCGGCGGCGCGGGCGGCCTGCGAACCGGCGGTGCCGATTGCCGCGCCGAGGATGCCCAGAACCGGGACAAGCAGCAGCGCCAGCACGATATTGATGGCGAGACTCAGGATTGCGACGACGAAGCCGTCCTTCTGATATCCGAGCACAATCAAGAGATCGCCGGCCTGTCCGACGGAGGCGCGTGCGATCAGGCCGAGGCCCAGGATGACGAGCGCTCCGTAGCCGGCCGTATAGTCCGGCCCGAACATGGCAAGCAGCGGATAGCCGAAGGCCAGCGCCACCGCCACGGTCGGCACGCTCAGCCAGAATGTCCATTTCGTCGCCCGCAGCACGCGGTGCTGCAAATCCTTGTGGTCGCGATTGGCGCGGGCGAGCGAGAACTCGCGGCTGGAGATCAGCGCGAAGGCGAAATAGACGTAGCCCGCCAACGTCATCAGCCGGACGGCGGCGAAATAGATGCCCACCTCAGCCGGATCGGCGAGCATGCCGAGAAGCAGGATGTCGGAGACGAGATAGATTTCCTCAACGCCGTAGATGATGGTGAGCGGCAAGGTGGCCGCCAGCCAGAGGCGTCGCTTCTTGCGATCGGCGGCGGCTTTCGCCGGCTCGCCGATCTCGGCGCGAATGCGGCGGCGCAAGATCAAGGCCTGCCCGAGCGTCATTAAGGCGGTCACGGCGATCGCCGCGCCAAGCGCGATCGGCGCGTCCAGCGTGACGCCGCCAAGCGCAACAGCGATTACCACCAACGCCAGAACGACAGGCCGGAAGATGTAGGCCGGTGCGGCCGACAGCACGAACCATCCAAAGGAGCGGGCGACCCCCTCCAGGTAAAGCTCAAAGGCCAGGATGGGGATGCCGATAAAGCACAGCACAAGGAGCGGCCAACGCAATTCGCCCACCAGATGCGGCATGGCCCAGGCGGCCGCCAGGCCGATGGCGGCGATGGCGACTGAGCCGGCGACCACCACACGATAGCCGGTCCCCAGAAAAGCATGCGCATCGGCAACACGGCCGCGCGCAAAGTAGCGCGGCAGGAAGCGCAGGCAGGAATCGTTGAAGCCGAGCGCGGCGACCTGGCTTGCTACAAACAGCCACGTCCAGAAGGTGACGTAGAGGCCATAATCGGTGAGCGACAACAGGCGCGCGAGAAGCACCTGCAATGCCAGCGCCACCGCCGCGCCACCGATGCGGATCAGAAACGCCATACCGGCATTGCCGAGATAGATTGCGCTGTTGGCGGAGAGGCCCTCCAGGCGCTCGGCGATCGCCGGCGGCAAGGGCAAAGCGTTGATGAGGGCGCCGATCCAGTTCGGGCGGCCGACGGCGGACTGCCGGGTCATCTGGCCGTCGCGATGGTCTGCGCCGCAGTTGAGCGGCTCTCGATGACAGGCGCCAAGCGGGCGCGCAATTGCAGCGGGGTCCGTTCAAACGAGCGCTTCAGGAGCGGCTTCAGGCGGTCGCACCAGACGGACAGATAGACGTGGCCGCGCAACGTATTGGCCTGGCGGTAGGCTACGAGGTCCTCCGTGGCGTTGCGCCAATCGGATTTATAGGCGCCCGGCTCGCCAAGCAGATCATAGGTCTCGACGCCGCGCTCCATGCACCATTTGAGCGCTTCCTCAAGCTGCAGCTTGCCGGGCGAATAGTCGCGCAGCGCCCAGTCGAACGACCCGAGATAGGAGTAGAAGCGGCGGTGATAGAGGAAGCCGATCTCCACCGCGATCGGCCGACCGTCGAGCGTCAATGCAGCGACGACGGCGCCGTGGTCGCCCCGCGCGTTGTTGGACAAAGCGCCAAGAAAGTCCGGAACGCGCGGCAGGTTCAGCGCCATTGTGGCGCGGCCGGTGTGCTCCAGCCATTCGCGCTTCATGTCGATGCCGGTGCGGACCAGATCGCGATAGTCCGCCGTGCCGCCGAAATGGACGCAATAATCAAGCGCGCCAAGCGCGGCGAGCTTGTTACGCCGCTTGTTGCGCGCGCGCCGTGTTCGACCCTTCAGTCCGGCCCGGTAGGTTTCGTAACTGCCGGCGAAGGGCGTGAGGTCCATCGACGAGTTGAGGCCGACCTGCACCGCCGCCAGGTCGCTTCTTGTCGTGAGCGTCTCGGGAAGTGCGGAGGCCGGCACGCTGTCGAAAACGATTGCGTCGGTCGTTTCCCGCTCGTTGATGGCGCGGAGCCAAAGCTCAACCAGATCGACGACCATGTGCTGCGTCACGGAGGCGGTGTCGATCAGGATGTTGCCGTATTGGCCGTGAGGCTCGGTCAACGCGACGATCTTGCGAACGCCAAGACGGCTGCCGGTCAGCATCAGCGGCCAAACCGCGACGAGCTGACCCGCCAGATATGCGGTGTAGATGCGGATCGCCGGTCCGTCGCAATCTTTGTCGGCGGCGTAGAAGGCGCACCAGTTCCGGCACCAATCGTAGCTTTGAAAGTAGGTGAGGGGATCGGCGGCGCGCGCCTCAAGAACGCGCCACGCTTCGCCGATGCGTTCCATACCCTCCAGGGAGTCGACGCAAGCGATCGCCCAGACGTCTGAGCGGGCCTCCCTGGGCGGCGTCGTCTGCAGCACTACGTGCCTCCCTCCCGGAGAGCCGATCGGGCGCGCCGGCTATTTCGCCAGCTCGTAGGCCTCAATGTCGCGCATACCGAACGGCGCCGTCGGGTCGACGCGGAAGTCGACCTTGTAGGTCATCTGGTTCTTGCGGCGCAGACCGGAATAGCGATGCGCAGCTGTCAGCGCGAGCTTGCTCCACAGCGCTGGGCCGGATGTGGCGATGCCTGGATTCTTCATGCCGAGCGTGCGCCGAAGAAGACCGTTGGCATAGTGGTTGACGTAGCGATTGCGCAGCGCGTCGGTCCAATGCTCGGTGGTGAACGACACGTTCAGGCAATCGTGGTTGACGACGCGGTGCGGCCCGTTGATCGGCCAATGCAGCATCTCGCCGGGTTCCAGGTCGATGATGTCGGCATAGTCATCGAACCATTGCCGGTAGGGCGTCTCCTGCTCGTCAGTCTCGTTGAGGATGATCCGCTCCATCGCCTCCTGGTGCAGGAAGGGCGCGGTGTTGGGATAGACGTAGACCTTCTTGCGACCGCGGATCTGCCACAGCGATTGGCCGGGAATGTCGCAATGGTAATAGACCTGCACATTGGGCGAGGAGATGAGGATGCTCATCTTCTGCTTGTACGTCTCGAGATCGGGCACGTGCGATTCGAACTCGCCGAAGATCTGGTCGATCACCTGCTGGTATGCCGGATCGATTTCGCCGACACGCTGGATCAGCACCCAGATGTTGCCGGTGCGCACGGCCTCGATCACGTCGTGGCCGCTGGCATCGCCGATCTCGCCGTCGCGCCAGCTTTTGGGATCGTGAACCTCCTGGTTCATCGTATTGACGTGATAGTGCTCGCGAGGGACCGTCTCGATCAGCCGCGCCAATGCGTCATTGCTGAAGAGCGGCGATTCATGCAGCCGGTGCTTAAGGTGAACGATGTGGTTACCGAAGAGCTCTGCGTGCTTCGACGACCAGTTTTGTAGAATGGGTTCGTGCGCCATTGGTTCCCGCCTCTCCGCAGGGCGCGTCGTGCTGGGCGGTTCCTCCATGACCCGCCGATGCGCCGCTTAAAGTTTGAGCCAAGTTGAAAGAAAAACTGGGGGGCGAAGGCAAGCGGATCAGGTGACCAGCGTTAACGGCCGGGCGCCGGTTTCGTGGCTAAATAAGAGTGTCGGTCTTGGCTGTGCCTAGCGCGCTTATGGATGGATCTTCCGGTGTCCATGTGTCGGGGGTGCGCACCAGGCGCGGCCCTAGCGCCTTTAGCCACGATTTCTGCCGCAATCTGTTGTATGGGGCGGACATGCTTAACCCCGGTTCCAGCGCATCGCCGGCCGCCACGCTTGCGGGAGAGCGTCGGCTGAGCGGCCTTCCGGCGCTCGCCGTCGTTCTGCTCGTCGCCTCTGTCGGGACGATTTTCGTCGCGTTGGCGTTTGAGCATATCGGCGGCTATCAGCCGTGCGCGCTCTGCCTGATGCAGCGCACGCCGTACTATCTCGGCGCGCCGGTTGCCGCGCTTGCTGTTGTCGCGGCTTGGTTTTGGCCGGTGCGTTCCGTGCTGGCGCTGCTCTTTGCGGCGTTCGCCGCGCTGATGCTCTATGGCGGCGGGGTCGCCATCTACCACGCAGGCGTGGAGTGGGGTTTCTGGGAAGGCCCCGCGGCATGCGCGGAAGCGCCTGGCGGCGGGAGCGCTGCCGACATGCTTGGCGATCTCGGTCAGGTCACGTTGCCGAGTTGCACGGAGGCGAATTGGCGCTTTCTCGGCCTGTCCTTCGCCGGATGGAACGTGCTTGTTTCGGCAGCGCTTGCAGCACTCGGCCTTTATGGCGCGCGCCAGGCGTTGCGGCGCGCGTAATGCCTCTCTAGGCGGCGACCTTAAGGCTCCAGCACCGCGTCCCAATACAGGTAGTCGAGCCAGCTATCGTGCAGATAGTTGGGCGGGAAGAGCCGGCCGTTCTTGTGCAAATCGTGGACGGTTGGCTCATAAGGCTTCTGCTGCGGCCACATCTTCACGTCGCTACAGGTCTTGTTGCCCTTCTTGAGATTGCACGGCGCGCACGCCGCCACGACGTTCAGCCACGTCGTCTGCCCGCCACGCGAGCGCGGCACCAGATGATCAAACGTCAAATCGTCGCCGTCGCCGCAATACTGGCACTGGAAGCGGTCGCGCAGGAAGACGTTGAAGCGGGTGAAGGCGGGATGGCGGGAGGGGCGGATATAGGTCTTGAGCGATACGACGCTGGGCAGGTTCATCTCGAAGCTCGGACTTCGAACCTTCAGCTCGTATTCGGAGACGATGTTCACCCGGTCGA
>JANQKG010000006.1 GCA_028281235.1 Afifellaceae bacterium | reverse complement strand
GACGGGGCGCTTACTGCCTGGGCTCGATGGCCGACAGACCCCGAAGCCTGGCTCGGCTTCATCGAGCAACAGCCGGAGCCGATCGTCGCGACCAACGTGGTTGTCCGAAACGGGCAGGCGCGGGGGTTCGCGCATTGCTTCACGAAGATGAACAGGGTCGGCTTTGAGGAGGGCGAGCGACTTATAGGGAAGCGGGCGATCTACACGGTCGACGACGATCCGATAGAAGGCGCTCCACAAATATGGGGATGGACGTTTCTTCCCTCCTTCGCCTATCGCGACGAGTATCTGTTCCTGTTCACTAACATCTACTTAGACTCGGTCAGAGGAGACGTGTGATGCCCACGCTGACAGACCTCCAAATCGCGGCTCTTTGAGTATGCGGGCCTCCGTGCCCCTCCCGCTCCGCAATTGACCTCTCCTCCCCCACCCCCTATCTCGCGCTTGCATGACCAATCTCGACATTCTGACGCTGCCGGACCCGGTGCTTCGGCAAAAGAGCGCCATGGTGGAGCGCGTCGACGACGATGCGCGGCGCTTCATGGACCGGATGCTCGCCACCATGTACGACGCGCCGGGGATCGGGCTGGCGGCGATCCAGGTCGGCGAGCCGCGGCGTATTATCACCATGGACGTGGCGCGCGAGGAGGAGCCGAAGAACCCGCTCTTCCTGGTCAATCCGGAGATCATCTGGACCTCCGACGACGAACGCTCCACCTATGAGGAGGGGTGCCTCTCCATCCCCGATTATTACGCGGAGGTGGAGCGCCCGGCCAAGGTGCGCGTGCGCTATGTCGATTATGACGGCAAGGCCCAGGAGATGGAGGCCGACGGGCTTCTTGCCACCTGCGTGCAGCACGAGATCGATCATCTGAACGGCGTGCTCTTCATCGACTATCTATCGAAGCTGAAGCGCGACCTGGTCGTCAGAAAATTCACCAAAGCGGCGCGCGAGCGAGAACGCGAACGCCAGCATCGGTTTTGAAACCTGATGGCGCTCAGAATCGTCTTCATGGGCACGCCGGATTTCGCCGTGCCGACGCTTTTGGAGATCGTCGGCCAGGGCCACGACGTTGCGGCCGTCTACACGCAGCCGCCGCGCCCGGCCGGTCGCGGCATGGCGGAGCAGCCCTCGCCCGTGCAGGAGGCGGCGCGGCGGTTCAACATCCCCGTCATCATGCCGAAAACGCTGCGCATCGAGAAAGCCGAAGCGCTCTTTGCCTCGCACGACGCTGATCTCGCAATCGTCGCGGCCTTCGGTCTGATCCTGCCCAAGCCGATCCTCGATGCGCCGCGCCATGGCTGCCTCAATCTGCACGCCTCGCTGCTGCCGCGCTGGCGTGGGGCCGCACCCATCCAGCGCGCCATCATGGCCGGCGACGTTGAGACCGGGATCACCATCATGCGCATGGAAGAAGGGCTCGACACCGGCCCGGCCTGCATGATGGAGCGCACGGCCATCGGCGACGACGACACCGCCGGCAGCGTGCATGACAGGCTGGCGCGGCTCGGCGCCGATTTGATGGTGCGGGCGCTTGGCGCGTTGGAGCGCGGCGGGCTGACCTGCGCGCCGCAGCCGGACGACGGCGTCACTTATGCCGAGAAGATCGACAAGCAAGAGGCTGAGATCGATTGGCGCCGGCCGGCGGCCGAGATCCATCGCCACATCAACGGCCTCTCGCCCTTCCCCGGCGCGTGGTGCGCTATGCCGCCCGGCGACGAGAAGGAGCGGGTCAAGGTGCTGAAGGCACGCCCGGCGCAGGGGAACGGCGCCGCCGATGCGATCGGTGCGGCCGGCACAATTCTCAGCCTGGAGCCGCTGGTGGTCGCCTGTGGTAACGGTGCGGTGGAGCTTGTGGAGCTGCAACGCGCGGGAAAACGGCCGACGGACGCTGCCGCGTTCGTTCGCGGTGTGCGCCTCAGCGCCGGCAGCGTGCTTTAGCTGGAGCATGATCTTGTCCGAAAACCGGTATCCACTTTTCGGGATCATGCTCTAGACGCGCCGCTCTGCCCCGTTGACGCTTTGCGGGTTTTGCGAAAACCATGGGGGCGAAGACCGCGTAGGAGCGCTCGTGACCTGGGTCAAACCTCCTTCCAACAAGCTGCTTTCTGAAAAGCACGAGATTGAGCCGGGCCTGGCCGTGCTGCGCCTGGAGGAGCCGCGCGACGCCCAGCAAATCCGCGACCTCCTGGAAGCCTCGTTCCCGGGATTCGGCGAGGCCATCCTGGTCGACCGGCTGCGCAGCGACGGCGACCTCGATCTGTCGCTGGTGGCTGAAGATCAGGGCGTGGTGATCGGCTATGTCGCCTTTTCGCGGCTGATGGTGGAGGGCGGCGAAAAGCCGTTCCACGCCGTGGCGCTCGCGCCGCTGGCGGTCTATCCGGAATATCAGCAGCAGGGCGTCGCGACGCAACTGATCCGCGAAGGTCATGCCTGTCTCGCGGCGATGGGCATTACGCTCTCAGTGGTGCTCGGCGAGCCGAGCTATTACGGCCGGTTCGGCTACAGCAATCGGCGCGCGGCGCAGTTTGAGAGCCCCTACCAATCGCCGTTTCTGATGGCGCTGTCCTTCGGCGCCGCGCCGTGGGATGGGCGGCTCGCCTATCCGGCGGCTTTCAATCTGCTCAGCGAAGATGCCGCGACTCAAGCTCACGATTGAGTACGACGGCGGCCCGTTCGTCGGCTGGCAGAGGCAGGCGAACGGCCGCTCCGTGCAGCAGGCGATCGAAGAGGCGTTCGTCAAGCTGACGGGCGAGGCCGTGACGCTGCGCGGTGCGGGACGCACCGATGCCGGCGTGCATGCGCTTGCCCAGGTGGCGCATGTCGACCTTTCAAGCTCATGGACCGGCGACAAGCTCCGCGACGGATTGAATGCGCATCTGAGACCTGAGTCGGTGGCAGTGCTTGGAGCGGCTTCCGTGCCGGCGGATTTCGACGCGCGCTTCTCCGCCATACGCCGGCACTACCTCTATCGCCTGCTGACACGGCGCGCGCCGCCCGCGCTCAAGCGCGGACGCGTCTGGCACGTGAAGCGGCGGCTTGATGCGGTCGCCATGCAGCGCGCGGCGCGGCGACTGATCGGCACGCACGACTTCACCACCTTCCGCTCCGTGGAGTGCCAGGCCAAGAGCCCGGTGAAGACGCTGGACGCGCTCAATGTCGTCTTGCGCGAAGACGACGAAATCGCCGTCACTGCGACGGCGCGCTCCTTCCTGCACAATCAGGTCCGCTCGCTCGTCGGTTCGCTGAAGCTTGTCGGCGAGGGCAAATGGAGCGCCGATGATCTTCAAGCGGCGCTGAATGCGCGTGACCGTGCGGCCTGCGGGCCGGTGGCGCCGGCGGCGGGGCTTTATCTGATGCGGGTGGATTATCCGGCGGCTTGAGCCAATCAGCTAGATAAAGCCGTCGAAGATCGACCAGATCGTCAGGCTCAAGAGCAGCTCTAGGAGCACGATGGGCAGCGCCATGCCCATGGAGACCGCCAAGGTGATGCGCGCGACGACATAAGAGAAGCGCAGCGCCACGGCGATTGCGATCAGCAGAAAGACCGGCACCAGCGCGGTCGGAATGATGCCGACGATATGAAGCGCCGGAATCACGCCGACCATCGCCCCGATAATGACGGCGGCCCAGTTGCGCGTGACGATGAACGGCACGTAGCGCGAGCTCAACCCGAAGGGCGGCGCGATGATCGCGAAGACCAGCGGAAACGCGAACCAGTCGCACAGGATCGCGATGCCCTGCAGTGTGAATGTTCGCCCCGTCATCGGCGGCACGTCGAGGCCTTCAGCGGCGCTGAGCATGGCATCGCTCGACACCGCCAGAACGGCGAACGGCACCACAAGGATCACCGCCGCGAAGGACCGCCAGAACCCTTCCAAGGACGTGTCGAGCCGGCTGAGCCCGTCCGGACGACCGAGCATCACCTGCCACGCGCCGGTCAGGTTCTCACGAAGGATGCTCCGCAGATCGCCCATCACCGCGCAAAATATCTTTGGAGGATCGCCTCGTAGACGCGGCTTGCCTCCTCGATTTCAGCAAGCGGCACGCATTCGTCGATCTGATGCATGGTCGTGCCGACGGGACCGAACTCAATCACCGGGCAGTAATCCTTGATGAAGCGCGCATCCGATGTCCCGCCGGAGGTGGACAGCGTCGGCTCGCGGCCGGTGATGTCCTTGATCGCCGCAGCAGCGACGCCGATCAGCGCATCGTCGCACGTCAGAAAGACTTCCGACACCGCCGGCTCCTCTGAGAGGCTCCAGTTGATCGGCGTGCGGGCGCTGAGCCCGCCGTCGGCCGCTGCGGCAGCAAGCCTTCGCTCAATTTCCTCCTTCAAGGTCGCGTGCGTCCACAGATCGTTGAAGCGGCTGTTGAAACGGGCCTCCGCGCGCGCCGGGATGACGTTCCACGCCGGATTACCGACATCGACGCTGACCACTTCCAGCGATGTCGGGCCGAAATGCTCAGTCCCCGTATCGAGCGGCGCAGATTGCAGCGCATGGAGAAGCTGGGTCAGCCCGCGGATCGGATTGTCGGCCCTCTCCGGGTAGGCGGAATGCCCCTGGCGGCCTTCCACGGCGAGAGTGGCGGAGAAGCTGCCGCGGCGCCCGATCTTGATCTGGTCACCAAGCATTTCCGCGCTGGCCGGTTCGCCGACGATGGCCGCGGAGAAGCGCTCGCCGCGCTCAGCCGCCCATTCCAGGAGCTTGGCCGTGCCGTTGACAGCCGTGCCCTCCTCGTCGGCCGTGATGAGGAAGGACAATCGCCCTTTCAACTCCGTATTCTGCGCGCCGACATAGCGAAGAACGGCAGCGACCATCGCCGCAAGCCCGCCCTTCATGTCGACTGCGCCGCGCCCGTAAAGCACACCGTCGTCGACGGTCGCGGAGAAGGGCGGGTAGCGCCAGCTTGCTTCCGGGCCCGGCGGCACGACGTCGACATGGCCGGCGAGCGTCAGATGCGGCTCACCTGAACCGACGGCGGCAAAGAGGTTCTCCACCGGCTCGCTTCCCGGCCCCTCGAAGACGGGCCGCTCTACGGCAAACCCGGCGGCGGCCAGGACACGCTCAAGCACGTCGAAGGCCGCGGCGCCATCGGGGGTTAGGCTCGGCACCTTGACGAGCGCGGCGAGAAGATCGCTGGCGGTCGGCGGCTTGGGCATCGCTAAGACTGATCGTCCGCTGCTTCGCCAAAAGTGTTGGGGCCGGCGGTGCCGGGCAGAATGCCGACCCAGATGGAGAAGGCGATGTTGACAAGCGGAATGAGCACGGCGACCGATAGGAAGCCGGAATAGCCGATATCATGCAGGCGCTTCACCGAGATGGCGATGTTGGCGTAGAGCGCGGCAACGGCGATGACGAACAGGACAAGCGGAAGTGAACCCTCCAGGTCCGCCTCCGTCATGCCGAGCAATTGGAAATAGAGCGCAAAATTCACGCAGAACAGCGCCACCAGCGACCCCCAATAGATGCCGCGCGAAATCCGCCCCCGCATGCCGAAAAGGAGCCACAATATCGGTGAGCGCCGCCGCCCGGTGTTGACGTTCGCCACGATGCCTCAGTCGCGCAGCAATTCGTTGATGGAGGTCTTGGAACGCGTCCCCTCATCCACCCGCTTCACAATGACCGCACAATAAAGGGCCGGCCCCGCAGACGCACCCGGCATGGAGCCTGACACGACCACGGAATAGGGTGGAACCTCTCCATACATCACCTCACCGGTCGCGCGGTCGACGATGCGGGTCGAGGCGCCAAGATAGACGCCCATGGAGAGAACAGAGCCCTGGCGCACGATGACGCCCTCGGCGACCTCGGCACGCGCGCCGATGAAGCAATCGTCCTCAATGACTACCGGTCCGGCCTGCAGCGGCTCCAGCACCCCGCCGATGCCGGCGCCGCCCGAAATATGGCAGCGCTTGCCGATCTGCGCGCAGGAGCCGACGGTCGCCCATGTGTCGACCATCGTCCCTTCGTCCACATAGGCGCCGAGATTGACGAAGGAGGGCATCAGCACCACGCCCGGCGCAATATAGGCGGAGCGCCGCACCACTGCGTTCGGTACGGCGCGGAAGCCGGCGTCGCGGAAGCGGTTCTCGCCCCATCCCTCGAACTTGGAGGGCACCTTGTCCCACCATGCCGCGCCGCCCGGGCCACCCGGGATGATGGACATGTCATTCAGCCGAAAGGACAGGAGCACGGCCTTCTTCAGCCATTGGTTGACCACCCATTGGCCATCGCGCGGCTCAGCGACGCGTGCCGTACCGGAATCGAGCAGGTAGAGGGCTGCGTCGACTGCGGCACGCACCTCCCCCCCGGTCGCAGGACTAATCGTGTCCCGCGCCTCAAATGCACTCTCGACAACAGATTGAAGCTGGGCAATGTCGGTCATCCGGTCTCCTTGGGCATGATCGCGCGCGGACCTTGCTGCGAGGCTGCCCGACAGTCAACCAAACGCGACAGCACCGGAGGCCCAAGAGGAGCCGCCATGCCCGATTTCGTCCTTGATCCGCGCCTGGAAGGCGACAGCCTTCCGGTCACGGATCTGCCGCTCTCAACCGTTCGGCTCTCGCGCGACGCCAACTATCCGTGGCTGATTGCGGTGCCGCGACGCGCCGGCCTCGTCGAGATCATCGACCTTGACGAGGCCGATCGAGCGCTTCTGATGGAGGAGATCGCCCGGCTCTCGCAGGTCCTGCGTCAGACGGTCCGCTGCGACAAGTTGAACGTGGCAGCACTCGGCAACAGCGTTGCGCAACTGCATGTTCACGTGATCGCCCGCCGCCACGACGATGCCGCTTGGCCAAGCCCGATCTGGGGTGCGGCACCGCCCAAAGCCTTTGCCGCCGGCGCGGCGGAAGCGCTTGCCGCGGCGCTCGCGGCGCGCTTGAAGTAAAAGGGGACACCCGCCAACGAATCGCATGCCCTCCTTCTTTGACAATCGCGCCATCTTGGAAGCCAGCCATCTGAACGGCTTCTCCGGCAATGTCATCGAACGCTGGAGCGAAGCGCGAGGCGATGTCGATCTCGACGCGGTCAAGGCGGACGGCGACGCGGCGCTTTATCTTTTTGTGGAGGATCGGGCGCTGCTGCGTGTGGAGGGCGGTGCGCTCAACCCGCGCTTTTCCCTCCGCGAGGCGGGGGCGCTAGGGCTTCAGGCTGAGAGCCTCATCCTGCTCGGCGTCACGCCGGGGGGACCGCGCCTTGCCGGGCTCGTCGCCTCAACACATGCGCACCCCGATAGCATCAAGGCGATTGATCTCAGATCGCTCGCCATGCAGGGCGTGCTTGAGCCGCTCGACCTGGCGGCGCTGGCGCAGGCGCGCTCCTATCTTCATTGGCACGCGACCAACCGCTTCTGCGGACGCTGCGGCGGCGCGCTTGCGATGGTCGGCGGCGGCGTCAGCCGCCGATGCGGTCAATGCGCTGCGCAGCTTTTTCCGCGCGTCGATCCGGTCGTGATCATGCTGGCGATTGATGGCGAGCGCTGCCTCCTCGGCCGGCAGCCGCGCTTCGTGCCGGGCATGTATTCCGCCCTCGCCGGCTATCTGGAGCCGGGCGAGACGATCGAGGAAGCGGTGCGCCGGGAAGTGAAGGAGGAGGCGGGCATCGATGTCGGCCGCGTCTTCTATCATTCCAGCCAGGCGTGGCCGTTCCCGCATTCCCTGATGATCGGCTGCCACGCGGAGGCGCTTTCCACCGACGTGGAGCGCGACGCGGAAGAGCTTGAGGATTGCCGCTGGTTCGACCGAGAAGAGGTCAAGCTGATGCTCGCCGGCACGCACCCGCAAGAGCTGAAGGCGCCCTTCCCCATGGCCATTGCCAACAAGCTGATCGCAGCGTTTGCGGAGGCGGTTTGACGGGCGTTCCCCGCATTTCGCTTGCGCTTCATGCGGGCTGCAACCGCCCTCTCGTCGGTCATCCCGGTTCGGCCGAAAGGCCGAGACCGGGACCCATGAACACCCACGTCGACTTGGTGGTTATGGGTCCCGCACAAGCGCTGACGCGCTTTGCGGGATGACAACAGAGAGGGAGACACGAGCGAGCCCCCGCAACACGACGCGCGGCGGCTAAATATCGGGCGAAGGCCGGAGATCGCGGTTCTCTGCCGGCTCGGCGATGTTGGCGCGGAACGGGCTGGCCGGATAGACGCCGACAAGGCGGAACTCGGCTGAGAAGAACTGCAATTCCTCCAGCGCCAGCGCCACGCTGTGGTCGTCGGGGTGGCCTTCGACATCAGCATAAAAGAGCGTGGCAAAGAACTTGCCGCCGAGCTGATAGCTCTCAAGCTTCGTCATGTTGACGTTGTTCGTGGCGAAGCCGCCGAGCGCCTTGTAGAGCGCGGCGGGAACGTTGCGGACGCGAAAGATGAACGACGTGATGACCGGGCCGTTCTTGGCCGGCGCGCGGATCGCATCGCGCGAGAGGATGATGAAGCGCGTCGTGTTGTGCGCCTCGTCCTCAACATCCTCGCGCAGAATCTCCAGATCGTAGATATCGGCTGCAAGCCGCGGCGCCAGCACCGCACGCTTGGGATCGCCGAGCTCCGCCACATGGCGCGCGGAACCGGCCGTGTCGGCGGCGACCTCCGCCCTCAGGCCGAGGTCGCGGATGAAATGCCGGCATTGGCCGAGCGCCTGGATGTGGCTTTGCACGACCTCAAGCTCATTGAGCTTGGCACCGCGCACGGCCAGAAGCTGGTGATGAATCGGAAGAAAATACTCGCCGATGATGGAGAGGTCGGAGGTGGGCAGCAGATGGTGGATGTCGGCGACGCGCCCGGCAAGCGAGTTCTCAATCGGGATCATCGCCAGCTCCGCCTCGCCCGACGAGACGGCGAAGAAGCAATCCTCGAACGTCGCCTGCGGAATGGCCTCGTAATCGGGATAGGCCTCCCGGCAGGCGATGTGCGAATTGGCGCCGGGCTCGCCCTGGAACACGATACGCTTTTGCGACAAAACCTTCTCCTGTCGTTCCACCCTGGTGACGCGCTAGATCGCGCCGGCGGCAAACAGCGCCCGCGCGCGCTCAAGGTCGGCCGGCGCATCCACGCCGAACGGCACCTCTTCAATGATCGTTACATCGATCCGCATACCGGCTTCCAGTGCTCTGAGCTGCTCAAGCCGCTCGCGTACCTCCAGCGCGCTCGGCGGCAACGCAATGAAGCGCTCCAGCGCCGCGCGCCGATAAGCGTAGATCCCGCAATGATGATAGAGCGGTCCCTCCCCCCAGGGGGCGGTGGCGCGGGTGAAGTAAAGCGCGCGCAGCCGATTGGCGGCAATTGGCGAGCCGATCACCTTCACCACGTTGGTGTTGGTGCGCTCCTCTTCAGTTGTGATCTCGCCGGCCAGCGTACCGATCTCAACTACCTCATCATGGAGGGGGCCGAGTGCTGCGGCGATCGCATCCGCCGCCAAGGTCGGGAAGTCGCCCTGCACGTTGACGACGACGTCGTGGCGACGGTCCGGGTCGAAGGCGCATAGCGCTTCAAAGCTCCGATCCGATCCGGAGGGATGCTCAGGCCGCGTCAAGATCGCCGAAACCTTGGAGTCACCAAGCGCCTCCGCGATGTCCGGCGAATCGACGGCCACGACCACCGGCCCGATATCGGCGGCGAGCGCCCGCTCCGCTACGCGCGCAATCATCGGTCGTCCGGCGATATCGGCGAGCGGTTTGCGCGGCAGACGGGTCGACCCCAGGCGGGCCGGAATGATGATGACAGGGTTCATCGCAAGGGCGGGCGAAAGCACGCCGGTCGGTGGCAAAAGGTCTCAGCAATGGCGGCATATACGGCTTGATGGCCACATGCAAAAGCGATACCTCTGCCGCGGCCTGCGGGCGGCGGTCTGCGGGCGTTCCGCCTTGTCTGGCGGGTGTCCCGCGGGAGCACATGCCTGATGGATTTCTTTGAATGGAACAAGATTGCCGGCGCGGTATTGTTCGCGCTCCTCATGGCAATGGGCTTGGGAATCTTCTCAGACATCATCTTCCACACCGAGGCGCCGGAATCACCCGGCATCGTCATCGCCGTCGCGACACAGGACGGTGACGAAGCGGAAGCGGAGGCGCCGGAAGCTGAGCCGATCGGCGTGCTTCTGGCGAGCGCCGATACCGGCGCCGGCGAATCAGCGGCGCGCAAATGCATCGCCTGCCACACCTTTGCAGAGGGTGACGCCAACAAGGTCGGCCCCAACCTTTGGGACATCGTCGCGCATCCGATCGGCGCGCGTGACGGCTACCAATATTCCGACGCCCTGATCGCCTATGCCGGCGAAGTCGGCGACTGGTCCTACGAAGCGCTCGACGCTTACCTGGCCGACCCGGCCGGCACGGTGCCGAAGACCAAGATGGCTTTCGCCGGTTTGTCGGACGCCGCCGAACGCGCCAACGTCATTGCTTATCTGCGCTCGCTCGCCGCCGAGCCTGTGCCGTTGCCGGAGGCCGACGCACCAGCAGCAGCCGAAGAAGCCGCAGAGGCGCCGGCGGCGGAGGCCGCCGAGCCTGAAGAAGCGCCCGCGCAAGAGATGGCTGCGGCAGAGCCAGAAGAGGCCCCTGCGGAAGAAATGGCCGCTGCCGAGCCTGAGGCGCCTGCGGAAGAGATAGCGGCGGCAGAGCCTGAGGCGATGGAGCCGGAGACACCGGCGGCCGAAGGCGAGCAGACGGCCATGACGGAGGAAGAGCCGACGGCGGAGCCTGAGCCAAGCGAGCCGCAGGCCGCCGAAGCGGAAGCGCCTGCCGAGGCTGAGGAGCAGCAGGTCGCAGCAGCGGAGGAGGTCACCGCTGAGCCTGAGCCAACCGAGTCGCAGACGGCTGAAGAGGAAGCGCCGGCTGCCGCTGAAGAGCAGCAGGTTGCGGCGGCGGAAGAAGCCGCGACTGCGCCAGCCGGCGATCCGGCGGCGGGCGAAGCCTTCGCTCGGCGCTGCATTGCCTGCCATTCCTTCGATCCAGGCGGGCCGAACAAGGTCGGGCCACCGCTCCATGGCGTCGTCGGCCGCCCGGTCGCGGCTCTGGATGGCTACAATTATTCCGACGCGATGATCGCCTTCTCAGAAGGCGGCGCCAAGACGTGGGATCTGGATGTTCTCGGCGACTACCTCGCCGACCCGCGCGGCGTCGTAAAAGGCACCAAGATGATCTTCCCGGGCGTCAAGGAGGGCGATCTCGCCAACATCCTGGCGTATCTGGAAACGCTTCAGTAGCCGGACGGGCCGCCGGCAGATTGTTGCTGCCAAACGCAAAAACCCGTTGCGGGCCGGGCGTGCCCCGGCCACAAGCCGGCCCCACTTACCGATTTGTCATGTGCCGTGTGCGGCGATTCCGGCTATATGTCACAGCCTGACGTCACCAGTTGACGTTTCGGGGGCCAAACGCTGACAATTCAAGGGAACAGCACCTGGATGCCGCCCTGGATGACAACGCCCCGCCTCACTCTCTCAGCTTTACTGGTCGTTGCCGGACTCACGGCCGGCCATGCCGCAGATAGCGAGTGGGAGCACGCCACTTCGCTCCTTGGCGAACCGAAATATCCCGCCGACTTCCCGCATTTCGACTACGTCAATCCCGACGCGCCCAAAGGCGGTGTCGTGCGGCTGCCGCAAACGGGCGGCTTCGACAATCTCAATCCGATCCCCGCCAAGGGAAATCTCGCCTCCGGTCTTGGCCTGGTCTTTGAGACGCTGATGACATCGTCGCTCGATGAAACGAGCACCATGTACGGACTCATCGCCGAGGCGATGAAGTACCCTGACGATTATTCCAGCGTCACTTTCCGCCTGCGTCCAGAGGCGCGTTGGCATGACGGTGAGCCGGTCACGCCGGAGGACGTTGTCTGGTCGTTTGAAAAGCTCGTGGAGCTGAACGCCACGCAGAAGTTCTACTACCAGCACGTCACCAACGCGGAGGTGACCGGCGAGCGCGAAGTCACCTTCACGTTCGACGAGACCGGTAACCGCGAGCTGCCGCATATCGTGGGGCAGCTTCTCATCATGCCGAAGCATTGGTGGGAGGGCGTCGACGACGATGGCCAAGAACGCAACATCGCCAACAGCTCGTTGGAGCTGCCGCTCGGCTCCGGTCCCTACAGGATTGAGCGTATCGCCGCCGGCAAGACCATCGTCTATCGGCGTGTTGATGATTATTGGGCCAAAGACCTGCCCATCGCCATCGGCAAGGATAATTTCGACGAGATCCGCTACGAGAGTTTTCTCGACGAAACGGTCTCCTTCGAGGCGTTCAAGGCCGACACCTATGACTGGCGCAGCGAGAACCAGGCGAAGCGCTGGGCCACGGCTTACGACTTTCCCGCCGCAGAACGCGGCGATGTGGTCCTGGAGGAGTTTGAGAACACCTACCGCGACAACGGCGTGCTGGTCGGCTTCATTCCTAATTTGCGGCGTCCGATCTTCCAGGACGCGCGGGTGCGACGAGCGATAAACTATGCTTTCGACTTCGAAACGCTGAAGCGAACGATCTTCTTTGGTCAATATGACCGTGTCGACAGTTACTTCTACGGCATTGAACTCGCCTCATCCGGCTTGCCGCAAGGTCTTGAGTTGGAGATCCTGGAATCTGTCCGCGATAAGGTCCCGCCCGATGTCTTCACAACGCCCTACGTCAACCCCGTGGCAGGCGACGCGGAGAAAATACGTGAAAACTTACGCATAGCGCTCGGCCTTCTGCGCGAAGCCGGCTACGAGCTGGACGGGCGACGGCTCGTCGATCCGAAGACCGGCGAACAGCTCAGCTTCGAGATTCTACTTAATGGCCCCACGATCGAAGTCGTGGCGCTATCGCTTCAGGACAATCTGCGCAAGATCGGTGTGGAGGCAAAAGTTCGCTCTGTCGATACGCCGCAATACGTCAACCGAGTACGCTCTCGCGACTTCGACATGATCTATATCGGTTGGGCGCAGTCGCTTTCGCCGGGCAACGAGCAGTTCGACTTTTTCGGATCACGGTCGGCTGACAACGAGAGCTCCCGCAATTATGCCGGCATCGCCGATCCGGGCGTGGACGCGCTGATTGAGCGCGTCGTCTTCGCCGACGACCGGGAGGAACTCGTGGCGGCGACGCGGGCGCTCGACCGTGTGCTTCTGGCCAACCATTTCGTGGTCCCGTCCTACACGCTGCGCAAGTCTCGGGTTGCCCGTTGGGACCGTTTTTCGCGACCCGATCCGCTGCCGGAATATTCCGTTGGCTTCCCGACCATCTGGTGGTGGAACGCAGAGCGCGCCGCCGCCATAGGCGAAGGCGACTCGCAATG
The DNA here is from genome assembly GCA_028281235.1 of Afifellaceae bacterium. Classification (GTDB taxonomy): domain Bacteria; phylum Pseudomonadota; class Alphaproteobacteria; order Rhizobiales; family Afifellaceae; genus DASWJZ01. Next base: position 50,564 of record JANQKG010000006.1, on the reverse strand, counting down.
AGCAACATCACCCGACGTACGGCGCTGAAGCTCTCCAGTGCGGCCTTGTGCACGCCGCTTCTGCCGGGTCTGGCAACGGCGCAGGGGCGCAACAGAAGCCACGGCATGGCCGTCATCGGCGACCTCAAATATCCGCCTGATTTCGCGCATTTCGACTACGTCAATCCCGACGCGCCGCACGGCGGACGCATTGTCACGCAGCTCGCCTCCTGGGGCACCAATCAGAATCCCCAAACCTTCAACACGCTCAACATCTACGTTCGGCGCGGCGACGGCGCAGCCGGTATGGGGCTGACCTCCGCCGCGCTGATGGCTGCCTCCGCCGATGAGTCCGGCGTCGTCTACGGCTTCGTCGCCAAGGAGGTGGAGGTCTCCGACGACCGCAAGGCGCTCCGCTTCTTCCTCCGGCCGGAGGCGATGTTTCACGACGGCTCGCCGATCACCGCGGACGACGTGGCGTTCTCGCTCCAGATATTGCGGGAGAAGGGCCATCCGAACATTGCGACACTGCTCAGCGGCATTGAGGAGGTTGTCGTGGAGGACGAGCGCACGATCTTTGTGCAGCTCCTTCCTGAAAGCGGGATCAGCCTGCCGGTGACACTGGCCGGCATGCCGATCCTGTCCGCCAAATGGTGGGCGGATCGCGATTTCCAGGCGACGCTCAGCGAGGCGCCGCTCGGCGCGGGGCCATACAGGCTCGCAGAGTACGACTTTGGAAGCCACGTCGAGTTTGAGCGCGTCGCGGATTGGTGGGGCAACGATCTGCCGACCATGATCGGACGCTATAATTTCGATCGTATCCGGTACGAGTATTATCGTGATCGAACGGCCTCATTCGAGGCTTTCAAGAAGGGCAACATCACCTTCCGCGAGGAGTTTACATCGATCACCTGGGCGACCGGATACGACTTCCCCGCTCTCAACGAAGGCCGGGTGATAAAGGAGAATGTGCCCGATGGCCGGCCGGCCGGGGCGCAGGGCTGGTTCATCAACATGCGGCGAGACAAGTTCTCCGATCCGCGCGTGCGTCTCGGCCTGTCCTACGCGTTCGACTTCGAATGGACGAACACCAATATCATGTACAGCTCGTATCGGCGGACGTCGTCGTTCTTTGAGAACTCCCCTCTCAAGGCGGAAGGCACGCCCTCGCCGGAGGAGCTTGCGCTGCTTGAGCCGCTCCGCGACCAGCTCCCTGATGATGTGTTCGGCGACGCACTCCTGCCGCCGGTCTCCGACGGCTCCGGACGCGACCGCAACATGCTGCAGAAAGCCTGGGCCCTCTTCAAGGAGGCCGGTTTCAAGCGCACGGATGATGGCCTCGTGACGACCGAGGGAGAGCCCTTCACCATTGAGTTTCTCGGCAACTCTCGCGCCTTCGAACCGCACCATAACGCTTATATCAACGGGCTTAAGCTGCTTGGCATTGAAGCCAGCTACCGACTTGTCGATCCGGCTCAGTATACCGACCGGGTTAGGAGCTTTGACTTCGACATGACGGTCTCCCGTTTCAGCCTGCCGCTCTTTCCCCACGAGTCGATCAAGCAGTTCTTTGCGTCCGATAGAGCAGAACAGGAAGGCTCGTACAACCTCGCGGGCCTTGCCGATCCGGCCATCGACATCCTCCTGGAGAAGATCATTCAGGCGTCCGACTGGGAGACCTTTGTCACCGCGTCGCGCGCGCTCGACCGGGTGCTGCGCGCCAAGCATTTCTGGGTTCCTCAATGGAACCGGCCGGTGCACTGGTTCGCCTATTGGGACATCTTCTCACGCCCGGAGACGGTCGCTCAATACGATCCAAGCGTCCTCGACACCTGGTGGTTCGACGAAAAGAAGGCGGCGCGAATCGGCAAATCGGGCTAGAGCATGATCCCGAAAAGTGGAAACCGGTTTTCGGATAGGATCATGCTCCAACAAAGGGATAGAGCCCCCATTCTGATTCAATCAGAATGGATAAGGCTGTAGCCACGATTCATGGCCGCCTACGTCGTCCGCCGCATTCTCCTGATGATCCCCACAATTCTGGGGATCATGTTGATCAGCTTCATCGTTATCCAGTTCGCCCCGGGCGGCCCGATTGAGCGCATCATCGCGCAGCTTTCCGGCACCGACGTCTCAGCAACGGCGCGCATCAGCGGCGGCGGTGGCGGCGACTTCGCCGGCACGCAGAGCGCGGAGACCAGCGGCGCGGATTCCGCTATCAACTCCAAATATCGCGGCGCACAAGGCTTGCCGCCGGACTTCATCGCTGACCTTGAACGGCAGTTCGGCTTCGATAAGCCGGCCTGGCAGCGCTTCGCGCTGATGATCTGGAACTATGCGCGCTTCGATTTCGGCGAGAGCTATTTCCGCGATGTGACCGTCCTGGAGCTGATCGCGGAGAAGCTGCCGGTCTCCATCTCGCTCGGCCTGTGGATGATGCTGATCTCCTATCTCATCTCCATCCCGCTCGGCATTCGCAAGGCCGTACGCGACGGCACGCCGTTCGACGTGTGGACCTCCGGCATCATCGTCATTGCCTATGCGGTCCCGGGCTTTCTCTTCGCCATCTTTCTCATCGTGTTCTTCGCCGGAGGTTCGTTCTTCGACTGGTTCCCGCTGCGCGGGCTGACATCGGAGAACTGGGCGGAAATGTCGTGGCCGGCACGCATCGTCGACTACTTCTGGCACTTGGCGCTGCCGCTGATTTCCATGGCGCTTGCCGCATTCGCGACGACGACGCTCTTGACCAAGAACTCCTTCCTCGACGAGATCCGCAAGCAATATGTGGTGACCGCGCGCTCCAAAGGTTTGACGGAAGGTCAGGTGCTTTACGGCCACGTCTTCCGCAACGCGATGCTTCTCATCATCTCCGGCTTTCCCGGCGCGTTTGTCTCCGCCTTCTTCGCCGGTTCGCTGTTGATTGAGACGATCTTCTCGCTCGACGGTCTGGGCCTGCTCGGCTTTGAGAGCGTCATCAACCGCGACTACGCCGTGGTCTTCGCCACGCTCTACATCTTTTCGCTGATCGGGCTTGTGGTGCAGCTCATCTCCGACCTGACCTACACCTGGATCGATCCACGCATCGATTTTGAAAGCCGCGAGGTCTAAGAGCATGATCCCGAAAAGTGGCGTCCGGTTTTCGGGTAAGATCATGCTCCATCAAACAGATGGAGCCTCATCCATTCTCACTCAATCAGAATGGATGAGGCTTTAAGGCGATGGATCAGAAGGCTCCGGCAGAGACGGGCAGGCGCGGCGACTTTGAATCGATCACACCGCTGCCGGGTGAGGTGCAGCCGCCGCCGATCAACGAGCGCTTCACGCTGTCACCGATCAACCGCCGCCGCTGGCAGAACTTTCGAGCCAATGGACGCGGCTACTGGTCGCTATGGATCTTCGCAATTCTGTTCTTCCTGACGTTGTTCGCCGAACTCCTCGCCAATGACCGACCGCTGATGGTTTCCTATAAGGGCGAGCTCCTGTTCCCGGTCATCGTCGCCTATCCGGAGGAGAAGTTCGGCGGCTTCCTCGCCGTCACCGATTATCGCTCGCCGTTCATCCAGGACGAGATCGACGCCAATGGTTGGATTTTGTGGCCGCCGGTCCGCTACTCCTATCGCACCATCAACAGCGAGATTCCGGAGCCGGCGCCGGCGCGGCCGTCTTGGATGATCGACAAGGAGACGCGCTGCGCCCGCTTTGCGGACGGCGTCGACGACAAGAACTGCACAATCTGGAATTGGAACTGGCTCGGCACCGACGATCAGGCGCGCGATGTGATGGCGCGGCTGATCTATGGCTTTCGCCTGTCGGTTCTGTTCGGATTTGCGCTCACTATCCTCTCTTCCGTCATCGGCGTCACGGCCGGCGCGGTGCAGGGCTTCTTTGGCGGCCGCGTCGATCTCTTCTTCCAGCGCTTCATCGAGATATGGACGGCGATCCCCTCGCTCTATCTCCTGTTGATCATCTCCTCGGTGCTCGTGCCGGGCTTCTTCGTGCTTTTGGGCATCCTGCTCCTCTTCTCCTGGGTGGCGCTGGTCGGCGTGGTGCGCGCAGAGTTCCTGCGCGCGCGCAACTTCGAATACGTCAAGGCGGCGCGCGCGCTCGGTGTCGGCAATTTGACCATCATGTTCCGCCACCTCCTGCCCAACGCCATGGTGGCGACGCTGACCTTCATGCCGTTCATCCTGAACGGCTCCATCACCACCCTCACCTCGCTCGACTTCCTCGGGCTCGGCATGCCGCCAGGCTCGCCGTCGCTCGGCGAGCTTCTGGCGCAGGGCAAGAACAACCTGCAGGCGCCGTGGCTCGGCATCACCGGCTTTGTCGTCATCTCCGTCATGCTGTCGCTGCTCATCTTCGTCGGCGAGGCGGTGCGCGACGCCTTCGACCCGCGCAAGACGTTTGCGTGAGATTTGCGCTCACACCCCCGGAGGTATAATATTGAAGGAAATCTACCCGAGAGTCGGACGATGGGCCTGAACATCAAAAGCGAGGCGGTTCACAAACTGGCGCGCAAGGTCGCGGCCGAAACGGGTACGACCATGACGGGGGCCATTGAGAACGCACTTGAAGAAAAACTCGAGCGGTTGGCTCGACGCAGAGACGCCAAGGCGCGTGTTGCCCGACTGCGCAAGAAACTCGATAAGCTGGGCCCGCCACCGCCCGGGCTGACGAGCGATCATTCTGATCTTTACGGCGAGGACGGGTTGCCGACGTGATCGTCGACGCTTCCGCTCTTCTGGCCGTTGTGCTTCACGAACCGGAGCGCGACCGGTTTCTCGACATTATGGGCGACGCTCAAGAGCTGAGTGTATCGGTTATCAATTTCGTAGAAGCAGCGATAAAAGTCGACAAAGACCCAAACCCGCAACGCGCGTCGCTGCTTGAAGAGTTGACGACGACATTGGCTATTGAGGTCGCTCCTATCAGCGCAGAACAGGGACGACTCGCCCGTCAGGCGCACAAGACGTTTGGGCGTGGAAGCGGCCACCCGGCGCAACTCAATCTCGGCGACTGCTTCGCCTACGCACTGGCGCGAGTGCGGGGTGAGCCGCTTCTCTTTAAGGGCAACGATTTCTCAAAAACCGATATTGAGGCGGCCCAATGACTGATTCCGGCGTCGGCGAACCCCTCCTCTCCGTCAGCGACCTGCATATGCAGTGAGGCGGTGCGCGACGCCTTCGACCCGCGCAAGACGTTTGCGTGAGCGACACAGCGATTTTGAGATCATCGAGAAGCGCGCCGAGCCGGCTATTGTTGGACTGACCCGGTGCGATCACCTAGGATACGGCCATGGATGAACCGAAACGGCACATCGTCGAAGACTACCCGGCCGAGAAGCTCCCGGACGAGCTGCGCGGCGATATCGACCCGTCACATCGCGCACGTGTCATTGTTGAGGATCTGTCGACGCCGAAGAACGAACGGCGGTACCTGCGCCATTTCGGCGCCGCCGCCGACAGGAACACATCGATCGATGAAGCCGTTCAGCGGATTCGCAACCTACGCGACGAGTGGGATGCATGACACACTCCCCTCTCTGGCGGGTGTACCTGGATTCGAACTTCTTCATCAGATTTGTAGAAAGCCGAGACGAGCGGTTGCTGCATGTCTTTGAGGAAGAAGGGATCGACTTTCGATCGCTGTATACGAGCGAGCTGACCCTGGCCCAAGTTCTGGTGGAACCAATCAGATCGGACGACAACAAGCTTGCGGACGAATACACAAGCCTCCTTGCGGGCCACGGGCCTCTTGAGATCGTTCCAACCGGTAGAGACATCCTCGTCAAAAGTGCGCAGGTCAGGGCCACGATCGGCAACAAGCTTCCCGATGCCATTCATGTCGCCACAGCAACTGCTCGCTCATGCAACGTCTTCGTATCATCCGACAAGAAACTCAGGCTTCCCGACGGTATTGTTCAGATAGCGCTTGAGAACATTGACGACCGGGATCGATGGCCATGAGCGAACCCCTCCTCTCCGTCAGCGACCTGCATGTCGAGTTTCGCCAGAGCGAGAGCCATGTTCATGCCGTACGCGGCGTGTCGTTCGATATCCAGGAGCGCGAGACGCTGGCGCTTGTCGGCGAGTCCGGCTCCGGCAAGTCGGTCACGGCGCTTTCGGTCTTGAAGCTCCTGCCCTACCCGCCGGCCCATCACCCCGCCGGCTCGGTGCGCTTCAAGGGCCAGGAACTGCTCAACGCCGACGAAAAGACCATGCGCCATGTGCGTGGCAACGAAATCTCGATGATCTTCCAGGAGCCGATGAGCTCGCTCAATCCGCTGCACAGTGTGGAACGCCAGGTCGGCGAAATCCTTGACGTGCATCGCGGCATGAGCGGTTCGGCAGCGCGAGCGCGCGTGCTGGAGCTGCTCAACCAGGTGGGCATCCGCAATCCGGAGCAGCGGCTCAATTCCTATCCGCATCAATTGTCGGGCGGGCAGCGTCAGCGCGTCATGATCGCCATGACGCTCGCCAACGAGCCCGACCTTCTGATCGCCGATGAGCCGACAACGGCGCTCGACGTGACGGTGCAGGCGCAGATACTGGAGCTGCTTGGGCGGCTCAAGCGCGAGCGGAACATGGCGATGTTCTTCATCACCCACGACCTCGGCATCGTGCGCCATGTCGCCGACCGCGTGTGCGTCATGACCGACGGCGAGATCGTCGAGCATGGGCCGACCAAGGAGATCTTCGCCAATCCGCAGCACCCCTACACGCAGCATCTGCTTGCCGCGGAGCCGAAAGGCAGCCCGCCCAGCGCCGACCCCAACGCGCCGATCATGGTGAGCGGCGACGACATCAAAGTGTGGTTTCCCATCAAGCGCGGGCTCATGCGCCGCACCGTCGGCCACATCAAGGCGGTCGATGGCATCGACCTCACGATCCGCGAAGGGCAGACGCTGGGCGTCGTCGGCGAATCGGGCTCCGGCAAGACGACGCTCGGCCTGGCGCTCCTGCGGCTTATCTCGTCGGAAGGCCGCATTGTGTTCCTCGGCCGCGATATCCAGGGCACGCGCTTCAAGGACACGCGGGCGCTGCGCGCCGACATGCAGATCGTGTTCCAGGATCCTTACGGCTCGCTCAGCCCGCGCATGGTGGTCGGCGACATCGTCGCAGAAGGCCTGCGCGTTCACGAGCCAGGTCTTGCGGCGCATGAGCGCGAGGCGCGCGTCGTCCAGACGCTCGACGAGGTGGGGATCGACCCGGAGAGCCGCTTCCGTTACCCGCACGAATTCTCCGGCGGGCAGCGCCAGCGTATCGCCATTGCCCGCGCCATGGTGCTTGAGCCGCGCTTCGTCATGCTCGACGAGCCGACCTCAGCGCTCGACATGAGCGTGCAGGCGCAGGTGGTCGACCTCCTGCGCCAGCTGCAGGAGCGGCACAATCTCTCCTATCTCTTCATCAGTCACGATTTGAAGGTCGTGCGGGCGCTGGCAAACGACGTGATCGTTCTACGCGACGGCAAGGTGGTTGAGTCCGGCACCGCCGACCAGATCTTCGACCACCCGCAGACCGATTACACCAAGGCGCTGATGGCGGCGGCGTTTTCGCTGGAGGTCTCACACGCTTCAGCCGTGCGCGAATAGACTGTCGGACGTCTGGTGAAACCGCCGCTCCTCATTGCGATTGCGGGGCAAATCGAAGCGTTTGAGCACGGCGAACCGCTTAAGAACCGCGTCGATCCAAAGCGCGGTTACTGAAGGGGCCCACCATCGCGGTGTTGAGCGCCAGGATGGCTTCGCCGGTCTGGTTGGGAAGCGCGTTGAACTGCGTGTCGCCGAGTGCCAGTTCCACACGCGACTTGAGGTTTGGCCGGCGCGCAACGGCGCCAACGTCGACTGCGAGCACACGTGTGCGGCGCAATGTGCGCCCCGCGCCGGCCAGGATCTCCGGCTCAACCCCCTCGCCGTCGATCTTCATGAAATCGATGACCGGCAGCCGCGTCATGAATTCCAGCTGATCCAGCGGCCAGGCTTCCACATCGGCATTGCGGGTGTTGGCGCGGCCGTCCTCGATAAGCGAACTCTCGCGCGTGTCGAGCGAGCCGTGCAGGCGGAGATCGACCCGCTCCTTCCACAGCGCATAGGAGAAGATGCTGACATTCGGCATCCCGTCCGTGTTGCGGTCCAGACAGGCATAGGCCCGTGGGTCGGGTTCGAACGCCACCACGCGCGCGCCGCGATCGGCGCACCAAAGCGTAAATTCGCCGATCCCCGCCCCGATATCGATGATCGTGTCGCCTTCGCGCGGCGCATAGCCGGTATCGCTGACATATTTTTCGGCCACCGTCTCCAGTCGGGCGTCGATGCCGTCGCGGAAATCCGCGGCGCAGGTGTCATGAGGAACGGCGATCTCGCGCTGGCCGTCTTGAACCATCACCAGCGCGCCCTCGCGCCGCAGCTTCATGCCGCGGCCGCGACCGTCGCGGCGGGCGCGCCACCACAGCGCCACCCGGCGGTAGTTGAACAACAGCCGGCCGAAAAACGAGGGGGGTGGTGAATCCAAGCGAGGCACCGGGGATACGCTAGACAACCGGGTTTCTTGCATCTGAGACTCTATAGCCCGTCGTGAGGGGGCGTGGCTATTCTTGCGCGAACACGGCGCACACCGGTTGGCCTAAGCCCCTGTTTCTCAAGCCGTTTCATTGTCACCGCGAGCGGCTCGCTGGCGGTCGTCATATGGTGGGCGTTGGCATGAAGCAAAGTCTCGGGGTCACGCATGATGCCGACATGGCCACGCCAGAAGACGAAATCGCCGCGCATGAGCGAGGGCAGGCCGTTCTTCAGAGGCAGCGCTTCGCCGATCGCGGCCTCCTGCATGTCAGTGTCGCGCGGGGCGTCGATGCCGCACATCTCAAGCGCGATTTGTACAAGGCCGGAGCAATCCAAGCCGAGGCTGGTCTTGCCGCCCCACAAATAGGGCGCGCCGAGGAACATCTCCGCGACGCCAGTCCAGTCTTCGAGAGCGTCGCCAATGGGTGAGAGATGCTGAACGACCACGGCACCGTGCGGTTCGATCAGAGCATAGCGTGCGTTCTTGTCCTCCGCCTCGCCGGTGACCGCTACTGCAGCGCCGAGCGGCAGTCCTGCGAGCGGCGGCGATTTGATATCAGGTTCGCTGAAAGCAAAGGTCCGCAGCGCCGACACCCGGTGCGTCGGCGGCGCCTTTGGCTCCGTCAGCGCAGCGCGCTCCAGCCAGCCGACATAGCGGTCGGCGGCGAGTTGGACCCAGCACCAGCCGTCGGGCCGTGTCTCAAACACCCGCACGACCTCGCCGCAAAGGGCTTCAGTGTCGAGCGCCGCCTCAGGGCTCGGCGCGCGGCGTAGCGGCGCCTGCGCGGCCGCGACAACGTGGTCCTCGCCGGCGACAAAGCGCGCCGCGGCGACACGGCCCTGAAGCGTCATGTCGGCGAGATCCGGCCTATAGGCGTTGAGGCGTGGGTCGAGCTCACTCACGGCTTCACGACTTTATTCTGGAGCATGATCTTCTCCGACCTTGCTTCGCCCGCCGAAGCGGGCTTCCGCGAAGGCGGGAAAACGGTATCCACTTTTCGGGATCATGAGTCTTTGCTGGAGCATGATCTTCTCCGAAAACCGGTATCCACTTTTCGGGATCATGCTCTACGGCGGCAATGCCTCGGCCTTGGCGATGATGAGATCGCCCAGCCGTTCCAGAAACAGCGCGCCGTTCACCGTGCGCTGCACCAGCACGTTGCGTCGGTCCTTGGGATCGCGCTTGCGGCGCACCAGCCCGTGGCGCCCCATCGTATCGAGCGCACGCGTGATCACCGGCTTGGTCACGCCGAGCTTGGCTGCCAAGGCGCGAACCGTATGGGGCTGCGGCTCCAGATAGACCGTCACCAGCACAGTCATCTGCCGCACGGACAGATCCGGCTCGTCGTCCAAGACCTGCGCCAGCGCGACGTCATGCCAAAGCCGGAGCGCCTGCCCGGGGCGCATATGGACCGCCATGCCCGCCCGCCATAACGTTTCGGAACCGAACTGATTAAATCGGCATTTCGTCAGCCGGGCAAGATCACGCGAGAAGCTCTGACAGGCAGCGAAACAATGCCCGGATCGCCTGCGGCTCGCCCCCCTCGGGTGCTGCGGGACGGCCCTTCGGGCTCCAGCCGTAGATATCGAAATGGGCAAAGGTCGACGCTGCCGAAACGAACCGGCGAAGGAACAGGGCCGCCGTGATCGCACCGGCGAACGGGCCGGACGAGATGTGGTTGAGATCAGCAACCTTCGAGGCGAGCAGCGCATCATAGGGCTTCCATAAGGGTAGCCGCCAGACGGGGTCGTAAGTCTCCGCCGCAGCACCCTCCAGTTTCGCGGCAAAGTCGGAATCGTCGCAGAAGAAGGCGGCAAGCTCCGGGCCGAGTGCCACGCGGGCGGCGCCTGTCAGCGTCGCCATGGTGACGATCAGATCGGGCGCCTCTTCGTCGGCAAGCGCCAGCGCGTCGGCAAGCAGCAGCCGCCCTTCCGCATCGGTGTTGCCGATCTCCACCGTCAGGCCCTTGCGGCTCTTCAAAACGTCGCCCGGGCGAAAGGCGCGGCCGGATATGGCATTCTCCGCGGCGGGGATCAGCACGCGAAGGCGAAGCTTCAGGCCCGCATCCATGATCATGGCGGCAAGACCCAACGCGCTCGCCGCGCCGCCCATATCCTTCTTCATGAGCGCCATATTGGCGGCGGGCTTGATGTCGAGGCCGCCAGTATCGAACACGATTCCCTTGCCGATCAGCGTCACCTTGGGGTCACTGCTTGCGCCCCATTTCAGGTCGACCAGGCACGGGGCGCGGTCGCTCGCCGCGCCGACGGCGTGCACCATTGGGAAGTCGCGGACGAGTGCCTCACCATCGATCACGTCGATCTCCGCGCCGTGCTCTGTGGCAAGGGCTTCGGCGGCGGCCGCCAGGTCACTCGGCGCAAGATCGTTGGCAGGCGTGTTGATCAGGTCGCGGGCGCGGAACACGCCGTCGCGGATGCGTGCGACGGCGGCGAACTCGGGCTCCGTCATCGCAAGCAGGGCGGCGGCCTCCTTGGGCTTGCGATAGCGCTCGAAGCGATAGCCGCCGAGCGCGAAGGCGAGTGCGGCAAGCGCCGGATCATCGACGCCGCCGGCGAGGCGGTATGTCGCGGGGGGTAAGGCGGTGGCGAGCCTGCCGTAGATCATCGGTGTGCGTTCCGGCGCCCCGGCGGCACCAAGGCCGAAAAGCACGCTGCCGATATCGCCGTTGGCGTCGGGAACCAGCACATGGCGCCCGGCCTCGGCCTTGAAGTTCTGTGCCTCCACGAAGCGCCGCGCCTGCTCGTCGAGCTCCGCAAGCGCTGAATCGCGCGTGTCACCAGAGACGGCGTGGATCGGCACGGCCTTCTCCTGGCCGTCGGTGACAAGTGTCGCAATTCTCTCCATGGCGCCGGCCCCCCGCGTCGTTTTTCGCTGCATGCTTAGAGCCAATCTGCGAGCGGTATGCAATTGCGGCAGGTACGCCCGCCGGCCCGGTGACCATCCCCCAGTCGCGGCAGAGCCGGGCGCGTGTCCGAAGAGCCACAAACAGGGGCTTAACAAACACCGTTAACGTACCCTTAACGGCCGCGACCCTAGCCTTGCGCGGGAATTTATTCGGGGACCGTGCGTCATGGGGACTGGGATCGAACGGCGGCGGCGTGGCGCTGCCTGGACGTGGCTTGCCGGATCAGCGGCAGCCGCGCTACTGGCCGGCTGCCAATCGGCGTCGGAAGCGCCGGTGCATACCGGCTCCATCGGCAACAGCACGGTGATCGTCGCCTCTGATCTGGATCGGGACGAAGCGCTGGGTGCCGTCCAGAAATGGAGTGCCATCTACGCCAAGGACCAGAAGGACCGGATCGCCGCGTTGAACTTTTCCGCCGCTTTGCGTGCCGCCGGTGAGACCGGGCAGGCTGTGGCAGTTATGCGACGGGCGGCGATCTATCATCCGGAGGATCGCGAGGTGCTCGCCGCCTTCGGCAAGGCATTGGCGTCGGACGGCAAGTTCAAGGAGGCGCTGGCGACTGTTGAGCGCGCGCAAAGCCCGGACAATCCCGATTGGCGCCTGCTGGCCACGGAAGGCGGCATTCTCGATTCGCTCGGCCGACATGAGGATGCGCGTGCGCGCTACCGGCAGGCCCTGGTGCTGGCGCCCGGCGAACCCCAAATACTCAACAATCTGGGGCTTTCCTTTCTCCTGACCAACGAGCTTGAGGAGGCCGAAACGGCGCTCCGCAAAGCGGCCGCGAGCCCGAAGGCGACGCGCAAGGTCAAACAGAACTTGGCGCTGGTGCTGCGACTGCGCGGCAAAGCGGGCGAAGCAACCGAGGTTTCCGGATTGGCGCCGATCCCGTCGCTCGACGCGGATCAGCCGCAAAACACCTGGGACGATCTGGCGAAAATCTAAAAGCTCTGCCGGGCGCTCGCATGTCGTGCGACAGCCGGTGCCGCCACGCGCAGGGCCGGGCAGCCCGCTGAACCCCCTTCTGTCCGATTAGGCACGCCCTTGGACGGGGGATGGCCCGGCCCTTGGAGCGTTTTCGCGTTTCGTTGAATCGCGCTCTAACGCTCTATCTTTTTTGTTTGAGCATGATCTTATCCGAGAAGTGGTGTCCACTTTTCGGGATCATGCTCCTATTGAATGTTGGCGACCTGGATCGCAGCGGGCGTGATGATCACGGCAAACAGCACCGGCAGGAAGAACAAGATCATCGGAACCGTGAGCTTGGGCGGCAGCGCGGCGGCCTTCTTCTCAGCCTCCGCCATGCGCATGTCGCGGTTCTCCTGCGCCAGAACGCGCAGCGCGGTGCCAATGGGCGTGCCGTATTTCTCCGCCTGCACCAGCGCCGTCACGACGCCCCGCACGCCCTCCAGCCCGGTGCGCGCGCCGAGATTTTCATACGCTTTGCGGCGATCCTGCAGGTAGGAGAGTTCCGCCGTGGTCAGGCTGAGCTCCTCAGCCAGGGCGATCGATTGCGAGCCGATCTCTTCGGAAACCTTGCGGAACGCAGCCTCGATGCCCATGCCGGATTCCACGCAAATCAGAAGCAGATCGAGCGCGTCAGGCCAGGCGCGGCGGATTGATTTCTGCCGCTTGGTGATCTGGTTGCGAACATAGATCGTCGGCAGATAATAGGCGCCGTAGGCCATGCCGAGCACGATCGCCAGCTTCAAGAAGAGCGGCTGCTCTAGCTGCAGCACGACGAAGACATAAAGGGTGGCGACGGCGAACATCACGACCGGCATGATGAGGCGCAACGACAGGAACACAAACACCGGATTCTGGCCGCGATAGCCCGCCATACGGAGCATCTTCACCATGCTGCCGTCCTCGGCCTGCTTGGCGAGGTTGAAGCGGTCGACGATGTCCTTGAACAGCTTCTTGGGCTCGCTGCGCAGCGACGCCTGCTTCTTCTGCGCCTCAAGCTTGGCGCGCTCGCGGGCGCGGATGCGCTCGCGCTCGCTCGACACCTGCCGCATGCGCGACGACAGCTCATCGCGCGCCAGATAAGGCCAGGCCACCACGACGATCGCGGAGAAGACGGCAAGCGCCGAACACAGCGCTATGATCGTCTGCGTGTTGCCTATGAAGAGGTCGAGGTTCAAAGCGGCGCGCCTCAGTAATCGAAGTTGATCATCTTGCGCATCACCATGATGCCCATGAACATCCAGATTCCGCAGCCGGCCAGGACGATATTGCCTGTCGTGGTCTGGAACAGGAGGAGAATGTAGTCGGGGCTGGTGAAGTAGACGAGAATAGCCACGATAATCGGCAGAGCGCCGATAATGCCGGCGGACGATTTCGCCTCAGCGCTCATAGCGCGGATCTTGCCGGTCATCTTCTTGCGGTCGCGCAGCACCTTGGAGAGGTTCGACAGCGCCTCCGACAGAGAACCGCCGGAGCGGGCCTGGATGGCGATCACGATGGCGAAGAAGTTGGTCTCAGACAGCGGAATGCGTTCCGGCAAACGCTCAACCGCTTCAGCCAGCGGCATGCCCAGCGTCTGGTCTTCGACGATCTCCTGGAACTCGCTCGCCACGGGCTCCTGCGCTTCCGATGCGATGACCTTGAGGCAATCGATGAGCGGCAGCCCCGCCTTCACGCCGCGCACAACGACGTCAACCGCGTTAGGAAACTCTTCGCCGAATTTCTTCAGCCGCCTTTTGCGCTTCATGTTGACGAAGGCGTGCGGCACCAGCAGGCCCACGGCGAAGCCGAACCCTGCGCCGGGCACAGGTCCAAGTCCGAGGCCAAGAATCGCGACGACGTAGGCGAAAGCGGCAACGACCAAGCACATCAGATAATAGATGTTCTTGCTCCAGCCGAGGCCGGCCTGGCGCATGCGCACCGTCAGCGTCGGTTTGGTGCTGGAGCGCGCCTTGGCCTTCTGCGCTTCCTCAAGCTCCTTCAGCGTATCTTCAACGCTGCGGCGGCGGCGGCCTTCTTCTGCCGATATGCGATCGGCGGCAGCCTTGCGCTTGGAGTCCGCGATCGCTTCCAGCCGCTTCTCCGTCTTGGAGCCCCCGGCCAGCCGCGGATAGAGCAGCGAGATCAGCACCCCGCCGACTGAAAAGACGGCAAGTGCTGCGACCGCCATCTGAACGACAAAAGGCGAAAACATTGGACTTAAGCCCTTGCCTGGCCTTCGCCCGCATCGGCCGCATCCAGCGCGGCTGCGAGCCTGGCCTCCTCGCCGAAATAGCGCGCGCGATCCCAGAAGCCGGGCCGGCCGATGCCGGTGGAGCGATGGCGCCCGATGATGCGGCCGCCGGGATCTTCGCCAACGATGTCGTAGACGAACAGGTCCTGCGTGATGATGACGTCGCCCTCCATACCGAGGACCTCGGTGATATGCGTGATGCGGCGGCTACCGTCGCGCAGGCGGGAAGCCTGCACGATCACGTCGATGGAGGAGACGATCATCTCGCGGAGCGTCTTGGCCGGCAGCGCGAAGCCGCCCATCGTGATCATCGATTCAATACGTGAGAGCGCCTCGCGCGGGCTGTTGGCGTGCAACGTGCCCATCGAGCCGTCATGGCCGGTATTCATTGCTTGCAGCAGATCGAACGCCTCCGGTCCACGAACCTCGCCGACGATGATGCGCTCCGGGCGCATACGCAGACAGTTCTTCACCAAATCGCGCATCGTCACCTCGCCCTCACCTTCAATATTCGGCGGGCGGGTCTCCAGCCTTACGACATGCGGCTGTTGCAGCTGCAGCTCGGCGGCGTCCTCGCAGGTGATGATGCGCTCGGTGGCGTCGATGTAGCGGGTGAGGCAGTTCAGAAGCGTCGTCTTGCCGGAGCCGGTGCCGCCGGAGACCAAGACATTACAGCGCACGCGACCGATGATCTGCAGGATCGTGGCGCCTTCGGGCGTGATCGTGCCGAACTGAACAAGCTGATCGAGCGTCAGCTTGTCCTTCTTGAACTTACGAATGGTGAGCGCGGGCCCGTCAATGGACAAAGGCGGCGCGATCACGTTGACGCGTGAGCCGTCGGGAAGACGCGCGTCGCAGATCGGGCTCGCTTCGTCGACGCGGCGGCCGACCTGTGAGACGATGCGCTGGCAGATATTGAGAAGCTGCGAGTTGTCGCGGAAACGGACATCCGTTTCCTCAACCTTGCCGGTCACTTCAATAAAGATTGAGTCGGCGCCGTTGACCATGATGTCGGCGATCTCGTCGCGGGCCAGAAGCGGCTCCAGAGGACCGTAGCCGAGGACGTCGTTGCAGATGTCCTCAAGCAGCTCTTCCTGCTCGGCGATCGACATCACCACGTTCTTGACGGTGATGATATCGTTGACGATGTCGCGGATCTCCTCGCGCGCCTGGTCGAGATCCATCTTCGACAGCTGCGACAGATCGATGGTGTCGATCAGCGCGCCGAAGATCTGCGTCTTGAGATCGTAATACTCGTCCGTCTTGCGCGGCCGCGACGGCGGGACGTTGGCCATCGACGGCGGCGGCGCCGCCGGCGGTGGAGGCGCCTTAGGCGCGGCCGGCTGCGCCTGAGCGGCCGGCGCCGGTGACGGTTCGACGGGCTTCGGCGGCCGGTCGTCGAACGGGTCGGCCGAGCTGCGCTTCCCGAACATCTACAATCCTTCCTGACTCAGCTCGCCTTCTTGGCTTTGGCTTTTGCCTTCGGCTTGGATTTGAACCGCTGCAGCAGCGGCGCAAGATCAAGCCCGCGCCGGCGCGCCTTCTTCAACTCCTTGCGCCCGCTGACCACCTGAGCGATGTCGGTGAAGGCATCGGAGATCACGGTCTTTGCGGAAGCCTCCGCAATCATCTGGCCGTTATTGGCGGCGGTGCCAAAAAGCAGCGGCTCAAACGGGATCGTCGCGATCGGCGTGATCTGCAAGGCCGCGGCAAAATCGTCCGGCTTGATCTCCGGCCGCTTCGGCACGCCGACCTGATTGAGGATCAGCTTCGGCGGCGTGTCGTTCGGCCGCGCCTGCTTCAACAAGTCGACGATGGACTTGGCGTTGCGCAGATTGGCGAGGTCCGGGACGGCGGTGATGACCACTTCATCGGCGGCGATCAGGGTCTTGCGGACCCACGCCGTCCATTGATGCGGGAGGTCAAGCACGACCGTGGGGACGTTGCCCTGAACGATCTCCAGAACCTGATCGAAGGCGTCCTCACCGAAATCATAGGCCTTGTCGAGCGCCGCTGGAGCAGCGAGCAGGCTCAGATGGTCCTCGCATTTGGCGAGCAGGCGGTCGAGCAACACCTCGTCGAGCCGGTCAGCGCCAAACACCGCCTCGGCAATGCCTTGCGCCGGGTCAAGATTGAAGTCGAGACCGGCGGTGCCGAACGGCAAGTCGAGATCGGCGAGGATCACGTCGGAGCCGATCAGGCGCGCCATGGTCCAGGCCACATTGTGCGCGACCGTAGACGATCCAACGCCACCCTTGGCGCCGATAAAGGCATAGACCTGGCCGAGCTTCTCCGTGCCCGGCTCATGATAGATGCCGGAGATCACGGTGATGACCGACATCACCTCGATCGGCGCGACGAGATATTCCGAAACGCCGCGCTTGAGAAGCTCCCGGTAGAGCCGCACGTCGTTGGAATGGCCGACCACCATCACCTTGGTGCCGGCGTCGCAGACCTCCGCCAGACTGTCGAGCGCGACGATGAGGTCGTCGACCTCCATTTGCGTCTCGACGATGATGAGATTGGGCGTCGGTGCGGAGCGGTAAAACTCCGTGGCGGCGTTGATGCCGCCGGTATGCACCTTCACGTGCGCCCGCGACATCCGCCGGTCCATGGCGGCCGTCTCTATCGTGCCGGCAATCTCAGGCGTGTCGCAGAACGCCTGGATCGTGATGCGGGGAATGGGACGCGCTTCCGGCGGTCGCGTTGTTGCGTCGTCCCCATCCGCGGCTATGTCAAAGGCGAGGTTCGTCATCGATCGTCCCCTAGAGACCGCTCTCGATGAGCATGATGTTGGATCGCGTCTCGTCGCCCCTGGAATAGGCCGACAACACTTGTGCCCGGCGTGCGCCGTTGGGCGGACCAAACGGCCGCGGGCGGAGCAGATCGGCCGGATTGGCGACCATCGCGGCCATGTTCTTCATCTGCGCGCAGCCGAAATCGTGATAGGGGGCGTTGCGGTAATCGGTCTCGCCGCCATCGGGCCATACGCCGCAGCTCGGCACGACGGCCTTCACGCGCAGATAAGATATGCGCAGCGGCGCGATCTTGCTGCGGTCGTCAACGGCATAGGGCGCGACCTTGATGCGGCCATGCGACACGCCGGCACGCACCAGGGCATAATGAACCGCTCGCCCGGTTGTGGAGGCCGCCACCTCGTTGGCCGATCCCGTCGGCACCTGGATGGTGATGGCGCCGGTGCCGTCGGCACGGTAGTCATTCACATAAGCGCGGATCGCCGACTCAATCTCAGGCGACAGCGCCGGACCCTTCATGCCGACCGGCAGGTCGAAGTTTTCCGGCTCCTCGGAGATCAGCACCGGATGGCGCTGGGCGAAATTGTGCTCCCGAGCTTCCACATCGGATGTGCCGGTTGTGGAGCATCCGGCGGCCAGCGCCGTCAGCACCGCAACGGCAACGCCACCGAAGAGGATGCGCGTGAGCCTACGGGGCGTGGCGTTCGCAGCCGTCGGCATATCTACTGAAGTCACAAGCCCCTCCAATCAGTCGAACGTAAAGCCGACCTGCGCGGCGCCGGCGCCACCGGAAACGTCGGCGGTGCCGTAGACCTTGGTCAGGCGGTTGAGGAAATAGGATTCCGCGTCGTTGGCCATCATGAGGTTGTCGCCGGGACGCGCGAGTTCCTGGGGCGCAGCCGGCTTCACCAGATAAGGCGTGACGATCATCACCAGCTCGGTCTGATTGGCGAGGAAGTCACGCGACGAGAAGATCGCGCCGATAATCGGAAGCTTCTGCAGCACCGGAAGACCGGAGACCGCACGGCGGGTCTCTTCCTGCACCAGCCCGGCGACAACAAACGCGCCGCCGGAAGGAAGCTCCACCGTGGTCTCCGCACGCCGCACCGACACGGCGGGGATGCTGACAGCTTGGCCAAACCCGGTGGGAAGCGACACAGCGCCGGTGGCGGAAATGTCACTCACCTCGCTGCGGACCTTCAGGCTGATACGGCCTGAGGAGATCACAATGGGGGTGAAGGCAAGGTTCACGCCGAACTGCTTGAACTCGATCGTCAAGCCGCCATCGTCGCCGGTGACCGGGACAGGGAACTCACCGCCGGCCAGGAAGTTCGCCGTCTCGCCGCTGACGGCTGTCAGCGTTGGCTCCGCTAGCGTGCGCAGCATGTTGGTGTCTTCAAGCGCGCGCAGCGTTGCGCCCACATTGAAGTCGTCGCCGGTATAGGTGAAATCCACGCCGCCGGGATTGGTGGCGGTGGAGATCGGGAAGTTGATTGGGCTCGCGCCGATGCCGGTCAGCGTGCCGAAGGTGAAGTTGGCGCCATTCAGGAGCGCGGTCGGGTTGATGCCGAGCTGCTTGACGACGGAGCGCTGCACTTCGACCACGGAGACCTTCAGCGCCACCTGCTCCGTGCCGCCGATGGTGATGAGGTTGACGATGCCGGGCTGCGAGGCGTCGGCGACCGCGGTCTGCGTGAACGTCGTCGTTGCACCGCTGGTGTTGCCCGACGTGGTCGATGTGATGATCTCCGGCAGCATCTTTGTGGCGATTTCCACCGCCAGCGAAGCCTCAGAGGCCGTCTGCACCTGACCGCGCAGGACGATGCTCTTGTTGATGGCGTCGGCCCGCACATAGCCGCCGGGTATGGCTTCTTTCAGGAGACGGTTGAGGCCGGAGACGTCGGCCGCGACATTGACGTCGAGATAGCCGATCTCCGTGCCTTTATCGTCGAACAGGAACACGCTCGCCTGGCCGAAATCGGCGCCGATCAGGTAAAGCCGCGAGGACGTGCGCAGCACCGCATCGGCAATGCGCGGATTGGACACCAGCACATCGCCAACGCCGCCGGCCAAGCCCTCAATGTCGATGACGATCGACTTGTTCACGCCCAGATCGATCGGCCGGCCATTGGCCATGTCGGCCGCGCTCAGCCGCATGTAGTCCTGCGCCGCCGCGCTGCCCGGCAGGACGATCACCGCCAGCATGATGGTCAGCAGAACCGCCCGGATTCGTCCAAGCACACTCATCTCGTTGCTCCTCGGCATCGCGGCCGTATTCATTGCGTCGTCGCCGTGCGGGCGCGGCCCCAGCGGATCATGCGAACCGTTCCGCTCTTGCGCTCCTCAGTGGCACTGACGATGGCGTCAGTGTCGGTCGTGCTGCGCAGCGCGAGTGACAAAGTCCCGGAGGCCTCCGCGGCCGTGATCAGCTCCACCTCGACCGGACCGAGCTCAAGCGTAGCCGTCTTGCCGACAACCACCGGCTGCCCGTCCTTCTCATCGATGGTCTGGTCGATCGCCAGAACCTTGACGTTGTTGAGGATGGTGCGGCTGACATTCTCCGCCGGCGTGTCGGGCGTAGGCTGCTCGGTGACCGTCTGAACGATGTCGACCCGGTCGCCGGGAAGGATGAAGCCGCCGGCGGTGCTTTGCGCAGAGACGCGAACGGCGACCGCGCGCTTGCCCGGCGGCAGGATGGCGGACAGGAAGCCGCTCTCCGGGCGGGCCAGCTTGACGTTGCGGATCGGCTCGCCGGCGACGAAGGGACTGCGCACGACCGAGCCGTCGAGCTTGTCGACCGCATCGGGCATGGTCTGCTTCTGGATATAAGCGGTGTTCACCGCATCATCCGGCCATTGCTGCCAACGGATGTTATCAGCCGATATCCGTTCGCCTTGGCCAATGTCAGAAGCCGCCACGAGGACGTCTTGCGATTGGATCTGCGGGGCCAGCTCAACGACGGTCGGTGCGGGTGGCGCGCCGGGTCCCATGTTGAGCGCGAGATAGGCTGCGACACCGCCAGCGACGAGCGCCACAGCAAGAACGAGCACGCGAAACAGCTTCATCCTATTAGCCTCGGTAAGTCCGGTCCGCGACTGCGTCCGTCAGTGCGATTCACTCTCCAGGGGAAAGGTCAAGACATGGTTAATGAGGCGAGAATCATTTAAGTTTATGAGGCTGCTGGAGGTTCCAGCCCGTGTGGTGACGCGGGCGTGCAACACTTGCTTTGCGACGCGCCGCAATCAGGCAATCGCGTTCGTGAACCAGGCGGTATTCGGGAAGACGATCAGCGCGGCCGGCGCCATGGCGGCGCCATAGGGGACGCCGGTTGCATTGTCATGCAATTGCACGATCCACGGGACACGCCCGAGCGCGGCGGGCAGTGCGTTCATGCGCAACCAGATGAGCGCGAGCGTTAAAACGCCGCCCAACAGCGCGGCAAAGATAAAGAATTGCAGCACCTGCTCCGGCTCAAACCAAAGAGCGGCAATTGCGGCAAGCTTGGCGTCGCCACCGCCGATCCAGCCGATTGCGAACAACGCGAATGTGATGACGAAGACCAAAGCGGCTATGGCGATGCTCCAGCCGAGCTCGGCCAGAGAAAAGCCGGCAAGCGGCGCCAGCACGAGCCACGCCGCGCCGATCGCCAGAACCAGCACGTTCTTGATCTTCAGCGTGACGAGATCCATCAATCCGGCATAGATCATCGCCAACGGAAAGAGGACAAGGCCGAGGGTCGCCGCAGCGGTCGATATCGTCATGCGTCAGCCGTCGGACCGGATGGATGATTCCTAAAGGTGCTTGTTTCGACCGTTCCAGCAATTGGTTTCCAAAATGGAAACATCGCCCAACCGCGATCGGACGCACCGGCACGGGTACACGCGAAAACGGAGGGCGATCGCCCTCCGTTTCGTTTCGACGGCTCGGAAGAGCTCGTCTTCTTACTGCAGCTGCGTCGCGATCTCGTTGAACTTCGCGGTCAGGTTCGTGCCGATGGTCGACAGAACGCCGATGATCACGACAGAGATCAGAGCCGCGATGAGACCATATTCGATAGCGGTCGCACCAGACTCGTCCTTCGCAAAGCGTGTGATAAGCTTCTTCATCTCTCTGCTCCTAAACTCCACTAACTGCGGCCCTGCTTTTACGGGCGTTGGGCCCCGCTTCGATGGACTTGCCGCCGAAACTGCGCGCAGAACTAGCAGTCATTGTTTTCACCAAAGTTAATTCTGCAATTTCATCGTGCTTTTCGCTGCAAAATGCGATCGATGGTAAAAATAGTGAAAATTTTAGCGACATCCGCACGTCAATCTCTACTATTCGCCCCGCGCAGCTCTATCCCTAGTCTGTTAAATGCTTATTAACCCAGTTGGGGGGATAGAGTTAGGCGGACATTCAACGGCGCAGGGGACGTCGCTCAGCCGACGCCTCATACCAGCGCGTAACATGCCCCGTCGCGTCAAGGCGGCCAGGCGAACGGAGTCTCGGATGCGATCTCTCCTCGACGTCTTCGGACACAGCCTCATGGTGGCTGCCATCGCCTGTTGCGGTCTGGCGGCCGGCGCAGCGACCGCTTCCGCCGACGAGGTCATCGATATCGCGATTGACTTCGCCAAGGTCTACCAGCTCGACGAGCCGGCCAATACGATCATCATCGGCAATCCGAGCATTGCCGACGCCACCCTGGGCCAGGAGAAGACGATCTTGGTGCTGACCGGTAAGACCGCCGGTACGACCAACCTGATTGCGATCGGCCCGGACGGCGAGGAGGTCATCAACAAGACGCTGCGGGTCGCCTCCGATGTGCGCCAGCTGACGACCGTGTTCTATGGAGCACAGCGGCAGACATTCTCCTGCGCACCGGTCTGCGAGCAGGTCATCTCGGTTGGTGACGATCCAAACAAGTTCGACGCCGCCAA
The DNA here is from genome assembly GCA_028281235.1 of Afifellaceae bacterium. GTDB lineage: Bacteria > Pseudomonadota > Alphaproteobacteria > Rhizobiales > Afifellaceae > DASWJZ01. The sequence continues at coordinate 28,230 of JANQKG010000006.1, read as the reverse complement.
GGATCAGATCCAGACCCGACATCAATTCGCTGCAGGACAGTAGACGTTAATCTTTCATTTACAATAGTAAAGAGAAAGATTCGATTAGACGCTTCGCGTAAAGTTTTCCGCTAAACTCTATGCTATACGCAGCGAGACCGGAAGCACCGCGGGGTTAGACGGTGAAAAGAAACAACTCGATCCTATCGCAGGCACGCCGACGCCGCGCTTTCCTCAGGCGGCGCGCGGGGCTGCGCTCCGACGAGCGCGGCGCGGTGGCGATTGAGTTTGCGATCATCGCACCGGTCTTCTTCTTCCTGATGTTCGTGATTGCGGAGACCGCGCTGGTGTTCATCGCCGAGCAGGTGATGGATAACGCGGTGTTTGAGACGTCGCGGCTCATCCGAACCGGGCAGGTGCAGATCGCCGGCATGTCGCAGGAAGACTTCAAGGACGAAGTCTGCGACCGTGTCACGGTGTTCGTCAATTGCAACAGCGCGGATTTCTTCCTCGACGTCGATTCCTATCCGACATTCGACAGCATGGTGATGGACCAGCCGATCGACGACGACGAAGACTTTGAGGATCCGGGGACATTCGCTTTCGGCAATGCCAACGAGATCGTCGTCGTGCGGGCCTATTATCAATGGCCGACCAATGCGGTGTTCGGCAGCCTGTCGCTGAAGAACCTCAACAACGGCAAGCGGCTGATCGGTTCGTTCGCCGCCTTCCGCAACGAACCCTTCATCACGACGGCGAGCGGCGGTGGATGATGCAGGCACCGAGACAGGCCTTTTCGGCCAGGCTGTTGAAGCTTCTGCGCATTATCCGCCAGGATGGCGGGATGGCGGCAGTGGAGTTCGCGTTGATCCTGCCGATCCTCGTCATGCTGTGGATCGGCGGCGTGGAGATGACGCAGGCGTTGAGCGTCGATCGCCGCCTCAACAATCTCGCCTCAGCGCTGGGCGACCTGGCGGCGCGCAGCAAGCAGCTCATCTACAGCGATGTCGACAACATGTTCGATATCGCGCCGGGCGCCATGTTCCCCTATTCCTCCACCGGCGTGCGGATGCGTATCACGGCGGTCAATATTTCCGCCGGCGGCGACGCCACGGTGGCGTGGAGCCGCGCGGAGGGCACCGGCATCACATCCTATGCCGACGGGCAGGACATGAACGATTATGTGCCGGCGACACTGCGTGTCGCCGATTCGCAGGTCATCATGTCGGAGGTCTACGGAACATATACGCCGGCAGTCGGCTATGTAATCACCGGGAATGTCAATCTTGACGACCGCATGTATTTCGTCCCGCGGCTCACGCAATATGTGAAGCTCTGCGACAATGCGGGCGAGAATTGTAAGTCCTGACGTTCGCCCCCTGCGCCGCCTATTGCGGCTCGCTTTCCTCACCCTCGGCGCCGGCCGGCAAGATCTGCGGTGACGCAGCCGCAATCGGCAGGCGCAAGGCGTCGACGTTCTGGGCGATCAACGTTTCCAGCCCGCTGAAATCTCCCGCATCCACCGGCGCGTAGCCGCCGGCATAGAAGGGGTTCAGCACGTCGTAGGCGGCGGGGCGATTGGCCTCAAGCGCGAGAAGAAGGGCGCTGATCTTATCCTTCTCCGTGTCGCTCAAGTTTTTCAACACCGCCAACGGACCATGGGTCAGCGGCGGCGAGCGCCAGACGATCACGAGGTCATCCATGGTCAGTTCGCCGTTGGAGACCATCTGACTAAGCGTGCCGCGCGAGTAGCCGCTTGCCAAATCGCCGCTCAGCGAGCTCCAGGCGAACGCCGCGTCCGCGACGCGGTCGCGCACCAGGCGCACGGCCTCAACGGCGGAATCCACCTCGTAGACGCCGCCAAGCGCGGTCTCCGGATCAAGGCCGGCGACCATGAGGCCGGCAAGCTGCAGGCGTCGCGCCCCAAGTGAATCGGCAGCGCCGACGGCGACGGTCCGGCCCGCCAGGTCGGATGCCTGCTCAATGCCGGACCCGGGGCGCGCAACGATGACGGCGTGGTAGGCAACCGTGCCGTCCGACGCGCGCGGCGCGACGATCGGCTCCAGGCAGAAGCACCGTGCCTCGGCGAGCACATAGGCGGAGGACGCATAGAAGCCGCCATCGATGCGCCGCTCCACCTGGGCGTCGATCATGGCGCTGTAGGAGACCATGGGCACGAACTCAACCGGCCTATCGATCTCCGTTCCGATGTCCTCAGCGAGCGGCGCAACGGTCGCCATGGTCACCGCAGCGCTGCGACCGGCGAGCACGCCGAAGCGCAACGGCGCCAGCGCCTCCTTCTGCGGCTCCGCCGTCTCCTCCGATTCCCGCAGAGCCTCGCTGACCAGAGCGTCGAGCTCGGTGGCCTCCAAAGCCGGTGCGCCGGATTCCGCCCCTTCCACCTCGGCAGCCGGCGAAACGCCCTCCTCGGCGGTCGCGGATTGCGAGCCGGGTTCCGTGCTCTCAGGCTCCGCTTCGGCCGCAGCCTCGGCGGCGCCGGCCGCCGGCTCGGATGCCGTGGCGGACGGGTCCGCCGTCTGCGGATCCGTTTCCTCCGTCACAGCGGGATCGGGCTGCGCTTGATCGCCCCCGAGAAGCTGCTGCTTGATCCACGGCCTTATGGCGCGCAGCAGGTCGTCGCCGGCCTGCGCGTGGGCGCTGGGCGCAAGAGCCAATGCCCACAGAAGGAGGGCGCCGGCGATCGCGAGCCGGCCCGATTGGAGCGTGAACAGGGGCTTGGCCAAAATCTTGCGGTCGATCGGCAGGCTCGCGTCTCCTGAGTGAGTCCGGCGATTGCGCGGCCGGACAATAGCGGCCACAGTTCGCAAAGTCGACGCGTCGCATTGGGGGAGCGCAGCATGAACATTGAGCAGGTCACGACGTCGCCCTTTGACGACCAGAAGCCGGGGACGTCGGGCCTCCGCAAGAAGGTTCATGTCTTCCAGCAACCGCATTATCTGGAGAATTTCGTCCAGGCGCTGTTTGATGTCGTGAAGCCGCAGCCGGGCGCGCTTCTCGTCCTTGGCGGCGACGGTCGCTACCACAACACCAATGCAATCCAAACCATTTTGAGGATGGCGGCGGCGGCGGGATATGGCCGCGTCGTCGTCGGCCAGGACGGCATCCTGTCAACGCCGGCCGCCTCGCATCTCATTCGCGCCCGTGGCGCTTCCGGAGGCATTATCCTCTCCGCCAGCCACAATCCGGGCGGGCCGGGAGGCGATTTTGGGATCAAATACAACATCAAGAACGGCGGGCCGGCGCCGGAGGACGTGACGAACGCGGTCTATGAGCGGACGCGCGAACTGACCCACTATCGAATCGCCGCCGGGGCCGATCTCGATCTCGGCCTGATCGGCGAAGCGACGCTCGGCGACATGATCGTGGAGACGGTCGATCCGGTCGCCGACTATGCCGCGCTGATGGAGTCTCTGTTTGACTTCGACCTGATCCGCGACTGGCTGAGCGGTGGCGCGCGTATCCGGTTCGACGCGATGAGCGCCGTCACGGGCCCGTATGCCAAGGCGATCTTGGAGGGGCTCCTTGGCGCACCGGCGGGCACGGTGATCAACGGCACGCCGCTTGAGGATTTCGGCGGGCACCATCCCGACCCCAATCTGGTCCATGCCGAGGCGCTGGTGAAGGAGATGTACGGGCCCGAGGCGCCGGTCTTCGGCGCAGCGTCGGATGGCGACGGCGACCGCAACATGATCATGGGCGAGCACTTCTTCGTCACCCCCTCCGACAGCGTGGCGGTGCTTGCCGCCAACGCGCATCTGGTGCCGGGCTATGCGGGGCGGGTCACGGGGGTCGCCCGGTCGCTGCCGACGAGCCGCGCCGCCGACCGGGTCGCCGAAGCGCTTGGCATCTCAGCCTTTGAGACGCCCACGGGGTGGAAGTTCTTCGGCAATCTGCTCGACGCCAACCGCATCACACTCTGTGCAGAAGAGAGCTTCGGGACCGGCTCCGATCACATCCGCGAAAAAGATGGTCTGTGGGCGGTGCTCTTCTGGCTCAACATCGTGGCGGCGCGCGATGAAAGCGTCGCGGCGATCGTGCGGGCGCATTGGGCGCGCTTCGGGCGTGATCATTACACGCGCCACGATTACGAGGAGATCGACAGCGACACGGCGCAGGCGCTTATCGGCGCGCTCAGGGAGCGGCTTCCCTCGCTCGCCGGTCAGCGTTTCGGCGCGCACGAGGTCGAAAGCGCGGAGGACTTCTCCTACGTCGATCCGGTCGACGGATCGGTGAGCGAGCATCAGGGTGTCAAGCTTATCGTGAGCGGCGACGGCCGCATCGTCTACCGGCTCTCCGGCACCGGGACCTCCGGGGCGACGCTGCGCGTCTATATTGAGCGGTTCGAAGCGGAACCGGCAAAGCACGATGCCGATCCGCAGGAGGCGCTTGCCGGCCTCATCGAGACGGCCGACGCCATCGCGGAGATCGGCAAACGCCTCGGCGTCAAGCCGAGCGCCATCACCTGATCTCAGTGCCGGTGTTCAATTCTCCAAGACCAACGTCCCGTCGGCGACTTGGTAGCGCTCAAGGCCATTCAGGAATGAGCCGCCGAGCAGACTGATCGACAGTCGCTCGTCGGGCAGAACGAGCGCACGAACGTCGCGCACCTCAATGTCGGCGACCGCCACGCTGTCGAGCATGATCTCCGCGGCATTGGTCGTGCCGTTGGCGGTCTGCACCGGAAAGCGAAAATCCGCCGGCAACACGCGAATGCCCGCCACCATCGCGTCAGACTGGCGCAGCGCAACGACGGTCGCGCCGGTATCGACCATGAGCCGCACGTTGCGGAAATTGATCTCCGCCTCGACGTAGAAATGGCCGTCGCGCGCGGCCTCCACCTCGAACTGGCCGTGGCCGGCCGGAGCCTGTAGCTCGCGAGCCGTCGCGTTGCGGGCGGGTACGGATTTCGCCGCGCGTCCGCTGGGCTCCGTCATGTCCACGTAGCGCGAGACGACGCTCGGCGCAGACATTGCGACGAGCGCGATTACGGCGGAGAAGAACAAAAGACCGCGCATGGCTTCCTCTGCCGGCGGTCTTGGCAGGACTCGGCGAAGAAAGGCTTATCGCGACCGTTGAAACCGTCTAAAAAGCGACAAATCTGACCTAATCCTGAACGCAGTATTAACTGCGACGCTCAGAGCCTATTTGAAGATCAAGCTCATGGCAGGAGGCCGGGTCAGCAGACGTTCGCGCGCGCCAAAAGGATCGGTCCCGGCTCCAAAAAATCGAAGAACAAGAGCCCTTAGCCGGCCCTTCCCTGGCAGCCGGCCGTCCGATCAGCCATCAAGAAGGCGCGCGGCTGGCAGTCTCAAGAGGCTCTTGGAGCTAGTTTGAACCATCGACCTCACGGCGCGAGGAGCGGCCTGAAGCCGCTCCTCGCAATGTCGCTCAGCCCCGCTGCTCAACTTTGCGGCTGCGGCACGATGCGAATATAGGGCTTGGGCTCCTTCCAGCCGTCCGGCCAGATCTTCTTGGCGTCGTCATTCGATACGGAGCCGGCGATGATCACATCCTCGCCGTCTGTCCAATTGGCCGGCGTGGCGACCTTATGGTTGGCGGTGAGCTGCAGGGAATCGATGATCCGCAATACCTCGTCGAAGTTCCGCCCGGTCGTCATCGGATAGGAGATGAGCAGCTTGATCTTCTTGTCCGGCCCGATGACGTAGACATTTCTGACCGTCTGGTTGTCGGCCGGCGTGCGGCCTTCAGAGGACTCGCCCTCCGCCGCCGGCAGCATGCCGAAGAGCTTCGCCACCTTCAGCTCCGGGTCGCCGATCAGCGGATAGTTCGGCGCAGCCCCTTGCGTCTCTTCGATGTCCTTGGCCCAACGCTCATGATCGCCGACCGGATCGACGCTGAGGCCGATGATCTTGACGTTGCGCTTGTCGAATTCCGGCTTCATGCGCGCCATCGTGCCGAGCTCCGTCGTGCACACGGGCGTGAAATCCTTGGGGTGCGAAAAGAGCACGCCCCAGGACTCGCCGAGCCAGTCGTGAAAGGAAATCCGGCCTTCGGTCGTATCAGCCTCAAAATTGGGCACGTCGTCACCGATGACCAAGGTCTGCATGGGCATCTCGGTACTCCTTGGAAAGCGGCCCCCAGCCGCATTTTGGGGGATTATGGTCCAGTGTGTGGAATGCGGTAAGAGACGAAGCGTCCCCACGCAAGGCGCTCGGCGGAAATTCGGTTCACGTGCCGGTGGGCTGATGAGGCTGGCATTTCATTCACACACGCCGCGGCCGGCCCTTCTTTGACGGGCGTATCGCCGCGCATGCCGCCGACCGACTCGCCAAGGTCATGGTTTTGTGGGAATCTGTCGTCGGGAATTGGTGACGCATGCGGTATCGAGGCACGATTCAAAACAAACGGCGGGTGCTGTGCGTCTTCCCCGCCTATACGCCCGCTTTCGGGACGTTCGCCCACGCCTACAAGCTGATGGGCGTGACCGCCTTCATGCCGCCGCAAGGCATGCTCGTTATCGCTGCCTATCTGCCGGAGGCGTGGGACGTCCGCTTCATTGACGAAAACGTGACGAAGGCGACAGCGGAAGACTTTGCCTGGGCAGACGCAATTTTTGCGTCCGGCATGCACATTCAGCAGCATCAGATTCATGACATCTGCGCCCGTGCTCATGCCGCCGGCAAAGTGGCGGTGCTCGGCGGGCCTTCGGTCTCCGGCGCGCCGGAGATGTACCCCGCCTTCGACTATCTGCATGTCGGTGAACTCGGCGACGCCACCGACCGACTGATCGATATCCTCGACAGAAGCGTTGAGCGTCCAGCGCGACAAGTCGAGCTGAAGACCGATGAGCGTCTGCCGCTCTCAGACTTCCCCACACCGGCCTATTCGAAGTCGCCGATGGCGGATTATCTGATCGGCACCTTCCAATTCTCTTCCGGTTGCCCCTATCGCTGCGAGTTCTGCGACATCCCCGCACTTTATGGACGGCAGCCGCGGATGAAGACGCCGGAGCAGCTCACCACCGAGCTCGACGCCATCATCGCGGAGAAGGGTCACCCCTCCGTCGTCTATTTCGTCGACGACAATTTCATCGGCAACCGCAAGGCGACGCGCGAGATGCTGCCGCATCTCATCGCTTGGCAGCGAAAGAACCATTATCCGCTTGGCTTCGCCTGCGAGGCGACGCTCAATATCGCCAAGCAGCCGGAAATTCTGGAGCTGATGCGCGAGGCCGGGTTCACCAGCATTTTCGTCGGGATCGAGACGCCCGATTTCGACGCGCTCGTGCGGATGAAGAAGGAGCACAATGCGAAGCTCCCGATATACGAATCCATCGAAACGCTGAACGCCTATGGGATGGAGATATCGTCGGGCATCATAATGGGCCTCGATACCGACAATGATGCCACGGTCGATCGGCTCATCGACTTCATCGACCGCTCGCAGATCCCCATGCTGACGATCAATATCCTGCAGGCGCTCCCCAAGACGCCGCTTTATGAGCGCCTGGAGCGCGACGGCCGCATCGTCGATGACCCGGGGCTGGAATCGAATGTGCGGTTCCTCCAGCCATACGACACGGTGATCGATTCCTGGCGGCGTGCCATCGCCTACGCCTATACGCCGGAGCGTGTCTTTGACCGTTTCCGCCATCAGGTCGACGCGACCTATGTCAACCGGTTCATGCCGCCGGCGCGCGGCAAGCTCAAGGCGGCCAACCTCAAGCGCGGTTTGGCGCTCCTGGTGAACTCCATCATCGTCGTCGGCATCCGCTCCGATTATCGCGGCGCGTTCTGGCGCGCTTTTCTCTACGGCGTGAAGCGCGGGCAGATTGAGGGCGTGCTCGGCATGGCCTTCATGGCGCATCATTTGATCACGTTCACGCGCGAAGCGCTCGCCGGCGAGCAGAACGCCAGCTTCTATTCCGCCAAAGCCCGCCACGCCGAAGAGACGAAGCGCGCGGCTTAGGCGGCGTCCGCCTGCTCCTCAGAAAGATCGCCTGCTTCTATGGGCATGCCTGCCGCTGCGATGATGTCGCGGAACTGCCAATCGTCGCCCATAACCGGTCCGGCGAGACCATATTTGTCCTTCTCCCGTTCCGGCGTCCATCTCGGATCGCAGTTTGCGTAGCTTGTCGGGTCCCCCATCAGCAGCCCCGCGAAGACCTCCGCAACGATGCGCCCACCGACCGGGCCCAGCCGCTTGCCGCCAGCCACCTCCTTGGCCTCACGCAAGATGTACACCCACAATTGGTCCTCGACGGGATGGCTGATTGGCAGCGGGTCCAGCCCCATCATGCGAGCGACCGCAGAGCCGGAGGGAAGCTCCATCCGCCAACCGCGCATGACATTCAGGAAGGCGAGCGGATTCGTCCTGTTGGGTCCGGCGGGAATATGGAAGACGGAGCGGGCGAGGAGCGGATCGATAAGCCGGGTCAGCTGCGGGAACTGGGGTCCGACGGATGATGGGAATGCGAGGAACAAATCCCACTGGATGGAGCGATTTCGGCGCAGCCGCTGCCCGCCGCGGAGATCGGAGAGCCCGTCGCCGTTGCGCTTGAAGATCGGGAATTCGGTCGTCAGCCCATGCTCCGGCGTGGCGTTGATCAGATAGCCGGGGCGCACCTGCGAATGGCCGAAGCGATAGGCGGCAACCGAGAACTCCACCGGCATGAACGGCGTGTTCTTCCATCTGTAGAACAGCGTCTTAAGCTTCCAGATGCCGCTGGCGTCGCGCTTGAGAACCGCGCTCCAGATATCGGGATGAACGATCCTCTTTACGTAATCATTCCAGACGACATATTGATAGAACCAGCGCACCAGCCGCTGTGCGTCCTGGAAATCCTCAGGTGATGCCGGCTTGGGATTGCCCATCGCATCCCGGCCCAGCTTGATCTCGAGGATCCGGTTGTGAAGCTTCAGGAACGCGAGCTGTATCTGAGAGATGATGACATTCTCGTCGTTGCGCATGTCGCCGATCAGCGCCGTGCCGAGATGTCTGGAATTGCCGTTTACATCAACAACGCCCAGATCGTTGCGGGGAAGATCGTCTTCGCCGTCCTTCTCTCCGGTTCCGATCAGAAAGTATCCGGCAAAGCCACCCATATCCGTGATGCGCCCGTCATACATGAACGGTTCATCAGCCGGGCCTTCGCCATAGATGCTGTCCAGATCGAAACGCGGCGTGCGAAAGTTCCTCAGCCGTTCGGGGTCGTTCCGCCGCTGGAGGCTGGACGCCGGGTCAAAAGTGATGTCGTGATCGATGAACTGACCCAAATAGGTGTAGCCTGCCGGAATGTCGGGATTGTCCAAAGCGCCGTCGGCGTCGCCGGCCTCGAACATCTGGCCTTCGGTGTAGTCGCGGATGATGCTCTCCTTGTCCTCGTCGGAGAGCTGCGAGGGATCGCGGCAAGCTGCACTGGGCTCCCATGGCGGCAGCTTTCCGAAAAGCCGCCCAAAGGGGCTGTCGTAGAAGCTTGAGCGCGGAACATAAGTAGCAAGCGAGTGGGCTGACGAATGGCGCATGCAATACCTCCCCGTCCGAAGCGGACGCCCTTTGCTCACCAACAATGCGAGCGTTTATTCAATCAACGATTGCACACTGTTATTTATACCTCAAGGTGTTGTTTGCTCAACCGGTACGGCACCGACGCACCGCTGGCAGTCGGCCTGATGTCAACGCCTCAGGTGCCGTCGCCATGACCAAGGCGATCTCGTTCCTCATCGTGCTGGCGATGGCCGTGCAGATCATCAGACCGATCGGCCTGCCGGGGCTGAAGAAGCGTTCCGATGCGTGGAAGCTGGCGGTCGCGGCGTTCGCCATCATCCTGCTGGTGGCGGTGACGAAGGGGGAGTGAGAGCGGCGGCCAGCGGCGCCTGTTATGGCACGGCCAGCGCGCGCCTTTCAGTACGCCGCCTGACCGTCACGAAGAGCGATCCCACCACGAGAAGATTGAGGATGCCCGCGAACGCCGCATTGGCGAAGCTCAGCGTATAGGCGCCGGTGAGGTCAAAGCACAGGCCGCCCTGATAGCCGCCAAGGCCATGCCCCAGCCAACCAAAGGCCGTGATCACCCCCGTCGCGCCGCCGCGCTGCGATGCCGGCGTCAGCTCGCGGATGGTGATGAGGAGGCTCGTCATCACGCCGGCATAGCCAAAGCCGTAGACCGGCGCGAAGGCGTAGAACGTCTCAAGGTCGCCGATCTGCGTGAAGACGAAGACCAGTGATGTCTGCCAGAGCGACGCAGTCAGATAAGCGGGGATGGCGCCGACCATATCGGCCAATTTGCCGAAGGCGACGCGGCCGGCGATGGCGGCCAGCAGAAGCACGAAGAGCACGCCGCTGGCGTCGGGCGCCGAAATGCCCTGGCCCTGAATGAGCGGCACCAGATGCACCAGCGGAACCGACATGCAGGTGCAGCACAAGATTGTCGCAGCGCTCAGCCATACGACGACCACGACCACGGGAAGCGGCTTTGATTCATCCTCCCGCGCCACAGCAGACGCTGAACGCTTCGGCGGGTCGCGCATGAAGAAGGCAAGGGTTACCAAAACCGCAAGCGAGATGAGGCCGAGCGCGACAAACGCGCCGCGCCATCCAAGCGCATCAATCAGAAACGCCGTGCCGAAAGGGACACCGCCCTGCCCGACCGCCTGGCCGGCGGAGGCGATGCCGATCGCCAGGCCCGCGCCGGCGCGGAACCATCCGCCGACAAGGGCAATCAGTGGCGCAAAGAGCGCGCCGCCGCCGAACGCCCCGGCCAGGAAGAACAGCACGTAAAGCTGCCAGAGGCTGTTCGCCCACGCCGCGGCCAGCACGCAAACCCCGACGACAAGTCCGCCAAAGAGGCAGACGGCGCGGATGCTGACGCGATCGGCGATCGCACCCATCAAGATGCCGCCGAACGCCATCCCAAGCAGGCCGGCGGTGTTGATGAAGGCGATGGCGCCACGCTGCCAGCCGAACTCCAATTCCAGCGGGATGAAGAAGACCGACAGGCCGTTCACCAGCTGGCCCATGGACAGCGCCAGCATCGCCGCGGCGGCAAAAACGATCACCCAGCGATAGGCGGGCTCGGCTTCTTGCGTGTCAGCGCGGACGTTCAAGGGGGGCCTGTCTCACTTCAGAAGCGGACGACACTATCCCAGTGCGACGCGTCTGTCTCTGACGCTCGGTTGAGAAACCGGCCGAGCTCAGCCCGGGCAGAGCACCGGCTTGGGCGGCTGCAGGAAGGGCGCTTCGGTGGCGTCGTGATAGCTCGCCTGGAAGTCGATGTTGATGAAGGAGAGCGCGTCGCGGCCGTTCCCCTCATAAAGCACGCGGAGATAGACGGAGCCGGCGCCGGTCAGGTTGAGCGTGATGAAGAATTCCTCAATCACACCCGGCAGCTCGGCGATCTGGTAGACCTGCCCGCCGCGATAGTCGAATTTTTCAAGCTCCGTGCCGACCACCACGCCGAGCTTGGCGCGCTGCTCCGGCGACCAGAGCTCCGCCAGCTCCTCGGTGTAGGCGATTGCCGCGTCGACGCCCTCGCTGGCGAGGATTTCCACGAATGTGCACATGTCGCTCTGTGGGCTCGCCTGAGCCGGCGCGGCAAGGAGCGTGGCGGCCGCCGCGGCGGCGATCAGTGGGGTGCGCATGGGGGTGCTCCCGGTGTGTGGCGTGGCGGGAGTATAGGGAGTGGCGCTGGGGGCTCCAATCCAGCGTGTCCTCGGCTGAGTGATGGTTTCTACACGTCACTCCCGGCTCGATTCAGGCAGTGAGCTTGACATGTTCTTCCTTTGTTCTATGCTAGATTAGTTGCCAGGGGGTGATTCGGCCGGATGCCCAAGCCGCAACGGATTCGTGATCCACTGCATGACCTTATCGAGTTTGACGTCGAAAGGTCGCAGTTGGAGGACGTACTTTGGCGCATCATTCAAACGCGTCCGTTTCAGCGGCTTCGCCGAATTAAGCAACTGGGGTTTTCAGACTTCGTCTATCCCGGCGCCACCCATTCGCGGCTGCTTCATAGCGCGGGCGTGTTCCATACCGCGAGGCGGCTAATGAGTGTCATCGAGAAATCCTTTCCGGCAAAAGATGCCAGAATGGATCAAGCGCTTGCCGCGGCGTTGGTACATGACCTGGGTCATGGCCCTTTCAGCCATGCGTTCGAGAAGATTGGCGAGCGCTTCGGCCTCAAGATGGCAAATCATGAAACAGTTAGCGACATCCTTATTCGAGACGGCGAAGTGTCCGAGGAGCTACGCGCTATGGGCAGCGGCTTCGCGAATGATGTCGCGGACATGGTGAGCGGCAGCGGCGCACCCACGATTTATTCGGCTGTTGTATCGAGTCAATTCGATGCTGACCGGCTCGACTATATGCGACGCGACCGCCTTATGACGGGGAGTCGGCATGCGGGTATCGACTTTGAGTGGCTCATGGAGAACCTTGAGGTGGGCGAAGTGGGGCACAGTGTCGGTGAGACGCAACTTAATCCTGTTCAGACATTCGTTCTCGGCCGTAAAGCTTTTTTTGCCGCCGAGGCATACGTCCTGGGGCTCTTTCAGCTTTATCCTACCGTGTACTTTCACAAAGCCACTCGCGGCGCTGAAAAAATCTACACCGAGCTACTGGCACGGGCGATCACGCTCATAAGAGATGGCTCCATCGAAAAGACAGGGCTGCCGACGGCGCACCCTCTTGTGAAGTTTGCGCTAGCCTCGGATGACATTGACTGCGCGCTTGCGCTTGACGACACAGTGATATGGGGCGGCCTCACACTTATGGCCGACAGTGATGACCATTGGATCAGTGAGTTCGCAGAACGCATGCGCGATCGCAAACTCTACAAATGCATCGACGTGCGCGCAAAAATCGCCCACGATAAAGATGACGGCGCCGCTTCGTCGTCCGAAGCCGACACCGTCTGCGCTAGCGTCCGCAACGAGATCGCCGAATGCCTAGACGGATGGTCAGCAATTTCTCCCGATGCACCGCCACGTGTATTGATCGATGAAGTGGAACGTTCTCCGTACAATGAACTGACGGAGGACGCAAAAGGCCCCCTCAATCAGATCAATATCCGGACCGAGGGAGATCATTTGATCGACCTGTCTAGGCGATCAAATGTAGTCGCCGAACTCAAGACATATAAAGCTCTTCGTATCTATCACGCAGATGGCGACGACGAAGCTAAGAGAGCAATCACTGGAATCATCGACGCGGAGATATCAAAATGGCCGGCTTAGATAATGCACATCGGGCCGCGGAAATCGTTCGTGATGCTGGCGGCTACATCGTAGGGCGCACCAAACTCCAGAAGATCGGTTTCTTCCTGGAAGTCGCCGGCGTCGGCGCAGGTTTTCCATTCCGGTACAAACACTATGGCCCCTACTCGGAGCAACTCGCCTTCGCAGCTCAACATGCTGCCGCTTTGCGTCTTATTGAGGAGAATGAACTCGTTGCGAATTGGGGAGGAGAGTATTCCACTTTTCGTGCGGAGTTGCCCCCGGACCCTTCAACTAGTTTCGCGCGCACTCAGCTAGCTCAAGAAATGTCACATGCCGATCCGGTGGAGCTTGAACTGGCAGCGACTGCAGCCTTTCTGGCAAATGAGAACTTTCCTGACCCGTGGACTGAAACAGCACGACGAAAGCCTGAGAAGGCAGGAGACGGACGTCTAGAGCAGGCAAAGCAACTATACGCACGACTTCGGCAAGTGCCTACACCTAGACCCCTTCCTCAGATATAGGAGGCATCACCCCTCCATCTTCAGCGCGGCAATAAACGCCTCCTGCGGGATTTCCACCTTGCCGAACTGGCGCATGCGCTTCTTGCCTTCCTTCTGCTTCTCCAGAAGCTTGCGCTTGCGCGTTACGTCGCCGCCATAGCATTTGGCCGTCACGTCCTTCCTCAGCGCCGAGATCGTCTCGCGCGCGATCACCTTGGCGCCGATCGCCGCCTGGATCGGTATCTTGAAGAGATGCTGCGGGATCAGCTCCTTCAGCTTCTCCGCCATGGCGCGGCCGCGGCGTTCCGCTTGGCTGCGGTGCACCAGCATGGAGAGCGCATCGACCGGCTCGCCGTTCACCAGGATCGACATCTTGACGAGGTCGCCCTCCTGATAGCCGGTGATGTGGTAATCGAAGCTGGCATAGCCCTTCGACACGCTCTTCAGCCGGTCGTAGAAATCGAAGACGACCTCGTTCAGCGGCAGGTCGTATTGCACCATGGCGCGACTCCCCACATAGGAGAGTTCCACCTGAACGCCGCGCCGCTCCTGGCAGAGTTTGAGGACCGCGCCGAGATAGTCGTCCGGCGTCAGGATGGTGGCGCGGATCCACGGCTCCTGGATTTCGCTGATCTTCACAACGTCCGGCATGTCGGCAGGGTTGTGCAGCTCCGTCTCCGAGCCGTCGGTCATGCTAATGCGGTAGATCACCGAGGGCGCGGTGGCGATGAGGTCGAGGTCGAACTCGCGCGCCAGGCGCTCCTGGATGATCTCCAGGTGCAGCAGCCCCAAAAAACCGCAGCGGAAGCCGAAGCCGAGCGCGGCCGACGTCTCCATCTCGTAGGAGAAGCTGGCGTCGTTCAGCCTCAGCTTGGCGATGGCTGCGCGCAGCGCCTCAAAGTCGGCCGCGTCCACGGGAAAGATGCCGCAGAAGACCACCGGCTGCGCCGGGCGAAAGCCGGGAAGCGCCTCCGCCGTCGGCTTGCGGTCAGACGTGATCGTGTCGCCGACGCGCGTATCGGCCACCTCCTTGATGGAGGCGGTGAGGAAGCCGATCTCGCCCGGGCCCAGCTCGCCGATATCCACCATCTTGGGCGTGAAGATGCCGACGCGGTCGACGTCGTAGCGCGCGCCGGTGCCGAGCATGCGGATCGCCTCGCCCTTCTTCAGGACGCCATCGACGATGCGGATGAGCACGACCACGCCGAGATAGGGGTCGTACCAGGAATCGACCAGAAGCGCCTTCAGCGGCGCGGCCGGATCGCCGCCCAGCTTGCCTTTCGATGGCGGCGGCAGGCGGGTGACGATCGCCTCCAGGACGTCCTCAATGCCGAGCCCTGTCTTGGCGGAGATCGCCACCGCGTCGGAGGCGTCGAGGCCGACCACCTCCTCGATCTGCTCCTTGATGCGCTCCGGCTCCGCCGCCGGCAGGTCGATCTTGTTCAGGACCGGCACGATCTCGTGGTCGTTGTCGATGGCCTGATAGACGTTCGCCAGCGTCTGCGCCTCGACGCCCTGGCTGGCGTCGACCACCAGCAGCGAGCCCTCGCAGGCGGCGAGCGACCGGTTCACCTCGTAGGCGAAATCGACATGGCCCGGCGTGTCGATCAGGTTCAGGACATAGTCCTCGCCGTTCCGCGCCCGGTATCGCAGCCGCACGGTCTGGGCCTTGATGGTGATGCCACGCTCGCGCTCGAGCTCCATGGAATCGAGCACCTGCTCGGCCATCTCGCGCTTTTCCAGGCCGCCGCAGGTCTCGATCAGACGGTCGGCCAGCGTCGACTTGCCATGGTCGATATGGGCGATGATCGCGAAGTTGCGGATATGCGCCAGATCCGTCATCGCCGCCGCCAGCCGTTGCCGGTCGATTTATGAATTCGGCCATGCTGGCCGGGACTTGACCCGTCCCGCTCCCCCACCCGACCACCCATCAAGCATACTTCCGTGGGTGGTCGGGTGGGGGAGCGGGACGGGTCAAGCCTCATGCACATCTTCCTAACCACGCAAGGTCGCGCCGGTCGCCTTGGCGACGGCCGCCACGATCTTCTCGGCCACGGCGTCGATCTCGGGGTCCGTCAGCGTGCGCTCGCGCGGTTCCAGCCGCACGGCGATCGCCACCGATTTCTTGCCGTCACCGATGCCGGCGCCGCTATAGACGTCGAACACGCCGACCTCCGTCACCAGCGCCTTCTCGGCGCCCCTGGCCGCACGGATGATCTTGTCGGCCGACACGTCGTCGTCAACCACGAAGGCGAAGTCGCGGTCGACGGCCGGGAAGTTGGAGGGATCGAACTTCGGCCGCGTGCGGGTGCCCTTGCCCTTCGGCAGCGGCAGGTTCGTCACGAACACCTCGAACGCGACCAGCGGTCCGGCGACCTCCATGGCGTCCAGAACCCGCGGATGGATCTCGCCGAACCGGGCCAGCACGTTCTTCGGCCCGAGCTGGATCGCGCCCGAACGGCCGGGATGGTACCAGCCGGGCGCGTCGGCCATGACCTGCAGGTTCGCCACCGGCGCGCCGAGCGCCGCCAGCACCGCCACCGCGTCCGCCTTGGCGTCGAAGGCATCGACCGGCCGGCCGCCGCCGTCCCAATGCCGGCCGACCGTGCGGCCGCGCCGGATGCCGGTCGCCATGGTCGACTGGCCGTCGGCCGTGTCGTCGGCATATTGCGGGCCGACCTCGAACAGGCCGACATCGTCGAAGCCGCGGTCGACGTTGCGGCCCGCGGCCTCGATCAGGTTCGGCAGGATGCTGGGCCGCATCACGTCGAGCTCGGAGCTGATCGGGTTCTCCAGCGCCAGCTCCGGCCGGCCGCCGCCGAACAGCTCGGCATGGCGCCGGCGCATGAACGACCAGGTCATGCATTCGACCAGGCCGCGTGTCGCCAGTAGCCGCTTCGCCGCCGGCACCCGCCGCTGCATGGGCGACAGCGACGGCTCGGCAACCACCGACATGCGCGGCAGCGAGACGAACGGGATGTTGTCGAAGCCGGCGATGCGCGTCACCTCCTCGACCAGGTCGGCCTCGCCGTCGATGTCGGAACGCCAGGTCGGCACGGTCGCGGTGATGCCGGCGTCCGTCTCCGCGACCTCGAACCCCAGCGCCGAGAGAATGCGGGACTGCTCGCCGGCCGGCACGTCGATGCCGCCCAGGTTCCGCACCCGGTCGCGACGCAGCGTCACCGTCTTCGGCGGCACGTCCGGCGAGCCGGCAATCACCGGCTTGCTGGCCTCGCCGCCGCACAGATCCAGGATCAGCCGTGTCGCATACTCGACGCCCGGCAGCACCATGCCCGGATCGACGCCGCGCTCGAAGCGGTAGCGGGCATCGCTTTCGAGATTGAGCTTGCGCCCCGTCGCCGCCGTGCGTTTCGGATCGAACAAAGCCACTTCCAGGAACATGTTCGTCGTCGTCTCGGTGCAGCCGGAATGCGCGCCGCCCATGACGCCGCCCAGGCCCTCGGGCCCGGCGTCGTCGGCGATCACCGTCATCTCCGGGTCGATCGCGTAGGTCTTGCCGTTCAGCGCGTCGAGGCTTTCGCCCGGCCGGCCAAGCCGCGCCCGGATGCCGCCGTTCACCTTGTCGGCGTCGAACACGTGCAGCGGCCGGCCGAGATCGAAGGTGACGTAGTTGGTGATGTCGACCAGCGCCGAGATCGGCCGCAGGCCGATGGCCAGCAGCCGGCGCTGCATCCAGTCCGGGCTGGGCCCGTTCGTCAGACCACGGAAGTAGCGGCCGACGAAGCACGGACAGGCGTTCGCCGTTTCGTCGGGGAAGTCGAGCGTCACGTCGATCGGGCTGTCGAACCCGCCCGGCACGGCGGGCGGCGCGAACGGCTTCAGCGTGCCGAGGCCGGCGGCGGCGAGGTCGCGGGCGATGCCGCGCACGCCGAGACAGTCCTGCCGGTTCGGCGTGACCGCCACCTCGATCACCTGGTCGCCCAGCCCCATGATCTCGGCGAAGGCGGCGCCGACCGGCGCGTCCTCCGGCAGCTCGATGATGCCGTCATGCTCGTCGCTGATGCCCATCTCGCGCTCGGAGCAGAGCATGCCGTTCGATTCCTCGCCGCGGATCTTCGACGGCTTGAGATGCAGGCCGGTGCCCGGAATCGTCGTGCCCGACGGCGCGAACACGCCCTTCATGCCGGTGCGCGCGTTCGGCGCGCCGCAGACGACCTGCACCTGCTCCTGGCCGGTATCGACGATACAGACCCTGAGGCGATCGGCGTTCGGATGCTGCCGCGCCTCGATCACGTGGGCGACGGTGAACGGCGCCAACTCGGCGGCGCGGTCGTGTACGCCCTCGAGTTCGAGCCCGATCGCGGTCAGCTTGTCGGTGATTTCCCGAAGGCTCGCATCCGTTTCCAGATGCTCCTTCAGCCAGGCCAGCGTGAATTTCATCATCGCGACAGCCCTCCGGCGAGCGTCGGCACCGCCATGGGCACGAAGCCATAGTGCTTCAGCCAGCGCAGGTCGGACTCGAAGAACGCCCGCAGATCCGGTGGCCCATACTTCAGCATGGCGATGCGGTCGAGCCCCATGCCCCAGGCGAAGCCCTGGTATTCACTGGGATCGACGTCGCACATCTCCAGCACGCGCGGATTGACCATGCCGCAGCCCAGGATCTCGAGCCAGTCGTCGCCCTCGCCGATGCGGATCTGGCCGCCCTCGTACGAACAGCCGATATCGACCTCGGCCGACGGCTCCGTGAACGGGAAGTAGCTCGGCCGGAAGCGGAACTTCACGTGCTCGACCTCGAAGAAGGCCTTGCAGAAGTCGTAGAGCACGCCCTTCAGGTGCCCCATATGGGACTCGCGGTCGATCACCAGGCCCTCGACCTGATGGAACATGGGCGTGTGCGTCATGTCCGAGTCGGAGCGGTAGGTCCGGCCCGGCACGATGATCCGGATCGGCGGCTCGGTCGTCCGCATGGTGCGCACCTGCACCGGCGAGGTATGCGTCCGCAGCACCTTGCGGTTCCCCTCGGCGTCCGGCGGCAGATAGAACGTGTCATGCATCTGCCGGGCCGGATGCTCCGGCGGGATGTTCAGCGCCGTGAAGTTGTGGAAATCGTCCTCGATGTCGGGACCTTCGGCGATGGTGAAGCCCATGTCGGCGAAGATCTGGGTCAGCTCGTCCAGCACCTGGCTGACGGGATGGATCCGGCCCTCGGTCTCGGGTCGCACCGGCAGGGTGACGTCGACCCGTTCGGAGGCCAGGCGCGCATCCAGCTCGGCCGACTTCAAGGCCTCGCGCCGCGCGGCGACGGCGTCGCCCACGCGCTGCTTCAGGCCGTTGATGGCGGCGCCCGCGTTCTGGCGCTCGTCGGGCGACATCCCGCCCAGACTCTTCAGCAGCTCGGTAATGCGGCCCTTGCGGCCCAGCGCGGAGATCCGCACCTCTTCCAGCGCCGCCATGTCGGCCGAACCGTCGATGGCGGTCACGAATTCGCGCTCCAGCGCGTCGATTTCAGCAAGCATGTCTTTCCGTCACGTCGTCATGTCAATCGCATCGGGAACCCCGGGGTGAGACGGGCCCCTTTGCGCAGTCAAGGATCGATCGTCGGAAAGCGGCCCGTTCGGGCGCCCGGTCAACCGGCGTTGGCCAAAGCCTGGCTCGCCTGATCGACCAGCGCCTTGAAGGCCTCAGGTTCGTGGACGGCGATGTCGGCCAGGATCTTGCGGTCGACGTCGATGCCGGCGAACTTGAGGCCGCTCATAAATCGGGCGTAGTTCATGCCGTGCTGGCGGCTGGCCGCGTTGATCCGCTGGATCCACAGCGACCGGAAATTCCGCTTCCGGACCCGCCGGTCGCGGTAGGCGTACTCGCCGGCCTTGTCCACCGCCTGCTTGGCGACGCGGATGGTGTTCTTGCGCCGGCCGCGATAGCCCTTGGCCTGCTTCAGGACCTTCTTGTGCCGGGCGTGCGAGGTGACGCCCCGTTTGACTCGCGCCATATCGGTGCCTCCTCAGCCGTTCGGCAGGAATTTCTTCACGATCCGGGCGTCCGCCGCGCTCATGATCGTGGTGCCGCGCAGGTTGCGGATCTGCTTGTTGGTGCGCTTGATCATGCCATGCCGTTTGCCGGCATGCTGGCGGCGCACCTTGCCTCTGGCCGTCAGGCGGAACCGCTTCTTGGCGCCGCTCTTGGTCTTCATCTTGGGCATTTCGCTTCCCTTTTCGAACCAGGTACCGTGAATCCGATCCCGGCTCGGAACGAGGTCGGGATCGGGTCAGAAGCCGTATGAAGCGGACGGGCATGCCCAGGGGCGAAAGCCCCGCGCCGGGCCGCTCGGCAAGCGCGCGTTTATAGCCGCCGCACCAGGACGATGCAAGCGCGCAAAGATGACGGATACCCCGGCCGGCGGCGCCGAAACGCCTACTTCGGCGCGATAACCATGGTCATCTGCCGGCCTTCCATTTTCGGAAACTGCTCGACCTTGGAGACCTCTTGCAGATCGTCCCGGACCCGGTGCAGAACACGCATGCCGAGTTCCTGGTGCGCCATTTCGCGGCCCCGGAACCTGAGCGTCACCTTCACCTTGTCGCCCTCGTCGATGAACTTGGTCATCGACCGCATCTTGACGTCATAGTCGTGCTGGTCGATGTTCGGCCGCATCTTGATTTCCTTGATGTCGACCGTCTTCTGCTTCTTGCGGGCCTCATTGGCCTTCTTCTGCGCCTTGTATTTGAATTTGCCGTAATCGAGGATCTTGCAGACCGGCGGATCGGCGTTCGGCGACACCTCGACGAGGTCCATGCCGGCCTCGGCCGCCATGTCCAACGCCTCTTCGATACCGACGATGCCGACGTTCTCGCCGTCGGCGCCCACCAGCCTGACCCTCGTGACATCGATATCGGTATTCACGCGCGGACCCTCGCGGGTCGGCGGCGCGGTTACATAGTAGCGTGCGATGTATCCATCTCCTCGGATGTTGCTAAATTGCCAACGTCGGTCATCCCCGCCCACGGGCGCGGACGACCGGCATATTCACCATAATATAAGTGTTGGACGCTGCGGTTGACAAAAGATTAAACGCCGGGAACCGCCGATTCCCGCGCCAGCCCGGCGACGACCGCGTCGCGTGGCCCCACCTCCTGGCGCTTGTCGCCCAGGCGCCGGACGGCCAGCGTCCGCGCTTCCATCTCGTTCTTGCCGACGGCGACGATGACCGGCACCTTGGCCAGGCTGTGCTCGCGCACCTTGTAGCTGATCTTCTCGTTGCGCAGGTCGAGCTCGACGCGCAGGCCGGCGGCGTGCATCTCGGCCGCGACCTCGCGGGCATAGGCGTCGGCGTCGTTGGTGATGGTGGCGATCATCACCTGCACCGGCGCCAGCCAGAGCGGGAAGCGGCCGGCGAAGTTCTCGATCAGGATGCCGAGCCAGCGCTCGAACGAGCCCAGGATCGCCCGGTGCAGCATGACCGGCCGGTGGCGCTGGTTGTCCTCGCCGACATAGCTGGCGTCGAGCCGTTCGGGCAGGACGAAATCGACCTGCAAGGTGCCGCACTGCCAGTCCCGGCCGATGGCGTCGCGCAGCACGAATTCCAGCTTCGGCCCGTAGAACGCGCCCTCGCCGGGGTTCATCGTATAGGGCAGGCCGGCGGCCTCGACCGCCGTCTTCAGCGCCGCTTCCGCCCGGTCCCAGACCGCGTCCTCGCCGGCCCGCACCGGCGGCCGGTCGGCGAACTTGACCATCACGTCGCTGAAGCCGAAGTCGCGGTAGATGCCCATCAGCAGGTCGCAGAAACGGATGCTCTCGTCGGTGATCTGGTCGTCGGCGCAGAAGATGTGGGCATCGTCCTGCACGAAAGCGCGCACGCGCATCAGGCCGTGCAGCGCGCCCGAGGGCTCGTAGCGGTGGCAGGCGCCGAACTCGGCCATGCGCAGCGGCAGGTCGCGATAGCTCTTCAGGCGCTGCTTGAAGATCTGCACGTGCCCCGGACAGTTCATGGGCTTCAGCGCGAAGATCCGCTCCTCGGATTCCGAGGTGTACATATGCTCGCGGAACTTGTCCCAGTGGCCCGACGCCTCCCACAACGTGCGGTCGACGAGCTGCGGCGTCTTCACCTCGTCATAGCCCGCCGCGTCCAGCCGGTCGCGCATGTAGCGCTCGACCGTGCGATAGAGCGTCCAGCCCTTGGGGTGCCAGAACACCATGCCGGCGGCCTCTTCCTGGAAATGGAACAGGTCCATCTCGCGGCCGAGCCGCCGGTGGTCGCGGCGCTCGGCCTCTTCCAGGCGGTGCAGATAGGCCTTCAGCTCCTTGTCGTTGCGCCAGCAGGTGCCGTAGACCCTCTGCAGCATCTCGTTGCGCGAGTCACCGCGCCAGTAGGCGCCGGCGATCTTCATCAGCTTGAACGCCGTGCCCAGCTTACCCGTGGACGGCAGGTGCGGGCCGACGCAGAGGTCGATGAATTCGCCCTGGCGGTAGACCGAGATCACCTCGTCTTCCGGCAGGCCGGCGATGATCTCGGCCTTGTAGAGCTCGCCGATCGACTTGAAATAGCCGATGGCGTCATCCCGGTCCCAGACCTCGCGGACGATCTCCTCGTCGCGGCCGACGATCTCGCGCATGCGCGCTTCCATGGTCTCGAGGTCGTCGGGCGTGAACGGCTCGGCGCGCGAGAAGTCGTAATAGAAGCCGTCGTCGATGGCCGGACCGATGGTGACCTGGATGTCCGGCCACAGCTCCTTCGCCGCCTCGGCCAGCACATGCGCGCAGTCGTGGCGCAGGAGCTCGAGCGCGTCATCGTCCCTGGCGGTGACGATCTCCAGCGCCGCGTCCCGCGCGATCGGCAGCGACAGGTCGACCAGCCTGCCGTCGAGCCGCGCGGCCAGCGCCGCCTTGGCGAGGCCCGGACCGATATCGCCGGCCACGGTGGCGGCGGTGACCGGGCCGTCATATTCACGGGTGCTCCCGTCGGGCAGGCAGATTGAGACCATCGACAACCAGGATCCGGTTACAGTGCGGCCGCCGTGCGCGGCGGCCGGTGCGAGCGAAAAAAGGCGAGATTTAACGCGCTGTCAAGGCGGCCTCGGCAGTGTATCCTGGCGGTTGTATACTCCGGCCAGCAAATACAATTAGGCTTAAGGAAACGTGTCCATGGACGCCGTCGCGCAGACCGGCCCGGACGACGGTCCGCGGCCCGGCGAAACCCCCAGGCTCGCCTTCGAGTTCGACGGCCGGGCGGGCGGTATCACGGCGATGGTCATCGTCAACGCGCTGCTGACCATCCTGACCCTTGGCATCTACCGCTTCTGGGCGCGCACGCGGGTGCGGCGCTATCTCTGGGGCCATATGCGCCTGCTGGGCGACCGGCTGGAATATACCGGCACCGGCAAGGAGCTGTTCCTCGGCTTCCTGATCGTCCTCGTCCTGGTGCTGCTGCCGCTGGTGCTGGCGAACATGGCGGCCGAGTTCTTCCTGGCGCCGGCCTATCCGGTCGCCTATGGCGTGTTCGTGGCCAGTCTCTACCTGTTCGTGCTGTTCCTGATCGGCGTCGCGCAGTACCGGGCCCAGCGCTACCGGCTCAGCCGGACCAACTGGCGCGGCATTCGTGGCGCGCTGCCGGGGCCGTCGGCGCGCTATGGCCTGGCGTTTCTGGGCTTCATGCTGCTGCTGCCGCTCAGCCTGGGCTGGACCTATCCCTGGCAGCGCATGACCTTGACGCGGATGATGATGAACGAGACCCGTTTCGGCGATCGGGCGTTCTCGTTCAGTGGCCGTGTCGGACCGCTCATGGGTGCCTATGCCATGACATGGCTGGCGATGATCGTGCTTTGGATCGCTGTCGTTGGCGTCGTGCTCCTTGGCGCGACTGTCGCGGCATCCATGCTGAATACCGAGAGCACGCCAGGTTTCTGGGAGATTGCGATCCTGTCGGTTCTTGTCATCGTGCCCGCCAGCCCGCTGGCCATGGCGTGGTACCGCGCGCGCGAGTTCAACTACATGGCGTCCTGCACGCGCTATGAAGGCCTCCGCTTCACCTTCGGCGCGACCTTCGGCAGCCTGTTCCGGCTCGGTTTCGGCAACCTGCTGATCGTGCTGTTCACGCTCGGCATGGGCCTGCCCTTCGCGCAGCTCCGGACCTTCCGCTATTTCTGCCAGCGCCTGAGCGCCGAGGGCCAGGTCGATTTCGACGCCATCCGGCAGAGCGCGGAACGCCGGCCCGGCGTCGGCGAAGGCCTGGCCGACGCCTTCGACGGCGGCACGGTCTGAGGTGGCGGAGACGGTCGCGGCCGTCTATTTCGACGGCAAGTCGGCCCGCCGGCAGAACGCGACCGCCGCCCTCGGTCCGCAGGGCATCACCATCGCCGCGACCGACGGCGCGCCGGTCGCCTTCTGGGCGCTCGGGGACCTGACGCCGGCCGAGCCGGTCCGCCGCGGCCGGCCGGTCAGGATCGGCGTCGTCCACGACACCGACGCGCGGCTGCTGGTGGACGATGCCCGCTTCGCCGCGGCGCTGCTGGCGCGGGCGCCGCGCTTGGCGCCATCGAAACGGTTTCTCGCCCACGGCCTGCCGCAGGTCGGCCTCGGCCTGGCCGCCGCGGCGCTGCTGGTAGCCGCGGTGATCTACGGCATCCCGGCGCTGTCGCGGCCGATCGCCAAGATGGTGCCGCTGAGCTGGGAGCGGGATCTGGGCCGGCAGCTCGTGACGATGATTATCCGCGACGCCGAGCGTTGCGATGGCGCCGCGGGCCGTGCCGCGCTCGATCGCCTGGTCGCCCGCATCGCCGCCGCGCAAGCCACCCGCTACGACTTCAATCTCACCGTGGCCAAGCGACGCGCGGTCAACGCCTTCGCCGCGCCCGGCGGCGAGATCGTGATCCTGAACGGCCTGCTGAAAGAGGCGCGGTCGCCCGACGAGGTCGCCGGCGTGCTGGCGCACGAGATGGCCCACGTGGTCGAACGCCACCCGACGGCCAGCGCCATCCGCGCGCTCGGCGTCTCGATCCTGCTGGAGCTGGTGACCGGCGACGGCGCCGGCGCGGCGGCCGGGCTGGCCGAGGTCGGCGGCCTCCTGCTGCTGTTCTCCTACAGCCGCGAGAACGAGCGCGAGGCCGACCGGCTGGCCCAGGAGATGCTGGCCCGCGCCGGCCTGAAAACCACCGGCCTGGTCGATTTCTTCCAGCGGCGCGCCGGCCGGAACTCGCTCTACGACACGGCGCTGCTCGATTACTTCAGCACGCATCCGCCATCGGACGAACGCAGCCGCGACGCGGCGCGCCCGGGCCACGGCGGCGAGACGGCCCTGACACCGGCGGAATGGCAAGCCCTGCAGGCGATCTGCGATTAAGGCGGGGTGTCGTTTGGCGGAATTCACCGCATGCTTCCAGAGGGCCGCCACGCGACCCCCTCAATATGCAACCGGGGCGAAATTCCGGGCGGTTGGATTTGTCGGCTTCCCAAGCTCGCAGGTGCCCGAACCTGATAGGGACGGTCGGCATCGATTCCATGCCGAACTGCCGATCCCTGATACCCCAGCAAGAAGGTCCTTTTTTCACCACAAAGACACGAAGGCACGAAAGAACCAGAAAATCCGTTGGCGTGAAGCGCCGCAAAACACGATGTCGGACAGCCCGTTCGCCGACAGAGGCGCTGATTGATGGCGCATTGACAAACCAGGTTTCACCGCCAAGTCGCCAAGACACCAAGGTCACGCCGAACGTCTGATGACCGCGACGCGTGATCTTGGTGTCTTGGCGTCTTTGTGGTGAAACCTCGAGCGTCGCAGGCTTGGCAGCCTAATAGGGACAGTCCCTAATAGATGGCCGAGCGGGCCGGCATGACCGTGGTCCGGGACCAATGTCAAACCGCCCGGTGTTTTGCCCCGGCTACCTCAATATGAGGTAAGATATTGATATAAAACAAAAATTTCATCCTGAGTGCGTGTGAAAGAATCGCACCGAAGCCACCCAGGTTGTCATCCTGGCGGAGCCTGCCCCGGCGCAGGCCGGGGGCCAGGATCCATTTTTGTTGTTTTTGAACACATTGCGATGCCGCTGGATGCTGGCCTGCGCCAGCATGACGGCTTCTTTTGGATCGTGAGTAATTCATTCACGCGCTCTGGGGCGCGGCCCGAAGGGCCGTGTCTCGAAGGATCGGCCATCGGACGCCGATGCATGCCGGCCCATTTCCAAACCGGGGCTATGGCAGATCCAGGGCGCGCCAGACCTCGTCGGCCGGCAAGGCGGACAAGGGCTCGCGGCGCAGCACCTTGACCGCGCGTCCGCGCGGCGCGGTCCGGTCGGGATCGGATTCGGCCGAAAACAGCACGACACAGTCACAGCCGGCGATCGCCGCCATGTGCATCGGCCCGGTGTCGTTGCCGATGGCCAGCACGGCGCCCCGGGCCAGCACCGCGATCTGCTCGAGGCTGGTGCCGCCGGACAGGTCGACCGCGGACGGGCAGGCCGCCGCGATCTCGGCCGCGATCGCGCGTTCATCCGGCCCGCCGATGATCACGGGCGCCAGCCCCCGCGCCGAGAGGCGCCCGGCGAGCCCGGCATAGCCGGACACCGGCCAGCGCTTGCGGGGACGGTGCGCCGCCCCGCCCGGCACCAGCAGGGCATAGGGCGGCGTCAGGCCGAAGCCGCCGACATCCGCCTCGACCCAGTCGAGGCTCGGCGCCGGTACCGTGTCGATGCCGGCCCTGCGCAACTGATCGGCCTGCCGGTCGATGGTGTGCATGCCGCGGCGCGCCGGATTGTCGTGCGGGTGCGAGCCCCGTTGCACGATGCCGGACCATTCCGGCCGCCGCGTCGCCGGAAACAGGCGGAAATAGAAGCTCGATCGGCCGGAGGTCTGCAAATCGTAAACCCGTTCGAAGCCGCCCTTTCGCAAACGCCGCCGCAGGTCCAGAAGCGCGGCGACCTGCACCAGGCGGGGGCGCGTATCGATCCAGACGTCATCGAACAGGCCGCTCGCGCGCGCGAAGCCCGCATACGATGCCGTCGTCAGCAAGGTGATGTGGGCCTCGGCATGATGGGAACGGATGGCCGCGGCCGGCCCCAGCGCCATGACGAAGTCGCCCAGCGCGCCGTGCTTGATGACCAGGATCCGCGAAGGCCGCCCCGACGCCGATGCCGGCATCAGCTCCGCAGCACCGAGTCGTAGACCGCCAGCGTGCGCGCGCACATCAGCTCGACCGTGAAGTTGTCGCAGATGTTCCGGCGCGCGACAGCGGCCATGTGCTCGCGCCATTCATTGTCCAGCGCCAGCGCCGCCTCCAGCGCCCGGGCCAGCGCCGCCGGATCGCGCGGCGGGATCAGCCAGCCGGTCCGGCCCTCCTGGATGATCTCGCCGCTGGCGCCGTTGTCGGTGGCGATCACCGGCCGGCCCATGGCCTGGGCCTCGGCCGAGACCCGGCCGAAGCCCTCCGGCTCGATGGAGGCGGAAACCACGACATCGGCCAGCATGTAGGCGGCCGACATGTCGCGGCAATGATCCAGGATCCGGACCATGCCGCGCACGCCCCGCTTCTCGGCCAGATCCTCCAGCTCGCGGCGATAGCGCGCCCGGCCCTGGTCGGCGCCGACCAGGATGCAGGTCACGTCCTCGCGGCCCAGCATGGCCAGCGCCTCGATCAGCACCGCCTGGCCCTTCCAGCGCGTCAGCCGGCCGGGCAGCATCACCACCGGGCCGCCGTCCGGCAGCCGCCAGGCGTTGGCCAACTGGATCATGCGCTCGGCGCTGACGCGGTTCGGATCGAACAGGTCGACGTCGACGCCGCGATGGATCATCACCAGCCGGTCGTCGTCGACGCCATACGTGCGGCGCACGTGATCGTAGACGAACGCGGAGATGGCGATCACGGCATCGCCCCTGGCCATGACGGCGTTGTACCAGTGCTTGAACAGGCCGTCGCCGTAGGGGCTGTGGAACGTGGTCACGAACGGCCGGCCGGTGCGCCGCGCGGCATGCAGCGCGCTCCAGGCCGGCGCCCGGCTGCGGGCATGCACCAGGTCGACGCCGTGGGCCTCGATGATCTCGGCCAGGCGGTCGGCGTTGCGGCGGATCTTCAGCGGGCTCTTGGTCGCCAGCGCGCAATCGATATGCCGGCCGCCGGCACGGTCCAGCTCGTGCGTCATCGGCCCGCCGCTGGAGGCGACCAGCGCCGTCCAGCCGGCCTCGACCAGCCCGCGCGCGATCTGCACCGTGCCACGCTCGACCCCGCCGGCCTCCAGCGCCGGCAGCACCTGCAGCACGACGGGCGCGCGGCTTTCCGCCGCCGTGGGCGCGGTGCTAGATTGCGCCGCCAGACTCATCCAGCCGCCAATTTCATTCGATTGCCCCCGACATGACCCACGATAAAACCCCAAAAATCCTAAGAAAATCCGATGATGCAACAATCGCCTATCACGCCCTGCCGGGAAAATCACCCGGCGTGATGTTCTGCGGCGGCTTCATGTCGGACATGACCGGCACCAAGGCGACCGCGCTGGAAGCGCATTGCCGGGATACCGGACGCGCCTTCGTGCGCTTCGACTATACCGGCCACGGCCAGTCCAGCGGCCGTTTCGTCGACGGCACCATCGGCGCCTGGGCGGACG
>JANQKG010000002.1 GCA_028281235.1 Afifellaceae bacterium | reverse complement strand
CTCCTGCACGCCCTCGCCGAAATCATACATGAGGCCGAGATTATATTGCGCCACGGCAAGGCCCTGCTCGGCCGCCAGGCGGTAGAGGCGGGCGGCCTCCGCATCGTTGAGTTCCACGCCTTCGCCGGCATCGTATTTGAGGCCGAGCGCGTTCTGGGCATCCGCCACGCCGAGATCGGCGGCCTTGCGATACCAGTCGACGGCTTCGGAATAATCCTCAGCCGCGTTCAGCGCATCACCCAGAAGATACATCGTAAACGCATCACCCGGCACACGCGACGTCGCCAAACGACACGCCGATATCGCAGAAGTAATGTCGGCCGCGTCCTCCATCTCCGATGTCAGACGTTCGCATTCCGCCAGCAACGTATTGGCGTCTGCGATCTCCGGTTCGCTGCCGGCAACCGGCAACGCGACATTGAACGCCACCTCAAAACTGCCGCTCTTGTCGGCGTTCTGGTCATGCACTGTGAAGACCGCACGATACGAGCCCGGCCGGACAAAGGGGATGGCGAAGGTCAGCGTCATATAGAATTCACGCCGCCCTTCAGCGAGCGGCGTGTTGATGGAAAACACATCCTTCGTGTCGGAGAGCACACGGCCGGCCGAATCCTCAAGCGCAATATCAGCGGTGAAACCGATCGTTCCCGCCCCGTAGCCGAAACCGATCGGCTCGACATAGACCGTCAGCGTGTCGTCCGGGCGGAACGGCAGATCGGCGCGCCGCTCATAAAGGCCGAACCCGTCTGCCGACTGAATGATCGCCACGGTGCGGAAGGCGAGCGGGCTGTCGCGCCAGGCCGTGTCAACCGCGCCCTCCAGCGTGCGAAGCGCCTCAACGGGCTTGCCGTCGGCCTGAAGCGCCTCCGCCTCGGCCGCGGCGTCGACCAGCGGGCCGGCAGCGGCATATGTCGCACACGACAATATCAGAAACGTCGCTAATCCTGCGGTTTTGATGGGCATGGCGACCTCCCCAGCAACCTGTCCCGATGGTCGCTATCGTGGTCGGAAGATGCGTCATGCACAAGCCCGCCTTACCAACTCGACTGATCCGCTCGCCCACAATGTGGGGAGCGAGCAGCCCGCATAA
The DNA here is from genome assembly GCA_028281235.1 of Afifellaceae bacterium. GTDB lineage: Bacteria > Pseudomonadota > Alphaproteobacteria > Rhizobiales > Afifellaceae > DASWJZ01. Next base: position 98,758 of record JANQKG010000002.1, on the reverse strand, counting down.
GCACGGCACATCGCTCAGCCTTCACAGTATTACGCACTATGTTATGCTTGAGCCATCAGAACAGCTGTCAACGGTCACAAGGGGGGAGCAAAAGATGCACTTCGATCGGAAGCTCGTTCGTCACTTTTTCCTATTCATAGCCTTGATGATGTCAGGCGTGGCCACGGCACAGGCGCAGTCGATCCAGTTCACAGTCCGATTTGAAGGCAGATTGGACTGCTATCAGCCAAGTTGGATAAAGAACGTCCCCATCTCGGCCGACTTTGTCGGGGTCTTGAACCCGGACGGAAGTGCAAGTGCCCAGATGAAGCAGACTGCGGCGCGCGTGCTTTCAAGCACCGTGAACTTTGAGGGCAGCCTTGGCGGCACGCCGATGTCTGCGCCCGGCGGAACATCGGAAATTCGCGTCGCCGGAAAGCGCAGCCTTCGGCTGACGTGGAACCTGCCAAACAACCAAATCATTACGCAGATCACCGTCGCGGGACAGTCCTGTTCGGCCAGCTTTGAGTCCAAGCTGAGGCCCGGCCAGAGCCAGCATACGCTCTACGCCCGTTCCAAGTTTTACTACTGCGACAGTCCGAGGATCATGAAGACAACGTGCCGCGTGGCGTCGGTCACCACAGGTACGGCCCCGCAAGTCGGTGCCTCAGATGGTGGTTGCTACAAGGAGCTGTCGAACGGCACGATCATCAAAGTCTGCTGAGCAGGCAGAAGCATCAAACGCAGAAGCGGCTTGGCCGTTCGTTCGGCCATGGTCTATTCGCATATGCGTTGCCCGTTGAATTCGAAGCATCGCTGACTACTCTGACTGCTCTGTCCCCCGGTTGATTGTGCGTTCGCCGCAGCCTTTGGTGTGTAGCAATTACCCTTTGACGAAAGCCGCTGGCCCGACGGACAAGACTTGAGAACACACCGGCCGTCTCTCACGACATGACGCGCGGAGCAAACAACCGGGCAAACGCGCGAGGCCTTGAGCTCGCGTAGCTTCAAAAGCAGCTCGAAGTCCGGCCCGGTAGAAGCGACAGGGACCGGTGTGTGCTTGAGGAAACGCTCAAGCGCGCTCTGACTGCGCCGGCCCCAGATGCCGTCCGGCGATCCCGGATCACAACCTAATCGCCTAAGTTCCTTTTGAATTTCCGCGTTCAGTTCCCGGCCGGCAAGCGGCGCCACGACGTCCGGAATCTGGTCCGGAATGACCGCTGCAACGACGTCCTCAGCAGTACCCTGGATCTCCGCAACAGGTGGCTCAGCCGGTTCGGGCCGGAGAGCCTCAGCACTTGATCCAACGACAGGAGCAATCGGCGCCGCTTCCACGGCCGTCGCTGGGGCAAAGTAGAACCGACCAAGCAAAGACGACGACGTCCAGGGAATCTGCCTCCGGTTTGTCTCTTCATAAACTTGCAGGCGCACATCGGTCATCAAGCTTGGAAGGTCGATCCCGGGGCGCTTGATATTGTCCAGCAACGCCTTCGTGAAAGGACTGTTGCGACCGCTCCCATCCAAGGCGATGCTGCCCGGCTCTGTTGCGAATGCCACATAGGTCCCTTCTTTCCTGGCATCGATGTCGATCCGCGCCAGGCCGCGCCCCGCGCGCGTTGAGCGCGAGGACGCTAGAAGGGGAAGCGCCAGCGGATTGTCCCGGCAGGCATCGAGGAATATCAGAACTGTTTTGACCTCGCGCTCGATGTGCTTCAGCACAAAGCGTAAGGGGATTGTCTCAAAGTCGAGATCGCCTTCATGCTCTATCCTTGCATCGATTGGCGCCAAGTAATTCACATCGTTAACCTGCAGCGCATGGCCGGCATAAAACAGCAGCCCGACATCGGCGTTGCGCAACCTATCTGCAAAGTCGCGGATGATCCCGCGCATCTGGCGGCCAGTAAGATCAAGGCCCAGCACCACTTCGAACCCCAGTGACTCCAGCACCCGGCCAATATCCCGGGCGTCGTTGTTTGGATTTTGCAGCGGAGTGGTGTTCTCATAATCGCCATTGCCGATTACGAGCGCGACGCGCCGCTCCTCAAGCGCATCCGCAGATTGCTGAAAAAGAAGAATGCAAGCAAAGATTGCTGCAACGAACCCGCGCACGGAATCATCCCCCGTTGCGTGGTGAGGCTACCTCTTGACCACCCGATCGTATTGTGGCGGAGCCGATGAGCATTATCAACACCGCGCCTTAAAGGTGACGCGACTCTGGTACGCGCGATCCGCTCCAAGGATAGTGCGAAGCAGGCCCTAACGCGTGAAGGACACCAAATTGCCGGCGTCGACATTGATGATGTTGCCGGTCGATTTTGCGGCGCGATCGGAGGCGAGAAAATAGATCGCTTCCGCCACATCCTCCGGAAACACCGAGCGCTTCAGGAGCGAGCGATTACGGTAGTGCTCTTCCAGCTCGTCCGGTTTCATGTTGTAGGCGGCGGCGCGCTGCTCGCGCCATTCGCCGGCCCAGATGCGCGAGCCGCGCAGCACGGCATCGGGATTGACAACGTTGACGCGGATGCTGTGATCGGCCCCTTCCAGCGCCAGGCAGCGCGCCAGATGGATCTCCGCTGCCTTCGCCGTGCAATAGGCTGACGCGCCGGGCGAGGCGGCCAGTCCGTTCTTGGAGGCGACAAACACGATCGCGCCGCCGAGCTTCTGCCGCTTCATCAGGCGGAAGGCCTCGCGCGACACCAGAAAATAGCCGGTCGCCAGAATGTCCATGTTGCGCTGCCACAGCGAAAGATCGGTGGACTCAACCGGCGAGGCCGATGAGATCCCTGCATTGGAGACCAGAATGTCGATCCCGCCATATTCGGCGGCCGCTTCCGCAAAACAGTGCGCAACGGCCGCTTCGTCGGTGACGTCGAGCGGGACGGCGCGCACGACATCCTTGCCGTAGGCGTCCTGGAACTCCGCATGCGTCGCAGCCAGCATATCCGCATCGATATCCGTCAGCACCACGCAGGCGCCCTCACTGAGAAGACGGCGTGCCGTGGCGCCGCCAATGCCGCCTGCCGCGCCGGTGACCAGCGCCACTCGACCGGCAAGGCTCTTTGGCTTCGGCATGCGCTGCAGCTTGGCTTCCTCCAGGAGCCAATATTCGATGTTGAAGGCCTCCTGCTCCGGCAGCCCGAAATAGTCCGAAACGCTTGAGGCACCACGCATGACGTTGATGGCGTTGACATAGAACTCACCGGCAATGCGCGCCGTCGCCTTGTCGCGGGCGAAGGTAATCTGCCCCACGCCGGGGATGAGGTAGACGACCGGATTGGGATCGCGCATAGCCGGCGAATCGGCGTGCTTGCAGCGCTCGTAATAGGCTGCGTAGTCGCTGCGATAGGCCTCCAGCTGACTGCCAAGTGTCGCCACCGCCTCATCAACGCTCGCCGCACCCTTGTCGAGCGGAACGACGAGCGGCCAGATCTTGGTGCGCAGGAAATGATCCGGACACGACGTGCCGAGCGCGGCAAGCTCCGTGACCTGCTCCGACCCGACGAATTCCAGCACCGCGGAGGAATCGTCGAAATGGCCGATTTTGGATTCTTGACCGCCGATGAGGCCGCGGATCTCCGGCATCATCCGTGACGCAACGGCGCGGCGATCGCTTTCGACGAGCGGCTCCAAACGCGCGCCGCCGAAGACAGGCTTGTCGCCGATCTCCTGCTCAAACCAGGCAATCGCCCGGTTGATGATGTCGAGGGTCAATTCGTAACAGGCCTTGGATGTGTCCGCCCACGTGAAGAGGCCATGGCTCTCAAGCACACAGCCTTTTGCCTTGGGGTTTTCGCGCGCGAATTTTTCCAGCCACAGACCAAGCTCAAAGCCCGGCCGCTTCCACGGCAGCCAGCCGATCTCCTCGCCGTAGATCGTTTCCGTCAGCGCACGCGAATTCTTCGACGCGGCAATCGCGATCACTGCATCGGGATGCGTGTGGTCGACATGCGGATAGGGTAAGTAGGCGTGAAGCGGCGTGTCGATGGAGGCCGCGCGCGGATTGAGGTTGAAGGTGGCGTGCGGCAGATAGCCGACCATCTCATCCTCATGCTCCAAGCCGCGATAAAGCCCCTTCAGCGCATCGAGCTTGTCGACGTAAAGCGTCGCGAAGCCGTCGCGCCCCATGGAGCCGAGATCGCCGCCCGACCCCTTCACCCACAGGACCGTCGCCTTCTGCTGCGTCAGCGGATCGGTTTCCGTCACCTTGGCGGACGTGTTGCCGCCGCCGAAATTCGTGACGCGCTTGTCGGCGCCAAGCAGATTGGAGCGATAGAGGAGCAGCTCCGACTCGCTCATTCCCGCGGATTGAGCATCGTCCCAAAGGCTCTCGATCCGGCCGGCGGTCGGGCTCGTATTCAGCATGTGCGTCTCCCCGCGGCGCATCATCTCGCGCCCTCAATACAGCCGCCGACTTGACAGGGCGCGCCGTCTCGGCCGCGATCCTATCCCCCGGAGCGCAAGGCATGTCAATCATGAACGATCACATGCGCGCATGTTGCGATGCGATATGAATGAGTTTGAGCGAAGTTGATTGACAGGTGCGGAAGAAACCGCAATGGATGCGGGAAAAGCAAGATGAGAGGGAGGCATGCACGAGCGCGAGCGCCAGAAGCTCATCCTAAACGCTGTGCAAGAGCGTCCGGTCGTGACCGTGATGGAGCTCGTCGACATGACGGGCACATCGGAGGCGACGATCCGGCGCGACATCTCCGCGCTTCATCTTCAAGGCAAGCTGCGGCGCGTGCGCGGCGGCGCCGAAGCGCTGCATCCGCCGCAATTCATCGGCATCGCCGGACGCCCCTTCAAGGTGGCCGAAGCCGTCAACATAGACGCCAAACGCGCCATCGCTGAAAAGGCCGTGGAGCTTTGTGAGGACGGCGATTCCATCATCATCAACGGCGGCACGACCGCCTTCCAGATGGTGCACGCCCTCGCCGATAAGCGCCTGCAGGTGCTGACCAACTCGTTTCCCATTGCCGAGCACCTGGCCAAGCACTCGCGCAACACGGTGATGGTGCCCGGCGGAACGATCTATCGCGAGCAGGGCCTCATCCTCAGCCCGCTCGATAACGACGTGACACAGAATTTCTACGCGCGCCGCATGTTTATGGGCGCGCAAGGCGTCGGCCGCCTCGGCATCATGGAGCGCGATCCGCAGCTCCTCCATAGCGAGCAGAAACTGATCGACCGCGCCGAGGAACTGATCGTGCTGGTGGATTCCTCAAAGTTTGCGCAGCGCTCAAGCCTGGTGGTCTGCGCGCTCGACCGGGTCGACACCATCATTACCGATGACGGGATAAGCGACGAAGCTGCTACCATGCTCGACAAGGCGGGCGTGGCTGTGACGATTGCGGAGGCGCCGGCGGCCGCGCGGGGGGCTCAATCGGCATGAGCGACGCCATTCTCAAGCTCGCCGGCATCTCCAAGTCGTTTCCCGGCGTGCGCGCGCTCTCCAACATCACCTTCGACGTTCGTGCCGCGGAAGTGCATGCGCTGCTCGGCGAGAACGGCGCCGGAAAATCCACACTGATCAAGATCATGTCGGGCGTCTACCAGCCCGACGAGGGCGTCATGACGCTCGACGGCGGAACAATTGCGTTCAACTCGCCGCAGGAGGCGCAAGATCGCGGCATCGCCACCATCTATCAGGAGCTGCTCCTGTTCCCCGAGCTCACCGTGGCGGAGAACATCTTCATGGGGCATGCGCCGAAGAACCGCTTCGGTGCGATCGACTGGAGCACCATGCGCGAGGAGGCGCGCAAGCTCCTCGCCTCGCTCGACATCCACGACCTTGACGTGACGTCCATGGTCGGCACGCTGTCGGTCGGTAACCGGCAGCGCGTGGAGATCGCCAAGGCGCTCTCGCACAATGCCCGCATCCTCATCATGGACGAGCCGACCGCAGCGCTCACTGAGCACGACGTGGAGCGGCTCTTCGGCATTGTGCGCCTCCTGCGCTCGCGCGGCGTCGGGGTCGTCTATATCAGCCATCGGCTTGAGGAGGTTTTCCTGCTCGCTGACCGGGTGACCGTCTTGCGCGACGGGGAGTTCGTCGCCACCAAGCCGGTGAGCGAGACCGACCATGACGGCCTGATTGAGATGATGGTCGGGCGCCGGCTAGACGCACTGTTCCCCAAGACCGAAGCGCCGCTCGGCGATGTCGTGCTTGAGCTGGAGAACGTCACGCGCCAACCGCTGACCAAGGATGTCAGCCTGAAACTTCGCGCCGGCGAGATTCTCGGCATCGCGGGGCTCGTCGGCGCCGGGCGGAGCGAATTGGCCGAGGTCATCTTCGGGATGACACCCGCGGAGAGCGGCACCATCCGCGTTGACGGGAGAAACGTGAGGATCGGCAGCCCGTCCGCCGCCAAGCGGCTCGGCATCGCCTATGTGCCGGAAGATCGCGGCCGGCAGGGGCTGGTGCGCCCCATGCGGCTGGCGGAGAACGTCTCGCTCGCCAGCCTCGGCCGTATTTCCCAGGGCGGCTTCCTCAACCGCCAGTCCGAGGCAACGCTCGCGCGCAAGAGCATTGACCAGTTCCGCGTGCGCGCCTCAGGCATCGACCAGATCGTCAGCAAGCTATCCGGTGGCAATCAGCAAAAGATCGGCCTCTCCAAATGGCTCGCCACAGAGCCGCGCATCCTCATCATGGACGAGCCGACACGCGGCATCGATGTCGGCGCGAAGGCGGAGATCCATCGCATGATGAGCGAGCTCGCCCAAGAGGGCATGGCCATCATCATGATCTCCAGCGAGCTTCCTGAAGTGCTGGGCATGAGCGACCGCATCCTCGTCATGCGCGGCGGGCGGATCGTCGCGGAGGTCGACCGCGCCGACGCCACGCAGGAAAGCCTCGCCGCCGCAATGATGAGCGACGCAAGTGCGTCCATGGCAGTAGCGGCGGAATAGGCGATGGCGGCGCCGGAGGCCACGACCGCACTTGCGCCTACGCCACGCCGGCGGTGGGTGCCGCGCATTGCGCTCAGCCAAGAGCTGGTTCTGTTCCTTGCCATCGTAGCGCTCTTCGTCGTGGTCGGCGCCATCAATCCGCGCTTTGTCGCGGAGCGGAACCTGCAATCGATCTTTCTGGGCAATGCCTATATCGCAGTCGCCGCCATCGGCATGTCGATGGTCATCATCTCCGGCAATATCGATATCTCGGTCGGCTCGCTGATCGGCGTGCTGGCGACGGTGAGCGGCACGTTGGCCGTTGCCGGCGTGCCCATCGTTCTGTCGTGGGTCATCCCCGTCCTTCTGTCGATCGCCTTCACGACGACCATGGGCGCGATGGTCGCGTATCTCCGCATCCCATCCATTGTGGTCAGTCTAGGCTTTCTCTCCATCCTCAAGGGCGGGCTGATCGTCGTCACCGGCGGCGCATGGATCAACGCGCTGCCGGAGGGCTTTCACCTGGCGCAGATGAAGCCTTTCGGCATTCCCATGCCGATCTACTTCATGGTCATCTTGACCATCGCCGCGGCACTCTGGATGCGCCTTTCGGCAACCGGCCGCTCCATCTATGCGGTCGGCGGCAACGCGGAAGCCGCCCGGCTTTCCGGCATCAGCCGCGAACGCACCGTGGTGAAGGTGTTCGCCATTCACGGCTTCTTCGTCGGCATCGCCGCGCTGCTTTATGCAACGCAGCTCGCCATCATCCAGTCGACCGTGCCGCCGAACCTGGAGCTCACCATCATCACTGCGTCGGTGGTCGGCGGCGTCAGCATTCTCGGCGGCACAGGAACAGTGGTGGGCTCCACGCTCGCCGCCGTCTTGCTGGCGGCGATCGGCTCCTCGCTGATCTTCATCAACGTCTCGCCCTACTGGCTGCGCGCCGTGCAGGGCGTGCTCATCTTGGTGACGGTGCTGGCCGATATGTGGCGGCGCATGCGCCAGGCGCGCGGGCGTGGACGGTAGAGCATGACATGAGCGACACGACCGCCCCACGCATGCGCCTTACCGTCACGCACGAACTCGTGCTGCTGATTGCACTCTTCGTCTCGCTCGCCGTTCTGTCGGTCACGGCGGAGCGCTTCATGTCGGTCGGCAATCTGCTGAACCAGGGCCGGCTGATGACGGAGGTCGCGCTGGTCGCGCTACCGATGACCTTCATCATCATCACGGCGGGGATCGATCTTTCCGTCGGTTCGATGTTCGGCCTGTCGGCGATCATGCTCGGCGTCTTCTGGCACAATCTCGGCGTGCCGCTTCCCGCGGCCATGGCGCTGGCGATGCTTGTCGGCACGGCGGCCGGCTTCTTCAACGGGCTCCTCATCACGCGGCTCCGCGTGCCGCCGCTGATCATGACATTGGCGACGCTGGCGCTCTATCGCGGGCTTGCGGAGGGCATCAGCCAGGCGCGCTCCGTGCGCGGCTATCCGGAATGGTTCTTCGTGCTTGGCCAGGGCGAAATGTTCGGCGTGCCGACGCAATTGTGGATTCTGGTGGTCGCCATCATCATTTTCTGGATCGTTCTGACGCGCACCACGTTCGGCCGCTCGCTCTACGCCATCGGACACAACGAGACCGCAGCGCGCTATTCCGCCATCAAGGTCGATCGCATCAAGCTCATCATCTATTCGCTTTCCGGCTTCATGTCGGGGCTGGCCGGTGTGATCTTCGTCTCGCGCGTCTCCACCACGCGCTCCGACATGGGGACAGGATTGGAGCTCGACGTGATCGCCGCCGTCGTGTTGGGCGGCACCAGCATCTTCGGCGGCGTGGGGACGATCGCCGGAACGGTGCTCGGCTTTACGCTAATCCAGCTCCTGAAGAACGGACTGGCGCTCACCGGCGTCAAAGGGGACGCAACGATTGTCGTGATCGGAACGGTGCTTATTTTGTCGATCCTGATCACCAACTTTCTTCAGCACCGGCGCGGAGGCGACGGCTGAGGACGGATCGCCCGAGCGGGCGCTCCGGAACCCTTGCAAGTGGGAGGACTGTAAATGCTTAGAACCATGACCCTGGCGCTGCTGGCGGGCGTGTTTGCGGTTCCTGCGATGGCGCAGGACCGCTGGGACGGCGCCGACAGCCTGGACACCAATCCGCTCGCCTGCGACGGCTCGCCCGGCGAAATGGCGATGAAGGAATATGACGGCGGCCAGCCGGCGACCATGTCCGACAAGATGGGACAGGAGATCACGTTGATCGACGTGCCCAAGCTGGTCGGCATCGGTTACTTCGCCGCCACCACCAAAGGCCAGGCGGAAGCCGCCGCGGAACTCGGCAACGTCAACGTCTCCACCGACGGTCCGACGGAAGCCAATATCGACGACCAGATCACCTTCATCGACAACTACATCACCCAGGGCGTCGACGGCATCCTGTTCGCCGCCAACGACCCGGTGGCGATTGCGCCCGTCCTGAAGAAGGCCCTCGGCGAAGGCATCCACGTGGTCGGCTACGACGCCAATTCGGAGCCCGATGCACGCGAATGGTTCGTCAACCAGGCGGAGTTCAACGGCATCGGCAAGGCGATGATCGACGCCATGGCGGAGGAGATCGGCGCGGACGGCTCGTTCGCCATCGTCACCTCCACCTTCACCACGCCCAACCAGGCGCGCTGGATCGCCGAGATGCAGGCCTATCAAGCCGCCTGCCATCCGAACATGACATGGCTGGAGACGGTCGAGGCGCAGGAGGACAACAATCTGTCCTTCAACCAGGCGACGACGCTCATCAACAAACATGGCGACGACCTGGACGGCATTTTCGGCATGACATCGGTGGCGACTCCGGCATCGGCTGAGGCGGTGACGCAGGCCGGCGCCTGCGGCGAGATCGCCGTGGTCGGTCTGGCGACGCCCAACGCGATGAAGCCCTATGTGGCGTCTGATTGCGTGAAGTCGGTGGTGCTGTGGAATCCGGTCGATCTCGGCTACGCCGCCGTCTACGTGATGCGCGCCGTCGTCGACGGCAAGCTGAAGCCCGGCGACAAGAGCGTTGAGGCCGGCAAGCTCGGCACGCTCAGTGTCGTCAACGGCTCGGAGATTCTGCTCGGAGCGCCGTTCATCTTCACCAAGGACAACATCAACGACTTCGACTTCTGATCAAGAAAACGAAACAACAAGCGCCCTCCCCACCCGGGGAGGGCGAACCTCGAAAGCCGCAGCCGGGATGGAAAAATACGCTTTCAAGATGCGGCTCAATCCCGGTCAGGCCGACGAATATCGCCGCCGCCACGACGCCATCTGGCCGGAGCTCGTGACCCTCCTCCGCGAAGCGGGGATCAGCGACTATTCCATCCACCTCGACGAAGAGACCAACACGCTTTTCGGCGTGCTGTGGCGGCGCGACGACCACACGATGGACGCGCTGCCGGAGCATCCCGTGATGCGCCGCTGGTGGAAGCACATGCACGACATCATGGAGACGAAGCCCGACGGCGAGCCGGTGGCGACGCCGCTCGCCCAAGTCTTTCACATGCCTTGAAGACCATGACCAAAGCCAAGCACGCCGCCATCATCGATGTCGGAAAGACCAATGCCAAGATCACGCTGGCGGAGGTTGAGACCGCCGCTGAGCTGGCGCATCGCTCAATCGGCAGCCGGGTGATCGAAGACGGCCCCTACCCGCATTTGGATGTTGCACGGCTGTGGGACTTTCTCTGCGACGCGCTTGCCGATCTGAATCGCGAAACACCGGTCGACGCGATCTCAATCACCGCGCATGCTGCTGCCGGCGCCTTCATCGGCGGCGACCCCGACAGCGGCGGCCTGGCCCTTCCGGCGCTGGACTACGAATATCTCGCCCTCGACGACGAGGTGGACGCCTATGATGCCGTGCGGCCCGATTTCTCCGAGACCTTCTCGCCGCGCCTGCCTGGCGGGCTCAATCTCGGCGCGCAGATGTTCTGGCAGGAGCGCCGCTTCCCCGACGCCGTGAAGAATGCCGACGCTTATGTGACCTATGCGCAATATTGGGCGTGGCGCTTGTCGGGAATCGCCGCCACGGAGATGTGCTCGCTGGGCGCGCATACCGATCTGTGGAACCCGCGCACGCGGACATGGTCGAGCCTGGTGGAGCGCATGGGCTGGAACAATCTGCTTGCGCCGCTGCGCTCCGCTTTCGACGTGCTCGCTCCGGTGCGGCCGGCGCTAGCGGAGCGGCTCGGACTGAAGCCGGATGTGCCGGTGATCTGTGGCATCCACGATTCCAGCGCATCGCTGCTGCCGCATGTGCTTGCCGAGCGCCAGCCCTTCACGGTCGTGTCGACCGGCACGTGGACGATTGTCTTTGCCGCCGGCGGCGACTTGGATCGCCTCGACCAGGAGCGCGACACGCTCGCCAACAACACACCGTTCGGCGATCCGGTGCCGTGCGGCCGCTTCATGGGCGGCCGTGAATTCGAGAAGCTCGTCGGCGACGCGCCGCAGGAGCCGAACGACGCAGAGCTTGCGCGCGTGATCGACGAGCGCATCATGCCGCTGCCGACCTTCGTCGCGAATATTGGGCCCTTCCCCAAGAGCGAAGGCCGCTGGTCGCATGACCCAGAAAGCCTGACGCCGGGCGAGCGCACCGCCGCGGCAAGCCTCTACCTCGCCCTCATGACGGCTGAATCCATGACCTGCATCGGCGCCGACGGGCCGACGATCGTTGAAGGCCCGCTGGCCATGAATAGCGCCTACGGCCCCGCCCTCACCGCGCTGACCAGGCGCGACGTGCGCCCCTCCACCGGGTCCGGCGGAACGACGCTCGGCGCGCTCTGCCTCGTCGACCGCAACCGGCAAAGCCCGCCAAGCAGGCAGCCTTTCCCGGCGCTGACTCTTCCCCGCTTTGCCGAATACGCTCAGGCCTGGCGGGAGCAGGCCGGTCATTAGGCGCGGGCTCGCAACACCGCCGCTGGTCGGCCGCGGCAAGCCGCGCTAACCTCCACCCATGCCATTCGCCGAGCCGGATCCGGCAAGACTTCTCACCAACGACCGCCTCAGGCAGGCGCTTGCGGTGCGCGATTGGCTGCTCGGCGAGGCGCGCGGCATACGCGATCCCAACGTCATCCTTGAAGGCCTTTGCCTAAAACTCCGCGACGCTGGCGTGCCGGTGGAGCGTGCCATCTCCGCCATTGAATTGCGGCACGCCCAACGCGCCGCCAACGCCCGCATCTGGGAGCATGGCGGTCGCACGCGCGAGCACATTTACGCTCATGATCGCGGCTCGGAGGCAAGCGGCAAGCGCCCGCTCGCCGAGGCGCACCGCATCGACGATTGGGTCATCACCTGGCTGCCGGAGACCGCCGACGACGCCTACGACATGGTGCCGGAGCTGAAGGCCGCCGGCTACACGCACCACATTGCCGTGCCCGTGCTTCTGCTGAACGGCATGCGCAACGGCTTCACCTTCGCAACACGCGAGCCGAACGGGTTTTCGGAGATGGACATCGCGCTTCTGCGCGTCGTCTTCCCCTCGCTTGCCGCACTTATGGAGATTCTGGCGCTGCATCGGGTCATGCGCGAGGTGATGCGCATGTATGTCGGCAACGAACCGCACCACCGTATTCTCTCCGGTGATGTGAGGCGCGGCGAAGTGCTCAGAATCCGCGCCGCCATCCTCTTCGCCGACATGCGCAACTATACCGGCCTCACCTCTGCGATGAGCGAAGAGGAGGCAACCCGGCTCATCAACGAATATTACGACTGCGTCGTGCCGCCGATCGATGAGCGCGGCGGCGAGGTCCTGAAATTCATCGGCGATGGCATCCTGGCGATCTTCCGCGCCGGAGAGGACAATGACGTGGAGGCCTGCTGGCGCGCTTTCGCGGCAGCACGCGCCGGGTTGGAGCGGGTTGAGAAGCGTAAAGCGAGCGGCGACGGAACCGTGCCGTTCGATGTCGGCATCGCGCTGCATTTCGGCGATCCGGCCTATGGCAATGTCGGCTCCGGTGCACGGCTCGACTACACGGTTATCGGCCGCGACGTGAACCTTGCCGCGCGCATCGCTTCGCTTTGCGGCCAGCTCGATGAGCCGCTTGTGCTGTCCAATGCGTTCCAAAGCCGGCTGGCGACCGGCACAGAACTCCGCCGCCTGGGCACGTTCAAGCTCAAGGGCCTGGCCGACGAGCAGGCGGTCTTCGCCCCGGTTAAGGCGGCGACCTAAGGCGCACCTTATCCTTTTCCCGCCACGGGCCGAGACAACCCGCAGCGTCACACCTCCCCCTTGCGGGGAGGTCGGATTTTAAGCGAGCAGGGCGAGCTACAAAATCCGGGAGGGGGTACTAGGCGGCCAGAATATGGTTTGGCGACCTCGCTCACCCCCACCCGAAAACCGGCGTCGCTTCGCACCTTGGTTTTCGACCTCCCCGCAAGGGGGAGGTGTGGGCCGTGCTCTGCATGACCCCTACCCTCGCTTCCGCTTCGCGGGTTTGCGCGCGCTTCGCTTCTGCGGCGGGCAGAACGTCGCGTGCAGCGCTTCGACGATGGACAGGACCTCGCCGCTAGCGACACGGTAATAGACGGTCGTGCCGTCGCGGCGTGAGGTCACCAAGCCGTCGGCTCTCAGCCGCATCAATTGCTGCGACATCGGCACCTGCGCTACGCCGCCAAGCTCACGGCGAAGCTGTGCCACCGACTTTTCCTCTTTGCCCAGCGCGCACAGAACCAGAAGCCGCTGCGGATGCGACAGCGAGCGCATCACTTCAGCCGCCCGTTCGGAGGCGGGAATCATGTCCTCGACATTCATGAGATTGAACTAGCCGATCGCGCCGCTCCTCGAAACGCTCAGATGGTCGGAAACGCCGCTTCGCGCCGCGTCCCCTAAAGCTTGTCCACGACTGTTTGCAGCATGCCGCGCACCTCGTTCGCCACGTCGCCAAGCTGCGGATTGTCGATCGCCGCCATGGAGGCGACCGGATCGACGGCCGATACTTCCACGCCCTCCTCCGTGGCACGCACGATCACGTTGCACGGCAGCATCGCGCCGATCCGCGGCTCAAGATTCATGGCCTTATGCGCCATGTGCGGGTTGCACGCGCCGAGGATGATGTAATCGTCCACGTCGACGCCGATCTTCGCCTTCATGGTCTTCTTGACGTCGATCTCCGTGAGGACGCCGAACCCCTGATCGGCAAGCGCATCACGGGTCCGCTCCAGCGCCTCGTCCATGGGCGTGTCGGAGAGCATTCGGGTGAACGTATACATCTGTCGCTCCTTCGGGCCGCAACGATGGCGCGGCTTTCTTACATTCAGTATCTTGAAATTAGTATATTTGAATGTTATCTGCAAGCCCAACGTCATCGGAAGGAGCTGCATCATGACGATCTCCCGCGCGGTCACCGCCTTTGCCGGGTTCATGGTTCTGTTGAGCGTTGCACTCGGCTACGCGCATTCGCCGTATTGGTACTGGCTGACCGCTTTGGTCGGCGCGAGCCTCCTTCAGTCCGCGTTCACCGGCTTCTGCCCCGCGGCCATGATCTTCAGGAAGCTCGGCCTGAAATCCGGCCCGGCGTTTTCCTAGCGACGCTGCGTTCGCGAGCCGGCATTTCATTCGAGATCACCCATGTGGAATATCGCCCGCATGGCGGCCGGCTTGATCCTTGCCGCCGCCGCCCTTTCCGCCTCATCCGCCTTCGCAGCTGAGATCGTCGCCAGAAGCGAGACGATCATCGAGACCAAGGCCGTCTTCGGACAGGTGGAGAGCCGCAACGTCGTTCCCGCACGCGCGCGCATTGGCGGCACCATCCGCTCCATCGCCGTGGAGGAAGGAAGCGCGGTCCAGGAAGGCGAAGTCCTCGCCCTGATCGTCGATGAGAAGATCGCACTACAACTTGATGCAGCCGACGCGGAGATCGACGCGATCCGCTCGCAGCTCGACAATGCCCAGACGGAGCTGACGCGCGCGGAGCAATTGCTGGCGCGTGGCGTCGCCCCGCAATCGCGCGTCGACCAGGCCCGCACGCAGGTCGACGTCTATTCCAACCAGCTCGCCGCCGCAGAGGCCGGCCGCGCCGTCATCGAACAGCAATCGCGTGAGGGCCAGGTGCTCGCTCCGGCGTCGGGACGCGTGCTCTCCGTGCCGGTGACGCAAGGCTCCGTCGTGCTTGGCGGCGAGCCGATTGCGCGGATCGCCACCGGCGGCACCTTCTTGCGCCTGTCGCTGCCGGAGCGGCATGCCGCGGAGATCGTCGAAGGCGGCAGCGTCACCGTCGGTGAGCGGCGGCTTTCCGCTGGCTCCGAGACTACCGCGACGACGCGACAGGGGCGGCTGGCCAAGGTCTACCCAGAAATCACCGACGGCCGCGTTCAGGCCGATGTCGAGGTGGAAGGCCTGAGCGGCTACTTCGTCGGCGAGCGCACATTGGTGTGGATTCCAGTTGGGCGCCGCACGGCCATCACCCTTCCCCGTGCCGCAATCAGCACGCGGCACGGCGTCGACATCGTGCGCATCGCTACCGATGCAGGCGCCATGGACGTCACGATCGTGCTCGGCGAGACGTTCGACGGCGGCGGCGAAACGCGCGTTGAGATTCTCACGGGAATTCGTGAAGGCGACCGGGTGCTCCTTCCATGAAACTCGGCATTGCCGGCGCGCTGACGCGAGGCTTCATCGCCTCGCCGCTGACACCGCTCCTGCTCATCGTGTCATTTGCTTTCGGGCTCATCGCGCTCGTCACGCTGCCGCGCGAGGAGGAGCCGCAAATCTCCGTGCCCATGGTGGACATCCATGTGCGCGCCGACGGGCTGAAAGCAGAGGACGCCGTCAAGCTGGTCACCGAGCCGTTGGAGACCATCGTCAAAAGCATCGACGGCGTGGAGCATGTCTATTCGCAGACCAAGGACGACGGCGCGATGGTCACCGCGCGCTTCATTGTCGGCACCAGCGCGGATGCGGCGATCCTGCGTGTGCATGAGAAGATCCGCGCCAATCTGAACCGCATCCCAGTCGGCATCCCGGAGCCGCTGATCGTCGGCCGCGGCATCGACGACGTGGCGATCGTCGTCGTGACGCTGGCGCCGAAGCCTGAAGCCGCGGAACGCTGGACCGCCAACGGCCTCACCCGTCTTGCCCGCGAGCTGCAGGTGGAGCTCGCCAAGCTCCCCGATATCGGCCTCACCTATATCGTCGGCGAGCAGGCCGAGACGATCCGCGTTGAGCCCGACACAGAGCGGCTGTCGCTTTACGGCATCACGCTGCAGCAACTCGCCCAAAAAATCGCCGGCGCCAATCGGTCGTTCCAGGCGGGATTGATCCGCCAGGATGGCGAGCAGCGTGTGCTGGTCGGCGGGCAGACGCTGCAGACGCTGCCTCAAATCGGTAATCTGCTCCTGACCGCGCGCGACGGACGGCCCGTCTATGTGCGCGATGTCGCAACGATCGCGCTTGCCATTGATGCGAACGAAAACCGCGTCAGCTCCGTGACCAAGACGGAGACAGGCCTTGAGCGCGCGCCGGCCGTGTCGCTGGCGATCGCCAAGCGGCCCGGCACCAATGCCGTAATCATCGCAGAGGAGATCGTAGAACGGCTGCACGCCGTGCGCGGCCAGATCGTCCCCGACGATGTGGAAACGAAGATCACACGCAATTACGGCGAGACCGCCAACGAGAAGGCCAACGAGCTTCTGTTCCACCTCGGCCTGGCGACGATCTCCATCGTCATCCTGGTCGCAATCTCCATCGGCTGGCGTGAATCGCTGGTCGTGGCGGTGGTGATCCCCACCACCATTCTTCTGACGCTCTTCGCCGCCTGGCTGATGGGCTACACGCTGAACCGCGTCAGCCTCTTCGCGTTGATCTTCTCCATCGGCATCCTCGTCGACGACGCAATCGTGGTAATTGAGAACATCGCACGCCATTGGGCGATGCGCGACGGACGTCCGCGCGCCCAGGCGGCGATCGAGGCGGTTGCGGAGGTCGGCAACCCGACCATCGTGGCAACGCTCACCGTGGTCGCCGCGCTCCTTCCGATGCTTTTCGTCTCCGGCATGATGGGCCCCTATATGAGCCCGATTCCCGCCAATGCGTCGGCGGCGATGTTCTTCTCCTTTTTCGTCGCGGTGATGCTGACACCGTGGCTGATGATGAAGCTCGGCCGCAAGGATGACGGCGCCGGCAGCGCGCATGCGCACGATACGGTTGGATGGCTGGGGCGCTCCTACACGGCGATCGCCCGCCCGATCCTCGTCACAAAGATGCGGGCCTGGCTCTTTCTTGTCATCGTCGGCATCGCCACGCTCGGTTCCCTGTCGCTCTTCTACACGCAGCACGTCACCGTCAAGCTCCTCCCCTTCGACAACAAGTCGGAGCTGCAGGTGGTCGTGGACCTGCCGGAAGGCGCGTCCGTTGAGGACACCAACCGTGTCCTGCAGGCCGTGGTGGATCGGATCGCCGACGTGCCGGAGATCATCTCGTTTGAGACCTATGCCGGCGCGGCCGCACCCTTCAACTTCAATGGCCTGGTGCGTCATTATTTTCTGCGTACCCAGCCGGAGCTCGGCGACGTGCAGATCAATCTCAGCGAAAAGGGCGACCGCGATCGCACCAGCCACGCCATTGCGCTTGACGTGCGCGAGCGGCTTTTCGGTCTTAACATGCCGGAGGGCACGGCGCTGAAGGTCGTTGAGCCGCCGCCCGGCCCGCCGGTTCTTTCAACATTGCTGGCTGAGATCTACGGGCCCGACCCCGAAACACGCCGTGCCGTTGCCGCCAAGGTGCGCGAAGCCTTTGAAAGCGTGCCCTTTGTCGTCGACGTCGACGATTCCTTCGGTGTGCGCGCAACACGCGCCCGCATCAGCATCGATCAGGACAATCTTGAATATTACAAGGTCGAGCAGGGTGACGTGTACGACACGATCCAGGCGCTCTACCAGGGCACCATTGTCGGCTATTCGCATCGCGGCGGCGGGCGACAGCCGATCCCCATTCGTCTGTCGCTGTCCAAGAGCAACCGAACGCTGAATGAGCGGGCGCTGGCAACGCCGGTCGCCGCCAATCTCATACCCGGCTCGCGCTCCATCGTGGAGCTCGGCGACATCGTCTCCGTTTCGCAGGAGCCGGCGTCCTACCCGATCTTCCGGCATAACGGACGCGCCGCGGAGATGGTGACAGCCGAACTGGCCGGCGCGTTCGAGGCACCCGTCTACGGCATGATCGCGATCGGCCGTGCCATCGACGCCGCCGATTGGGGTGACCTGCCCAAGCCAACGATCAAGCTGCACGGCCAACCGGATGACGAGTCGCAATCCACGCTTCTGTGGGACGGCGAATGGGAGGTGACATGGGTCACCTTCCGCGACATGGGCGCCGCTTTCATCGTCGCAATCCTCGGCATCTACATCCTCGTCGTGGCGCAGTTCGGCTCCTTCAAGCTGCCGCTGGTCATCCTGACGCCGATCCCGCTGACCTTCATCGGCATCATGGTCGGCCATTGGCTGTTCGACGCGCCGTTTACCGCGACCTCGATGATCGGCTTCATTGCGCTTGCCGGCATCATCGTCAGAAACTCCATTCTCCTCGCCGACTTCATCCGCCTGGCGCGTGCGCCGGACCGGCCGCTCATCGATGTCGTGCTGGAAGCCGGCGCCATCCGCTTCAAACCGATCCTTCTCACCGCGCTCGCCGCCATGATCGGCGCGGCGGTGATCCTTGCCGACCCGATCTTCCAGGGGCTGGCGATCTCACTTCTGTTCGGCCTGGCGTCGTCGACCGCGCTGACGGTTCTGGTCATCCCGGCGATCTACATCGTGCTGCGCGGCGGCCGCGAAATCGGCGCGGCCTAACCTCCCCAACGTGAGGTCAAGGCGGCAAGAGCAGCGCGTTCATCCCATATGGTGGGCTGGAGAACCCGCTTCTCTGTTTGTCGTCATTGCCGTCCCGGACCTGATCCGGGATCAGGCCCGGCAACCCATGCCGTCAGCGCTGAACCAAGCAGAGCAGCTCAGGAATAGATGCCCGGATCATCCCCCGATTTAATCGGGGGACCGGCATGACGACAGAAAAACCATCGAGCACTGGCGAAACATGCAAGTCATCCTAACCAGCGACCACTGAGATGAAAGGCACTGCCTTCCAGTTCAGGCCTTCGCGCCGACCAGACGCCAGATCTCCACCGGCTGCGCACGCCCCTTCACCGACCGTTCGCCAAGCGGCTCGAACTGGAAGGCGTCGCCCACCGCCTGCACAATATCGCCGCTGACGACGATGACAGCCGCTTGCCCATCGTCAAACTCGCTCGCCAGCGCTTCAATCCGCGAGCACACATTCACCGTGTCGCCGATGACGGTGTAGTTCATCCGCGTCGGCGCGCCGATATTGCCGACGATGAGCGGCCCGACATGCAAGCCCACCTTGACGCGGACGCTCGGTGTCGCGCCGGCGGCATGGCGCGCGGCCATAGCGTCGCGGATCGCCAATGCCGTCCGGCAGCCGCGCGCAGCGTGATCGGGAACGGCTTCCGGCGCACCCCAGATCGCCATCGTCGCATCGCCGATGAATTTGTCGAGCGTCCCGCCCTCCGCTTCGATGCACGCATTGAGCAGCTCGAAATGCTCGTTGAGCATGGCCGCGACATCCACCGGCGCCATGCTCTCAGACAAAGGCGTAAAGCCGACGATGTCGGTGAACATCACCGTCAGCTCGGCCTCGCGCACATCCGCAGCCGGCCCGCCGGTGGATTCCATCAGGCGCCGCACCAGGGTCTGCGGCACATAGGCCTGGAACCATTTCAGCCCGCTGACCATACGATTGAACGAGCGCGCCTGCTCGTCGAGCTCGCGAATGCGCGATGGCGGCAAGGGCTCGATATCATCGAGCTCCAGCTTCTCAATCTTCCCAGCCGCTGCTGACACGGCGCGGATCGGCCGAGCAATACGCCGCGCTAGGAAAAGCGCCGCAGCCACAGACAGAACGAAGACGCCGAGACTGACAAGGATCGACCCGGCGAGCCGCTCCATCTCCTGGTTAATGTCCTCTACGGCCGCGTGCACGCCGACCTGCCACGGCACCGGACCGTACGTGTCGAGCGATCGCGACAGGATGATGTGGCCCTCGCCGCGCTCTCCGGTGTCGCGCACTTCAAAATCATCTTCCATGGGAAGGTCGGCCAAAGGCAGATCGTTGAACTGCGCCAGCACCGGATCACCAACTTCGTCGATCGACAAAAGCGGCCTCTCGCGCGACAGCAGCGCCGTATAATCCGGATCGAGCATCGCCGTATGCGCCAGCACCTTGTCATCGCCGTAAAGCACGAAGGCGGTCATATCCTCCTGCGTGAGATCGCGCACAAAGCGCGACAGCTCCACCAGCGACACACCGGCTGCCACGACCCCGCCATAGGCGCCGCCACGCTGGACGACGCCGGTGATCGTGATGAACGTCTCCCCTTCACTGTGGAACGGCTCGCCCCACCGGATGCCCTTGGCTTCCGCGACCTCATCGAGAAATTCCTCAAGCCCGGGATTGTCGCTGACCAACTCCTTTTCGATGGAGATCTGGCCGGCTTCGAGTCGCGTCGCCCAAAGCCCGGTCTCATCGGGTCTCCAGACGACGACGCCGCTGATCTGCTGCGACGGCGCAAGCGAACCGGCAAGCGTCGCGCCCAACATCGCATCATCGTTGACGTCGAATTCCGATTGCGCAATGCGGCCACTGATGTCGGCAATCAGCGCACGCGCCGGCGCTACATGCTCGCTGACGCCGAGCTCGATCGTAGAGATCGTGAGCTGCGCCCGGCTGCGCATCAGATCCAGCGTGTTCTTGATGCTGGCAGCGGCTGAGACGAACAGCACCGTGCCGCCGCCGATCGCGGTCAGGCCTCCGATGGCCAACATCAGGATGATGGTGATGCGAAATCGCATGGCACGCGCCAATCCGCGTCTCAGATCGGGGTCAGTTCGTAAATATTGAAGCTCTCAATGACAATTGAGCGCTTGCCCACCAGCCGAGCGGCGAAGCCCGCTTCGTCGATCAAACGGCCCAGAACCCCCAGATCGGAATCGGACGACAACAGCACATAGAAGCAGCCGCCTGGCTTGAGCCGCTCCCGCGCCTGGAGGAACAGGGCTCGAATGTCGCGATAATCGGGGCCGGCATGCCAGGCACGGTCGGCCAGGTCCCGCGGCTCGCCTTCTAGATAGGGCGGATTCGATATGAGGACATCGAATTGTGGTCGTGGCGCGATCGCCGACATCAGATCGCAGCAGATCGGATAGACGCGATCGCCGAGATTGTTGAGACGCGCATTCTCCGCCGCGGCCAGCGCAGCATTGGGATTGATGTCGATGGCGACAACGCGATCGGCGCCGGCGCGCGCCAATGCGAGCGACAGCACGCCTGATCCCGTGCCGATCTCTGCCGCCATTTTGCCGCGAAGGTCGAGCCCGTCGATGTAGGAGGCAAAATATTCACTCGTTAGAAAGAAGCGCGGATGAAAGACCGTTGGGCGGACGACGAACCGAAAGCCCGCCGCGCGCGCCCGCCGTGTGCTCTTGCGCGCCAGAATGAAGTGATAGGAAAAAAAGTGGATCGCACCGCGCAGGAACCGCCGCAGCGTGGAATAGGGCGCGCTCGGCTGGCCCAAACTGCTGCTATCAGAGAGCTGATTGTCCACGGGACCGATCCACCACTCCGCGCCAGCCGGAAATCAACAAACGGCGCCCGTCACCAGGTCGCCCGGCGCGACGCCGTGTCTCCGCCGCCTCGACCCTTAGCGGAATTACCAGGACTTGCACAGAGAACCGTAGAAGCCGCGCGCAGTGCCATTTCCGCATCGGGCATGCTAAGCGGGCGGCCCTTGCAACCCACGAAGAGACACCGTGAGCCGGCTACGCGCAGCACAAAGTCCCATCGACGAAAGCAAGCTCCAAGCAGCGCTGGACGCCATTGCCGACGCGCATGGCGCCGAGACACCGGCAGCGCGTAAAGCCGTGCTGGAACTCATCAAGGACACGCTGAGCACCGGCCGCGCCGCGATCCGCGCCAAACTGGAGGAAGACCGGAAAGGCCGTCCTTGCGCGGAACGGCTCGCCGCGCTGATGGACGCCATCATCTCAGCCCTCTTCGACTACGCCACGCGCCACGTCTTCCGCGTCTCCAACCCATCAGCCGCTGAACATCTGTCGCTGGTTGCCGTCGGCGGCTATGGGCGCGGCACGTTGGCACCCCATTCCGATATCGACCTTCTGTTTCTCTTTCCCTGGAAGCAGACCGCGTGGTCGGAGAGCGTGACGGAATACATTCTCTACATGCTCTGGGACCTGCGGCTCAAAGTCGGGCACGCAACGCGAACGGCGAACGAAACGCTGCGCGCTGCACGCAACGACATGACCATCCGCACCGCGCTGTTAGAGGCGCGTCCGATTGCCGGAGACGCGGCGCTGTTTACCGAATTCCAGACGCAGTTCGACAAGGAGGTCGTCGCCGGGACAGCGCGGCAGTTCATCGCCGCCAAGCTTGAGGAGCGCGACGCGCGCCACGCCCGCATCGGCCGGTCGCGCTACATGGTCGAGCCGCAGATCAAGGAAGGCAAAGGCGGCCAGCGCGACCTGCAGACGCTGTTTTGGATCGCCAAATATTACTACCAGGTCAGCTCGAACGAGGCCCTCGTCGAAGCCGGGCTGCTGACGCGTAAGGAATACGCGCGCTTCCTGCGCTGCGCCGACTTTCTGTGGGCGGTGCGCTGCCATTTGCACTTCATCACCGGACGCGCGGAGGAGCGGCTCTCCTTCGACCTGCAAGTGGAGCTGGCGCAGCGTCTCGGCTATCAGAAGCATCCCGGCCTGGTCGCGGCCGAGCGCCTCATGAAGCACTACTTCCTGATCGCCAAGGATGTCGGCGACCTGACGCGCATCGTCTGCGCGGAACTGGAGGAGCGCGAGGCGAAGAACATTCCGCGCCTGAACCGCTTCTTTCGCGGCATAACGGGCCGCCGGCTACAACGCACAAGCTCCGGCGATTTCGTTGTCGAGCATGGCCGCATCAACGTCGCCGACGCCGAAATCTTTGAGCGCGATCCAGTCAACCTCATCCGCATCTTCCACGAAGCCGGCCAGCACGATTACGCGTTCCATCCTGATGCGTTGCGGCTGATCACGAAGTCGCTGAAGCGTATCGATCGCAAGCTGCAGAACGATCCAGAAGCCAACCGTCTCTTCCTTGAAATCCTTTGCCATCCCGGCAACGCCGAAGCAGTGCTGCGCAACATGAACGAAGCCGGCGTTCTCGGCCGCTTCATCCCCGATTTCGGCAAGATCGTCGCGATGATGCAGTTCAACATGTACCACCATTACACGGTGGATGAGCATCTGATCCGCGCCATCGGCACGCTCTCTGCGCTGCGCACCGGTCGCATCGTCGACGACCATCCGCTATCCGCTGAGATATTGCCGTCGATCAAGGAGATGACGGTGCTCAGCGTCGCGCTCTTCCTGCACGACATCGCCAAGGGCCGGCCGGAAGACCATTCCATCGCCGGCGCCAAGGTGGCGCGGCGGCTCGGCCCGCGTTTCGGCCTGACACCCGCCCAGACGGACCTCGTTGCCTGGCTGGTCGAGGAGCACCTAACGATGTCGCGCATTGCTCAATCGCGCGACCTTGCCGACCGCCGTACGATCCTCGACTTTGCCAAGATCGTCAAAACGATGGACCGCATGAAGCTGCTCCTCGTGCTGACGGTCTGCGATATCCGCGCGGTGGGTCCGGGCGTATGGAACGGCTGGAAAGGCCAGCTTCTGCGGGCGCTCTATTTTGAGACCGAGCCGATACTGACCGACAGCTTCAGCGAGGAGGCCCGCAGCCGGCAATTGGCCGCAGCGCGCTCAGCCCTGGCGGAGCACCTCGCCGACTGGCCCGAGGCGGAACGCGAGCGCTACCTTGATCTGCACTACGCCGCCTACTGGCTCAGGGTCGATGAGGAGCACCAGCTCCGCCACGCCGCGCTCGTGCGCAAAGCCGACCGCGAAGGCCTGCGCTTCGCCTACGAGGTGCGGACGATGGCCTTTGAGGGCGCCACGCAACTGACGATCCTGGCGCCCGACCATCCGCGGCTGCTCGCCGCCATCGCCGGCGCGTGCGCGGCCTGCGATGCTAACATCGTCGACGCGCAGATCTTCACGACCTCCGACGGGCGCGCGCTCGACACCGTCATCATCAACCGCGCCTTCAACGAGGACGCCGACGAGATGCGCCGCGGCAAGCGCATTGCCGAGCTGATCGAGCAGGCGCTGGAAGGGCGTGTCCAGCTCGCGTCGGCGCTCGCGGACAAACGGCGCAAAAGCACCCGGCGCGACGCCTTCCAGATTGAATCAAAGGTCACGCTCAACAACGATTTGTCGGACCGTTTCACGGTCATCGAGGTGGAGTGCCTCGACCGGAACGGCCTGCTCTACGATCTGACTGACGCGATGTCGGAACTCAGCCTCGATATTACATCCGCCCATATCGCCACCTTCGGCGAGCGCGCCTTTGATACGTTCTACGTCACCGACCTGCTCGGCCAGAAGCTCACCGCCGAACCCCGCCAGGAAAGCATCCGCCGGGCGCTGATCGCAGCCATCGACCAGACCGGATCCGACAAGACGCCCAACGCGGTAACGACTTCTTAACCTCTGCTGGCGACGCCGGCCTGGAGCCTGTTTGAAAATCGACATCACGGCGCGAGGCCGGATGATTTAGACGTTCGCTCGCGCCAGTTTCGTCGGTCCCGGCTCCAAACATCAAAGAACAAGAGCCCTGAACCGGCCTTTCCCCTGCAAGAGGCCGTCTGATCAGCTGTCGACATGGTGTGCGGCAAGCATTCTTAAACGGGCTCTTAAGGCTCACGGAAACCTTTTGGGTTTACCCTGCGGCATGGCCACAACCGGCCAGAATGGCGCATAACGGGGAAACGAGCTGTCTGCTGGCTTCGCAATAACCGCACTGGTTGTAGGCGTCGTCGGCGCTGCCGCCGTCGTCGCGGTGCTTGCCATGCCGTCTTCCCCGCCGGAATACGAAGATGCGATCGCCGCGGCTACTGCCCACCGCGATGAGCCTAAGGAGCCACTTGTCTTTGACGACGGCACCTGGACGGATGACGACATCTCCTATTGCCGGCAACAGGCGCGTGCCGCGGCCGGTGCCGCCGATGAGCGCAAGCATCTTGCCGTTAGCGCCGGCCGCGTCGGCCTGGGCAGCCCAGGCAGCGACATGATTGAGCGCTCCGCGCATCTGCTGTGCAGCGCCCGCCGCAAGCCGTCACATCTGTGCGAAACCTACTGGCGCAAGCAATTCATCCAGGCCGTCAAAAACTATGCGGCGGACTTTCGTGATGTCTCCCGGCAATCCTACTGGACGGATTACGAGGTCGGTCGCCGGGCGAAAGAGGCCACCGGCGACACCGATTGGCAGTCGATCGCCGATGACATTCGGCAAACGACGCACGAGATGGCGGAGATGCACGCGGCGATCGTCACCGCCTTCCGCAGCCTGATCACCAATGGAATCATCGATTCTGACGATTTCGGCATCTTCTTCGGCCTGGGCATACCGCCGGAGGTCGCCGCCCTCATCGGCGACGCAAAGCGTGTGAAACGCGTTTGCGGTTGACGCTTTTCATTTGCGCGGGGGCAGCCTAGTGTCCCGAATCTGAAGTTCGCATCATTCTACAGCCCGCTCCGAACGAACTTCAGATTCGATAGGGACACTAGCAAGATATTGAGTCTAGTGTAGTTTAGGGTTTGAAGTTCCTTTGATGAGCCCGCTGGAATAATGGTAGGAACTTCAAACTCACCACACTAGGCATGATCCCGTAAAGTGGAATCCGGTTTCCCGCCTTCGCGAAGCGCGCTTCGGCGGGCGAAGCAAGGTCGGATAAGATCATGCTCCAGCAAAGAGATAGAGCGTGAGAGCGTTTCAACGAAACGCAATGACGCTTTAGGCAGGGCCATGGCCTGTTTAAACGGAAGCGCGCGAGCGCGGCGCGAGGCGATCGCATGAGCCTGGTGCGGTCCTTCGCCACCGTCGGCGGCAACACCGCCTTGAGCCGCGTGCTCGGCTTTGCCCGCGAGATGCTGATCGCCGCAGCGCTCGGCGCCGGGCCGGTGGCCGATGCGTTCTTCGCCGCCTTCCGCTTTCCCAATCTCTTCCGCCGCCTGTTTGCAGAAGGCGCCTTTAACGCCGCCTTCATCCCGCTCTTCGCGCGTAATTTGGAGGAAGGCGGCGACAATGCTGCGAAGGCCTTTGCCAATGATGTCCTGGCCGCACTTCTGGTGGTTCTTATCGCGCTGACCGCGATTGCGGAGATCGCCGCGCCGATCCTCGTCTTGACGCTGATTGCGCCAGGCTTTGCCGGCGACGCCGACAAGTTCGACCTCACGGTTTTGCTGACGCGCGTCATGTTCCCCTATCTCGGCTGCATGTCGCTGGTGGCGATGCTGTCGGGCATTCTGAATGCCCTGCACCGCTATTTCGCCGCCGCTTTCGCGCCTGTGCTGCTCAACATCATCCTGGTCGTGATCCTTGTCGCCAGCCTGTGGCTCGGCTTGCCTGAGCGGACGGTCGGCCTCGCCATGGGTGTCGGCGTGTTTCTGTCCGGCTTTGCGCAATTGGCCCTTTTGATCGCCGCCATTCGCCGTGCCGACTTTCCACTGAAACTGAAGCGGCCGCGCCTGACGCCCGGCGTGCGGCGGCTCCTCGTTCTCGCTGCACCGGCTGCCATCGCCGGCGGCATCACGCAGATCAACCTCTTCGTCGGGCAGATCATCGCCAGTCAGAAGGCCGGCGCCATCGCAATCCTGCAATATGCCGACCGTGTCTATCAGCTGCCGCTTGGCATCGTCGGCATCGCCATCGGCGTCGTGCTCCTGCCGGAACTGTCGCGCGCATTGAAGGCAGGACACATGCAGGCCGTCGCCGACAACCAGAACCGCTCGTTGGAATTCGCACTGCTTCTGACATTGCCGGCCGCCGCCGCACTCTTCATCATCCCCGAAGAGGTCGTGCGCGTGCTTTATGAGCGCGGCGCTTTCACACCCAACACAAGCGCGATTGTGGCGCGCGCGCTTGGCGTGTTCGCACTTGGCCTGCCGGCCTTCGTATTGATC
Organism: Afifellaceae bacterium; assembly: GCA_028281235.1. Classification (GTDB taxonomy): domain Bacteria; phylum Pseudomonadota; class Alphaproteobacteria; order Rhizobiales; family Afifellaceae; genus DASWJZ01. The sequence goes on along the minus strand of JANQKG010000002.1, from coordinate 71,777 downwards.
AAGGTGTTCTCGCCGGGCTTCTTTGCCCGCGAGGACACGAAGACCCCGATGTACGCCGCCGCCGCCGCCATGATCACCAACATCGTGCTCAGCATTTCTCTCTTTCCGTATCTGGAAGAGGTGGCGATCGCGCTGGCGACGACATTGTCCGGCTGGCTCAATGCCGCGATTCTCTTCGTGCTTCTGATGCGGCGTGGACATTGGCCGCTCGACATGGCCGTGCTCCGCCGTGGCGCAATCATGCTGGTCGTCTCCGTCGTCATGGCGATCGTTCTGTTTGTGGCGGCCAGAGGCCTCAGCTCCGCTTTCGAGCCGGCCACTGGCGTGTTGATACAGGCCGCAGCGCTCCTCGTTCTCGTCGTCGCCGGCGCGGCATTCTACTTTGCGCTGGCGCACGTCACCGGCGCCGCCGATCTCCGCGCGCTTATGCGGAGCCTCCGGCGCAAACAGACCGGCGGAGCGGAAGCGTGAGCATGATGAGCGGCGGCGAGAGCCTGGTCGCCGGGCTCGTCGACCACGGCATCGACACGGTCTTCGGCCTCCCCGGCGCACAGATCTACGGGCTCTTCGACGCGCTCCACCGTGCCGGCAACGCCATCAACGTGATCGGCGCGCGTCACGAGCAAGGCAGCGGCTACATGGCCTACGGCTATGCCCGCTCCACGGGCCGACCTGCTGTCCTCTCCGTCGTGCCCGGACCGGGAATGCTCAATGCTTCAGCCGCCATGCTCACGGCACTTGGCGGCAACGAGCCGGTTCTCCTGCTCACGGGCCAGGTCCCGACCGCCTTTCTCGGGCGCGGACGCGGGCACCTGCACGAGATGCCCGACCAACTCGCCGTCATGCGCGGCATCGTCAAATGGGCGGAGCGTGCCGAGCACGCCTCGGCAGGACGCGCCATGGTGGCGCGCGCTTTTCAGGCGATGCGCTCCGGCCGTCCCGGGCCGGCGGCACTGGAGATGCCGTGGGACGTTTTCACTCAGCGCGCCGAAAGCCCCGAAAGCACTGCAGGCGGACCCCTGCCGCTTCACCCCGACCCACCGATCGATACCGATCAGATCGACCAAGCGGCGAAGCTTATCAAAGCCGCGAAGAACCCGATGATCTTTGTCGGCAGCGGCGCCATCCATGCGCGCGACGCCGTTCTGGACTTGGCGGAGAGCCTCGACGCGCCGGTGGTGGCGTTCCGCTCCGGCCGCGGCATTGTCGGCAACGACCACGACCTCGGCCTGATCCTGCCGGCGGCTTACGCATTGTGGCCTGAGACCGATCTGATGATCGGCATTGGCACACGGCTGGAACTGCCCGGTTGGCGCTGGCCTTACCGGCCGCCAGGGCAGAAATCGATCCGCATCGACATTGACCCGCTGGAGATGCGCCGCTTCGCGCCCGACGTGGCAATCATCGCCGATGCCGCCGCGGCGACGCAGGCGCTGACGGAGGCCGTGAGCCGACACGGCTTCAGCCGCACCAAAGGCCGCCGCGAAATCATCCGCGCCGCAACCGCAAAGGCGCTGTCCGACATTCAGGCGATCCAGCCGCAGATGGCCTATCTCGACATTCTGCGCGCCGCGCTGCCGCGCGACTCTTTCCTGGTGGAGGAGCTGTCGCAGGTCGGCTTCACATCCTATTTCGGCTTTCCGGTCTACGAGCCGCGCACTTACATCAGCGGCAATTATCAGGGCGCGCTCGGCTTCGGCTTCCCCACCGCGCTCGGCGTGAAGGTCGCCAACTCCGAAAAGCCCGTCGTCGTGCTCGCCGGCGATGGCGGCTTCATGTTCACCGCCCAGGAGCTTGCAACGGCCGTGCAATATCGCATCGGAATCGTCGCGCTCGTCTTCAACAACAATGCCTATTTCAATGTGCGCCGCGACCAGATCGATCGGTTTGAAGGTCGCGCCATCGCCTCCGATCTCGTCAACCCGGACTTCGTCAGATTCGCTGAGTCTTTCGGCGTGACGGCGGAGCGCGTCGACACGCCGAGCGCCTTCAAGCCGGCGCTTGAGCGCGCGCTCGCCGATGGCGGCCCCCGGCTGATTGAGATCGCGGTCGAAAACGAGACCTCGCCGTGGAGCGTTCTTCACCCGCCGAAGCCCAAAGGGGCGGACTAGAGCATGATCCCGATAAGTGGAAACCGGTTATCGGATAAGATCATGCTCCAACAAGGAGATAGAGCCTCCATTCTGATTCAATCAGAATGGCAAAGGCTCTAGGCGACTAGCCAACACCAAGCAGAACGAACAGCGCCGAAAGCGTCACAACCGAAAGCACGGTCGAGACGACGATCGTTGCGGTCGAGCGCTGAATGTAGATGTCGTATTGCTGCGCCAGCACGAAGACCAGCGCACCCGTCGGCAGGGCCGCCAGGATCACCGCGGAGGCGGCCCAGACCGGCGGCATCGAAAAGACTTTGAAAGCGAGCCACCAGGTGAGGGCCGGCTGCACGATCAGTTTCAGCCAGACGAGCCATGCCACTTCGCCGAACCCGGCGCGGAGCGGCTGGCCGACCAGAAAAAGGCCGATGGCGAAAAGCGCGCACGGCCCCGCCGCCGCGCCCATGATGTCGCAGAATGCTGCGACGGGCTGAGGCAGCGTCAGCCCGAGAACCGCCACAAGAAGCCCCGCTCCGGCCGACAGCACCAGCGGATTGCGCGCCACCGACAAGACGACGCGCCGCACAACGCCGAACGCACCGCTCTCCCGTCCAAGATCGATTTCGACAATGACCACGCAGATCGGGAGCACTACCGCAGCGACCAGCATCGCCCCGAAGATCGCCGGCAGCTTGCCGGCCTCGCCGAAGGCGGTGATCAAAAGCGGGATGCCCATATAGCCGGCATTTGAGAAATTGGCGCTCATTCCGCTGAGGCCGAGCGCGCCGAGACGATTGGGAAAGGCGATGGCACCGACCGTTACGGCCAGGAGGAAGGTCGCTAGGAGCCCACCGCCAAAGGCGGCCAAAAACGGCCAATTCACCTCCGTGCCGGTGCGTGACAGCGAGACAAAGAACAGCGCCGGCAGCGCGCCGTAATAGACGAAGCGGTTGAGCGCTTCGCTGCTGGCATCGCCGAGCAACCGAAAGCGGCCGGATAGATAGCCGGCCAGCATGATGGCGAACACCGGAAGGACGACGTTGACGACGGCGTTCATCAGAACCTCAGCTTAGCCCGCAGCCCGAATCCGCCGCCGGTGTTGCAAGCTGCGCCGGCATTGGCCATAAGCGCGCGGCCGCTTTTTCACGCCCATTCGCCAGCCGATCAGCCCGCAGCCCCCCGCCCGCCCATGACCAAATTCCCCGAACGCGTCTTCTCAGGCATGCAGCCGACCGACACGCTGCATCTCGGCAATTATCTCGGTGCCATGGTCAACTGGATCGCCATGCAGGAGACCCATGAATGCGTCTACTGTGTTGTCGATCTGCACGCCATCACCGTCTTCCAGGACCCTGATCAACTCGCCAACAACATCCGCGAGGTGACGGCCGCCTACCTCGCCTGCGGCCTCGACCCCAAGCGCTCCATCATCTTCAACCAGAGCCAGGTGCACGAGCACGCGGAGTTGGCCTGGGTGTTCAATTGCGTGGCCAGGATGGGCTGGCTGAACCGCATGACGCAATTCAAGGAGAAGGCCGGCAAGGATCGCGAGAACGCCTCCACCGGGCTCTTCGTCTATCCCAACCTCATGGCGGCCGACATACTCGTCTATAAGGGAACGCATGTGCCGGTCGGCGAGGACCAGAAGCAGCATCTGGAGCTCTCCCGCGACATCGCCCAGAAGTTCAACAACGACTTCGCCGCGTCGATCGCCGCGCATGGCCATGGCGACCAGTTCTTCCCGCTGCCGGAGCCGATGATCACCGGGCCGGCGACGCGCGTGATGAGCCTGCGCGATGGCACCAAGAAGATGTCGAAATCCGACGCCTCCGAAATGTCCCGCATTGCGCTGACGGACGATTCCGATCAGATCGCGCAAAAAATCCGTAAGGCCAAGACCGACCCGGAGCCGCTTCCCTCCGAAACCAAGGGGCTTGAAGGCCGACCGGAAGCGGAGAACCTTGTCGGCATCTTTGCCGCCCTTGGCGGTACGACGCCGGACGCGGTGCTGAAGGATCATGGCGGGGCGCAATTCTCAGCCTTCAAGCCGGCGCTTGCCGAATTGGCCGTCGCCAGGCTTTCGCCGATCGCAGCGGAAATGCGTCGTCTTCTGGCCGAGCCCGGCCACGTCGACGCGGTGCTGGCCGATGGAGCGGAACGGGCGCGCGCCATTGCCGCGCCGATCATGCGCGACGTGAAGGACGTCGTGGGGCTGCTCAGGGCGGGTTAGGACGCTATCGCGCGTAAACCGTCGGGTCCGGCGCGGGAAGCTGCCGCACGGCCGCCGGCGGCGCGTCCATCTCTCCGGCCTCCCCTGTAGAAAGGCGCCGAAGCGCCACGGCCGCCTCCTCGCCGTCACTGAAGACTAGCGTCCCCGTCCCGCTAAAGCTTCCCGGCCGCACGCCGCTGACTGCACCGGTCCGTCCGTCGCTGCACACGACGGCGGCCTTGAAGGTGGCGCTGTTCTCCAGCGGATTGTAGCTGCCCGTGCACCGCAGCCCGGTCGTTAGCTCCGTCGCCTCGACCATGGCGAGCGACGGCGCCGCCGTCACGGCCGGCGCCGGCTCCGCGATGCTGCCGGTCGCAACATTGCCCCCCTCACCGCCCCCAAGGGACGAGCAGCCCGCCATCACAGTTGCAAGCAAGACAGCGCACAACAACGCCGTGTGACTGGCCTCCATCATCCGCCCCTGTTCGCCTGCATGAAACCATGCCGGCGTGGCGTCACGGAGTCGAGCGCAGGCGGCGCGGCGATGGCGCCAATCAACAGCTTCCGAGATTTCGCGGGAACGCAAGAGCATGATCCCGAAAAGTGGGAACCGGTTTTCGGATAAGATCATGCTCCAGAAAAGACTAGACCCTCCATTCTTCAGAATGGATAGGCTCTATGCCGCGCGACGGACCATCGCGACGAAGACGAGCGCCGTAGCGAACATGATCAGACTGTAGGTCGCTGCGGGAACAACATAAGCGCCGCCGCCGAAGAGAAGCGTTGCAACGGCGATCGCCAACGTGCCGTTTTGCAGTCCGCATTCGATGGAGATTGCGATGCGCTGCGGCCGTCCGGAACCGAAGAGCGTGGCAAGAGCAAAGGCCAGCACCATCATCACGACATTCAGAGCCAGCGTCACCAGCCCGGCCTCGGCAAAATAGGCGACGACATTGTTGCGCTCCTGGATGATCGCGCCGATCAGCACCAATACGAACAAGACAATTGCGATGCGCCGCGCCTGCGGCTCGAAGCGCAGCGCAAAATTCTCCGCAAAGCCGCGTACCGCCATGCCGATCAGTACCGGCACGGTGACGATGAGGAAGACGCTGATCGCCGTTCCAAGGATCGAGAAATCGCCTGGCTCGCCCCCGACGAACTGGCCGTAGGCAAACGCGACGACCAACGGGATGGTTACCACGCCGAGCAGGCTGATGATGGCCGTCAGCGAGATGGAGAGCGCCACGTCGCCGCGCGCAAACGATGTGATGACGTTGGAGGTCGCGCCGCCGGGCGCGGCGGCAATGATCATCACCCCGACGGCAAGTTCCGGACTGAGCGGCCATAGGAGCACGAGCAGGAAGGCGACGACCGGCAGAAGCACGATCTGCGACAGCGCGCCGAGAAAGAAATCCTTCGGTTGCCGCGCGACACGATAGAAGTCGTCCGCCACCAGGCCGAGGCCAAGCGAGAACATGATGAACGCCAACGCCAGCGGCAGAACGATATCTGTGACGATTCCCATGCGGCCCCCCGCTGGCTGCGGCCAGGCCGATAGCCCGGTGATCCGCCCTGGCTTCTGCCTATCGCGTCACCGGCCGCCTGGCCAGCGCACCGACCGCCATCCACGGTTTTATGCGCCGCATCATCGGCGCTCCTGGCAAGCCGGATCGCTGCACCGCGCTTCCACACGCCGCCCCCTGAGCCGTGGCGGACGCGGAAACGGGATGTCTGCCAACTCGCGCGCGCTCATAGCCTTCAGCGCCGGGTGCGACAGCGGGTCGTTCGGATCGACAGCCGGATCCTCGGCCGGCACGGTCGTGAAGTGAAGCCGGCCGAGAAGAGATAAGAAAATCTGGATCATTTCGAACACACTCTCTGCTCATTCATCGCAAAAGTTGCTAAGCTACCGACCATATTCAATGGAGTTTGTCTCTGGAGCGATATAGAAAACCTATATGGAGAATCTGAACCGCGTGCACCTCAATGGCCTGCGCGCCCTGGAGGCCGCAGGGCGGCTCGGCTCGCTGAAGGCGGCAGCGGAGGAGCTCGGCGTATCGCCGGGCGCCGTCAGTCAGCAGATCATCAAAAGCGAGGAGCGCCTTGGCGCGATCGTTTTTGAGCGCAGCAGTCGCGGCCTGTCGCCGACGCCGTTCGGCCAAAGACTCGTCAGCCGACTGACTGCGGGTTTTCGCATGCTCGACAAAGCCGTGGCGCTGGCGCATCGCCACGCCGATTCGGAGCTGACCATTTCAGTCGCGCCGGTCTTCGCCTCTCGCTGGCTGGTTCCGCGCCTGTCGCGCTACGCGGAGCGCCACCCCGAGATCAGGGTGCGGCTCGACGCATCGATCAGACTGGTGGACCCCGACACCTCTGACATCGACATCGCCATCCGCGTCGGCGACGGCGACTGGCCAGGCACGCGCACGGATTTTCTGCTCGCCCAGGAGGTCTTTCCCGTCTGCGCCCCGGCGCTGGCAGAGCAGCTGAAGACGCCGCGCGACATTCTCTCTGTCCCGGTCCTGCGTGACCTCAATTCGACGATCAGTTGGGACGTCTGGCTTGCGCAATTCGGCTTTCGCGAGTCCGACCTTCGCGAAGGAAACACCTTCACCGATGCATCGCTTTGCCTGGATGCCGCCATCGCCGGCCAGGGAATCATGCTCGCCTGGCAGACGCTGGCGCATTACGCCTTGTCGGTGGGTCAGGTCGTGGCGCCGTTTCCGGAGCGCGCGGCGACCGGCCTCGGCTATTGGCTCGTCACCTCCGCAAGACGGCCGGAGCCGAAGAAGACCAGCGATTTCAAACGCTGGATCAAGCAGGAAATCGCTGCGACTGCGCGGGACTTTACGGCTTAGTGAAGCTCACGCCTGTCGGCGGCTCAACTGTGAAGCGATGTTTACTGGTTATTGACGGATCGCCCGTGAACGCTGTAAACAAAATTTGTTTACAGCGTTCACAAGGGGCAGGCAGGTGGATGACGAGCTTGTCGGCATCAATGAGATAGCCGAGATGGCCAAGGCCTCTAAGCAAGCCGTCGCCAATTGGCGCTCACGGCTTGCTGACTTCCCAAAGCCCATTGCCGTGCTCGCATCGGGTCCTGTGTTCCGCCGATCACAGGTGCGCTCCTGGCTGCGAAAGAGGAGGGTTCCCATGGCTCACGTGTTTTCTACCATCAACCTCAAGGGAGGAGTGGGTAAGACGACCACCACTGTGGCGGTGGCTGAAACGCTCTCAGCGGAGTTCAACAAGACGGTCCTCGTTGTTGACCTTGACCCCCAGACAAACGCCACCACGATGTTGATCGGAGAAAAGAAGTGGCATGAGCTGAACGATAGAGGACGGACGCTAGCGCAGCTTTTCAAGGACGCCCTCGAGCCCGACAATAAGCAGTTCGACTTTGACGCAGCGTTGCAGAAGCGAGTGTCTGACGTGAAGGATGCAAGGACACTGGATCTGCTTCCCTCAAGCCTCGACTTGATTGACGTGCAAGACAAACTGGCATCAACGCCCAGCGGCAAGTTCTATTCGGTGAACCCGATTGAACTGTTGTGGCGCGCAGTGAAGGCCCGGCTCGATGATTATGACATTGTTATAGTGGATTGCCCTCCCAATTTGGGCATCATCACGCTGAACGGGCTGCGCATTTCCCACGGCTACATCATCCCAACGATCCCGGACATCCTCTCTACATACGGTATTCCGCAGATCGTAACCCGCGTCCGGGAGTTTTCTGATGAGATAGCCGAGACTATAGACCCCTTGGGCATCGTGGTGACAAAACACCAGGCCAACTCGTCCGTCCATGCGAACGTCCTCCGGACCCTTCAGGCTGGCAAGGACGCCCCGGTGTTCGACACGATCATCCCACAGGCGAATGACATTGCCGGGGCGGCTGAGCACCAAAGTCACAGCCGGACGCTCAAACAAAAGTATGGATACCGAGGGCTGGCCGACTGCTACCGGAGCCTTGCTGAAGAGATCATCGCGAGGTTGGAGGGGTGAGCCATGAAGTTGCGAGCCAAGCTGACAGCGTTTGCGAAGGCGGTAGCCGAAGCGGCTGAGCACGACCCGCAGTTGGCGGCGCGGCTAGAAGAGCTTTTCGGGGTGGCCCAACCTAAGCCTAAGAAGCCCAAACCGGTTCCGGGCCGCCCGAGAAACCGCAGGCCAGCAGCAATCCTTGACCCGGTTGAAGTGATCAAAGAAGGCGAGTCTGTCCTAAGGGGGCGACTTGAGGCACTTTCGCTAGAACAGCTAAAGGACATTGTCGCGGATTATGGAATGGACCCCGGCAAGCTGGTGATGAAGTGGAAGGACCCAACCCGCGTGATCGAACGCATTGTGGAGATGTCCCTAGTTAGATCGCAAAAGGGCGATGCATTCCGCGCAGAATGATTTTCCGCGAGGCAGCGCGGAGTAACTTCTCCACAAACTCTGCCCACCCGACTCAAGTGAATGTATTTCGCAGAAGATGGTGCTGCTGGACAGGATTGAACTGTCGACCTCTCCCTTACCAAGGGAGTGCTCTACCACTGAGCTACAGCAGCGACCGTCGCGGCCGAAAGTGGGCCGATCAACCGGCTTCGTCAACGCGCGGCTCATGCCATAGGCCAGAGACCTGCGCAACCGGGCGGCTGAGCCGCGAGCCACCATAAGCGGTCCCCCAATATCTGTCGTCATGCCCGGACTTGATCCGGGCATCCAGTCCTGAGCGCCGAAGGGCGAAGGCAAAGGCCTATGGATTGCCGGGTCGAAGCCCGGCAATAACGACGGAGAAGGGTGCGCCGGAAGCAAGAAACCTAACGCAGCCCCCGCAATCCTTGCCTCTTCCCCGCTGCTCCTCTATATCACCGCCTGCCGGGTCGCCCGGCGCGGGCCTCAGGCCCAGGGCATGCCGTGGCGACCTCAAGAACGCTCAATCCCGAGCTTCCAAGCGGCGCCCGCCGGCAAGGCGGGCGGTTTCGCGTTTAAGGAGAGCCAAATGCCCAAGCAGAAGACCAAGTCCGGCGCCAAGAAGCGCTTCAAGATGACCGCCACCGGCAAGGTGAAGGTGCTGCAGGCGGGCAAGCGCCACGGCATGATCAAGCGGACGCCGAAATTCATCCGCCAGGCGCGCGGCACCACCGTGCTGGCGCCCCAGGATGCGGCGATCGTCAAGATCTACATGCCCTACAACCGCTGATCTCGCGAGACGCAAGGAGTTTTTGCCATGGCGCGCGTCAAACGCGGCGTGACCTCTCACGCCAAGCACAAGAAGGTCTTGCGGGCGGCGAAGGGCTATTACGGCCGCCGCAAGAACACCATCCGGGTCGCCAAGCAGGCCGTGGAGAAGGCGCAGCAATACGCCTACCGCGACCGCCGCAACAAGAAGCGCAATTTCCGCGCTTTATGGATCCAGCGCATCAACGCCGCCGCCCGCCAGGAGGGGCTCACCTATGCCCGCCTGATCGACGGCCTGACTAAGGCCGGCATTGCGGTGGATCGCAAGGTGCTCGCCGATCTCGCCGTGCACCAGCCGGCGGCGTTTTCTGCTATCGCCAGCCAGGCCAAGGATGCGCTGAGCTATCTGAAGGACAAGACGCCCGGCGAGTTTGAAAGGGCAGTCGGGGCGTAGACGCGCCATGCGGCGGCAGCGGCGCCGAACCTGCGCACCGGCTATCGGCGTCCTTGCCGCGAGCACCCGGGCATGACGGCACGAACGATCGTGCAGGACACATTGCTCGCCGAGCCCGTAACGGGTGCGTGGCTTATTGCCCGCTCTCGATCCTTGAGAAAAGCACGTACGCGTCAGTGAATCCGGCAAGCGAAAGCTCCAGCTTCACAGGCTGGCCATTGGCCGCAACCATTTCGACAGCCAATGTGTTTCCCGCTTTCATGGAAGAGACCAGATCCGGGCCGAGTGCCAGACTGGTATAGGAGCCATTGGCATCGGCCGTCTCAATGGCGATCCTGGTGCTGGCTCCGCCATCCACGGAAAGAGAAACACCGGAAAGCAGATCAAGCCCATGCGGCAATGAGAGAAAAAGCCTCTCCTGCCCCTGCGCGGCTTCGATGCGGGCAGACACGATTCTTTGGGCCGTCTGCGCGTTAGAGACGGTCTGACTGATGCTGCAGGTCAGTTGACTGGCATTGCCACGATTGTCGCATGTCACCAGCCAGGTGGGCACGGCTTGCTGCTTGGCGGTGGAATCGTCGACCAAGGAACCCGGAAGCAGCATCGCCCCAATCAACAGGCGGAAAATCAAGCCGGTTCGCGGCAACGCGTGACGGCGACACGTCAGAATGGGATCAATCCCTTCAGGAATACATTGTGGGTACGGGTCTCTTCGCCGACTTGACCGCGATATTCCACGCCCAGCACTGAAGCCTTGATGCCGGCCACCAGGTCCAGAACGAAATCTTCGCGCTGGGTAGCAATCTGAAAATCCCCGACGCCGGCAGCCGCCCCGACGAAGCTGGCCGACAACGCGCTTTCACCCTCAAGCCTGAACCCGCCGCCGACCCCGCCATAGGTTCTGATCGCGACCTGCCCCTCGCTTCCCCATTCCGCACCCAATTCGATTGCCGGCGTGACCTCAAGGAACGTGTCGTCGAAGTCGGAGACCGCAAGCGCCGTCGATGCTGTTCCCGTTTCGGTGAAGCCGCTGACATGCAGGCGGGTGGCTTCAAAATCGACCGATGGCTTCAGATAATACCGACTGACTTCAAACGCAGCCGCCGCGCGGACTCTCGCCGCATAATAATATTCGTCGCCCTCACCGGAATTGCTTCCCACGAGATGGTTACGGGTCGTGTCGAATTCTCCCAGGCCGCCGGCGACCGCGCCTCCAAGATAGACCGGGCCATTGATGAGCTTGAGGCTGGCTCCTGCTTGGAATCTCTCACTGTCGCTCGATGCATTGGCGTTGTTCTCGATCGATGCCTGCTCGTATCCGGCTGCGGCGCCGATGAAGACATGATCTCCGAGCGCCAATTGAGCGCCGGCAAACCCGCCATAGGCGCGCTCTTCAAATCCAATCCGCCGACCGGTCTGATCGGAGTCGGAATAGCGCCCGTGCGGCCTGGCCCAGATGCAGCTGCGTTGCTGCTGGATCGCGTAATCCCCGGCGCCGATGACGTCGCATGAGAAGAGCGCATCCAATGTCTGGCTGGCAGCAAGGACCTGAGAAGTTTGGGTGTCCTGATAGATTTCAGGCGAGAACTGATCCAATGCATCGGCCGTCGCGCCGGCCGATGGCAATCCGAGCAGAATTGTCAGCGCATCGCTGGATCCGCCGGCATTGATGTTCTCCACGAGCGCGGTCTGGTTGCCGTTGAAATTGCCGGCGACCGCGTTGATCGCCAATGAAACGGAAAGGGTATTGGCGTCGGGAGAAACCAGACTTGCCGTGAAAGTCGGGTTGATAACGCCGGTTACCGTTCCCAGGGTCGCGCCGGAATCCGTAACGCCTCCGGTCGCGGTGATGATTGGGACGCTTGCAGCAACGCCATTGGAGAGCAGGTTCACATCAATGGTGCCAGCAACGGACGCAGCGCCGTTGACCTGAATGAGATCGGCTGTGCCGGCCACCGGATGGACATCGACTTGTAAGGTCCCGCCCGACTGGAGGTTCAAGTTTCCGTTGACCGTCAGCTTGTCGCCGGTGTCGCCATCCGCCATGTCCAAGAGGGCTGGGTTTACAAAGCTCACCGTCTGTGCCGCCCCGTTGACCCTTACCGTCCCCTGGTTGTTGAAGAGAGCGCCGCCCGACTGCGTCGCGCCATCCTGCAGGACGGTGACGCCACCGTTCCACACGGAGCCCGAAACTGTGCCGGAATTGTTGAAGGTCTGACCGCTCTGCACGGTCAGCGGTCCCGTGCCCCGGAATGTGCCGGAATTGGTGATCGTCCCGAACGCGCCCGGAGCCGTCGTGATGTCGCCTATGATGAAGCCCGTGCTCGAATTGTTCAGGTTGGCACCGCTGGACATTGAGATCGTCCCGTTCATCGTGCGGCGATTGTCGAACGTGCCGCCCGTCAGGTTCATCGACCCGCTCATCGTGCTGTTATTGGTGAACATGCCGCTGTTGCTGAAGCCTCCCAACGCCGTCAGGTTGGCGCCCGCCGACACGGTGGTCGTGCCGGAATTCGCGAAGGTGAAGGTTGTGCCGGCCGTGCCGCTGACATTCGCGATGCCGCTGGCCTGGTTCGTGAACGTCCCATCGATCGTGGAGCCGTTCTGCATCTTAATCGTGCCGCCGGACTGCACCACGACATTGCCGTCGAGCACGCCGGAGTTATTCAAGGTTGTAGACGCGCCGGTGACGAGGATTTGGCCGATATTGGCCTCCAGTTCGCCTCCAGCGACCGTGGTTGTGCCATTGCTTATGAGGAAACCGCCAAAGGCGCCGTTCGCTTCATTGATTCCGGAAAGAAGAAGAGTCCCCGGCCCATTTATGGCGATTGTTCCGGTGCTGCTGATGATGTTTGCGGAGATCGTGGCCGTATGTGCGGCGTTCGTTACGGTGATCGTGCCCGGATTTGTAAGGGTGGGGACGCCCGAACTGTTTATCGTATATCCGTTGGCATTGAATGTTATCGTGCCGGGATCGACCGACTCGGTGATCGTGATCGTGCCGACGCCGGTGGGGCCGAAGATGACGTTGTTGCCATTCGCAAATGTCGTCGGGCCACCGTTGTCCCAGTTGGAGGTGGTCGTATCCCAGTCGTTGTTTATGACGCCGGGGTCCCACGTCACCGTCTGCGCAAGGGCTGTGCCGATGGAGATCGTCCCCACCAGGCAGAGCGCGCCCGCCCACACGATCGCCTGACGCGACAGCGTGGCCTTGTTGCCACGCACGCGCCATCGGCACTGCGCGGAAGAAACCTGCTTTAACGCCACCTCATGTCCCCCAGCAAAATGGCTGCAAGCGACGCAGCGCTACAGCCTTTGACGATTAGTTAGCCGGAGCGTCGGCCCGGCGTCTATTTGCGTAGCTGGGTAAGACCGTTAGTGGGCTCCGTTTGCCGGCTGACGTTGCACAATGGCAACGATTTACGGGAGCGGCCCGTAGCGTAAAGTGGTGATTTCAATCCCCGGTTTTTGGCGGACGGCTCGGCAACTCGATTGGGCGCAATCGCGCCGACAACGCCGCGCTGCCGGAGCCCAGTTCCGTCCTCCGATTCGCGGAGCGAACCGACAAGCATCTTGCCGGACTTGATCCGGCGCGCCATTCCGTGACAGTCGAGAGCCGTGACCGCCGCCTGGAACGGATTTTTCGGGCGACCTGAGTGTAGTGACGGACAGAAAATGCAGGACACACCCGCATCCGACCTTGCCGCGCTGAAGGCCGAGATCGCCGACGCGATCGCGGCGGCTGAGGACGAGCGCGCGCTGGAGGTGGTACGTGTCGCGGCCCTCGGCAAGAAGGGGTCGATCTCCGCCCGCCTGAAAGGGCTTGGCGCGATGAGCCCTGAGGAGCGGAAGGCGGCCGGCCAGGCCCTCAATCAGCTCCGCGACGACGTGGCGGAGGCGCTGGAGGCACGCCGCACCGCGCTGGCGGAAACCGCGTTGGAAGCGCGGCTCGCCTCAGAGACGGTCGACGTCACGCTCCCCGTCCGGCCGGAACGGACCGGCACGGTGCATCCCGTCACACAGGTCTGGCAGGAGATCATCGCCATCTTCGGCGACATGGGCTTCTCGCTCGCCGAGGGCCCGCATATCGAAAGCGACTGGTACAATTTCGGCGCGCTGAACATCCCGCCGGAACATCCTGCCCGGCAGGAGCACGACACGTTCTACTTCAATCCGCGCCCCGGTTCCGACGAGCGCCTGGTGCTGCGCACGCATACCTCGCCCGTACAGATCCGCACGATGGAGAACACCAAGCCGCCGATCCGCATCGTTGCGCCTGGGCGCACGTTCCGCTCCGATTCCGACCAGACCCACACGCCGATGTTCCATCAGCTTGAGGCGCTGGTCATCGACGAGACGACGCATCTCGGTCATCTGAAGGGAACGGTGGAGGCCTTCGTCAAAACCTTCTTCGAGGTGGACGATTTGAAGATGCGCTTCCGTCCCTCGCACTTTCCTTTCACCGAACCGTCGATGGAGGTCGATATCGGCTGCTCATGGGAAGGCGGCGAACTGAAGATCGGCGTCGGCGACGACTGGCTGGAGATCCTCGGCTCCGGCATGGTGCATCCCAATGTCATCCGCGCCGGCGGCCTCGACCCGGATCGCTATCAGGGCTTCGCCTTCGGCATGGGCATCGACCGCATCGCCATGCTGAAATACGGCATCCCCGATCTGCGCGCCTTCTTCGAGGCGGATTTGCGCTGGCTCAGGCATTACGGCTTCTCAGCACTCGCCATGCCGACGCTCGCCGAAGGGCTGAGCCTCTAGAGCGCCGGGCGATTTATCCCGATCGCCTGATGCTATGGAGCGAATATCGGGCGGAAACCGATTCCACCTTCTCGCCCGATGCTCTAGGCGCCAGCTTATTCAGGACGGAGCGGCCGTGTTCGCGGACGGCACTGATCGCGCCGTCCGCTTTCTGATCGCAATCAGTACCGCCTTGGCCGGATCCACAGATCATGGTCGCCCGTGGTCGTGTGGATCTCCATCTTCTCCAGGCCCATGTCGGTCAGGAGGTAGGTCGGAACCGTCTGCAGGGTGCGGCGATCCTTGCCCATCTTTCGGCGCTGGCTGACGCAGCGCGAGAACAGGCTTCTGAGCCCTGCGACCGCATGCCATGCGGCGGCAAGTCTCGACGGATTGCGCGACAGCGCGGTATTCACGACGTTCTCCTTCCTTCAAGCAGGCGTAAAAGCGGCCCGAGAACGGACCGCAACTTCGATGTGTGAACGGGCTGGTAGCCGGCGGAGCAGCCTTTCTAGCCGCTGCCTGTTTCAGCCACGTTTCATGTGGTCGCTGATTTGGTTTCGCCAAGGGCCAAGGCGAGGAATTTTCGTGGCAGTCGCTTATGCGCGACCGATTGGCCGATCCAAGCATAAACTTGACCTTTGAACGTTAGCGTCTCGGATCATCGGTCCGGCATGGTGTGCGCATGGACACGATCGCCCGCTATGACCGCGAAGCGCCGACCTGGGAGCAATCCCTGCGCAGCCTCGGATACACAGCCGCCTACGAAGATTTCTTGCGCGATCGCACACTTGCCTCCGGTCCCGTCCTTGATGCCGGAACGGGGACCGGCGCGTTCGCCCGGGCGTGGATCAATGCCGGCGGAAGCCGAGACCTGACGCTCCTGGATCCGTCACAGAGAATGCTGTCGATCGCCTCCGGTCACCTGGAAGCGCTCGGCGTTGCGCCGAAAGTCGTGACAGGGGCAATCGAGCAGTCTGGCTGGTTCCCACGCTTTTCGGCCATTCTCACCGCACACGCCGTTGAGCACTGCGCACGCCCGCAGGAGGCGTTTCAGCATTTTGCGAACTGGCTCGAACCGCATGGGCGGCTTTACCTGGTGATGTCGCAGCCCCATTGGTGCAACTGGTTGATTTGGCTGCGTTTCCGTCACCGCTGGTTCGCAGAGGCTGAGGTTCTGGAGATGGCAAAGATGGCCGGCTTTCGCCATGTGCTTACCCATGCGTTCCAGAACGGCCCACCAAGCCGCACCAGCCTTGCCTATCTCTTTTCAAAGAGCGGCTAAGCCGCTGCTGTTTCTTCGGACCGACGCCATCTTAGACTGCGACGATGGAACCGGAAGCCTATTGCTTTCATCGGCATTTCGATCCCGCGGGCCCGTTGGCGTTCCAGGTGGAGCGCCACTATCTGCTCCACGCCCTTGAGGGAACGCTGCGGCTTGAGGCCGAGGGACGGCGCTGGACCCTGCCGCCGGCGCGCGCCGCGCTGATTGCTGCGGGCCACCCGATCACTGTTTCGATCCGCACAAAGCTCACATCCGCCTCGGTGCTCTTCTCCACCGACTTCATGCCGGAACCGACTGAGATTCTCTCCGTCTTCGACATGTCGCCGCTGGCGCGCGCGTTGGTCGCCGAGTGTCGGCAATGGGGCCCCGACAGCGGTCCCCTCTCGCTCTATGCGCGGCGCATCTTTGAAACGCTCGCCGCCGTTGTCGCAGAGCTTGCGCAAAATCCGAGCCCCTGCGTGTTGCCCTCGCCATCCAGCGCGGAGCTTGCTCGTGCATTGGCGATGACGGAGGAGCTGTCTCAGGGCTCTCCGAGTTTCGAAGAGATCGCACGCGCAACGGGCCAATCCCCGCGAGCGCTTTCGCGCCGCTTCGCCGCTGAGATGGGCATGACATGGCGCGAAGCCTTGCGGCGCGTCCGCATGATCCGCGCGGTGGAGGCGCTGGCGACCAGCGATGCGCCGATAACGGAGATCGCAATGTCCGTCGGCTACAATTCGCTGTCGGCGTTCAACGCTGCGTTCCGTGACCTGACCGGAAAGAGCCCCAGCGCGTATCGCGCCACCTTCGACGCCTTGGAGTGACGCCGCGCCGCAGAGACCTCGACTGCGACACGCCCTTGCCACCTCTCACCGGCCCGGCTAGGTGAACGGGCTTGCCGGTCGCCCGCACTCGCTAACCTCCTATGAAGTTCACCCTTTCCTGGCTCAAAGACCATCTCAACACCGAGGCCTCCGCCGCGGAGATCGCCGATGCGCTGACGCATCTCGGCCTGGAATTGGAGGAGCTCTCCAATCCGTCGGAGAAGCTGAAGCCCTTTGTCATCGCCAGCGTCTTGGAGGCTCGGGCCCATCCCAACGCCGATCGCCTGCGCCTCTGCCGCGTCGAGTTCGGCGGCGAAGCGCCGGTGCAGGTGGTGTGCGGCGCACCCAATGCCCGCACCGGCATGAAGGGCGTCTTTGCGCCGGTGGGCACGCATATCCCCGGCACCGGCATCGACCTCAAGGCCGGCAAGATTCGCGGCGAAGCGTCAAACGGCATGCTCCTGTCGGAGCGCGAGCTGGGTCTCTCCGACGAGCACGAGGGCATTGTCGAGCTGCCGGACGATGCGCCGATCGGCGTCCCTTATGCAGTTTGGGCCGGCCTCGACGACCCGATCATCGACTTCGCCGTAACGCCCAACCGGCCGGACGCGCTCGGCGTCTACGGCATTGCCCGAGACCTCGCCGCCAAGGGCATCGGCCGGCTGAAGCCGCTACAGGAGATCGGCGTTGCCGGGAGCTTCGAAAGTCCGATCGGCGTGGAGCTTCGCTTCGACGATCCCGACAACAAACCCTGTCCATTGTTCATCGGCCGTTTCATCCGCGGCGTCACCAACGGGCCCTCGCCGGCCTGGATGCAGCAGCGCCTGCGTGCCATCGGGCTGAGGCCGATTTCCGCGCTGGTCGATATCACCAATTACATCACCTACACCTACGCCCGCCCGCTGCATGTCTTCGACGCCGACAAGGTGAAGGGCACCATCCACGCGCGGCTCGCTCAAGAAGGCGAGACGATCGAGGGGCTCGACGGCAAGACCTACACGCTCGATTCGGAGATGACCGTCATTGCCGACGACAACGGCGCGGAGGGCATTGGCGGCGTTATCGGCGGTGAGGTCACCGGCTGCACGGCGGAGACCGTCAACGTCTTCTTGGAGGCGGCCTATTTCGATCCGATCCGCACCGCCGCCACGGGCCGCAAGCTCGGTGTCGTCACCGACGCGCGCTACCGCTTCGAGCGCGGCGTCGACCCGACCTTTGTCGAGCAGGGTGCTGAGATCGGCACGCAGATGATCCTCGATATCTGCGGCGGCGAAGCGTCGGAGCTTGTGATCGCCGGCAAGGTGCCGGTCAGGAGCATGTCGCTGCCGCTCCGCATGGACCGGGTGAAGACACTCGCCGGCGTCGACATTCCGCCCGACGAGCAGCTGGATATTCTACGCTCCATCGGCTTCACCGTGGCCGGCACCGACACGGAGATCGTCGCCGAGGCCCCGTCATGGCGTCCTGATATCGACGGCGAAGCCGATCTCGTTGAGGAAATCGTCCGCGTCTACGGTCTCGACAAGGTCGAGCACGTCATGCTGCCGCGCCTTGAGGCGGTGACCGGCCGCCGCATCTCCGTGGCGCAGCGGCGCCGCTTTCAGGCGGCGCGCGCACTCGCCGCCCGTGGCATGAACGAGGCCGTGACCTGGTCCTTCGTGCCGAAGCGCGATGCGGAGCTTTTCGGCGGCGGCGCGCCGGAACTGGCGCTTGCCAACCCGATCTCAACGGAAATGTCCGACATGCGCCCATCGCTGTTGCCGACATTGCTGGCGGCCGCCAAGCGCAATGCGGCGCGCGGCTTTTCCGATCTGGCCTTGTTTGAGGTCGGGCAGATCTATGGCGGCGACCGGCCGGAGGATGAACGCATCCACGCCACCGGATTGCGGACCGGCAGAAGCGGCGCGCGCCATTGGTCGGATGCGCCGCGGCCGCTCGACCTCTTCGACGCCAAAGCCGACGCTTTGGCGGCGCTCGCCGCCGCCGGCGCGCCGATTGCGAGCCTGCAGACAGCCGCGGAGGGGCCGTCCTGGTATCATCCCGGCCGGGTCGGCGCCTTCATGCTTGGCCCCAAGAACCGGCTGGCCGTCTTCGGAGAAGTGCATCCGCGCGTGCTTGCGGCGATGGATGTCGCCGGACCGATTGCCGCGTTCGAGATCGACCTCGATGCCGTGCCGCTCCCCAAGGCAGCGCGCATCGCCCGGTCCGCCCTTGATGCATCGCAGTTCCAGGGTGTGACGCGCGACTTCGCCTTTGTGGTCGCGGGCGACGTTGCCGCGGAGCGCATCATCCGCGCCGCCAAAGGCGCCGACAAAGCCCTCGTGGAATCCGTATCGGTTTTCGACGTGTTTACCGGCGAGGCGATCGGCGAGGGCCAAAAATCCGTCGCCATCGAAGTGACGCTCCAGCCGCGCGACCGCACGCTCACCGACGAGGAAATCGACAAGACCTCCGCGGCGATCGTCGCAGCGGTCGAGAAGGCGACAGGCGGTGTCTTGCGGACGTGACGTTAACCTCTTGTTAACCCATTGATTTTCTTGGAAAACCTGTGGATTGTCACGATCCCGCCACGCGAAAAATAAGTAATTTCAACGCGTTAAAGAGGGTTGCCCCTCTGTTCTTTCCGAATTGTGACTGCCGCGTCTTCGGAACGGAGACAGAACACATGGCGCATCAATGACTTAGCAGATTCCGGTGCGATGGAGGCATCAGGATACGCACACAGTGCGCCGGCTGCGAAAATGGGTGCCTCAGGTGATCGCCTCGATCTGATCCTCGCTCAACGTGCCCGGCACAATGGTGATCGGCACGGGGAAAGTGCCGGACCCGCGCCCGGCAATCGCTGAGACAAGCGGCCCCGGCCCCTCAGAACTCTCACCGGCGGCGAGCACCAGGACGGCGATATCCTCGTCCGATTCAATCAGCCGGCGGATTTCTTCCGCGGTCTTGCCCTCGCGGATCACCATCTCCGTGTCGAGATTGGCGACGTCACGGGCTTGGGCAGCGAATTTCGACAAGGAGGCCTGCGCTTGCTCACGCGCCTCCTCGCGCATGATGTCCTCAACGCCCGCAAAGCCCTGCGGGCCCTCTGGCTCGATGACGAAGAGAAGCACGACGCCCCCGCCCGTATGCTGGGCCCGCCGCGCGGCAAAGGAGAGCGCGACCATGCATTCCGGCGTGTCGTCGATGACGACGAGGAACTTTCGCTTGTGGCCCTCTTCGTGGGCCCGTCTTGGCAGCATCATGCGGGGACACTGCCATCGCGGCTTGGCCGCGACAAGCGCTTGACATGCGTTACGAGAAACCTACGCGGAGCAGTCGCTCTAAGTGAGCGGATTAGGCCGCGCGGCGATAGGTGTCGGCTGCGACCGCGCCGCTCTCAACAAGCTCGTCATGCACGCCCTGGCGGGCGCCGTGCGCGTAAAGATCGCCCAGATCGGCCGGCAGACCGGCTTTGCGCAGCCGCTTCACGGCCGCGTCGATCTGATGAAGCACAAGCCGCGCCATCTGCTTTTTCAGCCCGCGATCGGCCGCGTTGCGGCGGCTCGCCAGCACAAGCGCTGCGGCCAGCTCCTGACCGTATTCCCGGCCCATCCGGGCCATCTCTTCGGCAACTTTCATTCTGTCGGACATGTCGCCCTCAACGCCTTGCCCGCACCTTTGGCGAGCTCCCTTTCCACTCGCATATAGGAGCGCGGCGTTTCGGGAGCATTGCGTGAATCGCGAAAATTGTTTCGTCCGCCCTTGCACCTCGACCGGCGGTAAACGAAGCCTTGCCAGTAACCGCCGAGCCTAGAGCATGATCCCGAAAAGTGGGCACCATCTTTTCGGATAAGATCATGCTCAAACGAAAGAGATGAAATCCTCCCGCATTTCGCTTGCGCTCCATGCGGGCTACGGCTTGACGGACCGCGTAGCCCGGATGGAGCAACGCGCAATCCGGGGTAGGGCGATTGTTAGCGCCGGGCTCTCGCCTCAGCCGGAAACCTCAGAATCGGAAACCGAAGCCGCCGCCTCCGGCGCGGCTCCCACCATCACGCGGTCGACGCGACGCCCGTCCATGTCGACGATCTCAAAGCGCAGGCCGTCCCACTGAAAATGCTCGCCGGTCTGCGGGATGTGACCGAGATGGTCCAGCACAAACCCGGCGAGCGTCTCAAAGTCTCCGTCGCCGCGCATGTCCTTGCGCTCCAAGAGGCGCTCCGCTTCGTGGATGCCGATCATCCCATCCATGAGCCATGAGCCGTCGTCGCGCTGCACAGCCGATTCCTCCTCCAGATCCATCGCGTCTTCGGGCAACTCGCCGGCAATGGCGGTAAGGATGTCGGTGGGCGTGACGATGCCCTCCAGCACGCCATATTCGTCGACCACCACGGCCATGTGGACCGGGTTCTCGCGGAACATTTCCAGCATACGCAGGACCGGTGTCGCCTCATGCACCACGAGCGGCTGACGGAGCGATTCGGCGACATCGAACCGCCCCGTATGCGCCATCTGGTCGAGCAGATGCTTGGTGTGGACAATCCCCGCAATCTCGTCGAGCCCCTTGCGGCCGGCCGGATAGCGCGAATGCCCGCTCTCCGCGATCTCCTCGCGGATGGTCTCCGGTGGGTCATCCAGATCGATCCAGTCGACCTCGACACGCGGCGTCATCACGCTGGTGACAGAGCGGTCTGCGAGCCTCAGCACGCCTTCAATCATGTCGCGCTCCGCCGCATGGAAGACGCCTGTGCGCGCGCCCTCTGCAATCATGCGCCGCACCTCGTCTTCCGTCACCGCGCTTTCGCGCTTCTCAGGAATACGCAACAGCCGGGCCAGGCCCTCCGTGGAGACGCCGAGCACCCACACGATCGGCGCGCCGGCGACGGAAAGCCGTGACATGAACGGCGCCACCAGCGCGGCCACCCGCTCAGGCCGGCTGAAGGCGATCCGCTTGGGTACGAGTTCGCCGACCACCAGCGACAGATAGGTGATGCCCACCACGACAACCGCCAGCGCCACCGGATAGGCGGAGGTGCCGAGCGACCCTTCCAGTACCTGGCTGAGCGGCCCCGCCAGCGTCGCTCCGGAAAACGCGCCGGCGAAGACGCCGACCAGCGTGATGCCCACCTGCACCGTGGAGAGAAAACGCGTCGGCTCTTCCAGGAGCTGCAGCGCCGCCTTGGCGCCGCGCACATGCTCTTCCGCCATGTGCTCAAGCCGCGCGCGACGCGACGACATGACGGCCAGCTCCGACATGGCGAAGAAGCCGTTCAGCAACACCAGCAAGGCAATGACGAGGAGTTCCCAGCCCGGCATCGGATCAGGCGGTATCCTCCCTGGGCCAGACCGGGCGCCCGGAGCGCGCCATTTGGAGGATCATCGGCACTTCAGACCGCACAAACATGCTACCGGGACGAGCTTAACCGCGATTCGCCGAAGGGGCGAGGCCATCTTGTCGTTTTTCCTTAAAGGCCGGCCTGGGGGGCGGCAAAGCAGGTAAAAGCGGGAGGCGCCGAGCCGGCGCCTCCTGTCTAGACCCAGATGAACTCACCGCGAGATACGGATGTTCGTCAGATCGGTGCCGATCTCGCCAAACACCGCCGTCAGCGTCGAAGCGTCCGGCACTTCGTAATAGAGAGGCTCGCCTTCGTCGTTCTGCGACGCGCAATCCTCAAAGATCTGCTGTGTCGCCGGATCGTTCTCCTCAAGAAGGATCATGTAGAGGCGAATGCCCCGCGCCTTCACCTGCTCGCAGATGCTCGTCACCTTTTCGTTCAGCCGCTGGATGCCGGCCCATTCGTTGGAGGCGAGACGGCCGCCGAAGCGATAGCCGTAACTGGTGTAGGTCTGCGGAAAAGTGTTCTTGCCGTCGGACAGAAGCACGAGCACCTTCTGCGTCGTCGTCTCATCGTAGGCGACGCCCTGGTTGAACGGCTCTTCCGGCGACAGCACACGCCAGCCCCAGACAAGACCCTGCGGGATATGCGTGTAGCCGCCGGACTCCATGGCGCCGATCGCGCTGCGCATGCGGCCCTGGTCGTTGGTGAGCTCCACGATGGGACCACGGCAGCTCTCGTTCGGGCCGATATTTTCATCAAACGATGCGCGAATGATCGGCGAGAAATATTTGTCGACGTTCTTCAGCCGCTCCATCGGTGTCCCGCGGCCTCCGGTCTGATCGCTCAGATAGGAGTTTCGGCTGGCAAAGCGCGGCCAGCTGCGCCTGTCGGAACCATCCGGCGCCAGATAGGGGGTCCAACGCGTCACCGGATCGCTCCCCGGCGCCGTGTCGTTGATGTCGTAGCCGCCCTCGCGCGCTTCCACGCAGCCTTTCCAGGAAGTCGGCAGCCCGTCGGTGCCGACGCTTCCGTCGCCGAGCGCCTCGAAAATGTCGATCCGGCTGACGGCACGGTCATAGGCGTCGAAGCGATGCACACCGAGGCCGAGGCCTTCCGGATCAAGCCAATTCGGATCGAAAGCCGCGCCGCGAATGTTGACCGTCGTGGTGAACGGCACCAGCGCCATCTTGACCCGGTCGGCAGCGCCGTCCTCTTCGTAGAGGATGTCGACCAGATGGTTGGAGGCGTCGCGCAGCGCGCCGATCTTGTTCCGCCGCGCCATGGAGCCGGTATTGTCCAGCGCCAGCGCGACTTCGTAATTGCCGCCGGTGGTCATCACCTCCGTCGACAGGTTGATCGGCATCTCCTGGATACCGATCACCGGCATGAAGGCGGTCTCCATGACCGCGTCCGACACGATGCGATAGCCGCCGTCGATTTCCACCGCGTTGAAACGGCCGACATTGAGCATCGGGTCGTTGCCCCCGCCGGTGAGAATGGCGGCAATGTAATCATTGACGAACGCATCGGCGTCCGCGTCATCCTCCGCGCCACGCCGCACCAAGGCGATGGCCGCGGAATCCATGGCGTTCATGAGATCGACTTTGTGGCGCTGATGGCGCGTGAGATCGACCGCGCCGCCCAAAAGACCAAGCAGGGGAACGGCGGTAACGGCGAAGAGGATGGCGACGTTGCCGCACTGATTTTCGGCAAAGCGGCGTCGCGCCCTGGCGAGCACTTTCCACATGACGGCCTCCAAAATGCGTCTCTGTTCGGCGGCTTCCGCGTGTCCGCCTTTAACGTCTCGTTGACATAGCTTAACGGGCGTTAAGGTGTGTTAATTTGAGCCGCTTTTTGGAGCTATTTTGCTGTTAATTCTAAGGATTTACGGTAAACGCGGCAGCGCCCGAAGGCGCTGCCTCAGGCCGCCCAGGCGCGCCTTTGAGCGATCTGGTCGAAACGCAGCGACGCTTTAAGAGCCGCGCGTCGAAAGCAGGTCGCGGATCTCACGTAGAAGCACGACGTCTTCCGGCGGCGCGGGAGGCTCCGCCGGCGCTTCTTCTTTTTCGCGCATCATCCGATTGATGGTCTTGACCACAAGAAAGACCGCGAACGCGATGATGGCGAACTTGATCAGGGCATTGATAAAGAGCCCCAGATTCCAGGTCACCGCCCCGGCCTCCTTGGCCTGCTCAATGGTGTTGAACTCGCCGCTGCCGCTCAGCACCACGAACAATTGGGAAAAATCGGCCCCGCCCAGGGCCAGTCCGATGGGCGGCATGATGACATCGTCAACAAGCGACGACACGATCGCGCCGAACGCAGCGCCGATAATGATGCCGACCGCCATGTCGAGCATATTCCCCTTAAGGGCGAACTCTTTGAATTCTTTCAGCATTTCGTTTCTTCCTCTTCGCCGGGCCGATTGATTCTGCCGTACCGGATGCTGCCGCCCGCACGCATCGGCCGCAATCCCCGCCGCAACACAACTGTGAAATCACGTCGAGCGAGGCTAAGCTCCGGCCGCTGGGAGGATTGTTGGTTTGCCGATCGGTTGGATCGCCGTTCTATCGGCTGTCGCCTATATCGCCATCCTGTTCGGCGTCGCCTGGTTCGGTGACCGTCGCGCGGAGCGGAGCCGACCGAAGGCGCGGCCGCTGCTCTACGCTCTCGCCATTTCCGTCTATTGCACGTCGTGGACATTCTTCGGGTCGGTCGGCGTTGCCTCGCGCACCGGACTCGACTTTCTGCCGATCTATATCGGCCCCATTCTTCTCTTCACCGTCGGCTACCCGGTGCTGCGCCATATCGTGCGCGTCTCAAAGGCGGAGCGCATCACCTCCGTCGCCGACTTCATGGGCGCGCGCTACGGCAAGAGCCAATACGTCGCGGTGGTCACAACACTGATCGCGGCAATCGCGGTGCTCCCCTACATCGCCTTGCAGCTCAAGGCGGTCTCCGCCTCCGTCGCCACCATGGTGCCGCGCGTCAGCGACATCGTGCTCTTCCCCGTGATCGGCGACCTGGCGCTCTTCGTTGCGGCCGCTTTGGCGCTCTTCGCCATCCTGTTCGGCACCCGCCACGCCGACGCCACCGAGCATCAGGACGGCATGGTGCTGGCCGTTGCGGTAGAAGCGCTGGTGAAGCTTGTCGCCTTCTTGACCGTCGGCATCTATGTCACCTGGGTCCTCTTCGACGGGCCCTCCGATCTTTATCAGCAGGCCGCCGCCACGCCGGAAATCGCGGAGAAATTTGCGCGCGACCTGCCGGGCGGCGGCTGGCTGGCGCAGACGGCGCTGGCGGCTTTTGCCTGCCTGTTGCTGCCGCGTCAGTTCCACATCGCCGTGGTGGAGAACAACAGCCCGGGCGAAGTGCGGCGCGCGGCGTGGCTCTTCCCCGCCTATCTCGTCGCCATCAACATCTTTGTCGTGCCGATCGCCGTGGCCGGCATGCTGCGGCTCGGCGGAAATGTCGACGCGGATCTCTTCGTTTTGGAGATCCCACGCCTCGCCGGCAACGAGCTGATCACGCTGTTTGCCTTCATCGGCGGCCTATCGGCGGCCACCGCCATGGTCATCGTGGCCAGCGTTGCGCTCGCCATCATGATCTCCAATGAGATCGCCGTTCCGGCGCTGCTGCGCGGCACCAGCCGAACCTGGCTGCCGTCGAACATGGGGAGCTTCATCCTCAACATCCGCCGCACATCCATCATCATCATCCTGCTTCTCGGCTACGCCTATTACCGGGTCGCCGGAACGGCGGCGCTCGCCTCCATCGGCCTGTTGGCGTTCGCGGCCATCGGGCAGCTCGCGCCGGCCTTCTTCGGCGGACTTCTGTGGCGCCGGGCGACGGCCCGCGGCGCGGTCGCCGGCATGGCGGCCGGCTTTGCCGTGTGGGTCTACACGCTCCTGCTCCCGACACTGGCGGAGGCCGGGCTTCTGCCCATTGCGTTCATCGAATCCGGTCCCTTTGGCATGTCATTGCTCCGGCCGCAGGCGCTCTTTGCCATCGCCTTTGAGCCGTTCACGCACGGCGTCTTCTGGAGCCTCGCCGCCAACATCTCATTCTTCGTCGCATTTTCCTTGAGCCGCGCACCGCGTCCGATTGAACGGCTACAGGCCAACATCTTCGTCCCGCGCGAGTTGGCGCCGCTGCCGATTCTCAGACCGGTTCGCACCAGCGTGACAGTCGGCGAGCTTCGCGAAACGGTGGCGCGCTATCTTGGAGAGGAGCGCACCAACCGCTCCCTTGAGCGCTTCGCCGACAGCCTGGAGCAGCCACTTGAAGCGGACGCACAGGCCGACCTCCACATTCTGCGTTTCAGCGAGCAGCTTCTAGCGAGTGCCATCGGCGCGGCGTCCGCCCGCCTCGTCTTGTCGCTGCTCCTGAACCGCGACGACCCTAGCCCGGCCAACGCACACCGCCTCCTCGACGATGCGGAGCAGGCGCTTCAATACAACCGTGATCTTCTGCAATCCGTGCTCGACCGCGTCGATCAGGGTGTCGCCACCTTCGATTCCGAATACCGGCTCATCTGCTGGAACAGGCTCTTCCGCCAGCATCTCGACCTGCCGGCTGAATTCGGCCAGGTCGGCCTGTCGCTCTTTGAAGTGCTGCGCTACCTCTCCGGCACGCGCATGTTCGGCCCCGGCAATCCAGACACGCTGGCTGAGGAACACATGCGCGAATTGGTGTCCGGCATTCGCGCGATCCGCCAGAAGCATCCCGGCACGGGCCGCGTGCTGACGCTGGAGCCTCGGCCGTCTGCCGATGGTGGGCTTGCGCTGCTCATTACCGACGTCACCGAGCAGACTGAGAACGAGGCGGAGCTCGTCCGCTCCAAAGCCATGCTGGAGCGGCGCGTTGAGGAACGCACCGAAGAACTGACACGACTGAACGCCGCGCTGGAACGCGCCACGACCACCGCCGAGGAAGCCAATCTCTCCAAGACGCGTTTCTTTTCGGCCGCCGGGCACGACCTTCTACAGCCGCTCAACGCCGCCCGCCTCTACGCCACTTCCCTGTCGGAGCGCGCCGAAGGATCGCAGGATGCGGAGATCGCCACCAATCTCAGCTCCGCGCTCGACGGCGTTGAGGACATACTGCGCGCCGTCCTTGAAATATCCCGCCTCGACACCGGCAGTTTGCAGCCCAACAAGCGCCCCGTCCCCCTGCAGGACATTCTCGACCGTATCGCCGTGGACTTTTCCGCCGAGGCGCGCGACCGCGGCGTAACGCTCAAGGTCGTGCCGTGCAGCCTGGCGGTTCAGACCGACCCGCAGCTCCTGACGCGGCTCATCCTCAACCTCGTATCCAACGCCATAAAATACGCCCCCAACGGCCACGTGCTCGTTGGCTGTCGACGTAAGCGACGGCGCGTCTTCATCGAGATCGTGGACACCGGGATCGGCATTGCGCCGGAAGAACAGGAGCTGATCTTCGCCGAGTTCCGCCGCCTCGAGACCGGCGCTCGCATTGCCCCTGGACTTGGGCTCGGCCTGTCGATCGTGGAACGCATCGCCAAGGTGCTCGGCATCGACGTCTCGCTCGCTTCCGTGCCCGGCAAAGGCACGCGCATCAGCCTCGCCGTACCCCTCGCCGCCGATGTGCCGACCGCTCAGCCGGCGGCGGAAGCGCTTTCCGACCAGCCGCTCGCAATCGGATTGCAAGTTCTGTGCATCGACAACGACGAACGCATTCTCTCCGGCATGACGGCGCTGCTCTCCGGCTGGGGATGCGCCCCCGTCGTCGCCAAGACCGCACGCGAGGCGCTGCGCCTGCTCAGCCGGCCCGATGACATTCCCGACCTCATGCTGATCGACTATCACCTGGACGAAAGCGACGGGCTGACAGCGGTCGCCGACATACGCTGGAAGCTCGGCGCCGACATTCCCGCCATTCTCGTCACCGCCAATCGGTCTCCGGAGCTGCGCGAGCGCGCACTGAAGGCCGGCATCCGCGTGCTCAACAAACCGCTCAAGCCCGCCGCACTTCGAGCCCTGATGTCGCAATGGAGCGTCTCGCGGCCGGCTGCTGAATAAAACGCTCGGCGATCAATCCGCGTCGCCGGCGTGCCACTGCCCGACCTCGAAGCGGCCGGCCGCCAACACCGCTTTGGTGCGGTTCTCCACGCCGAGCTTCTGCAAGACGGCGGAGACATGCGCCTTCACCGTTGCCTCCGAGACGCTGAGCTCATAGGCGATCTGCTTGTTAAGGAGGCCCTCCGCCATCATCATCAAGACGCGCAGCTGCTGCGGCGTCAGGCTTCGCAGCCGGCCGGCGAGCGCGTCTTCCTCGTCGGAAGCAAGCCGCAGATCAAGGCCCGGAGGCGTCCATGTCCCGCCATCCAGGATGACCTGAATCGCCTGGCGGATCTGCGTGGGAGACGACGATTTCGGCACGAAACCCGCCGCGCCCAGCGCCATGGAGCGACGGATCGTACCGACATCCTCGCTGGCGGAGACCACGCAAACCGGCACCGCAGGATATTGTGCTCTTAGATACATCAAACCGGAGAACCCGCGCGCGCCGGGCATGGAGAGATCGAACAGCACCAGATCCGGCTCCTCCACGGTCTCAATCGCCGCCGACACTTCATCGAGCGTGCCGGCCTCGACGATCTCAGGCTTGGCGAAATGCGGCTCGATGGTCTGTCGCAACGCATTGCGGAAGAGCGGATGATCGTCGGCCACGATGAAGGTGGGCGATTGCGTCACGAAAACGCCTCCTAGAGCATGATCCCGAAAAGTGGCGTCCGGTTTTCGGATAAGATCATGCTTAAACGAAGAGATAGAGCCTCCACTCTAATTCAATCACAATGGAAAAGGCTCTAAGGCGACAATATCCCAAGATGCGTTGCGCCGCTCCTGTCATACAAGCTGACGCGCCGGTTTGAAACGGCCCGGCCCGGTTGGCGCACGCCGCCATTTGCGTTTGCACGGCGACCGCGTCATCCTCGCGGGCCACGAACGACTGCGACCGAGATGACAAATGCCCTGGCTGCTGCCGCCTGAGCGGGACATTGGCGTACTCAAGGCTCCGATTCGCTCGACGCTCGTTCTGCTTGGCCTTTTTCTTCTTGTGCTTCTCGGGTTCGGCCTCCTGGAGCGGCTCGGCGTCGATGCCGGGCTTGCACCCGTCGGCGTGCTCGGCGCAGCACTCGCCGTCTTCATCGTCGCGGCGCTGCTGGCGCATAGCCGTCGGGCCGTGGATTTCTACCTGGCCGACCGCAAGACCCCGGCTGCCTTCAACGGATTGGCTGCTGCGGCCACGCTTGCCGGGCTTCTGACGATCGGGCTCGCCGGCGGCGCCTATGCGCGCTACGCCGACTTCCTGGTCACGGCGGCAGGCTTGGCCACGGGCTTCTTGTTGATGGCGGTGGTTCTTTCGCCGGGTCTCCGGCGAGCCGACGCCTATTCCGCCGGAGATTATCTGGCCGCGCGCTATGGCGGGCTGTGGGTCCGACTGGCGTGGGCGTGTGTGGCATTCGTTGTCAGCTTCCTTTTGCTCGTTGCCCATCTGAAGGTCACATCGCCCCTCTTCGCCACGCTCGTCGGCATGAACCCCACCCATGCGCTTTATGCCGTCGCCGGTGTCACCGTCTTTGCCGTCCTGCCAGGCGGCATGCGCTCCCTGACCTGGACTCAAGCCGTCCAGTACCTCCTGATCATCTTCGCCTGCCTGGTGCCCGCCGGCTCATTGATCTTCAGGGGCACTGCCGGCGACGTCGCCTTGCAGCAGGAATTTGCAACCGTGCTGAGGGATGCGCTGCCCGACTGGGAAAGCGATGATGCGACCCGTGGTGCGCTCCTGCCATTCCTCCTCGCTGCAACAGGCGCAGCGGCGCTTCCGCTTCTGACGGCACAGACGCTCGCAGCCGCCTCCACGCGCGGCGCATTCATGACGATGGGATGGGCGGTGATCTACGGCGCCATCCTGGTGGCGGCCGGCCTGCTTCTGGCGCTTCTTCTTGGCGAGACCGGCGATTGGAACGCGGCGGAAGGTCTTCTGCAGGTCGCTGCCCTGTTCGCCACACTGCCGGCGGCGCTCGCCGGCCTCGTGCTGGCCGGCGTTCTTGCGGCCCTGTTTGCCATCGGGATGGCGTCGCTGTTTGCCGCGACCTGCGCTATCAGCCACGAGATCTGGGACGAGACCGTCGATACGACCGGACCTGAGGGCCGCCGCATTCTCATTGCGCGGCTGGTTTTGGTTGTCGTCACTGTCGCCGCCGCCGCGCTTGTGCCGATCTTGAACGTCGAACCGTCCGCACTTTTAAGCTGGGCGCTCGCGCTCGCTGCGTCGGGCGGGATGGCGCCGCTCCTGATCGGTCTGTGGTGGAAGCGTGCCATCGATATTGGCGCGATTGCCGGCATCGTCGCGGGTTTCGGCTTCACCGGCCTGGCATTTGTCCTGGAGCAGTCAGGGCTCTTCGGCGGTGCGGAGGGCGGCGGCATCGCTGCGATCGGCGCACCGGTCGCCGCAATCATCGGTCTCATGATCTCCGTGGCCGTGACCGTTGGCGTGTCGTTGATCATGCCTGCGCCCGAGCCGGACAAGGAGCGCGAGGCCGACGGGCTTGGGAGCCGCAGCGACGAGATTGCGATCCGCGAGCGACCTGCCTAGCGCAGATCAGACTCGCCCTCGCGCGGCGCGCCCTTAAACTCCCGGACGATGGCGAACAGATTAGCCATGGCCCTATCGGCAATAAGCGCCACGCGCGCCATCGCCTCTCCGCCGGAACGCGACTCGGCGTTCTCCTTGGCGAGCATGGCAACGCGCGCCTCCAGCGCTTCGATGCGGGCCTCAAGCCGCGCAACCTCGTCATCGCTCGGGCCGGCGCGATCGCCGGCCGCAGCCGGACCGGCAAGAACGCCGGCCATGAGACCGGCAAGCGCAAGGGCAAGGAGGCGTGTACGGTGTGTCTTCATCGGCACGGCGAGCATAGTCGCGTGCCGCGAGCGACGAAAGCCGGTTGCCCGTTCCGCATCGCAATCTATCCTGGTGCAGTCATGTCCGCGTTGATCTACAAGATCTGCCCCGAGCCGCTATGGCGCGCGGCGGAAGAGGCCGGCCGCTTCGACGGCGCGCCGAACGATATGGCCGACGGCTTCATTCATTTCTCCAGCTTCGATCAGATGCGCGAGACGGCCGCGCGGCATTTCTCCGGCCAGACGGATTTGCTCCTCATTGCCGTGGACGCCGACATGCTGGGCGCCGCGCTTCGTTGGGAACGCTCGCGCGGCGGAGCGCTCTTCCCGCATCTTTATGGCCCGCTCCACCTCTCCGCCGTGCGGCGCGTCGAGAAGCTGCCGCTCGGCCCCGACGGAGCACATGTCTTTCCCAAGGGTGTTCCGTGACGATCGCCGACCGCGCCAGCGGCGTGCTCAGGCTGCTTGATCCGGAACGCGCGCATCGATGGGCGATCCGCAGCGCGCGCTTCACCGGCAAGCGCGGGCGCACAACGCCGCGCGACCCGCGCCTCAGCCACAATATTCTGGGTCTGCAATTCCCCAACCCGATCGGCCTCGCCGCCGGCTTCGACAAGAACGCGGAAATCCCCGACGCAATGCTGGCGCTCGGCTTCGGCTTTGTGGAAGTCGGCACGCTGACGCCGCTGCCGCAGGATGGCAATCCGAAGCCGCGGCTTTTCCGGCTCAGCGCCGACCGCGCCATCATCAACCGTCTCGGCTTCAACAATGAAGGACACGAAGCCGCGCTGGAGCGGCTTGATACGCGCGCCAATCGTGACGGCATCGTCGGCATCAACATCGGCGCCAACCGCAACAGCGATGATCGCCTCTTCGACTATGCTGCCGGCGTCCGGCTCTTCGCACCGGAGGCGTCTTATCTCACCGTCAACGTCTCCTCGCCGAACACGCCGGGCCTGCGCGCTCTGCAGTCCGGCGACGCCCTGACGGAACTGCTCAGCGTTATCGCCGAGGCGCGCCAAGCCGCGGAGGACGAGTGCGGGCGCACAACGCCGCTCCTTCTCAAGATCGCGCCGGACATGGACGATGCCGGCCTTGCCGCTCTGATCGAAACGGCCATGCACCACCATGTGGACGGACTGATCGTCTCCAACACGACGGTGAGCCGTCCTGAGCTCAAGTCGAAGCAGCATAAAACGGAAAGCGGTGGCCTCTCTGGCCCGCCGCTCTTGGAGCTCTCAACGGCGATGCTGGCCCGCGCCCGGCAGCTCGCCGGACCTGATTTGGTGCTGGTCGGCGTCGGCGGCGTCGACGGCGCTGCCAGCGCATGGTCGAAAATCGCAGCCGGTGCAGATCTCGTACAGCTTTATACCGGCCTGATCTATGAGGGTCCGTCGCTGCCTCGCCGCATCGTCGCCGACCTCCTCAGGCGCCTGGAGGAGCGTAACGTCAAGCATATCCGCGACATCCGCGGCATCGAGACGGAACGCTGGGCAGCCGCTTGGCCGCGATGAGTGAGGCGGCGCGCCCTGAGGTGGAGCGCGATGCGCGGCCGTGATATTCCCACATTGATGCCGGAAGCCGGCGATGGCGGGAGGCCGGATGGTCCAGATTGAGCCGCTCTATGAGAAGTTCGGCGGCTTGGCAGCGGTGGCTCGCCTCGTCTTCGCCCTTTACGATCGCGTTCTGCGCTCCCGGCGATTGGCGCCCTATTTCGCCAATGTCGAGATGAGCCAACTCATCGACCATCAGACGCAGTTCCTGGCGTCCGTGATGGGCGGCCCGGCAAGCTACACCGATGCGCATCTGAAGGACGTGCATGCGCGCCTTCACATCAGCGACGGCGACTTTGACGAGATGATGCAGCATCTGGAGGAGACGCTCAGGACCTCCGGGGTTACGGAAAGCGACATGAACTCCGTGCTGAGCAATCTCAACGACCGTCGCCGCTATATCGTCAATGGCAAAGGTTCGTAGCCGCTCAGGCTGAGGGGGCGGCCGGAAAGGTGCGCGGAACAAGCTGCCGCATGCGCCAGTGAAAGGTCACGCTGCGCGCGCCAAGGAAGACCAGCAACGCCGTCCACAGCCCGTCATTGCCAAAGAGCGGTGTCAGCGCCGCCCAGGCGATCAGATAGACGACCACCGACGCCAGCATCATGTTGCGCATGTCGCGCGACCATGTCGCGCCAATGAAGATGCCGTCCATCTGAAACGCCACGGCGCCGATCAACGGCGTCAGGACCGCCCAAAGCATGAAGTGCCGGGCGGTCTCGCGCACGTCCTCCGCTGTCGTCATTAGGTCGATGATCAGCCCGCCGAAAGCCAGATAGACGAGACTGAGCGCCAGGCCGGTGCCGAGACCCCATGCCGTGGTGAGACGCACGGTGCGTTCAAATGCCGGGCGGAAGCGCGCACCCACGGCGCGGCCGGCAAGCTGTTCGGCGGCCGTGGCAAACCCGTCGAGGAAATAGCCGCCGACCATGAAGAAATGCATCAGGATGGCGTTGGCGGCGAGCACCACCGCGCCGAACTGCGCACCTTGCCGGGCAAAGAACGCGAACGCAAAGAGCAGCGTGAAGGAGCGGATCATGATGTCGCGGTTCACGCCGATGAGGCGCGAGAAGCCGTGTCGGTCGAAGATGCGGGCCCGCGAGGGCAGCTGCGATCTTGGCGCGAGCTTCAGGACGAGCGGGATCTGTGCGGCAACGACAATGGCCTCCGCAAGCACCGACGCCCACGCAACGCCGGGGACGCCAAGCCCCAACCCCATGACGAACCACACCGAGAACCCGATATTGAGGAGGCCAAGCAGCGCCTGCACGGCGAGCACGGTGACGGAACGGCCGAGGCCGACAAGCCAGCCGAGCAGCACGAAATTGGCGAGCGTGAAGGGTGCTGCCCATATGCGGATGGCAAGATAGTCCCGCGCCGCGTCGAGCACGCCCGGCCCGGGGTCCATGAACCACACACTGATTTCGATGAACGGATAGTGCAGGGCGAGGATCAACGCCCCCGCCACTGCCGCAACGATGAGCGCGCGCACGAGAACCGCCACGATCTCCTTGCTGTCGCCGGCGCCGACGGCCTGCGCCGTCAGTCCTGTCGTCCCGGATCTCAGGAAGTTGCACGTCGTGAACAGGATATCGAGGATGATCGCACCGATGGCGATGCCGCCAATCAATGCAGCAACGCCGAGCTGACCAATGACGATCGTGTCGACGATGCCGATCAGCGGCACGGTGATGTAGGCAAGCGTCATCGGCACCGCGAGCCGGAAGACGGCGCGATGCGTCACCTTAAACGGACGAATTTCAGCGGCCGCGGAAGCGTCGCCCACGCGCCCCGCGGGGCCCTCATTCATGTCGGCATGGCCGTGAATCGAAAGCCGACCCTTAGAGCATGATCCCGAAAAGTGGAAACCGGTCGTTCAGCGTGGACGCATCTATTGCGTGACCGACTCCGCTTCACCGTCGACGAGAAAAGCGCCGGTGCCGACGATGTGGTCGTCGATCATAATGGCGAAGTAATAGTTCTGGCCGGGCGCGGCGTTGGCGGGAACGGTCGCAGCGCTCTCAAAGTTCCCGCCGGCACTGATCGAGCCGGAGCCCACCGGCTGCACCGCGTCAAAGTCCTGGCCGCTCCACACGATCACCGAACGGTCGGCGGGAAGACAGCGCGCAGACAAGGTCACCTCGCGATCGGCCGGCCCGCTCGGCGGCGTGACCGCGATATCGACGTCCAGATAGCGAATGATCTTCTGCGGGCGGCATATCTCTTCTTCAGCCGCCGCGGGCATGGCGAGTGCCAGCCCCGCAATGACGCCGCACGCCGTGACTAGAAAGCGCCGTCTGAGCATCGCTTACCCCATCCGGTTGGAGTGCCTTTCATATATGACACTATGCCAGCGAAGAGAGCGCAACCTCAATCCATGCGCCGGGCGCGACCGCCAAGGCGTAAAAGCCGCATAATGATGAACAGCGGCACGACGATCATGGCGCCGGCGATGAGATATTCCAGCGCGTCGGCGAAGAACGCGAAGCCCATATTGTAGATGCGCTCCACCAACTGCCGCGCCCAGAGCCAGATCTGCCAGGGCCGGATGTCGAGCGCCGACATCACCAGGCCGACGATGAAGGAGAAGACCAGCAGGCGCACGCCGACGCGGAGCGGCGTGTCCCCCAAGAAGCGCGAAAGACCTCCCGACATGTGCGCCCTACCCTGTCTTGAGCCCTTACCAGCTCACGATCCGGTTCACGCCTAGAGCATGATCCCGAAAAGTGGAAACCGGTTTTCGGATAAGATCATGCTCAACAAAAACCGAGGGCCTCCATTCTGCTTCAATCAGAATGGAGGCTCTAGGTATAGCGCACACCCCCGCGCCACAAGCCGAAGGCGGCGAGCCATCAGGTCTTCTGCGGCAGCAGCGTCTCCAATGCCTCCAGTCGATCGGCCTCCGCCGGCGGCTTGTCCCACCTCAGCCGGCTGATCCGCGGAAAACGCATGGCCACGCCTGATTTGTGGCGCGTGGAGCGCGACAGTCCCTCAAAGGCCACCTCAAGCACGAGGCCGTGATCGGGCTCCGCCCGCACCGCGCGGACCGGCCCGAAACGATCGACCGTGTTGTTGCGCACGAAGCGGTCAAGCTCTTTCAGCTCCTCATCGGTGAAGCCGAAATAGGCCTTGCCCACCGACACGAGTTCGGCTGCGTCACTCGGTCCCGTCCAGACGCCGAACGTATAGTCGGAATAATACGAGGAGCGCTTGCCGTGGCCGCGCTGCGCATACATCAGCACGGCATCGACGATGTGCGGGTCGCGTTTCCATTTGAACCAGGGGCCTTTGGGGCGACCGGGAACATAGGGTGCATCCCACCGCTTCAGCATCAGCCCCTCGGCCACCTCGTGAATGCGCTGATCGGTCGGCGGATCGGCGCGCAGCTTCGCAAGCGCGTCCCAATCGTTGAAGCCGACCAGCGGCGACGCGTCGATACGCGGCGAGCCATGCGTCGCGATGAACCGCTCCAGCCGGGCGCGGCGCGCGCTGAACGGATGCGGCCGCATATCCACCGCGCCGTCCTGCAGAAGATCATAGGCGCGCAGAAAGGCCGGATGACTGGTGAGCAGCTTGCCGGACACGGTCTTTCGGTTGAGGCGCTGTTGCAGATCGCCGAAGGGCGCGATCGCCACGATGCCGCCGGCCTCGCGCGCAACAAGAAGCTCGCCGTCGATGGCGCCGTCAAAATTGAGATGCTCTAGCATGTCGGGAAACGCGATGGAGATGTCGTCGCCAGTCCGCGAATAGAGCCTGCGCACGCCGCCTTCGCTCACCGCCTGGACGCGCACGCCGTCCCATTTCCATTCTGCCGCGTAGGCTTCAGGCTCAAGCTTATGAAGCTCCCCCTCCGCCAAAGGCTGCGCCAGCATGACGGGGCGAAACGGCGCGAGCGCTGCACTGACCGGCCGCTCGCCCCTGCCCTCCAGCCAGCAGAACAGGGCTTCGTAAGGCGGCTCCAAGCCATGCCACAGCTCTTCGATCTCCGTGACGTCCTTGTCACCGAGCCGCGCCAGCGCCTGCTTGGCAAGCCGCGCGGTGACACCGACGCGGAGACCGCCGGTAACCAGCTTGACCAGAGCGTAGCGTCCGCTCGCGTCGAGCCGATCAAGCCAGGCCTCAACCAGACGCGGTCCTTCAAGCCGCGAGGCGGCCTGCAGCACCTCCACGACCTCCGCCAGCCGCGGCACGGATTCGTCCTCCCCCT
Organism: Afifellaceae bacterium; assembly: GCA_028281235.1. Classification (GTDB taxonomy): domain Bacteria; phylum Pseudomonadota; class Alphaproteobacteria; order Rhizobiales; family Afifellaceae; genus DASWJZ01. Next base: position 35,018 of record JANQKG010000002.1, on the reverse strand, counting down.
CCGTCGGCCAGACCAGAGCGATCGTCTCGGCGAGATCGCCGACATAATCGTAGGAATAGCGGAAGAGCACGTCGTCCATGCGCTCCACGACAAGACCGCGCAGCATGGCCGGCTTCACGCTGGCGATGGACAAGTCGCCCGTGATGGCGGCGAGCGCATAGCCGCGATCGGGGTCCGGCGTCGCGCCGAAATAATCGACGAGCAGCCGAAGCTTGCCGTTGCGGCCAGGCGTCAGAACCAGCCGATCAAGGAGCGTAGCGAAAGCCTGCATAGCGTGCGCAATATAGGGCGTTGAACGCGCAACCGCTGCAGGAGCGATTGGCAGGATGGCGCGAGAGCGCTTCGCCGTTGCCCCTTAGGATTCCTTCACCATGAAGGAGGCAGGAAACCGCCGATTGAGGCCGGATCTCCATCTGCGATTGCGCGCTTCAGGCGAATCGCAAGCCTCCGTGAGCGCCGGCTGTCGGGCTTGAAGTCCAAGCCGTCGCCTCCCAACTAGATGAGAGCGGAGTGGGCTCCCGCGGTCCTGCCCCCCGTCTCGCGGGAGTTTCCTTCACCGGTTCACGGTGATCACCGCGGCGCCCGGTCCCACCAGGGGTCGGGCGCTTTTTCGTTTCTAGCACTTTGTTTTCGGCATTTCATGTGGAGAGAACGGTGCGCCGCTGGACACGACCCTATTCTGTCCGGATCAAGATCATCTGATCGCTGCTCTGTTTATTGCTCCCGCGTCCCATCCATGCCCTTTTCCGTCGCCACCTGGAACATCAACTCCGTACGATTGCGCATCGATTTGGTGCGGCACTTCCTGGCGAAGCACCGCCCGCATGTCCTGTGCCTGCAGGAGACCAAATGCGTGAACGGAAGCTTCCCGCACCGCGCGTTCCGCGACGCCGGATATAGGCACATCGCCATTCATGGGCAGAAGGGCTATCACGGCGTGGCGATCATCTCGCGGCGGCCGCTGAGCGACATCGCCAACATGCAGCTCTGCGGCAAGGATGACGCCCGCCACATCACCGCCACCATCGAGCACCGCAAGCGGCCGGTGACCATCCATAATTTCTACGTACCCGCCGGCGGCGACGAGCCCGACCCCAAGACCAATCCCAAATTCGCGCACAAGCTCGCCTTCGTCCGCGAGATGCGCACGCGCATGAAAACCATTGCCAAGCCCGGCGCGATCCTGGTTGGCGACCTGAACATCGCGCCGCTTGAAACGGATGTCTGGTCGCACAAACAACTCCTCAAAGTCGTGAGCCACACGCCGGTGGAGACCGAAGGCCTGGAGCGCGCTCGCGCCGCAGGCCAATGGGTCGATTTGATGCGCCACTTCGTTCCCCCGGAGGAGAAGCTCTACACATGGTGGAGCTATCGCTCGCCGGACTGGACGAAGAACGATCGCGGCCGGCGGCTCGACCATATCTGGGTGTCGCCGGATCTGGTGGAGACGGCGAAGTCGCTTTCCGTGCTGCGTGAGGCTCGCTCCTGGGAGCGCCCGTCCGATCACGTGCCGGTGATCGCCAGTTTCAGCTAAAGCGTTTCGCTGGCCGTCCCCGTCACGGCAACCTGTTCGGTCAGACCCCGCGGCGCAGCCGTCTCGCTTTCATCGCTTCATGCGCTTCCGGCGATCCGTCATGGAACGAGCCGAACCACTTATCGAGCGGCACCATGCCGTCGGCATAGTTCACCTCGAAATATTTGTGGTGCAGGTAATGCGCATAATACGAGACGTCCATCGTTTGCTCTTCGCCGACCACGACGCGATCAAACCCCGTGTGACCTTGCGCCGGCATGAGCCCCAGGCGCGAGGCGAGATTGATCATGTGGATCGGATGCGACGGGATGACGAAGAAGAGCAATATGGTGGAGAAGTAGAGCAGGTGCTCGATCGGATGCATCGACAGGCCCGACCACGGCCCGGGATTGATGTTGCGGTGATGCAGCTTGTGCGCCACCCGGTAGAGCGGCGGCCAGTGCAGGAGCCGATGGGCGAAATAGAATCCGACTTCGTGGATGAACGGCACCAGGAAGAAAAGCGCGACAAACCCGATCGGGTTCTCTGAAAAGTCGACGATGGAAATCCATCCATTGGCGTAGGCCCAAGCCAACAGGACCTCGTAAGCGGTCCAGATCGGCACACCGCTGGCGAGCGTCCAGAACATGTTGTCGGCGTTCTGATTGTTGAACAGAAACACCGACGAATCCGTCTTTGGCCAGCTCCGATTGTACTTGAACGCAGTGCTCTGCTTTCGCCAGACATAGAGCCACATATGCCAGGCGCCGTAGACCAGAACCGCGAGCACGAGATTGCGCACCAGGATCAGCAGAGCCCAGCCGAACGAGAACGTCTTCAGCGTCTCAAGGGATGGCGTCAGATACGCCCAGATCAGGATAGCGCCGACAGCGAAGAGCGTGTTCCAAGGCAGAAGATAACCCGGAAAGCCGAAGACCCATTTCAGGAACGCCCATGGCTGCGGCGGCCATCTGAACGCAGGCCCGTAGCTCACACGCTTGTTGGGCGCCCAGCCGCCGCGGGAATCTTCCTTACCGAAATCGAGGTCGCTGATCATCGGTGCCTCTGTCTGCGCGCCCAGGTACCGAGATTACAGATTGGCAGAAAAGCGAGTCCTCGAAAAGATCGGCATCGGCGCGCAATGCGCCCCGGGCTCTCCGGTGATCCGGGGCAGCGTCCGATCTTTCAACAAAGATCATACCCGCCTTCGGTTGCCGGCTATCCGCCGCCAGGCCGAAGACAGAGACGCGACCGGCAGCAAGAATCGCTCATCCCATTCAACTGGACGTAAACAGGCCGCTTCCGTCAGTGTCGGGATTAAAGCTGTTCTCCGCCTCCGATGCCTCTCTCACCATCACAATCGCGGGCGGAGTCCATGGCCTCTTTGCGGCTTGACAAGCAGGCTCAATCCGCGATCGCCCGCAGCCTGTCTCCCACCGCATTCAGATCGGCCGCCGCCTGGAGAACGCTGCGCGTGAGGCGCGAGCGCAGCGTCAGCGCGATCTCCGGATGATCCTGCATAAGCCGGCGGAACATCACCTTGCGGATCTGCAGGACACGCGCGCGGCTTTCCACGCGCACGCCTTCCTCGGCGCGCACGTCGAGGATGAGCGCGTGCTCGCCCAGCATGATTCCCGGCCCGATCTCTCGGCCGGCCTCGTCTTTCTCAGCGTCGGATTTGCGCCGGCCCCTCAGCACGCCTGACACCACCACATAGGCGGAGTGCAGAAGCTGCCCCTCGTCGTAAAGCAAGAGCTTGTCCGGCAAGGTCCGATTCTCGGCGGAGAACGCAATCAGCTTGAGGTTCTCTTCGGAGAACCCGTCGAAGAACGGGATGCGCGCCAGCACATCGACATCTGATGTCAGCGACATCGACATGTGACTAGTGTCCCGAATCTGAAGTTCGCATCATTTTTCAGCCCGCCCGGAACGAACTTCGGATTCGATAAGGACACCAGACAAGATATTGAATCTAGTGTGGTTTTTGGGTTTGAAGTTCCTATGACGAGCCCGCTGGAATAATGATAGGAACTTCAAACCCACCACACTAACGGTCCGTTTCCGACATGTCGCTCCACGAAAATCTCTGTTCCGATTGAATCAGAACAGACGCCTTATCATGCATTAACGCGAAAGCTTGTAGCCGCCCGACTCCGTGATCAACAACTCCGCATGCGACGGATCGCGCTCGATCTTCTGCCTGAGCCGGTAGATGTGTGTCTCCAGCGTATGCGTCGTCACGCCGGAATTGTAGCCCCACACCTCTGAAAGCAGCACGTCGCGTGTGACGATCCGGTCGCCCGCCCGATAGAGATATTTGAGGATCGCCGTCTCCTTCTCCGTCAGGCGAATCTTGCCGCCCGACGTGTCGAGCAGCACCTTCGCCGCGGGTCGGAACGTATAGGGGCCAATGGAGAACGTGGCATCCTCGCTTTGCTCGTGCTGGCGCAGATGCGCGCGGATGCGCGCCAACAGCACGGCGAAGCGGAACGGCTTCACCACATAATCGTTGGCGCCGGCCTCCAATCCCAGGATCGTATCGGAATCGGTATCGTGTCCGGTGAGCATGATGATCGGCACGCGAACGCCGCCTTTGCGCAAGAGCTTGACCGCCTCGCGGCCGTCCATGTCCGGCAAGCCGACATCCATGATGACCAGATCGACATGTCCGTCACGCGCCGCTTGCAATCCGGCCGACGCAGTGTCCGCCTTGCTCAGCTCAAACTCGTCGTAGAGGGACAATTGTTCAATCAGGGCCTCGCTCAGATCAGAATCATCATCGACGATGAGGATCTTGCGGGAAGTCATGCTGGCCTCTCATCTGTGGATCGGGACAAGATAGGGTAGGCGATAGGTCTGTTCCACCGCCGGGCGGGCAAAAGGGAGGGAAAACCTGCGCGTGTTGGGGAGAAAAAGCAAAACCTGTCCGTTAAGGCAATTACGCCGGATCACGGTCGCGTCATGGCCGCGCGAGCGCCATCGCGGGATGGTCCGTCTCGGCGCCTTGGCTTTCCCCTGCGCGCTTGGCCGCTCAGGCGTCACGCACCTGAAGCGCGAGGGCGACGGCGCCACGCCGGCCGGCCGGCTTCGCCTGCTCTCGCTTTACTACCGACACGACCGCCGCGCCCGGCCCCCGGCGGCCGTGCCAACAAAGGTGCTACGCCGCCATGACGGCTGGTGCGAAGACCCGGCAAGCGGGCGCTACAATTGCCCCGTGCGGCGACCGAGCGCGGCAGCGCACGAGACCATGTGGCGGGACGACCACCTTTACGACGTCGTGGGCGTCCTGGATTGGAACCTCACGCCGCGCATCCGCCGGCGCGGCAGCGCCATCTTCCTCCACCTCGCCCGCCCCAATTATCAGCCGACGGAGGGCTGCATTGCGCTTGATCGCCGTCATCTTGATGCACTGCTCGCCGCCGCCGGGCGGCACGCAGCCTTCATCGTCGCCGGCGCGCCGCGACGCCTCGACCAGGCCCCTCGGCTGATCGGCGCCCGCCGTCGGCGCTAGAGCACAAGGCGCTCTATCTCTTTGTTTTGAAGCGCGATTTATCCAAAAGCCAATTCCCGGGAGGCCCAGATGCCGATCAAACTGGAGGGACGTTGCCGCTGTGGCGCCGTCCAGTTCGCCGTCGCCAGCCACACGCCCTACCCCTACCAGCTGTGCTATTGCAGCATCTGCCGCAAGACCGCCGGCGGTGGCGGATACGCCATCAACCTGATGGGCGACGCGGCAACGCTCGACGTGGACGGCCGCGAGGCACTGGGCGTCTATCGCGCCAAGATTAACCGCAACAATCAGTGCGAATTGAGCACGGCTGAGCGCCATTTCTGCGTCAAGTGCGGCTCAGCACTCTGGCTCTACGATCCGACCTGGCCGGACCTCGTGCACCCCTTTGCCTCCGCCATCGATACATTGCTGCCACGCCCGCCGAACCGCGTGCATCTCATGCTCGCCGACAAGCCGGACTGGGTGGAGCCGGCCATCGGACCGAACGACGCGGTATTTGACCACTATCCGGAGGAATCGATCGAAAACTGGCACAAGACGCGCGGCCTATGGATCGATTGACCGCGGATTGTTTCGTCGCCCGCTCACCCACGAAACCATCGAGCCCCGTATCGAAGCCTGAATCGGGGCATCACGAAAAGCATCCGAAACAAGCACACCCCTAATATCCAAGACACGACGGCGAAGCGGCTCTGACCAAGCTTCGCCAGCTAAAGGAAATGGAGGGTGTCATGACGGAGACGTTACGCCGCTGGCGCTCAGACCGCCGCTATCGGGCGACCCTGCGAGAGCTGCGCGGCCTGACCGCACGCCAGCTCACCGAATTGGGGATCAGGCCGGTGGAAATCCAGCGGCTCGCTCGCGAGGCCGCACGGTTCTCCTAAAAGGCGAATGCTCGGCGGTTTGGGGCTGACGCTGATTGATCGGCGAGGCTGGCCCAAAGCCAGCCCTCGTCAGATCGCTTCAATCGCTACTGCTCGCGCCGCGCCACCGTTCGCCAGCGCCGCACCACCTCTTCCACGAAATCGCTGGTTTCGACTTCCGTCAATGTCGCACGCAGGCTCGGCAGCCTGTTGGCCGGCAATTGCTCGCTCTCCAGGTCGGCGAAGCGCACGCGCATCGGCATGGAGACCGCCTCGCCAAAGGCAATGGCTTCGCGGTTGCCGATCGACGGCAGCGAGGCCAGCGTCGACGCCGCCGCGTCGCTGACAGCGGAGCGGATGATGGCGTGGTCCGTCTCGTTCGCCATGCGCATGGCGAAGATCGTGCTGCATTGCGACAGGATGGTCGGGTCGAGCTCGGCGGGGCGCTGCGTCACCAGACCGAGATAGACGCTATATTTGCGCCCCTCCTTGGCGATACGCGAGATGGCGCGTCGTGTCGGGCCAAAGCCGAGCCGCTTGTCAGCCGGCACGTAGCGATGCGCCTCCTCACACGCGATGAGAAGCGGCACTCGGCCGCCGCCCCACACGCCCACATCAAAGGCGAGACGGCACAGCACCGACACCACCGCGTCAACGACGTCCGGTGCAAAGCCGGCAAGCTCCAGGATGGTGATGCGTTTGCCGGCCGTGGGAATACGGAAAAGCGTGCGCAAAATGTCAGCCATCGTGTCTTCGATGGTCCGCGAAGAGAACATGAACTGATAGCGCCCGTCGTGGATGACGGACTCGATGCGCATCTTCAACCGGCGCAGCCGTGGGCGCTCGTCGCGATTGTCGAGCCGGCCCAGCTGCTCGTCGATCAGCGCCAACACGTCGTGCATCCGGTAGGGAACCGGAGAATCGATCGTGTAGCCGCCGACATCGGGGTCGCGACGCAAGAGCGAATTGCCCTGATCGGCGTTCTGCGCGTAACGCGCCTTGGCCAACGGAATGAGATCGGAAAGCGCATCGACCTCCTCCGATACGCCTGGCCGGCGGCGGTAGATGACGTCGACGATCTCCTCGAAGTTAAACAGCCAGAACGGCAAGCTCAGATTCTTCGGGCTAATGACCTCCGCTTCACCGCGGAAGGCGCTGCGATATTCATTATGCGGATCGATCAGAAGCACGCGCGTCGCGTCGGTGACCTTCATCACCTCCTTGAGAACAAGAGCGACGGCGCTGGACTTGCCGCAGCCGGTGGTTCCCAGCACGGCAAAATGCTTCTGCAGTAGATCCTGAACCTGAAGGGTCGCAGTTATGCTGGCGTCCTGCGCCAGCGTGCCGATCGTGATGGTCTGCTTGCCGTCATATTTATAGATCGTCTCCAACGAGACCGGATCGATCTCGTGAGCAGGCGATCCGACGGAGGGATAGGTTCTGATGCCACGGTCGAAATACGCTTGGAAGGCGCCTTCGGCCGGACGAATTTCGCCCAGAAGCTCCACCCGCGCCAGCATCGTGTCAGGCGCATTCGGGCCGCCAGCCTCCGCCTCGTAGATCAGGGCGACGGAACGCGAACGTCCCGCCTCAATCACCAAGAGCCTGCCGACCGACAGCGGGTCATCGCTCTGGGAGACCTTGGGATTGTCCACGGCGACCACCGCGCGCGACCCGCTGACGGACACGACATGGCCCGTGACGGTGGCCTGCTGACGCCCGCGTTTCTCGCGAAAAACCGTTTCGGCGCGTTGGATGGCGGCTTGATTTGGATGCACGGTGCAGACCCCAATATGGGTTCGCGCGCGTAGCGCGGCCCTCCTCCCGGCGACTAAGGAAAGTCCCAGCTTCTGGTGGCAGTGTCGCCGATGGGCCTTAAGGATCGCCTAAAACAGACCGGCCGATTGGCGCGATCGCCGTAATGCGGTGGATATGGCTAGTGTGGTGGGTCTGAAGGTCCTGTCATTATTCCGGCGGGCTGGTCATAGAAGCCTCAGATCCGGGACACTAGCCCCGCGCCCCGAAAATGGCGCTGCCGACGCGCACATCGGTCGCGCCGTGCGCGATGGCCGCCTCATAATCCCCGCTCATCCCCATAGAGAGCGCCGCTAGCCCGAGATCTGCGCCCAAGCGCCGCAAAACCTCAAAATGCGGCTCAGGATCGTCGTGAAACGGCGGAATGCACATGAGGCCATTGATCTTAAGGCCGTGCTCGCGCCGGCACCGCTCGACAAAGGCGGCTGCCTCTTGCGGCGCAATTCCGGCCTTTTGCGGCTCCGCTCCGGTATTGACCTGAACGAAAAGGGAAAGCGCGCGCTTCTGACGCGTCATCTCGCGCGCCAGCTCGCGGGCGAGCTTTTCGCGGTCAAGCGAATGGATGGCGTCGAAGAGCCCCACTGCCGCGCGCACCTTGTTGGTTTGCAGCGGCCCGACGAGATGCAGGACAAGATCGGGAAAATGCTCCCGCAGCGCCGGCCATTTGCCTTGCGCCTCCTGCACACGGTTTTCGCCGAACTCCCGATGGCCGGCGGCAAGGACAGGCGTGATTGCGGCAGCGTCGAACGTTTTGGAGATCGCGATCAGCCGAACGTCACTTGCGCCCCGCCCGGCCGCTTCTGCCGCCGCCGCGATACGCGCCTTCACGGCCGCAAGTCTCGCCGCTGCATCTTCCATCCATGGTCCTCCGTCGGCTGGCGGCTAACACGCTGAGGCGGAGGCGGCAATTCGCCTGGCCCGAGTTGACCGCCCGCCGCAATTCTGGTGAAGGTCGCCCGCTTCCTGACCCAGTCTTTGAAGGCAGATGTCCACCGAACGTTACAACCCGCGTGAGGTCGAACAACGTTGGCAGGCGGTGTGGGACGAGCGCCGCCTTTTTGCCGCTGATAACGATGACCCGCGGCCCAAATATTACGTCCTGGAGATGTTCCCCTACCCGTCGGGACGCATCCATATCGGCCACACGCGCAACTATGCGATGGGCGACGTCGTGGCGCGCTACAAACGCGCGCGCGGCTGGAACGTCCTGCACCCCATGGGATGGGACGCCTTCGGCATGCCGGCGGAAAACGCCGCCATGCAGAACAAGATCCATCCCAAGGAATGGACCTACGACAACATCGCCACCATGCGCGAGCAGCTCAAGCTGATGGGCCTGTCGATCGACTGGTCGCGTGAGCTGGCGACATGCGATCCCGAATATTACGCCCAGCAGCAAAAGCTCTTCCTCGACTTCCTCGCCGCCGGCCTGGTCGACCGCAAGACAGCCAAGGTGAACTGGGATCCGGTCGATCAGACTGTGCTCGCCAACGAGCAGGTCATCGACGGCAAGGGCTGGCGCTCCGGCGCGCCGGTGGAGAGCCGCGAGCTGACCCAGTGGTTCCTCAAGATCACCGAATATAGCGAGGAACTGCTTGACGCGATCGGCGACCTGGAACGCTGGCCCGACCGCGTGCGTCTCATGCAGCGCAACTGGATCGGCCGCTCCGAAGGCTTGCGCATTCGCTTCGCATTCGACACGGCGCCGCCGACCGGCGACGCTTGCCTGGAGGTCTTCACCACGCGCCACGATACGCTGTTCGGCGCCTCGTTCATGGCCGTGTCGCCCGATCACCCCATCGCCACCGCCTGTGCGGAGACCGATCCTGAGCTCGCCGCCTTCATCCAGGAATGCCGCACGTTGGGCACATCGGCGGAAGCCATCGAGACTGCAGAAAAGAAGGGCTACGACACCGGCCTGACCGTGCGCCATCCCTTCGACGACCGTATCCTCAAGGTCTATGTCGCCAATTTCGTGCTGATGGGCTACGGCACCGGCGCTATCTTCGGCTGCCCCGGACACGATCAGCGCGACTTCGACTTCGCCAAGAAATACGGGCTGAAGATCATCCCCGTCGTTGCCCCTGACGAGGTGCTGAACGGCGGCGACCTCGCAGCCTGGGTTGCGGCTTATGCCGATCAGCGCGAGGCCTTCGTCGGCGACGGCCGTATGATCAATTCCGACTTCCTCAACGGCATGTCGATCGCCGATGCCAAGGAGGAGGTTGCCGCGCGGCTTGAGAGCCGCGCGATCGGCAATGCGCCGGAAGGCGCGCGCGAGGTGAACTACCGCCTGCGTGATTGGGGCATTTCGCGGCAGCGTTACTGGGGCTGCCCGATCCCGATCATCCACTGCGACGATTGCGGCGCCGTTCCCGTGCCGGAGACCGATCTGCCGGTGCGCCTGCCCGACGACATCGACTTCGACAAGCCCGGCAACCCGCTCGACCGACATGCGACCTGGAGCAAGGCCGCATGCCCGCAATGCGGCAAGCCCGCACGCCGCGAAACCGACACGATGGACACCTTCGTCGACTCGTCGTGGTATTTCGCTCGCTTCACCACGCCGCACCTCGACACGCCGACGAACCGTGACGTCGTGAATGCCTGGCTGCCGGTCGACCAATATATCGGCGGCATCGAGCACGCGATCCTGCATCTGCTCTACTCGCGCTTCTTCACGCGCGCCATGCGCAAGACCGGCCACCTCGATATCGACGAGCCGTTTGCCGGCCTCTTCACGCAGGGCATGGTGGTTCACGAGACGTACCGCAATGCCGCCGGCGAATGGATCGAGCCGGCCGCCGTGCGGGTGGAAGGCCAGGACAGCGACCGCAAGGCGTTTCACGCTGAGACCGGCGAGCCGCTGACCATCGGTGCGCTTGAGAAAATGTCGAAGTCGCGCCGCAACACTGTCGGCCCCGAAGACATCACCGGCCTCTATGGCGCTGACACAGCGCGCTGGTTCATGCTGTCGGACTCGCCGCCGGAGCGCGACGTGGAGTGGACAGATGCCGGCGTGGAAGGCGCGCATCGCCACGTTCAGCGCGTCTGGCGCCTGATCTCACGCCTGGCGGAAACGCTGCCGCCGCCGGGCCAGGCCAAGCCGGCCACGTTCGGCGACCCCGCGCTTGAATTGCGCCGCCACGTCCACCGCACGATTGATAATGTCACGCAGGACCTGGAGCGGCTCCGCTTCAACCGCGCCATTGCGCAGCTTTACGAGCTCACCAACGTCCTGGCCAACGCGGCGAACGCAAGCGACGGCACAGATTTTGGCTGGGCGTTGCGGGAAGCCTCCGAAGCGCTGGTGGTGATGTTTGCCCCCATGATGCCGCATCTGGCTGAGGAATGCTGGCGCATTCTGGGGCATGAGACGCTAGCGGCGGAAACCGCCTGGCCGGACGTGGAGCCGGACCTTCTGACGGTGGAGACCGTGCTCCTGCCGGTGCAGGTCAACGGCAAGAAGCGCGCGGAATTGACCATTGCGGTCGACGCGTCAGAGGAAGATGTGCAAAGTGCGGCCCTTGCGCTTGAACCCGTGCAGCGCTTTCTTGAGGGGCGCGCACCGCGACGTGTGGTCGTCGTGCCGAACAGGATCGTCAATGTCGTGGCATGAGCGCCGCTTCCTCGGCGCTGTTCTCATAATTGCCCTCATCGGCTTGACCGGCTGTCAGCTGCGGCCGCTTTATGCCGGCGGGGCCGTCGCATCCGCGCCGCAGGCATCGCTCCCCGCTATCGACGTGGAACCGCCGCAGGGCCGCACCGAGCAGGTCTATCGCAACGCCCTTCTCTTTGGCCTGCGCGGCGGCGGCGATGGCGCGCCGGCCCGTTACGCGATGGTCTATCGGATGACGGTGCGGTCGCAGGAGATCGCCGTTGAGCGCGGAACCGGAACACCGAACGCCTATCAGCTTACCGGCGGAATCTCCTTCCTCCTGAAGGACGCGACAAGCGGTGAATCGATCTTCGGAGCGAGCGTCACGGCAGTCGACACCTATACGCGCTCGTCGCAGCTTTACGCCAACATCCGCGCTGAACGCGACGCGGAAGATCGGCTTGCGACGACGCTTGCCGAACTGACGCAAGCGCGCCTCGCCGCCTACTTCGCCACGCTCTAAATCCTGAAGGTCGACTGGTCCTAACCATGGTCGCTATCAAGGCGCACGAGGCTGATCGTTTTCTTGCCTCACCGCCCGATGCGCTGCGCCTTTTTCTGATCTATGGCAGCGACCGCGGCGCGGTGACGGAGCGCGTGCGCCACCTGGAGGACTTTGCGCTCCGCCATGGACACGGCGAAGCCGTCACGCGCATCGGCTCCGAAGAGCTCTCCGCCCGTCCCGGCCGCATCGTCGACGAGGTCCGATCCGCCTCCTTGTTCGGCGGTGAACCCGTCGTGTCGATGCGCGTCACCGACGGTCGGCACAATGTCATCGGCGCCCTGCAGCCCGTTCTGGAAGAACCGCCCGACGCGGCATGGCTTGTCGTCGAGGCCGGCGACCTCGCCGCCTCAAGCGCATTGCGCAAAGCCTTCGAGCGCTCCAAACGGGCCGCGGCCATCCCCGCCTATCCGCTGGAAGGCCGCGGCCTTGCCGCGTTCCTCCACGCCGCAGCCGAGGAAGCCGGAATCACAATCGCCCCGGCCGCGGCCGAATTGCTTCTGGAGAGCCTCGGCAGCGACCGCCTAGCGGCACGCGGCGAGTTGGAGAAGCTCTTTCTTTATGTGGGCGAAGCGGCGGCGGTTGCGATTGAGGACGTTGAAGCGATCGTCGGCGACACGACCGGCGCGCAGACAGACCGCGCCATCGACGCGGCTCTGTTGGGCGAAAGCGAGACGCTCGAAACGGAACTGGAGCGGCTTCGCTCCGAAGGCAGTTCGCCGGTGGCGCTCGGCACATTGGCCCTGCGCCACCTCATGAACCTGCAATCGCTTCGCGTGACGGTGGATTCCGGGACTTCGCCCGCCGATGCCGTGCGCTTCGCCAAGCCGCCCGTCTTTTTCCGACGCCGAACGAGCGTGCAGGCCGCGTTATCGCGTTGGGATGCGGAGACCTTGGCTGGTGCGCGTCGTCGCATCGATCGCGCCGTGGCCGAGACCCGCCTGCACCCCGCTCTGGAATCGGCCATCATCTCCGAGGCGCTGCACGCCATCGCGCAAAAAGCGCAGCGGCTGAAACGCAGCGCGTGACGTCGTCCCTAACTCTTCAGCTTGCGGCACACCGCGTCGAGCTGCTCCAGCGTCGCGTAATTGATGCACAATTCGCCGGCACCGCCACCTTGATGCTTCAGCTCCACCTTCAGCCCGAGCGTATCTGAAAGCTCCTTCTCCAACGCCGCAATATCGGCGTTGCGCACCGGCGACTTGCGCCCCTGCTTGGTCGGCGCCGGCCGGCCGGGCTCTTGCGTGAGACGCTCCGTCTCACGCACCGACAGGCCTTTCTTCACGACGAGCTTGGCGAGCTTCGCCGGGTCGGGCGCGGAAAGAAGCGCCCGTCCATGTCCGGCTGAAAGCGAGCCAGCCTCCATCATCTCCAGAACCGCTTCGGGCAGCTTCAGAAGACGCAGCGTGTTGGTGACGTGCACGCGGCTCTTGCCGATGGTCTGGCCGAGCTCGCCTTGCGAATAGCTGAACTCCTCAATCAGCGCTTGGTAGCCGCGCGCCTCCTCCACCGGGTTGAGGTCGGTGCGCTGCACGTTCTCCACGATGGCAAGCTCCAGCGCCTCGCTATCGGAGACGTCGAGCACCGTGACGGGCGCTTCGTGCAGGCCGGCGCGTTGCGCCGCCCGCCATCGCCGTTCGCCGGCGATGATCTCGTAACGCTCAACACCGCCCGTCACTGGCCGCACGACGATCGGCTGCACAATGCCGTGCTTGGTCAGCGATGTGGCGAGCTCATCAAGCTCAGCGTCGGAAAAATCACGTCGCGGATTGCGTGGATTGCGGGCAATCAGCGCGATCGGAACGGTCCGCCGCCCGCTCTCTGAGCCTCCCTCACCCGCCTCCGCCGGATAAGCGCCAAGCAGCGCGTCGAGCCCCCGGCCAAGCCGCCGTTTCGATTCCAGTGCCAACTCGTCCCCCTACTAAGCGGCGCGCAGCATGCGCTCGCGCTGTATGATCTCGCTCGCCAGCCGCAGATAGGCTTGGCTTCCCGCGCACCGAAGATCGTAAAGCAAAGCCGGCTTACCATGCGACGGCGCTTCGGAGACACGAACGTTGCGCGGAATGACAGTGCGATAGACCGTGTCGCCCATATGGGCGCGCACGTCGTCCACCACCTGGCTCGACAGCTTGTTGCGGCCGTCAAACATGGTGAGCACGATGCCATGGATGCCGAGCTGCGGATTAAGCCCCGAGCGCACCCGCTCCACCGTGCTCAGAATCTGGCTGAGGCCTTCAAGCGCAAAGAACTCGCATTGCAACGGCACCAAGACGGCATGGCTCGCGGCCATGGCGTTGATCGTCAGAAGATTGAGCGATGGCGGACAATCGACCAGCACATAGCTGAAGTCCGTGACGGCATCGAAGGCACCGGCCCTGTCCCGCAGGCCGGCCACCGCCTTGCGCAGGCGGTAGTTCCGATCCGGCATGCTTGCGATCTCAAGTTCAACGCCGAGCAGATCGAGCGTTGAAGGAACAATATGAAGCCGCGGCACCGCCGTCTCGTTAGCCGCCTTGGCAAGCGGCACGTCACCCAAAAGAACGTCGTAGGCTGAGACGGCCCCGATCTCGCGCTCAACGCCCAGTCCGGTGGAAGCGTTGCCCTGCGGATCGATATCGACGATCAGTACCGTCTCGCCGATCGCGGCCAGCGCCGTTCCCAGATTGATGGCGGTCGTTGTCTTGCCGACCCCGCCCTTCTGGTTGGCGATAGCCAGGACCCGGGGACGATCCGGGAGCATGTCGTGCGCATTCATTGCTGTGGCCTCTTTGCGCGGAGGTTACGGATGGTGAGAACGCGACCGCCAGGATCCGTCACGCTGGCGGAGTCTAGCACATCGAAATCCCAAGATTTAGATGCCTCCCCAAGCTCTTGCACAAAATCTTGTCCTTTGAGGAAAAGCATCACGCTATCGCTCTTGAGGTAGGGCGCGCTGAGCCGCAGGAGTTCCGGAAGCGGCGCAAGGGCGCGCGCGGAGACGACATCGCCCGGCTCAGCCACCGACGCGTGCTCTTCAATCCGCTCCGCGACAACCGACACTTGGGCGCCGGTCTCGCGAGCAACGGCTCTGAGGAACGCCGCCTTCTTGCCGTTCGCCTCAACAAGCGTGAAGCGCCGATCAGAATCGGCGCGGCAGGCGATGGCGACGACCAGTCCGGGAAACCCGGCGCCAGCGCCGAGATCGATCCAATGACGGAAATCCGGCGCGTAATTGAGAAGCTGTAGGCTGTCGGCGACGTGACGCGTCCACACATGGTCGAGCGTGGAGCGCGCAACGAGATTGTGCGTGCTCTGCCACTTGCGCAGGAGCGCGACGAAGCGGGTAAGCGCCTCCTTCGTCTCCGGCGTAACGTCACCGAACCGATCGAGTGCGGCTTCATGATCGGCGTCATGCGACACGGCATCATGCAACATTGCGGGCGGGCCGTTTCGGCTTGCGCTTGACGTGCGACAGGAGCCGCGTGAGCGCCGCCGGAGTCACACCGTCGATGCGACTCGCTTGCGCGATGCTGGCGGGACGTGCGGCGGCAAGTTTTTGCTGCACCTCGGCGGAGAGACCATGGATGGATTCGTAATCCAGATCGGCCGGCAACGTCAGAGCCTCGTCGCGCTGCATCGCTGCCACGTCGGCCTCCTGGCGCTTGAGATAGACGGAATATTGCGCATCGATGCTGATCTGCTCGGCGATTGGCGCGGCAATTGCGGCAAGCTCCGGCCAGATCGTTGCGAGCCGTGGAAAATCGATATCGGGATAAGCCAGAAGATCGAACGCGGACCGCCGCACGCCGTCTTGATTAATGGCAAGCCCCTGCCGCGCGGCTTCCGCTGGCGTCAGCGTCAGCGCGTCGAGCATGTGCCGTGCCGCGCTGAGCGCCTTTTCCTTGACGTCAAAGGCACGCGCCCTCTCCGCACCAACGCACCCGGCAGCGAGGCCGATCGGCGTCAGGCGCTGGTCCGCGTTGTCGGCGCGCAGAGACAGGCGATATTCCGCCCGCGACGTGAACATGCGGTACGGCTCGCTGACGCCACGCGTCACCAGATCATCAATCATCACGCCGAGATAGGCGTCCGCCCGACCAATCGTGATGGGCGCGGCATCGCCCGCCGCGCGCGCCGCGTTCAGCCCGGCAATGAGTCCTTGCGCGGCGGCCTCCTCATAACCGGTCGTGCCGTTGATCTGCCCGGCGAGATAGAGTCCGGGGAGCTTCAGGCTCTCCAGCGTCGGCGCCAGTTCGCGTGGATCGATGTGATCATATTCGATGGCGTAGCCGGCGCGGACGATCTCAGCGCGCTCCAGCCCCGGCATGGAGCGCACCAGCGCCAGCTGCACATCCTCCGGCAGCGACGTGGAGATGCCGTTTGGATAGATCGTCTCGTCTTCGAGCCCTTCCGGCTCCAGAAATATCTGATGGCTGTCGCGGTCGGCGAAGCGGACGATCTTGTCTTCGATCGACGGACAATAGCGCGGGCCGCGGCTGTCGATACGGCCGGAATAGATGGCGGAGCGCTTCAGGTTGTCGCGAATGATGGCGTGCGTCGCCGCGTTGGTCCGGGTGATGTGGCAGTCGACTTGGCGGTTGGTGATCGCATCGGTGAGCGCTGAGAACGGCTCCGGCGGCACATCGCCAGGCTGCCGCTCCAGTCCAGTCCAGTCGATCGAATCGCGATGAAGGCGCGGCGGCGTGCCGGTCTTCAGACGGCCGAGGCGGAACCCGGCCCGCGCCAGCGTTGCCGAGAGCCCGACGCTTGGCGCCTCGCCATGCCGGCCGGCGGGGATCGTGCGCTCGCCGATATGGATGAGGCCGCTCAAAAACGTGCCTGTGGTGAGCACCACGGACGCGGCACGAAGCGCGCGGCCGTCCGCCAGCCGAACGCCGACGACGCGACCCGTGTCCAGCATCAGGTCGGCGACCTCGCCCTCCACGACGGACAATCGCTCCTGGCCGGCGATCTCCGCCTGCATGGCGACGCGATAGAGCGCCCGGTCGGCCTGCGCGCGCGGGCCGCGCACCGCCGGCCCCTTGCGCCGGTTGAGCACGCGAAACTGGATGCCGGCGCGATCCGCCACGCGGCCCATCAGGCCGTCGAACGCATCGACCTCCCGGACCAGATGGCCCTTGCCGAGACCGCCGATGGCCGGGTTGCACGACATCTCGCCGATGGTCGCGAAGCGATGCGTGATGAGAATCGTATCGGCGCCGAATCGGGCCGCGGCGGCTGCGGCCTCCACGCCGGCATGACCGCCACCAACAACGATGACATCGGTTTCGCGCATGTTCATGATACCTGTTTCACGTGGAACAACCTTAACAAACGGTTTCACGTGGAACCTATTTGCCGATGCAGAACGCGCCGAACAGCTGATCGAGCACGTCCTCCACATCGATTCGCCCGCTCAACCGGCCAATAGCGTCGCTCGCCGCGCGCAGCAAGTCCGCCTTGATCTCGTCTTCCGTGCCGTCGATCCGGCCGAGCGCAGTCACCGCGGCGGCTATGGCCTCCGCCTGGCGCTGCCGCGTCACAAGCGCATTGCCGTTGCCCATCGCCTCCGCCGCCGCGCCGCCGATCCGCTCCACCAATTGCGCCATCCCGGCGCCGGACTTCACAGAGATCGCCAGCGCTTCGGCGCATCTTTCCATCAGATCGACCTTCGTCGCCACGCGCCAGACTGGCGCCCCACCCAGCGCCGGCGGCGCTTCCGGCTCCAACCGACAATCCTCCAGCCATAAAACCAGGTCCGCGGCCTCGCCAGCGCGGCGCGCTCGCCTGACGCCCTCCGCTTCCGCCGCCGACCCCGCTTCGCGCAAGCCCGCCGTGTCAAACGCGATGACGGGATAGCCGCCGATGTCGAGTGACACCTCCAGGACGTCGCGCGTCGTGCCCGCCTCCTCAGTGACGATCGCCACGTCGCGCCGCGACAGCGCATTGAGCAGCGACGACTTGCCGGCATTGGGCCGCCCCAGGATCGCCACGCAAAACCCCTCACGCACGCGCTCCCCTTGCGCGGCGTCGCTGAGTGCCGCCTGCATGTCGTCCCGCAACGCCGTCACCTGCGCGTCGAAAGCAACAGGCAACACCTCCGCGACATCACCCTCGTCGCTGAAATCCAGACGCGCTTCGACCTCGGCGCGAAGCGTGATCAGAGTCCGCCGCCAGCCCTCCGCCTTCCGGGCGAGCGCGCCGCCGCCATTGCCCCTCTCGCCGACAGCCTGGCCGATCGCCTGCCGGCGCTGCACCTCCGTTTCCGCCGCAATCAGATCGGCAAGGCCTTCAAGCTCCGTCAGCTCCAGCTTGCCGTTGGCAAACGCCCGGCGCGTGAATTCGCCGGGCTCCGCCATGCGCAAGCCCATGCTGCTGAGCTCGGCAAACATGGCCTGCAGCACCGCACGGCTGCCGTGGATATGCAGTTCCGCCACAGCTTCTCCGGTGGCGCTCGCCGGCGCCGGAAACCACAACGCCAAGCCCTGGTCGAGGATGGCTCCGTCGCGCCGCCGAAACGCGCAGAGCGCTGCGTGCCGGGGCTCCGGCAGCTCGCCGGAAAGCGCCACCAACGCATCGCGCGCCTGTGGACCCGATAGCCGGATGACCGCCACGCCGCATGGCAGAGCGCCGCTTGACAGAGCATATATGCTGTCGATCGCCACTTGAGGGCTCCTCACGCATGAACCGCCTCGCCGACGCCACCAGCCCCTATCTCCGCCAGCACGCCGACAACCCGGTCCATTGGTGGCCGTGGATACCAGAGGCTTTTGCCGAGGCGAAAGAGCGCAACGTTCCTGTGCACCTCTCCATCGGCTATGCCGCCTGTCACTGGTGCCACGTCATGGCACGCGAGAGCTTCTCCGATGAAGCGACAGCCGGCGCCCTCAACCGCGATTTCGTCTCCATCAAGGTCGACCGCGAGGAACGCCCCGAGGTCGATCAGATCTATATGCGCGCGCTTCATGCCTTGGGCGAGCAAGGCGGCTGGCCGCTCACCATGTTCCTGACGCCCGACGGCGCACCCTTCTGGGGCGGCACCTATTTTCCGCCGGAGCCGCGCTGGGGCCGCCCGAGCTTCCGCCAGGTCCTGGCCGGAATCAGCGCCGCTTGGTCATCTGAGGATGGCTCGATCGCCCAGAACGCCGCCGCCCTCACCGAGCACCTCAACAAGCCGGTCGCGCCGTCGGCCGACGCGCCGCGCACCACCTTCCTCGACGACGCGGCCCGCACGATTCTGTCGATCTGGGATATGGCGGGCGGCAGCTTCAAGGGCGCGCCAAAGTTTCCCAATCCCGTCGTGATGGATGTGCTGTGGCGCGCTTATCGCCGCACCGGCGAAGCCGCTTATCGCAGCGCGGTGGTCAACACGCTGACCCTGCTTTGCCAGGGCGGCATCTACGATCATGTCGGCGGCGGTTTCGCCCGCTACTCGGTCGACGCCCAATGGCTCGTCCCCCACTTTGAGAAGATGCTCTACGACAACGCGCTCCTCCTGAAGCTCTTGTCGCTGGCGCATCTTGAAACGCCGACACCATTGTTTCGGACACGAATCGACGAGACGGTCGGCTGGCTTCTGCGTGAGATGCGGCACCCCGAAGGCGGCTTCGCGGCAAGCCTCGATGCTGATACCGACCACGAGGAAGGGCTGACCTATGTGTGGGCCGCCGACGAGCTACAGGAATTGCTCGCGGCCGACTTCGCAGACTTCGCTTCCGTCTACGACGTCGCCGGCGGCGGCAATTGGGAAGGCAAAACCATCCTCAACCGCCTCGCGCCCGCCAATCGCGACTGGTTGGGCGACGAGCGGGAACAGGAGCTGAGAGAGCGTCTCGACCTCTTGCTTAGCCGGCGCAACGAAAGGCCGCAGCCGGGCCGTGACGACAAGGTCTTGGCCGATTGGAATGGCCTGGCGATTTCCGGATTGGCCCACGCCGCCCGCGCCACAGGCAACGCGGACGCTCGCAAAGCGGCGTTCGACGCTTTTCGTTTCGTTTCAGAATCGATGAGCGACGGCGATCGTCTCGCGCATTCCACCCTTGAAGGCGATCGCGTCTTCCCCGGAGTCGCAACCGACTACGCCAACATGACTCAAGCCGCGCTCGATCTTTTCGCGCTGAGCGGCAAGGCGGACTACATCGACTGCGCCGAGGCGTGGTTCGCAGCCGTCGAACGCCACCACTTCGTTGAGGAAGCCGCCGCTTACAATCTCGCCGCCGACGATGCGACGACTTTGATCGCTCAGCCCTTGTCGATCTCCGACGAAGCCACGCCGGCTGCAACCGGCACGCTTGCCAACGCTGCCGCAACGCTTTTCATGCTGACCGGCGAGACGCGCTATCGCGACCGCGCCGATCAGGTGCTTCGCCACCTCGCTTCGCGCGGGCCGCAGGACGTGGTCGGCTCGGCAAGCCTGCAATCGGCCTTCGATACGATACTGCGCGGCCGCCTCGCGTTGATTGTGGGAAGCGGTTCCGGCGTCGAAGAGTTGCGAAACGCAAGTCTTGCCGAAGCCGATCCCGCCCTCCTTGCCGCCCATGTCGATCCCGCCGGCGTTCGCTCAGGCCACCCGGCGGAAGGCAAACGGCCGACGCAATCAGACGCCGCTCTCTTCCTGTGTGACGCCTTTCGCTGCCTGCCCGAGATCACCGCGCCGGACGCGGCCAAAGAGGCGCTGGACAGCTCACGCGCCGGGCTGGCCTAGTTGCTGGCCTGTCAGACCAGCTTCCATGCCAGCATGAGCTATGGTATCATTTGCTATGGGCGAGCTTCGCAAAATCACAGTCCAGGTCGACTGCCAGGACCTGCAACAAGCGCAAGAACTCACCGGAGAGGGCGTAACGGAGACCGTGCGCGCCGCGCTCAAGCGACTTGCGCAGGTCCAAGCTCAGCGCGATCTGGCCAAACTCCGCGGCAAGATTGAGTTCTCAATGTCCCTCGACGATCTGCGATACGATCGCGAATGATCGCCGCCGATACAAGTTCACTTGTTGCCTATTTCAGTGGCCACCCAGGACCCGACGTGGACAAGGTCTTCAATGCCGTTGCTGCTGGCGACCTCACCCTTCCACCGGTCGTCCTGACTGAAGCTCTCAGTGACCCGAAAGCCGGCACCGCACTTGAGACCAAGCTATCTCAGCTCGCCCTTCTCGAACCATCCCATGGCTATTGGTTACGCGCAGCTCAAAACCGCCGCATACTTCATGAAAACCGATTGAAGGCGAAGATCGCCGACTCACTGATCGCACAATCCTGCATCGATCACGATGTGGCTTTGATCACGCGCGATCGCGACTTTCGCCATTTCGCCAAGCATTGCGGGCTGCGGCTGGCGTAAAAAGCAGCAGCGTGGCTGCGAGGCGCCTCCCGCCTCAGGTATTCATCGAGTCGAAGAAGTCTTCGTTCGTCTTCGTCTGTTTCAGCTTGTCGAGCAGGAACTCGATCGCGTCGACGACGCCCATGGACGACAGGATACGCCGCAGCACGAAAATCTTCTGAAGATCGCCCTTCGGTACCAGAAGCTCTTCCTTCCGCGTGCCGGACTTCAAAATGTCCATCGACGGGAAGGTGCGCTTGTCGGCCACCTTGCGGTCGAGCACGATCTCCGAATTGCCGGTGCCCTTGAACTCCTCGAAGATCACCTCATCCATCCGGCTGCCCGTATCGATCAGCGCGGTTGAAATGATGGTGAGCGATCCGCCTTCCTCGATATTCCGCGCCGCGCCGAAGAACCGTTTCGGCCGCTGCAGCGCATTGGCGTCGACACCGCCCGTCAGAACCTTGCCTGAGGACGGCACCACCGTGTTGTAGGCCCGCCCGAGCCGCGTGATGGAATCGAGCAGAATCACCACATCACGTCCGTGCTCCACCAGCCGCTTGGCCTTCTCAATCACCATCTCCGCCACTTGCACGTGGCGCACGGCCGGCTCATCGAACGTGGAGGAGATCACCTCCCCGTTCACCGTCCGCTGCATGTCGGTGACTTCTTCCGGCCGCTCGTCGATCAGCAGCACGATCAGATAGCATTCCGGATGGTTGTGCGTGATGGAGGTGGCGATGTTCTGCAGAAGCACGGTCTTGCCGGTGCGCGGCGGCGAAACGATCAGCGCGCGCTGCCCCTTGCCGAGCGGCGTGACCAGATCGATCACCCGCGCCGACGGATCCTTGCGCTTCGGGTCGTCGGTGACCTCAAGCGTAAAGCGTTCGTCGGGATAAAGCGGCGTCAGATTGTCGAAATGCACCTTGTGCCGCGCCTTGTCGGGGTCCTCGAAATTGATCCGATTGACCTTCAGCAGCGCGAAGTAGCGCTCGCCCTCTTTGGGGCTGCGAATCTGCCCTTCGACGGTGTCGCCGGTTCTGAGCGAAAAGCGCCGGATCTGCGACGGCGAGATGTAGATGTCGTCCGGCCCCGGCAGATAATTGGCGTCCGGTGAGCGCAGGAAGCCGAAGCCGTCCTGCAGCACTTCCACGACGCCTTCGCCGATGATTTCGACCTCGTTGTCGGCCAGTTTCTTGAGGATACCGAACATCAGCTCCTGCTTGCGCAGCGTGCTGGCGTTCTCAACCTCGTTCTCCTCCGCAAAGCTCAGAAGCTCTGTGGGAGACTTCAACTTCAACTCTTGAAGCTTAATTTCTTGCATGGATTCTTCCCGGTCGGGGAATGATGAAAAAGGCAGGAGAAGCGCTGAGCGCGATCGCGGATCGTTTTGCCCCGCCATTGCGGCAGGTACGCGTCCTTGCGCGCAAATTCCCGTCAGCGCAAGCCCTTAGATAGCGACCGCGCGCGGAACAAACAAGCCCATTTCGTCAGAACGGTTTAACGACCACGAAGATCACCACCGCGATGAGGAACAGCGTCGGCACTTCGTTGGCAAACCGGTAAAACAGCGCCGAGCGGGTGTTGCGATCTTCCGCAAAGACCCGCACCCAGTGCGCCAGGACCATGTGGTAGCCCGTCATGAAGATCACGCAGGCCAGCTTGGCGATGAACCAGATGTCGGTCCACACATTGAAAAGCCAGGCCGCCCAAAGCCCGAAGATCCATGACGCGAGCATCGACGGCGTCCCAATGCCGCGCAGGAGCCGCCGCTCCATGACCTTGAAGGTCTCCGACTTGTCCGACCCGACCGCGGCGTCGGCGTGGTAGACCATCAGCCGCGGCAGATAGAGAAGCGCCGCCATCCACGCGATCACCGCCAGGACATGCAACGCCTTCACCCAGAGAATCAAATCGGCCCCCTCGCCCGCACCCGCTCCACCAGCTGCGCCACATGCGCGATCGGTGCGTCCGGCGTGATCCCGTGGCCGAAATTGAAGATATGCGCCCTGCCCTCCATCGCCGCCAGAATAGCGTCGATCTCACTATCGAGCGGCGCCCCGCCGACGATGACACGCAGCGGATCGAGATTGCCCTGCAGAGCGACCGGCTCCGGCACCAGATCGCGCGCCAGCCGCATCGGCAACGTCCAGTCGATCGCCAATGCGTCCGCTCCCGTCTCTCCCGCATAGCCCCCGATCCGCCCGCCGGCGCCGCGCGGAAACGCAATGATCGGCGTATCGGGCGCCACCGCCCTCACCCGCTCGATAATCGCCTGCACCGGCTTAACCGCCCAGCGCTCAAAGCCTGCCTCATCCAGAACACCGGCCCAGCTGTCGAAAATCTTCACGGCGTCGGCCCCGGCTTCAATCTGCGCCAAAAGATAGCGCGCCGAGGCGTCGACCAGGATATCGATCAGCCGCTGCAGACGGTCCGGCTCCGCCAGCGCCATCCGCCGGGCCGGACCCTGATCGGGCGTCCCCTCGCCGGCGATCATATAGGTCGCCACCGTCCACGGAGCGCCGCAGAAGCCGATCAGCGCCTTGTCCGGCGGCAATGCTCTCCGCACGCGCCGCACCGTCTCAAAGACCGGCGCAAGCGCCTCCTGGACACCCGATACGTCCAACGCTTCGAGATCCTCGCCGATCGGACCGAGCACCGGACCGCGACCCTCCTCAAATCTCAGGCTCTGCCCAAGCGCGTGCGGGATGACGAGAATGTCGGAGAAGAGGATCGCCGCATCGAAATCGAACCGCCTTATCGGCTGCAGCGTGACCTCCGCCGCAAGCTTCGGCGTGAAGCAGAGGTCCAGGAACGACCCGGCCTCTTTCCGCGTCTTACGATATTCCGGCAGGTAGCGCCCAGCCTGGCGCATGATCCAAAGCGGTGGTGGCGTCACCGCTTCGCCGGCAAGAACGCGCAAGAGTTTCGGCTGCTGGCTCACCGGCCGATAATCATCCTTACAAGTACTCAAAGAGTCTGATGTTGTTGTTGGGGGCATGAATTAGAAGGATTTTGCCGCGTCCACAATGCATCCCGCGACAAGCCCCACGGGACACATCGTCACGAATTATGGTGATTTGTGCACTTCGTGTGAATTTGATGATAAAACCATTTGAATTTCAGTATGTTAACGAAATAGGCGTGACGCGTGAAGAACGGGTATATCGGCCTTAAGCGGGGAGCGCCGGTCCCTGTCGATAAGGCGCCGTTCTCCTCCACCGCCGCGTTGCGTGTGGATGCAATTGGTCGAAGCGGTATCTTCCTGACTGCGATTTTCCGCTAGAGCTTACCCACCCTCACCCGCTCCACAGGATGTCAACGCACGTGCCGACACAACGTTACTTTCATCTGCACCTGGTGTCGGACGCGACCGGCGAGACGCTTATTGCAGTCGGCCGAGCGGCGGCCGCGCAGTACAAGCACACCCACGCCATTGAGCACATCCATTCGCTTGTCCGCACCCAGCCCATGGTCGAACAAGCCATCGCCGAGATTGAGGAATCGCCGGGTATCGTTCTCTATACGCTCGTCGACACCAAGCTCTCCGCACTTCTGGAGAACGGCTGCCGTAGTCTGAGCGTCCCCTGCGTTTCGGTCCTGGAGCCGGTGCTCGGTGCCTTTCAGTCCTACCTCGGCACTCGCTCCACCGGACGCATCGGCGCTCAATATGTGCTGAACGCCGACTACTTCCGGCGCATGGATGCGCTGAACTTCACGCTGGAGCATGACGACGGCCAGAATTTTGAAGGTCTCGACAAAGCCGACGTCATCCTTGTCGGCGTCAGCCGGACATCGAAGACGCCGACGGCGATCTATCTCGCCAACCGCGGTATCAAGGCGGCCAACTTTCCGTTGGTGCAAGGCGCGCCGATTCCCGACGAGCTGACGGCGGCAAAGAACCCGCTCATCGTCGGACTGATCGCCAGCCCCGACCGTATCGTGCAGATTCGCCAGCATCGCGTGCTGACCATGAAATCGGACGAACTCACCGGTTCCTATGTCGACCGCAAAATGGTCAGCGAAGAAGTGAACTGGAGCCGGCGGCTCTGCGCGCGGCAAGGCTGGCCGGTGATTGACGTGACGCGGCGGTCGATTGAGGAAACCGCTGCGGCGATCGTTGCGCTTTATGCGGCGCGCAAGGCGGAGTGATGCTCGTCCTCGCATCCGCCAGCCGTGCTCGCCAGGCGCTGCTGAACCAGGCCGGCATCACCTATGAAGCCGTGCCGGCGATGATCGATGAGCGCGCGGCGGAGAAGCCGCTTCTGGAAGCCGGCGCGCCGCCGGAGGACCTCGCTTTGGCGCTGGCGATGGCCAAGGCCACGAGCGTCGGCGAGCACCGCTCAGAGCTCGTCATCGGGGCCGATCAAATCCTGGCGTTTGAGGGCGAGCGCCTGGTCAAGCCGCCAGATATGGACGCCGCGCGCGCGCAGCTCCTGCGTCTCTCCGGCAAGACGCATACGTTGCACAGCGCGGTCGCGGCCGTGCGCGCCGGCGAGATTATCTGGCAATATTCTGAAGCCGCGCACCTCACCATGCGCGCCCTCACCCCGGCCTTCATTGGACGCTATCTGGCCGCGACCGGGCCGGAGGCGCTGGAGAGCGTCGGCGCCTATCAGCTGGAAGGTCGCGGCATCCAGCTTTTCGACAAGATCGACGGCGACTATTTCACGATCCTCGGATTGCCGATGCTGCCGCTGCTTTCCTTCCTGCGCAGCCAAGGCATCATCGAATGAGTACCGCGCGCGCCTTTGTTGTCGGCTGGCCGGTCAAGCACTCGCGATCGCCTTTGATCCATCGGCACTGGCTCAAGCGTCACGGCATCGATGGCGGTTATTGCGCCGAGGCCGTCCCGCCCGAGGACGCCGAAAGCTTCTTTCGGTCGTTCGGCGATCGGGGCTATTGCGGCGGTAACGTCACGCTTCCGCATAAGGAAGCCGCTTTCCGTGCGTGTCAGATGCTGACGCCAGTTGCCGAGCGGCTCGGCGCCGCGAACACGCTGTGGCTTGAAGGTGCGACACTGCACGGCGACAACACGGACGCTTACGGGTTCGCGGCTAACCTTGACGACAACGTCAAGGACTGGCGCGGCGGCGCCACCGCCCTTGTGCTGGGCGCCGGCGGCGCGGCGCGCGCTGTTCTGTTTGCGCTGATGGAGGCCGGCTATAAGTCGATCGCGTTGCTCAACCGATCGCCGGAGCGGGCCACCGCCCTCGCCTCTCACTTCGGCGCGCCGGTCGATCCCGGTGGTCTTGACGCGGTCGCCGATGCGCTGCCTGGCGCCGACATCATCATCAACACAACGTCCGCCGGCCTTCATGGCGATGCGGGCATTCCCATCGACTGGCGCGCGGCGCGGCCGGGAGTGATCGTAACCGATCTCGTTTACGTGCCGCTGGTCACCCCGTTCCTCGGGGCGGCCGCCGAGCACGGACTGACAATTGTTGATGGCCTCGGCATGCTCCTGCATCAGGCCGTGCCGGGCTTTGAGCGATGGTTCGGCGTGCGGCCTGAGGTCGACGCGGAGCTCCGCGCTGTCGTTGTCGCCGACCTGGCGGAGTGAAGGATGCGCGTGATCGGGCTGACCGGCTCCATCGGCACGGGCAAGACGACCGCCGCCTCCATGTTCGCCGAACGCGGCGTGCCTGTGCACGATGCCGACGCCGCCGTGCATCGGCTCTATGCCGGCGAGGCAGCGCCGGCATTGGAAGCAGCATTTCCGGGCGTCACTGTCGAAGGTGTTGTCGATCGTGCGCGTCTTGCCGAACGCGTCGTCGGTGATTCCGATGCGCTGGCGCGGCTGGAGGCGATCGTCCATCCGCTGGTGCGAAGGAGTGAGGATGCCTTCCGCGCTGAGATGCGCGCTGCGGGTCATCGCATCGTGTTGGTCGATGTGCCGCTTCTGTTTGAGGCCGGCGGATCAGAACGCGTCGACGTGATCGTCGTGGTCACGGCCGATTCTGAAATCCAGCGTGCGCGTGTCATGGCACGATCGGGCATGACGGAAGAGAAATTCGCGTCGCTTCTGGCGCGCCAGGTGCCGGACAAGGACAAGCGCCGGCGGGCGCATTTCCTGGTCGATTCCGGCCACGGCTTTGAAACGGCGCGCCGCCAGGTCGCGGCTATTCTTTACGCGCTTGCGATGACGCGCTGACTGTCCCTAGGCACATGGGGACGCGAGCTTGCAAATGCCGGCGAACACACACAAAAAAAGCGCCATGCGCGAGATCGTCATCGATACGGAAACCACTGGCCTTGATTGCAACAATGGCGACCGGGTCATTGAGGTCGGCTGCGTGGAGCTTCTCAACCACATCTCCACCGGCCGGACGTTTCACAAATACATCAATCCGGGCCGCGCCGTGGCTGCCGATGCTGTCAATGTCCACGGATTGACCGATGCGTTCCTGCGCGACCAGCCGCCATTTGAAGCGATCGCCGACGAACTCGTCACGTTCCTCGGCGACAGCGTTCTGGTGGCGCACAATGCTGGCTTCGACCGCGACTTCATCAATATGGAGCTCGGCCTTTGCGGCCGCGCGCCGATCGAGGCCGACCGGTTTGTCGACACGCTTCTTCTGGCGCGACGCCGTCACCCCAATGGGCCTAACAATCTTGATGCCCTTTGCGCGCGCTACGGCATCGACAACAGTGCGCGCACCAAGCACGGCGCGCTGCTTGATTCGGAGATCCTTGCCGAAGTCTATCTGGAGCTGATCGGCGGACGCCAGGCGACGCTGGAGCTCGCGTCGATTGGTTCCGTCAGTGCTGGCGTGGCGACAATCGGGGAGGCGGGGGCGCGCCCGCGCCCGCTGGCGCCGCGGCTGACGCCCGAGGACGTTGCGGCGCATGAAGCGTTTCTGTCCGAGCTCGGCTCCGACCCGCTCTGGAACCGCTATCGCGGAGCGGGCGAGGCGAGGACGCCTTAGGGCGCAGCCCGAAGGATTGCGGCCGGGAGCGGCCTTGTGTTGGCCGTTAGGCCTGCTGCGGGCTGGCGGCGGCCTGCTGCACGTTCGCCTGCGCCACGCGCTGGCGATAAAGCGCCGCAAAATCCACCGGGTCGATCATCAGCGGCGGGAAGCCGCCCTGACGGGTCGCATCGGCGACGATCTGCCGCGCGAAGGGGAAGAGCAGGCGAGGGCACTCAATCAGCAGAATGGGCTGGGTGTGCTCCTTGGGCACGTTATGGACCTGAAACACCCCGGCATAGGTCACCTCGACGATGAACAGCGTGTCGCTGCCCCGCGTCGCTTTGGCGTCAAGCTTCAGCTCGACCTCAACTTCGGTTTCAGAATGCGGCCTGGCATTGACGTTGACGTTAACGTCGAGCTTGGGCGCTTTGTCGGTCGGCCGCATGGAGTGCGGCGCGCCGGGGTTCTCAAAGGAGAGATCCTTGATGTACTGGCCGAGGACATGGATTCCGGGCTGCTGCTGGGCGGTTTGAGACCCCGCCGGCGCGGCGTCCCCGCCATTGTTGCTTGTTTCAGCCATACGATGCGCCCCTGTTGTTCGTCGCTCGTCTAGTGGTCCAACCGGAACGTTTGCATCCCCGTGCAGTAACTCAGAAGGCAAACGTTCCGGTCAAAAGGACCACCAGGAATCAACGGGTTCTAGTGTGTTTGGGTTTCAGACATTTGATGAAGGATGTGCCGCTGGTGGGTGTCAAATGTCTGAAACAATCCACTAGCACGGAGGGAGCGAACAATCTACGCCCCTGACTCGCGGTCTTGTCGCCAGGGGCTGTCGGGCCGCGGGGCTGCGTCATATTCGCTCTGATCGAGCTCAACGACCGGCCCGGAAGCCGGCCGCGGGCGTGATTGCGTCGCTGTCTTCGTGGTGACCGGCACCCGCCGCCGCACCCAGTCCGACAACGCGCCGCGCACCTGGGGCACGAAGAGGAGCACGCCGATCAGATCGGTCAGAAAGCCGGGCAGAACGATCAGAAGCGTGGCTGCGGCGAGTGCTGCGCCCTGCGCGAGTTGTCGCGCCGGCGGCCGCCCGGCCTCCATTTCCGCCCGCGCCCGCGAAAGCGCCGCCACGCCATGCCAGCGCAGAAGCAACACGCCGGCAATCATGCCGAAAAGCACCAGGCCCAGCGTGGCCAGCACGCCGATGGCGCCGCCCACCATGATAAACAAGGCGATCTCCACCAGGACGAAGACGAGAAAGACGAGGGAGAAGGGAATACGCATGGCTGCTCCTGTGGCCCGTGATATGGGGCGGTGGGCTGAGACTGCAACGCAAATCCCGCCAAGGATTCGGCATGCCATCCCTGGACTTACCGCGAAAGCTGCTTACATTGCCCGGTGTAAGGCGCCGCCAAGGCTCGGCGCCTCCGGAACTGCGAGCCGATTCTAGGCATGAGCGGGTTTTTTGACGTCTATTCCATCATTTTTCTGATCATTGCGGTCGTCATATTCATGCGGCTTGGCAGCGTGCTCGGCCGTCGTACCGGCAATGAGCCGTCTCCGTTTGACCCGAACGTCAAGCCGCCGGCCGGCGCCCGCAATGACAATGTGGTGTCCCTGCCGCCGCGCGAGCATGGCTCCGCGACACCAGCAGATTCCGTCGACCTGGAGCCGCTTGCTAAATACGCCACGCCGGGCACGCCGGCGCATGACGGGCTGGTGGCGCTGTCGAAGGCGACGCCGGACTTTGAGCCGGAGCACTTCCTGGCCGGTGCGCGCGTCGCCTATGAGATGATTGTGACGGCGTTCGCGCAGGGCGACCGAGCGTCCCTGAAGAGTTTGCTGGCGAACGACGTGTATGAGGGCTTCGTGTCCGCCATCACCGAGCGTGAGGGCAGGGGAGAGGCCACTGAGCTGACTTTCGTCGGCATTGAGGAATCCAAGATCACGGCCGCCGGCCTGGAGGGCCGCTCTGCGCATGTCTCGGTGCGTTTCGTCGCTGAGCTGATCAACTGCACCCGCGACAAAGAGGGCCGGGTGATTGAGGGCGATCCCACCGACGTTCAGACCATTCGCGACGCGTGGACATTCGCCCGCGACCTCAGCTCCCGTGATCCGAACTGGAAGCTCGTCGCCACCGAGGCGGTCTGACGCTAGAGCATGATCCCGAAAAGTGGATACCGGTTCCCGCCTTCGCGAAGCCCGCTTCGGCGGGCGAAGCAAGGTCGGATAAAGATCATGCTCCAGCAAAGACATAGAGCCTCCGTTCTGATTCAATCAGAATGGATAAGGCTCTAGACCTTCAGCGTGATTCTTCGCGCGACTCCTTTCTCCGAGATTGCCGGGTGGAACGCCGACGCACATGAGGCGGCTCTCGATGCTTTCCTGGCCGGCGTCAGCCGTATGGAGAAGGCACCGCCGAAGACACGCCAGCTTGGTATCGATGGTGCTGCGCTCAGAGAAGCTGCACGCGCCGCCCGTCATCTAAGCCACGGCGGGCGTGACGCAGCGCGCGCGTTCTTTGAGCGCTATTTCGCCCCGCATCGCATCGAAATCGATGGCACGCCATCCGGCTTCGTCACCGGGTACTATGAGCCCGAAGTGGCCGCGAGCCTGACGCGAACCGATGCCTTCGATACTCCGCTCTACCGGCGTCCCGACGACCTGATCGAGATTGCTGCGTCGGAACGGCCGCCCGACTGGAACCCCGAAATAGAATTCGGGCGCCGGCATGAAGATCGTATCGTCGCCTACCATGATCGCGCGGCGATTGAAGCCGGCGCGCTCGCCGGACGCGGCCTTGAGCTTGCCTGGCTCGCCGATCCGGTCGAGGCGTTCTTCATCCATGTGCAGGGCTCCGCGCGGTTGCGGCTTCAAGACGGCCGTATCCTGCGCGTCGGCTACGACGGCAAATCCGGCCACGCCTACACGTCGATCGGACGCTTGGCGGTGGAGCGCAATATCCTGTCGAAGGACGCGGCCGACAAGGACGGGCTGGAAGCCTGGCTGAAGGCGCATCCGGCTGCGGCGAAGGGGCTGATGCAGGAAAACCGCTCCTTCATCTTCTTCAGGCAAACCGAAGCCGACGCCGCCGACGGCCCAATCGGCGTCGCCGGCATTCCGCTTTGTCCTGGTCGCTCTCTTGCAATTGATCGCATGCTTCACACCTTCCACACTCCGATCTGGGTTGAGGCCACCAGCCTGACGATCGACGAAACGGGGAAGCCCTTCCGCCGGCTCGTGATCGCTCACGATACGGGTTCGGCCATTGTCGGACCGGCGCGCGGCGACATCTTTGTCGGCTCAGGGCAAGCGGCGGGGTCGGTCGCCGGCGGCATCCGGCACGCGGCGTCGATGACTGTCCTGATGCCGAAGGCGGTTGACGCAGCATGACCCGCAAGCTGACGGACGAAGAGCGCGCGCTATGGGAGCGCCTCAGCGAGACGGTCCAGCCGCTTAGCAAGAAGAAGATGGCGAAGGCGCGTCCAAGCGCGGCCGCCGTGACAGCGCCTCGCAAACCAAAAAGCGTGAGCGAGACGCGCGCCAAGCGACCGGCGTCATCACCAAAGGTGAATGTGTCAGCGCCTGCAAAACGTCCGCCGGCGCTGGCGCCGTTGCAGGAGCGGACCCGCCGTCGCCTGGTGCGAGGGCTGGTTGAGATCGACGCGCGCATCGATCTTCACGGCATGCGGCAGGAGCGGGCGTTCGCACGGCTTCAGACATTTCTGCACCATGCCCAAGCGCGCGGCCATCGCGTCGTGCTTGTCGTCACCGGCAAGGGCAACGGCGAAGGCCGCGGCGTGCTCAGGCAATCGGTTCCGGCGTGGCTGGCGCGCCCGGACCTTAGGCATCTCGTCGTTGGGTTTGAGCCGGCCGGCCGCCGCCATGGCGGCGACGGCGCGCTTTATGTGCGGGTCAGGCGGCGGCGAGAGGCGCGTCGCGTGTCGACTTCTCGGCTTTGACCGCGTAGCGGCTGGCGTCGGCGCCGTAATGGTCGACATAGCGCGACTGGATCGCCGACACCGGCAGGATGATGCACACATCCGTCGTGCCGAACTGCTCGTCGATGACGGCCCCGTCGCCGACATAGGCGCCGAGGCGCAGATAGCCTTTGATCAGCGGCGGCAGGGTCCGCAATGCGGCGCGCATGTCGATGGATTCCGCCGGTAGCCGGTTCATCTCCACGTAATGGCTGTCAAGCGCGCGGACCCGCCAATCCTCCGGCGCGCGCGCGTGGTGATGCAAAAAGCTGAGCTGATGCGCCAATCGATCCGGATCGGTGCCCTCAAGGCTCGCGCAGCCGATCATCACATCCATGCTGTGGGCCAGCACATAGGACCACGCGCCGTGCCAAAGAAGTTCCACGGTGCGCTTGTTGCGATAGGGCGCCAGCACACAAGAGCGTCCGAGCTCCAGGAACCTGTGCGACGCCTTGCGCTTCAAGAGCGGCGCGATGTCAAACTCGCCGCTTGTGTAGAAGCCGCCATTGAAACGCGCCACATCATCGCGCAGCAGACGATAGGTGCCGACCACTCGCGGCATGCGCTTCAGCAATGTGCGGTCCGTGACGGCGTGGTCGATGACAAGAAGGTGGTCGCAAAGACGGTCGAAGCGGTCGGTGTCGCGGCAAAGCCGGCGTGTGCGCATGTCGCTGCGCGCCGACATCTCCTGGAAGAAGACGTGATAGCGCAGCGCCTGCGCGCGCCGTACTTCCGCGGCCGATGCGGCGAGCCGTACTTCGAGGTCTCCAAGCCGACCGAGCGACAATTCACTGGAGGGGGCAGGCCACGCAAATCGCCGACCGAAGGTGGGCCGCGACAGGATTCGCCGGCCCATCACGAAGGCGCTTCTCAACGGTTTGCGTCCCAGCCCGTTCGATGGCGTCACGTCAAGCCAGCTCATCCCCAACGCCTGTCAGCGAATCGCTTGTACAATGATCCGAACCGGCGTAGTGAAGAAACATAACGCTTCCGCGACAACAGATCGGCCGCGGCTTCGGCTGTTTGCACACGCCGCGTCTAGATTTGGTTGGGTCTCGTTCCGATCGCAAGGCATCGCGCCTTCGTAAGCCATCGCGCCTTTTGTCGCGCCCGCCGGGCGGTCATTAGCGTGCTTCCGCCGAACCGACCACCGCCCATTGCCAACCAAAGCGGGCGCGCGCGGCAACTTGCGGTGATTTTCCAATCCTTGACCTATGCGTTAGGTTCACTCTGCCCGGAACGACCGAACGGCAGGCCGTCCCGACAAGAAACGCGAGAGGGCAGGCACTTTGGGGGATGGCGCCGCGCTCGCCCGGCTGGGCGGCCTGGAAAGCAACGCACTGCCGCAACACGTTTCGCACCGGCGATTCCTTTCCGCATCGGACCCGGCGAACGAGCCCGGCCACGTCGACGTGGCGATTGTCGGTGGCGGCATCATCGGGCTCTTCGCAGCGCTCAGATTGTCGCGGCGGGGCTTTTCGGTGGCGGTGTTCGAAAAGGGTCGGCTTGGCGGCGAACAATCGACGCGATGCTGGGGATGGTGCCGGGAGGTTGGTCGCGACATGCACGAACAACCGCTGGCGGCGAAGGCCATGCGGATGTGGCGGGATGCGAGCGATTCCGGCGCGCAGCTGCCGTTCAATGCGTCAGGTATTGTTTATCTCGCGCGAACCGACGAGCAGGCTGAGCGTTACACAGCCTATCTCGACACCCATGCACCGCCAGCGGATCTAGCGCGCCCTTTGAGTAAGGCGGAGCTGGCTGAGCTTCTGCCCGACCTGAAACAGGACTGGGCGTTTGCGCTCCATATGCCCAGCGACGGCCGCGCCGATCCGGACCTCGCCGTCGCGCAAATTGCCTCAGCCGCCGCGCAGGCTGGCGCACGCATCTATACGCATTGCGCCGTGCAGGGCTTCGAAACCACGGCCGGCCGTGTCTCCGCCATCGTCACCGAGCACGGCCGCATCGCCTGCCAAAGCCTGATCGTTGCGGCCGGTGCGTGGTCGTCGCTCTTTTGCCGTGCCCATGGCGTGACGCTGCCGATGATCAAGGTCGTGTCTTCGGTGCTCGCGACCGAGCCGCTCGCCGCGGCGCTGAAGACGAGCGTGTTCGGCGATGGCTTTTCTTTCGGTCGGCAGCGCGACGGCAGCTATCTCGTCGGCCACGGGGGCGCTGCGGAATTGCCGGTCGGTCCGGACGTGATCCGCTTCGCCTCGCACTTCATCCGCGGCCTGCGGCAGGAATGGGGCTTTGTGAAGAGCTACGTCCGCCCGCGATTTTCTGGGCTTGCGGCGAGCGATTGGCGCGACATGGCGCTGCAATGGATGGGCGGCACCGGGCCCTATGAGCGCCGCCGCGTGCTCAATCCGCCGCTGGCAGCCGAAAGCATGTCAGCCGCGCTTGAACGCCTGCAGCGCGCATTTCCGATCTTTGACGGCGCGCGCATCAAGCAGCGCTGGGCCGGCGTCATGGACATCACTCCCGACGCGCTGCCTGTGATATCGGCCGTGCCGCAACACGCGGGCCTTGTCATTGGCTCTGGCTTTTCCGGGCACGGCTTCGGCTTGGCGCCGGCGGCCGGGGAGGCGTTGGCCGATCTTGCGACGGCCGGCGAATCGGATATCGACCTGACGCCGTTTCGGCTATCGCGTTTCTTCGATGGGTCACGGCCGTTGCCCGGACTGAGATTCTGAGATCGACGATGCTGTTGTCTTCGGTGTGTCGAAAGGCATCCGCTGAGCCCGGCTGCGTGTCGACCGGCGTGCCCGGTTGCGAGAAGGAGAGGCGGATTGGTCCATAGGCTCGGTTGGGGTTTGCATCGGCTTGGCCATGTCTCTGCCGGCGCGCCGTGGATAGCACTAGCGCTGATCATCAGCCTCAGCGCGCTGGCGATCTTCGGCATCTCGCGCATCGACACGCCGTCGCATTCGCTGAACGCGCTGTTCCAATCCGACACGCCCGACTACCGGCGCT
>JANQKG010000049.1 GCA_028281235.1 Afifellaceae bacterium | reverse complement strand
CCCCACACCGTCTCGATGTAGTTCTTGCCGTCGGTCGCTGCGGCGAGCTTCTTGCGCAGCTTGCAGATGAAGACGTCGATGATCTTCAGTTCCGGCTCGTCCATCCCGCCATAGAGATGGTTGAGGAACATCTCTTTGGTGAGGGTGGTCCCCTTGCGCAGCGATAGGAGCTCCAGCATCTGATATTCCTTGCCGGTCAGATGCACACGGCTGCCGTTCACCTCGACCGTCTTGGTGTCGAGATTGACGCGCAGGTCGCCGGTTTGAATAACGGATTGGGCGTGGCCCTTGGAGCGCCGGACGATGGCGTTGATGCGGGCGATCAGCTCGTCCTTATGGAACGGCTTGGTCATGTAATCGTCGGCGCCGAAGCCGAGGCCGCGGACCTTGTCTTCTATGGCGCCGAGGCCGGACAGAATAAGGATCGGGGTCTTCACCTTGGCCACGCGCAGCGTCTTCAAGACGTCGTAGCCGCTCATGTCGGGGAGGTTCAGGTCGAGGAGAATGATGTCGTAATCGTACAGCTTGCCGAGATCGACGCCTTCTTCTCCAAGATCCGTAATATAGACGTTGAAGTTCTCCGACTTCAGCATCAACTCGATCGACTGTGCCGTGGCACTGTCGTCTTCGATCAGAAGGACCCGCATCCCAATCCCCTTGTCAGCCCCTTAGGCGCCAGAGTGACTTAACTCAACGCATGCCGGCGCACAGAAGCAGATCAATTCCGACGCACAGGCTAACCTGGAATGGTTAACAGATTCTGTTTCGGGCCGGCAAGCGCGTCCCGTGAACATTCTACTGTAGCGTCTTGAATCCATTCTTGAATCTAAACCCAGCCCTGCCTGCGTCTCGGCCGAACTTCTCCCGCTAACAGACCGTCGCATGGCCGCCTCATTAATGGCCTCGGCCCAAACGAGCGACCCAAGGTGTGGATTTACCCGGCCTTAAATCATCTCGGGCATGATTAATGCGACCCGTAAACGAAACGTTACCGTCTGCCAGCTAAAGCCGATGGGTCAAGGAAGCACAAGGCAGGTGGACGGCTCGGGACTTTGGGGGAGTATTGCGTATGAAGTCACGGGACTCGGCTATCCGCATGCTGCGGTTTCAGGCCGAAGAGAGGCGTCGCCAGGTCGGCCAGATCGAGACGATGATCGAGGAGTTCACCCGCATGGTGTCCGACCTTGACCTGGAAATCGCCGCCGAGCACCGCCGCACCGGCATCGAGGACGAGAAGCATTTTGCCTACTCGACCTTCGCCCGCGCGGCCAGCCAGCGCCGGGAAAATCTGCAGGCGTCCATCGATGAGCTCAACCAGCAGCTCGATACCGCCAAGGCGGCGTTCGACCTTGCGGAGGCGGAAGTCGACCGCGAGGAGGAGAAGCTGCAGCGGGAGACGGCGCAGGATGGGGCCCACCACGAAGCCGAACGGGCGGCCGGATAACCTTACTATAAAGCGCGAGCGGCAAGCCGCTCGTAGATCGGCAGCGCCTCATCCGCGAGGCGCTGCATGCGGGGCACGTCCAGCTCAGGGTGGGGCTTGGCCGGCGCGAAGCCGGTCGACCGGTTCACCGTGTCGTACCAATGCGCCGCCCACACGCCATCGCTCTTACGCGGCCCGCTCGGCCAGCTCAGCATCTTCTCGTGGAAGGGTATGGCGAGAGCCGCGCAAAGGCGGCTGAGCACGCCACGCGGGTCCGCCAAAAGCGCGTCCGCATCCACCACCGGCGGCGCCTCGCCGGCGAGATCGGCGGCTTCGTTGAAAAGCTCTTCCTGCTCCTGAAAACCGATATCGGCAAAGGCGACCGCCTCGCGCTTGCCTGCGTAGGAGGCGAGAACCCGCACCGGATGGCGGATGAGAAAAGCGTGGCGGCAGGCGCGCATCCAGTCGCGCCCAATCTCCGGTCGCATATGATGCGTCATGTGCTTCTGGTACCACAGTCGTGCGCCCTCGGGGGCGGGCCCGACCAGGCGCGCCGCGACGTCGTGCCAATCGGTGGGCTGGCTCTGCAGCACCTCCTCGCGCATCGGATGGTCGGCGCCGGAAAGCGCCAGATAGGCGGCGTAGAACGGCTCGTCGACGACGGCGCAGTCGGGGCGGTTGCCGAAGGAACGCATCAGCGCAGTGGAGAGATTGCGGGGACCGGACCACATGGCGATGCGCACGGTCTCGCAGTCGCGGTTTGCGCTCACCGGGCGGGCTCGGCAATCGGCGCCAAGGAACGCGCGGCCAGGGCCTTGTAGAGTGCCGCCAGGCGTGTGGTGAGCGGGCCGGGGAGGGCGCCGCCATTGCCGATCGTTCGGCCGTCAACGCTTGCGACCGGAACGGTCCCGGCAAAAGTCCCCGTTACAAAGGCCTCGTCGGCGCCATAGACATCGGTCAGCGAGAACCGTTTCTCCAGCGCCGGAATGTCGGCCTCGCGGGCGACGCTCAAGATGTTCCCGCGCGTGATCCCGCCCAGGCAATAATCCGGCGGCGAGGTCCATAGCTCGCCCCGCCGCACGATGAAGAAATGCGTGGAATTGCAGGTGGCGACGAAGCCCGCCGGGTCGAGCATCAGCGCTTCATCGGCGCCGGCCTTGGTCGCCTGGATGCAGGCCAGGATGCAGTTCAGCTTGGAATGGGAGTTGAGTTTCTGGTCCTGCTCGGCGGGGCCTGTGCGGCGCACGTGAACGGTGAAGAGCCGGATGCCGCTTTCCTGCAGGTCTGGTTTGGGAGCCTTGTATTCGGGGATGATGACGATCGTCGCCGGTCCGATGGTGACCCGCGGATCCTGGTAGGGCGTGCGCTTGACGCCGCGTGTCACCATAAGACGAATGTGCACGCCGTCATGCATGGCGTTGGCTCGGAGGCAGGCGAAGAGCTGCTCCGACAGCGCATCGCGCGACAGGCCAATCTCCATGTCGATCGCCTTGGCACCTTCGTAGAGGCGGTCGAGATGCGCATCGAGGAAGGCGACGCCACCGTCCTTCAGGCGTAGACCTTCCCAGACGCCGTCACCGAGGACGAAGCCGGAATCGAAGACGGAGACCACCGCCTTGTCGCGCGGCACGAGTTCGCCGTTGACAGACACGAGGATGCCGGCATTACGCGGATCGTCGATATATTCGTGGGTGCCGGTGGTCATATGCGTCGTCGCTAATGGCCAGCCCTCTCCCCTTGCGGGAGAGGGTGGCCCGAGCCGTCAGGCGAGGGTCGGGAGAGGGGGCCTTGCAGGCATCGACGTATTTCCTCAAGCACGGTGGCCAGCGCCGTGCCGTCGGAGAATCTCAGGACAGCGAAGCCGTTCCGGCGGAGTACATCATCCCGCCTGGCGTCCCTGAGTTTTTGTTCCGCAACTCGATGCATCGGCCCGTCCATCTCCACAACGAGTCGTGCTTCGAGACACACGAAGTCCGCGACATAGCCCTGGATCGGCACTTGCCTTCGGAATTTCCACCCGTCCAGGCGTCTCGCCCTTAGCTCGTGCCAGATGCCGCGTTCAAGAGCGGTCTGTTCTTTGCGGAGCTTTTTGGCGAACTGCCGCTGCTCCTTGGGGACGGGGCGCCGAGACATAGGGCATCCTCCCCCTCTCCCGACCCTCGCGCAAGCGCGAGGGCCACCCTCTCCCGCCAGGGGAGAGGGCGGGCGGTGCGCGAAGCAACGGCGTTTATTCCTGGATACCTAGGAAACTGGAGCGATCAGTCGCGGTATTTCTGGATCTTGGTTGTGCGCAGGCCCGCCAACCCGTGCTGGTCGATCGACATCTGCCAGGAGAGAAATTCCTCCACCGTCAGCGTGTAACGCTCGCAGGCCTCTTCCAGGCTCAAAAGGCCGCCGCGCACGGCCGCAACCACTTCAGCCTTGCGCCGGATAACCCAACGCTTGGTGTTGGTTGAGGGAAGATCGGCGATCGTGAGGGGGCTACCGTCGGGTCCGATCACATATTTCACGCGCGGACGGATGTGTTCAGCCATGTCGATGACTCTTACGCACTACAGGTCACAGGTCTTCGTCTAAACCCTTCCCCTTAAAAATCGCCTAAGTCAGAGTCTTGAATTCCCTTAACTTTTGGCAACCGACCTTGCTCGCCAGCCCGCCTAGGCTATATGTCCCTCCCGGAGTATCGGCATGATGGATATCGACCTTGGACTTCCCGGATCACGTGCGGAAACGCGCGTGCTCGTCGCCATGTCCGGCGGCGTCGATTCCTCCGTGGCAGCGGCGCTGGTGGCGCGCGCCGGCTACGACGCCATTGGCGTGACGCTGCAGCTCTACGACCACGGCGCGGCGACGCACCGCAAAGGCGCGTGCTGCGCGGGGCAGGACATTCACGATGCGCGGCAGGTCGCGGCGCGGCTTGGCATTCCCCATTACGTGCTGGATTACGAAGAGCGATTCCGTACCCAGGTGATGGAGCCCTTCGCCGACAGCTACGTGCGAGGGGAGACGCCGATTCCCTGCGTTTCCTGCAACCAGACCGTCAAGTTCGCCGACCTTCTAGAGACGGCCCGAGAGCTCGACGCCGTGGCGATGGTGACCGGCCATTACGTGCGTTCGCAGATCGTTGGCGCGCGGCGTGCCATGTTTCGCCCGGTCGATCTCGATCGGGACCAGAGCTACTTTCTGTTTGCCACCACGCCAGAGCAACTGGACTTCTTGCGCTTTCCGCTCGGCGAGCTGACCAAGGACGAGACGCGCGAACTGGCACGCGAGATGGGGCTTGCCGTGGCGGAGAAGCACGACAGCCAGGATATCTGCTTCGTGCCGCAGGGCCGCTACACCGATGTGGTGGAGAAGCTGAAGCCGGAAGCCGTCAGGCCGGGCGATATCGTGCATGTGGACGGCAGGGTGCTTGGCCGGCATGACGGGGTCATCCGCTTTACGATCGGCCAGCGTCGCGGTTTGGGGATTGCCGCCGGCGAGCCGCTTTTCGTGGTGCGGCTCGATGCGGCGAACGCGCGTGTCATCGTCGGCCCGCGCGAAGCGCTTGCGGCGCGCGCCATCCGGCTTCGCGACTTCAACTGGCTCGGCGACGGCGACTTCGCCGACCTCACGGCGGACGGGATCGCCGCCTTTGCACGTGTGCGCTCCACGCGCCCGCCTGTCGCCGCGACGATCCGGCGTGACGATGGCAAGCCGGTCGTAGAGCTCGCCGGCGACGAAACGGGCGTGGCGCCCGGCCAAGCCTGCGTTCTTTATGACGGGGCCGGCGCCGATGCGCGCGTTCTGGGCGGTGGCGTCATCGACGCGACGGTCTCCGCGGCGGAGCGCGCCGCGGCAGCTTGACGCCGCACAATCGTTTACCGGTGCGTCCCTAAATGGGGCGCACGTGGCCCGATATCCTCTATAAAGTCTACAGAGAGCCGTCGGCCTGAACCGTCGGCAATGAGTGATGGAGGCGTTATGGCAAGCGAGACATCGGGCAGTGGCCGACAGTCGCGCGGTGGCAGCCAGTCCGCCGCGAGTGGCAACACGGAAGAGCTGCAGGCGCAAATTGAGACCTTGAAGGAGGATCTGGCGGCGATCGGCGCAACGCTCGCCGAACTCGTCAAGACGGGTGTGCGCGAGGGGCGCAGCAAGGTCGAACAGGCGGCCGACGATTATAAGCGCAAAGGCGCAGAACAGGCCGACGAAGCGTTGAAGGAAGCGCGTGCCTATGGAGAGGCGCTGGAAGAGAAGATCGTGCAGAACCCCTTCGCTGCCGTGCTGGTGGCGCTCGGGCTCGGCTTTCTCGCTGGGCTGATCTCGCGCCGATAGGCGTTCGCCATGCTCAAGCAGGCTCGCGCCGTCGGCATCGCGCTCGTTGCGTCTCGTGTGAAACGGCAGGCCCGCGCCATTGCGGTTCGCGGGTCGCTTGGCGTTGCCGGCGCTATCGTTTTCTTCGGCGCGCTCTGCTTCCTGCTTTTGGCGGCGCATCTGGGGCTTTCCGCGCTTATCAATCCGATCGCCTCGGCAGCGATCATTGGCGGCGTGCTTCTGGTGGCTGCGTTTATCCTCTTTCTTCTTGCCTCCAGACCGATCGGGGCCGGAGAGCGGAAAGGGCAGGGCTCGGTCGAGGAAGCGGTGGATGAGCTTAAGGACAGCGTCTCGCGGCTCGGCGACTCGCTCGGGGCCGATCAGCCGCCGCTGAAGAACCCCATCGTGGTGGGTGCCGGATTGGCGTTGGTGATCGGCTTTCTGCTCGGACGCCGCGATCGGCGTCGCGACGACACATAAGTCTCTAGAACAGTGGTGTCAGAAGCGGCTTGCCGTCGAAATGTGCGGCGAGATTGTCGAGAACCAGCTGGCCCATGGCGCGACGGGTCTCAAGGGTGGCGCTCCCCTGGTGCGGCTGCAGCACGACATTGTCCATGCCAAAAAGCGCCTCCGGCACGTTCGGCTCGTCGACGAAGACATCGAGCCCGGCGGCGCCCAGTCGACCCTCCTCTAACGCGGCAACCAGTTCCGGCTCGTCGACGACGGAGCCGCGCGCGATATTGACGAGGATGCCCTCCGGCCCCAGCGCATCGATGACGCGGCGGTCGATGAGGTTCTTCGTTTCCGCGCCGCCCGGCACGATGACGACGAGCGCGTCGCTGTCACGTGCCAGGTCCGCGACATCGCGGTAGTAGCGATAGGGCGTGTCGGATCTTTCGCTGCGGGCGAAATAGGCGATCTTGCAGTGAAAGACGCTCAGCTTTTCGGCGATGGCGCGTCCGATCCGGCCGAGCCCGACAATGCCGACCTGGCGCCCGGCGATGGAATGGGTGAGCGGCGGATCGCCCTCGCGCACCCAGCGCCCATCGCGGACGTAACGATCATACGCCGCGAAGCGGCGGATCGTGGTGAGCAGCAGAAGAATGGCCGTGTTGGCGACTTCGTCGTTCAGCACGTCCGGCGTGTTGCAAACGGGCACGCCACGCTTTCTGGCGTGCTCTGAATCGATCCCGTCGGTTCCGACCCCGAAGGAGCTGATGATCTCAACATTGGGGCAGGCGTCGATCAACGCCGCGGAGGCACGGCCGCCGGTGGCAATCCCCCTGACGCGCTCACCTACGGACGCCAGAAAGGCGTCCTGGTCTTCCGCCTCATAAAGCTTGTGCAGCGTGTAGCGTTCCTCAAGCGCCTCCATCACAAACGGCATGAGCGGCACGACGACGAGCACGTCCGGCTTCATAGGTCCCCCCAAAGCTGCTGCCGTCTTCCCTGCGGCGCGAGCGGCCGTTGGTCAAGCGGCACGCGCTTATTGGCGGGGCGCCGATCGACGGCGACGAAAACGAGGCGACGTCGCTTCGGCAGGAGAGGGCGGAGCACCAAGTGCGTCATTACGTTCGCTGGATCGCTCAAGCGCTCTATCGTTTGTCGCTGCCATCTCGCCCAAAGAGCGAGCCGGCGCGGAGCGTTCTATCAGACATCGTTTGCGCTGCCGCAATGAAATCTGCCGGCCTTTGGGCAAGTTTGGGAGCGATCTGATTCAAGTCCTCCCTCCACCAAATTCCCGAAAGAGGTTCCCGTGGAACATCAACCAAACCGGTCGCGGGTTGAACTCGCGGACGACACTGCCAATCCTGCGCCGCTCGGGCTCAGCGCCTTCGGTCTCACGACGATCTTGCTGAACCTTCACAATGCCGGCCTTTATCCGCTCGACGCGATGATCCTTGCCATGGGCATCTTCTACGGCGGGCTTGCCCAGGTTCTTGCCGGGCTGATGGAATGGCGAAAGGGCAACAGCTTTGGAACCACGGCCTTCACGTCTTACGGGTTCTTCTGGCTGAGCCTTGGCGGCATCTTCGTCATTCCGCACCTGCAATGGGGCGTTGCGCCGGGCCCAGTCGCGATGGCGGCCTATCTTGGACTGTGGGGTGTGTTCACGGCGATCCTGTTTGTCGGCACCTTGAAGCTCGGGCGCGGATTGCAGGTGGTGTTCCTGATGCTGACCGTGCTGTTCTTCCTGTTGGCACTGGCCAACATGACCGGCAGCGGATGGGTGCTTCGTATCGCCGGCTTGGAGGGGATCGCCTGTGGCGCGGTCGCCGTTT
This sequence comes from Afifellaceae bacterium, assembly GCA_028281235.1. Taxonomy (GTDB): domain Bacteria; phylum Pseudomonadota; class Alphaproteobacteria; order Rhizobiales; family Afifellaceae; genus DASWJZ01. The sequence goes on along the minus strand of JANQKG010000049.1, from coordinate 835 downwards.
ATGTCGGCCTGGCCCAGCTTCTCAACGAGGTTCACGGCCGCAGGTTCCTGCCTGTGTAAGGCCTGCGCATCTCCGGCGTTGGGCGTAAGTCGGACGCCTCGCCCGGACGTGACGGTGACCGCCTTCTTTCCCTGGTGGCCGGGAGCCGGCCACCTATCTATAGTGCTATCTATATCGCTGGGCGGCAAATGATCGTTGCCTCCGGGAGGGGGCAGTGGCATATACGCCCGCGCTATCCGACCGTGCGTGAAAAGCGGCCACAACGGGCCGGTGTTCGGCACCTCGATGGTGAAGCTGGCGGATAGATCGGACTGGCGGAGTAGCTCAGTTGGTTAGAGCAGCGGAATCATAATCCGCGGGTCGGGGGTTCGAGTCCCTCCTCCGCTACCAAGAATCAAGTAACGTATTGAAAATAAATAATAAGATGGGCTTTCGGGCTACTTATGGTAGCGCCTTCGACCGTTCATTCTGATCATCATGCTCCTTTGTTGAAAGGCGTAATCCGATGGACGATCCGAAGACGGTTAAGGGCAATGCGCGATGGATCAACTCGCCATCGTCCGAGGGGATTATCTCTTTGGTTAGTGCGCTTGCTATCAAGGCCGCGTGTGAAGACCATGAGGCGGAGTTGGTAGACCGGGGGAGAAGGCCTCGCAGAAGGTCGCTATCTGGCGGAAACCCGAGCGACGCATCGACTCGACTTTGCAAGCACCGGTTCATGGCTTACCCGAGCAGCGCCATGAGCCCGGCGCCGATGCCGATACCGACAGCAAGCCAGGCAACCCGGTCGATCAGGGGGATGTGCGCGCCATGCCGAGCCGAGCCGCCTTCCGGC
>JANQKG010000041.1 GCA_028281235.1 Afifellaceae bacterium | reverse complement strand
CTTCTTTGTATGGGTTTCGGCTATTGCGCGCAGCATTATGCGGAGGCGTTCGGCTCGCGCTTCGACCGAATCATCGGAACGACGCGGACGCCGAAGCATGCCGCGACGCTGGCCCAGCAGCGCTTCGGAGATCGCGCCATCGAGATGATCGAGTTCGACGGCCTTTCGGCCTCGCGCGCGATCTTGGACGCCGTCGAGGCCGCCGACGTCCTGTTGATCTCGGCCGCGCCCGCCGACGGCTTCGACCCGGTCCTCGCCGTGCTGGCCGATGAGATACTGCAGGCGCCGCGCCTTCAGTCCGCTGTGCTGCTCTCGACACTCGGCGTGTATGGCGACCACGGCGGAGGCTGGGTCAGCGAAACCACGCCGCCGGAGCCGGTGAACCACCGCGGTCGCGATCGATTGGCGGCCGAACGCGCCTGGGAGACGATCGGCGCGCGCCGAAGACTTCCCGTCGCCATTCTGCGCCTCGCCGGCATCTACGGGCCGGGGCAGAACGCGTTGGTCTCCATCATCCGCGGCAGCGCGCGCCGCATCCTCAAGCCGGGTCAGGTGTTCAACCGCATTCACGTGACCGATATTGGCCAGGCGATCGACGCCGCCATTGCACGCCGCGCCAACGGGGTGTTCAACGTCACCGACGACGAGCCATCCCCACCCGGCGATCCGATCCTCTATGCGGCCGAGCTTTTGCAAGTGGCACCGCCGCCTGAAATCGACTTAGCAGAGGCGGCCAAGACCACGAGCCCGATGGCGTTGAGCTTCTATCAGGAGTGCAAGCGCGTTGAGAACACACGGCTGAAACGGGAGCTCGGCGTCACGCTGCGCTATCCGACCTACCGGGAGGGCCTGCGCGCCCTGCACGCGCAAATGCAGGCTGAGGGCGCGAGCGGTTGATCGCGGGTCAGAGCAACGATTGTCTCTGTTCGCCGGTCGAAGGTCGGCGCCTCGACCGAGCAGAGATGAAGGTATTCTGAGGAAGAACGCGTTTCCTTCTCCCCGCGTGCGGGGAGAAGGTGGCGAGCGGCAATGCCGCGAGCCGGATGAGGGGCTCTTGCTTCTCCGCGATGCTGTGCTGGCCCCTCACCCGCCGCGCTTCGCGCGTCGACCTCTCCCCGCGAGCGGGGAGAGGTAACACGTTGCAGGGCGGTGAGCTGGAGCATGATCGCGAAAAGTTGCAGACTGTTCGGACAAGATCATGCGACAAAACAAAGAGAAATGGAGCGCGATCGATTCAACCTGGGCGAATCGCGCGCTAGTGATGCGGTAACAACGCTTGAGTTCTTCTCATCGTGTTGGTGCCGCATCACAAAGCACCGGATTAGCTTGTGTTCCTTACCTGATGGTCCGGGATCGGACCGTCAGAGTCGGAGCATCAGGTCACAGCAGTCCTGAACCCTTAGAGGGAAATACGTTTCGGCGAAATCCGAAGTTCCCTTTGTGCGTCATCGTGGGTCGCTTTGTCTCCGGCGGACCGTTTCCCACCTCGGCTGAAAATGCTCTAAATGGTCTGCGCCATGCTCCACCGCTGCCTCCCGGTCCGCGTGAGGCACGCTTCCCGAACCGCAGAGCGAGTCGCCAATGACGCCCATAGACCCCCAGAATCAGGCCGGTTGGGACGTCTTTGCGCCCTTTGGCGGACTGCATGTCGTCTCAGTCGTCGCCTGCCTTGGCGTGATCGCGGCCGTGGTGATGATTGGGCGCCGCCTTGATAAACGGGGAGAGCGAAGCCTGCGCTACGCGCTCTCGGCTTTCGCCATTTCCGTATCGGTGCTCTACAATGTGGCCTGGAACTGGAATGGGATCGACCCGGTCACCGGACTGCCGTTGCACATCTGCGACATTGGCGGCCTGATCGCGCCGCTCGCGCTCATTACCCTCAACCGGTGGCTCCGGGCGACGCTGTATTTCTGGGCCATCGCCCTGACGACCCAAGCCTTCATCCAGCCGACGCTGACCTTCGGACCCAGTGTAGCACTGTACTGGTTTTTCTGGATCGCCCATACGGTCATTCTCGGCGCCGCCATCTATGACATCGTGGTGCTGCGCTTCCGCCCGGATTGGAGCGATTTCGGCCGCGCCTG